>CANFCK010000020.1 GCA_947445035.1 Deltaproteobacteria bacterium
CGACTCCACGGCATCGACCCCTGGGGATACCTCAATACCGTGCTCGGTGTCATCAACGATCACCCCGTGAATCGCGTCGCCGATCTCACTCCGCTTCGGCTCGCAAGGACCCCGGCCGCAGCGCTGTAGGGGATCGCCGGGGGGATACCGGCTGCCGATGCTGGTCCGTGCGGGGTCGTGGCGTCGTTGCCCGTGGCCGGTGTAGTCGCGGTGTCCCTCCCGGCCTCCGTGGGGCGGTTGGTCGTGCGGGCCTACCCCGTGGGCGGGGACGCCTACTTGTCGCTCACCGATGGGGCTGGTGGGTCCGATGCTGTACGGATGCCCTTGCCGGCTGGGGTGTGGACCACGCTCCCCAAGGGCACGGGGAAGCTGCTGTGGATGGGTGGGTCGGCATCGTCGGTCGTAGTGGTGACGGAGCCGTTGAGGGCTTGAGGTTACTTGAGCTTGCAGGCTTCCTTGAGCGGCGCTGCCTTTTCATCCCAGCCCGACACGTTGAAGTGAAGGGTAGCGGGAGCCGACGAGAACGGCGTGAACTGGTAGAGCATCGTGGTCTGCCCGCTGAACCCAGCTACCAGGGTCTTCGGCTTGTTGATGAACAGCGCCTCGTGGTCCGTGCTCTCGCTGGCGGACAACGAGATGGGCTTGCCCTCTCCGAACTTGACCTTCACGGTCACGCCGTCGTAGGCATCATCAGCCTGGGCATCGTTGTTGATGTAGGCTTCCAGTTTGCCCCCCTTGCACCGGATGTACATCGTGGGGCGCTTCCTGTCCCTCGTGTGATAGATGTAGGTGTCGGTGGCCTCAACGGCGACGATGACCACGCGGGAGCCCTCCATCTCGTCAGTCTTGTCCGTTACCTGCCACGTTTGATTCTTCTTGGCGATGTCGATGGTGGCAACGGCGCTCGTGGCGTCGATGTTGGTCGGGTCCTTCTCCAGCACCTTCATCAAGGTGGCCCGTGCGGCGTCCATGTCGTCGTTCTGTAGTTGAAGCGAGGCGAGCCGCAACTGGCTCTCCATGATGGCCTTGTCACCGTCCGCCAGCACCTCGGCCGTGGTCTTGGAGGGCTTGCCGTCGGGGCCGGTTGACGCGCCGCAGGCGAGGCGGAGAGCGAATAGCATGGTGGTCCCGTGGGTAGAGGTGGCTTTTGCCGTGTACCACGTAGGGGCGCGCACGCCGAATCCGGCCCTACGGGGGTCGTGGGCGGGTCTGGGCGCACCCGGTAGGGGTGCGGGTGCTGGGGCAGGCGTCTACGCCCGTAGCGCCCTATTTCGTGGCGTAGTACCCAGCGGTCAACTTCAAGCGGTCGGCGTACTTCAAGATGTCCTGAAGTTCGGTGAGGGTCACCCGCTCCTCCTTCTTCTCCGCGTCCATCAGCCCAAGCTGCTTCTTGGCCGTCCCAAGGTAGAGGCGACAGAGCGGCTTGCGGTTGTTGTCGTCGAGCAACACCGAGCAGAAGCTCTGCTGGTCCCGCATAACGACGCGCTTCGGGTCCACGGCTTCCCGCAGGATGGCCTTGACGATGTAGAAGGCTTCCCGCTCCTCCTCGGTCGTGATGATCTTGGCCTCGTCGGCTGCCGCCTCAGGGGTCGTGGCCACGGGGGCGGCGACCGCTGCCGGTGCAGCCGACCGCGAGGCTTCCACCGTGGGGGAGTCGGGTCCAAGGGCCGACTTCAACCGCTCGTTGATGCGCTCGTTGACAAACTGGTTGAGGGCGCGCTTCGTGATGTCGGTGAACTGGGTGATGACCTTCTGGGTCTTCTGCCCGCTGTACACCCGGCCGGTGAAGAACCGCACGATCTCGTCGGACGGGGCCTCCATCTGTTCCGAGAGCAGCCGTTTGATCTCCTTCGTGTACTTCAACTCGACGGCGGCGCTCAACACGTCGTCCACGTTGAAGCCCGCCTTGGTGAACCGCTTGACCTCCTCCACCGTGGGCGCGTGCATCTCCAGGAGGTTGAACTCCAAGAACGGCTTGGCGTCCATCTTGTTCGGCTCCTCCAGGTCGGTGAAGAACCGGTAGAGCGTGCCGTTCGTCAGGACGCCGATGCGGGCGCTGGTGACGTGGTAGTAGCGGAAAAGCTGACTGGCGTGCTCGTTATCGAGGTTGGTCCCGACCATCTTGCACTCGAACAGCATGATGGGCTTGCCGTTCCGCATGATGGCGTAGTCGATCTTCTCACCCTTCTTGATGCCCACATCCGCGATAAACTCCGGTACTACCTCGGTTGGGTCGAAGGGGTCGTAGCCCAACGCCCGGATGAAGGGCATCACCATCGAGTGCTTCGTGGCCTCCTCGGTCTTGCACAGCAAGGTGAGCTGGGGGAGGCGGGAGGAGAGGATTCGGAGCTGGTCTACAAGGTCCATCGTGCGGCTTCCGGGGTAGGCGTCGCGTCTTGTATCCGGGCTGCCGCTGCACGCCTACGTCGTGCCCCTTGACGGGTCTTCGGGGCTCGGGAGCAGGCGCGGGTGCTGGGGCGCCCGTAGGGGCGCGGACGGGGCTACTTCGCGCCCACGAACAACCCGCCTTGCTGGGGAACGGGCTTGTAGGTCTCGGACAGGTCTTCAACTTGCCCGCCTTCCATCCGTGTGAAAGCTGCTTGAACCGATGGAAGTGGTAGGCCATCCATGAACCGAAGCGCCGACAGGGCCGCGTAGTCCCGCAGAAGTTCCATCCCGACCCACTTCCTGCCGAGGTCTTCGGCAACCTTGCCGGTCGTGTTTGAGCCGGAGAAGATGTCTACCACCGTATCGCCGGGTTCAGTCAGGAAGTTGATGAAGAACCCAGGCAGGTCCGAAGGGAAACGTGCAGGATGGCTGTCCTTACCCATCGCCTTGCAGGTCCGCAGGTAGTGTGAGTTCGAGTCGGTGTTGGGGTAGGTGAGCAGGTTCGGCGGGATGGCTCCCCCGTTGTCCGTGCCAAACCCCTTGGAGATGTCGTGGCCGGAGGGGCGGTCCTTCGGCTTGTAGAAAGCGTCGGGGTCCTTGATGAGCTTCTTCATGCGGTCGGAGTACGGTGCAAGGACACGCCGAACGTCGGCTTTCGGCCAATCGGTCTTGCTGAACCACCAGACGGTGTTCACGGAATCCTTGACCCGGATTTTCCGCTTGTTGACCCACTCGATAGGGGATGGCAGCTTCGCTGGGTTGTGCCAGTAGAACTCCTCGGCCAGCCGGTAGCCCACCTCGTCGCACATCCGTAGGAGCACGCGCCACTGGTACAGTGACCGGATGGGCTTCCCGCGCTGGTAGGCCCCGCCGAGGTCCATCACGAACGACCCCGTCTCCTTCAACGCGGGGAGCGCCGCCCTCCCGAACGCCAGGAGCCAGTCCACGTAGTCTTCCTGGCTCTCGTTCCCGTACGTCTTCTCGCGAAGCAGCGCGAACGGAGGCGAGGTGACGATGAGGTCCACCGACTCCGGGGGGAGCTTAGCCAGAAGTTCGCGGCTGTCGCCACAAAGCTGGACGCCGTTCTTCGTACGATAGACCTGGTTGCCGAGGAGGCTGGCTGGGATCACGGGATTCTCCGGATGGCCCACTATCAAGGCGTGCCCATCTCCGCTATTCATATGCTGTAGACGAGCCTCGGTCGCCGGGAAACGCTGCTGGGCTGATGCCCTTCCAGCCGGACACCCCTTCCCGCGTCGTCTTCGGAGAAAACCTCCGGCGGGCCCGCGTTGCGAAGGGGTTGTCCCAGGAGAGCTTGGGGGAACAGGCTGGCGTGCATCGCACCTTCGTCGGTGCGGTTGAGCGGGCCGAGAACAACGTGTCCATCGACACGATGGAGAAGCTGGCGGCTGCCGTGGGGCTCTCCATCGCAGCGTTGCTGGACCCGCAAGGGCTACCTGAATGAAGGTGGTCACGCCCCACTCCGACGCCGAGGAGATGGTGCGGTTGTTCCCGTACATCCTCGAATACCAACGTCTTGCGGAGAAGCACGGCATCAACGACATCTTCCAGGACAACGGTGGCAAGCTCCTCCAGATGCTCTTGCTCACCGGGCTCAAGGCGCTGGGCACGCGGGAGGGCAACGACGCGAAGGACGAGCATGGCAACGAGTACGAGTTGAAGTCGGTCAATAGCGCCCTGACCGGGAGCTTTTCCACGCACCATCACCTCAACCCGGTCATCATCGCGAAGTACCGCAAGGTCGAATGGTTCTTCGCGGTCTACCGGGGGATTGAGCTACTGGCCATCTACCACCTGGAGCAAGCCAAGCTCGAACCTCTATTCTCCAAGTGGGAACAGAAGTGGCATAACGACGGCGGCAAGGACATCAACAACCCGAAGATCCCCGTCAAGTTCGTGGAGCAGAACGGGACCAAGGTTTGGCCCCCAGGGGCGTTGCCGGTGGCGGCCCAGGAAGCGTTACCGATGGTGTTGGCCGAGGCGGTCCTCAAGGGGCCGGAGAAGCCCTGAGGGCCAAGACCGGTGACCAGCCCCACCTTCCTGGTCCAGCCGTTCTCCCGCCGGTAGTGCCCCGTCGGCGGTCTTCGGGCGTGCGGGCGAGGCGGAGGTGCTGGGGCGGCTTGACGACCCCTTGACGGGTCCACGGCCGGTGTCTAAAGGGGCGCACCGCAAGCCGGGGTTGAGCGTCGTGAAGGTCCCGAATCCAGTATTGGCCGTGGTCGCGGACATCCTGTCCACGCGGTACAGCCACGCCCAGCTCGACCTTTTGTTCGCCGAGAAGGGCGCTCCTGGTGACCCGCCGCAGGGCAGCAAGCCGGTGAAGTGCCAGCTTTGGCTGAACACTATCAACAAGGGATGCACCGACCCGCTTACCGTCGTCGGTGGCCTCATCGAGAACATGATGGAGGAAGTGCCAGCGTCCAGCTTCTACGGTGGCAACAACGACGAGCACATCAAGCAGCGCAATAGCCGTATTGAGGCTGCTTTATCGAGGCACGGCCTGCGATACAGCAACGGCGGCCACCTCTACCCCGTCTCCGGGCTGGCCCCGTCGCGCACGCTGGACATGATCCTACGGTCGCGAGACCTCACGGCCCTCACAGCGGAGTTCAACCGGGCCGAGAGCACGCTGGCCACCGACCCCGCTGCGGCGATGTTGGCGGCCTGCGCCATCCTCGAAGCGTTTTGCAAGGTGTACATCGAGGACAACCCCGGTCTGGAGATGCCGGGCGTTGCGACCCTCAAGCCGCTCTGGGCCGTGGTCCAGAAGCATCTTGGCCTTGACCCAGCCGCGCTGGTGGACGATGACCTCAAGCGCATCCTCGGAGGGCTGGCTTCGGTCGTGGATGGTCTCGGGGCAGCCCGGACGCACGCCAGCTCGGCGCATGGGCGCGGCAGGAACGCCTACAAGGTGGAGGTACGGCACGCACGCCTTTCGGTAAACGCGGCGCACACGCTCGCCGTCTTCCTGTTGGAGACGTGGGATGCCCGCAAGGCGGCGAAGGCTACGTCGTAGTCAACAGCCCCACCTTCTTGCTCCAGCCGTTGGGCGGCGCCCTCAACTTCGGCTGCTTGACCCCGGCGATGTTGAGCACGGCTTCGTATACCCGAAGGGGGCCCCACGGCCCGCCGTGGGGTTCATGGGGACCATGGAGCATCGACCTGACGAAGCCGGGACATTGTCCAGCCCAGAGTCCGCGCCAGAGGCAGTCAGCCCGCGGTGCGCAGGTCCGTGAACGAGGTGTGACGGGGCAGTCCTTCGGCCGCGGCGCTGGCCCAATCCGGGAGCGCTCCGTACACCTTGCGGAGCTGGCCGTCCTGGGTGCGGGCGCACAGTCGCGCCTCGACGCCGTCGATCGAGTTGTCGAAGACGTACACGCGGTGGGCTATGTCAATCGCCAGAGGGAGGTTGGCCAACGACCGCTCGTACCGCTTCACGATCTTCTCGATAGGTACCGTGTGGCCGCCGCGGATGACCCGATCCGCGACACGTGAGGCGTTGATCCGCGGGTCACTTGTCCCGATGAAGAACACGCGAACGAAGTAGCCGGCCTGCCGCGCGCGGTGGATGAACTCGACCTTGTCGGGCGCCGAGAAGACGGTCTCGAACGCGATCCCGGCTTGCAACACAAGGAGCTCCTCCCGCCGGGCCTCCGCCCATCGCGCCGCGTGGAGCACCGCCTCCGGGGAGTTCCAGTCACCGAAGCGATCGCGCGCGATGTCGTCGGGGTTGAGGTACTCGACGCCCTCGCTCCAGTGGTCCGCTCGAAGCCGCGTTGTGACGGTCGTCTTCCCCGCGCCGTTCGGCCCCGCGATGACGAGCAGCGCCGGGTTCACGAGCCGGCGTTCGCTCGCCGGTTGGCGGCGAAGCGCTTCCGCGCCTCGATCTGAAGACGCTCGATCCGCACCCGCATCGCACGGAGACTCTCTTCCCGTGCACCGCTGAGCCCCGCGAAGGCGTCGTGCATCAAGCGGCTCAGGTCGTCGTCGGACGGCTCGTAGGCGGGGTCTGCGAGGTTGACGCGGGCGATCATGCCTTGATCATAGCGCCGCGAACGGCGACCGGCCATGAGGGGAGGCCGGTCGTAGTGCTACCAAGCGCCGGATGGCCCGCCATACGCGCCAATGTCACTCCGGGTGCCATCCACGTCCGAAAGCGTGCTGTCGCCGACGTTCTGCATCGCCGACGTCGCGCTGAGCAGCAAATTCCAAGCCGTCGGGTCACTCCCGCTGACGCTCGTGTACCCGGGGAAGACACCAATGTTGCCTGACGAGCCCACCACCGTGGTGATCCCACTGAACTCCCCCGCAGTGTTCCCGTAGAAGTTGGAGTTGGTGAACGAGTAACTACTCAGGTATGAAGGGCTGTACATACCCAGCGCCCCACCGCCGCCGGACACGGTGTAGGTCAGCGTATTTCCAGCCACCGCCACGTTGTTGGTGACAACGCCACCGTAGTAATACAGATAGATGCCACCGCCCGAGGCGTACTCGCCGACGCCTTTGTTTCCGTAGATGTCAACGTTCTCCAGCACCGGGACCGCGTATTCGCCAGTCGCGATACCCGCGCCGTGCGCGTAGTTTGTGGCCGTGGACGAGAATCCAACCTTGTTCCCGGCGATGATGGCATTGGTGATGGAGGGCGTCGAGTAGTAGCCCATGTACATCCCGCCACCCACGCCGTAAAAGGTGTCGAGTACGTTTCCGCGGACATCCAGGTGCTCGTAGCTGCTGGTGTCCTGGCTGAGATGGAGCCCCGCGCCCTGCCCCTGGTCGTAGTACCCCAGGGTGCTGATGGTGTTGGATTGTACGGTCAGGCCGTCGAACGTGGAGCTGCCGTACCCTGCGTACATGCCGCCCCCGTAGGCATAGGCGTAGCTGCTGGTGCTCGCACCGGCGCGGGAGGCGGTGTTGTCCTCGACGACCATGTCGACGTACGAGGACGCGTCGCTCGAGAGGTAGACGCCGGTGCCGTACAGGTAGGCGTACTGGCTGGCGGCGAGCGTTGGCGAGGTCGCGGAGTTGCCCGACACTTCCAGCCCTTCCCAGGACCCGGTGCACCCAGTCAGGCTCAGACCCACGCCGGTGACGTAGACGTAGCTGGAGGTACCCAGCGCCGGCGTCGCCGAGTTTCCCGAGATCACGACGTCGGTCGCGGTGACGTTGGCATAATTGAGTTGCGCACCAACACCGTAGCAGAACTCCTCCGAGCAGGTGTTTCCGGAGATCACCAAGTCATCAAGCACCGCATCCGCCCCATACACGTACATCCCTGCGCCGCTGCCGCCGTCACCGCCCTTGATGGTGAAGCCCCGAAGGGTCGGTGTCCCGGACGAGATGGTGACGACCGTCCCCGTCCCCGTGCCAGCAATCACCGTGTAGTCCGACCCGTCCATCCCCTCGACGGTGATCGAGCGCGAGCCAAAGTCGAGGTCCTCGTTGTACTCCCCGGTCGCGACACACACATGCTGGCCCGACGAAGACGCGTTGATGGCCGATTGGATCGTGGCGTACACGCCCGGCACCGACAGTCCGTCGTCGACCGCCCCATCGCAGTCGTTGTCCTGGTCGTCGCAGACGTCCTCGGCGCCGGGGTTGATGGTGTCGTCGGCTTCGTCGCAGTCGGAGCCGCTGACGTCGTAGCCAGCGGGCGCGGAGCAGGCGTCGCCCGCGTAGGTGCCGTAGTAGCCGTCGCCGTCGGTGTCACTGTAATACGGCACCACATCGACGCTGTCGGCTTCGTCGACGGCCCCGTCGCAGTCCCAGTCGGTGCCGCCGCAGTATTCGGTCGCGCCGGGGTAGATGAGGCCGTTGCCGTCGTTGCAGTCATCCGAAGACGCGTCGTAGCTGGGCGGCGCATCGCAAGCCAACGTGGTGACAGCGGCGTTGCCATACCCGTCGCCATCAGCGTCATAGTACCAGGTGGACAGATCGACGGCGTCCTCGTCCTCCTCCTCGTCACAGTCGTCGTCGATGCCGTTGCAATACTCGTCGGCGCCGGGGTGCACCGAGTCCAGGGTGTCGTCGCAATCGTTCTTGGTTTCGCTGGCGCCGGGCGGCAGCGCGCAGGCCTCGATGGGGTTGGCGGCGTCGCCATACAAATCACCGTCGAGGTCCGCGTAAAACGTGAGCGCGTCCCCTGCCCCCTCGTCGATGGTTCCGTCGCAGTTGTTATCGAGCCCGTCGCAAGCCTCAGCCGCGCCGGGTTGCACTTCCACGCGGGTGTCATCACAGTCATCGCAGGAGGTGAAGCCGTCGCCGTCGGCGTCCCCCTCATCGAAGATGCCATTGCAGTTGTAATCAGGACCGTCGCAAGCCGTCTCCGTGGCGCCGGGGTGGTAGTCGGTGCTGGCGTCGTTGCAGTCGGTGCCGTCCGCCACGTACCCGTCAGGCGCATCGCAAGCGGTCCTGCGCGCCGCCGCGTCGCCGTACCCATCGCGGTCGCTGTCTGCGTACCAGGTGGTCATGTCGACGGGCTCTTCGTCCACGGTGCCGTCGCAGTTGTCGTCGGCGTCGTTGCACCGCTCGGCCGCGCCGGGGTTGACCGCGGCATCGTCGTCGTCGCAGTCGCTCTCGATGTCGAAGCCGTCGCCGTCGGCGTCCGCGTCCGCGGGGCCCAGGGGCGCATCATCGGTGTCGGGCTCGGTCGAGGGACAGCCAAGCAACAGCAAAAGGGCACAAACGCGCATCAGTGGGCTCCGGGCCCCCGCATCCTAGCGGCACCACCACGAACCCGCACCTACTCCAGCGCTGGTATGCATTTTCTTTTTCGACCTCAGCGGCCATGCGGGTCAGACTGCCGCAACCCCGACAACTGGAGCTCACATGATTCTCTCTCTTGCCCTTCTCGCCTGTGGCGGCCCCGACGACAGCACCTTCGGTGATGACATCATCCCCACCGAAGACCAGCTCCGCGTGAACATGCCGATCGCGTCCAACGCCGCAAAATCGCCCGACGACCCCGAGGCCTGGGCCCACTACTACGACGTCACCCGCAACGTGACGGAAAGTGTCAACGGCGTCATCACCGTGGTGCTCGGCGTCACCTGGGGTGTGGTCGCCACGCAGGCCCCGAGCTGGACCGACGAGGCCGAGATGGAGGCGCTCTGGGGCCCCTACAAAGACAGCGGCCTGGACCCGGTGTCGGTGGGCGTGTGGGTCAAGCGGGCCGAGGACGAAAGTTACACGTGGAGCCTGTTCATGGTCCCCAACGGCGGCACGGTCGAAGCGGACGCCGTCGCGTTCGTGGCGGGCGAAGTCGAGGCCGGCGCCACCCGTGAGGCGGCGACTGGCAAGTTCATCATCGACTTCACCGCCGCCAACGCCCTGGACCCCAGCAACAACCTCGTCGGCACCTTCGCCACCGAGTACAGCTACGACGAAACCGGCGTCAGCGCCCTGGTCGCCACCGACGATTACGGCTTCGAGAACCTGCCGAAGTACGACGCCGTCTACGACTACGACGAAGACTTCGAGGGCGCGGGCGAGATGGACCTCGCCTACCTCGCCGACCTCAACCTCAGCGGCACCGACGAGATCGTGACCCTGAAGTCCCGCTGGCAGGCCGACGGCGTCGGTCGCGGCGACGGACAGATCCTCGGCGGCGACCTCGGCATCGAAAATGTCAGCGCGAGCGAGTGCTGGGGCACCGATTTTCTGACCAGCTACTGGGTCGACAACGCCGAACTCTACGACCAGGTCGGCGAGGAGAGCGCCTGTGGCTTCACCTCCGCCAGCTACGCCGACGAAGCGTCGTTCTCTTCGGCGGACTGACGCAGGAAGGCCTTGCGGGCGCCGCGACGCGACCGGACGTCCTTCGTCAGGAAGGGGCTGGTTCGCGGCGCGGCGTCGTCGCGGCAGCCAAGCACCAGTAGATGCGAGCAGGGCATGCCTCACGAGCGGCCGCATTCAGGGGTGGATGGCCACGGGTTACCTCAGCGCGCACCCTCCGGAACGGCCCATGAGCACCCTCCGCATCCACTCGCCCGCCAACGGCGAGCTCGTCGGCGAAGTCGAGATCGACACCCCCGACAGTATTCGCGCCATCGTCCAGAAAGCGAGGGACGCACAGGTCGAGTGGGGCTTGCGTCCGGTGGCCGCGCGCGCCGAAATCCTCCTGAAGGTGCGCAAAACGATTCTCGCGCAGACCGACGCCATCGTGGAAAATGCCGCCCGTGAAAACGGCAAACCCCGCCACGAAGGGCTCCTCCACGAGGTGCTCACCCAGCTGGAGCTCTTGACCTACTTCGGCAACGAAGCCGAGCGCATCCTGGCACCGCAAAGCATTCCGATGCGGCTCTTGAAACATCGCGCGAGCTATGTCCACTACCGGCCCCGTGGCGTGTGCGCGATCATCGCGCCCTGGAACTTCCCCAACCACCTGGGCTTCGGCGGCGCGGCCATGGCGCTGGTGGCCGGCAACGCGGTCGTGCTCAAGCCCAGCGAGTTCACGCCGCTTTCCGCGCAGCTGCTCCGCCGCTGCTACATCGATGGCGGCGTGCCCGAAGGCTGCCTACAGCTGGTCAACGGCTTCGGCGATGTGGGCGCCGCGCTCATCGGCGCGGGGGTGGACTTCGTGGAGTTCACTGGCAGTGTCGCGACTGGCCGCAAGGTCGCCGCGATGTGCGGCGAGCGGCTGATTCCCTGTGTCCTGGAGCTGGGCGGCAAAGCACCCGCCTTGGTCATGGAGGATGCCGACACCACCCGCACCCTCGAAGCGGTTTTGTGGGGCGGGTACGCCAACGCCGGTCAGGTGTGCGCGTCGATCGAGCGCCTCGTCGTCCACGAAAAGGTGCACGACGCCTTCGTGGGCAAGCTGGTCACTCGCGTCAAAGCCCTCCGCGTCGGCGACGCCAGCGGCGCCGCCGATATCGACGTCGGCCCCCTCGTCAACCAGCGCCAGCTCGAGATCGTCGAACGGCTCGTCGCCGACGCCGTCGCCAAGGGCGCGACGGTGGCTTGCGGCGGAAAACGCGTCGAGGGCGCCGGTTTCTTCTACGAGCCCACGGTCTTGACCGGCGTCACCATCGACATGGACATCGTGAACCAGGAAACCTTCGGGCCGGTGGTGCCGGTGCTCAAGGTCGGCAGCGAAGCGGAAGCCATCCTCGAAGCCAACCGCAGCCACCTCGGCTTGCTCGCCTACGTCTTCACAAAGAACGGCGGCCGCGGCCGACGCATGGCCGAACAGATCCGCGCCGGCACCGTCATGGTCAACGACGTGCTGGCCACCGCGGCCGCGCCAGAAACGCCGTGGGCGGGGCTGAAGTCCTCCGGCATCGGCGTGGCCCACAGCGACGACGGCCTCCGCGGCATGTGCGAAGCCCGCCATGTCAACTACGACGCGCTGCCATGGTTGCAGCGCGAGCTGTGGTGGTTCCCGTATGACAAAAATAGTTTGCCGCTTTTGCGGCGGATGCTGAAGCTGCTGTACGACAGCCCGCTGGGGCGGTTGTTGTAGCGTTGGTGAGCATCGGCGCGCGCGGGTCCTCGCCACGTGCGTCAATCGCAGGACTTCGCCGTCCTCGTCAGCCCTGCTTCGATCCAGAACAGATCCACGCAGCAGCAGAGGAGGCTGGCGTCGTCCGCCATCTCGAACCGGCGCATGGAGGATGGCGAGGAGCAGGCCAGCGAGGAACACCACCCCCGGCTCTCCCTACCGGAACTGCCTTGCCCGCTGCAGTCCTTCCCGGTACTCCGCCACGTTTGGCATCAACTCGCACGCCTTCTGGTAACAATCCAACGATTCCCGCACGTTTTCTTTCATCACCGACATGTCGCCCTTCTTGGCCAACATTTCCGCCGACTGTTCGATCTTCATCTTCTCGATGATGCTGGACCGGTATTCGCGGCGCTCCGCTTCGACGACAAGCCGATCGTAGGCCTTCTTCATCGACACGTGCAGCTGCCCCACCGACTCGGCGTGGGTCGGACCCCAGCGGGCCAGGCTCAGGGGTCCGAACTCGGCGTTGAGCTTGGCCCAGCCCGCCTCGACATCCTCGGTCGTACATATCCAGTGCAGGTCCAGCGACTCGAAGAGCGTGCCCTTGGTGACGGCGCGCTGCCGGTCGGCAAGCACACGCTGCATACGTTCACTGGCGCGGCTGTCCGCCTCGGCGTCGAGGAACTCCACGAGGTGCAAATCGGCGAGGGTCCAGATCATACCCGCCGTCGCCGAGCGCGATAGATTGGAGACCGCAAACAACTCCCGCAAGCGATAGCTGGTCGAGGTGAGAATCCTGAAGAACGCCTGTTCTTCGGCGTTGGTTTTCATCTCGCTGATGACGCGCTCGGCCCCCTCGGCCAGGAATACATATTTGTCCAACCACGGACGCAGGGTAGTCGCCAACTCTTCGGCGGCCATGTCTTTTACGTGACTACGCAGCGCCCGGAAGAGGAGCGACGGGACCCGGAGCGGGGGGCTGATGTAGCGCTCGGGAAGCCCCTCGAGAACGTGGAACGTCCAGTTGCCCTCACGCTCGCGGAGGACCCGCTGGTACACGAACTCCGTCTGTTTCTGAAGCAAAAGCACCAGCTGGGCGAAGCTGATGACGCCCATTTCGATGAGCGCTTCTCCCTGGCGCACACCGGTCGTCTCCATGATGTTCAGCGATTCTTCCAACTGTTCCTTTCGGAGCTGGTTGGCGCGGAACATCAGCAGGCCAAGGACCTCGTCCTCGCCGATGGGCTCGGTGCGCCACGCCACCGGACCCCCTTTCTGCCAGAAGCCCCACCGCATCGAGCCATCGGGCCGTTCGACAGTCAAAAGGCCGGTCACCCGTTCGAGCGCCAACTCCATCATCGCGTCCCGGAGGCTGCGATCCCCGACTTGACCACTGAGCGCCGGTGGCAGGTGGCGGACGTCCGGAACGACGAGTCCGCGCTCTACAACCACGTTCCCATCTTCGTCGTGGACCACGTTGACCGGGGCGGTGTCACCCTGACGGGGAGCCGCCTGAATGACCGTGGCGGGCCGCGACTCAAGCTCGCGTACGCGGCGCCGCAACGCGTCCACTTCGGGGTCGGCGGCGCCCACGGGCGGCCCGACCACCCCCTTGTCAAGCAGGTAACGGCGAATGTCGTCCACCTCAGCCGCGAGGCGCTCCACGGCCTCGTAGACCGATTCCGGCCACTCGGCGACGCGTAGCACGGTCGACCCGTCCGGAAGGCGCTGGATGAGCTGTCCGGACACCGGGCCCAGCCGCCCTGCCAGCGGCAGCACCAGATCGACCTTCATTTCTGCGGCTGGCTCGCCGTCGATGGCATCGGCCGGAAGCACGATCGCGCCGGTACGCAAGGTGCCGCCCCATTCTTCGAGGAAGGACCGAATCGTCGGGTAGGTGCGGGACGCGGAGCGAACAGCCATGCGGCGGTCTACGGGAGTCCGTACCCGATAACCCGCTTGCCGGTGCCGTCGGGAGGGTCGATCACGTAGGTCGGGAGGGCGATCCCCGACACCCGCTTGCGCAAACGTTCGTAGAGCGCTTTCCCGGCGTCCAACGAAACCCGAAAAGCGGCGTTCCCCGGCGCGGCGTCGGTATGGTGGAGGTAGTACGGGAAGACGCGAAGCCGAACCAGCTCTTCCGACAACTCGGCAAGGACATTCTCGTCGTCGTTGAGGCCGCGCAGCAGAACGGCCTGATTCAACACCGGAATTCCCGCATCGACCAGTCGCGACAACGCGTCTCTGACCGGCGGGCTAAGCTCCACCGGGTGGTTGGCGTGGACGAGCACCCAGACTGGCGCGCGGGCTCGCAGCTCGGAAACCAGCCGGGCGGTGATGCGCTGCGGAAAGGTGATCGGCGCGCGGGTGTGGATGCGAACGACGGGGATGTCTGGACGCAGCGAGTCGATGGCCTCGAAAAGCCGGGTATCGGAGATCGCCAACGGGTCGCCGCCGCTGAGGATCACCTCTTTCGCGCCGCTGCCACGGGCGTAGCGGAACATCGCGGCCCATTCGCTCGGCGACGGGTCTTCAGCGGCGCCCGGTTGGTGGTCGCGACGGAAACAGTACCGACAGTACACATGGCAGCGCTTGGTCAAAAGCAGAAGCACGCGGTCCTGGTGCTTGCGCACCACCCAGGGCAGCGGCGACAGCGCCTGCTCCCCAACCGGATCGGGGATGTCGCCGACGTCGTCGACCACCTCGCGGTCGTCGGGGAGCGCGGTGAGCAACCGAGGATCGTCCGGTCGCGTCGCGTCGCCGAGGTATCCGCGAGGAAGGCGCACGGGGAACCGCGCCGCGACACGCGCCCATTGTACCGATCTCAACCACGGAAACGACGACTCCGCCTCGGGCCTACCCAACACAGCGCCTGCGTGATAGCCGCGCGCCTTCCCCGGTGTCGTCATGTCCTACCAAACCTCGGATTTCCGCAACGGACTCAAGGTCGAGACCGAAGGCTCCCCCTATACCATCGTGTACTTCCAGTTCGTAAAGCCGGGAAAGGGCACCGCGTTCACCCGCACCAAGCTCAAGAACCTGCTTACCGGCGCGGTCATCGACCGAACGTACCGCTCGGGAGAAATCCTCGAGGAAGCCGACGTTGAGGAGCAGCCCATGCAGTTCCTCTACGAACAGCAGGGCATCTACACCTTCATGAACACCGAGACCTACGACCAGGTCGAAATCCAGGGCACCGTCCTCGCCGACGACGCGAAGTTCCTGATCGAAAGCCTTGAAGTCAACGTGCTCTTCTACAAGGGCCGAGCGGTCAACGTGACGTTGCCCAACTTCATCGAAAGCAAGGTCGCGTGGACCGAGCCCGCGGTCAAGGGCAACACCTCGAACAACATCACCAAGAACGCCAAGCTTGAGTGCGGGGCCGAAATCCAGGTCCCCATCTTCGTCAAAGAAGGCGAGCTGCTCAAGGTCGATACGCGGGATGGTGGCAGCTACGTTTCGCGGCTCTGAGCGAGGATCCGCCTCGGTTCCGGTCTAGGCGGGCATGCACCCTCGGCGCGCGCATGTCGCGGGCGATGCTCTGAACCCCCGCCTCCTCCGCGCGCGAGGGGCCGTCCTCGCCTCGCTGCGATCCACGCTGGCCGCCGAAGGCTTTCTCGAGGTCCAGCCCCCGGTCCTGGTCCAGAGCCCCGCGCTCGAGGCCAACATCGAAGCTCTGCCCTGCGCCGATGGCTTCCTCCACACCTCGCCGGAGTTTGCGCTCAAACGTGTGCTCGCCGCGGGCCTACCCCGCGTCTACGCGACGACGCCCGTCTTTCGGAACGAGGAGTCGGGCCGCCATCACGCCCGCGAGTTCACGATGCTGGAGCTGTACCTCCACAACGCCAACTACCTCGATCTCATCCCGCTGGTAGAAGGGCTCATCGTCTCCGCGGCGAGCGCTATCAGTGTCGCGACTCCGGTGTTCTCTCGCACGACCGTCGCGGCGCTCTTTGGGGGTGACGTCCCGGGCGACGACGACGACTTCTTTCGCCGCTGGGTCACCGAGATCGACCCCACGCTCACCGCACCGACCTGGGTCCTCGACTTCCCCGCCCGCCACGCCGCCTTGTCCGAGCTGCGCGGGAATGTCTCCGAGCGCCTGGAGCTGTACGTGGGCGGCCTGGAGCTGGCCAACGGCTACTCCGAGCTGCGCGACGGGGCCGAGCTCCGCCGCCGCTTCGCCGAGAGTGCCAGGGCGCGCCGGGCTGCGGGGCGTTCCCCTCACCCCACCGACGAAGGCGTCATTGCGGCCTCTGACCAGTTTCCACGCACCGCGGGCATCGCCATCGGCATCGACCGACTGGTGATGGCGCTGACGGGCACCCCGGACATCGCCGAAGTGCGCATCGGGAGCTGATCGGCTACTGCCCGGCCCCGTAGTACAACCACGAGCCGCCGGAGTTGCCGTAGCCGAAGCCGTCCCAGCTCGTGGCGCTGGACATCCAGTCGGCCAGCCCGTCGTTGTTGACGTCACCACCGCCGCTGATGGCGAAGCCGACCGCGTCGGAGGTGTTGGCCCCCGTGAAGCGCGCGTCGTAGGCCGAGGCGTTGCTGCTGCCGCTCACGACGGGACCGTAGAAGAAGTAGGCCGCACCGGCGCCGCTGAGCGCACCGTAGTCGTAGGCGGTGGCGCCGATCATCAGATCGCCGGTCAGGTCGGCGTTGGCATCCCCCACGCCCGCGACGGAGCGCCCGAAAAAGTCGGTGGCGACTTCACCGGTGATGACGGATTCCGCCGCCGCCGCCGCGGTCGTCGACGCGCCCGGCGTGGTGGTGATGATGTAGACCGCGCCCTGTTCGCTGGCCCCGGCCCGATCCGCGCCCGTCGCGTAGTCGCCGGTGCCGTCCCCATCGTGGTCACCGAGGTAGGCGACGGAGAGTCCCAGGCGGTCACCGCCGGCGGAGCTGGTCAGGGTGTAGTCGGCAGCGGTCGCGGCCACGGCGCCGGAAAGTGAGCCGCCGCCAAGGAACACGTACACCGAGCTGGTGGCCGTGGTGCTGGACGACGACGGCGCGCCGAGCACGAAGTCGGCCATGCCGTCGTTGTCGAGGTCACCCATGGCCAGAGCGTAGCCGAGGTTTTCCGCGGCAACACTGCCGGTGATGAGCGCGGTGGCGCTGCTGAAGACGTCTTCCGCCCCGCTGACGCCTGCCCCGCTGTAGAACGCCACCCGCCCGAGGCCGGTGGAGTACCCGTAGGCGCTCAACAGAATGTCGGAGTTCACATCGCCATCCGCTTCCCCCCCGTCCACGGCGAAGCCGACGTAGGCCGTGGCCACCGCCGTGCTGAAGCTGGCATCGGCCGTGGAAACGGAGGTTCCGGCATTGCCACCGAGGAACAGGTACGCGGTACCGCGGTCGTCCGCGTGGGAACGCCACGCCGAGGAAATCAGGTCGTCGCTGCCGTCATTGTCGACGTCGCCCGCGAACCGGGTGGTCGATCCGAACTGGTCGCTGTTGCGGCTGGTGTCCCCGTCGATGGTGAGGTCGGCGCTGGTCAGACTGTCGGAGGTGTCGACCGGACCATACCAGAGGTTGGTGCGCCCCATGTCGGTGGCGGTGCCATCGTAGAAGCCCTGACCTACCACGACGTCGTCGTAGCCGTCGCCGTTGTAGTCCCCGTTGTTGCAGACCGCGGTGCCGACGGCCATGCTGGCGGCGGTGCCGTAGGCGCGGAAGTCGTAGGCCGCGCTGATCACCTGGGAGCCCGAGAACTCGCAGACGGTGTCGTCATCGACACAGTCGTCATCGATGCCGTTGCCGCAGACTTCGGCCGCGCCGGGGTTGACCGCGGCGTCGGTGTCGTCGCAGTCGGTGTTGTCGAGCACGTAGCCGACCGGCGCGCCCGCGCAGGCAGTCGCGGTGACCGCAGGGTCGCCGTAGGTGTCGACGTCGGCATCGGCATAGTACACGGTGCCGCCGAGGCCCTCGTCGATGCTCCCATCGCAATCGTTGTCGAGGCCATCGCAGACTTCCGTGGCGCCGGGGTAGACCGTGGCGTCGAAGTCGTCGCAGTCGGTGACGTCCGTCACGCCGTCCCCGTCGATATCGCTGGCGCAGTCGTAGTTGGCCGCGCCGGGGGTTCCGTACTCGTCGGCGGTGGTGGCCGAGGTGTCGTACCAGCGCCAACTGGTGCTGGCGGTGCCGGCGTTGGTGGAGCACCAGGCGGCGCTGTTGTTGTTGTTGGTCGCATCGGCGGCGTCGGGGTCCAGGCCGATCGAATAGCGGACCTTGTTCGTCCAACCCAGCACATAGACCACGCTGTCGATCGAGGTGCCGGTGGTGCGGTCGCCCTCGAGGTACATCGCCAGCGTGTCGGCGTCCCGACGGATGTACATGGTGTTGTCGTGGTAGGTCCCGACGTAGCCAATGCCCTGGGACTCGTCGCCCCAAACGTAGTCGCACGCGAGCGGGTAGCTGACGGCCGAGCCCTCGTAGTCGTTGCTGTCGCAGAGCACGACATAGCCCCCAGGAGCAACGCTCAACGCGGCGGCCGGGTCGATGTAGACTTGGTTTCCGGAGGATGACGTGCCCCGGGCGAAGACCCAGTTGTCGAGGTCGATGGTGCGCGCCGAGGCGTTGTAGAGCTCCACCCAACTGGCGTCGTTCTGGACGCCGACGCCGCCGATCGACGAGCGCCGATTGATCTCGTTGACCACGATGTCCCCGACGGCCACGAAGTCCTCATCCACCCAGCCGTCGCAATCTTCATCCACACCATCGTCCGACTCGGCCCCGGTGGGGTGGATGCTGACGTCGGTGTCGTCGCAGTCGTCGTCGTTGGTGACGTACGTGCCGCCACCCGAACAGCCGCCGGGGGCGGCAGGGTCGCCGTAGCCGTCGCCGTCGCCGTCCGCATACCCGCCCGAGTTGTCGATGGCGCCGTCACAATCGTTGTCGATGCCGTCGCAGGCCTCGGTCGCGCCAGGGTTCACGGCGGCGTCGGTCTCGTCGCAGTCGGTGTCGCCGGTGTAGCCGTCGCCGTCGAGATCGGGATCGTTGGTGCAGTCGCTGCCGTCCGCCCCTGGCGTGCCGTACTCGTCGAGCGCCGTGCCCGAGACGTCGTACCAGCGCCACGAAGTCGAGCCCACGCCGGCGTTGGAGGCATTTTCGTTGGTGGAGCACCACGCCGCGAGGTTGTCGTTGAGGCCGCCGTCGTAGTACGCCGAGTCGAGCGACATCGAGAAGCGGAGCTGCCGAGGCCAATAGCCGTTGACCGCGTCGTAGTAGTAGGTGACACCGTCCACGAGCGTCCCGGTGGTGCGGTTGCCGTTGATGTAGAACGCCGCGCGGTCAGAGTCGCGACGGAGGTAGAACACGTTGTTGTGATACGTGCCTTGGTAGGTCGAGGCTTGGGTTTCGTCGCCCCAGACATAGTCGCAGGCCAGGGGGTAGGCCGTGCTGGCGCCGACGTAGTCGTCGGTGTCACAGAACGTGGCGTAGTCGCCCGGCGCCAAAATCGGCGCGCTGGCCGGATCGAGCGCGATCTGCTGACCCGTGGTGATGCCTCGGGCGAGGGTCCAGTTGGACATGTCCACGGTGCGGGCGCTGTTGTTGTACACCTCGACCCAAGCGGCGTTCACCTTGGCACCGGCGGTCCCGAGCACCGAGTACCGATTGATCTCGGTCACGATGATGTCGCCCGCCGACACGAAATCTTCGTCGACGTAGCCGTCGCAGTCGTCGTCGGTGAGGTTGTCGCTTTCCGAAGCGCCGGGATTGATGGCCGCGTTGGTGTCGTCACAATCGTCGACCGCGGCGTCGTAGCCGTCGCCATCGCCATCCGCGCTGGAGATGATGACCTTGCCGGCCAACGCGGTGTCCGTGCCGGGACGAGCGCTGTCGGGCGCGGTGTCGCCAACGGTGAACTCCGCACACGCGGCGAGCAGGAGCAGGAGGCCGGGGGTGGCGAACGCGCCGATGGCGGAGCGGGGGAGGGTCGACATGGGGGAGCCTCTGGGGGACACTGTAGCTATCTTACGAGGAGCAGTGTAGCTGCGTTACCACGTCACCGCGAGCGTAGCGACGAGTCCGCCGCTGAGAACGGAGCCGGCGATCCAACCCCACGTCAGGCCGTTGGCCTGGTCGCGCCAGGCCAGCGCGCGCGCTTCCGGAACCTCCGGGTCGAGCGCCTGCTCTTTTGCGTCTGCGGCCAGACCGTAAAGCACGCCGGTGGCGATGAGCCCAACTCCGCCGGAAACGATGAGCGCCGTGTGACGAGCTGCCGCGTTGTCTCGGGCGATCTGCCCGCTGGTCGTCGGCTTGGAATTGGGCTTATCCGGCATGGCGACGACCTTGCGCACCCGTACTTTGGGTGGCGGCGCACCCGCGACTAGCCCGGCGTCCGTTGCTTCCCAGTCGCCAAGCGCCTCCCCGGGGGTCCAGTAGCGGGTCTCGACCACCTGCCCATGGTTGTCGAGGTGCTGAAGCGTCGCGGCCACGTCGGAGTCGACCGTGGGGGCGTAGGCCCCGTTGACCTCGATCCAACCATCCGAAAAGGCACGGAGGGGCGCGCCGGTATTGTGCGGGAGCCCCGCCAGCTCGTCGAGGAGCTTGTCGAGCTTGTGGCCCGAAGGGAGGACCGCCTCGGGAAAGCGGGCGGTGATGTCCACCTGCACGATGGCCGCAACGGACGCGCGCATCCGGGCGTCGTTCTGCTCAAAAAATGCACCGAGAGCCATCACCCGCTGCACACGCACCACGTCGGTCGGCGACAACGGGTCTCGGACGCAGCCGAGCCGCTCCTGCACGTCTTTGCGCGCCCCGCCGAAGCCCTCGGGGTCCTGATCCGCGAAGCGCTCTTCTGCAAGATCGGCCGCCTGGATCAGCTCGGCCGAGGTGAAGGGCCGAGGGCATTCCACCACCGGGACGGCGAACGCGGAGGCGACCGTGAAGAGGATCACGTGGGCAAGGTAGCACGGCGAAGCTAATCGGCCGCCCGTGAACCATCCCTCCGACACGGCCTTCTCCCCCGCTGCCCTTACGGCCGCCTGCGCGCGGATCCGCGAACCTCTCTCGGTCGTGCGCGAGCGCGTGGCCGACAGCAGGGGCCGCATCGGCGTCACCTTCGAGCCCAAGGCCGACGCCGAACCGCTGGGCACGCTCCCGCCGATGTACCCGGAGTGGCTCGGGGACCGCGCGTTCACCGAGGCGCACGGCACGCGCTTCGCGTATTGCACCGGCGCGATGGCCAACGGCATCGCCACCGTAGAAGTGGTCGTGGCCGCCGCGCGCGCCGGCTGTCTCGGGTTCTTCGGTGCCGCTGGACTGCTCCCCGATCGGGTGGTTGCCGCGGTCGACCGCCTCCAGGCCGAGCTTGGGGACGCGCCCTTCGGCGTGAATCTCATCCACTCCCCGCAGGAGCCGCGCGTCGAAGCCGAGGTCGCCGCGATGCTGGTCGCCCGCAGTGTGCGCACGGTCGAGGCCAGCGCGTTCATGCGCATCACGCCGTCGGTAGTCCACTACGCGATCGCGGGGCTGAGGCGGGACGGGGATGGGCAGGTGCAACGGCGCGGCCGGATCGTGGCGAAGGTGAGCCGGCCCGAGGTGGCCAGACAGTTCCTAGAGCCGGCGCCGCAGGCGATGCTCGACGGGCTGGTGCGCGAAGGCAAGCTCACCGCCGCCGAGGCCGAACTTGCCCGCGGGGTGCCGCTGGCGGAGGACATCACGGTGGAGGCCGACTCGGGCGGGCACACCGACAACCGGCCGCTGGTGGCGATGTTCCCGGTCATCCGCGAGCAGGCGCTGCGCATCGCGAGGGAACGCGGGTACGCCACGGTGCCTCGCATCGGCGCGGGCGGCGGCATCGGGACGCCGATGAGCGCGGCAGCCGCCTTTGGAATGGGCGCGGCCTACGTTCTGACCGGTTCGGTCAATCAGGCCGCGGTCGAGTCAGGGGTCGCCCCGGCCGCCCGCGAGCTGCTGTGTAAGGCGCAAATCTCCGACGTCGCGATGTGCCCCGCCGCGGACATGTTCGAGATGGGCGTGCAGGTGCAAGTGCTGCGCCGCGGCACGATGTTCGCCGCCCGGGCCCAACTGCTGCGCGAGCTGTACCTGCGCCACGCGGGGCTCGACGAGCTTCCGGCGGCAGAACGTGTCCGCCTCGAAAAGGAAGTCTTCCAGGGACCGATCGACGAAATCTGGGCGGGCACGGAAGCCTATTTCCTGGCGCGTGACCCGGCCCAGGTGGAAAAGGCCCGCACCGACCCCAAGCACCGCATGGCGCTGGTCTTCCGCTGGTACCTCGGCAAAGCCAGCCGCTGGGCCATCGACGGCGATCCGGCGCGGGTGCTGGACTACCAACTGTGGTGCGGTCCCGCGATGGGCGCGTTCAACGACTGGGTCAAGGGCAGCTTTTTGGAAGCGCCGGGAGCGCGCACCGTCGGCCAGATTGCGCTGAATCTGATGGAGGGCGCGGCCGTCGTGACCCGAGCCAGCCAGCTCCGCAGCTTCGGTGCCGCCGTGCCTGCGGAGGCCTACGACTATCGACCGGTTCGTTTGGGGGTTGGCGGGTAGCAGGGCGGGCTGACGACGGATCGCCCCGTCAAATATAGTCGGTCACCTTCCGCCGATGCTTGCTCTTCCCCGCCCCCTCGGACCCGTTCTGGCAGGGCACACACTGCGTGGCAAAGGGCATGAGCGCCAGCCGCCGGGGTGGGATCGGCTCGCTACAGGAGGCGCACAGGCCGAACGCCTCGGAGTCCTCGGCGAGGCGGCGGAGGGCGAAGTCAATGCGAAGAAGCTGCTCGGCGCGGGCGCGGTTGCGTGACGACGCGATGGTCTGGCCCATCTCGACGAGCGGACTCTGGTCCTGATCGCGGTTGGACGCCACGTTATCGTCCCACTCGGCCGCGATCTCGTGATCGCCGGCCTCGACGAGCTCGGTCCGCAGGCGTTGGAGGGCGTCGTGTACGGCGCGAAGTTCGTCGGCGGTCATGCAGCGATCTATCCCCGGGCGCGGTAGAAGCGCAGCGCAGAGGGAAGCATGCGCGTTGAGGTCATCGGCGGCGGACCGGGTGGGCTGTGGCTCGGGATTCTCCTGAAGAAGCGTGCGCCTTCCACGACCGTGATCATCCACGAACGGAATCGCCGCGGCGACACCTTCGGATGGGGAGTCGTCTTTTCGGACCAGACGCTCGACGAACTGGCCGGCGGCGACGAGGTGGCGCTCGACCGGATTCGAGAGGCCTTCGCGTCGTGGCGCGACATGGAGACGCACATGCGCGGAGAGCGGCGGATCAGCAGCGGCCACGGCTTCTGCGGGCTGCGGCGTACGCGACTCCTGGATATCCTTGAGGACCGCGCGCTGGAGCTGGGCGCGATCGTGAACCACGACGACCAGGTCGTCGACTTCGAGGCCCTGGCCGCGACGGCCGACGTCGTCGTCGCGGCGGACGGCCTCAACTCGGGGGTGCGGACGGCGTGGGCCGAGCACTTCCGCCCGACGCTCGACCACCGAAAGTGCAGGTTCGCGTGGTTCGGCACCACCAAGGTCTACGAACGCTTCACCTTCTTGTTCGCCGAGACCGACGCCGGCCTGTTCCAGGTGCACGCCTACCCCTTCGACACCACGATGAGCACCTTCATCATCGAGTGTCGCGACGAGGTGTACCAGCGGGCGGGGCTCGATGCCCTCTCTGAGGCCGATACCATCGTGTTCTTCGAGACCCTCTTCGCCCCGTGGCTCGACGGGCACACGCTCCAGACCAACAAGAGCCTGTGGCGGGTTTTCCCTACCGTGCGCAACGGGGCGTGGTCCCATCAGAACGTTTGCCTCCTGGGCGACGCCCTCCACACCGCCCACTTCTCCATCGGCTCGGGCACCAAGCTGGCGATGGAGTCGGCGGCGTCGCTGGCCGATGCGCTCTTGGCCACCGGCGACGCGGAGATCCCCGAACGGCTACAGATGTGGGAGACGATGCGGCGGCCCCAGGTGGAGCGGCTCCAAGCGGCCGCCCAGGTGAGCCTGGAGTGGTTCGAGAACAGCGCGCGGTACCTGCGGCTCGACGCCGACACCTTCCAGTTTTCGCTGATGACCCGCAGCAAACGCATCACCTGGGACGAGCTGGTCAAGCGCGATCCGGAGGGCATGGCGGCGCTGCAGTCGAGGTGGGGCGGTCGCCCCTCGTTGCAGCCGTTGACGATTGGCGGGGTGACCTTCCCCAACCGCATCGTCGTCTCGCCGATGTGTCAGTACAGCGCCGACGAGGGCGTGCCGACCGACTGGCATCTGGTACATCTGGGCAGTCGCGCGCTAGGTGGCGCCGGACTGGTCATGGCCGAGGCCACCGCCGTTTCGCCGGAGGGGCGGATCACGCCGGGATGCACGGGAATCTGGAGCGATGCGCAGGCCGGGGCCTGGTCGCGGATCGTCCACTTCGCCCACACCCACAGCCCGGCCAAGATCGGCCTCCAGATCGGGCACGCCGGGCGTAAGGCCGCCTGTGCCGCGCCCTGGGATGGCGGCAAGCCACTTCTATCCGACAGCGCCTGGCCGATCGTGGGTCCGAGCCCCCTCCCGTGGGATGACGGCTCCCAAGTCCCGCACGCGCTCGAGCCGGCAGATCTCGATGCCCTCGAAGCCGCCTTCTGTGCAGCCGCGCGTCGGGCCGCGATGGCCGGGTTCGACGTGCTCGAGCTGCACATGGCCCACGGCTACCTGCTCGACTCCTGGCTTTCCCCGCTGTGCAACCACCGGACCGACGAGCACGGCGGCTCGCTCGAAAACCGGCTTCGGTTTCCGCTGCGACTTGTGGGCTCGGTACGAGCGGTCTGGCCGTCCGAAAAACCACTTTTTGTGCGGCTCAACGGCAGCGCCTGGGCGCCGGGCGACCACACCGACGCCGAGCACATCGCCATCGCCAAAGCGATGCACGCCGCGGGCGCAGACGTGCTCGACTTGTCCAGCGGCGGCACCGTCCCCGACGCCAAGATCACCGCCGGTCGCATGTACCAGGTGCCGTTCTCCGAGCGCGCGCGGCTTGAGGCCGGCGTGCCGACGATGACGGTGGGCGCGATCACCACCCTCGATCAGGCCGATACCATCATCGCCGCAGGGCGGGCCGACCTGGTGGCCCTGGCGCGCGAGCACCTTCGCGATCCCTACTTCACCCGTCGTCAGGGCAGCGCGGCGGGCGCGGCGGTTCCCTGGCCGCGGCAGTACGCCTTCGGGCGGCGGTGATAGCGGAAGGGCGCGTGCGTTTGCCGGAGTCGTGGCTGGCGGTGCTCGGCGACGAGTTCGAGGCGCCGTACATGGTCGAGCTGCGGGCGTTCCTCGCCGCGGAGAAACGCGAGGCCGTCATCTTTCCTCCGGGAAACGAGATCTTCTCCGCCTTCGACCACAGTCCTTTCGACAAGGTGCGGGTCGTGATCCTGGGACAGGACCCCTACCATGGGGCGGGGCAGGCGCATGGGCTGTGCTTCTCGGTCCGGCGCGGGGTGCGGACGCCCCCTTCGCTGCAGAACATCTACAAAGAACTACAGGCTGACCTGGGGATTCCTCCCGCCGGCCACGGTGAACTTACCGCTTGGGCCGACCGCGGGGTCCTGTTGCTCAACACGGTGCTGACCGTGCGTTCTGGCGCACCCGCTTCGCACAGCGGGCAAGGCTGGGAGCGCTTCACCGACCGGGTGGTCGAGGTGCTTGCGACGCGTCGGGAGGGGCTGGCATTCGTCCTCTGGGGCGCGCACGCGGCCAAAAAAGCCGCCGCCGTGGATCTGTCGGCACACCTCGTCGTGCGCTCGCCCCACCCCTCCCCCTTCGCCGCCGCCTCGGGTTTCTTTGGGAGTCGGCCTTTTTCAAGGATCAACGCCTGGCTTGAGGCACGGGGGGAGCCGCCGATCGACTGGCGGCTTCCGGACTGAGCGCGAGGTTCACTCGGTGAGTTCCAGCGCCACAACCTCCCCCTCGACACACAAAAATCGCTGTAATCCAGGCGACGCGCGGATCGTAGCGCCGCCGGTGAAGCGCGAGAAGGCCGGAAGCAGTCCGAGGCCGGGCACCACGACGAAGGCGGGGAACCGGAGCCGGTCCGCCCGCCCGGAGAGCGTCGCCGTCGGGTGCACATGGCCCGCCCAAACGAAGGCGCTTGGCACCGCGGTCGGCGCGTGAGAAAATGCGAAGGGGCCCTCGTGCACGAGCGCCGGAAGCATGGTCACGCCCCAGGCCGCCGGGAGCGTCGCCTGATGGCGGTCGTGGTTGCCTGGCACCAACTCCAACGCCGCGGGGAGCGACGCTCGCCACTCGGCTACCCGCGCCTCGGTCGCCGCTTTGACGGCGCCCTGGACGAGGTCTCCGAGCACCCGAACGGTCCGCGCTCCGGTCGCGGCGACGAGCCGGTCGAGGCGGGCGAGGTCGTCGTCAAGCTCGCCCGGCGGGAGAGGGAGGCCTTCGGCGCGGAACTCGACTGATGCCCCCATTTCCCAACGCGGCGAGGGTCATGCCCCTCGCTCCGCAACATCAGCCGCGCGGAGCGGAAATCCACCAGGCAGGCGACCAGGACAACGCCCAGAATTCGACGCTCGATGGCGCCGCCACCGGCGAAAATACATCGGAGCACTCGTGGGTGTTGCGTTTTCGCGGGCATGACTCCCTCGGCCCCAGTTTGTGAGCCCTACCTCCGCCCCCGCCGCATCCGCGCCACCCGCTGCGCCACCGACTCCGTCGTGGCGACATTGCGCGTCAACCGAGATTCGCGCAGTGGAATCCCGAGGGGCGTGGGATGCGAGGGGCGGGTGAGCACGACCCGGGCGCCACGCAGGCGCGCCAGGGCCTCGGCCAAGCGCGACTGGTCGAAGTGTTGTTCGATGACCTCACGGCGCGCTTGTGACAATAGCGGATTCTCCGGGTCATAGCGGGTGAACACGTCGTAGAGCAGCGAGGAGGAGGCCTGGACCTGGCGTGCCGACTTCTGCTCCCACGGGTTGCCGGGATTGATGAAGCCGGCCACGCGCGCGATGTCGCGAAACCGACGCCGCATCAGCTCAGAGATGTGCACGCTGGCCACGATGTCGTCGACGAGGTTGTCGGCTGTGAACAAGGCGGAAACGAGTAGATCGGGCCATGGAAGCGCTTCGGGATGCAGCAACTCCAAGCCATGATCGTCGGCGGCGATGGTGAACGTCGCCGGGTGCAGGCGCCCCACGCGCAAAGCGATGAGCGCACCCAGCCCTTCGTGGACTTTACGTCCTTCGAAGGGGAATAGATAAAGGTGGTGACCCTCCGCGGTCTCGACCACCTCGGCGAGCAGGGTGTCCGCGCGGGGCACGGCCGACAGCCGCGCCTGCTCGTCGAGGATGGGCGCGGCAGCCACCAGCTCCGGACAGTCGCGACGACCCGCAGCGGCCTCGTCGAGCGTCCGGCGGAGCGCGTGACCCAGCGTTCCGGTGATCGGCAGCTTGTTCCCCGGCCAATGGACCGTCCGCGTGGTCTTTTTCGTGGCCCGTTTGGCGTAGACCACCATCGAACGGATGCCGACCAGCTCCAGGCGTTCTCCGCCGAAGATGAACGCCTCACCCGGGGCCAGCGCTGCGATGAAACCTTCGTCGATGCTGCCGATCCGGCCACGGCCAGCCACTTGCACCGCAAGCGCGCTGTCGGAGACGATGGTTCCGATGGCGGCGCGCACAGCGCCGCGAGCGTGGCCGCGTACGTCTTGCCCGAGCCGGTCGGCACCGAGAGGAGCCCGCTACGACCAGCATCGTAGAGCCGCCACGCCTCCAACTGGAAGGGGTGCGGGCGCTGGCCCTGGGAGCTGAGCCACTGGGATGGAGTGGTTGGGGCGGTAGGGATCGAACCTACGGATGCGAGCGTCAAAGGCTCGTGTCTTACCACTTGACGACGCCCCAGCGCGACCCCCATAATCGCCAGATGGCCCGCCGTCACCCACGGGTTAGCCCCCCTCCCTTCCCGGAATCCCGATGTCCCGCCTTCGTCCCCTCACCTTCTGCGTCGCCGCCGCGGCCCTCGCCGCCGCCGGAACCGCGTTCGCCCTGTCCCCCGGCGAGATCATGAAGCTGCGCAAGACGCCCGCGTCCAGCGTCGCCATCGCGCTGCCCATGGCTGAGCACCCGCCCGGCTACTGCGAGCCGGTTCGCGCCGGGTGGATGTACCTCGACGTCAACATGCGAGAAGCCGGAGTGCTGGCGTGCGTCTGTGTGCAGGACAAGGACCTGACCTGGCAGTGGGCCAGCTTCGGCAGCCTCGCCCGTGAATGTGACTGACGACGGCCGCCGCGAACGGAATGTCAGCTTGCCGTTCGCAGCCGCTGCATCCCTCGCCGCAACCCATCGACAGTGAGCGGAAACATCGGCACCGTCGCCCCGATCGCCCGCACCGTCGGGTGGTCCCAGTAGCGCTCAGGGTCGGGGTTGAGCCAGATGCTCGCCGGGCAGCGTTGCGAAAATCGTTGCAACCACTGCAGGCCCGTCGGCCCGGGCTCACCCCAGCCAGCGCCTTGGAAAAGTTCCCACGGCGCCATCGACGCATCGCCAACCCAGACCACACGGTGTTGGGCGGTGAGCCCGTCGAGGACCTGGGCGGTGGGCTTGCGCTGAAAGGTTCGATAGTCGCTGTACAACCACTGGTACGGCGCGTTGTGAAAGTGCCAGGCCTCAAAGGTCTTGAAGGTCTTCAGCGCCTTGGCCGCGGTGAAAAGCCGGCTGACCAGCGCGGCGTTGGGCTCCATACTGCCGCCGGTGTCCATCAAGAGGACCAGCCGCACTCGGTTGATGCGTTCACGCTTGATGTCGAGTTCGATCTCTCCAGCGTTTTTCGCGGTTTTTTCGATGGTACCGTCGATGTCGAGCTGCTCGGCCCCCTCGCGCCCGAAGCGCCGCAACATCGAAAGTGCCACCTTGAAATCGCGCACGTCCAACTGTACGTCGGTGCGGTAGCCGGCCCACCGACGCTCCCCGGCAACAGCGACCGCGGTGCGGCCCCCGCCCTCGCCGCCGATGCGAATTCCCTGGTCGGCCCGACCGGAATTCCCGAAGGGCGAGGTGCCGCCTGTTCCGACCCAATGATTGCCCCCGTCATGACGTTCTTTCTGCTCCGCCAAGCGCTTTTCCAGCTCCTTGCGCATGGCCTTGAGCGACGCGAAGTCGTGGTGACCCATCCGGCCCTCTTCCAGTTGCCGGGCCTCGGCCAGCCACGCGGTCAGCTCGTCTTTGAGCGAGGCGGGGAGCTCCACGCCGTCGAACGCGGCCTTGAATGCCACGTCGAAGGCGTCATAATGGGCCTCGGTGTGCACCAGCACGGTGCGGGCGAGGTAGTAGAGCTGGTGGAGCGAGACGGCCAGCCCAAGCTCCAATCCCCGCAAGAACGCAAGCCACTCGCCCGAGCCCACCTTCAGGCCCTGATTCCGCAGGTTGAAGAGCAGGTTCAGCAGCACTAGCGGCGAATCTTGGCCACGTCGAGATCCGCCTCCTGTTTCAGGAGCACGCCCGGGAAAGGAAACTTCGCCATCACCTCCTCGGGGGGGATGCCGGCGCGCACCAGGACATTGAGCCAATCCAAAAGCTCGCTGGTGCTCGGGCGCTTGCGGAGGCCGTCGAGGCGACGCAGTCCGTAGAAGCGGGAGAACGCGGCTTCGAGCAGCTTTTCCGGGAGGCCAGGCAGATGCACCTCCACGATCTTCTTCATCCGTTCCCGGTCCGGAAAGGCGATGTAATGGAAGACACAACGACGCAGGAAGGCGTCGGGCAACTCTTTCTCGGCGTTGCTGGTGATGATCACCACCGGACGATGCACGGCGCGCACCGTCTCGTCCAGCTCGGGGATGTGGAAGGCCATCTCGTCCAGCTCGCGGAGCAGGTCGTTGGGAAACTCCAGGTCGGCCTTGTCGATCTCGTCGATGAGCACCACGGTGCGCTCGGCGGCGACGAAGGCTTTGCCGAGGACGCCGAAACGAATGTAACGGCGGATGTCCCGCACATCGCCCTCGCCGAAGCGGGCGTCGTTGAGCCGCTGGACAACGTCGTAGGTGTAGAGCCCCTCGACGGCCTTGGTGGTGCTCTTGATCGACCAGGTGGAAACCGACATTCCCAACGACTCGGCCACGGCGGCGGCCAGGACCGTCTTTCCGGTTCCCGGTTCCCCTTTGACGAGGAGCGGCCGCCCCAAGACGACCGCGGCGTTGACGTCGGCAAGCAGGCCGTCATCGGCAATATAGCGGGCGGAGCCCTCGAAGCTGGACATGGCGGCGCGGCTATCACGCAACAGGCCGATGCCAGCGGGTTATGCGCGCCCGCCCCGCCTCCCTTCCGCCCTTCCCCTGCCCGGACACTCCTCTTGGACCACAACCTCTGCGTCCTCATCGACTTTGACAACATCGCCAAAGGCAGCCGCCTCGAAGGGCTCGGTGAGTTCGACATTCGCCTGGTCATGCGCCGGCTCAAGGACATTGGCCGCGTGCTCGTGGCCCGCGCCTACTGCGACTGGGACCGCTGGCCCCGCCACCGTCAGATGCTGGCTGAACAGGGCGTCACCATGATCGAGCTCCCGGCCACGGGCCACGGCGACAAGAACCGAGGCGACATCGCCCTGGTCGTCGACGCGATGGAGATCGCATTTTCTCGCGACTTCCTCGACACCTTCGTCATCCTCAGCGGCGACAGTGACTTCACCCCGCTGGTCCTGCGCCTCAAGGAGCTCAACCGTTCGGTCATCGGCATCGGTACGCGCGGAAGCACGTCGCGCCTGATCGCGAATGTGTGCGATGAATTCTTCTTCTACGACACCCTGGTTCGTCAACAGCGGATGGGGGCGGTCGAAGAGCACGACGAGGAGGAGCGCAGCTCGTCCGGCCCGTCGAAGCTCAAGCTTGACGTGGCGTTCAACCTGCTCACGGAGTCGCTTGAGAACCACGCGCGCGACGAAGCCGGTCCGGTACACGCGAGCATCGTGAAGACCTCGATGAAGCGGAAGCTCTCCACCTTCAACGAAAACGACCTCGGGGTCCGCACGTTCGCTCGTTTCTTGGAGCGGGCCCAAGCCGAGGGGCTGGTCACCTTGTCTCGCGATGGGCGCGCCGGTGGCTACCGTGTAGAGCTCGCGATGGCCGCCGGCGAAGATCGTGCCGCGCCCGCTCCCGCTGCAGTCCAGGCGCCGCCTCGCCAGGAGGAAGATCCGGGCCCCGCACCCGAGGTGGTGATGATCGCCCGGGAAGAACCCACGGGCGAGGCAGCAGCGGCGCTTTTGCTGCTGCGCCAAGGGGGCCTCGACATCGGCACCTCGGCCGAACGGCGTCGGGTGCTGGTGGCCTTCATCAGCGCGTGCAACGAGCGGGTGGCGCGCGGTCGCCGGCTCGCGGTCCAGTACCTCCAGGGCGACCTCGTGCAGGGCGGCTTCGAACCGGAGCTGGTGCGAGGCGTGCTCGGCTCCCTCGGACGCCTCGGCGCGCTTTTGCATGCCGATGGCGACCCGGTCCGCGGGCCCACCTCGCCGATGCAACCGCCCCCCCCCCTGGGCGAACTCAACGCGCTCCTCGAAGAACGGGCGCTGGAGATTCTCGGCGAACGTCGCGTCAAGCTCGACGCCGAGGCGCGGTTTGTGCTCTTCGGTGACCCCGAGGAAGATCGGCCGGCTGAGTCCGACGAGGCAGCGTCGCCGGAGCCCTCCGAAGAATCGACCGAGGATCCCACCACCGAGGGCGGCGCCGCGGTCGAGGTTGCCGCTGAACCGCTGGCGGAAGCGGCCCCCGCGGCCCCCAAGCGCGCCCCCCGTCGCCGTCCCGCCCCGCGCCCTGCCGGCGCTGACGCGGCGGCGACGGACGAGCCGGCGGCCGATCTCCCGCCCGCCGTCGATGCCCAGGATGGGGACCTGCCCCGTCGCCGCGGTCGGCGCGGCGGTGGCCGCAGCCGGTAGTGGCCGAACGCGGCGTCTCTCGTCGCGAAATCGCGCTATTGGCCGCGGCGGTCGTCGGTCGGGTCCTCCTCGGTGCGGCGCGGTTCAACGCCGCACCGTTGCGCCTCGTGAACGTCGAAGAGTCCTACAACGCCACGGTCGCGTGGATGCTGGGCCACGCGCCGGTCTGGGAACTCTTGCCGGAGCTGCAATATCGCAGCTTCTGTGGCGGCTGCACCGTAGTCAGCGTTCTCGGCGTGCCTGCGATGCTTTTGGGCGGCGACGCGCTTTGGGCGTGGAAAGCGGTAGCCGTGCTCTGGGCGGCGGCCACGCTCGTGGTGGGTTTCTTCGCGCTGGACCGCCTGATCGGGCGGCCGGCGGCCTGGGCGTGGGTGGCGCTGTCGTGCGTCCCGCCGGTCGGCGCCCTCGACCTTTCGCTGATGCTCTGGGGAAACCACCAGGAGAGCGGCCTGTTCGTCCTGACGGCGCTCTGGGCCTTTGCGGCGCGGCGCGGGCTGGCGCTTGGTCTGGCGCTCGGTCTCGGCCTCTGGTTCGCCAGGACGAGCGCGTACGCGATGGTCATCCTGGCTCCGGCGGCGCTCTTCAGTCTGCGCGGGCAACGCATCCCGCTCATGGCCGGACTGGCGCTCGGCGCCGCGCCGCTTCTTGTCGATGCGGGGGGCGGGGACGCAGGGTGGTATCGCTTCGGAGATGCCCTCGCCGTCGACCTCGCAGGGCTCCCGAAGCGTGCGACGACGCTCTTGTCCCCCGCCGCGCTTGGGGCGAGATTGTGGCTGCCGGCAAGGGATGCGGCGCCCCTCGGGGCGCTTTGGCTGGTCCTCGGTCTGGGCGGGGCGGCGCTCGCCTTCGCGGGCCGAACCCGGTCGGTCCTGGCACTGCAAGCGGCCTGGGTCCTGGCCTACTGCGGAACCACCTTCCCCATCTTCCTGGTCAGCGCCCGGGTGCCGGTCAACAACATTCGATACCACTCGCCCTGGGCGCTTTTGCTGACGCTGGGTGTGGCCGCGGGCTTCGGGGCCGCGTGGCAACGCGGCTGGCGGCGGAGCGCTGCCGTTGGGCTGGCGCTCCTGCTGGTCGGAAACGTCGTGATGCTCGGGCGGCTGAACTGGCAGCGTGACCCTCGGGCTTGGCAGGCTCCCGTCGTCGATCTGGCGGGTTTCGTCCAGACGGTCGCCCCACGAGGGGCGAGTGGTGAGCTCGAGCGAGCCGCGGACCCGCGCGCGGATGCGGTTCTACGACGGCTACGAGGCTTGCGCCTGGGTCGCGAGCGGACGGTGATTCGCGCCGTCGAGGCCGCCGGCGACGACCCGATCGTGCGCTCCGGACTGGGGGAGGCGGTGGTGGAACCCTGCGCCGAACTGGGGGCAGCGGTCGCTGTCTTGGACCAGGTCCCCCTCCCCGCCCGGCTCCACGTGGGACGGGGCATGGCGTTGACACTCGGCCTGTGTCCGCAGCGTTGGGGGGCGCCGACCGACGCGAGCTTGCCGAGCACGGCCGCCGAGGGCCAAACGTTGGCGTCCGTCGCGGGCCCGGCGTTCTTGGCCCAGTGCGGCGGGCCGGCCGAGCCCGACGTCGCCACGCTCGGCGCCTGCCTGGCCCGGCGACTGGCGCTGCTCCCGCCCGAGCAGGCGCCGGAGGCGGCGTTTGGCTTCGGGCGCGCGTGGTTTGACTCTCTCCGAAACCCTGATGACATCCGTCTGATGGAGGCAAGCGTGGGTGCCTACGGTCCCGATGTTCGGGCCGGGGCCGAGGATATCGCCGCGGGCACCCGCGCGCCGCCCTTCGCCCGAGAGCGGGCCCGCCCCGGACGCGACCCCTGATGGTACGCTCCACCCCGGTGTCTCGGCTCGTCCGCCATCCACGCCTCCGGGTGCTCGCTGCGGCGGGGCTTTCGCTCGCGGCGTTCGCCGCGTTCGGCATCGCGATGCTCGGCTTCCTCGAGGGGGCTGAAGCGGGACGGCGCCTCTTCACAATCTCGCCAGGGTGGCTGGCGTTGGCGCTCGGGGCGTGGTCGTTGTCCGTCGCCGTGCAGACCCTGCGCCTCCGCGCGCTGGTACCGGTCTCCCCGCGCCCCCCCTTTCTTGGCTTTCTGTGGGTGGTCCTCGGTAGCAACGCGGTGCACCTCGCGCTTCCTGGGCCGGTGGCGGAGCTGGGGGCCGCGTGGGCGCTGCGGCAGCGGTACGGCGTGCCCATGCCGACCGCCCTGGCCGCGGCGCTCCTCGCCCGTGTCCTGGCCCTGGCCATCTTCGGACTGGTGACCCTGGCGCTCTGGCCGCTGGTGGCCGACCGGGTTCCGGCGCTGCTGGACGGCGTCCTCGGACCCCTCGCGGTAGCTACCGGGTTCTTGGGCCTGGGGCTCGTCGGGGTGCTCTCCCAGCCGGTGCGGGTGGCCCGGGTCGCCGCGGCGGCCGTGGACCGCCTGGTGGCGTTCGGCGGAGTGGGCGGGCGGGGGCGTCGCTTCGCGGAGCGACTGCGCTGGTGGGCGCGATGCTTCACGGCGGTGGGCGAGGTCCCGCTGCACCGCTGGGCGGAAGCGGCGGGCTGGAGCCTCGCCAACCTCGCGGTCCTGACCGGCTCGTCCTTGCTCACCCTGCGCGCGGTCGGCATCGACGCCGAGGTGCTCGGCACCCTCTTCATGCAGGCGATCACCGCGGTCGCGAGCGTGGCCGGGCTCTTGGTTCCAGGTGGGCTCGGCGCTGTCGAGGTGGTGGTGGTCGCGCTCTTCCCGATGGTCGCCGCCGGGTCCACCGCCGACGCGGTCTTCGCCGCCCTGGCGCTCCGCGGCGTGCACCTGGCCGCGCTGGTGCTGGGGATCCCCGCCATGTCATGGCTCATCGCCACCCTGCCCGACGACGCGGATGCCCGCACCGCCACGCTCACCGGGGCCCTCAACGCAGACCTTGACGGCGTGGAGCGCGCGCAGTGAACGCGCTGCCATCGGCACAGTTGGCCCGCCTCACCCCGGTCGCAGCCTGGCTGGTAGGCGTGGCCGGCGCCGCGGGGGTCGCGGGCGAAATCGCGATGGCCGGCCGAATCGGCGGCGCTGACGCTCCCCACCTCCTCGGCATCGATCTTCGCCTGGGGCAGCTCCTGGTCGCCGGGGAGTTCGGCCACGCCGCCCGGTGCTGGTGGGCGCTCTTGGCGCCGCAGCCCCCCTTTGGCGCCCTGCTGGGCACGCTCACCACGGTCCTCACCGGCGGCTGGCCCCTGAGCGCGGCGCTGTGCATGGGGCTGACGCTCCTCCTCATCTTCGACGCCCTCCAGCGCCTGTCGGTCGCGATGACCGGGGGGCGTCTCGGGGGGCTCTTGGCGTGGGTCGCGGTGCTGGCGAGCCCGTTCACCTGGAGCGCGGTGGAGCAATACTCGCGAGACCTCAGCGCCGCCGCCGCAATCCTCCAGGCAGTCAGCCATGTCGCGACACCGGCGGCGCTGCAAAATCGCCGCGCCGCGATCGGATTCGGCGCGTGGATGGGCTTTGCCTTCGCCACCAAGTACACCGCCCCTGTCTTCCTTCTGGGGCCGTGCCTGGCGGTCGGGGCAGGGCTCTTGTCGCGACGCACCCGTGGCGAGTGGCGCGGGCTCGGCGTGGCGCTGCTGGCCTTTGCCGCGGTCGGGGGCGTGTGGTACGCAACCCACCTGCAGAATGTACGAGGCTACCTCTTCACGTCGCTCGACGCAGGCGCGATGCAGGGCGGGGCGGCGAGCCTCCGGGACGTGGACTCCCTGGCCGCCAAGGTCTACTATGGCGCGACGTTGTGGGAGGCGATGAGCGCACCTGGCATGGCGCTTGTCGTCGTCGGAGCGGGCCTCGGCCTGTGGCGCCCCCAAAGCCGCGTGGGCGTCGCCGTTGCGGGGCTCGGTCTCCTCATCGGCACCGTGGTCCTGTCTCGGGTGTCCCAGCAGGTGGATCGATATGTCTACCCTGGGTTTATCCTCGCGAGCACGCTCCTCGTTCCGCTGGGCCGCGGTTGGGTGCTGCCGCTTTTGGGGCTCGCGGTGATGACCCCGCGCCTGGTCGCGAGCGCCGAACGCTTTGCACCGGGCCAACGAGGTGAGGCCCCAAGCTACGCCCACGGGGTCGAGGCGTTCCGCGCCACCCATTGGCCGGTGCCCGCCACATCCTTCCCAGCCTCCGACTTCCAGCCCGAGGCGTGGAATCTCCACGACGCGGTCGCCGCTCTCAAAGCGGTGCAGGGTCCCGACGGCACCGTCGGCGTGCTGATCCCGGGGGGGCCGGCCTGGCCCACGTTCGGGCACTTGATGTTGCCTTCGGTCGCCCTGGGGTGTCGTTGGGACTGGGCCTCGGTGAATCTCCGCGGCGGCCCGGCGGCGGGCGGGGTGCTGATGGGCCCGCTCTTCGACGGGGCATGGCCTTCCCGCGACTTTGTGACGCTACTGGCGCTCCAGACGCGCCCGCCGGACCCCCAAGTGAGCGCCTGGTTGCAGAGCCATACGCTTACCGAGCGAGCCAGACTTCCGACGAACGGCGGCGGCGAGTTCGTGGTGTACAGCGTGCGGTGACGGAGATAACCGCCGGCCCATGACCAAGACCCGAATCGACGGCGGCCCCGCCCTCAGCGCGCTCTCCGGGGCCGACCTCGGCGCCGCCGAATGGCAGACGCTGGCCTTCTCGCAGATCACCACCTTCGCCGACGCCACCGGGGATCACCAATGGATCCACGTCGACAAAGAACGCATCGCCATGGAGTCCCCGTTTGGCGCCCCAATCGCCCATGGCTACCTGACCTTGGCGCTGGTCGCCGGCCAGTTCTTCGAGCTGCTCGAGCTGCACAACTTCAAGATGATCATCAACTACGGCTGCGGAAAGGTCCGATTTCCTTCGCCAATGAAGGAAGGCGCGCGCTGGCGGCTCTCGATGAAGCTCGGCGAGGTCAAAGACGTCGGCGGCGGCTGGCTCGAAGCGCCGTTCTTGGCCACGATCGAGCTTGAAGGCGCCGCCAAGCCCGGCTGCGTGGCCGAGTGCATCTACCGGTTTTTGCCGGCGTAGCCGCCTACTCCAAAATGTAGACCTTCCCTTCGGTGGCCCCCGAGCTGTTCAAGAGCTGGTACGCGCCGACCGCCACTGCCGCTGCCCCGGTCCCCGACGGGTCGCCGACGGCCATGGCGTTGCCAGTGGAGGACTCGGCCGCTTCCCCAGACCAGGCCAAAAGCGCCGCGCTCTCTGCGTCGCCTACGCCAGACCACGCCAGCGCGCCGCTGACCAGCCACACAATGCCTTCCTTCGACGCGCCGCCGTAGCGTTCGCTGACGACCAGGTCGCCGCTGCCGTCGCCATCGACGTCGCCCGCGGCGATGGTCTCGTAGCCGAACTGGCCCTCGTCGGTGGAGCCCATCAGCTCGGCCTGGGCATCGGCCGGCGACCCCAAAAGGGGCACCCCATCGAAGAGATAGAGGGCGCCGTCGTAATCGCCGACGCCGATCGCGGTGACCGTCGCGTCGTCGGCGCCGTCGCCGCTGATGTCGGTCAGCACCAGATCCCAACCGTACCCGTCCCCGTCACGGCCATCCCAGGTGCGCCACACCAGCTCGGACACCGCGGCGTCCACCATCGCAGAGTCGGAGAAGAACGCGCGGCCCGCCGACGCCGTCGCGGTCGAGGCCCCCGTGTCTCCCGCCTGGTAGTCCGCCGACCCGAGGAAGAGGTCGATCGTCCCGTCGCCGTCGAGGTCATCGAGGATCCGCACCCGGCCGACCCCCTCGGTCTCGGTGTCGATGGTGGCGATGATCTGGTCATCGAGGTCGTTGTCGCCGCTGTAGCGCTCTCCGCGCAGCACGAGCAAGTTGCCTGTCGCGTCGGCGAGGTTGGATTGTGTGCCGTCGTTGACGATGATCTCCGAAGCGCCGTCCCCATCCAGGTCGCCGGTGACGAACGCTTGAGAGTAGACCGTGGCTCCGTACGCGGCGCCGAGCGGGTAGGTCAGGAAGGCGTCCGCGTCGGCGTCGTCGAGAGTCGCGCCCAAGGTCGCGCCGGTGCCGTAGAAGAAGACCAGCTCGTAGTCGGCCTGGTAGGTCGAACCGTAGTCGATCTCCCCCCGGGCCACGACGATGTCCAGGTTGCCGTCGCCGTCGATGTCGTCGCAAGCAAGCCCGAAGCCGAGGAACTGCCCCGTGCTCTCGATGAGGGTGTCGGCGTCGGTCATCAGCATGCCCGGGCCCCACGAGGCGCGCCCGCTGCCGTACCAGATACCGATCTGGCCGGCGTAAGACGCTTCGAAGGGGGCGGTGACGACAAGGTCGTCGAGCCCGTCGGCATCGACGTCGCACCACTCCACGGATTCGCCGACGAGGCCCTGCTCCGCGCCATCCCCATCGATCGTGGCCGAGGCGTCGGCGATCGGCTCGATGCCGCCGTCGAAGCCGTCACAGTCCGGATCCACGCCGTCGTTCCAGAGGTCGCGTGCGCCCGGATGCACGGCGGGATCGGCGTCGTCGCAGTCGTCGCCCGACCAGTCTTCGTCGTCGTAGCCATCGCCATCGCCATCCACCGAGTCCCCGTCGACACAGTCGTCATCGAGGCCGTTCTTGGGAACCTCGGTGGCACCAGGGTGGACGGCGGCGTCGTTGTCGTCGCAATCGAAGGTGTAGTCGTAGCGATCCCCATCGACGTCGATCACGTCGGCGCCATCGCAGTCCTGGTCGATGCCATCGTAGGGGACCTCGGGGGCCGTGGGCCCGATCGAGGCGTCATTGTCGTCGCAATCGGTCCCATCGACGCACGCCTCGGCGTCGGTGGCTTCGTCCCCGTCCTGATCGAAGGTCTCGTCGATGAGCCCGTCGCAGTTCTCATCCTCCCCGTTGCACGCTTCGACGGCGCCGGGGAAGACCCGGTAGTCGTGATCGTCGCAGTCGGTGGTGGTGTCGAACCCATCCTTGTCGTCGTCGGGGGCCTCGCCAGTGTCGCTGGTGTCCTCGGCCGAGTCCGAGCCGCTGTCCTCGGCCGGGTCTTTGTGCTCGACCACATCGGCCTCGCAGCCGACCAGGAGCAGGCAAACGACGAGGGGCTTCACCAGCTGAGAGGTCAGGCGCATCCGCCCATCATACCCCGCGCCTCGAGTTCGCGGGGCAGCAGCTCCGGGGGGCACAGGCGCACCGCCCCCAGCTGGCCCGTCCGCAGCGCCGCCCGCGCCATTTTTCGGCAACGAAGCTCGGCGACCCCCGCAAGCACCGTCGCGAGGAGCGCCGAGCCGAGCCCGGGCATCCACTCACCCGCGCTTGCCAACCCCAAGGACAGGACCACGACCGCACCGGCGAAGGACCGCGAGAGCACGAGCGACCACGCAGAAAATCGCACCGCCCGCGCCACTGCGAGCGCGAACCAGTCCGCGTCGCCCAGCTGCAACCGTGCGCCGGCGCCTGCCGACAACGCGGCCAAGGGTCGACCGCGGGCCAACGCGTTGAGGGCGGCGAGCATCGCCAGGGTGCCGCGGGGGCGGCCTGGACCGAACGACGATTCGTCGAGCGTCCCCCCTTGCATGCAGGTCGACAGGGCCAGAAGGTACCTCAAAAGCCCATCGCCAGGCTCGGCGCACAGCCCGAAGCGGGCGATGAACTCGGCGCGGGCGGGCTCGCCGGCCATCACCGCCACCACCGCGCCGCTGCGCGCCAGGACGCGACGGCCGGGGTCGGCGTCGAGCGCGGCTTCCAGCGTTCGCAGGGCGTGGTGCACCTGCCCCTCCTGCAGGGCAAGCATGGCCGCGCGCCAGGGGTCCGGCGGGTGGTCGTCGTCGCGCGACTCGGCCGGGCTGAGGTTCAGGATGCCGCTCGGACCCTGCCAGCACTCGGTCCCAGCCAACAACAGGGCAAGGTCGGCGGTGATGAGCCCCGCATAGAGGTGCTCTGCCCCCAGCTCGTGCTCGGCAGCGCGAAGTCGAGCCAGCTCGCGTTCGAGCGCCAGCCGTGCCTCCGGAGGGCCCTCGCCATCGAGTCGGAACGCGTAGAGGGTACATCCGCGGGTCGCGCCGGTGCCGCTCCACCACCAAAGCTCCCCCGCTGGGCTGCCGCCGAGGCTGACCAGGGTCGCCGAGGCGGCATCACCCTCGGACTCGCCGAGCGCCCTGCGCAAGAAGAACAGGATGTCGGCGGCCATCGGACCCCCGAGCAGGCCCGACGCCGCGGAGGGCCGCCCAGCGCCCGCCGCAGCGATATAGCTACGTCGAAGCTGGTCGATGCGCAGTCGGCAGTGGCCCACCTCAGCGTCGACGGTGTCGGCGTCGGCATAGCGCAGCGACGCCGTCTCGATTCGACGGTGGTACAGCCTCACCGCGTCGTCGAAGGGGAAGCGCCGCACCTGGTTGTCGCGACCGAGAATCTCGACCGGAAACTCTACCCGCGAGCTGTAGTCCTTTTTCAGGTAGCGGCGGATGCGGGGGGGGCGTTCCACGGGGGGCCTACAGCGGAAGATAGCACCGCGCCCACAGCGCGGCGCCCACCAAACTCAACACGGCGAAGGTGCCCCGCTCTGAACGAAGCGCCTCGCCGCCATCCCAGCGCCCGGCGCGCCGGGGACCGAGGGGCAGCCAGCGAGGCACCCGTCGGAGATAGTCGCGATAGGGCTCCCCCAGCTGCCGCTCAAGCTGCGCCTCTTCCCATCGAACGATGAACGAATAGTGGGTCACGAGGGCCGGCACGACCCAAAGCGCGGAGGGCCAGGCGAGGACGCCGATGCCACTCCACAGCAGGAGGTTGCCGACGTAGAGCGGGTTACGAAGGCGCGCGTACGGGCCCGTTTCTGACAAGGCGCCAACGCGATCATCGCGGGTGCGGCTCTTGCGCCCGATGTGCCCGACGGCCCACAGCCGCAGCCCCTCGCCGAGCGCCAGCAAAACGAACCCTGCCAGCCTGGCGTGCGGAAGCGGCAGCAGACAGGCGGCAAACAAGGGCACCGGCAGCCAGCCGCGGTGGCGGAAGAGCCAGCCGCCGACCACCCTAGAGCAAACCGCCGGCGATCCGCGCACGCAGCGCCTCGTGCAGCTTGTCGTGATCTTCCACCGCTGGCACCGCGAGCGACAGGACGAAGGGACCGTCCGCGTCGACCGCCGCGGCCCAGGCCGCCTTGGCCGCCTCGCCGTCGCCGCACGCCTGGCAGGCGATGGAGCGGGCCAGATGCAGCCCAGCGGTCACGTCGGCGCGCTTCGCTTCCAACGCCAGGCCGCGATCGCCGAGCGCAGCCGCCTCGGGCCAGTCCTGACGGCGCAACGCCAGCTCGGCGAGACGCAAGAGCGCCAAGGGCTGGGCCCCGTCGAATGCCAGGCTCTTTTCGTAATGTTGCCCGGCCTTTTCGGGCATCGTCATGCGCAGATCGAGGATGAGCCCCTTGGCGAGGTACGCCTCGGTCACGTCGGCGGGCTCGTGGGTGTGGTAGATGATGTTGTTATAAACATTGAGAAGGTTGTTCCAATCTTCCTGCGCAGTCATCACCAGGCCGAGGCCCTTGAACGCGTCGATGTCGTTGGGGCGCATCTCCAGCGCTTTCGACAGGCGCTTGCGCGCCCGATCGATGTGCCCGAGGTGGAATTCTGCAATGCCCAAGCGGGCGTAGGTGCGGGCCAGGGCTTCGTTCTGGCCGAGGCCGCCGGTGAGCTGCATCAGCTGTTTGTAGACCTTCTCTGCCGTCGCCCACTGCCGATCGGCCAGGTAGAGCGGGCCGACCGCTTCCAGCGTGGGGAGGTGGGTGGGGTTGAGGCCGAGGGCCCGTTCATACCGCACGACGGCGCCCGCGGCGTCACCAGCCCGCCGAAGGGCTTCGGCGAACCGGTAGAAGAAGCTGCTGCCCTCGATCTGGGCGTCGAAGTCGTCCCGGTCGCGTTCCATCTCTTCCGGCTCCAATCTGGCGAAGAGCTCCGCTGCCCCGTTGGCGTCACCATTGTCGAACAGGAAGTCGCCGCGGAACCGGAGCGCGTCACCCTGCGAGGGGTCGATCGCCAGCAGTTCATCGTAGATCGCCGCCGCGCCCGCTTTGTCCTGCAGCGCGTCCAGGCGCTTGCGTGCCGCCCTGGCGAGCAGTTCAATCCGCTCGGACTGCTCGCTGCTGGCGCGGGCACGCCGAATCAACAGGTCGATGAGGCGGACGTTGTCGCCCCTTGCCCCGAGCAGGCGCTCGTAGGTGACGAACGCAGCCGCGTCGGCATGCGCGCCCGACGTCGCGGACTCCAAGAACCGAAGCGCGTCGTCCTCACGACGCAGGTGCTGGGCGCTTACCTCGCCGAGTCGGCGCAGGAATGCGGTGCGGTCCGTCCCTTCAAGGTGCGCGACCAAGCCACGACCGTACTCTACGAACGCACTCCAATCCCGACGCGTTTCCGCCAGCGCCGCGACGTGTCCGAGCGCCTCGCGGTCGTCCGATGCCAGATCGAGCACCTTCTTCCACGCTTCGAAGGCCACCGCGGGATCCTTGACACGGTCCTCCCAGGTGCGAGCGATCTGGGCGTACCGCTCCATCTGCTCCCGGCCTGTGGCCAGCGACGCGAGGCGCGCGAGCACCCCGACGACGCCCTGCCAATCCCCCATCGCGCCGGCAATCCGTTCGATCCCAGCGAGCGCCTCGCGGTCGTCCGGCAGGTGGTCCAGGGCGCGGGTGAGCGCGCTGCGCGCGCCTTCAAGGTTGCCGCTGCGCTCCAAAACTTCGGCGCGGCGACGCTGTAGCCTCGCCTTCTCGCCCGGCAGGGTGGACTGTTCAGACAGCCGGTCCAGGTACGACACCGCGAGGGCCTCGTCGCCACGCGCGCCAGCGATGCGGGCAAGCGCTTCGAGCACCTCCACGTCGTTGGGCCGCTGCTCGGCGAGGGTGCGGTAGAATTCCCAGGCCTCCTCGCTGTCGGAGAGCTTCTCGGCCAAAAGCCACCGGGCCTTGGCGGCAAGGCGGTCGGCAGTCGGGCCGACGGCACCCGCCATCCGCGACTGCACCAGCTCGAGGAGTCCGCGCCAGTCGCCCGCAGTCTCGAGCCCTCGTTCCAGGCGCAACTGCCACGGCAGCGCTACGGTCGATTGCCCCAGCTGGTCCCGCCACGCGGAGATGGCGCCCACGACGTCGCCTGCTTCTTCCAGGGCGTCGCCGAGCCCACGCTGAGCGTCGGTGTCGACGGTGGCGAACAGGGATCGCAGCCCCTCGCTGTCCTGGCCGCGAACCAGCGCCCCACGAAGCCCGTCGAAGGCGCGTCCGGGCCGGGGCGCCGCCGAAGCCGCCAGCCGCCACGCGGCGAGGGCCTCTTCGCCTGAACCCATCGACTCGTAGAGCGATGCGGCCTCGGAGGCATGCACAGCGCGCATCCCGTCGTCCGTCGCGGTGCGCGCGAGCACGCCGTGGGCCGCGGCCCGGGTGCCGGGCTCCCTGGCGACGCGCAGCAGCATGGCTGCCGCCCCCGCGTCCTGGCCCGCTTCGAGGACCCTGCCGAGCACCTTGGCGGCCCCTTCCGAGTCGCCCAGGGCGTTCTGCCGCAGCCGGGCGGCGTCGACGCTGTCGGCCTCGCCCGCGGCCTGAAGCACGCGCAGCGCTTCCTCAGGGTAGCCGGCGGTCTCGGCGACGCGGGCCAGCGCGCCGAGCGGTCGTCCGGCGACGCCCGAGGCCGCGAGCACTTCCCCAAGGCCCAAGAGCAAGACTTCCGCGTTTCCAGCATCGGCCGCAACTTCGGCGGCGCGGGCATAGCCGCGGGCGCGTTCGCCGTCGTCCTGAGAGGCGGCCGCACGCTTGACGTGAAGGTCGACCAGCGCGGTCAGGTCACTTTGCGACCACGCCATTCGCTCCGCGAGCTGCCCGGCGCCGAAGTGCGCGGGATCGTCGCGAAGGACCTCGCGCACGAGCTCGGCCGGGTCTGCGTCCGGCAGGCGTTGCGCCGCTTCAGCGGCGGCGAAGAGGCGCCAATGGCGCCGGGCGACGTCTTCACCCATGTCGGCCTGGCTACGCTCCAGCCGGAAGCAGGTGGACCAGTCGCCCTGTCGCGCCGCCAGCTCCTTGAGCAGCAGCAGGGCCGGCAAGAACCCAGGCGAGAGCTCCAGGCATTTCTGCAAGGCCGACATCGCGTCGGCGAGGTTGTCGGTGCGATCGGCGAAAACGCGCCCGGCGCGGTAGGCCAGTGTCACGGCGGCATTCGAGTCCCGCGTGGAGTTCGCGGCGTTGCGGAGGACGCGGGCGAGCTCGGCCCACTGGTCGCCGGCTTCCATCGCCCGGGTGTAGGCGTCGAGGCTAGGCGAGAAGTCGGGAACGGCGCTGAGCGCCAAGCGGTATTGTTCGTGGGCGCGCGCCCCTTCGCCGAGGCGGAACTCGTACACCGCACCGGCACGATGGCGCTGCAAGGCCGCTGCCGACGGGTCTTCAGCGAGGATCGCCCGCTGTTCGTAGACCGCCGCCAGCTCGGCCCAGGCTTGGGTGCGGGTGTACACCCGCTCCAGGCCCTCGAGCGCTGGCAGGTAGCCCGGGGCGATGTCCAGGACGCGCTCATAGTGTTTGCGCGCGCCGACGAAGTCGGCCATCGGGCCCTCGCAGGCTTCGCCCATCCGGAAGAGCACCACCACCTGAATCGAGGGATCGTCGACATGGGTCAACCGCTCCTCGAGGAACGAGATCAGCTCGGGCCAGGCGGCCGTGTCCTGGAGCAGCCGGAGGACCGCCTCGGCAGCGGGGGACGCCGCCGGATCGACGGCGGCGGCGCGGTAGGCGGCGAGCGCGCCAGCCTTGTCGGCCAGGCGGTCTTCCAGGACGCTGCCGAGTCGATAGGACAGAAACGACTGCTGCTCGGCACCGGACACCGCGATCTCTTCGCGCAAGGACTCAGCCAGCGCCGCCCATTTTTCCGCCTCGGCACACCAGACGTGGTACTCCACACGCAAATCGTGTGCCTGCGGCGCCGCCAGCACCGCCGCGCGGAGGGCCTGGCCCGCGCCAACCTCGTCCAGAAGCTGGACCCTGCGCACCCGCCCCGAACGCGCGTGCCACCAGGCGGCGTCCTCGCCACGACCCAGAGCACCGAGCCGTGAGCCCTCGTCGGCGTACAGTTGCGCCAAGGGAGCCCACATTCCCGCGGCACGGTAGCGCCGTTCCAACGCAAGAAAAGTTGCCCCATCACCGGGGGCCGCGGCGCGCGCCAGTTCGGTGGCCACCACGGCTTCTTCCGGGCGACCGAGCTTCCGTTCGAGCAGCTCAGCGCGCTCGAGCTGCGTCTGCATGCCGGCGACGCCGGCCTGGAGCGCGACCAGGCCGTCCAGGGCCCGCAACTCCAGCTCCGCGTCTTGCGCAGCGCGAGCGACCTCGCGCAGGACGACGAGCACGCTGGCGTCCGCAGGATGGGCCGTGTGGACACGAACGAGCTCGGCGCGGGCCAGCTGATCCTGGCCGAGCTGGTCGCGGACGATGCGCGCCGCGACGACCAGGGCTTCCGCCGCCGCGCCGCCCGTTGAGTTCGCCGCAAGGCCCTCCGCGCCGGAGCGCGCACGCTCGGCGTCGCCGAAGGACATCGCGACCGCCATACGTTCGCGCCACCATTGCGCCGAGGGAGGCGCCGCGCCGGCGTCCACCTCGGTCAACAACCGACCCGCAAGCGCAATGTCGACGGCCCGGGTACGCGCAAGGTGAGCAGCGGCGCCCAGCAGCTGAGCCCTCGCCTCGCCCGAAGCGCCCGCCGCCGCCGCTTCCAACTCCGCAACAACACTGTGCCACGCCGCGCGGGCATCGGCGGGAGGGGTCCACGCGAGCATGGCTGCGGGGTTGACTTCGACCGCCTGCCCAAGCAAGGGCGCGCCATGGGGCAGCTCCTCGGTCGGCATCGAGGTGACCACCTCGGTGGGAAAGCTCTCATCGGTAAGGATCGGGGGCAGCAACGACAACGGCGAGGGGCCACCCAACGTCTCGGCTTCGGCGTCGGCTTCGGGAATGAACGTCGGGCGGGACAGAATGACGGGAGGAGGGGGCTCCTCTTCGACCGCCGCGGCCACCGCGACCTCCACCGGCTCCACAGCCGCCACCGGCGCTGCATCAACCGGGGCCGCATCAACCGGGGCCGCGGCGTCGAGCGCGACCACGACCGGTGAGGCTTCTTCCACGACCACGACTGGCGCACCCGGCCTGACCTCTTCAAGCATCGCATCCGCAGCGTCCTCGTCGGCGAGCAGCTCGGCCCGGGACTTCCGCTTGTACACCCGAGTTGCCTGATCCTGGATCTGTCGCGCCGCGTGGCGGGCCTCGGCATCGAGCCCGGCTTGCAACGCTTGTTCAGCGAGCGCCGCCTCGGCCGCCTCCGCCGCAAGCCGATCCGCTTCCGCCTTCTTGGCGGCATCGGCCTTTTTGTTGGCCTTCTTGCCTTCGTCCGCCTTCGCGGCCTCGAGCGCCGCGGCCTCGGCCTTTGCCGCCTCAAGCTTCGCGGCTTCGGCCTTGGCAGCGTCGGCCTTGGCAGCGTCGGCCTTGGCAGCGTCGCGCTTCGCCGCCTCCACCCGTGCCGCTTCGACCTTGGCCTCTTCGGCCTTGGCCGCCAGTGCATCCGCGTCATCGGGGTCGGAGTTGAAGAAGTCGTCCTCGAGGTCCCCAAAGCCCTGGTCATTCGAGTTCTTACGAGACATTCAGGACTCCGTGGAAGCGATAGCGCTCGAGCCTAACCGGCGTCTCCCACCGCGGGGAGGGCCCCGGTCAGGCTTCTGTTAGTTACCCGGCCCGCGCGCTACGGCTTGAGCGGCAACGCGGCGAGAATGAACTTCACGTCGGCATCATCGAAGTAGAAGCCGCCGCCGCCATACCCCGCGACGTAGCCGTGTCGGGCCCCCATCAGGACACTGTCCAGGCCCGCCTCAAGGTACACATGCCGCCACGGGCTGAACCGCGCGTTGACCTGGAGGTTGGGCGTGCCGTTCATCAGCGGGTAGCTGCCGTACACGAAGTCGAAGAGGTCGACGCCGAGGACCAGCTTGTCGTTGGCCAGGTAGTAGTCGAACCCGACGCCGCCAGCGTTGTCCTTGACGCCGAAGCGCAGCACCGCGTCGTGCCAGCGGCGGGCGAACTGGAACGACATCCGGAAGCCCGGCTTGACCACGATTTCTTCGTAGGTAGAGCCGAACTCCGGAAAGACGTGGGTCTCCGACGAGATGTCGCCCAAGGGATGACCGGCGAGCTCAAAGAGATACCAATGGTCCTCGGCCGTGAACAACCTGACCCCGACCCCGTTGCGCGAGCGACCGGCCACGGGATTTTCGGCCAGGAGGGCATCGGTGGGATCGGTGCCAAAGTAGACGTCACCTCGGTAGTAGACTTCGGTCCGAAGCTTGGGCGCATCGCCGAGAATGCCGTTGACGGTCTCGATGGTGTCGTTGACCGACTCGATGGTTCCGTTGACCGAATCGATGGTCGTCGGGTCCTTGACCAGCTTGCCGAGGGTCCCCTCCCCGCGCTCAATGCCGCCGGCGATCGACTCGACATGCGCCAGCGTGGCGTCCAACTTCGCGGTGGCCGACTGAATCGCGTCGAGTTCGGCGGCAACATCACCGCCAGATGTCGCGACCAAATGTTTCAACGCCTCGGAGACTTCGCGTAGATTGCCGGCGATCACGCTGATATCATCGCTGTTGTTCGCCGCTATCGCGTTGAGTTGCTCGGAGAGCTGCCGGACGTTCTGAATCGTGATCAGCAACTCTTGTTTGGTCGTCTCGTCTTCGGTGAGGGCCCGGACGTTGCTGGTGATGACCTTGATGTCGCCGGCGATGTCGTTGACCTGACGCGTGACGCGCTCCATGTCCGGCGCCAGATCTCCGACCATGATCGTGTCGCCAGCCTTCAAAAAGGTGCTGCTGGTACCTGGGGTGATGCGCACACTCTTGTCGCCCAACAGCCCCTCGGACTTCAAACTGGCGACGCTGTCGACCGGCAGCTCGACGTGGTCGAGCACGGCGAGCGTGAGGCGCGCCACGCCGCCGCGGAGCTCCACCGCGTCCACGTGGCCCACCCGAACCCCCGCGATGCGAATCGGCGTAGTGGCGAAGACCCCTTCGACCGTGGGGAAATCAGCGTAGAGCGCATACGGCTCTCCCGATTCTCCGGGCCGATCGTCGACCATGGTGATCGCCCAGCCGAGCGCGCCGAGGACGAGGATGGTGAAAAGACCGACGCGGAACTCGCTGCTGAACCGGAACATGGGCGCCGCGAGCATATCCGGGCGGCCGCTTTCCGGATACGAAGGCGCAGTGCTGATGCTCTGGGCTCACCTCGCGCCGGCCCTCGCTGCGAGCTGGGACCCCGACCTCCGCTGGCGCACGCTCCACACCGAACACTTCGAGATCACCTTCCACGACGGCGAGGAGGCCCTCGCAGAAGAGATGGCCGTCGACGCCGAGGCCGCATGGTCCGCGCTCACCGTCGAGCTCGACCACCAGACGATGGGCAAAGTGAACATCGTCATGGTGGACTACACCGACGTCGCCAACGGAATGGCGCAGACGACGCCCACCAACCAGATCACCATCTACGTCACCAACCCCGGGGGCGACAGCACGCTTGGGCTCTACGAGGACTGGAGCCACGGCCTCGTCACCCACGAGCTCACCCACATCCTGCACATCGACACGGTGGAGGGGCTTCCGCGGGCGGCGCGCTGGCTCTTCGGATCGCTGATCTCGACCCACCAGGTGGCGCCGCTGTGGACCGTCGAGGGCCTGGCCACATTTCAGGAAACGCGGCACACGCTCGGCGGGCGGGGGCGATCGGCCGGCGTGGACATGATCAAGCGCGCCGCGGTCCTTGGGGGGCGCTTTCCACCGCTCGGAAACCTGGACGGCTTGCAGGCGCTCTGGCCCTCGGGCAATCTGCGGTACCTGTTCGGGCAGGATTTCATCGAGTTCATCGCCGATAGTCGCGGCGAAGACAAGTGGACGGAGTGGGTGCACCGCTACGGGGCCAGTGTGCCCTTCTTCCTGGCCGGCAAGCGCACCTTCGGCGCGGACTTCGTGGCGCTGCACCAGGAGTGGAAGGCGGAGCTCGAAGCTCGCTATGCGGCCCAAGCCGCAGCGATCCGTGCCGACGGTGAGACCCAGGTTTCGCCCGTGGGTCCGGCCGACCAGACCTGCGGCGCCCCGAGTTGGAACCCCACAACCGGCGACCTTTACTTCAGCTGCTCCGATCCTCGCCGCGGCAGCGCCATCTGGCGGCAGAAAAGGGGCGCGGGCGCTCCCACGGTCTGGAGGTCGGGAAAGTTCGCTTCCGACATGCAGTGGCGCAACGACGGCAAGGCCTACCTGTACACCAGCACCCACTCTGACGGACTGTACAACGTCGTGGACGACGTGATGCTCGGCCGCACGGACAGCTCCAGTAGCAAGGCGCTGACGGACGGGAAGCGGGCACGTGACGCTAGTTTTTCACCTGACGGGACCCGGGTGGTCTGTGTCACCAACGAATTGCAACAGACCCAGCTTGCCGAGCTGACCATCGACCAGCGCGTACTGCCGCTCACCGACGCCCCCAAACACGCACAATTCGCGACCCCGCGCTATTCGCCCGACGGCACGCGGATCGCGGTGAGCCGGTGGGCGGATGGTCAGCGGGACCTTTGGTTGTACACCGCGGACGGCGCCCCCTGGCGGCGCCTGACCTGGGACAGCGCGCTTGACGTGCAGCCGGCGTGGAGCCCCGACGGGGGCACGCTGTACTTCGCGTCGGATCGCAGCGGCGTTCCCAACGTCTACGCCATCGATCTTTCCACCGAGCGCCTTTGGCGAGTCACCAACGTGGTCGTGGGCGCCTTCGCGCCCGATCCCAGCCCCGACGGCACCACCTTGGCGGTGCAGTGGTACGCGGCGGGCGGCGCTAGAGTGGCGACGTTGCCGCTGGACCGCCAAAAGTGGAAGGACCTCGGCCTTTTGCCGACGCTCGAAGCGGGCGCTCCGGCGCTCAGCCAGACCCCGGGCCCCTCCAAACGTATTCGCGCCGCGACCGAAGCCGAGCCGAAGGCGGGGCGGGAGGCTCGCGCGGAGCGTGCGGCGAAGCAGAAGGCGAAGGACGCACGCCAGGCAGCGCGCGAGGCCCGCAAGCGCGGGATCGCAGCGCCGGAGCCGACCGAGGGGGCCGAGATTCCCGCACCCGCCTCGCCGGGGTCGGACTCGCCCGGGCCGTTGGTTCCCGCGGGCGAGCCCGCTCCCGCGTCGCCCGTCGAGGCCGCGTCGCCTCCGGCTCTACCCCCGCGCATCACTCCGTACAACCCGCTGCCGAGCCTGCTTCCACCGCGGTACTGGCTGCCCGGCACGCTTCTGACCACCACCGGCCAGGGCTACGGCCTGTACCTGAGCGCCGCGACCGGAGGCGTCGATCTGCTGCGCCAGTACGGCTACAGCGCCTACGCGACCTACCGCACCGACGCAAACTTCCTGGGCGGCGGTGGCAGTTTCACGGTCAACAAGTGGCGGCCCATCCTGTCGGGTAGCGTGCAGACATACGTCTCGCCCTACGGCACGGTGGACGAGTATTCGGCGGTGGATCCCGCGGGCGGCGCATGGATTCCGAGCGTGCAGGACACCGACACCCGGTACTGGGATCATCGTATTCGTGGATCATTTGCCGTCAGCTATCCGATCGACGGGAACAGCTCCATCAGCGCGCTCTTCAGGGCTGAGTCGCGCCAACCGAAGGACCCCATCCCTGGCGATGCCTACTACGCCGCCCTGCCGACGCGGGGCTACTTCGGCACGCTTGCCGTCGGTTGGTCGCGCGCAAAGGTCGAAAGCTACAGCCTCTCGATCTCTCCGGAAAAGGCGCGGAGTTTCGGCCTCGGTCTCGAATACACCCCCGGCTGGCTCGGAAGCTACGCGTACGACTCCGACAATGTTCCCCGGCCGTTCGACCAGCTCCAACTCAGCGGCGAATGGCGGGAGTACGTCAGCGCACCCTGGGCGGCAAACCACGTCTTTGCCTGGAAAGTGTCGGGCGGATTTTCTGTGGGGAGCACCTTCCGGTATGGCAGCTTCCGCCTCGGCGGCAGCTTCTCGGAAAACGGCATCACCGTTATCCCCGCCGAGTGGCGCTCGCTCCGGGGCTTCTACCCCTCCACGCGCGACGGCGAAGCGTTCTGGTTGGGCAGCGGCGAATACCGGTTCCCGATCTGGCGCGTGGACCGCGGACTCGGAACCCTGCCGATCTTTCTGAGGTACATCAGCGGCGCGGTGGTCTTGGACGCAGGCAACGCCTGGGAAGACCCCGAAGATGCGGCGCTGGAACGCTCCTTGATCGGAGTCGGCGCCGAAATCCGGGTTTCAGCGATCGCATTTTACGGGCTGAGCCTGTACGGCAGGGTCGGCTACGCGGTGCCCCTGCTCGGCCCCGGGGTTCAGCCGGGGAGCGTCGACGGGCTCTACGCTGAGGCGGGGACGAGTTTTTGAGCCCGCACCCTCCACAACCGCACGTCACCCAGCCCCTTGAGCGCGGTGTGAAACGACTCCGCCTGAAGCCCGAGCTCGGCCAGGAGCTTGACGACGCGTTCCTGCTGGGCGACGGCGTCGGTAAGCACCACGTCCCCCGCTGAAGCCGCGCCCTGCGCACGCGCCGCGAGGTTCACCGTTCCGCCGAAGTAGTCCAGACCTGCGGCATCGGAGTGCACGACCAGCGCCGAGCCGATGTGCACGCCGACCTTGAGGGATGGCGCGTTGTCCATCGGCAGCATCGCCGCCCAGGTCGAGAACTTGGCCTGCATCTCACAAGCGGCGGCCACGGCGGCGGGGGCATCAAAAAAGGCCGCCATCACCGCGTCGCCGATGGTCTTGACCACGGTTCCGCCGTGGGCCGCCGCCGAGGCCCGCAAGATCGCGAAGTGGTCCCGAACGACGGCGAACGCGCGCGCATCGCCAAGCTCCTCGTACATCGCGGTACTGCCGGAGAGGTCCGTGAACAAGAGCGCCACGCTGCGCACGCCGATGCGCAGGTCGGGCGCGAGCACCTGGTGGCCGAGTCGGCGACGAAAGTTTTCCCGCGTCGTGAGGAAGCTGGCCGGCACGATCGCCACCGCCCCCCCCCGTTTGGTCAGCTGGATGCGGCTGCGATGGCCCGCCTCGTTCTTCACGTCGAGCTTGACGTCGCCCGCCCTCACAAGCGTCGTCCCGACGTCGCCCGGACGCCAACGAATCATCGGGTCCCCCGCGTCGCCGGCCTCTACGACCAGGTCGGGCTGGCCGCTTCCGGGGCCGATGCGCCACTCACCGGGCGGGATCGCCGCGTCCAAGGCCACGGCCTGATCGGGCGCCAGAGTCAAGAGCGCGTGCTGGGCGGGCGCCTGCGCAGGGTAGATGGTGCAGAAGTTGACGTCGAGCCCGGTCATCACGCTGGGGTGGGGGGCAAAGAGCACCTCGACATTTTCGCCCAGGTCCGTTTCGGTCTTGACCCCGCACGCTGCGCACTGGGCGTGGTCAGCCAAGTCTGACAAAACCCGGGCCCCCGCCACCTGGCCGTAGCAGCGGACACAGCGGACGGACCAGAAAAGCTCGGTGGCCCCGACGTCGACCCCCGCGAGGAGGGTCTCGAGCAGGGCCTCGCGGGGGACACCCCACCGATCGGCAAGGACGAACGCCCGCATCCGCGTCAAGTCGCCCGCACGCCCACAGCGGTAGTGGCCCTCCATGAGCTCGACCAACGCCGGCTCCGCGCCGTCTTTCCACCGGCGCACCGCGGCCTTCGCCTCGTCGCCCAAAACCCGCGGGGACGCCCCTTCTTCCTCGGCCTGCTCGTCGCCGAGGCGTTGGAGGATGGCCTCCCACCGCCGTTGCATGGTCGTGAGTGAGAGGCCCCGCCGCACCATCGTCGCCCACCCCGGCCCGGTCAGCGACAGGTCCACGACCGCTTTCACCCCGCCCGGCACCGGCACCAACGACGCCCGGTAGTCGCTGCGCGCGACAATCGGTGAGGTCAGATCGCGAACCTGCCGGAAGAAACGCTGGTGCACCCAACTGGTCCACGTCTCCTCAAACGGAATGCGCATCCAGATCGGCCCCGCCATCAAGCCGGTGAGCATCATGTACCCGTCGGGCTGTCGGGTGACGTCCAACTTCACGATGGCGCCGTTGCCCGCGGAGCGACTCATGAAGTCGGTATCGCCGACGAGCCTCCAGGCCCGCTCTGCGGTCGTGATCGGACTTTCAACGCGGAAACTGTCCACGACGGTGCCCGGGAGCGGTTCGGGCGAGCCCTCAGGGTGTTCGGTCATCGCGGCGACTGTATCAGGTCTCCATGCCGTAGAACAGCCAGGCCGCGCCCGCTTGGAAGCCGGCGGCCTCGCCCCCGGGCGAGCCGACCAGCACGTCGCTGAAGCCGTCGCCGTCGGCGTCACCGTTGATGCTGACCGACGATCCCAGGAGAGCATCTGAATGCTGTCCGACAAGCTTTCCATCGGCGTCTGCAAGCGAGTACGCTCCCGAGAGGGGTCCTCGCCACAGGTAGGCCGCCCCGGCAGCTGCGCCGCCTGAGTTCTCGCCCCAGGCGCCGATGACGATGTCTTGGAGCCCGTCACCATCGACGTCACCACCGCCACCCACCCCTCCCCCGAGTCGCGACCCGTTGTCCTCCTGCTCGAAGATTGCTACGGCAGCAGTCAAGGACGTGGCCCCCATCGACGCCGCCCCGAGCAGGTAGGCGTTGGTGCCCCAAGGCGCCCCGACGAGCGCGTCCGCCAGGCCGTCGCCGTCTACGTCGCCGACCGCAGCCACGGTGGCACCGGCGCGGGTCCCCGCCCGCTCCCCGCGCCAGCGCTCGTCCGCTGTCGCCAAAGAAGCGGTCCCCGTGATCGGGCCGTGCACCAGGTACACAGCACCCGCCCGCGCGCCGCCGCTCGATTCCCCCCACGCCCCGACGAGGAGGTCCGAAAGCCCGTCACCGTCGGCGTCCCAGTAGGCCACGGCGCTGCCGGCGCGGTCCAGTCCCAGCTCCCCGTACCGCTTCGGGGCGCCGGCCTCGAGGCTGACCGTCCCGGTCCCAGCCGCGGAGCCGACGTAGACGGCGCCAGCCTTGCTGCCGCCTTGATCTTCGTACGGGGCCCCGACCGCGAGGTCCGGCGTGCCGTCGGCATCGTGATCGCCGCCTGCGGCCACGGAGTAGCCGGCCCAGTCGCTGGCCGTGCCGCCGTAGACGTGAAGTCGGGCGCTGGCCAGACTGACGTCGCCGGTGACGGGCCCAGCCACAACGTAGGCCCCGCCCGCTTGGGAGCCGCCGGTGGCCTCGGTGTACGCGCCGACGAACACGTCTGCGTTGCCGTCGCCGTCGGCGTCCCCGATGGCCGCCAGGCTGAAGCCGGCACGGTCCGAGCTCGCCACCCCCAAGAGCCGCGCCGTCGAACCACCCAGGGGTTGGCTTCCGCTCGGCGCCCCCGTCACCACCCAGACGACCCCCGACTCATTGCCCACGCCGTCGTGACCGGAACCGCCGATACCAAGGTCGTCCAACCCGTCGCCATCGACGTCTCCGAGGAACGTGACCGCGCCGCCAGCCACGTTGCCTGGGGCTTCGCCGTCGAAGTAGGCGTCGGCCAGACTCACGTCGCGCTCCCCCCACGGACCACACAGCGCCGAAACGCCGTCGCAGTCGTTGTCGATGCCGTCGCCGCAAACCTCGGGATTCCCCGGGAACGAGGCGGCGTCGGCGTCGTCACAATCGTCGTAGTCGACGACGTAGCCCGCGGGCATGTCACAAGCCTCGACCCAGCCGGCCACATGACCGGCGCCGTCGCCATCGGCATCGACATAGTACCGGCTCTCGCCGGCGGCCCCGGCCTCGTCGATGGCACCGTCGCAGTTGTCATCCTCGCCGTCGCACATTTCCCGGCGACCGGGAAACACGCCCGCGTCACCATCATCGCAATCGGTGTCGTCTTCTACATACCCCGAGGGGGTCGAACAGCTCCAGAGGGTCATCGTCGCGTCGCCGAACTCATCTTCGTCGGCGTCGGCGTACCACCACCCGGCCCCGACGCTGGTTGCGTCATCGGTCAGCCCGTTGCAGTCGTCGTCGGCGTCGTTGCACACCTCGGCGGCGCCGGGGAACACGCCGTCGTCGTCGTCGTCGCAGTCCCCGAGCGTTTCAGAAGTCCCGAGTGGCCGGGTGCACGCGCTGCGGGTGCGGGTGCCCGCCCACCCGTCGAGGTCCGTGTCCACGTACCACTCCAGCGTATCGACGGCGGTGACCTCGTCGACGCCCAGCTCGCAGTTGTTGTCGATGCCGTCGCAGGTCTCCACCGCGTCGGGGGACACGGCGGGATCGGCGTCGTCGCAGTCGCCCGCAGTGGCGCTGTAGCCGGCGGGGGCGGTACAGGTGCGCTCGAAGTCCGCGCCGGTGCCATAGCCGTCGCCGTCGCTGTCCCCGAACCAGGCCCCGGCGTCAAGGGCGCCATCATCGACGTCGCCGTCGCAGTCGTCATCGAGTCCGTTGCACGTCTCGTCCGCTCCGGGCGCGATCAGCGCATCGGCGTCGTCGCAATCGCCGTCGTCGGTGACCCAGCTGGCGTCGGGCTGGCAACCGGTCACGGACACCGTCGGATCGCCCGCGGCGTCGGCATCGAGGTCGGGGTGCCAGGTGAGGGTGCACGCGTCCGGGACCGGTTCGTCGCCATCGCAAGTCCCATCGTTGTCGTCCACCACTCCGGAGCAGTCGTCGTCGATGCCGTTGCAGGTCTCGACCTGATCCGGGGCCACGGTCGCGTCGCCATCATCGCAGTCGCTCAGGTCGGGGACGTAGCCGGGCGGCTCGGCGCACTGGGTGATCGCCACGGAGATGTCTCCGTAGTAGTCGCCGTCGGCGTCGGCGAACCAGGTGAAGGCGTCGCCGCCTCCCGCGTCGAGCTCGCCGTCGCAGTCGGTGTCGATGCCGTCGCACCACTCCTCGGCGCCAGGGTACACCCAGGCCACATCGTCGTCGCAGTCCGAACCGTCGGCCACCGCGTCGAGGGGCCACTCGCACACCCAGGTGCCCTCGTCGACATCGCCGTAGCCGTCGCCGTCCGCGTCGATGTAGGCGAGCACGGCGTCGACCGCGTCCTCGTCGATGAGCCCGTCGCCGTCGTTGTCGAGCCCATCGCAGCGCTCGATGAGGACGGTGGGATCGGTGTCGGTGTCGGTTGAGCCGGAGTCGGTGTCGGTGTCGGTTGCGCCGGAGTCGGTGTCGGTTGAGCCGGAGTCGGTGTCGGTGTCGGTTGAGCCGGTGTCCGTGTCGGTGTCGGTTGAGCCGGTGTCGGTGTCGGTCGAGCCCGTGTGGGTATCGCCGGTGTCGGTTGAGCCGGTGTCGGTGTCGGTGTCGGTTGAGCCGGTGTCGGTGTCGGTGTCGGTTGAGCCGGTGTCGGTATCGGTGTCGGTTGAGCAGTTGTCGGTGTCGGTTGAGCCGGTGTCGGTGTCGGTCGAGCCCGTGTGGCTGTCGGTCGAGCCCGTGTGGGTATCGCCGGTGTCGGTTGAGCTGGTGTCGGCCGTGTCGGTCCTGCCGGTGTCGTCGGTCTGCGCGGTGTCCCCCGTCTCCCCGGTGTCCCCGCCGTCTCCGACGTCTTCGATGCCGGAGTTCTCTTCGTCCGGCTGGGTGCCGGGGTCGGACGGTCGCTCAGCCCGGCAGGCGAGCGCGAGGAGACACAAGCAGGAGCTGACACCAAAGCGAACGCGCATTTCGCGTGCATCGGCCGCAAGGATGTCGCCTTTAGCTCACCCGTGCCTGAGAGGATCAAACCGCCGCAGCTCGACCTCCCGCCCCCGCACGACGCCGTACGTCCGATGCTCGACCCAGTCCCCGGGGTTGAGGAACCAGCCCGCGTCGATCCGCTCACAACTCGGGGCGTGGGTGTGTCCCATCACCACGAGCTCCGCCCCGGCCGCGATGCGCACGCCGGCAAGATCCCGCTGCGCTGCGACCAAGGCCGCATCGGGCTTCCCGCCACCCAGCGGCCCGGCGAGTCGATGCAGTATCTCCCACGCCCGTTGACTGCCGACGTGGTCCAGCAGCCACGAAAAACCGCGGCCGCGGAGCACCGTGTGCAAAACGCGGTAGTTCACCGAGCGGTCCACCTCATCGCCATGCGAGAGCACTGCCCGTAGCCCGCCGAGCCGCAGCTCCAAAAGGGTGCCGATGCTCGGTGCTGGCGCGCCGAACTGCGCGGGCAGGTGGAAGTCGTGATTCCCTGGGAGCACGATCACATCGAAGCGGCGGAGCCGATCGAGCACCGGCTGATACGCGACGAAGGGCGCGCCGCCCGGGGCCCAGAACGCGTGGAAGATGTCTCCCGCCAAAACGAGCGTCGGCGCGGGACACCAGTCCAAAAAGCGGAGAAAGTCGTGCTGAGTCGGTGACCCGGGCCCGTCGCAGTGGACGTCGCTGACGATGGCCACATCCACGGTGGACGCTACTCGGCGTCCACGACGTAGGTGAACCCGAAGCACATCTCGTCGCCGGTCTCCTCGCCGAAATTCACATCCTCGGACGAGGCGGAGTTGTCGTAGGTGCAGCTGACCGAGAGGCTGTCGCCGGTTTGCAGTCGCAGCGGCGTCGAAAGGCCCGCGTAGACCTGGTTGTGGAAGTTCCACCCATCCTGGTGGAGCAGGCACGACTCGCTGCCGTCGTTGTGCACCACCCGCTCGTCGAACCCGGACCCGAGCACGTGCATATGCGGCCAGACACCGAGCAATTCCAAGCCCGGATCGCCCGCTGGAATGCTGTCGCTCACGACGTAGGCCGCGTCGCCCGCGGGGATGTTGAACCCGGTCGGACCGATGGGGAACTGCTGAACCTTGCGCTCCACCGTATCGGCGAGATGCAGCCCGTACCCGGTCAGGTCGGCGAGCTCATCCGCCCCGTCGAAGCTGTCGTAGTAGTGCATCTGCAGGATCAGCTGGGCGTCCCGCCCCAAGCGCATGCCGCTTCCTTCCGGGAAGAGGACCGGGTTGGCCCCGGGTGCCCAGGCGCCGAGGAAGTCCCAGCCGACCGCGCCCAACCCGCTGCATGCGAAGCCTTGGGTCGGGTCGGTGACATCCCCCGGGATTCCCGTCGTGCCGGTCGTCTCGAAGAGCACGACGTGATGGACGATCGGGAGCGCGTCCACCAGCGCCTCCATGCCGGTCAGATAGACCACCCCGTCGTTGCCCAAAGGAACCAGGAAGCAGCGATAGTCGTTGCCATCGGCGCCGAAATCCGGCGTGTAGGCGGCGCCGCCGTACAGCTCCGCGTCGAAAGGCGCGCTCTGGGCGGTGACCGGCGGGGGGTCCGCCACCGCGCTGCCGGTGGGACCACCCGCGTCCGCCCAAGCCCGAAGCGTCGCGATCTCCTCGTCGTCCACGGTGAAGGTGTCGCTATTTTCGTACGGCGCGCAGCTGGGATCCGGCGCGACCGGCGGCATCCGGCCGGCATCCACGGCGGCGATCATCGAGGCCGCCATCGACGAGGCGGTGGCGGGGTCATCGAAGGACTGCGCCTGGCCGCCCGCGGTGTGGCAGCGGGCGCAATTCTCGTCGAGCATCGCGCGGGCGTCGGTCCACAAAGCGTCGTCGCTTTCGAGAGGGAGGTCGTCGGTCGGGGTGACGCATGCGACGAGCAGGAAGAGCATGGCGCGACGGTAGCGGGGTGAGGCCAGAGCGTCAACGACTTAGGCTTGCGCGCCCGCATGTCCGACGATCCCCAGGTCCGGCCGCCGCTCGCCGAACGGATGCGGCCGCGCCGCGTCGACGAGATCGTTGGCCAAGCCGCTCTCCTCGACCCGGACGCGCCGTTTCGGCGCGCGCTGGACGCGGGGCGCTTGCGCTCGCTCTTGATGTGGGGGCCGCCCGGGTGCGGAAAGACGACACTCGCGCGCGTGCTGGCCGAGGCGACAGGGTTCCGGTTGGTGGGGCTTTCCGCAGTGCTCAGCGGGGTCAAAGACCTGCGGGATCTCCTGGAAACGCGTCCGGCGCTGGACCGGCGCCCGCTGCTGCTCTTCGTGGACGAGATCCACCGGTGGAACAAAGCGCAGCAGGACGCGCTCTTGCCACACGTAGAAAGCGGGGCGCTGGTGCTGGTGGGTGCAACCACCGAAAACCCTGCCTTCTATCTGATCCCTGCCCTCAGAAGCCGATGCGAGCTCCTGATTTTGGAGCCGGTGGCCCCCGAGGCCATTCGGCTGCTGCTCGACCGCGCGCTCGCCGATGCCGAACGTGGCCTGCCCGCCGCGACCGTGGTCGAGCCCGAAGCCCTGGACCTGATCGCCCGCGCTTGCGACGGCGATGCCCGGCGCGCGCTGTCGATGTTGGAGCGACTCGCCGACCGCGGCGGGGTCACCGTCGACGCCTTTCGCGGCGCCGGGAACATGCTTTTCCACGATCGCGACGGCGACGCCCACTACGACGTGGTCAGCGCCTTCATCAAGTCGATGCGGGGGTCGGACGCAGACGCGGCGTTGTATTGGATGGCGAGGATGCTCGAAGGGGGCGAAGACCCCGTCTTCGTCGCCCGCCGAATGGTGATTTTTTCGAGCGAGGACATCGGAAACGCCGACCCTCGCGCGTTGCCGCTGGCGGTGGCCACCCTGGACGGGTGCGCGCGCATCGGGATGCCAGAAGCCCGCATCCTTCTCGGACAGTGCTGCACCTTCCTGGCGACCTCGCCGAAGTCCAATGCCTCCTACAAGGCCGTGGACGCCGCGATCGCGGCGGTGAAGGCCACCGGCGCGCTCCCCGTCCCCATCCACCTCCGCAACGCGCCGACGGGTCTGGCAAAATCGATGGGGCATGGCCGCGACTACGTCTACCCTCACGACCAGCCCGACCATCTTGCCGATCAGACCCACCTTCCCGACGCGCTCGTCGGTCAGGTGTTTTACTCGCCGACCCAACAGGGCGCCGAAAAGTCGATCGCCGAGCGGCTGGCGTGGTGGAAGAAGCGGTTGGGGGAGCGGCGGGGCTGAGCCAGACCTACTCCCCGTTGTCCCAAGGGCTGTCGCACGCGGGGTCGTTCGGCCGATCCAGCCCGCCGCCCCCCTCGTCATCGACGAAGTTGCTGCACGCGTACCCCGAGGCGGTGAGCTTGATGCCGCCGGGGGCGTTGAACAACCCGAGGTAACCGTTGTGGTCGCGGACGATTTCCGGGTCCATCACGTTCCGGGCGCCCGTGCACAGCCTCGCGTCGCAGTCAATCAGCACCCCATCGATGGGGTCGGCTTCCACCGCGGTGTCCCAGACCCAGCCAATGCCGGTCCCCTGCCCTCCCGGGTGGCGTGGGTCTGCGACAGCTGAACGCCGCAGGACTGGCCGTCGTCGTCACTCTCACTGTAGCGGATCGGAGCGCCAAGCTGGTCTTCGGTCACGAACCAGGCGCGCCACAGCCGGGCGGCGGTGTCGTAGTGCAACGTCGGCACGCTGACGAAGCTGTGCCGGTTGGACGTCGCATCGGCACCGTGCTGGGAGTTGTTCTGGATGCGGATGTCGGCCGCGCTGGTGGACCTGCCACCGCTCGGCAGCGAACGCTCCCACACGCCGTTCAGGTCACGGGCGGGCGCAGTGAGGAACACCCGATCCGGGCGTCGCGGGCAGCCCCTCGGCGTCGTAGTTGCCTTCGTACAGCATCAGGTAACGACAGGCGCCGAGCTCGGCGTTCCCGTCGGAAACCGGGTCGGGGAGCAACTCACAGCGATAGGCGGAAGTCTACCGCGCCGCCAGCTGTGCGCGAACCGACGCTGGAATCCCCGCCATGTTGGTCACGGTGTAGTCGAGGTAGTAGGTGTGCGTGCTGACGGCGAACTCCTTGCGGGGGTCGGCTTCGATGTACGGGTACAGCCAGTCCTCGAGGTCCTGAATCTGGGTGCCGAGGTCCAGGGCGTCCATGGTGTAGCTTGCGTCGAGGAGGATCTCGTCGTAGCGGGCCGAACAACTGTCGATGGTGAGGCACCATTGGAAGAGCCGCCCACGCCCGGTCCATGGGGTGAAGTACGCGGTGATGAAGGTCTGGTCAGAGCCCCAGGGGATCATCGTGAACAGGTCGGTCCGCGGGTCCTTGTAGAGTCGGTAGTTGTTGGCCGTCGAGTAGCCGTCCCAATGGTACGAGAGCGCCTCGACCGCCATGAGTGACAAAAACCGCTCCATGTCGAAGACCTTCGAGACCTCGGCATAGGCGTCTTCGGACGCGCCACCGTCAAGGATGCTGATCACCTCGCTCAGATCGCTGCGAGAGGTGTCACTACCCGATTCCAGATCGAAGCTGCCCAGGTAGCCGGTGTACAGATCGACGCCGTACGCCCCTTCGTAAAGGTTGCCGCTGGTGTCCCCGAACCAGCGTTCCAGGAAGGCCTCGTCGATGCTTTCGATGAGGAGGTACAGCCCATAATCGGCGTCGTTGAGCGTCATCCAAGCGTAGCCAACTCGCGGCGCGGGCACGTCGAGCGCTCGGTAGAGTTCGTACGCGGCGAACTCATGGACGTAGGTGTTGTCTTGCACCATGTTGTTGACGGTGAGCCCGCGAACCCCACGCCATTCGCGCCCGGAAATGTCGTTCAGATCGATCTTCCAGGCACACTTCTGGTCGATCGACCGGGCCGAGCCGACGTACGCTTTGAGCCGGGTGCGAATGTCGCCCCAGTCGCCCTCGGGCACGTCGAGCTCCCCATCCACCCAACTCAACCGGCTGACCCGCAACGCCTGGATGGCCGCGTCCGTGAGGCGCAGGTTCAGGTAGGTGAGTTCGTCAAGCTGGAATACACGCGCCGAGAGGTCCAACGACAGGCTCGCCGACTCCGGGTTTGCTGCGTCCGGGGAGGTGTCGGTGGTGATCGCCCAGTTCCCGCCGTCGGGAATGCGCGCCCACGCCACGTCTGTCCGCATTTCGCCGAGCGACAGCCGGTCCGAAACCAGGCCCGCCACGCTGAGCACCAGCCGCTCGCCCCCGTCCCCATCGAGCTGAAAGGGTGCGTGCAGCCCCCCCGCGAGGCTGTCGTCAATCGCGACCACCAGCCGCTCGCCCGGCTCGATGGTCCCCTCGCCGCCCAACCAAGGCAGGTCCGAAGGGTCTCGCAGCGCGACGTCCGAGAGCGCGATCGACACGTCACTGGCGTTGTAGAGCTCGACCCAATCGGGCCAGGCGGCGTTGTCGCCCGGCCAGGTGGACTCGTTGCGCGCGACCACCTCGTTGATCAACAGCGCCGGCGCTTCCGGATCGGGGCGGGTTTCACCATCGTCGTCGTCAACGCCGGTGTGGCGCGCCGGACCCGAATCGGCGAGGGCGGTGTCCAACTCGTAGTCGGGGAGCCCGACCACGACTTCGCCGCTTCGGCCCACCGAAGGAGATTGACAAGCGACGAGTGCGAGGATCAGCACGCGCGCAGTCTACACCACGACGGTCTGTTGGTACACGCCGAAGACGGCGCGAAGGCAATCCGCGACCTCACCGAGCGTAGCCTTGGCCTGGACCGCCGCCAGCACACGCGGCATGGTGTTTTCGTCACCCGCGGCCGCCTGCTGCAGCGCGTCGAGAGTGTCCTTCACCGCGCCCGCGTCCCTCGCATCACGGAACCGGCGCAAACGCTCCACCTGGGCGCGTTCCAGCGCGCGGTCCACGCGCAACAAACCCTCGACCCTGGCCTCTTCTTCGACGTATTGGTTCACCCCGACGACGATCGCCCGCTTGTCCTCGACGTCCCGCTGCGCTCGCCAGGCGCTGTCTTGGATTTCGCGCTGCGGGAAGCCCCGTTCGATTGCGGAGACCATCCCGCCAAACGAATCGATCTCGGCGATGAGCCGGGTGGCCTCGCGCTCCAACCGGTCGGTCAGCTCCTCGACGACATAGCTGCCACCGAAGGGATCAGGGTACTGAGCCACCCCTGACTCCAACGCGATGACCTGCTGTGTGCGCAGGGCCAGACGGGCGCTGGCTTCGCTGGGCAGCGCCAGGGCCTCGTCCCGACCGTTGGTGTGCAATGACTGCGTGCCCCCCATCACCGCGGCGAGGGCCTGAAGGGTCACGCGCACGACGTTGTTGTCGACCTGCTGGGCCGTGAGCGTGCTGCCGGCGGTCTGGGTGTGGAAGCGCAGGGTCTGAGATTTGGGGTCCTTGGAGCCGAACCGGTCCCGCATGATGTGCGCCCACATGCGACGTGCGGCGCGGTACTTCGCCACCTCCTCCAGAAAATCGTTGTGGGCGTTGAAGAAGAACGACAATCGCGGCGCGAAGGTGTCCACCACCAGACCCGCTGCCGCCGCCGCCTCCACATAGGCGATACCATCCGCCAGGGTAAAGGCCACCTCCTGCGCCGCCGTACTCCCGGCCTCACGAATGTGGTACCCGCTGATCGAGATGGTGTTCCATTGGGGTGTGTGCTCCCCGCACCAGGCGAAGATGTCGGTGATGAGCCGCATACTCGGGCGCGGCGGGTAGATGTAGGTGCCGCGCGCGATGTATTCTTTGAGCACGTCGTTCTGGATGGTCCCTCGCAACGCTTGCGACGGCACCCCGCGGGCCCGCGCGACAGCGGTGTAAAACGCCAACAACGTGCCGGCTGTGGCGTTGATGGTCATCGACGTGCTGACCTCGCCGAGCGGCAGCCCGTCCAAAAGCGTGCCCATGTCCTCGACCGAACTGATGGCCACGCCGACCTTGCCCACCTCGCCCAGCGCCATGGCGTGGTCGCTGTCGTAGCCCATCTGCGTCGGCAGATCGAAGGCGCAGCTCAGCCCGGTCTGCCCCTTGGCGAGCAGGTACTTGAAGCGGCGATTGGTGTCGGCCGCATCGCCGAAACCCGCGTACTGGCGCATGGTCCAGACGCGACCCTGGTACATCGTGGGGTGAATGCCGCGGGTGTACGGGAAGTGGCCGGGGGGCTCGGTCGACATGCCGCCTGGATATCATGACGCGCGCCAAGGCCCCCACCGCGGACCGATCGGGCCACGATGAACCTTGCCGCGGCGCCGCGGGTGGCGACATCGGCGCACCACCCGAACCGCCTCTTACACAACGCCCCGAGGATCCACGGGCACCGCCAGCGCTTCTTCCGCCTGCGCCGCGGCAAAAGCCTGAAGGCGAGCGGCGATGGCTGGATCCTGGAGGGCGAGGATCCTCGCCGCGAGCAGCCCCGCGTTGGCCGCCCCGTCGATCGCGACGGTGGCGACGGGAACGCCGCGCGGCATCTGCACGATCGACAAGAGTGAGTCCAGGCCGTTGAGCGCGCGCGACGTCACCGGAACGCCGATGACCGGCAACCACGTCTTCGCGGCGATCATCCCTGGAAGATGCGCAGCACCCCCGGCGCCGGCGATGATGACCCCCACGCCGCGCTCGGCCGCCGTCTCCGCGTAGGAGAAGAGCAGGTCGGGCGTACGATGGGCGCTGACGATGCGGAACTCGGAGTCGATGCCGAGCTGATCGAGCACCTCGACGGCGGCGCGCATGACCTGCGCGTCGTTGCGCGAGCCCATGATCACCCCGACCATCACAGCCGCACCTGCACCCCACCCACGACACGGAGTACCCAGCCGCCCTTGTCCAGCGTGGTCGGCGTCAGCGGCACCTCGCCGTTATTGGCGACGACCGAGCCGTCGGACAACACGTAGGTGAAAGGCACCTCGACCACCACCGAGATCGGCGACATCGGGTCGATCATCACGCCCGCGCCGATGGTCGGGCCGAAGCTGACACCACCGGCGGCATCGGCGTAGTCGACGCGGTTGCCATCGTCCGGCACGTGGAACGCGTCGTACACGCTGATGTCAAAGCCGACGAGACCGTAGGGCTTGATGATCCCGGTGGCCAGCGGCAGGATGCGCGCCCGCGGCTCGATGGTGAGCTGGCTGGCGTCAACGGTGTAGCTGCTTTCCGACGAGGTGTCCTCGGCGTCGGTGGTGCCGTCCCGGTACCACCCGAGGTTCAGGTGTTTCTGGCCGGCCTGGAGGCCGAAGGCCACCGACGTGTCCAGGAACCACGTGGGGACATACCCGACGGAGAGCCGACCCGTCGGCGCGCCGCCGGCGCTGCTGCCCGCGCCGGTCCACGAGGAGGTGCCTTCGTTGGTGATGGAGTCGTCCGCGCCCTCGGCGACCGCCAACCGCACGCCGTACCCCCGGTCGACGTCGCCCAGAGCGTAGCCGCCGGTGAACTCGACGTAGACATGGCCGGCGTGGACCTGCGCCTTCTGAAGCCAGGCCTTCTGGTCCAACCCGCTGTCCTTGTACTGGCCGTACGCGCTCCAGGGCAAACGCATCGACGCGCGCTCCTCATCCGCGGCGCTGTCCCCTGCAAAGCGGCTGGCGGGGCCCGTGGGCTCGGGCTTCTCGCGCGGCTCCGGCTTTTCCCGCGGCTCAGGCTTGGCACGGGCTGCTTTCTTTGCGGCGGGAGCGTCGTCGTCGTCCTCGTTTTCCGCGACCGACTTCTTGGCCGTGCCCGTCTTGTCGACAGCAGCCTTCTTAGGCGCGGCCTCGTCCTCCTCTTCGTCGTCGGCGACGGCCTTCTTGGCGGTGCTCGCCTTGTCCACCGCGGCCTTCCTCGGGGCGGCGTCCTCGGGCTCTTCCGCCTCGTCGTCGCCGAGGTCGAGCTTCTTGGGCGGCGCTTCGACCGCCACCTTCTTGGCGGGCGCTTCGTCGTCGTCGCCGAAATCAATCTTGGGCTTGGCCGCGGCGGCTGCCGCCGCCACCTTTTCTTCGGCCGCGACCTTGATTTTCAGGTCGGCGATGGCGGTCTGCTTCGCTTCGGCGGCGGCGATCGCGTCCTCCTCTTCCTTGACCTTGAGCGCCGCGGCTGCCTTGGCGTCGCGGTCGACCTTCTCCTTGGCGTCGCCAACGCGCTTGGCTTCCGCCGCTTTCGCGGAAGCCTCAATCTTGCGATCGAGCGCATACTTTGCCTCTTCACGCGCCCGCTTTTCTTCGGCGTCGCGTTCCTTTGCTTCCGCTGCGCGCGCGGCGAGCTCGAGCTTCTTTTCCAGGGCAGCTTGGGCTTCCGCTGCGCGCTCCTCTTCTTCGAGGCGCTCCTTCTCGTCGGCTGCGGCTTGCTCCGCTGCTTCTTCGGCAGCCTTGGCCGCCGCTGCCTTCTTCGAGGCGGCGGCCTCGGCGTCGGCGGCCTTCTTCGCAGCGGCGGCCTCGGCCTTGGTGGGCCGTGGCGGTTCCTCTTCCGGCTCTTCTTCCACGTACTTCGACTTCTTCGCCGGCACGTAGTCGGCGTTGTCGTCCTCGTCGTCGGCGTACTTGGACTTCTTCTTCGGCGGCGGCTCTTCTTCTTCTTCTTCTTCGACGTACTTGGACTTCTTCTTCGGCGCCGGCTCTTCTTCTTCTTCTTCTTCGACGTACTTGGACTTCTTCTTCGGCGCCGGCTCTTCTTCTTCTTCTTCCTCGGCCACGTACTTGGACTTCTTCTTCGGCGCCGGCTCTTCTTCTTCTTCGACGTACTTGGACTTCTTCTTCGGCGCCGGCTCTTCTTCTTCTTCCTCGGCCACGTACTTGGACTTCTTCTTGGGCGCGGACTCTTCCTCTTCTTCCTCGACGACCTTGGACTTCTTCTTCGGCGCCTCTTCATCAGACCCGCCGCCGTACCGCGACGACCAGGTACCCGACGACTTCGGAGCCTCTTCCTCTTCGTCGCTGCCGCGCTCGGCGATGAGCGCGTACACTTCTGCTGCGGTCTTCCCCAGCTTCTTGGCGTACGCCACCTCTTCCCCGCCCGCCACGGTGTTGCGGACGACCTTCACCGGCGACTTGTCGTCGTGGGCGTACAGCCTGGCTTCGATCGTCAGGCCCTTGCTGCCCTGGCCGACCGCGAGCACAACTGCCATGCGCGCGTCCGACTTCTTGAGGAGCTTTGCGGGGCAAGTCTCGACGTCGGCGCACGCATCGCCGCCTTCGCCTGCCCACTCCCGGATCTCGTCGCCGTCTTCGACCTCAAGGCCCTGTTTTTCGACTTGCGAGACCACCAAGCCGTAGACCATGTAGGCCACCGAGAAGTCGGCCATGCTGGCGGGCGTGGCTTCGGGGATCAGCACGTCGGCCGACCAGGCGGGAGTCAAAAGGGCGAGGAGCAGGCTCATGATCGCCTCAGGGCTTCAGGTTCACGCACCACTCGGCAGTAAAACTGCCCGAGAGGGTGCCGCCGTCTTCAAAGGTCAGGGCGTCAAAGGTACCCGTGGCGACACCTTCAACTTCCACGGAATCGATGTCGAGGGTGCCCGCAGTAGCCGGCGTCTCCTCGAAGGCATCGCCGGTGACGTTGACGATGGTCCCCTCGACCTGCCCGCCCTGCGCCACGGGAAAGCGCCCTGCGGGCACCTCCTCGCTGGAAGAAAACGCCAACTGCAAAAGCGAGGTGTCGTTGTCCGTGGGCGAGACGCCCTCGTCGTAGTTACGCTCGATCCAGTCGATGTCGCGACATTCCACCTCGATCTGCGAGATGATGACGTACCGGGCCCCGACAAACACCCAGTCGGACGAGCCCCATTGGATTCCGCCGGCCGTGCCTTCAATCTCGGCACCCGTCGCCGCGCAACCGGCGAGGACACCGAACAGACAACTGGGAATCAAGCGCGACATGTGGACACCGAGGCCGCGCCACCTATCTCGGGACGGTGGGCGGCGCACGCCGCGGGTTAGGGCCCCGCGGTGCCTCCCACGCCCCAGGAACTCGCGACGGCGGCGCTCGCCGGTGATCGGAGGGCGCTGGCACGGCTGATCTCCGGCGTTGAGTCGCGCGTGCCCGGCATCGACAGCGCCCTCAGCGCGCTGTCGCCGCGGCGGCGCCAGGGTCCAGGCGCGCCGCGTGTGATCGGCATCACCGGCCCGCCCGGCGCCGGCAAGAGCACGTTCACCGATCAGCTCGTTGCCAGCGCACGCGCGGAAGGTCTGCGGGTTGGCGTGGTTGCCGTCGATCCGAGCTCGCCGTTTTCGGGCGGAGCGATCCTCGGGGACCGCGTGCGCCTCGATCGGCATGCGCTGGACCTCGGGGTGTACATCCGATCGGTGAGCGCGCGGGGTCACACCGGGGGCCTGTCTCGCGCGGCCGGCCAGATCGTCGATGTGCTCGATGCCGTCGGCTTCGACGTGGTCGTGGTGGAGACCGTCGGCGTGGGTCAGGGCGAGCTCGGTGTGATGGAAGTCGCCGACACCGTTCTGGTGGTGCTCACCCCGGAAAGCGGGGACGGTGTGCAGGCGATGAAGGCGGGTCTTTTGGAGATCGCCGACGTCTTCGTGGTCAACAAGGCCGACCGACCCGGCGCCGACGCCTTGGTCCGCGAGCTGGAGCTTGCCGTGCACCTGGACATGCGTCCCGGCTGGAAGCCCCCCGTTCACGCGACCAGCGCCCTTTCCGGGCTCGGCGTGGGTGAGGTCGTGAGTTCCTTGTCGCGACACGCCGGGTGGCTGAGTGGGGAAGGGAGGGGCGCTTGGGACAGCCGTCGTGCCGACGGCCGCGTCAGGACCTGGCTTGACCTCGTGGCCGCCGACGCGCGGGACGCCGCGATGCTCCTTTACCCTGGCGAGCTCGCCGCTTTGAAAGCTGGCTCACGCGCCCCGGAAACCATGCCGCGACCGCGTCAGGAGCGGGATTGAGCGACGGCGCGGACACATTCGCGGCCTTCGCACGTAGCCTCCCCCGCGGTCCCGGCCGGGTCCACGTACGCCCCGGTCCGGTCGCCGAAGTCGTCTTCCACTCTTCCGGCAAGCACAACGCGCTCGACGCCGGGATGATGCTGGACTTTGGCGCGGCGGCGGGGCTCCTGGCCGACGCCCGGGTGATCATCCTTCGCGGCGAAGGCGAGAGCTTTTGCGCTGGCGGCGACCTGGGCGCAGTGGAGGACTACCTGGGCGCGCCGAGCATCGGCTCCGGCCTCGGCGGGTTCATGTCCCGGGCGGTTGCCGACCTCCGCAAGCTCGATGCCATCGTGCTCGCAGCGGTGCGGGGACCCGCCCTCGGCGGAGGTGCCGAGCTCCTCGCAGCTTGCGACTACGTCATCGCCGCGCCGGACGCCCGCATCGGTTGGGTGCAGGCGCGCCTCGGCGTGAGTCCGGGCTTCGGGGGCGGTGGGCACCTCGTGCGGCGGGTCGGCAGTGCGCGGGCGATCCGCCTGTTGATCGAGGCCCGCACGCTCACGGCCGAGGAAGCCCGCGAAGCCGGCCTCGTGGACACCATCGAGGCCGATCCGGTCGCGACCGCGCGGGCGTGGGCGGCGGCGGCGGTCGCCCTGCCGGAGTCGGCGCTGCGCGCCGCGGTGCGGGTGGTGCGCGCCGCGGGCGGTCCCGATGCGGCACAGCGAGAAGCGGAGGCCTTCGCCAGCCTGTGGGGAGGACCAGACCATCGGGACGCCCTCGCTGCGCGGCGGAGGCCGAGGTGATCCTGCTGCTGGTCCTCGGCGGATGTCCGCGGCCGCTGCCGCCGGCCGCGCTGGTCGACGACGCCAGCGACGACGCCTCGGGCGCAGGTCAGGTCCCGGCGGGCTCGGTCCAGGGCGGCATCTGGACCGATGAGCGCTACCCGTGGACCCTCCGAGTGCCGCCCACGTGGACGGCCCAACCCGGCGTTGACGGCGGTGGGCCACGCCTGGTCCTGGTCCACGCCGGCACTGGCGTGCGCGTCGAGGTGAGCGTGGTCCCCAACGGCGCGGTGGGTCCGCGTCCGCGCCCCGGCTGCGAGTGGACGTTCGAGGACCACGCCGGCTACCGCGCGCTGGTCATCACCCCGTTGGTTGCGGCGACCTGCACCCCAGAAGACGCCCGCAACCCCCGCGTGCTCGGCTACTTCCTGGTGGAAGGCGGCGAAGCCTACGACCTGGAGGCCGTGATCCCGCCCGGCCAGCTCCTGGCGGGGAAAGACGCGGCCGATGCGCTGTGGGCGGGGTTTCGGGTGAAGGGCGGGTAGTCCGCTAAGCCCGACGCCGACGCATCCACAGCGCCGCAAAGCCCACCGCGATCCACGGAGCCGCCGGAATCGCGCTGCACCCGCCACTGCAGGCGGTGCCCCCCGTGTCGACGGTCCCGCCGGTGTCACCACCACAGCCGCCGCCGCAGCCGCCGCAACCGCCGCCGCTGTACTCGACCGGACCGAGCCAGGCGAACGCGCCCAGCCAGTCCTTGTCGCCACCGGTCTCACGTACCGTCAGCTCGGTCAGGCCGAGTCCGGAGAAGCTCGGCAACCCGAACGAAAGGTCCGCGAGCAGCGGCCCCGCCACCGAGTCGAGCACCGTCCCGAGCAGCCCGCCGAAGTTGGCGACCATGTGCTCGTTCGCGGCCGGATCGACCTCGTTGTAGCTGACGCTGGGAACGAAGTTGGCCGGGTCCAGGTCCACGGCGATCGCCAAGAGCCCGGTGGCGCCGTCGAGGTTCAGATCCGCGCCAGCTTCCCCGTCGAGCTGGGTGGAGATGAGCCGCGCTGCGCGGCCGTCGAGCGCCGCGTAGAAGTCCAGGTGCATCTCGTGGATACCCAGGCCGATATCGTGGGTGCCGGTGTAAACCACCTCAGGCGGCTTGGCGGGACGGATCGACAGCTCTACCGGCACCGCGACGGGAAAAAGCGGGGCGAAGACATCGCCGGTCAGCCCGTTGAGGATCGAGGTGTCCAGCGGGATGGGGCTCGAGGCCGCGTCAAGCTGGTAGCAGAGCAGCCCGCCCCTCCAGAGGGCGTACAGCGCGCTGTTGGCGAAGTCATCGCCGATGAGCGCGCCAAAGTGGTAGTCGGCGCCGACGCCGTTCGGGACGTCTTTGGGGCCGGGCAGCTCGGAGTCGGTGCGGAGTGAGCCGCCGGGGTCGTAGGCGGCGATGCAGTCGGCGGGCGCGCCGTCAAAACTGCCCTCCATCCACAAACGCATCGACGCGGGCGTGATCTCCACGTTGCTGGGCTGCAGGAGCAGGTGCACGACCGCCCCGTTGAGCTCCAGGTCCTGCTCGATCGTCGCCGCCGAGAACGCGTCCTCGATGGTTTCTTCCAGGGTCGGGCCGAGGGCCTTGATCTGGTCCTGCAAGGTGCTGTCGAGCGCGCCGATCAGCAGATCATAGATGCTGAGGCCGACGAAGTTGAGCACCTCCTCCACATCGCCGATCGCGCACTCACCCAGGTAGATGTCGTTGGCGCCGTCGAGTTCGTAGACGACCGCGATTTCGCCCATCGTGGCGTCGAGCGTGCGGCGCCCCGCGCCGTCGTCGACCACCGTGAGCCGCATGGTGGTGCTGACGTCGACCGGGAAGGGGTTGACGTAGCCTTCGCACGTGTCCTCGATGCATTCGAGCATGATGAACAACGAGAAGGGATCGGCCGGGTTGTTGATGCTGACCATCAGCGACGCGTTGATGTCGAGTACGCCGTCGCCGGGCTTGATGCTGGTGTCCACGACATCGATCGCAACGGCACCGTTGGTGAGCGTGTACTCGTAGCCACCGAGGTAGCACTTGTCGAAGAGGCCAGGGTCCCCTCCCCCGGTTTCGGGGATTTCGATCGCGCTCGGCAAAAGCTCCGGGATCAGCGCGGCGACGGCGTCAAAGCCGCCCTCGGTGATGTCGATCGACACGCCGGGATTGATGAGTTCACCCGGCGGCCAGGTGGCAGCAGTGGCGGCGGCGACGAAAAGGGCGAGCAGCACGGAGACTCCGCGGACAGAATGGCACAATAGCGGACCGGCGGCCGTCTCACAAGCCGGAGCGGGAACCGACCCCGGGAATCGTGGGTCCTACATGCTACGTGTCCGCCGCCCGGAGTTGCCGTGCTCGTCGTAGTCGCCCTTGTGTCCCTGACCTGCGCGGCCGTTGCCGGCGTCTACGATCCGCTGACCGTGCCCTTTGCGGCATCGACCGAGGCGCTTCGTGCCGCCGCAGACGCGGTCGCAACGTTGCCTGAGGATCTTCCAGAGGCGCCGAGGCGTGCCAAACCGGGGTCCGAAGACAAGCCCCAGAAGACGGACGCCAAGAAGAAAGACGAGGACAAGCCCGCCACCGTCGAGGTCATGCGCTCCATCCATGTGCGCTTCGACGACGTGGGGCTCACGACGACCACCCGACACGACATCTGGAGGATCGAACGCGACGACACGTCGTTGCGCACCGGTACGATGTACTGGGACCCGTGGCGCGAGGCGCGTCCGGCCATCGACCTGCGGGTGGTGAGCCCCGACGGGAAAGAGCGACGACTCGATCCGACCACGCTGGTAGAGCAGTCGGTCGCGACCGGCGTCGGCGAGATGTACGTCGATACACGCAAGCTGATCGCGCCGCTCCCGGGCGCGCGTAAGGGCGCCATCGTCGAGCAGCACGAGACCGTCGTGCAGACCAAGCCATTTTTGACCTTCGCCCAGAACGGCCACATCCCGGTGACGATCCAGCGCATTGGTCGCGCCGAGGTGGTTCTCGACGCGCCGGTGGGCCTCGCGCTGAAGTTCGACTCGAAGAACATGGGAAATGCGAAAGAAACCCGTTCCGGCGGCCGGCGCGTGGTCCGGTGGGTGATGGACGACCCGGCGATTTTGGCGTGGCCGGCTGAGCTCGCCCCGCGCGACAACTACAGCGTCCGGTATGTGGCGTGGTCGACGGCGACCGACTGGAGCGGAATCGCGAGTGAATACTCCAAGCTCGTCGACGAAAAGGCCGTGCTCACCTCGGAAGCAGAGGCCGCCGCGAAGGTGATCCGCGCCGGGGAAAGGGACGACCGCCGCGCCGCGACCGCGATGGCCTTGTGGATCAATGAGCGCGCCCGCTACGTGGCGGTCGAGCTCGGCGCCTCGGCGGTGGTGCCGCGGCTCCCCAAGGACGTCCTTGCGCGGGGCTACGGGGATTGCAAGGACAAAGCCACCTTCCTGGTCGCCATGTTGCGGAGCGTCGGGATTCCCGCCAACGTCGCGTTGTTGCGCGCCGGATGGGACACCGACGTCAACCCGGCCCTGCCGGGTCCCAACCTCTTCAACCACGCCATCACCGTGCTGACCGGGCCGGCCACGCCAATCTGGATCGACCCGACCCAGCCCGAGTTGCCCGCGGGGGTGCTGCCGAGCGCCGACACCGACCATTGGGCGCTCATCGCCTCGCCCAGCACCCGCACCCTGGTTCGCACGCCGGCGTCCAAGCCCCTCACCGCCCGCTTTACCAAAGAGATCGTCGCGGAGGACTACGGCGGCGCCAGCTACCAACAGACGATCTCCTTCGAGCCTGAGACCGCGGTGAGCATGCGCGAAGACGCCCGTCGAACCTCGCTGACCGAGCTGATGGACAAGGCGGTTGAAGCCGCCACCGAAGGGGGGCGAGCTCGCACGGCGTCGATGACGTACGATCTGGATCTGGTGGATCTCGACCGGGTGTCGACCGAGACCTTGTCGCTGACCGGCGTGCGGGAGCTCTTCGTAAAGCCGGGCGACTTCACGCTGAAGACGGGCCCTGGCGTGTCGATGGGGGCGCTTCCGACCCGATGGCAACTGGGTCTCGTGACCGACGAACACTACCGCGTGCTTCCGATCGAGATGCGGGCCATTTCACAGACCGCGAGGGTCATCGTCCGGCCGCCATCCGGCTACACGCTCGCGACCTTGCCGCCTGCAGCCAACGTCATGTGGCCCGGTGGCGCCTTCCGGTGGACGTGGGAGCGGTTGGACGGCGGGGCAGTGGCGTGGACCAGCAGCATCGACGTGCCCCGCACGGTGGCCCTGGCGGATGTCGACGGCTTCATCACCGCCGCCAAGCAGGCGCGCGACGCCTCTGAAGTGACCCTGCGCTTTCTCAACGAGGCCCAACGGCTGGCCGAGGCTGGGGAAACCAGTCGGTCGCTGCGAGAATGGGCCCGGCTGGCCGCGCTCCCCGGGGCGCTCATCGCCGACCGGGTTGGCTACGCCCAGGCGCTCAACGACGCCGGCTACGGGGCTCGCGCCCAGGAAGTGGTCGCGACGCTGCCGGTCAATGACGACACCGAGGACCTCTTCGTGACCCTGGCGTGGGACGCTGCTCGCCAGTCCCCCTACGGCTTCGGTATGGTCCGCCGTTTTACGCCAGCGCCGTTCCGCACGCGAACCCGGACGTTGATGACCCGGCTGGAGACGACCGACGACGACAAGAGCGCCGACTTCTACCGGGGTCTGCTGGGCCGCATGCAACTCTTCGACGACATGGGCATCTACGGCCGCGGGGACTTCGAGGCCGCCATCGCGACGGTGGGCGACGATCTCAATCTGTTGCGGGGTCCGGTGTCGCTGCTTTTGAGCCTGGCCGACGGCGAAGCAGCCAAAGAGCAGACGAAGTGGGCCAACGACGACCGTCGGCGCGGGGAGCGGGTCGCCGCCTTCCTCCTGGCCGACAACCTCGAGGCCGCTCAAAAGGAAGCCAATGTTCTGGCTCCCGATGGCGTGCAGCTCCGTAAGGTCTATGCGGAAGCGGTCTCCGCGCTCGCCTACGCGCGGCAATGGGACGCGGCGCGCGAGGTGGCGGCGCTGATTCCCGACTCGGACGAAGCCAAGGAGCTCGTCCCCGAGCTGCGCCGGTGGACCGAACACGATCCCGACGAGGACACGCCGTTGGCGGCAACTCGCCGCTACCTCCGCGCCATCGGCGATCCGGCCTACGAGGACAAGATCGCCTCGACCTTGACCGCCTCCGCCAGTCGCGACAGCGCTATGACATGGTCCGCGGGTGGCAAGTCGGCGACCGACTACCTACTGGACCGTGCGATGACCCCGCGCACCCTCCAGGTCGATGGGGACGCCGCCAGTGGCTTCCGCCTGCGCTGGGAGCCGCTGTGGACGCGGACTCCGTTCCGGTACTATGTGGTTCGCGAAAAGAAGCAGCTGAAGGTCCGCGCCCAGGGCGGGCAGGAGTCAGAGCTCGCCGAAGAAGCCGGGGCTCGGCTCGACGCCGGCCGGCTGCCCGACGCCCAGCGTTGGCTGGACTGGGCCCTTCTGGACGAAGAACGCCCGGCGTCCAGCGTATACGCGGGCCTTTGGAGCAAGGACGGCGACCGCAGCGCCGACCGCGCCCGGCTGATGGTGGCGATGCTCCGCGCCGGTGAGCGGGACAGCGAGGCGGAGGGCTGGGCGCGCACCAAGACGCTGCGTGCAGCCTGGGTCGCGGCCACTGCGGATGCGGCCGTGGGGCCGGCTCTTTTCTCGAGCCTCTACGTCGCCGGGGACGTAGCCGGTGCGCTGGCGCTCAGCGAGGAGATGCGGGCCCGCGGGGGCGACGCCTTGACGGTGAACCCGCTCCGGGTCCAAGCGTTGGCCAAGCTCGGCCGTGGCGAGGAGGCCGAGAAAGAAGCCCGCGCCTCGCTTGCGAAGTCCGTCGATACCGCGGACCACTGGACACTCCTGGTGTCCGCGCTCTCGAGTGGCGGCGCCTTCGATGCCGCGGTGCGGCTGGGTCGAGAGGGCGTGGCGCGCTTTCCGAAGGACGGCGGTCTGCTCAACCAGACTGCCTGGCCCATGCTTTTCCTCCCGGCGCTCCCAGAGGACGCCGTCACCTTCGCGGACCGCATCCTGGAGGGGCAGTGGTCCTCGGGGCGTGCGCACACCAGCGCGTGCATCTACGCCGCCGCCGGTCGCACCGACCAGGCTCGGAAGTTGGTGCAGCGCTACGTCGATGAGCACGACGGGGACATGGATTCGCCGTGGTCGTTTGTGTGGGGTCGCATCGCCGAGACCGACGCCGAGCTGACCGCCGCCCGCCAGGCGTACGCCGCGGTCACCGACGACACCGAAGACGCCGCCTCCGTCGGCGAGCTGGCCCGACGGCGGATGGTGATCCTCAGCGCGAACTAGACCCCGGTCGCGACACCAAGGCCACCCCCGCTCCGGAAACGACGGTCGGGCCGGGCGCCAGGACCACCGTCGCGCCGACGGCCAAGGTCTGGCCGTCGACCTCGGCTGTCCCCTCGATGACGGTCAGCGCCTCCCACCCATGCCGCACCGCCGGCAAGGTGACCCGCTCGACGACGAAGTGGGGCGTCTCCACCAGCCGATCAATACCCGGGGCGATCGGAATTGGTAGCCGAAAGGGGCTCAGCAGAGGGTCGCGGCACGCCACTGAACAGGCGTGATCGAGGTGCAGATCACGTCCACGACCCCAGTCGTACAGTCGCCACGTCAGATCGATCGGCTGCTGCACCTCGTAGAGCAGGAGGCCCGGCCCGATCGCATGAATGGTCCCGGGCGGCACCTCGATCACGTCGCCGGCCCTGGGGTACAGCCAGGCGAGGTCGGCCTCGATCTCCCCGCTCTCAGCACGCTCGCGGAGCGTTTGCGCGCTGAGCGAGCGGGACAGCCCGTAGGCAATTCGCGCTCCCGGATCGGCATGAAGCACCACCCACGCCTCCGCCTTGCCATGCGGCGCGCCCACCCGCTCGCGCGCCTCGACATCACCAGGATGCACCTGCACCGAAAGCAGCGCCTGCGTGTCGAGGAGCTTCACCAGGAGCGGAAAGTCGGCGATCGCTCCGAATGGGCGGTCGTCGCCCCGGACCGGGTTCTCTCGCCAGACCTCCCACGACTCGCCGATCACGCCCTCGCCCTTGCCGAGCGCCGCCAGACGGTGCCCGCCCCACGGCGGCCGGGTCAGAAGCGGAACCAGGTGGAGCGACGGCAAGCCTGCCACGGTAGCCCACGGGAGGGGGCCGGGCGAGGCGACGCTGAAGAGCGGCCGCCGAGTTCCTGCGCAGATCCGGTGCAGACCGCGGGCGAGGGGTGGGGTCGACCGAGGTTATGACCCGCGCACCATGTTTGGCTGGTTCCTCGCCGCTGCGTGTGCGCCGCCCGCCGAATGCGACGCCGCCTTCGACCTGGCTTCGGCCGACTTCCCCTTCGGAGACGCAGTGGCTCGCCTGGAGCTGTCACTCTCCGCCGAGGCGCGGGCAGCCTTGCCCGAAGCGCCCCGCGACATTGGCGCCGATGTGCGGGCGACGCTGGTTCACGACGGGCGGGCCTGGACGGTGGGCGTCAACCTCAAGGGCAACAGCTCGTTCCGACCCATCGACGGCAAGCCGAGCTTCAAGATCGACGTTGGGGAGTTCTTGCCCGGATCGACGTTCCATGGTGTCCGGCGTTTGACGCTGAACAGCCTGGTCGACGACCGCTCGGGGCTCGCCGGCGCCATGACGTACGCGCTCTACCAACGGGCCGGGCTGCCCGCGCCGCGGCAGTCGTATGCGTGCCTGACCGTCGACGACGAGGAGTATGGCCTCTATGCGCTCGTGGAGACCCTGGACGAGGCCTTCCTGGAGCGCGCCTTCGTCGATCCCAGCGGCTGGCTCTACGACCGTCGGGGCGACGCCGACTTCACCCTGTCGCAGACGTCATTCTTCGAGGTGGAAGAGGAGGGCCCTGACGGCGAACGCGACGACCTGATCGCGCTCGCGACCCGGCTGGACGACGCCCCGGACCTTTTGCCCGAGCTTGAGCGGTCGTTCGATGCGGATGCGCTGCTTTCAGGCATCGCCATCGATCTCGCCATGGCCAGCACCGATGGCTACGCGATGAACGCCAACAACTTCCTCGTCTACCACGAGCCGGGGCCCGACCGATGGTGGCTCTTGCCGTGGGGGGTCGACCAGGCGCTGGGGGCGCCGGCATCGGAGGTCCGGACGGAGTCGAATGCGGGCGGGCTGCTTGCCCAACGGTGTCTGGCAGAGGCGGACTGCGCGGCGCGGCTGGACGCGGAGCTGCTCGCATTGGCCGACCCACTCGCCGAGCTTGAAGCCGAAGCGAGAGAGCTCGGCGCCCGGCTGGAGACCTTGCCCGACCCTCGCGCCGAGACCTCGGCCACCGATCGCTGGTTCGCCCGAGAGGATGCGTATGGGTTTCTGGCGGCGCGGCCGGGGGCGCTGCGGGGGAGGTGAGTCGTGGACCCCGGGACCCGTTCGACGACCCACGACCGCGGTAGCGGCTTCCGCCGCGGCGGCCGGCCGCCGCGGCGCTCCCCTCACCCCACCGCCGACACCGGCACCAACTCAATCGCCCGCCGCTCGGCATCACCCAGCCACGAGGCGAGGCGCGCGGGCGCCAGACCGACCGGAACCCTCACAATATCGGTCGCGACTGGATTCCGACCGTCCGGGTCGGCGTCCAGTCCGATCGTCACGGTCGGCGCCACCAGACGGAAGCCGAGGATCCTCGCCAACTCCAGCTCTGCCGCCGTGGGTCCGGCGCCGACAGGCCGCCAGTACCGGACCCGCAGCGACGGCGCGCCGCGGACAACCACCCCGGCCGGCAGCGGCGTCGCATCGAGCCGACGCGCCGTGGGCAGGCCAAGCCAGGCCACCTCGTGCCCCCTCGCGCCGAGTTTCTCCGCCATGAGCCCGTCCCCAGCAGCCACAAAGCAGGTCATACGCACTCCAGATGTCGCGACATGATCCGCGAGCGTGACCGCCGCGTTCCCCTCCCCCGCTGCCACATCCATCAGCAATCCCGCACGACCGGGATGGCTCCCGCGACGCAAAACCGGCTCCGGCCACCGGCTCGCATCCCGCCTCCACACCCGCCAGCCCCGCCAACCGAGCGCGCCCGCCCAGCCCACCGCGACCGCTGCAATGCCGCCAGGGAGCCACCCTCCGGCCCAGGCCACCGCGCACGCAGTCGCGACGATTCCCGCCAGAGGAACGGACCTCACCGCCGGACCCGCGCCGCCAGCCACTCGCCCACGGGCTCGTCGTCGGGCACCTCCTCCCAGAGCGCGGCCCCAACCGAAACGGCTGTTGCCAGACCCAAAAGCCCCGTTCGCCAACGAACGCGCACTTCGACGCCGTCGATCGCACCGGAGGCCACGACAAGCGAGCGCATCCCCTCACACTCGAAACGCAGTCCGAGCGCGGCCACCACCGGCTGGGCATTCGTCGTCAGCTCTACCCGGTTGATCCAACTCGCCAGCCAGGCAAGCCAGATTCCGCCGACGCCCAGCAACAACCCCGCAAGGAAGCACCGGATCACCGACTCATCCAGGTAGAGCGTGGCTACCCCTCGAAGTCCACGTCCGCCCCCTCTCGGGCTACGATCACCCGCATATCTTGGTATCCGCCCGACCACTTCTCGGCGAGCCGGTCGAGATCGTCATCCGACGCGTCCGGGGAGTGGTGGAAGAGCCCCAACTTCTCTACATCCGCGGCCCGACAGAGCGTCGCCGCGTACTCCGGATATCCATGGCCCCACGTCATCTTTTCGAGGTATTCGTCCTCGGTGAACATGGTGTCGACCGCCACCAGATCGGCGCCGCGCAAGAGCTTGATGAGCGCGGCTTCGCGGGTGTTGGGCGCCTGCCCGCCCGAAAGCCCCTCACCCGGGCGCGACAACGGCGAGGTGTCGGTCAGGTACGCGAACTTGCGCCCACCGCCCTCGACGATGTAGCCACACGCGCCTCCTGGGTGGTTGAGCTGCGTCGCGGTGACCTGGCAGCCGCCCCGTTGGACCGGGCGCCCGGGCCGAAGCGCTTCGTACGCCAGCGGCGCCGGCAGATCGTTCATCCGCAGCGGGTGGAGCACGCCGTTCATGTAGCGGCCGAGCCGATCCCGAGTGGCTTCGGGGGTGAACCCCGGCGCTGCGACCGTCACCTGGAAGCTGGGCGCGAATAGCGGCGCGAAGAACGGGAAGCCAAAGAGATGGTCGAGATGGAAGTGCGTGAAGAAGAGGTTGACCGAACGCTCGGGCCGAGCGAGAAGCTGCCGCCCGAGCACGCGCGCGCCGGTACCGGCGTCAAAGATGCACGGCGCTTCCCCGGGGAGTTGAACCTCCACGCACGACGTGTTGCCGCCATACCGAGCGGTATCCGCCCCAGGTACAGGGATGGACCCCCGCACGCCCCAGAAGCGCACCCGCATTACGAGACCCTCGGGTAGACAATCACGCCGCCAACGTAGCCGGCCGCGCGCGTGGGGCAAGGCAACGGGGTGAGATGGTGCACGGTACTGGGTTCGAACCAGTGACCTTTGGCTTCGGAGGCCAACGCTCTATCCAGCTGAGCTAACCGTGCGTTCAGCGCGGCAACTACCCACCGGAGGCGCCCGCGTCAAGCGCGCCCAACCACGCCCGCATCTGCGGAACGACGTTGGCCCGCCACGACTCCGAAGCGCGCTCCGCAGCGAACTGGCGGAGGAGGCAGGACACCAGCCAGTGCAGCTCCTCGTACACGAACATCCGGTCGTAGAGAATCTCTGCGACCTCACCCGTCTTGACCTGAGTTGGGAGCTTCGCCCCGGCGATGCCGACGCGTTCCCCGCGCAGGGTCACATGGTACTCTCGATCCTCCCGGCGCATCAGGAACCGGATTTCCTTGGGGACCTTTCCGCCAAGCACCGCCGCCCGCGCTTCGGGCGTGGTGCCCGGGCTGTCGCCGGTCAGCAGCGTCGTCGGGCGCTCTTCCCCCGCGTCTCGCAGCGCGAGGCGGTCATCGATGTAGACCTCCACCGCCGAGCCGTCCTCGATCGTAAAGTGGCCGCCGAGGTTCTCGCTGCGGAACCACAACCACAGGTAGAAATCCGCGGAGACGTGCGCCGGAAGTAGCTCAGTTGCGCCTTCGCTCATCGACCGCTCCCCTTCAAATCAGTCGTGCCCGCGCTCACCAGGGCCTCGGGCAGCCCTTCGGTGCCGGCCAGCTCGTCCAATGGGCTCCACGGGATGGCACGGAGGCCGAAGGTCCGGAGGAACAACTTCTGGAAGTTCTCATTGGGAAGCTCGCCGTCGCTGGTGAAGAAGAGCCAGCGATCGTTCATGTTCCAGGACACCTCCATCGTCTGGACGCGCGGGAGGGTTTTCAGCAACATCTCCTGCTCGAGCGCCTCGCGTAGTTCTTCGCGGACGGCGGCGGGGGCCTTGGGACGATTATTGGCCAGACACCAAGCCTGTTGCCGCTTTTCCAGGTGGGCACGAAGCAGCTTGGCGGGGACGGTCTTGGTGTCGACACGCAGGGCGAAAAGCGCGTAGTGATTGTACAACCACTGGTTTACATCGGAGAAGTCCACGTCCAAGAGGTTGTGGACCTGACACCAGCCCATCGACTGACCCTTGTGGGTAGGCGATTGCGGCTCTCGATGTTGATTGGTGTTGAGCGCGGCGATGAACTCATCGGTGAAACCCTCAGGCAGGTCGCCGACAATCCGGTAGCGCCGCCCCGACAGGGGGCCCTTGAGAATACCCATGTTGGTCAGTCCCGAAAGTCGTCGAGGGCGTGGCGGAGCACGGCGATGTCGCCGCCCTTGGTGTGCAACCCGAGTTCCCAGCGGGAAACCCAGGCGACGGTGCCCACGAAAACTTCGCCCTCGACCAAGGTGATCGTCGCCTCAGCCTTCTTATCCCACACTTCGCCCAGGCGACGATTGCTGCAGCCGAAGCGCTTCTGCGGCTTGAGGATCGGCTGGAGCTCGCGCGCCTTTCGGACGTCGTCCCACGTCATCGCCTTGCGGACCTTCTGCCAGACCGAGGCGTCAGCGACGAACTTGATCGCCGTCTTGTGCACCGTCGAAACGGCGCCAGACTCTGCATCGCGCACCTCGATCTCATAGGCGGCATCGGCCAGAACGACGGCACGCACGAGCTTGCGTCCGTACAACCCCAGCACCTGTTCGGCCTTGGACGTCAGGGCGGAGACGAAGACGTCGCGGCCACGGTTGGCATCGAGATGGGCTTCGATCCGGCGCTTGGCCAGCACCGGTTGGAGGGTGGCATGCCCGAGCGCCACCTGGGTGGCCAGCGCCCGATCGAGCCCGTGACGAACCATCAGCCCGGTCACCTCGTCGGCGAAGGCCATCTTCTTGATGGCGTCGTTCAGATCGAGCCGCCCGAGGGCGACCAGACGCGCCACGTCGAGCGGAACCCCCGCGTTCTTATGGATCTCGGCGGCCCGAAGCGCGATGGCATCGGCGGCACCCGGGCGGGCCTGCGGCTTCGGCGGCCGGCGCCCACCCCTCTTCGCTCCCTCTGGCATTCCCATGCCCACGCCTTAGCCGGGGCGCCGAGGTTACGCTCGTTGCATGGCCACGCCGACCGCCGGTATGCTCGCCCCCGACTTTGCCGCCGAGTCCGACGCAGGGCCGCTGCGGCTCTCGTCCCTTTTGGGGAAGAAGATTGTCCTCTACTTCTATCCGAAGGACTCGACCCCGGGCTGCACCATCGAGGCCCGCGAGTTCGGCGTGCTCCACGCGCGGTTCGAAGCGGCCGGCGCGGTGGTGCTCGGCATCAGCAAAGACAGCGTGAAGTCTCACCAGAAGTTCCGCGCCAAAGAATGCCTGCCGTTTGCCCTGGTCTCTGATCCGGGAGGGATCTGCGAGGCCTACGGCGCCTGGCGTGACAAGAAACTGTACGGCCGGGAATACAAGGGCATCGCCCGCATCAGTTTTTTGGTGGATGAACGGGGGATCATCGCCGAGGTGTGGGACCCGGTGAGCGCGCGTGGCCACGCCGCACAGGTGCTCGCCCGAATCGAGGGGCCGCCCGCGCCGTGACCACGGTCCTGGCGGCGCACGGACTGGGGCTGGGTCCCTGGGTCTTCGAACCGTGGCGCGCGGCGTTCGAGGCCGCGGGTTTCGTCTTTTCGCCGTTGACGCTGCCCGGCCACGGCGATGGCCAGGACGCCAGCTTCGCCGAGGTCGTCGCCGCCATCGAGCGCGCTGCGGACAACGTTTCGGGGCCGGTGATCCTCTGCGGGCACAGCTTCTCCGGGCTGGCAGTCCAAACCATCCTGTGCCGGCGGACCGTCGCCGCCGCGGTGCTCGTCTGCCCGCTTCCGCCCGGCCGACCGGCGGTGGGCTCCGCGACGCTCGCCCATCTGCCGCGCGCACTGGCCACCCTTGCGCTGGGCCGCCCCTACACACCGAGTCGTCGGGGCTGGACGGACCTGGGCTTCTCCCACGTACCCCCCGCACACCTGGCCGACGCCATGGCGCGCAGCGTGCCGTGGCCGAACCGTTTGTGTCGCGATCTCATTCGCGCGCCAGAGGTCCTTCCCACCTCGCTCGACACCCCGGTCCTGGTGGTCATCGGGGGCGCCGATCCGGTGATCCCACCCGCTGCCGCCAGGGTTGTGGCCGACCTCTTCGAGGCGGTGTGTTGGCGCTACGACGACCTCGCCCACACGCCGATGCTGGAACCCGGCAGCGACCGGATGCTCGCGGACATCGTGGCTTTCTGTATGGAGCCGGTGCGTCCGCGCGTCCTGGAGAGCGATGGCTACGGCCCCGAAGAAGGCGTGGGACATGCCGCCAGGAAGGCGCGGCGGGGGCCCAAGGCGCGTCGACGCTCGGCCTACGGGCAGAAGGAGGCCGCCCGATGATGCTCTGGCTCGTCTTCGCCTGCACGCAGAAGGTCCCCCCGGGGCTCGGGTTGATTCCGAGCGGGGAAACCATCGAAGCGCCCGAGCCGACGGATCCTGCCGCGTGGCGACGCTGGCTCCTTGGCGGCGACCCGCTGGCGCGGCGGCTGAAGCGGCCCGCCCTGGTGCGAGACGCCGGCTACGCCGCGTGGGCCGGGCTCGCCGCTGACGCCGAATCCGATACCGTGTGGTTTCTGGAGGCTGGGGCATCAGGAACGGCGAGTGTGCCGCTCCTGCGCGGGGCCCGCCTGGCAGGCGCGGAGACGCTGCTGGCTGACCTCGTTGGCCTGACGCGGTGGCTCCTTCCGCTGTCGGAGCCGGGACCGGGCGTCCTCGCAGCGCCTCGCCCGCCGCTGGCCTGGCTAGGCACCGAGCGGGCGGACGCCGCGCTGTCGGTGCTGGAGCGCGGCGTGCTTCTCGGTTGGCTCGGGGCCCCTGACATCGACACCAGCGCGCCGGCCGCGCTCTTGAGCGAGGACGCCTGGGCGCGGTTGGCCACGACGCCCGCGGGCAGGCTGCTCCTGGCGCGCAACGGTGAGGCGGCGACGCCTCCAGAGGATGGGGCTCGGGTGCTGCTCGACGTGACGGCCTTCGCGCTGGAAGAAGCCGCGGCGGACTCCGCCAAGGAGCACGAGGCCCTCAAGGCGCGGCGGGTGGTGCTGGCGGCAACGGAGGGGGAGGACGTCGTGAGCACCCGCCTGGCGCGCGCGTTGGCGGCGCTGACCCCGGCCGCACCGAACGATGACGCAGCGGGGATGGCCCTGGTGGCGCACGCTGCGCTGCGTTGGCGCGGGCGCTGCCCCGACGTGCCCTGCGGCGGCTTTGATCGAATAGACCAGCTCAAGGCGGCGACACGCTTCGGACGCCAGTCCGCGGGACTTGCCGCGGTGTGGCGAACCATCGCGTGGAAGGGCGCGGTGGACGAGCTTTGGGCCTCCTGGGAGCGGCCGCAGGTGCTGCGCGCGATGGACCGCATCGTCGAGTTGGCAGCCGACGCGGCGCCCCGCGAGCTCGATCGGAGCATGGTCCTGCGGCCGGGGCCCGACGCGGGGTGGATCCTGCCCGTGACCCGGGCGGTCGGCGGTCCCGAAGCCACCTCGAAGGAGGGGCTCTTCCGCGCGCTTTACGGGCGGGTGGCGGTCGAAGCCCGCGCGGCGGCGCTCGCCGCGCCGGGCAACGCCGGGGCTCTTGGCCGGATAGAGCGGCGAGCGCATCGGTAAGCCGATGCGTCCGGGCTACAAACTCAAGAGCGCCGCGCTGTTGTTCAAGATGTGCATGACGATGCCGGGAAGCACGCTGCCGCTCTTGTACCGAAGCCACCCACCGACCAATCCGATGAAAAACAGTGGCGGGATCGCCCACAACCGATCCACGTGCAACACGGCGAATGCCATCGCTTGCAGCACCACACCGACGCGCGGCCCGAACGCACGGCTCACGAGAGGCTGCATCCAGCCGCGAAACAACAGCTCCTCCGTGACCGGCGCCCCGAGCACGACGAACGCGACGACCCCGACCCGAATCCAAGCCTCGGGGTTGTGCAGCGCCGCCGCGATGCTCTGAGCATCGGGCGCGTAGCCGCAGGCGTCGAGCAATAGCGCCCAGCCAACCGAGAACCCCAGCGTCGCGATCACCGCCGCGCACCCGAGCACGAACCACCGGACCGTCGGCAGCATAGGAGCACTCGCCCGCCCCGAAACCCTGACGGCAACGAGCGCGCCGAGGTTGCCGATGAACGTCGCCAAGAGGGTCGCCACCACCCAAGGGTCGCTGGCGAGCGTCTCCGGGTCGAGGCGAATCGCCCCGCCGAGCAGAACCGCGCCGAGCACGCCCAGCCCGCCGCCCAGACCGATCGCGGCGCCTCCCACCAGCGGCCCCTCGATCCACCAGCGCCGCGTCCACTGCGACCACCGAAGCACCAGGCCGAGCACCAAGCCGGTCAGTCCGGCGAGGAGGGCCATTCCCGCGGCCGCCAACGCCGCCGTTCCGAGACTGAGCGTCACCTGGACACCGTGAACACCGCCCCGGAGGGCTGGCCGCCGCGCGGGTGGAACGGAGCGCCGATGAACAGGGTGTCCGCATCGCCGACCAGGGTCAGTACCTGTCCCTCGGCCCCGACTTCCACGACAAGAACCTCGCCCCCGTCCAGCGGCCAGATCCGCGCCCGCGGCGGCACCACCGACCTGTTGAACACCCCCGCCGCGTAGCCCGCGGCGATCCCGCGCCCGACATGGTCGCCCTGCGCGCCGCGGAGCTCTCGCCCGTCCTCGCAGCTCACCCGCCCCCCGGCATCGTCGAGCTGAAGCTCGGGGTCGCCGACGCAGACGACGCCATCCTCGATCACCACGACGCCGTCGGCTCCGCCAGTGAGCGGCTCGCCGTCCCCGAGCACGGGGCCAAGAGGGCTCAAGTCTGGATCGAACGCCTCTACGACGCAGGCCCCATCGGGCTCGCAGACCAGCGCCACCACCCGCTCGTCGTCCGCCGCCAACGCTTCGACCCCGGACACGGGTATCGCCCACCCGTCGTACCCACGGATGTGGGTTCGGCCTGCGTAGTATAGGCTCACTGACGACGCGGCGAGCGCCACCGCCCCTGCCAGCTCCTCGAGCTTTCCGAGGGGTTCGCCGTCCGCCGTCGCGCCGGCTGGACCGATGCGTACCAGGCGCTCGCCCCAGTAGCCGACCCAGGCACCCGGTCCCTCCAACCGCTCGCCGTCGACCAGCACCGCCGGCCCACCCGGCGCCGCGGCCGCCAGCACCGACCCGTTCCACGTCAGCGTTTCGCCGAGTCGATCGTCGGGCTCGCCGTAGGTCACCTCAGCCAAGACTTCAGCGCCCACCACCGACTCCCCCGGAAGCAGATCCTCGGTGCATCCCATGAGGAAAAGTGCCACAACGGTCCTCACCGCGTGCAGACCAGACGTCGATAGAATCCATGGCGCTCGTCGCCAATGTCCGGGCCGAACGGCGAGGCTTCGGCGATGGCGCGGAGTGATGCCCATCGCGCGTTGTCCATGCCAAAGCGCGCCCACTGCCTCTTGATGAACGAGTCGGGCGGGAACGGGCCGGAGCGGGCAATCCAGTCGGGAGGCACCTCACCGTCGGGGTCGGCCTCATACACGTAAAACGCACCCCCATCCGCCGTCACCCGGTAGACCTCGGCGAAGATCGCAGCGACATCGGCCCAGTGGTGCGCGGACTGCACCGCCACGGCCACATCAAAGGTGCGCTCCGGGTAGACGATCCGGGTGGCGTCCATGTTGCGGAAGGTCACGTTGAGTCGACCCTGCCGGTTGTTTTCGGCGAAGTCCAGCATGTGCGGGCAGGTGTCGATGCCCACGGCATCCACATCGGCGCGACCCGAGGCCGCGTGGATCGCCACCCAGCCGGGACCGGTGCCGACGTCGAGAAGCGCGCCCCGCAACGGCACGATGTCGTTGGCGATGAAACGGTAGGCGGGCTGGTAGTACCGGCCTGGACCCACCTGATAGGCCAGGGCGGTCCAGAAGCGGCGATCGGGCAGGAGCGGCATGGGCGGGCAGGATAATCCGCCGGCCCATGACCACCACCACCCGCCTCCCACACACCCGTTGGGCCGTGACCGGCGGCACGGGACTGCTCGGAAACAACCTCGTGCGCAGTCTTGTCGCCGCGGGTGCCGAAGTGCGGGTCTTGTCGCGCAAAGCGCCGCGCCGTGAGTTCGCGGGGCTGGCCGTCACCGAGATCGAGGGGGACCTCGACGATATGGGGGCGCTGCGGCGGCTGATGGAAGGGGCCGAGTGCGTGGTGCACGCGGCGGCGATGGTGGACATCCGCTTCGGGGACCGCGATCGATTCGAAGCGGTCAATGTCGCGGGGACGGCAAACGTTCTGGCCGCGATGCCGCCAGGCGCCCGATTGGTCCACGTTTCGACGGTGGATGCGCTGGGGATGCGCAGCCGGGCGGAGCCGGCGGACGAAGATTGTGCGCCGCAACCGCACGAGGCGGGGGTGCCCTACGTCGACACCAAGCGGGCCGCGGACGGGCTTGTCCAAGAGAGCGCGGCCGACTGGATCATCGTCTACCCGACCTACATGCTCGGACCCTGGGACTGGCGGCCGTCGAGCGGACGGATGATCGTGGAGATTGCCAGTGGCAAAGGCAAGCTGGCTCCGGGCGGAGGCAACAACTTTGTTCACGTTGGCGACGTGGTCGAGGCCCTGATCACCGCGTCGGGACAACAACGCGGCGGCCGTTGGATCTTCGGCAATGAGAACCTCAGCTACGTCGAAGCGTGGACGCTGATGGCCGAGGTGACGGGCGCCTCCCCGCCGCTCGGAAGCCTGCCCCGTTGGCTCGGCGCCACTGCGGCGTCCGTGCTCGACGTGGTGCGCGCCGGCGGCATCCGCGAAGGGGACGTCAACGCTGCCAGCGTGCGCATGAGTTTTCTGCCGCACTACTTCTCGGCGGAGCGGGCGCGGCGGGAGCTGGGGATGCGGCAGACTCCCGTGCGAGAGGCGGTCGCGGCCGCGTGGGCGTTTTTCTCCAGCCGGTGATGTCGCGACACGCTTAGCGGCCGCCGTTCCGGCGCCGGGTGTTCGCTGCGGGCGCCCCGGCTTCTGACGACGACGGCCACGCGATGCGGATCCGGAGGCCGCCAAGGCGTCGGGCCGGCATGAGGGGAGCCGTCAACGCCCGGGAAATGGCGGCCGGGGGCACCCTTGGCCGCTTGCGGTGCTATGGTAGCGGTGCTAACATAGAGCCCATGGACACCCCCCCCCATCCCCGGCCCACCCTCGCCGACGGTTGGACCCGCAAGCGCCGCTACCACCACGGGAACCTGGCGCCCTCCGCCCTTGCCCGCGGGCGCCAGATCGTCGCCCTCC
>CANFCK010000021.1 GCA_947445035.1 Deltaproteobacteria bacterium
CGCCGCCGCCGCCGCCCGAGGAACCGCCGCCGCCCGAGGAGCCTCCTCCACCGGAACCGCCGCCGCCGCCGCCCGAGGAACCGCCGCCGCCCGAGGAGCCTCCTCCACCGGAACCGCCGCCGCCGCCCGAGGAGCCGCCTCCACCTGAGGAGCCGCCACCGCCAGAGAGCACTGCCCCGACGATCGCCACCGCAACATCAACGGCCACGGAAGCGTCGAAGCCGCCACCGCCGGTCGAACCGCCGCCCCCAGTGGAGCCTCCACCGCCGGTCGAACCGCCACCGCCGGTCGAACCGCCACCGCCGGTGGTCCCCCCCCCGTTCTGCTCGCCGCCATCCCCGCTCGACCCGCCACCTTCCGGTTTGGTCGGCGGATGCCGGTGCTTCGGCGTTGCCTTCACCGCCTTCGGCGCTCCAGGAGAACCCTCGTTATACGTGATCATACTTGCTTTGTGGGTCTGCGACCCACCGCCGTCCATGGTCATGGTCGCGCCCTTCCACGCGATCGTTTGCCCCGCTTCCATCGCCACAGACGCCGAGGCCTCCAACTTGAAGTCCTTACACTTCAAGCTGATCGTCTCCTTGGCCTCGACGATGAAGTGTTTGTCGACCTTGGTGGTCAAGACCTTCTTGGCCGCGTGCGCTTCCTGATAGATGGCCTTGTTCTCCGAGGTCGACACCAACTCGATGCGCTCCGAACCCGCGGTGTCGTCGAAGTCGATCCAGTGCGAGTTCCGCGACCAGAAGCGACGATGGTCGTCATTGCCATCTTCGTTGGCATAGGGCTTTGGCTTGTCAGCGTCACCATTGTAGACGGCGCCGAGCACATACGGAGTCATCGTGCGGTAGGCGAATCCGATCACCACTTCGGTGCCGATGTCGGGGAGGATCACCCACCCGCGCTCCTTGCCGCTCATCGGCCACATCATCCGAATCCAGGTGGACTCGGGCGGGGTCTCCGAATCGACCGGAAACTTGACCTTGATGCGGGCCATCTTGTCGGGGTCTTTGTTGTCGACCACGAGGCCCACGACGATGCCGTTGATCATCGGAACCTCAGTTGATGTTGATGATGCCGGCCTTGACGGTCAGCGAACTGCCGCCGTCAATGCCCATCGACGTGGACGCCTTCGCCTCAAACGTTGAGCCCGCCTTCATAGAAATCGAAGCGCCGGCCTCGAGAATGAAGTCCTTGCACTTGAAGGAGATCGTCTCTTTGGCCTCAACGATGATGTCTTTGCCGCTGTAGACGCTCAGGGTCTTGTCCTTCGCATCCCAGATGATCCGAATCTCTTCGTTGTGGGTGATCAACTCGATGCGCTCGTCACCCGATTTGTCGTCGAAGGTGAGCCGATGCCCAGCGCGGCTCTGGAAAACGCGGAGGTTGTTGTCGCCGTCCTCGTTGGCGTAGGGGGGGGTGTCCACCCCGTTGTAGAGTGAGCCGAGCACGATCGCGTGGTTGAAGTCGCCGTGCACGAAGCCGACGAGCACCTCATCCTCGATCTCCGGAATCGTCATCCAGCCCCGCTCTCGACCCGCCATCGGCATGGCGAGGCGGGCCCACCAGCTTTCCGGCGTCTCAGGAAGCGTCGGAAACTTCACCTTGATCCTCCCGAGCTTCTCCGGATCTTTGTTGTCAGTGCAAATCCCCTCAACCAGACCGGGCATCTGGCCCGACGTGGGCCGACCATGGCGATCCGTGACCTTTGGCATTGGCGCTCCAGAAGGAAGTGATTTCTGCTATCCCGGCCGCCGCGCGACGAGCACCTGAACGCGGTGAACGTGACGCGTGCGCGGTCCGGCGGGCAACTCCCAGTCGAGATCCTCGGGTTCGGCGACCAGGCGGCAGTCCAGGGCGTGGCCTCGAAAAGTCCGGTTCCCGGCGAGCGCCGCCAACAGCTCGTGCTCGTCGAACCATGACTCTTCTGGAGTCACCTCGGCGGAGAAAGCGTACGCGCAAGCGACCACCAGCTTTCCGCCGGGGCCGACCAGCGCGTCGGCTTGCGCCAAGGCCAGCGCCGGATCGCGACAACTATCGAGCAGGTTGAGGACGGCGACGGTCGCAAAACTACCTGCCAGAAACGGCGGGTCCGTCGCATCCGCAACGATGGCGGCCCCTGCTGCGAGCATGACACCATCGGGCCCATCGACGAGCGGGGGCACCGGCGGACCGGCGAGGAGCAGAGTCAGATTCAGGTCGAGGCGAATGGTGCCGGGGTGGCCGATCCCGGCCCCGATCTCCAGAATGGGCGTTGTCGACCCCGAGAGCGCGCTGGAGACCCAGCCGCTGAGCGGGCTTGCCGGCGCCTCGCGATAGGCGCGGAGGAGCCGTTGATTTCGAGCGGTCGCGGTATCGGTCGCCACGAGGTCCACCACCTCATCGGCGATGTCGCGCCTCCGCAGCGCCGGCGCCCCCTCGCTTTCCGCCCACTGCCGAAGCTCGGTGAGCACGACAGGCACACCGTCAATCACCGGATAGCGGCGACCACAAGCACATCGCAAGACGGCTCCGTCGCGCGCCAGCCCCCGGTACAGCAGGCGCCCTTCCTCGGCGCGCCGACAGGCTGGACAGACCAGCGCGACCGCCCCGTCGTCAGCCACCGACCATCACGTTGGTGCTGCCCTGGATCATCTGCCCGACGCCGCCGCAGTGGGTGTCGGTGTCACCAAGGCGGTGCGCCGGCAACTTGTTGATCAGCACAGTTCCCGAACCTTTCGCCGCAACCCAGGTGTTCGGTCCGCAACAGGCCGCGTGCATGCCGTTGTCGGTCACCCGCACCGCAGGCATCTTGTTGACCATCACGTTTGGCGACCCCTTGATCGCCGGACCGACCGCCGGATGTGGGCAGGCCGGGCAGCCGTGCACGTCTGCGGGTACCTGGGATTTGTCTCCGACCCGGCATTGTGGCGGCAAGGCGACCTCTATGACCGGGAACGTAGCCTGTTCCGCCCGGTCCACGCGTACCTTTCAGTTGTCCTGCGCCCCCAACAAAATCCACTGCCGCAGCAACTCTACCCGCTCCGCACCGAGGCCGTCGGGGGCGGGCATCAGGTCGCCCGTCATCTCGCCTTCGCTGGCGGGATCGATCTTCACCATCAGGTAGCTGCCATCGGGATCGGCGGGCACCACGCGGATGCTGTTGACCGGCGCCGGGCTGGGGTAGGCCCCTTCTGCCGGCACCGCGACGAGCTCGGCGAACGCGAGCCCCGTCAGGAGCGAAAGCCCTGCGGCCCCGCCGCCCTCGCCGTGACAGGAAGAAAACGCACACGAGGGCGTGAACACCTCGTTCTGCACGTTGGTAAGCGTCGGAGCGAGCGGCTCAGCGCTGTCGCCGGTGTCCGCCGTGTCCGTCGACGTGGCGCATGCGATGAAAAGCAGGACCAACACGATCAGCCCGCGTCGCAGATGACCGTGGTCTTCTGCGGGTACACGATGTTGACGGCGACGCACATCTCGTGAGGGAAGACGAGGGCTTCGTCCTTGTCGTTGAACCACGAGCAGGTCGTACGGAAGGTGGTGTCCTTCGGGATGAACAGGCTGGCGTCGGGGTGGTAGTCGACCATCGGGGCGTCCCGGTACACCGGGTCCCACTCGGGGATGTCGTAGAACGGCGCGAAGGCATCGCCCTCTTTGCGATCGATCGAAAAGGCCGTGCCCCATTCGTGCATATGACCGAGCACGTAAAGGAAGTTCCAGTCCTCTTCGGTGGTGCATTCAAAACTGGTCGTCAGCTCGCCAGCCGGCGGGATGCTGAAGTCGGAGTCGTTGTAGATGAGCGGCGCGGCCCACGTGACAACCTCGTCCTCCGCGATGGTGGTCAACACGGCCAGGTCGCGCACCTTGAACGCTTCCGGGGTGGTGTTGATGTAGTGCGACTGGAGCACGTAGCGCTGCCCCTCTTCGAGCTGGACGGCCATCCCGTCGGGGAGCGGCATCGAGACGCCAGTCTCCACCCCATTGACGGAGCCGCCGTTGGTGACGCCGATGGGCTCCAGATCGGCCATCTGGAACTGCCCCCCGTCGCCAGTACAATCCATCACCTCACCATCGGGAACGTCGATGAGTGGGGTCGTCGTACCCATGATCTGGAGGTGGTGACCACCGGCGCCCTGGAGCGTGTGCACGTCATGGAGGCCCACCGTCGGGCCGGTGTAGGTGCCGAAAACGCAGGTCATCACGTCGGCACCGGGCTCGACGGTGAACTCCGCTCCGGACCAGACCGACTGGTCGGCGCTGAGCTGTCCGACCGCGTCGTCGGCCACGCGGTGGTCGGCGAGGTCGTCCCCCCGTTCATTGGTGTCGAGGGGAGGCGAATCGCCGGCGCAGGCGAGGAGGGCGTTGAGGAGGGTCGTCATCGTGGGTTCAAGAGCTCCATCGTGACGTCGATCAGGTTGGGCCCGGCGACGATCGCGAATTTGTTGTCGTTGGGAAAGGTGATGGGATCGCCTTTTTCGCACTCATTGGCGTCGGCATCGAGGCAGCCGAGAATCCAGATGATCTGCGCGTCGAGCGTGTCGGTGCTGAAGGCGACTGGGGAGGGGCCGCCCCCTACCGTCAGGTCGATGGAATCCGACACGAAGTCGAGCAGCGGCACGGCCCGGTCCGCCGGACCGAGAGCGGACGCGTCGGCCTCGGCGTAGATGCTGCCACGGAAAATGCCTACGGGCGGCTCGGACATGTCCTCGATCAGATCCGCGTCCATGGTGAACTGGAGGTCCAGCGTGGCCGGGCCGACCTCACCAGTGTCGGCCGTGTCACCGACGTCCGCGATGTCACCGGAGTCCGCGGTGTCAGCCACCGGAGGGAGGCAGGCCAGGAAGGCAATGATGAGCATGCCGACGGCGCTATCCTATCCGAACAGGGCCTGCTGCCGCAGGTTGTCGATGGTGCCCCACCGGCTACGAACCCAACTCGGCAGGGGATCGCCGGACGCCAGCAGCCTGGTCAGGAGGTCCCGGGTCACCGGGTCGGAGGGGTAGCCGCTCCCGACGTCGCCCAGCAGCGCGATCGCCGCGTCACGGGCCAGCTTGGCGGCGATGCTCGCAGCGCCCACCACCGGGTAGGTCGCGTCGGCCTTCGGCTCGATGGTCCAGTTCTCCACCCCGCTCAGGCGGATCAGGCGCTCTCGGAGCTTGGGAATCCCACCGGGGTGGACCGGGGCGTCGAGGTAGACATGGTCGGGCTTGAAGTGGGCAACGTGGTCGAGGAACAAGCGATACTCGAGCTCGTTGAGGTTGCCGGCGTCGATCTCCGCGGGCTCGACGCGGAGGGTCCGGAGTTGACCGAGGCTTTGCAGGCGCTCCAGCGCCTCGGCTCGCTGCTTTGCAGACAGCACCTTGCTGTCATTGGCGCCCGCCTTTCGCAGCCCCATCTGATCGGCACCATCGAGTAGAAAGGCCCCGACCACGAGCGGCCCAAGCACACACCCACGCCCCGCTTCGTCGAGCCCCAGGATTCGCATGACCGTCGCCGTATCCGGCCCGCGGGGGGGTCGCGCGGGGCTTGTGATGCCGGGCGGGAACGGTTACCCCGGCCCACCCTCCGGAGTGCGCTTGGGCGACCCCTACGTGCCGGTGCTTGTGTCCATCGTCATCGCGGTGATCTTCTCCCTCGTCTTCGTGGCGGGAAGCCGTTTCTTGGGCCCTTACCGGCCCAACGCCACCAAGACGTCGCTGTACGAATGCGGTATGCCCGCGCGTTTCGCCACCCAGCAGCGCTTCTCGGTGAAGTTCTACCTGGTGGCCGTGCTCTTCATCCTGTTCGACCTCGAAGCGGTCTTCCTCTTCCCCTGGTCGGTGGTCTTCCGGAGTTTTGTGGAGCAAGGACGAGCAGTCTTTGTCTTCGTCGAGATGCTCCTGTTCCTCGGGGTGCTCTTCCTCGGCTGGTTCTACTGCCTCAAGCGCGGAGCGTTCCAATGGGACTAGAAAACCATCTCGAAGGCATGCCGGTCATCGCGACCCGCCTCGACGAGGTAATCAATTGGGGCCGCAAGTACGCGCTGTGGCCGATGCCGTTCGGCACCGCCTGCTGCGCCATCGAGTTCATGGGCGTGGTCAGCAGTCGCTTCGACGTGTCGCGTTTCGGCGCCGAGCTTGTCCGCTTTTCTCCGCGCCAGGCCGACCTCCTCCTGGTCATGGGCACCATCACCCAAAAGATGGCGCCGGTCCTGAAGCAGATCTACGACCAGATGCCCGACCCGAAATGGGTGGTGTCGATGGGCGCCTGCGCGTCGTCGGGCGGTTTCTACGACAACTACAGCGTGGTGCAAGGCATCGACGAGCTCGTTCCCGTCGATGTCTACGTCGCCGGTTGCCCGCCCCGTCCTGAAAACGTGATCGGCGCGATCGTGAAGATCCAAGAGAAGATCTCGCGCGAATCAATTTCGGCGTGGCGCTAGGGAGTATCCATGGTCGAACGTGACATCATGGCGCGGGTGCAGGCGCAGTTCGGGGAGCGCGTCCTCGCCTCGTACGAGTTCCGTGGCCAGTGCGCGGTGACGGTGCGCCCGGCGGACCTTCGCGCGGTGCTGGTCTGGCTCCGCGACGACGGGGAAATCAACGCCGACTGGCTCTTGGACGTCGGTGGCGTCGACTACCTGGGCTACCCCGACGACGACGACCGCGAGTGGCGGTACGAGGTGGCGTACCAGGTCTACTCCATGGCGAAGAATCACCGCTTTCGCGTGAAGGTGGCGGTGCCGGAAGGCGCAGAGAGCGTTCCGAGCGTGTGGGACCTGTGGGCCGTGGCCAACTGGATGGAGCGCGAAGTCTGGGACCTCTACGGCATCCGCTTCGAGGGTCACCCCAACCTCCGGCGCATTCTCTGTCACGACGAGTTCGAGGGGCACGCGCTGCGCAAGGACTACCCGATCAACAAGCGTCAGAAGCTCTCTCAGCCCGCTGAGAACCTGCTCTGCGACAAGGTGGAGTGGGCATGAGCGACGGCACCAGCGTTCCGCCGATCCCATCGGAGCTGCTCACCCTGAACATCGGTCCCGCCCATCCGGCCACGCACGGCACGCTCCGGTTGCAGGTCCAACTCGACGGCGAAACGATCGTCAACACCGGCTGCGAGATCGGCTACCTCCACCGCGGCTTCGAAAAGCAGTGCGAGACGGTCTACTACCAGTTCGTCATTCCGTATGCGGAACGCCTCAACTACATGGGCCCGGTCCACAACAGCAACGCGTGGTGCTTTGCCTGCGAGCAGTTCTTGGGCATCGAAGCCCCGCCCCGGGCGCAAGCCCTGCGCGTCATCACCAGCGAAATGGCGCGAATCATCGATCATGCCGTTTGTATCGGCACCAATCTCGTTGACATCGGCGCGCTGACCAACTTCTGGTACATGTACAACTACCGGGAAAAGATCTACGACCTTTACGAGGAGCTCTGCGGCGCCCGGATGATGGTCAATTACCCCCGTATCGGCGGCGTTTCCCAGGATGCCCCCGACGGCTGGTTCGACAAGCTGCTGACGACCATCGGCGAAATGCAGGAAGCTGTGGGCGACGTCCAGCACCTCGTAGAACGCAACCGCATCTTCATGGACCGTACCATCGGCGCGGGCGTGATCACCAAGGAGCTGGCGATCTCGCACGCGGTCACCGGCCCGTGCCTCCGCGCCGCCGGCATCCCGTACGACGTCCGCAAGGCTCAGCCCTACTGGGGCTACGAGAAGTACCAGTTCGACGTGCCTACCGCCGAGGGTGGCGACACCTACGATCGCACCATCGTGCGCTTCCAGGAAATGTACGAGTCCTGCAAGATCATCCGGCAGGCCGTCGCGTCGATCCCGGGCGGCGCGGTCATGGTTGAGGACCACCTTGTCGCCTTGCCCGCCAAGGACAAGGTCTACAACACGATGGAAGGGCTGATCAACCACTTCAAGTTGATCATGCACGGCATCCAGCCCCCCAAGGGCGAGCTTTACAGCGCCACTGAAGGCGGCTGCGGTGAGCTCGGCTTCTACATCGTCTCGGACGGGAGCCCCAAGCCGTGGCGGGTACGCATCCGGCCCCCGTGCTTCGCCAACTACAGCACCTTCCCCAAGATCATTCAAGGCAAGATGCTGGCCGATGCCATCGCCGCCTTGGGTTCCATCAACATCATCGCCGGCGAGCTGGATCGATGAGTCACAGCGCCCCGAACGCGGTGTCGCGCGGCCCACGTGAGTGGTCTGCCGAACAAAACGCTGAAATCGTCGCCATCCTGGCGCGCTACCCCACAAAGAAGGCGGCGATCATGCCGGTTTTGTGGATGGCGCAGGATGCCTGGGAGTGGATCGACCTCGACATCATGCGCCTGATCGCTCGCACGCTGGACCTGCCGCCCAGCCACGTGCACGCCGTCGCGTCGTTTTACACGATGTTCAAGAAGGCGCCGACCCACCGCTACCACATCCAGATCTGCCACACGCTCTCGTGCGCGTTGGTCGGTGCGGAGAAGATCGTCGCGCACATCGAGCGTCGCCTCGAATGCGACGAGCACGGCAACAGCAAGGACGGTTTGTTTACGCTTTTGCGCGTGGAGTGCCTGGCCAGCTGCGGCTCCGCCCCGATGGCCCAGATCAATGAGCACTTCTACGAGCGCCTCACCCCCGAGGTCGTCGACCAGGTGATCGACGCGCTGCGCGCAGGTACCAAACTCCAAGAGCCCCGGCCGGAGGCGGACCAATGGATTTTCCCCGTATCCTGACCGGCAACTGGGAGGTTCCCGACGTGCACCGCATCGCGGTGGCGCGCACCCGGGGGACCTACAGCCGTCTGCCCAAGGCGCTCGGCATGGCGCCGAGCGAAATCACCGCCCTCGTCAAGGACAGCGGCCTCCGCGGGCGCGGCGGCGCCGGCTTCCCCACCGGGGTGAAGTGGGGCTTCGTGCCTCCCGCCGAAAAGCGCGGTGGAAAGGCTGTCTATCTGCTGTGCAACGCGGACGAGTCCGAGCCGGGCACGTTCAAGGACCGCTACCTGATGTGGTGCGACCCGCACCTGCTCATCGAGGGCATGATCATCGCCAGCCGCGCGCTGGACTGCCACCTCGGGTACATCTACATTCGCGGCGAGTTTCGCTACATCGCGCGTCGTCTCGACGAAGCGCTTGCCGAGGCCTACGCGGCGGGGCTCCTCGGAAAGAACATCCAGGGTAGCGGTCACCACTTCGACCTGTACGTGCACGTGGGCGCCGGCGCCTACATCTGCGGCGAAGAAACTGCGCTCATCTCGTCGCTCGAGGGAGAGCGAGGCCAGCCCAAGCTGAAGCCGCCGTTCCCCGCCGTCGAGGGCGCGTGGCGTAGCCCGACCATCGTCAACAATGTCGAAACCCTCGCCGTCGTCCCCTGGCTCATCGAGAACGGCGCCGCCGCCTACAAGGCAATTGGCACCGAGAAGAGCCCTGGCACCAAACTATTCAGTGTCTCCGGGCATGTTAGGCGCCCGGGAGTCTACGAGGTGCCGCTGGGCATCCCGATGACCCAGTTCATCGAGGAACAATGCGGTGGCCTCTTGCCCGGGCGCACGCTCAAGGCGGTCATCCCTGGCGGCAGCTCGGTGCCCGTGATGACCCCTGACGAGGTGGCCAAGTGTTCGATGGACTACGAGTCTATCAGCCAGAACGCGGGGAGCTACCTGGGTTCGGGCGGCTTCATCGTCATGGACGACACCACCGACCTAGTCGAGGCGCTGACCAACTTGCTCCGCTTCTACGCCCACGAAAGTTGCGGGCAGTGCACGCCGTGCCGCGAAGGTTGTGGTTGGATGTACCAGATTCTCTGTCGTGTCCGCGACGGCGACGCCAACGTCCAGGACCTCGCGACGCTGCGGGACCTCGCCGACAACATCCACAGCAAGACCATCTGCTTCTTCGGAGCCAGCGCGGCCATGCCCGTGCAGAGCTTCCTCACCAAGTTCCGCAGTGAGTTCCTGGATCGTGTCCAGGGCCGCGGCGCCGGAGCCGCCTGATGCCGAAGGTCAAAATCAACGACACCGAGATCGAGGTGCCCGCCGGCACCAACATGATCGAGGCCGCCAAGCTCGCGGGCGTCGAGATTCCCCACTATTGCTACCACCCGCACCTCAGCGTGGCCGGCAACTGCCGCATGTGCATGTGCGAGTCGGTGACCCCGCGCGGCTCAGTCCTCGAGATCGCCTGCAACATGCAGGCGCGCGAGGGTCTCGCCATCCGGACGGACACCGACCAGGTCAAGGCAGTCCGCAAGTCGGTGATGGAGTTCTTGCTCGTCAATCACCCGCTTGATTGCCCGATTTGCGACCAGTCGGGCGAGTGCCGGCTCCAAGACTACTACATGGACCACGGCCAGTACGACAGCCGGGGGCTCGAGCCCAAGGTCTCCAAGCACAAACGCCAGGACATCGGGGACCACATCGTTCTCGACGCGGAACGCTGTGTGCAGTGCAGTCGCTGTGAGCGCTTCGGCGATGAAGTCACGGGAACCGGTGATTTGCGGCTGATGAATCGTGGCGATCATACGGAGATCGGGATGTTTCCCGGCACGCGGCTGGAACACGACTACCAGGGAAACCTCGCGGACATCTGTCCGGTCGGAGCCCTGACCAGCAAAGACTTCCGCTTCGAACGCCGGGTCTGGTACCTGCGGGAGACGGCGGGGCTATGCACCGGCTGCGCCACCGGCTGCAACATCCAAGTGTGCCACCAGGATGGCGAGGTCTTCCGCTACCTCCCCCGCCGCAACGACGACGTGAACAAAAGCTGGATCTGCGATCCGGGCCGCGATCTGCACAAACGCGTCGGCAGCCTGGAGCGCATCCTCCGCGCCCGCGTGGACGGCTCTCCGTGCACGACTGCGCAGGCTGAGCTGGCCACACGGATCCGCGCAGCCGGCAACCGTGTCGGTTTTGTGCTCGGCACCCAGGCAAGTCTCGAAGCCAACTGGGCGCTCATCCAGCTCGCCCGCGGCAACTGCCCTGAAGCGCGGTTCTTCTGGGTTTCGGGCAATGACGGCGACGCCATCGAAAAGTCCGACCACCTGCTGATGGACATCGACAAGAACGCCAACACCGCCGGCGTGCAGTTGCTGGCCGAGTGGGTCGGCAACGTGGGCGACACCGACGCCCTCCGCGAGGCCGATCTCGCTTTGCTGATCGTGCTCGAAGACGACATCGTCAGCCGGCTCAACGGCGGCGCCCTTCCGGAGCTCGCCTACTTTGGCTCCCGCGAAAACGCGACGTCCGCGCAGGCGTCGCTGGTGATTCCGGTCACCCACCCCGCCGAAATGGACGCGACGTACGTCAACCGCCAGGGCCGCGTGCAGCGCAACCGCCGCGCAACCAACCCTCTCGGCGAGGCCGCGCCGGCCTACGCTGCGCTCGAAAAACTCGGCACAGCTCTCGGTAAAGCGCCGGGCACCGGACTTCCGGTCGCGACCTTCCTTTCGTTGGCCCGTGCCGTTCCGCGCCTCGCGGGACTGGACTACAAGGTCCTCGGCAACACCGGACGCCTGCTTGCGCCGCCGGTGGCGGAAGCCAAATGAGCGAGTTCTGGACCGACTTCCTGATTGTCATCGCGCGGTGCGTCTTCTCGGTCGCCTTCGTGATGAACATCGTGCCGCTTTTGATCTGGGGCGAACGCAAGGGCGCGGCCTACATCCAAGACCGGCCCGGTCCGAATCGCGCCCCGATCGACCTGCCAAATCCCTTGGACGTGCCTCGCCTTTTGGGCGCCGTCATGGCCGGGCAGCCGCTGGTCTACAAGCCCATCGTCTCCCTCCGGGCCGCCGGTTTGATCCACACGTTGACCGACGTGGTGAAGCTGGCCTTCAAGGAGGACGTCACTCCCGACCACGTCGAGAAGTTCTATTGGTTCATCGCGCCAGTCATCGCGATGACGATTTCGTTGTGCACCTTCGCGGTGGTCCCCTTCGGCGATCAGCTGCTGGGCGTACACTTGCAGGTGTCCGACCTCGATGGCGGCTTGCTCTTCGTGCTCGCCCTCACCTCGTTGGGCGTGTACGGAATCATGCTGGCGGGCTGGTCGTCGAACAACAAGTTCTCGCTCCTCGGCGGCCTGCGGTCCAGCGCACAGATGGTCAGCTACGAGCTGTCGATGGGCCTCGCGGCGGTGGTCGTCTTCCTCATGGCAGGCTCCGTGTCGCTGTCGAAGATCGTGGAGATGCAGCAGCAGCCCCTCGATCTCGGCTTCATCGCCATTCCCGCGATGAACTGGACGGCGCTGTCTCCGTTCGGCTTTTTGGCGTTCTTGCTCTTCTGGGTCAGCGCCTTCGCGGAGACCAACCGGACGCCCTTCGACCTCCCGGAAGGCGAGGCTGAGCTGGTCGGTGGCTACCACACCGAGTACTCCAGCTTCCGCTTCGCGCTGTTCTTCATGGCGGAGTACGCCAATATGATCGTGGCCTCGGCGGTCACGGCGACGCTTTTCTTCGGCGGCTACGCGGTGCCCTTCCTGGACGGCGCGACCATCCGGGCCAACGCCGACGTCATCCTGGCCGTGCTCGGCTTCGGCGCCGTGCCCGCGTTCACGACCTTTGCCGTGATCGCCTTCAAACGGCAGACCCGGCCGTTCTATCAGGTGCTCGCCGCCGAAGACCCAAGGCGCAATGAACCGAAATTCTGGACAGGGCTCTGGTTGGGCGCCGCCGCCGCACACGGAGGGCTCGGCGTCCTCGGCCTGATGGGCGGGCTCGCCGCGCTGTCGACTTGGGCGAGCCTGCCCGAGCTTGGCGGCGACCTGGTGGCCGCGGTGCTTCACGTCTCTTCGCTTGGCGCCAAGGTGCTGATCGGCTGCTGGATCATGATCTGGGTGCGGTGGACGGTTCCCCGCATGCGGTACGACCAACTCATGAACCTGGGGTGGAAGTACATGCTCCCCGTCGCGCTCGTCAACGTGTTCCTCGCTGCCGGCTGGATCATCCTCCGTCACGAACTGTTCGCCTAGGAAGGACGTCCATGGCACTTCCCAAGCCCAACAAGACGCTGACTCTCACCGAGTCGTCGTACATCGTCGAGGTGCTCAAGGGCATGGCTCTGACGATGTCGCACGTCATCAAGAACCTGCTCAACCAGGACTTCCGCACCATCGAGTACCCCGATGTGCGCAAGCCGATGACCGCCCGGTACCGCGGCGCGCACCGGCTGCTGCTGCGGCCCGACGGCGGCATCAAGTGTGTGGCATGTATGTGCTGCCCGACGGTGTGCCCGGCCAACTGCATCACGATTGTCGCCGGCGAGAACCCGGATGATCCCGCCGAGAAGTTCCCGGTCAGCTTCGACATCGACATGCTCCGATGCATCTACTGCGGCTTCTGCGTCGAAGCCTGTCCGAAGGACGCGATCCGGATGGACACCAAAATCTACGAAATCAACGCCTACAACCGGCAAGACATGGTGCACAGCAAGGCCTACATGGTCAACCTGATGGACGGCCTGAAGCCCGAAGCCGGGACGGCCTACCATGTGGACAAGACGCTCGCTCCGGCTGGCTACACCGCCGAAGCGCCGGTGCGCCCATGACCGAAGCGGTGCTCTTCTACCTGTTCAGCTTCCTCGCGGTGGTCGCGGGCCTCAGCGTCGTGGTCCAGCGCAGCCCAATCGCGAGCGCGCTTTCATTGGTAGTGTGCTTCTTTGCGCTGGCGGCTGACTACGTGATGCTCGACGCGCACTTCGTGGCCGTGGTCCAGGTGCTGGTCTACGCCGGCGCCATCATGGTGCTTTTCATCTTCGTCATCATGCTCCTGAACATCCGCGAGCCGGGACCCACTCCGATCGGGCTGATCAGTCGCCGGGGGCTCGTCGGCATCGGCATCGCAGCGCTGATGGGCGTCGGGCTGATTGCCGGTCTCGACGGGCTGGTCCACACGCCCGCCCCCGAGCTGCCAAAAGGGTACGGCACCATCCACAACATCGGCGAACAGCTCTTCAGCGACCGCTACCTTCTCCCTTTTGAAGCGGTGTCGCTGCTCCTCACGGTCGGCATGATCGGAGCCGTCGTGCTCGCCAAGCGGGAGGTCTGATGGAAGCCGTCGGTCTCACGCCCGTCCTCGTCGTCAGCGCCGTGCTCTTCGCGCTCGGCGTCGTCGGCGTCCTCACCCGCAAGAACGCGCTGATCGTCTTCATGAGCGTGGAGCTGATGCTCAACGCCGTCAACCTCGCCTTCGTGGGCTTCTCTCGCCAAAACGGCACGGTGGATGGCCATGTCTTCGCGGTATTCGTGATGGCGGTCGCCGCCGCCGAGGCCGCGGTCGGTCTCGCGCTGGTCATTCTCTTGTTCCGCAACCGCGTGACCGTGGTCCTCGATGACCTCGATCGGATGAGCGGATGATGTCCTCGCAGCTTGTCACCCTGGTCCCAGCGTTGCCGCTCCTTGGGGCGGTGGTCAACGGACTTCTTCTCCAGAAGCGCGCGTCGCGGGTCGTCGCCGGCACCATCGCATCGGTGATGGTGGGCCTCTCCGCAGTCCTGAGCTTCATGGCGTTGGCCGGGCTCATGGGCCACGACGCCGCCCCGCTCGAAGCGCACCTGTGGACGTGGATGCAAGCGGGAAGCTTCTCCGCCGACATCGCCTTCCGTGTCGATCAGCTCACCGCCACGATGATGTGCGTCATCACCGGGATTGGCTTCCTGATCCACGTGTACTCCATCGGGTACATGGACGACGAAGCCGACAAGGACTCGGTCTGGCGCTTCTTCTCCTACTTGAACCTGTTCATCTTCGCGATGCTCCTCCTCGTCATGGGCGACAACTTCTTGCTCATGTTCGTGGGCTGGGAAGGCGTCGGCCTGTGCAGCTACCTACTCATCGGGTTCTGGTACGAAAACGACGACTTCGCCAGCGCGGGCAAGAAGGCGTTCATCACCAACCGCATCGGTGACTTCAGCTTCGTTTGCGGGTTGTTCCTGCTCTACTGGAGCCTTGGCGACCACGCGACGCTCAACTTCCACAAGCTCGAGGAGGTCATTGCGCACCACCCCGAGCTCGTCGGTGGCATCGGCGGGGTCGTGGTCACTGCGGTTTGCCTCCTGTTTTTCGGCGGAGCAACTGGTAAAAGCGCGCAGATTCCGCTTTACGTGTGGCTGCCCGACGCGATGGCGGGACCGACGCCGGTGTCGGCGCTCATCCACGCGGCGACCATGGTCACCTCCGGCATCTACATGATCTGCCGGTTGAACTTTCTCTTCGTGATGTCTCCGGTGGCGATGGCCACGATCGCCACCACGGGCGCCCTCACCGCCTTCGTCGCGGCGACCATCGCGGTCACCCAGAACGACATCAAGAAGGTGCTGGCCTACTCGACCGTGTCGCAGCTGGGCTTCATGTTCCTCGGTGTCGGTGTCGGCGGGTTTGTCGCCGGCTTCTTCCACGTCATCACCCACGCCTTCTTCAAGGCGCTGATGTTCCTTGGTTCCGGCTCGATCATCCATGCGTTGCACCACGAGCAGGACATGCGGAAGATGGGGGGGCTGCGCAAGTACATGAAGCTGACGTTTGCCGCCTTCCTCATGGGCTATCTGGCGATCATCGGCATCCCGGGGTTCTCCGGGTTCTTCTCGAAGGACGAGATTCTGTGGCTGACGTTCATCACCCCGGTCTTCGATGGGCTGCCCTTTGGCACCGTGATGCCGAAGGTCTTGTGGGCGCTCGCGACGGCCACCGCGCTCCTCACCGCGTTCTACATGAGCCGGCTGATGTTCATGACATTCTGGGGCGACTACCGCGGCGCCAGTCACGACGCGCACGGGCACGGGCACGAGGCCCACGGCCACAAGCCCCACGAATCGCCGATGCTACTGGTGCTCCCCCTGGTGGTGCTCGCGGCGTTGTCGGCGGTGGGCGGCTTGCTGAACCTGCCACACTGGCTCCCGATGCACGGCTCGTTGCACCACTTCCTCGATCCGGTCTTCGAGCACGCCCACGTCGCCTTCCCCGAGGACAACCCACTGGAATTCCCGCTGATGGTGCTCACCCTCCTGGGCATCGCCGGCAGCGTCGCGTTTGCCTACACGCTCTACATCAAAGACCCCACCCGGCCGGCCGCGCTCGCCGAGCGCTTCCGCAAGCTGCACACGGGCAGTCTGAACAAGTGGTACGTCGATGAACTTTACCAGGCCGCGATTCTGACCCCGATCTACGTCACGTCGCGACAGGTGCTCTGGGCCATCGTCGACGCCCAGGTCATCGACGGGGTCGTCAACGGGGCGGCCACCCTCGCCCAGAAGGCGGGGACGGCGCACGGGCGCTTGGGCGGCGGCAAGGTCCAGGTCTACGCAATCTTCATCGCGGCTGGGGCAGCGCTGCTCGCCACCGCCTACGCGGTCGGGTGATCGGATGCCGCTGCTCTCGCTGGTCACCTTCCTCCCCGTCGCCCTCGCGCTGCTCGTGGCCGTCATGCCCAAGGAGGCCGCACGCTCCGGCGCCCTCGCCGCGTCGTTGGTGGTCTTTGCTGCCTCGCTCCCGCTTTGGTTCGGCTACGACCCCGCCGGAGCCGAGTACCAGTTCGTCGAAAAGCACCCGTGGATCGAGTCGTGGGGCGTCGGCTACCACCTCGGCCTGGACGGCGTCAGCCTCCTCTTGGTGTTGCTCACCACTGCCTTGACCCCGCTCATCCTGCTCGCCGGCTTCTCAGGCGTGCACGAGAAATACCGGGGGTACGCGGCGCTGATGTTGGCCCTCGAAGGCGCGATGATCGGCACCTTCGTGTCGCTCGACACCTTCTTGTTTTACATCTTCTGGGAGCTCGTGCTCCTCCCGATGTACTTCCTCATCGGCATCTGGGGCGGTGAACGCCGCATCTACGCCGCAGTGAAGCTGTTCGTCTACACGGTGGCGGGCTCGCTCTTGATGCTGGTCGCGCTGATCGGGCTGTACTGGGCGCACTACGAGCAGACTGGTGCCTGGTCGACGGACCTCGGCGACCTCTTGGCGCTGACGCTCAGCCCCGACACCCAGAAGTGGATGTTCGCATTCCTAGCGATCGCCTTCGCGATCAAGGTGCCGATGTTCCCGGTCCACACCTGGCTTCCCGACGCCCACGTCGAGGCGCCGACAGGGGGCTCGGTGGTGCTGGCGGGCGTCATGCTCAAGATGGGAACGTACGGCTTCTACCGATTCGCGATGCCGCTGTTTCCCGACGCGGTCACCGCCTACGGGCCCGTGCTGATCGGCCTCGCGGTTACCGGCATCCTCTACGGCGCGCTGGTGGCGCTGGTGCAGGACGACGTCAAGAAGCTCGTCGCCTACAGCTCCGTCAGCCACCTTGGTTACGTGATGCTCGGCCTCTTCGCGCTCAACGCGCCGGGCGTCAGCGGCGCCATCTTCCAGATGCTGAACCACGGCGTCTCGACCGGCGCGTTGTTCTTCCTGGTTGGGGTGCTCTACGAACGGAGGCATACCCGCGCGATCGCCGACTACGGGGGGCTCACCAAGGTGATGCCGAAGTTCGCCCTCATCTTCATGATCATGACCTTCAGCTCGATCGGGCTGCCCGGCCTCAACGGCTTCGTCGGTGAGTTCATGATCCTCATCGGCAGCTTCCAGTACGCGCCGATGTGGACGGTCGCGGCCGCAACCGGTGTCATCTTCGGCGCTGCCTACATGCTGTGGGTCTTCCAGCGGATGATGTTCGGGCCGCTCAAGAACGAAGCCAACCGGAACCTCCCCGACCTCAGCGCGCGCGAGCTCACCTACCTGATGCCGCTGGTCATCCTCGCCTTCGTGCTGGGCATCTACCCCCAGCCCTTCCTGGACCGGATCAACCCCTCCGTGGAGCGCTTCGTCGCCCGGATGGAGGAGCACTTCGACGAATCTCCCTATTCGTGCGGTAACGCCTGCCTTCCGAGCTGGCTTTCCAAGGAGACCCACTGATGTCGCCGGTCATGGATTGGATGCTGCTGGCCGCGCCGCTGCTGCTCTTGGCGGGGATGGGCGTGGTGATGATGGTGATGGCAGCCGTGCTGCGCCCGATGCCCCGAACCCTCTCCTGGGGAGTGGCCTGCGGCACGGTAGCGTTGAGCCTGGGCCTGGTGGCCCGATCCGCCGGTGAGCCAGCCAGTGACGCGTTCGCGGGGATGTTGCGCATCGACGCCTACGGGCACTTCTTCGCCTGTGCCGCGCTGCTCGGCGGCCTCTTCGCGCTGCTGGTCAGCGACGGCTACATGGACCGCATCGGCGTCCGAGTCGGCGAGTTCTACTCCTTGGTCCTCTTCGCGCTCTGCGGCATGCTGGGCATGGCGTACAGCAGCGACCTGATGATGGCGTTCATCGCCCTCGAGGTCATGAGCATCGCGGTGTACACGCTGTGCGCGATCAAGCGCGCCGATGACCGTGCCGTCGAATCGGCCTTCAAGTACTTCATCCTCGGCGCGTTCTCGTCGGGCATCCTGCTTTACGGCGTCGCGATGATCTACGGCGCCACGGGCACCACCTCGCTGACCGGAATCGCCCACTTCCTCGCGGCCGGCCATGGCGACGTGCCGCGGCTGCTGCTTTTGGGCGGCGCGCTGCTGCTGGTCGGGTTCGGCTTCAAGGTCGCAAGCGTGCCCTTCCACATGTGGGCCCCAGACGTCTACCAGGGCGCTCCCACCGCGGTGACGGCGCTGATGGCGACCGGGGTCAAGGCCGCCAGTTTCGCCGCCTTTGGGCGGGTGGTCATCGGCACCTTTGGCGAGGACGCCAGCCACTGGGCGGGCGGCCTGTGGGGGATGGCGGCGCTCACGATGCTCGTCGGCAACATCGGCGCCTTGGTGCAGGACGACCTCAAGCGGATGTTCGCCTACAGCAGCATCGCCCACGCCGGCTATTTGCTCATGGCGCTCTCTTCGGTCACGACGGCGGGGGAAACCCACCCCGCGCTCGGCAGCCTCGCCTTCTACATATTGGCCTACACCTTTATGAATGCCGGTGCCTTCGCGGTGCTGTCGCAGATGACGGATGCCCACGGTGCCGACGCCACGCACATCGATCGCCTCTCCGGGCTGGGAAAGAAGCACCCGATGGTGGCGCTGGGTCTGTCGATCTGCCTCATCTCGCTCGCAGGCCTCCCCCCGACGATGGGCTTCGTGGGCAAGTTCTACCTTTTCTCGGCGGCCGTCGGTGCGGGTCAGCTCGGGCTGGCCGTCGTCGGGGCCATCGGCGCGGCGGCCGGCGTCTACTACTACCTCCGCCCGATGATCTACATGTACATGCGCGAAGGCGAGCCAGAGTTGGCCTCGGATGGCCGCGCGCGGCTGGCGCTCGCGATCACCACGGCGTTGTTGCTCGCCTTCGGCCTGATGCCCGGCCCGGTGATCGAGTGGGCGGACGCGTCGGTTCGATCCGTTCTGGGCTAATCACGGAAAGCGTAGCTGGGAGGCCGGAGGGAACGCCGCGGTATGGGAAGGGGCGTGTGCCCCTTGCGCCTGTTTCTGGGTAGCGTCGTCGTGCCGGTCGCAAGCGGGCGCCGTCCCAGGTATAATCGCTCGGCTTACCCGTCTGGAGCGTTCATGCGCGTCGTCCTCGCCCTTCTCCCGTTGTTCTTCGTCGGCTGCGATACGCCCGCGGTGGACCCCGACACCCTGGGCACCCAGGATCAGGTCCTCACGTTCTGGCCACCCGAAGCCGGCCGTGCCACCGAGGTGAACGCACGTATCACCTCGACGAATTCGATCTTCGACTTCACCGGGAACACGCTCGACCTCGGCGGCGGCGTCACGGTCAACAGCGTCACCGTGCTCGATGGGTGGACGATCACCGCCAACCTTCTCGTCGACCCGGCGGCCGAGCTGGGCTCGCGGGACGCTCACCTCAACACCACCACCGGGGACCACACGATCACCGGCGCGTTGATCATCGTGGACGACAGCTTCACGCTCGCGCCATCACGCGCCAAGATCGGCGAACACATGCAGGTAGAGCTGATCGGTCAGAACACCGAGTGGGTCTCGGGGCAGACGTGGGCGGGGTTCGGCGACGGGATCGAGGTCAACGCCGTGGACGTGCTGAGCGAAACGTACATGCTCGCCGACATCAGCGTGGCGCCCGAGGCGATCCCCGGCCTGCGCGACGTCTATGTTGAAAACGGGAACGACCTTACGACGCAGTTCGACGCCTTCCAGGTCGACCGCATCGGCCTTTCAGCGCTCTTCGATCCCTCAGAGGTCACCCAAGGCCAGACCGTCACGTTCTCGATCTACGGGAAGGACACGCACTTCGGGCCCCGGTCCAAGATCCGCTTCTTCCAGTACGGCGACGAGAAAGAAGACATCATCATCGACAGCATCACCGTCATCGACGAAGAGAACCTGTACGGTCAGCTCACCGTCAGCAACGCGGCCGAGCTCGGCACGCGTGATGTGCTCGTCACCACCGGCACCGAAGGGGTGTTCATCGAAGACGGCACAAACGTGCTCGATGGCGAGATCGACCTCGGAAACGTCGGCATCTCGCGGTGGTTCCGCGTCAGCCGCGGGATCGACAACGCCTCAGGTGCAATCAGCGAAGGCGTGTCCGTGGGCGTGCTCTTCTACCTGCCCCTCGATCCGCCGTGCCCGCCGGACCCAGAGTCGAACTGCACGGACGGGCTGGACAACGACAACGACGAGTTCACGGACTGCAATGACAGCGACTGCGAGACCAGCCCCGCGTGTGCGGGTGGCCCGATGCCGTACGACAGCAACGGCGTTTGGCGCACCTACGAGACCGGCGGCTCGGCAGACTGCCCGGCCAACGAAACCGTCAGTGCAGGCGACCACGTTTGGCTCGAGTCCGACTGCAACATCATCACCCTGGACAAGCACGTCGACGGCGCGTCCGGGATGATCTACTACACCAAAGACGATGTTTCCCTGTCCGATTATTGCTTCGACCAGATGTACGCCCTCCACACCGAAGGCGACCCCGACGGCATTCCCGAGGAGATCGTCGAAAACGCACAGCCGACGGTGCCAGCCGACTTCGTGATGGTGGATCCCGAATGGTGGGGGAACTACACCATCAGCCGGGCGGAAGAAATCTTCTACACCTGGGCGCTCGCCGACGACCCCAGCATCCCCGGCGCGTTGACCTACCCGGACGCGATCTTCTTCACGTCCATCTCCGGCGCATTGGTCGAGCCCGAAGGGGCCAACGGCTACGCGGGGTCCCTGCCCTGGGACGACGGGCTGCACAGCTACATCCCCGACGAACTGAGCCAACTCAAAGAGGGCAACGCCACCTTCACCGCCGGATCCTCCATCGAGGGTCCGCCCGTGGGCTTCAGCTTCAGTACCGTGACCACCAAGAGCAGCTCCTCCGTGGCGGTCTCGGGGACGGTCATCCTCGAATGAGGCTCCTGGCCCTCGCCACCCTGGTCGGGTGCATCGAAAGCGGCGTCACCGCCATCGACTTGGACGCAATCGCGGTCGTGAACGGCGACTTCGACGACATTGCGGCCACGCTCGCGCGCAACGACATCGGCAGCGTGGACTTCAACGGCTACATCGCCCAATCCACGACCTGGGTGGGGGACGAACCTCCCACGCGCGACGACCCCGGGCGAACCGTGGAATCCTTGTTCACCGAGCCGGTACCCGGCGAGGGCAAGTTCCAGATCGAGAAGTTCAACATCGTCTTCCTCAACAGCGGTACCCGTGGCCTCAACGCCTTCCGGTACAACTACACGATGGAGACCGACGACAGCCTGCTCCTCGACCCCACCGCCATGCAGAACGCTTGCGACTACGTCGACGGGGGTGGCTCGCTCTTCGTGACCGACTGGTCCTACGACCTCATCGAGTTCTGCTGGCCCGACGCGATCGAGTTCCTCGAGGACGACACGGCCGTGGACGGCGCGCAGCTCGGCGTGGCGAGCACGGTGCTCGCCGACATCGACGACGAGGCGTTGCGGGAGCTTCTGGGGACGAGCGTCATCAACGTAGAGTTCAACTACTCCGACTTCGCGGTCATGGAAAAAGTAGGTTCGGACACCGAAGTCCTGGTCAGCGGCGACGTCATCTATGACCCGGTCGGCAGCGAGGAGCCGACAGTGATGGCCGGCGCGCCCCTCGCGGTGCGAATCCCGGTGAACCGGGGCCAAATCGTCTATTCCAGCTTCCACATGTTCCCACAGACGACGGTTTTCGCCGACGCGCTTTTGTTCCGGGGCCTCGACGGGCTGGAACGCGGCGACGGCGACAAGAGCCAGGAGGCGGCCGGTGAATAAGCTTAGCGTACTTCCCTTTCTCGTATGCACGGCCTGCATCGAGGCGAGCTTCACCCAGATCGTGAAGAACGACGTGTTCCAACAGAAGCGCAAAAACACGGTGGACGTGATCCTGGTCATCGACAACAGCTGCTCGATGATTGAAGAGCAGAAGAAACTCGCCACCAACTTCGACGCCTTCATCCAGTACTTCGAGGGCACGGACGTCGACTGGCAGATGGGCGTAACCACCACCGACGTGGAAACCGACACGGCGCGGGGACGACTGATTGGCGGTGATGACGAGATCGTGCTTTTGGACGGTGACGGCAAAGAGCAGGAACGGGTCAAGTACGACCGCGAGTGGCTGATCACGTCGGGTCAGGCCCTGGCGCTCGATCCGACCTGGTTCAATGCGGTGAGCAACGACAAGCGCGATCACTGGTGCGAGGTCGGGGCGGGCACGCCCGGGCAAGCCAACGCCTCGTGTGGCCTCGATGCGGAGGGGAGCGGCGTTGATACTCGCTACGGGGGCATCATCGTGACCGAAATCATGGCCGACCCCGACGCGGTGGCGGACAACCTTGGAGAGTGGATCGAGCTCACCAACATCGACACGGTCGAGTGGGACCTCTCCGAGTGGATCCTGCGGGACGACGGCCGGAATGGATTCGCGTTCCCAGCGGGCTCGATCATCGCTCCGGGTGGAACGCTGGTGCTTGCGCGCTCGGCGGAAGACACCCTCAACGGGGGGGTGATTGCCGACATCGCCATGGGGGATGACTTCACGCTCAACAACGGCGTGCTGCTCCTCGGCCCGCTCACCGAGGGCCCGAGTGAGATCTTCGCGGAAATGGTTGCGCAAGGCACGTCTGGCTCGGGCCTGGAGCAAGGTCTCGAAGCCGTGAAGCTCGCGACCTCGCCCGACATGCTCGCAGGGACCAACGCCGGTCTGGTCCGTGAGGACGCCAACCTCACCATCCTGATCGTGTCGGACGAAGAGGACAGCTCCCCCGACCCGGTCGACGACTACCTGTCCGCCTTTGCCGAGCTCAAGGGTGACGCGGCCTATCGTGACCACAGCATCATGAACGTCTCAGGTGTCATCGGCGCCGACCCGCCGGCCTTCGACGGCGAGCCGAGCTGTCGTTCGGACAACGGCGCTGCCGACTACGGCCACCGTTACGTCGATGCCATCGAGAAGACAGGCGGCCTCGTCGACTCGATATGTGACGACGACTTCGCGCCGATCGTCGCCGAGCTGGGCTTGGTGCTTTCGGGGCTGCTCTCCGAGTTCGAACTCAGCCGCTACCCCGACCTCGAAAGCCTCAAGGTCGGGCTCTACGCCACGGACGACACCGACAGTAAGCTCCAAGACCTGACCTTGAACACCCACTTCACCTATGTCGAAGAGCGCAACTCCATCCGCTTCGAGCAGGAGCAGGTGCCCGATAGCGAACAGTACATCGTGGTCGAGTACCAGATCCGGAGCGGCGGATGATCGTGCACCTTCTCCTCTTCGTCCTGGGCTGCGGAGTCAGCACCAAAGACGAATGCAACGCGGACACCCCCTGCCCGTTCGGCGAAGAATGCATCGAGGGGCAGTGCGTCGCGCAGACCTGCGCCACGTCGAGCCAGTGCGCCATCGAACAGTTCTGCGGTGACGACAATCTCTGCGCGGCAGGCTGTGCCGAGCACACCGACTGCCGATTCGGCGACCTTTGCGACGAAGCGTCCGCCACGTGCACCGAAGCCGAGTGCACCGACACCAAGCTCGACTGCGGCTTTGGCGAGTTCTGCTCGATGACCGGCGAGTGTTACGACGCCGGCGGGTACTTCTGCCAGGACTGCGAAGACGACCCGGACTGCGGCGGCAACGGGAATCGTTGCCTCTGGGGCTACTGCGGCGTGCAGTGCGACTCCGACCGCGACTGTCCGGGCGGGTACGACTGCCTGGCCCTCTCAGACGGCACGGGCAACATCATCGACCACCAGTGCTACTCGACCTGCTACCTGATGGAAGGCCGCGAGTGATGCGCGCGGCGGCCGTGGCGCTCCTGCTCGGGGCCTGTACTTCGGACCCCGGGACCGACCCGGCAACCAAGTATGCCGGACCGATTCTGGAGCACGTCGTTCCCGGCAGCCCCGTCGAGGGGGTCGCGGTGCCGCTGACGGTCGCCGCCACGGACAGCGAGGGCGTGGCTCAGGTCGGCCTCTACTACCGCACCGCCGGGGACGGGACCTGGCGGCCGGCGGCGATGGAGGCCACCGGCGACAGCTACGCGGCGGTGGTGCCGGCCGAGGCTGTGGAGGCTCCCGCTCTGGAGTACTACTTCAGCGCCATCGACCTCGGTGACCCTGCGGCCACGAGCACCCTCCCCGCCACCGGTGGCACCCAGCCGTTTTCCCTCCCGGTCAGCGTGATCGGCCGGGCATTGCCGTACATCGAAGACTTCGAGTTCGATGAGACCGAGTTCGCGGCGATCCAGACCGCGGGGTGGGTCAACGCCAGCCTCACCTTCAAGGGCTACGCTTGGGAACTATCGGCGGCACAAGCCGGCAGTGGTAGCTACTCGGTTTACCACGCCCGCGGCAGCAGCGAGGTCGCCATCGCACCCGACGATTGGCTGATTTCGCCGCCGATCGACCTGTCCGCGGTCGCCGACGCGCAGGTCCGTTGGCAAGAATACGCGGTCTCGCCCGGCCGCGCGAAGCACGGGCTGTACATCAGCCCGGGCAGCTTCGACCCCGCTGACGGCGAGTTCGTCGCGGTCGCCGACGCCCTCCCGGCTGCGGGTGACCGCACGTGGGGCGAAAGCGCCAACTACGACCTCAGCGCCTGGGTCGGCAACGTCGTCTACCTAGCATGGCGATTCGAGGGCACCGACGGCGACGACTGGTACTTCGACGACGTGGAGGTCACGGCGCTGCAGCCCGATCTGAGCGCCGCGTTCGTCGTGAGCCCCTCGCCCATACACCCCGGAAACAGCGGCGCCATCGTGGTCACAGTGGCCAACGCCGCCACGGTCGACGCGGCGGAGGTGTCGGTCACCGTCGAGTTCCCCGAGGCCGGCGCGCGCGTGGCCGGGGGCACCCAATCGGTCGGCGCGCTGGCGGTCGGCGCTTCGGTCGATGCCACCTTCGAACTGACCATTGACGCGAGCACGGCGGACAACAGCTACGTTCCGATCACCGTCACCGTCAGCACCGCAGAGCGCTCCGAGGCGATGGCCGGGAAGGTGCTGGTCGGCGAGTCGAGCAGCGCCGCGGTCGATTGGGATGGCCTCTCCGAGGGCACGCTGAAGCTGACGGTGGGCGTCGGCGATCCCGACGCACCCGACTGGTCTACGGTCCTGGTCAGCGGCGTGGCTCCCGCCGACATCACCCGCTACGCGGCAGACATCACCGATGCATGGGCCTATTTGCCCCCTGAAGCGGGGGAGAATCGGTGGTGGGTGGAAGCCGACTCGGAATCCGGCGGCATCATCGACAGCTTCAGCATCCGCTTTGGGGGCGAAAGTTTCGAATCGACGATGGCCCCGCTCGCCATCGACGCCCTCGGAGACGGCGTCTGCTACCTGCCCGCGCCGCCCGACATCACGGTGTCCGCGGTCGAGACGACGCCCAGCGAGCTGGACCCGGGCACGGCCGGATTTTCGGTGAGCTTCATCGCGACCAACCGAGGGGCGGGAACGTCCGGGCCGGTGTGGGCAACGCTCGAATCGACCGACGCCGATCTCACGGTCACTTCCGGTGGCCCCATCGAAATCGACGCCGACATCCTGGAGTATGGTGAGCGCATCACGCTCACCGACGCCTTTGTAGCCGACGTGGCGCTCAGTCACGTCAACTCCAAAGACCTCACCGCGCGGGTGATCCTCAGCGACGGTGTAGAAACCTGGACGGTACCCGTCGCGTTTGCCGTGCCGTTCCCGGTGCCGACCATCACCGGCGTCACCATCGACGATGACGGTGGCGACGGCATTCTCGACCCCAACGAGGGCGCCGAGCTCGAGTTCCGCGTCACCAACCTCGGGGATGAGAGCACCTCGGGGCAGGTCTTCGCCATCCTGTCTGTCGAGGCGACGTCAACCGCGGGTGCCATCGCCGACGACAACGACGAGAGCGTCGGCTCGTTGAGCCCGGACGACACCAACACCGTCGATCGACTGTTTGTCGAGGTGGACACCAGCGCGCCCGGCGACACGGTGGACCTGCTCCTGACCCTCACCGACAGCCTTCGCACCTACGAAGCGCGGATGCAGTTGGTCCTCGGCGAAGCCCCATGGCAGCCGATGAGCGACGCGGGCGACGCGGATGACGACGTGATCGCTCCCGGTGACTTCGAGGTCGTGAGCGGAAGTTACCGCTACGTCGATGGCACCTTGCAGATGCGCCTGGTCAGTCGCGACACGTCGGACCAGGCCCACCTGTTCGTAGAGGCATGGGCCACTTCCCCCGCCGCCGACTACGGCATCTACCGCATGCTCGCCCAGTCCGGCACCGGCTCGCTGCAAGGCTACGATTTCAGCTCGGGGACCTTCTACGACCTCGACGACCCCACCATCAGCTATCCGGACGCCTACACCGTGCAGTTCGACTTGCCGGTGGAGTACATGAAGCTGGCGTTCGACGAGATCAGCATCGGCTTCGGCGCCGGTTGGTGCGGCGAGCCCGACTACTACTGCGACCACTACCCCGACGCCTGGGGCTACCCGTATACCGGCTACGACCCCAGCAACTGGTTCAACATGGAGTGGTAGCGGCGGCGGCAACGCGCGCCGCTGCGGGTGCGGCCGGGACGGCGGCGCCTAACCTTCGGGAGGAATCGCCCGCACTTCGGCGATGATCACGCCGGCCTCAAGCGCCTCCAGCTTGCCGACGTCGACTTCGACCACGTCGATCCAACGGTCCGCCGCCTTGGGGTCCTCCAGCACGATCTTCTCGAACTCGCTGGTGAACATGATGCGCGGCGGGGTGATGTCGTCGCCCTTGGCCGGATTCAGGGTGCCAATCATGTCGGAGCGGTTGGCGCCGAGCACTCCTTCGACGGGCATTTCCTTTTCTTTGATCACGTTGCCTGCCGAGTCTTTCAGCGTCGCGACGACCCGTATGTCGGTCATCGGGAACTTGCTGTCGTTCTGCAAGCTGGCCGCCATGTCCGAGATGCCCTTCTTGGCTTTCTCGGCGGTCATCGTCCACGACGCGTTGCCGACGGTGACGTACTTGTCAGGGTTGTAGAGAGGGTCGTAGTCCTGCTTGGTCTTTTCGTCGGCCATGTAGTAGCCGGGGAGCACGGCATCGACCGGGGCGTACCCTTCTTTGCCTTCGAACCGGAGCTTGTACCAGCCACCACGCTTCCCGAGCAGCTCGGCCCGAGCGTCCTTCTTCAACGGTTGGACGTCGGCGGAGTTGGGGTTGGCCTCGGCCTTGAGCGACGCATCCTTCGCGGTGATGAACACCTCTTTGTAGCTGACGCCCCTTTCGCCCGACTCGTCGTGAATCTGCAACTGCTCGGTGGGAATCGAGTTCCTGAGCTGCACCGCGTACGCCGACATCCCCAGCGACGCGAGCACCATGACCGAAGCCATCGCACCCTTGACCATCGGGGAGAGGCCGACACTGCCGTCTGCGAGGTCCATCCCATCGAGCTCATCGGGGCGCAGCGCCACCTTCAGCTCGGGGATCTCGACCGCGTAGAGCCATTCGGAGGCGCCCGGCGGCTGCACGATGTCGCCGCCCCCGATCTCGCCTTTTTTGGCAAGCTGCTTGAGCTCGTCCATGCCACCGGCCGAGAAAGACTGGCCACGCACGTTTACCATCCACCGAGACATGGCATTCCCCCGAGGGGGCGTGCATACCGTCCACGTCAGCCGCCGGTCAAGCCGGTTGACCGACGATTGACCCTTGGGTAGGGAGAACGGACCGGTTCTACCTTGCCCTTCACTCCCAAACGGCTCCTGCTGACCTACGACGACGCCGGCGGCCGCTGCCGAGTCGTCGTGGCGCGGATGGAGCGGATGCTCGTCGACCGGGCGTTCGAGGTCACGGTCATCCCGCTCGCGGGCGCTCCAACCCAGCTTGATGGCTTCGATGGGGTGATCCTTGGTACCCCCGTTTCACTGCGTCGCGATGGTCCGACCCCGGCGGTGCTGGCGTGGATCGACCGCGCGGAGGGGCTGGATGAAAGGAAGGTGGCGCTTTTCTCCACGTTCTGGCTCCGTCCCGGTACGTCGCTGCAGGTGCTGCGGCACCGACTGGCTGAGCTTGGCGTGGAAGTGGTCGTCGAGTTCGCCTATTGGCTGGGAAAGCCCGAGGATGGCGACCACGTGCTGCCCGCCGAGTGCATGGTGCGGATTCGCTGAGCGCGCTCCACGCGCCTATACCGCGCCACCCGAGGACCTCCATGAAACTCGTTCGCACCCTGCCTACAGGGCTGATCGTCGCGCTCGCGCTGCTCGCTCCCTCCGCCGCCGTCGCCGCGACCTTCCCGCCCGATGGCGACTGGATCGCGCTCGCGCAAGCCGGCTCGGGCATGGGGGACATCCTCGGCGACGGTCAGAACAACGGCCGGGAGATCGTCGGAGACTCGACGGATGCCGCGGTTTTCGTCTATGTGGACGCCACCGACTTCATGGTCCGGCTCCGGCTGGACGCCGACCCGTTGCAGTCGGCGGGGGACCTACGCTCCTTCGGCTGGGGGCTGCTCTTCGACACCGACGGGGACTTCAGCGCGTACGAGTACGCCCTTCTGGCCAACGGCATCGCCGAGGAGCTGGTCTTCGCCGAGAACACCTCGCCCGGCACCACCGGCGACCCTTCGGACCAGGCCGAAACCGACGTCGCCGGGTACCCGGTCCCCACTGACTACACCGCGGGCACCGGCAACATCCAGGTCTCGACCGCGGCCACCAGCTTCAACGGCGACGCCGACTACTTCCTGGACTTCTCCATCCCTTTGGCCGACCTGCAAAGCGAGCTCGGCACCGGGCCACTGTATTTCATGGCCGGTACCTCCTCCAACGCCCGGTCGCTGTCGGTGGACCTCGCCGGCTGTGATGACTCTGGCACCTGCACGCTCGCCGACGGGGCGTCCGACCTCACGTACCTTGACGGGACCCCGGCCACGGACACCGACGGCGACGGCGTCTACGACGTGACGGAGGACATCGACGGCGATGGCGACCCCTCCAACGACGACAGCGACGGCGACGGGGTGGCCGACTACCTCGACACCGACGATGACGACGATGGGCTTCTCACCGCGATCGAAGGTGGCGGCGCCACCGACTACCTGGACGACGACAGCGACGACGACGGCCTGCTCGACGGGACCGAGGACGCCGACCTGGACGGGCTCGTCGACACCACCGAGTCGAACCCCACCCTCTGGGACACCGACGGCGACGATCTTTCGGACGGTCTGGAGGCCGGCCTCACCTCGGCCGAGGGCGCCGACACCGACCTGGCGTTGTTTGTCGCGGACGCAGATCCCTCCACGACGACCGACCCCACGGACGCCGACTCCGACGACGATTTGTTGTCCGACGGCGACGAAGACCTCGATCAAGACGGCGACGTCGCCGCCCTCGAGACCGACCCCAACGACGCGGACACCGATGACGGAACCGTCGACGATGGCGTCGAAGTGGCCCGGGGTACCGACCCGCTCGACTCCGCCGACGACATCGTCCCGAGCGACAGCGACGGCGACGGACTGCTCGACTCCGACGAAGACGTCGACGGCGACGGGAACCCCAGCAGCGACGACAGCGACGGCGACGGCGTCGCGAACTACCTCGACACCGACGACGACGACGATGGCATCCTCACCGCGATCGAGGTCGGCGGGACCACCGACCACCTGGACGACGACAGTGACGACGACGGGCTCCTCGATGGCACCGAAGACGCCGACCACGACGGCGCGGTCGGCGCTGGCGAGTCCGACCCCACCGCCTTCGACACCGACGGCGACGGCCTTTCCGACGGGCTTGAGTCCGGCCTCACCTCCCCAGAAGGGTCCAACACCGATGCCACGCTTTTCGTCGCCGACGCCGACCCGGCGACCACCACCGACCCGCTCGACGACGACACCGACGGCGACACCCTGACCGACGGGGCGGAGGACGACGACTCGGACGGCGCAGTGGGCGCCACCGAGACCGACCCCGACAACGCCGACACCGACGGCGGCACCGTCGACGACGGCACCGAGGTCGGCCGCGGCACCGATCCGCTCGATCCGACGGACGACGTGCCTCCGGTGGACACCGACGGAGACGGCCTCACCGACGACATCGAAGCGCTCGGCGGCACCGACCCGGAGGACGACGACACCGACGATGACGGGCTCACGGACGGCACCGAGGACGCTGACCATGACGGCACGGTCGACGACGACGAGACCGACCCGAACGACCGGGACACCGACGACGGCTCCGTGTCCGACGGTGACGAGGTGGCGGCGGGTACCGACCCCCTCGATGGCAGCGACGACGTGCCCGTCGTCGATCTCGACACCGACGACGACGGCCTCGACGACAGCGTGGAGCTCGACCTCGGGACGGATCCGACCAACCCCGACACCGACGGCGACGGCCTGACCGACGGCGAAGAGGTCAACGACGTCGGAACCGACCCCACCAACCCCGACACCGATGGGGGCTCGGTGCCCGACGGTGCGGAGGTGGACGCGGGCACCGATCCGCTCGACGGCACCGATGACGTGCCCGACACCGACCCCACCCTCGACACCGATGGCGACGGCCTCACCGACACCGAGGAAGAGGAGCTCGGGACCGACCCGGCGGACGAAGACACCGACGGCGATGGCGCACCAGACGGCGTGGAAGTCGAAGCGGGGAGCGACCCGCTCAGCGACGCCGACCTTCCCGACGGCCACTACCACGGAGGTTGTTCCTCCTCGGCGGGGTCGGCCTCGCTGCTCTCGCTCCTCGCCGCGGCGGCGCTCGTCCGCGGTCGGCGGTCCTGATGTTGCCCCCCATCCCGGCACTCCCGATGCTCCTCCTCTCCGTCGCGCAGGCCGCCGAGCCGGTGGCCGACGGCGCCACGCCACAGATGAACGCCCAGACCTTTCGACCGTCGATGGACTCGCACGAGTTCCTCCGCGCCGTCGACTCCGACCTGGGCGCCGAGACCGTCGCGGCGCGGGCGGTGCTGTCCTACACCCTGGATCCGCTCAAATACACCGCCTGGGATGGCACCACCGAGACCCTCGTCGGCAGCCTCGTGCAGCTCGACGCGATCGGCACCATCACCAGCGGCCCGGTGCGTGTAGGCATTGATCTCCCCGTGTTCATCCGCAGCTTCGGCAGCCGTGAGGACGACGCGACCGGCCTGGGCGATCTCACCATCGACGGCAAGCTCCGCATCCTGGACCCCGAGACGTCCAAGCTCGGTCTGGCGGTGAGTGGGCGGGTATTGGCGCCAAGCTCCACCGTTGGCGGCGCCCTGGGCACCGCGGGCGTCGGCGGCGGGTTGACGTTGAGTGCCGATGCCAATCTTGGCGACCGGCTGGACGCCGTGGTCAGCCTCGGCGCCGATTTCGCGCCGGAGGTGGTGATGGACCAGGCCACCTGGGGAACCCGGGCCGAGCTCCAAGCGGGGCTCGCGTACCACCTTTCGGATCGCTCGGGCGTGGCCGCGGAGGCGTATACCGCGGCGGTCCTCGCCGATCTGGCGAACGCGCGGTCGCGCCCCTCGGAGCTGCTGCTCGGCGGCTGGACGCGGCTGGGCCAGCGCGGTGGGCTGGTGATCCACCCGGCCGTGGGCTTCGGCCTGGACGACGCGATCACCGCGCCCGCGTTCCGCGCGATCCTGACCGTCGGCTGGGACCCGCTCGGGCCAGCGCGGCCCCCTGATCGTGACAAGGACGGCGTCGCCGACGCAGCGGACGCGTGCGTCGACGTGCCCGAAGACAAAGACGGCTACGCCGACGAGGATGGCTGCGCCGAGCTGGCCACCCTCGCCGTGAAGGTCGTCGACACCGACGGCGTCGCGGTTTCGGAGGCCTCGTGGGTCCTGGGCACCGACCCTGGCGCGCACGGGCAGTCCGAGCTGGTCCCGCTCCCCGCGGGGCCGGTGACCGTCTCGTCGTCCGGGAGCAGCGCCACCCCGACCATCCCCGCCGGCGGCGCGGTCGTCGCCGAGATCCAGGTGCCCGCCCCCCGCGGCATGCTCGCGGTCGAGATCGTCGACAAGCAGGGCAAGCCCGTCGTCGGCGCGCTCTGGTCCGCGAAGGGCCCGCGCGACGTGGCGGAGCAGACCGCCGGCAGCGTTCCCGTACGCCCCGGAGAGTACGCCCTCGCGGGCCGCGCCGAGGGCTACCGCGCCGCCCGCGCCAAGGTCTCCGTGATCAAGGATGGCTCTGCCACCCTCCGCCTGGAGATGGTGCCGGCGAAGGCCGCGCTGAAGGCGGAGAAGATCGAGATCAAGGACTCGGTGTACTTCGAGACCGCCAAGACCGTGATCAAGGCCGAGTCCTTTGCCCTGCTCGACGAGGTGGCCGAGGTGCTCCGCGACCACCCCGAGCTCACCAAGGTTCGCATCGAGGGCAACACCGACGCACGCGGGCCGGCGGCGGCCAACCAGAAGTTGTCGCAGGGGCGCGCCGAAGCGGTCAGCACCTACCTCGTCGCCAAGGGCGTCGCCGCCGGCCGACTGCAGGCCATCGGAAACGGCGAGAGCAAGCCGCTGGTCAAGGAAAAGAGCAAGGCCGACGAAGCCAAAAATCGCCGCGTCGACTTCGTGGTGGCCGAGCGCTCGGACGGCGCCGTGCAGGCGCCGGTCAAGATGCTCGACACCCCCGGCGACAAGCCCAAGGAAAAGTAGCCGGCGCGCCCGCGACGACTATGACTGTCGCGACCGGAGCGCACTTCCCGTGTGGCTTCCGGGCGTGGCGGCCACCTGTTCCGGCGTCCCCTCCACCACGATGGTCCCGCCGCCCGCGCCAGCCTCCGGCCCAAGATCGATGACCCAGTCGGCGTGCCGGATCACGTCGAGGTGGTGCTCTACGACCACGACGGTGTGGCCCTGATCGACGAGTCGATCGAGCACCTGGACCAGCCTCTCGACGTCGGCGAGGTGCAGCCCGGTGGTCGGCTCGTCCAGGACATAGACGCGGCCGACGTCCCCGGGCCGCTCCATCAAGCCGACCGCGAGCTTGATCCGCTGGGCCTCGCCCCCGGACAGCGTGGCTGAGGACTGGCCGAGGCGCAGGTAGCCGAGCCCAACATCCACCAGCGAGCGCAGGCCACGGGCGATCTTCCGGTGGGCGGCGAACAGCTCCAGCGCGGCATCCGCGCGCATCTCCAAAACGTCGGCCACCGTGTGGCCTTTCCAACGGACGTCGAGCGTGCTGCGCTCGAACCTGCGGCCCTGGCAATGGTCACAACGCACCCAGACGTCGCTGACGAAGTGCATCTCGATCTGGAGCTGCCCGTGCCCGCCGCAGTGCGGGCAGGCGCCAGCACCCGCGTTGAACGAGAAGCGGCCGGCTGTCCACCCACGCTCCTTGGCGACGGGCGTGCCGGCGTACAGCACGCGCACGGCGTCCCAGACGCCCAGGTACGTCGCTGGTGTACTGCGAGGGCTGCGGCCGATGGGCGCCTGGTCGATGACGCTGAGCTCGGGAATCGCCTGGGTGACGCCGATCGAGGGCACGATCTGCCACGCGCCCTTGCGGCCAGCTTGCAGCGCCGGGACGAGGCCATCGAGGACCACGGTGCTCTTACCGCTGCCGCTGACGCCGGTCACGACGGTGAGGCAGCCCATCGGGAAACGTACGATGACGTCCACCACGTTGTTCTGCCGAATCGGTCCGACCGTCAGCCATGCCTTGGGCTGGCGCCGTTTGGCCGGAACCGCGATGGCACGGTCACCTCTGAGGAAGGCCCCTGTCAGCGAGGCGGGACCGAGCTCGTTGGGGGTCGCCGCCGCGAGGAGCCGCCCGCCCTCTTCCCCGGCGCCGGGGCCCAGATCGATGACCCAATCGGCACGACGGATGGTCTCGGGGTCGTGCTCGACCATGATGACGGTGTTGCCCAGCGCGCGCAGGCGATCGATCGTCCGGAGCAGCCGATCGGTGTCCCGCGCGTGCAGGCCGATCGTGGGCTCGTCCAGGACATAGATACACCCGACCAGCCCGCTGCCGATCTGCGAGGCCAGCCGGATGCGCTGCGCCTCCCCGCCCGACAGCGTGTCCCCCCGCCGGTCGAGCGAAAGGTACTCGAGCCCCACGTCCAGCAAGAACCCGAGCCGCGCGTTGAGCTGGAGGAGCGGCAGCTCCGCGATGAGCCGGTCATTGCCCAAGAGCTCCAGCCCCACGAAGAAGGCCGCGGCGTCCCCCACGCTCATCGCGGCGACTTCGGCGATGCTGAACCCCCCTACGCGCACCGCGAGCGACTCAGGGCGCAGCCGAGCGCCCTGGCAGACGTAGCAGATTGCACCGGGCGCGGAGTCCGCCAGCAGCTTCTGGTCCGCGTCCGCCTTCCACCACACCGCGCGGGTCCGTTTGCGGCCGATGCCCTCGCACGCCGGGCAGGCGCCCAAGTAGTGGTTGAACGAGAAGTGCCGCGAGGTGAGCGGGTCCGGCACCACCGCGCCGTGTTTGCTGCATTCGGCCCGCGCGGAGAGGGGCCACGCACCGGCGTCCGAGACAAAGCGACAGCGCCCGCCCCCCAGCTTGTACGCCAGCGCCACGGCCTCGATCACCCGGCCGCGTTCCACCTGCGACGGATCGAATCGGTCCAGCACGAGCGACTTCACCGCCGCAGCCCCGAGGGCGTCCAAGGCAACCACCTGGCCATTGACTTCGGCCCTGGCGAAGCCCTCGGCGAGCAGCTCGTCGGCGGGGCGAGCGGCGGTGAGCTCCACGACGAGCCGGCCGGCACCGCGATCGCCGAGACGCTCCGGGGCCTGACCCGGCGGACAGGCCCGCACCACCTCATCGCATTTGTGGCAATGCGCGACGCCCACGTGCGTCCACAGCAGGCGCATGTTGTCCCAGACCTCGGTGACGGTCGCGACGGTGGACCGCGGGGTCTGGGCGCTGACCTTCTGGTCGATGGCGATCGAGGGGGCCAGACCGTCTACGGCATCGACGGGAGCGCGGTCCAAGCGCCCCAGGAACCGCCGCGCGTAGGTGCTGAGGCTCTCGACGTAGCGGCGCTGCCCTTCGGCGAAGATGGTGTCGAAGGCAAGCGAGGTCTTGCCGCTGCCGGACACCCCGGTGATCACGGTGGTCTTGCCCCGCGGGATGCGGACGTCGACACCGCGAAGGTTGTGGCAGCGTGCGCCCCGCACCACGAGGTCGTCGGCGTGGCCGGCGACAAAGGCCTTGGCGCGCCCCGCGGCGAATCGGCGCGCCGGCCCCCCGAGCTCGGGCAGCGCCCGGAGCACGTGCCCCGTCGGCGTGTCCTGGAGGGCCAGCGCCTCGGGCGACCCGCTGAACAACACCCGGCCCCCCGCCGCGCCGCCTTCCGGGCCCAGCTCGACGAGGTGGTCGGCCACCTTGATGACGTCGGTGTTGTGCTCGATGACCAGCACCGTGTTCCCGCCGTCGACCAGCGCCTGAATCGCGCCCAGCAGCAGCCGGACGTCCGAGAAATGCAAGCCCGTCGTCGGCTCGTCCAGCAGGTACAGGGTTCGCCCCGTCGCGACCCGATGCAGCTCCGTCGAGAGCTTCACCCGCTGGGCCTCCCCCCCTGATAACGTCGATGCTGTCTGGCCCAACGTGACGTAGCCCAGCCCGACCGTGGCCATGGTCCCGAAGATCCGGCTCAGTTTTTTGTGCTTCGCGAAGAACGCCGCGGCTTCGGCCACGGTCATCGCCAGTACGTCGGCGACGGACTGGTCGCGGTACCGGACCTCCAGCGTTTCCGGGTTGAAGCGACGCCCTTCGCAGCGTTCACACACCACCATCACGTCGGCGAGGAAGCTCATCTCGATCACGCGGACGCCCGCCCCTTCGCACTCCTCGCAGCGGCCGCCGGATACGTTGAACGTGAAGCGCGACTTGGACCACCCCCGTGAGCGGGACTCTGGAAGCTCGGCGAACAGGTCCCGGATCAGATCGAACGCCCCGGTGTACGTCGCGGGGTTGCTGCGAGGCGTGCGCCCAATCGGCGACTGGTCGATCTCGATGACCTTGTCGATGGCATCGGCGCCGAGCAATCCCGGGGTTTCGTCACCGACGATCGCGCGATCGAGCGCCGGTTTCAGCACATCGAACACCAGCGTGCTCTTTCCGGAGCCGGAGACCCCGGTGAACACCGTGAGCGCGCCCAGGGGCAGGTCGATGTCCACGCCTCGGAGGTTGTGAAGGGTGGCCCCCCGCAGCGAGAGCTGTGCCCCCGTCGTGGGCCGTCGTATCGCTGGAAGAGCGATGGTCTCGGCGTCACGGAGGAACCGAGCGGTCTCGGTGTTGAGTCGAGAGAATTCGCGTGGCGTGCCCTCCGCAACCAGCAGACCGCCGTTCTGACCCGCACCCGGGCCGACGTCGATGATGCGGTCCGCCTTCTCCATCGTCTCTCGATCATGCTCGACCACGACGACGGTGTTGCCCGCGTCCCGCAGTCGCGCGAGCGCCGCGATCAACCTGCCGTTGTCCCTCGAGTGGAGGCCGATGCTCGGCTCATCCAGCACATAGGTGACCCCGACCAGACCGCTGCCGACACACGCGGCCAGCCGGATGCGCTGGGCCTCGCCACCGGACAGGGTGTTCGAGGCGCGGTCGAGCGACAGGTAGCCGAGCCCGACATCGTCCAAGAAGCGCAGGCGCTGGCCCAGCTCGTGGACGATCCCCGCGCCGACGCGCGCCTCGGTCCCTTCGAGCTTGACCGCCGCAAAGAAAGCATGGGCATCCCCCACCGACATCGTGGCCAGCTCGGCAATGTTCCGGCCTCGGAAGAGCACTGCCAACGCTACCGGGTTGAGACGCCTCCCCGCGCACGCGGGACAGATGCGCCGCCTGCTCGCGTCGAGGTCAGACGGCGCGGGGAGCAGGTTCCCACGGGCGTCGGCAAAGACCGCGCCGATGCCCATGCAGGTCCCGCAGGCGCCCTGAGGGGCGTTGAAGGAGAAAAGTCTGGGTTCCAGTTCGGGAAGGCTGACGCCGTGCTCGGGACACGCCCGTTCGACCGCGTGCTGCGTCCACACCTCGCCGACCAAGGTGGCACACACTCCCGCAGCCAGCCCCACTGCACGCTCGACCGCCTCGACCAGCCGGGCCCGGTCGTCGCGCACGACCACCAGCCGATCGACCACCAGCTCCAAGGTGTGCTTTTCGTATCGTTCGAGCGTGATCTCCTCGTCGAGAGTGCGCAGCGCCCCGTCAATCCGTACCCGCAGCCACCCGTCGCGTCGCCACTCGTCCAGCTCTTTGCGGTACTCCCCCTTCCGGTCGCGGACCACGGGCGCAAGCACCACCAGGCGTTGGCCCTCATGCGCTGCGAGCAGGCTGTCAGCGATGTCTCCGGGGCTACGTCGCGCGATCTGGCGCTGGCAGAGGGGGCAGTGGGGCGTGCCGAGGCGCGCCCAGAGGAGCCGCAGGTGATCGAAGAGCTCGGTGACCGTGCCGACCGTACTGCGAGGGTTGCGGTTGACGGTCTTCTGGTCGATACAAAGCGTCGGGGAAAGCCCGGTGACCGAGTCCACCTTGGGCCGTTCCATCTGGCCCAGGAACTGCCGCGCGTAGGGCGACAGCGACTCCATGAAGCGCCGCTGACCCTCTTGGTACAACGTGTCGAACGCCAGTGACGACTTCCCCGACCCCGACACACCCGTGACCACGGTCAACGACCCGTGGACCACGTCGACATCGATGCCGCGGAGGTTGTGCTCGCGCGCGCCGCGGATGCGGATGGCGTCGTTCATGGGCGCGCGGGTAAATCGTTACGGGCCGCCGAGCACACACCCCTCGTCGATGACCAGACTCGTGCGGGCCGCCTCGTCAAGCACGCCCCCTGGTCCGCCCATGAGGATCGCGTTCCACCCGGTCGCCCCTCCCTGCATCACCAACCCGAACGCCACGGTGAGGTCGGTGGGGCTGGGCATCCACAAAAGACCCACGGGGGTGCCACTGACGCACGCGGCGTTGACCAGGGAATCCCCACTGGTGTAGCCGCCGCTCTCGTCGCTGTCCGTGTACACGAACGGGATCTCCAGGGCGCCTTCCATCTCCAAGAAGTCGAGCTCATAGAAGTGATCCGCGGGGGGCTCGCCGCTCACCGGGATCTCCCACTCCGTGCTGGCGTGGCTGTCATGAAGCGGGTCCGGACCCGCTCCGCCGAGGCTGATCCCCGACAGCAGCACCAGCCGCAGCCCATCGGGATCACTGGCCATGGTCCCGCCGAGCGTGATGTCCAGCATCTGACCGAGGTTGACCGGAAGCGGAACCGCCATCTCGTCACCAAACTCCTGGCCATCCGCACCGGGGGTGAGCGCATTCCACCCGGCAGCGGCCCCGTGGGCGACGAAGTCCGCCGGGATCTCTCCGGAGATGTGGATCGGCCAGACGGCGCCGACGCCCAAGTACGCACCGGCGCGGGTGAGCGTAGGCACGTAGAAGGCGACCATCATCCCCGGCGCGTACTCGGGGTCAATCTCGATGAGCTCGCTCGCGTCCGGCGTGGGCGCGGTGACCTCGACGCGGGCCGCAAAAACGTCGGTCGAGAGCAGCACGTCCCCGAACGCGAGATCCTCGGTCCCGAGCGTCGACGCGTCGAGCCAGGTGAGGCTCAGCGTGGTGCCTTCGAAGTCGCCGACCACGTCGAAGCCGAGATTCGCGGGGTCGGTGTCGGTGTCGGTATCGGTGTCGGTGTCGGTGTCGGTGTCGGTGTCGGTGTCGGTGTCGGTGTCGGTGTCGGTGTCGGTGTCCGTGTCCGTGTCGCCTCCGGCGGAATCGCCAGAGTCTACGGGTTCGCCACCGGAGCAGCCAAGAGCGAGAAGGGTGATCAACGGGTACAGGCGCATCGCGTTCTCTCCACGACCATCCTTGCACGGCGGGCCGCAGCCCGCACCCCCCACGACCCCGCGTTACATTTCGCGGGATGCTCGCTGTTGTCCAGTTCAAGCCCAGGCGTGGGGCCCGGAACTCAAACCTGGAAAAGCTGGCCGGGCTGACCGAGCAGGCGCTCATCGCTGGCGCCAAGCTCGTCGTCCTACCGGAAATGGCCGCTACAGGCTACCGCTTTCCGAATCCAGAAGTCGTGCGCCCCATGGCCGAGCTGCCGCGCGGCGCCACCTGGCGGGTGCTGGCGCTCTTGGCCAAGGAGCACGCGGCCCACATCGTGATCGGGTTCGTCGAGGATTGCGAGGGCAAACTCTACAACGCGGCCATGGTGATCAACCCCGAGGGCAAGATCGAGGCGGTGTACCGCAAGCGGCTGCTCTACATGGACGATCACACCTGGGCCAACCCTGGGGACCTTCCCTACCCGGTCTTTCAGACCGCCTGGGGCAAGACGTCCCTGGGCATCTGCATGGACATCAACGACCCGCGCTTCCTCACGCATATTCGCAAGGTTCGTCCCGACCTCCTCTTGTTTCCCACCAACTGGGTGGACGAAGGCGCCGACGTTCACGCCTACTGGCGCAATCAGCTGCGCGGCTGGAACGGCATCTTCATGGCGGCCGACCGTTGGGGCGAGGAAGACGGCGTTTTCTTCGCGGGGCGCTCGGCGATCTTCCACAAGGGCGTGACCCTCGTCGAAGCCCCCGTCGAGGGCGATGGCTTCTTCCTGGCCGACGTGCCGGTGAAGGCAGCGAGCATCGCGCCCGTCGTCGGGTAATCAGCCTCGACGACGCCGCGTGCAAAGCAGCAGCGCCGCGACCAGCCCGGCTGGCCCGGCAACGCTCGCGCCCGTCCCGCACATCACCTCGGGCAGCGCGATGACCCCGTTGCCACCGTCGTCGCCGGGACCATCGACGTCGTCGTCGCCACCGCTACCGCCCCAAACCACGCTCTGGTCGTACTCTTCGGCGCAGTTGCCCGCCAAAAGCGCGCCCGTCGCCGGGAAACGACCGGATTCTCCGCTGCGGGTTTCCCACTCCACCGCCCAGGGCGTGCATTCTTCGGCGTCGAGGCTCTGGTAGTACACGCCGTTGTCGGGATCGCCGACGAAGGATTCGAGGTTGGTCCGATCGCCATCGACGTTGAGCTGTAGGCGGGCCGGTGCCTCGGCGGCGCCCCAGTCGGCGTAGACCGCGTCGCCGTGTTCGGCGGCCACACGCACGGGCGGCTCGCCCTCTTTGAGCTCGCCGGCGGCGAAGTCCTGCGTGAGGAAGTCCGACGCCATGCCGCCGCCCATCTCATTGAAGCTGCCGCTCATGATGTTGGCGCGATGGCCGTCGTGCGAGCACATCCACATCGACATCACCGCCGCGCGAGGGTCCGTCGTGCCGTACGCGATGTTTTCGCCCATGCCGCCGTTGGCGTCGGAGTAGTAGCGACCCACCCGCGTCCAGGTGTCGGTGCCATCGCAAGACTCATGCTGGAAACACCCGTTGTCGCGCATGTCCCGCGAGTGGAAGCGCGCGACCTCGGTCAACGCCAGATCGATGTAGAGCGGGGATTTGGCCGTCTTTTCGTCGTCGCTGAACTCGGCCATCGAGCAGCCGCCGGTCCGATAGTCCGACTTGAACTCGTCGGGGGCGACCCGCGCCGCGTTCGTCCATAGGATCAACGCCCGCTCTTCATCAGACGGGTAGCCGTCCACGGGGTCCCCGTACCCGGCAACGACCGTGAGTACTACCAGCTGCGCGAAGTCCATCACCCACCCTCGACAAGACGCCGAATCACTGGTTCGGCTTTGGCATAGCCCCGCTGTACCTGTTCGGCGATGTGGCGCTCGATCGAGCCGCCCACCAGCGCCATCTTCACGTCGATTTTGCCAGCGATCACCCGCTCGCAGCCCCCCTCAGCGGCGGAAACCCGGGACTCACCCCGACAGCTGACCCGTTCGCTGAAAACTTCGGGGACGATGGCCCAGCGTGTCGCGAAGCGGGCATCGTCACGCTCGACCTCTTGCACATAGCGGAAACGTTCGACGCCGAGGGCCTTCTGCGCGACAGGTGGCATCGGCTGATTTTGCGTGACGCGGGTCCGCTGAGTGAGGCCTCGCGACGGCATCGGCTCGACCTGGACATCGGCGGCCGCCGCCAGTGCCGCCTCGAACTCCGACGCGCCTGAGCGCTGCCAGTACACCTCTGGCGTGCAGGCGAAGCGTTGGACCACTGTGAATTCCATAGGCTAGGAGGGTAGACGCCGGCGGGTTCTTCCGCAAGCGGGCGGTGTCAAACGATGGTGGGCGTTACGCCCGCCGGATGCTGCTGTTCCTCGCCTTCACCGCCCAAGCGGTGCTGCCGCTCCCGACCTTTCCCGAGTGCGGCGAGCCCGACGACGACGCATCCTGCCCCAGCGACCTCGACCGCGATTGGGCCCTGATCAGCTACATCCCAGAAGGGAGCCGCGCGACGATTCGGCCCGGTGAAACGGCCAGCGGCGCCAGCGCGGACCTCGCGTGGCGCCTGTCGACGGGACGGTTCGACGTCACCCTCGGCGTGTGCGACTCGGGCTTCGATTGGAGCAACGGCAACTACGTCAACAAGATCGCGCTGAACACCGCGGAGCTTCCGCTCCCCGAGGTGGAGCCGGGCGTCGATGCCGCCGACTACGATGTCGATGGCAACGGGCTGGTCAACGTGCAGGACTGGGCCCTGGACACCCGCGTTGATTGGGCCGCCGGTCGCGACAAAGCCGATGGGATGCTCGACCCGAGCGACCTGATCTACACCTTTTCAGACGGCGTCGATGACGACGGCAACGGCTTTGTCGATGACATCGCCGGCTGGGACTTCTTCGCGGACGACAACGACCCCTACGCCGAGCTGCAGGTCTCCTACGGGGACCACGGCGACGGTGTCGTAGAGGAGATGGCGGCAGAAGGCGGCGACGGGGGCGACATCGGTATCTGCCCCAATTGCTCGGTTTTGCTGCTGCGCACCGGGGATGGTTTTGTCACCGATGGCCATCGCGTCGGCATGGCCATTGCCTACGCGACGGGCCAAGGCGTCGAGGTCATCAACATGTCGCTCGGGGCGCTGTCGCGACCCGCCGAGTTGGAGAGCATCGTCAAGTGGGCGCACGACCAGGGGGTCACCCTCGTCGGGGTGGCGGGCGATGAAAACGCCTACCACCACAATCAACCGTCGATGTTGGACGAGATCTTCTACGTGAAGTCCATCCACTCGGACACGCGCGAAGAAGACCGTGGCGCCTACAGCTACCTGAACTTCTTCAACTGCAACAACTTCGGTTCGCGCCTGGACTGGAGCGTCGACACGTCGGCCTGTGCGACCGGGGCCGCGGCGCTCACGACCGGCGCCGCCGGCATCCTCATCTCCTACGCGCGGGACCACGGCATCGAGCTGACGCCGGACGAGATTCGCCAGCTCCTGGCGATGAACGCGGATGACGTCGCGCTGAGCGCGGAGGAGACCGCCGAGGCGGGCACCTACCCCTCGTCGGAGGGCTGGGACTTCTTCTTCGGCTATGGCCGGATGAACCTCGGTGCGGCAACGCAAGCCCTCGCCGAGGGGCGAATCCCTCCGGTCGCGACGATCGAGACGCCGGGTTGGTTCGACACCTACGAGGTGCTGATGGGCGAGATTCCCGTGCGTGCGCGGATCGCCGCGGAGCGCTCCGGGGGCTTCCACTTCGTCGTGGAGTATGCCCGCGGCTGGGACGTCCCAAGCTGGGAGGTGCTCGCCGAGGGCGACAGCACCACCGTCATCGACGGGGAGGTCGCCACGATCGACGCCGCCGGCCTCGGGGCAGAGGTCCTCGAGCCCGGCAAGGGCGAGACCATCCTCGGCCGGATGGACCGGGTTTTCGCGCCGAGCGTGACCGTCCGGATCACGGTGACCGACAACGAAGGGAACGTCGGCCAGGCCCGGCGCACCTTCTTCGTCAAAGAAGACAAGGGCCTCCTGGCCGGCTTCCCGATCGCGATGGGTGACAGCGGCGAGTCGAGCCCCGTGCTCTACGACATGGACGGCGACGGCGACTACGAGATCGTCATCGCGACCGGCGGTGGCCGCGTTCACGCCTACCAACACGATGGCAGCGAACTCACCGGCTGGCCGGTCGAGCCGCAGGTGTCGCTGCGCTGGCACGTCGGTCAGCCGGCCGAGGCTGCGGGCATCCCCCCGATGCGCGACGGGTTCATCGCCACCGTCGCCGTTGGCGACCTCGAAGGCGACGGCGAGCCCGAGGTCGTGGGCGCCAGCGGTGGGGGGTTCGTGTACGCGTGGCACGCGGACGGCTCTGTGGTGAGCGGCTTCCCCTTGGAGATGGTGGGTCGTGCCCCCGAGGACTTCGGTCCCGCCGACGCGTGGGACAACGGATTCGCGGGGGCGCCAACCCTCTACGACCTCGATGGGGACGGCACCCTGGAGATCATCGCCGCCGGCCTTGACCAGCGGCTCTACGTGTGGGACTACAGCGGCGCGCCATGGGGACCCTACCCGCTGGAGATCTGCGCTGAGGAGCTCTGTGGCGTGGCCGGCAACCGCATCATCACCGGCGTGGCGGTCGGCGACGTCGACAACGACGGCGACATCGAGCTGGGCCTGGGCAGCAACGAGGCCGTTCGGGACGGGCGCTTCTCGATCAGCTACCTCCTGGACGCCACCACGGGCGCGATGGCTCCCGGCTGGCCACTGGAGGAGTCCGGCCTTGTCGGAGAGGCGGCACTTTTGCCCATCGTCGGCGAGGGCCACCCCTCCAGCCTTGCGTTCGCGGACGTGGACGGCGACGGCGATCTCGAAATCGCCAGCTGCGTCATGCTCGGTCAAAGCCCGCTGTACCACCACGACGGCAGCGTCGCCGTCGACCTCAGCTACGTGCGCACCGGCTACTCGGAAGGGGGCAACACCACCGAGCCCAGCCTGACCACCATGTCCAACAACGTCAGCTTCGGCGACCTGGACGGCGACGGAAAACCTGAGTTCTTCGCCGGTGGTGCCGGGACCTACTACCTGCTTTCCCTCGCGGCGATCGCGTCGATGGAGTACCAACATGTCGCGGCGGCCTGGGACCTGAAGACCGGCAACATGATGCCTGGTTGGCCGCGCCAGATCGAAGATCTTCAGTTCTTGGTGGCGCCAGCCGTCGCCGATGTCTCGGGGGACGGCAAGCCCGAGGCGATCTTCGGCAGCGCCGGGTACCTGCTTTACGCCTGGGACGGCGAGGGCAAGATCGCGGAGGGCTGGCCCAAGTTCACCGGCAACTGGCTTCTGGGGTCAGCGGCCGTCGGCGACATCGATGGCGACGGCTTCGTAGACGTGGTCGCGAGCACCCGCGAGGGCAATCTGTTCGCGTGGAGCACCAAGGGGCGAGCCGACCAGGCCGTGCAGTGGCAGAGCATCCATCACGACGCGCAGAACACCCACAACTACGAGACGCCGGTGGCGCCGCAGGCGGGTCCGCCGGCGGTCGACGCGTGCGAGGGTGAGTGCTGCTGCCAGCACGTCGATGCGGCCGCACTCGCAGGGGCGTTGGGCGGGCTGGCGGTGATCGTGAGGAGGCGGCGGCGGGGTTAGGCCCGATGCCGATGGCTGCCAGCGCTGAACTAGCCGTAGCTAGCCGGCCCCGTACGCTCGCCGCCACTCGACAAAGCGCCGCAGCCCCTCGGCGAGCGTTGTCTGCGGTTCGTAGCCCGTCAGGGCCTGGAGCTTGGAGATGTCGGCGTAGGTGGAGGTGACGTCTCCCGGCTGCATCGGAAGCATGACCTTCCGCGCCTCGATGCCCACAGCGGCCTCCAGCAGCCGGATCATCTCGAGCAGCCCGTGGGGCCGGCTGCCGCCGAGGTTGAGTATCCGGTGCCCGCCGTTGGCCGGCGGCAGCTCCAGCACCCGGACGATGCCCTCGACGATGTCGTCGATGTAGGTGAAGTCCCGCGCCATCCGGCCCTCGCCGAACACCTCGATCGGCGCGCCGGCGAGCAGCCTCTCCGTGAACGAATAATAGGCCATGTCGGGACGCCCCCACGGACCGTAGGCCGTGAAAAAGCGCAGGCCGGTCAGCGGCAGCCGGTAGAGGTGCGAGTAGGTGGCGCTCATGAGCTCGCCCGCTCGCTTGGTTGCGGCGTACAGCGACACCGGATGGTCGACCGGGTCTTCCTCGGAGAATCCGCGACTGCCCGCCGGCCGGTCGCCGTACACCGAACTGGACGATGCGTAGACGAGGTGGCGAACGCCCCCCGCGCGGCGGCAAGCCTCGAGCACCGAGAGGTGGCCCTTGAGATTGGAGTGTTCGTACGCGAAGGGCTGGTCGATCGAGTACCGGACCCCGGCTTGGGCCGCCAAGTGCACCACCCGATCGGCCCCTAGCTCCTGAACCAAGCTCTGGAGCCGCGACGCGTCCGCGATGTCCATACGAACCATGCGGAACCTTGAGTTGCCCTCCAGCCGGGCCGACCGCGCCACCTTCAACGCCGGTGAGTAGTAGTCGTTGAAATTGTCAACCCCGACCACCGCTTCCCCGACGGCCAGCAGCCGCTCAGCCAGGTGCATGCCGATGAAGCCCGCCGCGCCGGTGACGAGGATGGCCATCGCCCCTCCTACCGCGCCGTTGGCCCGGCAGCCCGTCGGGACGCCGCGATCTCCTCGATCACCCGCCCGGTGAACCGTTCAGCGCCCGAGGCCGTCAGGTGATCGACATTGACTAGCTCGCTCGCGGGAAAAGTCATCGGCTCGCGGAGGAGTAGGTGAACGCGCGGTTGGTCCGCCACGTGCCGTTCGATCTCTGCTACAACGTCTGCGTAGTACGCCGTGAAACCGGAATCCTCCCACAGACCTTCATAGAGCGGGCTGTTGACCAGGTACACGTCGAGCTGATGCTCCTCCGCGAGCGCAACGATTCTCCGCAACGCCGCCGCGTTGACCTTGGACATCCGAAACGACTTCTTGCGGGTGAAGGACCGGTGCCGGGCAGCGTCTTTGGCCACCGCGCTTTCGTCGGGGAGGTCCTCGGCCTTGAAGCCGGCGGCGTCCAGCGTCCGCGGCCAGGAAAGCACGGTCGGCCCGGCCGATGCGGCTACGGCCAGGCTGTCGCTCTCCGCCCAGAGCGGAACGAACCGAGCGAGGAAAAGCTGCCGGGTCTGCGCGGCGCTCAATGACACCGTCGGCTCGAGTCGCTCCCAGAAACCCCAGGGCAGGGGGACCTTGCCCAAGAGCGCCGCGTTGACATCGCGGTGCCAGACGTCGTAGACGTGGCTGATCACCACCCCCTGGCGCGGCCGCGCCGCACGCGCGAGGTACTCTTCGAGCATCCACGCATCGTGTTGCGCGAGCAAGTCGCCGATGGTGCATAGGTTCAGCGCCTCGCCCTGGCCTCTCTCCAAGAATACGGCCGGATCGATCCCCTGGTTGCCGCTCGAATCCCCCAGGATCAGCCAGTCTATCGGCTCCGCGTGCCGGTCCACGAGCGCCCACTTCTCACGAATGAGCCGGTACCCCTCGTTCGGCGTGAAGCGCGCCAGGAACGCTCCCGCCGCGACGTTGGCCAGGACCACCATCAGCAGCGTCCACGAGAGCGTGCGCGCGATCTCGCCCCCGGTCGAGGGCGGGATTCGCTCCGTGGGCATGCGGGGGTCGGCGGGGCTGGGCATCGTGGGCCTAGAATTGGAAGTAGATGAATTCCGAGGAGGTGCGCACCCCAAACACGACCAGCGCCACGACGAGCGCTGAGTACACGGCGACGCGTGCGGGCAGCGGGAGTCGCGCAAGTACCAGCAGATCGCCAGAGCGGTGTTGGGCGATCTGTACGATTGCCATCGGGAGCGCGGCCCATACGAGGATGAAGGCAAACTCGCTGGTGGTCGACGAGGTTGCGACCCCTGCCTGGGTGAAGAACCAACGGATCTGCTCCAGGGTCGATGCGCGGAACAGCACCCAGCCCACGTTGGTCAGCACGAACATCATGAGTATCTGGCCCACGCGACGAAGCTGGCCCACGGCGCTGACGGGGGCCGGCTCCCGCTCGGGGGCCGAACCGAGGGCCCGGTACACGATGAGGATTGCGCCGTGGAAGGCGCCCCACAATACGAAGTTCCACGACGCGCCGTGCCACAGGCCCCCAAGAAGCATGGTCAGGGCGAGGTTTCGGTAGGTCTTGAAGCTGCCGTGCCGGTTGCCCCCGAGCGGGAGGTAGAGGTAGTCACGGAGCCAACTGGAGAGCGAGATATGCCATCGCTGCCAGAAGTCGCTGGGGCTGAGCGCCAGGTAGGGCAGCTTGAAGTTGAGCATCAGGTCGAAGCCCATCAGCTTTCCCACGCCCCGCGCGATGTCCGAATAGGCGGAGAAGTCGCAGTAGATCTGGAGGGTGAACGCCAGCACGCCGATGACGAGGTCGAGGCCCTGGTACTTCGTGTAGTGATTGAATACCGTGTTCGCCACCCCCGACACGTTGTCCGCGATCACCAGCTTCTTGAAGAATCCCCAGAGGATCAGGTAGAGGCCGGCGTTGACCTCGTCCAACGAGACCCTCCTGGGCCGCTGCACCTGAGGGAGCAGGTGCGTGGCCCGCTCGATCGGCCCAGCGACCAGCTGCGGGAAGAACACGACGTACAACGAAAAATCCACGAAACTGCGCGTAGAACGCAGGCTCCCCCGATACACGTCGATGGTGTAGCTCAGGGCCTGGAAGGTGTAGAACGAGACCCCGACCGGGAGGATCACGTTCAAGGTGGTCCACGACGGCTGGAAGCCGAGGGCCGCCAGGATCTCCACCGTGCTGTCACTGAAGAAGTTGAAGTACTTGAAGAAGCCCAGCACGGCCAGGTTCATGACGACGGAGGCAGTGACGAGTCGCTTACGCGCGCGTGGTTCCTCGGCCTCGCCGATCCAGCGGCCCAGGAAATAGTCGCCGACGGTCGAGCCGCCGAGCAGCGCCAAGAACCGCCAGTCCCAGTAGCCGTAGAAGACGCAGCTCGCGACGAGCAGCAGTAGGTTCTGGGCGCGAAGCCGCCCCTGGAGCAACAGGTAGGCGGGGTACACCAGCGCGAAAAACCCGACGAAGACCCAAGAGGTGAAGACCATTGCCGGAGCGGCCTATCCGAGCGGGATCGGCGTGCAGGCCGCCACGAGCGACGAGCCGATCGGAAGATCGAAGCGACTGAAAAGTCGACGCTCGATCTCCATCACCGCCGCGAACAGGCGATTCACTGGCGCCGCCGGCACCGTCACGCTGTACTGAGCATGAGGATCGGTGCCCCTGAAGCGGTCGCCGAGCCGCTGAGCGGCCAGCACTGGGAACAGCAGGCAGGTGTGGTAGGAAATCCGGTCGATCCTGAACCCATTGTCGACGAGCAATCGCTCAAATCCGTCCCGAAGGTAGCGCCGCTTGTGATGCACCGAGACGTCGTGGGAGCTCCACAGCAAGGGTACCGCGGGGACCGTGAGCAGGAGCAGCCCGCCTGGGCGAATCAGGGGATGCACCGCCTGGAGCGCGCCGGCGTCATCATCGATGTGTTCGAGTACATCGAACAGGGTGACCACGTCGAAGGGGCCCGCTACGGGCAACTGGTCGGGGAGGCTGCCCAACCGGACGTCGAGGCCCAGCACGTGGCGCGAGAACTCCACGGTGGCGGCGTCGGGCTCGATCACGGTGACCGCGCCGAAGCGTTGCATCTCCTTCGGGATGAGCGAGCAGGCGCCCCCCACGTCCAACAGACGCAGCGGCCCCGGCGCCGGCCGGTGCTTTTCGATGAGTTCGAGCACCAGGGTCCGGCGCGCCACCCTCCAGAAGTGCTTCTCTTCGAGGGCGAAGTACTGGTCGTAGGCGCTCCGATCCACCTCAGCGACCTGGTCCCGAGGCCTGCAGCACCGTCCGGATGGCGTAAATCGGCTTCTTCTGGGTTTCGTGGTAGGTCCGCACCACCAGCTCGCCGATGAGGCCCATGCTCAGGAACTGCACCCCAACGATGACCAGCAGCACGGCCAGGGTCAGCAGGGGGCGATTGCCGAGGGTCTGACCCTGAAACAGCTTCTCATAGCTGAGCCAGAACCCGAGCAGCACGCCGAGGAAGGACGAACCAAGACCGAGGGTACCGAAAATGTGGAGCGGACGGGTGGAATAGCTGAGCAGGAAGCGGACCATCAGCAGATCGAGGAACACCTTGGTGGTGCGGGAGACGGTGTTCACCAGCCCGGTGTACTTGGAGGTCCCGAGCGCGCGGGAGCGATGGTTGACCGGCATCTCCACCAGGCGGATGCCCAGGCTACTCGCCACCGCGGGGATGAAGCGGTGCAACTCCCCGTACAGGCGCACGTTCTTGACCACGTCCCGATGGTAGACCTTGAGCGAACAGCCGTAATCGTGAAGGGCTACGCCGGTAACCGTCGCAATGAGCCAGTTGGCCACCTTCGATGGGAGCTTCCGCGTCAGCATCGTGTCCTGCCTGCGGACGCGCCAGCCGCTCACGATGTCGTAGCCTTCCTCGGCCTTCGCCAGCAACGCCGGGATGTCGGCCGGGTCGTTCTGCAAATCGGCGTCGATCGTGGCCACCCATTCACCGAGCGACAGGTCGAAGCCGGCGGTGAAGGCAGGTGTCTGTCCAAAGTTTTTGCGGAATCGAATCACGCGCCACCGCGAGTCGCGTGCCTGTACCGCACTCAGGGCCGCGAACGAGCCGTCCCGGCTGCCGTCGTCGATCGCCAGCACCTCGTAGGACCGGCCCAGGCTCGCGAGCGCCGCCGTGAGCTCGGCGTAGAGCCCGGGAATGTTCGCCTCCTCGTCGAAGATCGGCACGACGACGGAGAGGTAGGGCAGCCCCGCGTCGTGCGAGGCGCGCGCGTCGGAGCTGGCGGTATCGGACGACATTCGGCTGCGCGGGTGCCTAACGCGCTGGCGCACGCTCGGGCGAGCGACCCCGACGATCAAGGTAAAGCCAGCACAAGCCCGCGAACACCGCGGAGTAGCCCAGCGTGAGCACCTGCGCAGCGACCGCGGTGACGATCGCGTCGTCCTCGGCGACGCCCACCCACACGAAGCCGGCCACCCACGCGACTTCGAGCGTCCCGAATGATCCAACGCTTGCGATGGGAAGCGCCGCCCCTATCTGCGCGATCGACGCGCCGATCAGCAGTTGCAACGGCTCCAACTGTACCCCGAACGCCCGCGGCAGCATCCCCAACAGTACGGTTTGCACGACGAAGATGCCAATGGACCACGCCGCCACGGAGACGTGCTGCCCCCGGGTGAGTCCGGCCATGTTGGCCAACATCTCCTCCAGGCGAGCCCCGGTGCGTGCGACCGCCGGGATCCGGGCGAGTCCGACGGCCGTCGCGACGCGCATCGCCAACGAAGTGCCAAGGCGAAGCCAGCTGCGAAACCCGAAGAGCAGAAGCGCCAACGCGACGAGCAGGGCCGCCGCTCCTCCTTGCCATGCCTGGCTGGGACCGGCGAACGCGATGGCGCCCACCGTGCCCGCGCCGCTGATCAGGCACAAATCGATCAACCGCACCAGCAGCAGGGCGACCAGCGTGTGGCCGGCATCCTCGCCCGCGTACCGGCCCAGAAGGTAAGGCATGGCGAACTCCCCAAGCCGGAAGGGCGTCACGCGGGTGAGGAACCCCTGGGCGGCGACCGCGGCGGTGGCTGCGCCCGGGTCGGGACGCTGCATCAGCGCCGAGAACCGCATCCCTCGCATGCCGAGGACCACGCCCGACAGGAGCGCGGAGGCAGCAAGCCAGCGTAGGTCCGCGCTTGAGAGGCGCTCCAGGGCGGTCGCCGTGGCGAGTCGGGAGAGCACCGCCGCGAGCAGTGCCCCCGACACCAAAACCGCCATCGCCAACCGTAGCGCCGGGGCCCTCACGCTCGAAACGGCTCCGCTGGGCTGCACGGCGCAGCCTACATCGCGCCTCGCACCCGCGCCAAGCACGGCGTTACCCCACCAGGCGGCCGGTTACGTTCGGCGCATGAAACTCACCGGGCGCGCCTTCCTCGCCGCGCCATGGGCGCGCATGGCCGCCGTCGCCACGCTGGTTGGCGCCGCGGCGGGATGGCTCGTCTACGGTGTTCAGTTTCGTAGCATCAGCACCGACGATGGGATCTCGCTGATGGCCGCTGCCGCCATCCGCGACCAAGGCTTGCCGCTGCTGCCCTCCGGCCAGCTGTACAACCGCGCCTACCTCGCACACTATGTGCTTGCGTTGTCCACCGGCATATTCGGCACGGGTGACGTGGGTATCCTGCTGCCGAGCCTCGTCGCGGGTGTGGGAACGCTGGCCCTCGTCCACGAGATCGGTCGGCGTATGCTCGGCTCCTCAGGAACGGGACTCCTCGCGGCGTTCCTGCTCGCGTGCAGCAGCATGCAGATGGCCTACTCCGTCAGCCCTCGCATGTACGGGCTGCTGACGTTTTTCACAACCTGGGCGACGTACGCCGCGTGGCGGGGCTTTGGCGAGGGGTCGCGACGCCACCGGATCCTTGCCCTCTGGGTCCTCGCCCTCGGGCTCCAGTGTGAGCGCGGAGCGGGCACACTCGTGGCGGCGGTGCCGCTGGCATTGTTCGCGATAGAGCCCGCACCGCTACGGACGCGATTGACCGCGATCATCCGGCGTCATCCCATTGGCGTGCCGGAATGGTCCAGCGCCCTGGTGTTGGCCGGCAGCATGGCGCTCGCCGTGTTCCAGCCGGCGAACGCGCTTCGCGTGGTCATCGGCTCGGGCGGGAATCCGCCCGACTTCTTCGAGTTTTCCCTTTCCCCCACCCGCTTCTTCTGGCATCTGCTGCACCTCGACGGAATGCTCACCGGCACGCTGGGGCTGGCTTTGCTCGGTGCGATCACCGCCGCTGGGGGAGCGCCCGGCGCGCGCTTCCTGCTGGTGATGCTCGCCGTCCCCTTCGTGCAGGTGGCGCTGGTCATGGACCAGACCGGGCACCGCATCGTATTGTTCCTGCTGCCGCTCTACGCACTATTCGTGGCCTTCGGGCTTGCGAGCCTCGTTGCAGCGATACGCGATCGGAGCCTGCCGCCGCGGTTGCTGATCGCGACGTTGCTGGCGGGCGCGCTCCAGGGGGGCGCCGTCCTGGTGGCCGCCCAGCGCCCCAAGGCGATGAAGGCGGTGTACGCGTCCGGCTACCTGCTCCCCGACCAGTCGCGGCAGGGCCACCCCGAGATCGAGCGGGAGCTGCGATGGCTGCGCACCCAGGTGGCGGACGAGGACCTGGTCCTCACGAGCAATCCCTGGATCTCGGACCACTATGTCGGAAAGACCGATGGGATCATTCGGCAACACCCGAACGGCGCCCGCGGCTTCACGACCTTTCCGGAACCCCGAGACGAGTACTTCGGCGCCCTCATCTACGACCAGATCGAGGAGCTGGACACCCTTCTGGCGGGCCTGGCACGGAGCCAGCGTGTGTGGATCGTGCTCGACACCAAGGCCGACGTCTACTGTTCGTCCGAATTTCGCGCGGGTGTGGCCGCGCGACTGACCAGGGTCAACAAGAGTCGTCGAGTGCGCATCTACGCGTCGGCGCAGCCGGTCCCGCCGTAGCAGCAGACCGGGCCACTCGTCCACGAGGAAGCGGGGTGGTCTGGGCGGCTCGGGGCGTCGCGTAGGGGACGGAGGCGCTCAGGGCACCGCGTCGCAGTTCCCTTCCGCACACAGGCAGGCGCCGACGCAGTAGTTGACGATCTCGCCGGTCTCGAAGAAGTGTGCCATCTGCTCCTGGCCGGCAAAGGCCCGGCGCGTGTCCTCGTGCGTGTCGAACTCGTCGTTGGGCGGAGTGTTGTCCTGCGGCACCACGGGCGCGCCGTGGTCGTACTCGGTGATGGCACTGCCGGTGACGGGGCCGTCCACGGAGGCGATTCCCCAGAGCTCGACCAGCGGAACATTGGGGTTGGTAGCACCATAAGCGCGGGCCATGTTGTGGGCGCCGAGGGTCGTGACCTGGGCATCGCCGATGGCGTCCTGCAATAGGATCTGTTTGGCACTGACCCCGGGAAGGGGCTCGGCGTTCATCTGCCGACCCAGCCCGCCCGCCTCGCCCGGGTCCCAGATCTGCTGGATGAGCGCCATCCACAAGACCAGGTCACGTTCGTCATCGTAGACCGACTGGAACATCGCGAAGAAGGGCACGAAGTCGGAGCTCCGCGTCAGCAGGATCGAGTAGGGCATGCCGCCGACCCCGAGGGTGGCACGCTCGATTTCCGGGGAGCTGGCGACGTACCCCCCCCCGAGGATCGCGCCCTGGGAATTGCCGTAGTAGACAACGTCGCTGGCGTCGATGAGCGCGGTGCCCTCGACCCTCATCGCCTCGTCGCGGACCATGGCGCCCTGCATCATCCAGATTGCCGCCGCGAACTCGAGGTAGCCCTGTTGGGTACGCTCGGCGATGGTGGCAAAGCGGCCGAGATCCTGAACCAGCATCAGGGTGATCGCATCGACGTCATCCTCCTTCATGCCGGTCCAGTCGACCGCGAACAGGATGTAGCCGTACCGGTCGGCCACCTCGGCGAGGTAGCCGCTGTGCACCTCGTCCTGGCCGCCGAGCAGGCCGTGGCCGTACTGCAGGAGCTGGAGCGGCCGCGGGTTGGTCTGGGCGGTGCGCGGAACGACGATCGTGAAGGGAACCGTCGTCTCCCCGTTATACGTTGGCATGCCCGACGAGTCGCGTGTGAGCAGGGTGTCGGAGCTGTCGGTCTCGGTGTAGAGCGGCACCGTCATCCGCCCGTGGATGCGCTTCCACGTGTGAAGCTCCTGCTCAGGGGTGAACTCCTGGACCTCGTCGATGACGTAGGGCGGGCCGTCGGCGCCCACGCGCTCTTTGGCGTCGGTGCGCATGAACTGGATGCGACCGGCGACGGACTCGGCCGACTTGATCGTGAAGTCCCACGCAATGTGCACGTCCTCCTGCGCCCAGTGGGCGTCGGTGAGCTTGCCGAAGATCTCTGCGTACAGGTCGCGACGACCTTCGAGGTCGAAGTTGTTGGTCTCCACGTCGTCCCGCAGCGCCAGGAAGCCCTCGCTTGGCGTGATCGGAGCGCCCGCCGCGTCCCCGATGTGGCGCAGGGCGACGACGTAACGATGGCCGTTGAGATACGGCGTTGCCGGCCGAATGTACAGCATCCGGCTGCCTTCGATCGCGTTGCCGGCGTAGTCGAGCTCGCACCAGACGGGGTGGCGTTCACCCGTGTCCCAGTCCACGACGATGACGTCGGAGGCCTCAAGGAGGGAATCGCCGATGTTCGCGTGGCCGGGAAGCGTACCGATGGCCATGCCCGGGATCTCGACGATCAAGGGCGTCATTGGCGAAAAACCGTCGAGCTCGTTCCAATATTTCGGGTCAGGCTGGTAGCTGAGCTCGCCCTGGTTGGTGAACGGGAGGGTGGTCGGCCCCAGGTGCACCCGAACGCCGGTGGGCGTGGAGGTGTCTTCCCGAAGGAAGAAGCTGGACGGGAAGGGATCGGCGCAGCGCGAGTACGACAGCGGATCGCAGTCGGTGAACTCGGTGGCGAGCGGGTCGGTGGCGGTGTCACAGGCGACCAGGAGTACGGAGAGGAGGAGGCGCGTCATGCGTCGGCGCTATCATGAAAGGGGGGAAGGGCCCTCTCCCTGGCGTTCTCATGGGCCTGGGAGCTGCTTACGCGCCCCGCCGGAAGGCCTGGATCCCGGCGCCCACCACGACGCCGGAAAGCCCGAGCCACAGGCCGTGGAGCTGCGCCCAGGCGACGAGCAGTACGACCGCCACGCCAACCAGCGCCGGCCCCGCGCGCACATGCCAACGGCGCGAAGCCGCCGCGAGACCGGTGGTGACCAGCGCGAGGAAGCCATCGGTGGCCGCGGAAGCATCGACGGGATCGGCTCCGTCGCGCAGGGTCTCGAACATCTCGCCATGCGCGACCACGCCGGGTTGGCGGCCAAAGCGGGTGAGGTCGCGGTCGAGTCGGCAGGCGCCGAGAAAAACCGTGCGCCCCGCCACGCCCGACCAGGCGGGCCGCTTGTCCCAGTCGAAGAAGGGGATGAGGTAGGGCATGAAGACGTGCGTGTCTCCGCGAGCGGGCCACGCCTGGTCGCCGATGTGGAGCTGGCCGCCCTGGTAGCTGGCGATGGGCGACCCGCGATGCTGCGCGAGCGCCACGGCCGCGAGGGGGGGCACGGCCGCGTCGATCGGCACCCCTACGACGACGGCCGCGGCCCCTGATCAACGGCTTTTCGTTCGCCGATTTGTACGTTGGCGGGGAGCATCGAGGGCGCGCCCAGCCATCCCACTGCGATCGGCAGCGAGGTCGCGGTGAACGTGGCCGCCGGGACTTCGCCGTAGTCGAAATCGAGCACCAGACCGCGGGCACCGCCCGCCTCCAGCGCGACGACCACCGCCGGAAGCTCGCCGAGCTGCGCGGTACGTTAGCCATCGGTCGACGCAGGGAGGCAGACCGTCGCGCTGCCTTCGCCGTCGAGAGTCTGAAGCGCTCGAACGAACTTGCCCCGCGCGATGAGATCGACGGGGTTGAGGTGACCGAGGACACCCGCTGCTACGGCCACGGCGGTCGCGTAGTACGAAAAAGTCGCCACCCAAACCTCGGGGTGAACCTACGCCTCGACCGGTGCGGCGTCGAGGCGGCGTGAGGTTCGGCCGGTCATCGCCGGCTGAGCGGCCTCAAACGCCACGCCGCCGCGACTCCTCCACCCCGCGGCGAGCCAGTTCGTCCGCGCGCTCGTTCTCGGCGAGGCCCACGTGGCCGGCCACCCACTGCAAGCTGACCCCGGGACGAGCACGAAGCCGCAGGCGCAGACCCGCAATCAACTCCACGTTGGCCTTGGCCTTCCAGCCCTGGGTGAGTACCCCGCGGCAATACTGCGAGTCGGAAAAGACGACCGCCACCGACTCCGGGGGCTCGGCGGCCGTGTCCAGCTCGTCGAGCGCCATCGCGATCGCCGTCAGCTCGGCGACGTTGTTGGTGGAGAAGCCGAGCCCGCGGTGGCGCTCGATCACCCGGCCGTCGGGGAACTTCACCAGGCAGCCGGAACCCGCCGGGCCGGGGTTCCCGGTGCACCCGCCGTCGGTGAAACAGCGAATCGCGCTGGACGCGGCCGCCACCTGCACCGTCGCCGCGGTCTTGGCAGCGCCCGCCTGCGCCGCGGTGCGCGTGCCGGCCGAACCGAAGCCACTGCCGCGGCCGGAAGGGCGTGGCGCCGGCGCCGGACCAGCCGCGCCGACTGCGGGCAGCGGAGACTCAGGGGCGGCGGCACCCGGAGGAAGCTCGACCGGTGCAGAGCCTTCGGGCTCCACCCGGCCCGCTCCCGCCTGGTAGATGGTGGCCCCCGCCTTGTCGGAATATCGGACCGCGATCCGACCGGCGACGGCGAGCGGAGCCCCGTCCGCATCGACTTCGGCCCACACCCGCTGACCCTTGAACTTCGCGCGCGACCATGCCATCGGCGTGAGCTAACCTTGCCCCCGGTGTAGAACAGCCCGTGTCCGATCAGGACCCGCTCCGCTTTCCGGTGGCGAGCTTCCACCGGGTATTCGACACCACTCCGGTGCAGGAGGTGCGGTCGCCCGACGAGCTACTGGACCTCCTCCGCGGCTTTCAGCTGCGAACCGACACCGCGGCCAGCGTCGAGCGAGAGGTGCAGCGCATCGACCGAGCATGCGCTACCAGCGGTTCCGCCTGCCGATGCCGAGCGCGTCTGCGAAGTCCATGCGGGCGCGCTCCTCGACCCCGGCGACGACGGGGATCGTGCTCGGTACGACGCCAGCTCTCCCGCCGTTGCGACGGGAGAGCTGGAGCGCCACGCAGCGAGGCGGGCGGCATGTCTGGGTGGGGTGAGGCGGCGGCGCACGCGTGAGCGGCGGCCCCGGCTTCGGCGAACGGGGGGGCGTCGGCAGGACCCGGGGGCGTCGGGTCAAACGGCAGGGCGAAGCGCAGCGGCGGCCGCCTCACCCCACCCGATGGCTCTGCCCCGTCGAAGCGACGAGCTCATACAACGAGTGGTTGTAACAACCGGCGGAGCAACCTTTTCCCCAGAGGTGCTCGCGGTGCCGCTGGACCTCTGGGGCGCGCCACAACGCCGAGAGCGGCGTGCGGAAGACGTTGCCCACCTTGAGGCCCTCCCCGCCCCACACGCAGCAGGGCAACAGGTCGCCGGTATAGGTGACGCCGTACTGGTCGACGAGCCCGAGGCAGCGGACCGGCCCGCGCTCGCCCGCGTGGTAGCGCAACGATTCGGCGTAGTAATGGGCCTTGGCGGCGACATCCGCATCGCGTCGCGACAGTGTGTCCACCGCCGACAGCCACGCCGCTTGGTCCGCGTCGCTGGTGAGGTAGAGCTCCGGGGCGTCGTTGACCGGCCAGAAGTCGAAGCGGGCGCCTGCGGCTCGCGACGCTTCGTACACCGCAACCAGCTCGCGAACGTTTTGGTTGGTGACCGTGAAGTAGACGGCGGTGTCGATGCGACCGTCGGCGATGGTCCGGGTGAGCTGCTTCCACGTCCGCGCATGGGCGCCGACCTGTCCGCGGAGCCGATCGTGTGTTTCAGGAAGCCCATCGATCGAGAAGCTCATCGACGTGAGCCCGGCGCCGGCGAGCCGTTCGAGGTGGCGATCGACCAGCGTGCCGTTGGTGGTGACGTTCACCGCCATCCCCAACGAGCGAGCGCGGCGGACGATGTCAGTGAGGCCCGGATGCAAAAGCGGCTCACCGCCCGTGAGCACCACCACCCTCGTCCCGATGGCAGCAGCCTCGTCGAGCAGGGCCAACGCGCGCTCGGTGGGGACGTTTTCCGGGCGGTCCCAGAGGTCGCAGAAGCTGCAGCGGAGGTTGCAGCCGCGGTTGATGAGGAAGAGCAGCGTGAGCGGCTTGGAGGGCACGCGCGGCGGCAGGTGGGCCTCGATCGGGGGGCGGGGCACAAAATCGCGCCCTTCGCCACGGTGGACGGCCCGGGTGGCGCGGGTGACGTCGGACCAGTCCCGCGCTCCGGCATAGGCGCGGGCGCGCTCTCCGAGACGACGGCGCAGCGGCGCGTCTCCCAGCGCGCGGTGGACCTCGGCGACGAACTGGTGACCCTCGGCCAGGAGCAGCTCTTCTCCGTGACGGAGGGAGAGTCCCTCGGCCCCGAGCGGCGTGCTCACCACCGCCTTGCCGGCAGCGAAGTATTCCAGGAGCTTCATGCGGGTACCGCCGCCCGCGAAAAGTGGGCAAACACACAGGTCGGCGGACTGGATGTGCGCGGGGAGGTCGTCCACCGGGCCGGTGAACCGCAGCCGGTCGGAGGCGTAGGCGTTGGGCGCGCCCATTCCCGTACAGACCAGGGAAACGTCGTCAGGCAGCGACGGCAGCACACGCTCGGCCAGGAAGCGCACGGCCTCGGTGTTGGGGGCGTAGTGCAGGGTGCCGTGGAAGAAGAGCACCGGCCCCCCGCGAAGGCCATAGCGGGCACGCAGATCGACCCCGCGGCCGCCGTAGCTGGCGAGATCCACGCCGTGTGGAATCAGCCAACCCCGCCCACCGAGCCGTGCGCGGTCCTCCTCGGACAACACGACCAGTTCGTCCACCGCGGCGACGGCCGCCAGTTCGATCGCACGGATGCGGGCCAGCGCTCCCGTGGACAGCCCCGCCATCTGTCGTAAGCGATCATGCTCGACATTGTGCTGCACCAGCACACTCCGCCCACCGAGCAGCTTGGCTGCGAGCGCGGCGGGGACGGCGTACCCGGGGAACTCGGCCTGGTAGACGTCGATGCGCTCGCGGAGGCCCACGTAGAGCACCCGCAGCCACCACGCCGGGTCGACAACGGGCCGGTACAGGAAGGTTTCGTCGAGCGGGTAGCCGATGCGGGTGAGCCAGCGCTCGAAGCGCGCCTGATCGCGCAACAGCGGGGCTTCCTGCGCGGCCCGGAAGCGCGCGCCGAACGGAATGCGGAGGAAGGCGCCCCCTTGCCAGCGGAGGTAGGCCTCGCGGTCGTCGGAGATGAGCACCACATGGTCGCCGGCCGCGGCGAGCGCCTCCGCGGTGCGCACGATCTTGACCGCCGCGCCATGCTGGGTCGGGAAGATGTCCCCGCGGCTGATGATGGCAACGCGGCTCATTTGAGTTCGTCTACCTCGCGTAGCGCGGGCGACCAGACCGCGGCCACGCCCGCGCTGACGATGGCGGCCACCCCCCCGAGGACCGCGGCGGGAACGAGCCCGAAGACGGTTGCGGCCACCCCGGACTCGAACTGACCGAACTCATTGCTCACCGACACGAAGAGCCAATTCACCGCGCTGACGCGGCCGCGCATTTCGTTGGGGGTGCGCAGCTGCACGATGCAGTGGCGGATGACCACGCTCACCTCGTCCGCGGCCCCCGCGATGGCCAACGCCACGAGGCTCAGCGCCACGCTCGTGGAGAGGGCAAACACGATCGTCGCGACACCGAAGACCACGACCGACCCCAACATCAGCGCGCCGGCACGCCGCTGGATGGGATGGCGCCCGATCCACAGCGCCATCGCCGCCGCGCCCGCTGCCGGCGCCGCTCGCAGCAGCCCCAGCGTGTCGGGCCCACCGCCGAGCACCTCCTTGGCATAGATCGGCAAAAGCGCGACCACCCCACCGAACATCACCGCCACGAGGTCGAGGGAAAGCGCCGCAAGCATGTCCGGTCGCGACCATACGAACCGTAGCCCGTCCATCGCACCGCCGCGGTTCCGCTCCGTGGTTGCCGGGCCGGCCGCCGGAAGCGCCAACGCCGCAACGGCGCCACCCACCGCACAGGCCGCCGCGACCATGTGCACCTTCCACGCCGCGCCGAGCGCGAAGTACACCAAGCCCCCAAACCAGGGTCCGGCAATCGCGCCGAGCTGAAAGACGCTGGACGACCACGTCAGCGCGTTCGGAAAGTGCGTGGCGGGCACGAGCTCAGGGAGGATGCTCTGGCTGGTCGGCGACGAGAACGCGCGGGCCAGCCCCACGAGGCCGGAGAGCACCAAAAGAGGCCAGACTTCTTTGGTGCCGGAGAAATCCACCGCGCCCAGCCCGAGGATCCCCACCGCGATGACCACCCAACACCCGGCGAGCAGGTTGCGCCGGTCAAAGCGGTCGATCGCCGCGCCGATGACCGGAAACAGCAGGAAGGTCGGCAAGAACTGGGCGAGCCCCACCCACGCCAGATCCATCGCGTTGTCGTTGATCGCGTAGGCCTGCCATCCCAGCGCCACACCCATGATCTGTTGGGCCAACACCATGAAGATGCGGGCGAGCTGAAACCGCCGGAACGCAGGGACGTCCAAGGCGTTGTAGAGGGTCGCGGCCACTGCGGAGCCCTTACTTCGGGGTCAGAAATTCCGCCCCCACGATGCGACGGACGATCGGCAGCCGCGCCGCGTATCCGCACCCGGCGTAGGCCGGATCGCCGAGCGCCGCCTCGATGAGCACGGTGCGCATTCGCGAGGGGCGCCCACGACAGCCGGTCTGGCCATGCTCGACCCAGGTCGGATGGAGCCGCGCCGAAACGAGGTGCACACCCTCTGTCGTGCGCTCAGCGACGACCTCGAAGAGCCCACCGTCGCGACGCAGCGCCTGACTGGAACCGGACGCCGCCCCCGCGCTCCACCCCTGGGCGGCCATCAGATTGCCGAGGCTGTGGATGACCACCCCGCGGCGGCCGTTCTTCTCGATCCAGCGGGCGCTCTGGAGGACGTGCGGATGATGGGCAAGGATGATGTCCACGCCGCCGGCGATGAGCGTGCGCGCGAACCGTTCGTCCCAGTCCTTGGGCGTGGTCTGGTACTCGACACCCCAGTGCAACGACAGCACGATCAGCGCGGCGCCATCGGCACGAGCGGAGGCGACCCCCGCCAGGATGTCGTCCACGTCGAACTTGAAGACGCAGGGCTCGTCGGGGCCGCGGTTCAAGTAGAGATTGTGAATCCGCGTCGTGGAGAACCAGCCGACCTTGATGCCGTTGCGCTCGAAGAATACCGGTTTCTGTGCGTCCGCGCAGGTGGCGCCTGCGCCGGCGTGAACCAGGCCGACCTGGTCGAGGTTGCTCAACGTCTCCAGAAGCCCGTCGGTGCGCTGATCCCAGACGTGATTGTTTGCCAGCGCGGCGCCATCGAAGCCCGCATCCCGGAGAGCCACCGCCAGCTCGACCGGGGCGTTGAACACCTTTTCCCCGAGCCGCCCATTGCGCACCGGGGCGATGGGGGTCTCAAGGTTGACGATCGCCAGGTCGGCCGCCTGCACCATGGGCGCGATCTCGGCGAACAAGCTGGCCCAGCCGTAGCGCGCGCCGCTGAGCTTCACGGGGTCGTGGGGGATCACGTCGCCAGCGCCGAGGATGGTGATGCTTGCGGGGAGCGGCGGGGGAGGCGGTGCGGGAGCGGGCGAGGTTGGCGCGGTCGCGACGGCGGCAGCCTCGGTCGCGACCGGACCTGCCGCCACGGGCGGCACCGAATCGCCGCTCATACAGCCGAGGAAAGTGGCTAAAAACATCGCACGATGGCCTATCATGGCGGCCCAGGGCGGCTCCACCACGCGCGGTGATGGACCCCATCGGCGGTAGGCCGGCTCGTCGCGAGCTACAAAAGCGCGACGATCTCTTCCTTGCTGATGGACCCGTCCCCGTCGGCGAGCGTCTCGATGACCATGCCCCGATCGAGGAGCATGAAGAACGGGTAGCCGTACCCGCCTTCCATCACGTTCCAGGACAAGCCCACGTCGTCCGCGACGATGGGGTGTGTGGACCCATAGGCCTCGGCCCAGTCGTTGCAGTCGGCGTCGTCGGCGACGTTGTTCTCGGCATCAGAGGTCAAGAGCGTGATCACCATCAGCCCGTCGTCAGCGTGTTCCATCCACAGTTCCTGGAGGCCGCCGGCCCCCGACTGACAGCTGCTTCACGTGAAGAAGCCGAACTCGATGTAGACCACCTGATTGCAGAAGTCGTGGAAGTTCACCCGCTCCCCGGTCTGCGCCAAGAGCGAGTACTGGGGGAGCACGTCGCCCTCGGCGTGGCCAGTGCCTTCGTCGGGAAAGTCGGTGCTGCATGCGTCGATCGGCCAACCCATCTCGTAGGTGCCGATGGGGGCGTCTGCCACTGGGGCGTCATCGTCAGCGCCACCGCCGAGCGAAATGGGTCCACAAGCGAGGGCAAAGGAAAGCACCGTGGCGACCTCTGGGGTGGAGGATACCGCAGTTGTTGCGCCGCCGCCATCTACCCTCGATAGACTGGCCGAATGCTCGCACTGCTCACCGCCGTCGCCCTCGCTGGTCCCCGCATCATCCTCGTGGGCGACACGGGCGAGGACACCGCGATCGGTAAGGTCGTGAGCGCGCAGCTCGTGAAGGAGATGGCAACGGCGGACTGGCTGCTGGCGTTGGGCGATCTCTTCTACGACGCCCCGCCCATCGACGACAACGCTTGCGCCACCCTGTTGGCCGCGCGCTATCGTTCTTTCTACGAGGGGATCCCGCCCCAGAAGGTGATCCCAGTGCTGGGCAATCACGACGTCACCACCGTCGCGCAGGACGCCTTCTCCCCGGCGGCCCGGGCCTGCTCCGTCGCCGCGTTCGAGCTTTTGGGCTGGAGCAAGGGGGATTACCCCAGCGCGGTACGGAAGCTCGACAAGGCGGGGGTGGCGATAGACCTCGCGGTGATCGACGCCGGCTTCTACGGAGCTGGCGCACCCAAGCCGTCGCTCAAGTTTCGCAAGGAATCCTGGCGTTTCTACGCCGCACACTACACCTGGCGCACCACCGCCGGCAAGTGTGACGAGCAAGACAAGATTCCGGTCGCGTGGCTGGGAAAGCCCCCGATGGACCTGTGGCTCAACGGTCACGCGCACCACCTGGACGCGGTGATGGTGGAGTCGGTGCTGGCCTTGACCTCGGGCGGGGGGATGGAGCTGCGGAAACCAAAGATCTGTCCCGACGTCACCAGCCATTTCACCTATACGCGTGACGCAGACGGCCCCCCACTCGGCGGGTACCTGGCGCTCGATGTCGTGTCGAAGTCCTCGCTGGTGGTCACTCCCACCGTGTGCACCGAGACCGGGTGCGCCGCAAAGCCGGCGATCGCCTGCGTGCGCGTTGAAAAGGGTCTGGGCGTCAGCTGCAAGCCGGTGCTTTGATCAGCGGGCGGCGCCGGGGTCTCACGACTTGGAGTTGAAGTCCGACGCAGGGCGAGTTGCCGAGTCCACCGCCTCGGCCACAGGCGCGTAGCCCAGCCCCTCCACCTTGCTGGCCACGCGGCTGCAGACGTCGGCGAAAAGCACGTCCTGCGTTTCCATCGACGACCTCTTCGCCCGGAACCTCGACCACCTTCAGCGCATGCACGCTGCCCAGGTTGACGTGGCGCACGCGGTATACCTTTGCCATACCGCCGCGGCCGATCAGCGCGTCCACCACGTAGCGGTCGACGATGGTGCCGGGCGCGAACATGCCCGCTGGTAATCCGTTTTCTCAGACGGACATCATATACCAGAACGTGCTTTCCAGTCCTTTGAGCAGCGCGACCGCCAAGAGCGCGGCAGCAGCGAAGCCGAAGACGCGAAGCGGCAACGAGACCCGATCCGGCGTGGGCGATCCCCCCTCCGGCCACGCCGGCAGCGTGCCAGTGAGCACCCACGCCCACACTCCGCCCACCAGCGCACCGCCAAGGTGGGCGCCCCAGTCGATGCCGGGCGCGAACGAGATCAGGAGGTTCAGGATCAGGTTCTGCCCCGCCGCCGAACGCATCCGCTGGCGAAGGTCCCCCGGAAGTTTGCCCGCCGCCGCAACGCCGAGCACCAGCTGCGCCGCCATCAGCCCCCAGATCGCCCCGGAAGCGCCGACGGAGGCATGGTCGCCCAAAAAGACGAGGCTCACGCCGCTGCCGCCCACCGCGGCCAGGACGTAAAGGATCAGCGTCCGCTCCGGCCCAAACACCCGTTCGACGAGGTCGCCGAGGCGCCAGAGGACGTACAAGTTGACGGCGGCATGCAAGACGCTGCCGTGGAGGAGGGTTGCCGTCAGCATGCGCCAGTACTCGCCGGCCGCTACGCCGCGCTGGGTCAGCGCCCCCATCGACCCCATGGCGCCGTTGTCGTTCGGGGCACGAATCCACAACTCCAGCAGAAAGACCGCCCCCATCAGGACCACGAGGCTTCGGGTCACCCACGGCGTCCGCGCCACCAGACGTGTCTGCACCCCGGCCTGCTCCCGGTCCTGGAGCACCGATTGTTTCGCGAGCAGGGCGTAGAACCTCCCCCAGTCAGGCGTGGTTTGCGTTCGTGCCAGAATCCACGCGCGGACGGCCCCCGCGACACCGCCAGTGAGCTCCGGAAGCAGGGCGCCATCGTCGCTCAGATGCATCACCGTCACCGAGGGCGCCCCGCTCCAAGCGGCGCTGCCGACGATGCCCTCGCCCTCCGCACCCGAACCGCCAGCGAGGACGACGACGACCCCCGCACCCTTGAGCGCCGTCACCAGCCCCGCCAAGGCGCTTTCCCCAGTGACCGAGAGCCGGGCGACGATCACTGGACCGTTGGCGGTGCGGGCGACAAGGTGGTCGTCGTCCAACGCGAGGACCTTCGCCCCCGGCTCGACGACGAAGTCGTAGACCAACGCCTCGTACGCGCCAGGGTCGCCGAGGTAGGGAGCGCGTGGTTGCATAAGCGTTTGTGCCGGCTACGGGATCGTCACGGTCGCGCTTGCAGCGTCGCCGTCGCCGTAGCCGTCGTTGGGCGTCACGATCACCTCCCACGTTTCACCCGCGCTCGTCGACGCCGCCGGAATGGTGGCATCGGTGGTGGGGAAAGGCACGCCATTGACCGTCCAGGCGTAGCCGTAGGTGATGGAGTCCAGTTCCAGATCGACCGACTCCACGGTGATCGTCGCGACCAGGTCCTCCTCCGCCGTGCTCCCGGTGATGACCACCGTCGGTGCCGGGGGGAGATCGTTGATGACGATCTCGACCGAGTCCCACCCCGTGCTGCCGTCGTCGTCCTTGGCGCCGAGGTACACCTTGTGTTCGCCGGGGGAGAGCCCCGAGAACGAGGCCGACACCTCGCCGCTCGAGTTGGCCCCGCCCGTGCTGAAGACGACGTCGTCGGTCTCGTCGTACCAGGTGACACCCAACTCGGTAGGCGACTCCAGGTCGTCCTCGACCGTGCCGGTGAAGGAGATGGCTTCGCCCTCGTTGAATCCGTCATTCCGAGAGGGCGTGTCGATGTCGACGTCCGGAGTGCCGTTGACGCGGAGGGAGATCACGGCCTCGCACTCCCCCTCCTGGCCGTCGGTGACGATCAACGAAAGCTGGTGTTCACCCACCGATAGTTTGTCGATGTACAGACTAACCGTGCCATCGGGCAACGCGACGCTTTCCCCAAGCTCGCCGTCTTCGCTGCTGCTCCAAACCACCTGGAGATCAAGGCTGGCGGTCTCCAAGTCGGTGGCGTCCCCGGCGAGGAGGACCGATTCGCCCTCGCGCAAAAGGTCGCCATCGCTCGGAGTGAGGATCGAGCACTCGGGGAGCTCATTCGGCGTGACGACCGTGAACGACACCGAGGCCGAGCCGACGTTGCCAGCGGGGTCGGTGGCCGCCAGGGTGATGGTGTAGTCGCCCTCGGCCAGCACCAGCTTGCCTTCGATATGGCCGGCGGGGACCGGGGTGTTGTCGATGGTGTAGACCGTGCCGTCGGCGCCGGTCCAGGTCACATCGAGCTTGGACGGATCGTCCTCGGCGTCGGCAAGCTGGGCCTCAAAGGGAATGTCGGCCCCAGCGGCGTACTCGGCACCGACCGGCTCGACGAAGGTCACGACGGGTGCGGTGTTGGCGCTGCCGCTGTCGCCGGTGTCTTCCGAGCCGTCCGCGGTGTCGTCGGCCACGGTGCAGCCAGCCAAAAGAAGAATCAACGCGCGCATCGGGGCTCCAACGGGCGCGGAGCCTATCCGGGCGGGATGCGATACCTCACCTGGATGCACCCAACCTTCACAAGCACGGTGGTCCTGCTTTCGCTGATCGCCTGCTCGTCGACCGTCGGCGAGGACACCGCGTCCGGTCCCACCGCACCCGATCTCACCGACAACCTCGACGACGACGAGGTGCGCGCTGGCGTGGTCACCGACACGCGCGCGCTGTTCGGGGGCATCTCATCGGAGGGGGCGCCGGGCGACATCAAGCTCTACAACGACCGCGCCCGCTTCATCATCGAGGCGGTGGGCGATTCCAGCTACTACATCGACTACGGCGGTGGGCTCATCGACGCCGACATCGTGCGCCCCGATGGGCAGCCGGGTCGGGACCTCGTCGACGAGCTGGCGCCGATGGTGAGCTTCGGTCGGGTCTGCGACGCCACCTCGGTTGAGGTCGTGGATGATGGGTCGTCGGGCGAGGCGCACGTTCGAGTGACGGGTCCCGCCGCACCCATGCGGCTCATCACCGGCGCGGTGGAGAACGACGAAGCGGTGCCCTGGTACGACCTCGTCGTGACCACCGACTACGTCCTTCATCCTGGGCAATGGAGCGTCGAGGTCACCACCACCGTTCAGAACAAAGATTCGCGGCCCTTCCCCAGCTCGGTCGGCATGCTCGTGCTGTACGCGCAGGAGACCGCCGAGCTCTGGCACCCGGGGACGGGCTTTGCTGACCCCGACGGTGAGCCCGTGGCGATGGAAGCCATCGTCGGCGCGCACAACGAGGGCGTTTTCGCGCTGATGGCCGGAACCGGCACGTTGACTCCTTCGCCCGTCGGCGAGCTGATCTCGGGCATCGGCGCCGGCATGACCGCGTTTGAGGAAGCCGCCGTCGTTCCGGCGGGCGAGAGTCGTTCCTGGACGGGACGCGCGGGTGTTGCGCCGGACCTCGCCACCCTGGAGGCAGAACGCCTGGAGCGGGAAGGAGCGACCGTCGCCGCACTGGAAGGGGTCGTGACCGCGGACGGAATCCCCTTGGCGGGGGCCCGCGTGCACGCGCTCGACGGCAGCGGAAAGCCCGTCACCATCGGTGTGACAGACACGCAGGGTCGCTACTCCGTTGCCGCGACCGGGGCGGTCAGCGTCGTCGCCACCGGCCGCGGACCGGCGATCCACGCCGACCTCGCCGAGGGGCACGGCAACGTCTCGGCCTACGATCTGAGCGCCGACAACGTTTTGGAGAGCCTTGCGTCGGGGGCGCTCCCCGTTGCCTTCGCCGATGGCTACGGCGTCTCGGCCGCGGGCGCGGGGGACCTGACCCTCCCGCCGCCGGGGACGTTGACGATCACCATCGCGGACGGCGGTCCCGCCGGCGTCCTCGTCGACCTGATCAGTCCCGATGCCGGAGCCGACGAGCGGCTGGTCCCCGGTCGGCCCGGCGGCCACGCCGCGCTGGGGTACGTCCGCGACGGACAGCTCTCGATGCCGTTGGAGCCTGGGAGCTACCTGGTCACCGTGCACCGCGGGGTCCGCTACGAGCTCGTCACCAGCCAGATCACCCTCGAAAGCGGCGGCACCGCCGAGGTCGCGGCCGCGCTCACCCTCGCCTATGACATCCCGGGGGTGCTCACCATCGACCCCCACGCCCACGCCTCGCCCTCCGCCGACGGCGAAATCTCAATGGAAGAGCGGATCATGGTCACTGCCGGCAACGGCGTGGAGATTCACGTCGGCACCGACCACGACCATGTCGCCGACTACACGGGCATCGTGACCGCCCTGGGCCTCGACCAGTGGCTCTACAGCGTCGTCGCCGACGAAGTCAGTCCCGTGCTGCGCGGTCACTTCAACGCGTACCCAGCCCGTCGGACCGGCGCGAACAACGGCGGCGCGCCGCGCTGGTGGCAGAATACCCGCAGCACTACCAAGCTTTTCGCCTTCATCCGATCCACTCTGGGCGACGACGTGCTGATCCAGGCCAACCACCCCGTCGGGGGCAGCGGCATGTTCAGCCTGGCCAACTACGTGCCCGGCACCGGCCGCGTGGGCGACGCCAACCACTGGTCCAGCGACTTCGACGCCATGGAGCTGATCAACTCCGGGCACGGCTCCGACTACTTCCCCTACTACGTGGACCTCGTGGCCCACGGGCAGCTCGTCACGCCGGTGGCGGTGAGCGACAGCCACGCTCATACCAGCGGAAAGCCTGGGCTCAACATCACGTTCTTGCACACCGGCGGCACGCTCGCCGCGTTCGGTCCCGATGTCCTTCGCACGGCGATGCGGGCGCGCGCGACGGTGGCCTCGCTCGGTGCGTACATCGACGCCACGATCGACGGCGCCTGGGCCCCCGGACGGGTGGTGGCGCCGGGCACCCTGGCGGTGCGGGCATTGTCGCCCTCCTGGATTCCGGTGACGGCGCTGGCGCTATGGCGCGATGGCGTCGAGACCTCGCGCGTGGCCTGCACCGGCGACGCTCCCGAGTGGTGCACCACCAGCTTCGTGCTCCCCGGTGACACCGATGGCAGCTACGTTGTCGTGGCCGAGAGCACCGAGCCCATCACCTCGGTCTGGCCGGGAGAGTACGCCTGGGCGGCGACCAGCGCGGTGCTCGTCGATGTCGGTGGTGACGGTTGGACCGCGCCGCTGGGGCCGCTGGTCGTCGAGGAGTAGCGCCGCTCAGGGCGTGTTGGCAGCGCCGGGGGTGACGTTGGTGGTGTCCTGCCAGGTGTCGCCCCCGTCGGGGATGCGGGCGCGGCCCACGTCGACGGTGGCCGCGTCGTAGGTGAGCTCGTCGATGATCGCGCCGGCCGCGCTCAGCACGATCGCTCCGCCCTCGTTGCCGAGCTTGAACGACGCGTGCATCTCACCCTGGTCAGCGGCCGAGTCGGTCCAGACGTAGGCGAACTCGCCGGGGCCGAGTGTCGAGCCCGCCGGGAACGTGTAAAGCGTCAGCTCAGCCGGGTCGTTGGACAACGAAATCCGTTCGAGGTCGGCCGGCCGGCCTCCGGCGTTGTAGACCTCAACCCAGTCGTCGAACTCGCCCAGCTCGTCGGCCACCAGACCGTCGTTGTCGGCCATGAACTCGTTGATGACCACCCGGGCAGGGCCGTCACCGCCGGAATCCGCGGTGTCGCCCGTGTCGTCCCCGGTGTCGCCGCCGGTGTCAGCCGTGTCGCTGCCGGTGTCGGTCCCCGTGTCGGTGTCCGCGGTGTCGCCGCTGGCCGTGTCCGCGGAGTCGGGGATGCACCAGTCGCCGTCCACATGGGTGCCCGGGCCACAGAAGAAACGATCGGTCGGTTCGCAGGCGACCAGGGCGAAGATGAGGTGCATCGGCGCCGAGTAACCGAGTTAGTGGCTCTTTGGAGGTCCCTATCCCCCAGACCGCGGTCCTCGGCGCGATCTTGCTCACCGGGTACCTCGGTGGGGCCGTCGCGATGCGCGTGGGCGACGGGCAGTTCCTTCCCCCGCTCGTCCTCGGGGTGCTGGTCTGCGCCGGGCTGGCCTTGCGTGATGGACGCCTCCGCGAGCTGCTGCCGCTGCGAAAGTAAGCCGAAGCCGTCCAGATTTGGCACGCCGATGCGTTGTCACCGCACACACCCTGGAGACGCCATGCTCATGATGCTCGCCCTCGCATGCACGACCGCGGAGGATTCCGCCGACGGCGACGACGTCACCCACGACGGCGTCGACGACGAGGGCCTCCGCACGCTCGACAGCTGCGCCGAGTCCTTCGCCGCCGATGTCCCGGCGTTCTACTCGACCTACTTCCGGTGCATCGACATCTCGATGGACGGCGACGAGGTCGTTCTCGGCACCAACGACCTCCCCCCCCACAAGAGCTCCTACTACCCGGAGAGCGACCCGAATTGGGAGGCGTGGGACGACCGGGGCGGCGAGTACACGCAGAACCCCAACTCCATCGCCACCCAAGGGTTCGTCATCCGCATCCCGGCCGCCCCGGTGGCGAAGGGCATCACCATCACCGACGCGCTCGTCGACCTCACGATGATGACGAGCGACGAGGAGTACTCGGCCGGGACCATCGGCGTGGGGCTGGACGGGGTCAGCTTGTACAACGCCACCGCGGGACCAGGAGACGACATCCGCGATGAGAAGTACGGCTTCGACATGTGGGAAGCACACCCATCGCCGGACAGCGCCTACCATCACCACTCGCCCAACCCAGGCGCCCTCGCCGTGCTGGTGGCGGCCGGGTTCGCCACCACGAGCGTGCCAGGCACCGCCGAGGTGGAGCTTTTCGGCATCAACTGCGATGGCACCGTGGTCCTCGGCTGCACTGAGCTCGACGGCAGCGACGTCGCCGCCGGTGAGCTCGACGCCCAAGGCGGCCACCTCGGCGACCTCCGCGATGCCGATGGCACCACGCACTTCGAGGGTCGCTACCACACCCACATGTGCGCGGCGATCGACGTGGACGCGTTCACGCCGGAGATCCAATACTACGACAGCTGTGAAGTGGCGGGTGCCGCGCCCTGAGCGCTACTTGGGCGCGTCCGTTTGCCCCGTCGTAGCCGCCCACGCCCCATACGATTCAACCTCCGTGCGCCCGAAGCCAGCCGCGTAGTCCCAGCGGAAGCCCTCGCTGCGCACGCGACCGGGCAGCTCCGCCGAAATGGGGAGCCGCAGCAACCACGCCACCGTCGGGAAGATGTCGGTCGGCTGCATGGCCGTCAGCTTGGCCCCAGGCAGCGCGCCCGACCCCCCGATGAACACCACGCCCCTGGCGCTGCGGCTGTGACAACCGGGGTGCACTGGCGCCTTGCCGGTGCAAGGCTCGGCCCCGTGCGCCGACATCACGATGAGCGTGGCGTCGGGGCCGGCGGCGACGGAGAGCTCGGCGAGGGCCCCGTCCAGGTATTCGTAGCTGGCCTGAACCAACGCGGCGTCGGCCGCCGGGAGGCTGGGCGTCGACCCGTACCGGAACGGCTCTACCCCGCTCCAAGCAAGGTGTTGGATGGGGTCGGCGCCGTGAAGGTAAACCATCGTGAGGTCCTTCGGCGCAGTGCGCAGCGCCGATGCCGCCGCGGCAACAGCGCCGGCATCGGCGGCCTGCGCCCGATCGAACCACGCGCGGGGCGTTTCGGCGACCGCGGGAGCCGCCGCCGTGGGAGCCGCCGCCGTGGGAGCCGCCGCCGTGGACCCGGCGACGGGCCAGTTGAACAGGTCGACGGTGCGCCCCGCCGCCCGAGCGACGTCCCACAGCGCGGGCAGCGTCCTCACGGCGGGGGTCGACGCCGCTTCGCCCGCGACAGAAATCAGCTCGGGCTCATCCTCCCCCGCATGGTCCAGCGGCGCACGCCCGGTCGCGATCGTCGTCCACTCCGTCGGCGGACCCTTGCCGCCGAGGCCATCCATTCCAGTCAGCGACGCGCCCTGCTGCACCAAGCCGGCAAAGGTCGGCAGTCGGCCCTCGGCGATCATCGGACCCATGACCGTCCAGCTCAACCCGTCGACGCCCAGGACCACCACCCTCCGGATCGGCGGGGCAGGCAGCGGCGCGGCCGGCTGCCTCACGCGCAGGATGTAGTACCCACTGGGACGCTCGGGCAAAAGCTCGAACTTCGCCTCGATCCGCCCCGCCCCTCCCTGCCAGAGGGCGTAGGCGCGGCGGGTGCCCGGAAGGATGAGGTACCGAACCCCGAGCCGCTGGACCATCACGTCGATGTCCTCGTACGGGGTGTCGACAATGACGGCGTGGTAGCCGATCCCCTCCGTGCGCCAGGCCAGTTGCCGTAGCGTCCCTTCATCCAGCGCCAACGGCACGGGCTTCGTCGCGTCGCCGTGCTGGTTCAGCCACCCGACCAGCTCCCGAAACTTATCCGTACCCTCCGCCTCCTTGTCCGCGGCCACGCCCTCCCGCGCCAGCTTGAGGACGCCGCCCGCAAGCGTCGCCGACAGTAAGACAGTCCCCACGATCAACGCGTAGCCCCGCCGTCGCAACAGCCACAACATCGGAAGGAGAAAGCTCAATAGTGCGATCATCCCCTGCCGCTTGCTGAAGTACCAATCGCCCGCGAAATGTTTGTGAACGGCGTGCACCGACAACGCGCTGCAGACCGCGATCACCAAGAGCGTGAACCGGCCCATTCCCCCCGTCCCGCGCAGCGCCGCGAGCTGTCGCGATGGGCCAGCGATTTCTCCCCGAAACATCGCTACAAGACCGAAGATAGCAGCAAACGGAAGCGCCAGCGCCGCGGCGCCAAAGCCGGGAATCCACGAGCGAGGCGACGCGATCAGGTACGACACCCCCACGCCACTGAGGCGGTCGGTCAACACCGAAACGGCCGACTCGGTCGGCACGATCACATCAAAGTCGGTCAGCAGGTTGTTGGCGGGCGATTGATCGAAGCGCAGTATCTGGGTGAGTCCGGCATCCACCACGAAGGTACCAAGGTGCAACCACCATAAGAAGAGTGCTCCACAGAACAGCCCCACGCTGATGAGGCCCGTGCGAGCCCACGCGAGCCTGTCGGGACCCACCATCGTTCGTACGCCGATGGCCGCCGCGACCGCCATCGGAATGACCAAGAACTGAGCCCGGGAAAAAAACAGCAACGCCAGCCAGACGGCCTGTTCGACGGCCCATCTCCACGACGTCTCGTCCCGTGAAGCGATCAACCGCCCTGCATACACAAAGAACAGAAACCAGCTGAGGCCCTCAGTGAACGGAGTCGAGGTAAAATGGATAAACAGCGGGTTGAACGCCAGTAAAATAGCCGCTACGTGTCCCCCGTGGATCCCAGCATTCACGCTCGGGAAAATCGGCTCGGGGCTCAGGCGCCGCCCGAACAGGAAGGCCGCCACGACCGCGCCCGTGTACAGCACGAGCGGCAGCCAATGGGCGAGCGTTTCAAGATCGGCGAGGCGCGCGCTGTACCCCAGCAAAAGCGGCCAGAGCGGGTACACCGCCGTGGGGTGGGGGAAACTCTCGTAGCCGAAGTTGTAAACGGACACGTTGGTGACCAGGCCGTGGCCATCCCGAACGTGCCGCGCGATCTCCGTGAAGTAGCCCCCGTCGATGTTCATCGAGCGGACGTGGGCGGTCTGGAAGATCCTCGCCGGGAGGACAATCAACAACAGGAGCAGAAAGACGCGGACATCGGCGGGCACGGAGCGCGACATGGGGCGAACGGGGCCTATCGTGCGGGGACGGGTCCCTGACCCCCAAACTCCGGCACCCAGCACCGCGCGCCACTCAGGAGCCGCTCCACGAGGTCCTCGAAGCTCATCCCCACCTGGCCCGCGGCCATGGGTGAAAGCGAGGTCTCGGTCATGCCGGGGAGGGTGTTGATCTCCAGGAACCAGGGCGTTCCCTGCCCATCGACGATGAAGTCGGCGCGGGCGACGCCGGCCAGTCCCAGGCGTTCGTAGGCGATCTTCGCGTAGCGCTGGGCGTCGGCAGCCACGGAGTCAGGGATCGGGGCGGGCACCAGGTAGCGCGTCATCCCCTTCTGATACTTGGCCTCGAAGTCGAAGAACTCGTTGAGCGGCTCAATCTTCACCACCGGTAGCGGCGTGCCCTCGAGCACGGCGACCGTGATCTCGTAGCCGGCGACGAACTGCTCCAGGAGCACCTCCTCGGCGAAGTCGAGGCAGTAGAGCAACCCCGCTTCCAGCTCGGCGGCGTCGTGGCACTTGCGGATGCCAAGGGTGGAGCCGCCCTCCGGCGTTTTCACCATCACCGGGAAGCCGATGCCCTCCGGGTAGTCGTCGCCGCGTCGCCACGTGCGATCGCTGGCCATCGGCACGCCGGTGCCGGCGAGCATCCGCTTGGTGGCGATCTTGTCCATCGCGATGGCGCTGCCGCGCACGCCGCTTCCGGTGTAGGGGATGCCCATGACCTCCAAGAGGCCCTGAACACAGCCGTCTTCGCCCAGCGGGCCGTGCAGGGCCAGCCAGGCGTGGGTCACCCCGGCCTCGACCAACCGGGCGGGCAAGTCGCGACCGACGTCGATGTCGACCACGTTCCAACCCCGCGCGCGGAGTGCCTTGGAGACGGCAGCGCCCGACTTCAAGGAGATGGGCCGCTCCGGTGCGATGCCGCCGAGCAGCACGCCCACCGTCGCCGTCGATTTGTCAGGGGTCGTTCCAGCCATCACCACCTCCCGCCCCGGCCAGGGGCCACCAGTCGTTCAGAAAGCTCCAAACCCGTCGCTACGCGCACACGTTCGATGACCGCCTGGAGCAGCAGTCGCAGCTGCTTCGGGGTCGCCTCGCCGCGGTTCACCAGCACCGCCGGGTCATCGTCGGCCAGCGCGGCGTCGTAAAGGCGAACCGTTGGCAGTTGAGCACGAGCCAGCGTCGCTCGCAGGGCCACCCGCTTGCCCGGCTCCAACAATGCCGTCCCCGCGCGGACCGGCTTGAGGGCCACCTTGGGGTTGAGCGTCGCGCCGAGCACCATCGCCTTCGGCTCGGCAACGTAGGCGCCATCGACGTCCTCAACGCCACGGCCTTTGAACCGGCGCACCCCCACCACCGCCGGCGCCAGCCATCCCTCGTCCAGGGCGTCCCCCACGCAGCCTCCCGCCGCCGCCAGCGCCGACCAGCCCGCAACCGTCGCCAGCCGCGCCAATGGAGCGGCGGCCCCGGCAAACCAGTTTTCGCCCCGGCGCTCGACCACTTCGAACCCCACGCCGAGCCGAAGGGCGACGCCCGACACTCCCCCTTCTGGCGGCATCGCATCGTGAAACGGAGGCACCACCCGAACCGCAAGGCGCTCCGCCCGGGCCGCCCGGATGGTGGCCACGAGCTGCGCCTCGTCCGCGACCTCCACCCAGCGCTCGAAGGTACCGGGCGAGGCGCGCAGCGGCAGGTGCCGAGCGATCGGCTCCTCCTCACGAACCAGCGCCGCGGTCATGTGAGCCGCGCGGCCAAGAGCCCGCAGGCGCGGTTGACGTCGCCAGCCCCAAGGGTGATCACCAGGTCGCCCGGCCGCATCATCGAGACCAACGCCTCGACCGCCTCATCCACGGACCCCACCGCCTGCACGCCACGGTGGCCCCGTTCCGACATGCCCTGAACGAGCGCCTCTTGCGACGCGCCTTCGATTGGGGCCTCACCCGCCGCGTACACCGGGAGCACCAGCACCACCGAGGCGCTGTTGAAGCACTGACAGAAGTCTTCCATCAGCGAGGCCACACGGCTGTAGCGGTGAGGTTGGAACACCGCGATGATGCGACGGTCGTCGTAGCCCTCGGCAGCGGCGGAAAGCGTTGCCTGGATCTCCACCGGGTGGTGGGCGTAGTCGTCGACGATCACCACGCCGCCGACGTCCGCGCGCTGGCTGAAGCGGCGGTCGACGCCGCCGAAGTCATGAAGCCCAGCCTGGACCTGGTCGAAAGGGACGTCCAGCTCCATCGCGACGGCGGTCGCCGCGAGCGCGTTGAGCACGTTGTGGCGACCGGGCTGATCGAGCTGAAGGTCACCCAGCGCTTCGCCATGCCGCCACACGCGGAACTTGAGTTGCCGGCCCGATTGGCGCACGCGGTCCGCCCGGTAGTCAGCCTGGGCGGCCATCCCGTAGGTCAGGTACCGTCGGCGCAGCCGCGGAAGAATGCGCTGGACGACGGGATGGTCGAGGCAAACAGCCGAGAATCCGTAGAACGGCACCTTGTTGGCAAAGGTGACGAAGCCGTCGACGAGGCGCTCGAACTCGCCCCAGTGCTCCATATGCTCCGGATCGATGTTGGTGATGATCGCGACGGTGGGATCCAGCAGGAGGAAGCTCCCATCCGACTCGTCGGCCTCGGCCACGAGGTATTCGCCGGCGCCAAGTCGAGCGCTCGAGCCGAAGGTGTCGAGCTTGCCGCCGATGACCACCGTCGGGTCGAAGCCAGCGTTGTGCAACAACTTCGCCACCATCGACGTTGTCGTGGTCTTGCCGTGCGTCCCAGCAACGCCGATGCCGTACTTCATCCGCATCAGTTCGGCGAGCATCTCGGCGCGGGGGATGACCGGCACCTTTGCAGAGAGGGCCGCGAGCAGCTCCGAGTTGTCGTCCCGAACCGCGGTCGACCGCACGACGACGTCGGCCCCATCGACGTTCCCGAGGTTGTGTCCCAGGTGGATCACCGCGCCGAGGCCACGTAGCCGCGCCGTCACCGGGCCCTCCTTCATGTCGCTGCCGGACACCGAAAAGCCCATATTCAAGAGCACCTCGGCGATCCCGGACATGCCCGAGCCGCCGATGCCGATGAAGTGGATGCGCCTGAACTTCCCCCGGAACATCACGCGAACACCGGTCCCTTGGCCTTTTGCGGCGCGGCTTCGGGCCGGGCCTCGGCGGAAACGCTCAACAAGATGCCGACCGCGGCGATGTTCATCATCATCGCGCTGGCGCCGTAGCTGAGGAACGGCAAAACCAGGCCCTTGTTGGGGACCACCGAGAGGACCACGCCGAGGTTGAGGACAGCTTGGCCGACAATCATCACGGTGAACGTAGACGCAAGAAGGCTGCCAAAGAGGTCGGGCGCGCGCCGGGCAATGGAGAAGCCCCGCCAGGCCAGGGCGATGTAGAGCCCGGCGAGCAGGACGAAACCCGCGATACCGAGCTCTTCGCCGAGCACCGCCGCAATGAAGTCGTTATAGGGTTCCGGCAGATAGAGTAGCTTTGCCGAACCTTCACCCAGGCCCCGACCGGCAAGACCGCCGTGGTGTAGCGCGAGGAGCGACTGGCAGACCTGGTACCCATCGCCCGCGCAATCCGCGAACGGATCCAAGAACGAGAGCAGACGGGCCCGTCGGTAGGGCTCTGCGATCATGATCACGGCGAGCACCACGGCCAGGGACGAAAAAACACCGACGATCCAGCGCATCCGCAGCCCAGCGAAGAACAGCATCGTCGCGCACAACACCCCGGTGATCGCCGTCGAGCCGAAATCGGGTTGGTAGATGACGAAGATCAGCGGAACGAGGATCACCACGCCGGCCGGAATCAGCACATTCTGAAAATCGTGGATATTGCCGCGATGTTTGTGGAGCCACGTCGCAAGGCCGATCAAAAGCGTCACCTTGAGCAGCTCAGCCGGCTGGAAGTGGAACCCGGCGACGCCGAACCAACGCTGGGCCCCGTTGGCCGCATGGCCAAGACCCGGAATCCAGACCGCGCACAGGAACACGATTGACATGATGTAGAGCGCCGGCGCGAGCTTCTGTAGCTTTCGGTAGGGCGTGACCATCGCCGCGCCGCCGAGCACCGCGCCCATGACGATGGCGATCACCTGCCGCACGACGAAGTGGTAGGCGTCGCGGGTGTTCTCCTGGGCGACGAACGCGCTAGCCGACCACACCATCAAGAGCCCGAACGCCAATAATGCGATGGTGAGCAGCAGGAGGTTGGTGTCATAGCGACGGGCAGTGGGGAGTGCCGAGGTCGCGGGGGGGAGCGCGGGGGGGAGCGGCATGGCGGGTCCGGGCGGGAGCATCTTGACGAGTCAAGAGTATATCGCATCCGTGGCCGGCATAGACTTCGTGCCGACGAGATCAGTACCCCGCGACGTTGTCGTCCATCCACTCCAACCGTGCCCGCACCCACGCGTCGACCCGCTCGTACTCCTCCTCGGGCGTCGCGACGACATAGAGTTCGCCTCCGAAGTCGACGGTGCTGATGTCCCAGGTTTCCCAGTTCCGGCCCACGGCATCCCCGAGGGTCGCCCGCTGCGCCGCGATGCGGGCCATCACCGCCTCCGTGGCCAATTCTCCCTGCCGCGCGGCCTGCCAAATCTCGGTGAACCGGTCGTTGAAGGCGGCGGTTTCGCTCCCGGTGATCATCTCCGATCGGTAGGCAATCCAGGTGTCCGTTCGCCAGTTCTCGTTGTAGTTGGGCTGCCCGAGGGTCAGGTCCAGGTCCCACGGCACCATCCGCAAGAGCCCGTCATCACCCTTCCAAACCCGGTGGCTCAGGAAGTAGCCATCGTTGTTCTTCATGAACTCTTCGATCAGCACGAAGCGGACGAAGCTGTCCAAGTCCATGAACTCGAAGGGGTCGCCGCCGTCGCGGATGGCACCTTCCCAGTCGCCGAGGCTCGTGGTGATGCCCGAGCGCACCGCGCCGTTCTGCTCGGCCTCCGGCGGATAGTCAATCTTCCACGACGCATATTGCACGTCGCTGTGCAGCCCTTCTTCGTCCGCGGAGACGATGAACCGCGCCCCCGTGCCGTCGTCTGGCGCGAACTCCAAGCGAGAGGCGTCGCGGTCCACCATCTGGTTGAGCAGGAAGACCCCGAGATACGCGCCATCGAGCGTGAGCTCCGCGTACACCGACTCAGGAGCGTGATCCGGCGCTTCCGACAGCACGTTGAACAGGTCCCACGCGAGCTTGTTGCGGATCATGGCCCGGTCGATCCACATGCCGTTGAGCACCCAGTCACTCTCCCGGCCGAGGTCGAAGAGCCGCACCGGCAGCCCGTCGCCGGCATCGTCGACGAACTCCACCTTGTACTGGTGTTTTGGGAAGCCAGAGGAGCTACGGCCGCGTAGGCTCAGATTCGCGACACCGGAAGCTTCGGTGGTTCCGTCTGGCCAGGCAGCGACGATGCCGCAGGGGATCGACGCCGCATCGGGGACGGGCCCGGGACACTGGATGTCGATGAGCACTGGGGCGCTGGGCGTGGCGGGCTCCTCGCCGGTGTCAGCGGTGTCGGTGTCGGTGTCACCGGGGAGCTCTTCGGAGCCCGGGGCGGCGGGGGCGCCGGAGTCGTCGGGTTCGCCGAAGCCGATGGTTCCGTCGGAGTTGCAGCCGGCGAGCCAGAGGAACAGGCGCATGGGGGCTTATAGCAGAGGGGTTCCGCGTTAGCCTTCGCCCATGCTCCTCCTCCGCCTCAGCGGCGCCGTTTTTGGCGTTGCCCTCGTGCTTGCGTGCGCCGGCTCAACGCCCGAACCCGCTGTACCGGTCCCGGCTGCCATCGCGACGCCCACGCCACCGGTGGCGGCGGTTCCCGCGGTGAGCGCCGCGCCGGAGCGCGCGCTGTACTACGACCGCGTCATCACCTCCGCCGACCTCGACGGGCGCCCGCTCCGCGAGCTGTCCCTCCTGCGGAACACCATCTTCGCCCGGGTGGGAAACCCCTTCGTGAAGCCGTGGTTGAATGATTATTTTCTGGCCCAACCGTGGTACGTGCCGGGCCAGACGCAGGACCTGAGCCGGTTGACGGAGGTCGATCGACAGAACGTCACCATCCTCGCGGCCTACGAGCGCGCCGTTCCTCGCGTCGTGCTTCTGGCGCAGCGCAGCGCGCTGCTCGATCGGGGGGCCACGTCGAAAGAAGACAAGATCGAGCTGCGCTTGCTGAGCGAGGCGCTCGGCGAGTGGTCGGGCGGGGACACCGTGGCCGTGGCGGATCGCAACCCGCTAGAGGATCCGAGCTTGCTCGGGGCGCAGCTCTCCGTCGACCAGATCGACGAGATGTCCCGTCGTGACCTACGCTTGTTGCGGAACAGCATCTATGCCAGGCACGGGCGGCCGTTCAAGTCACTGGCTCTCCAGCAGTACTTCGCGGAAAAACCATGGTATAAGGCTGATTATGCGTTCACCGAGGCGATGCTCACCGAGGTGGACAAACGCAACATCAAGCTGGTGCAGAGCATGGAAGATCGACTCGGCGGCCCGATGAAAGAGTGGGAAGCGCAGCGCGAGGAGGGGTGGTTCGAAGGTGCCTGATGAGGGTGCTGCGCCCCGGCGGGGTGCGAAAGGAAAGGGTTGCGGCTTAGAAGTCGGCGGCGTGGGGGCCGCGTGTGAGAGGACTGCTGCCGAGCCCGGCCAGGAGGTCGAACACGGCCGCCGCGTTCTCGTGAAGCATCGCGTCGCGACCGCCGAGGCCAGCCCGGATGGGGATCACCTGGGCGGGGTGATCGTCCACGATGGAAACCCGCAAGATCAACGCCTCGTCTTCGCTCGTGCACTCGCAATCGAAGAACAGGTTGCCGAGCCCCCAGGCGATGACCGTTTTTCCACGGCGCTCAACCGGCCCGATCACGTGGGTGCCGTGGGCGACGACGATGTCGGCGCCGTGGTCCACGGCCATGTCCACGAGGGCGACCAACTCAAGACGCGGCAGGTACGAGGCGGGGCCCGTGACGTGGAGGGAGACCACGCGAAGGCCGCGGCGGATCTCGTCGAGCGCGGCGGTGAGCTCCCCGGGAAGGTCTGGGTCTTGCAGGTCGTACGCAAATAGATTCACGTCAGCGTCGTGAACGACGATGCCGCCGGTGCTGTCCACCCGCTCGATCCCCGCGCGTTTGGGGCTGGCCAGCGCCCACGAGAGCGCGTCGTCCGGGGTGAGCGCGTCGTCCCGGTGGTTGTTCGCGGTCCCCATGACCCGCACGCCGAGGTTGAGCAGATGCGTCGCCGTTTCCCGGGGATTCCGCAGCGTCACGACGCCGTCCCGCACCTGCGAACCCCCCTCCCCCATCGAGATCGGCCCCTCCAGGTTGACGATGCCCACCGCGCCCGCAAGAATGGGTGCGATGTCGCCGAGCCCGCTACGCGCTGAGACCCCGAAGTGCACGTCGCCCCCGAACCAGAGCGCGCCCGGCGCTGGGTCCGGTCGCGCGTCGTGGACCGGCTCCGGAAGCGGCGTCGGCAGCGCTGTGAGAGGGCGGTCGCACCCGATCTCGGTCATCGCCACGATGACCGCCACCATGCTTGTGAGCTGTGTCCCCGTGGGCCACGCGGAGCCGCTGCCGCCGCTCGCACCGATGCCGCCGCTCGTCGAGCACCTCCTTCCCTGGACCGCCGAACGGGACACGCTCACCGAAGCCTACCTCCAGGCCCACCGTACCTCGCCGCTCACCGGCAATCCGGCCATCGACACCTACATGGTCCCCCGCGCAATCGTGCTCCACTGGACGGCCGGCCCGACCGCCGCCAGCGCCTGGTCGACGTTTGCCCCGGCAAAGCTCAGCGGGCGCTCCGAGCTGCAAGGGGCCGGCGCCCTCAACGTCGGGGCGCACTACCTGGTGGATCAGAATGGCTCGATTCAGCGTCTTGTTCCGGACGATCGCGTGGTGCGGCACTGCATCGGACTGAACCACGTCGCGATCGGGATCGAGAACGTCGGTGGGGGCGCGGGCCTCCCGCTCACCGAGGCGCAGGTGGCCGCCGATGCCGGCCTGATCCGGGGGTTGGCGGCGCGGTATCCGATTGACATCTTAGTCGGGCACTTGGAGTACCGGCAGTTGGAGGGCAGCCCCCTTTTCGAGGAGCGCGACCCCAACTACCGCACGTCGAAGCCCGATCCCGGCGCCGACTTCATGACGAAGGTGCGAGCGGCCGTGGTGGACTTGGGCTTGGGGGCACCGCCACAAGCGCGAACGATCACCACGACTTCGCCAGCTCGGCGAAACGACGCCCACGATGCTCGAAGTCGCTGAACTCGTCGAAGGACGCGCACGCGGGCGACAAGAGCACCGCGTCCCCCGCCTGGGCCAGTTCGGCCGCCCGCGGCACCGCCGCTGACATCGATGGGAACAGCTCCGCCGAGACATCCGCGCTTCGCAGTGCCGCGTGAATCCGGGGCCCCTCGGCCCCGAAACAGAGGACGTGGCGGGCACGTCGGAGTGGCCCCAAGAGCGGCTCGTAGTGCGCGCCGCCCTTCCCCTGGCCGCCAACCAGGGCGACGAACGGCGTGCTCCAGCCCTCGTAGCAGGCGAGGGCGCTGTCGACGTTCGTCGCCTTGCTGTCGTTGATCCAGACGACGCCGCGGGCCTCGTGGACTCTTTCCATGCGATGGGCCAGCCCGGTCAGCTTCGTCACGTCCAGCTCACGACGCCACAGGCCGGTGCACACCGCCAGGAGCACGGCCGCAGCGAGGTTCTCGACGTTGTGTTTCCCGGGGAGGCCGAAGCCGGCCAGCGGCACCTCGCCCGGGTCGTGCACCCCGTTCAGGAAAAGCGCGTCCGTCCCGATGCGCACGCCCGGACTCCCACCCAGGAGGAACCGTCGGCCCGGAAGCTCAGCCGTTAACCTGCACAGTCGCGCGTCGCCGGCGGGAACAATCGCCGCGTCGTCCGGCCCCATCCGCGCAAAGAGCCGAGCCTTGTGGGCGCCATAGTTCTCCATCGTGCCGTGCCGTTCGAGGTGATCAGGCGTCAGGTTCAAAATCACCGCGGCGCGAGGGCGAAATGTCCCAGGCAGCTCCATCTGATACGACGACACCTCGACCACAGCGACATCCCACTCGCCGCCCGGGGCCTCGGAGAGCGGCCGGCCGATGTTCCCCCCTTCGAAGGTGCGAAGACCCGCGTTTCCGCACAGCTGCGCCAAAAGGTGGGTGGTCGTGCTCTTGCCGTTGGTGCCGCTGACCGCGAGGATCGGACACGACAGCGCCTCGGCCGCGAACGCCAGCTCCCCGATCACGTCCACCCCCGCCGCGATGGCCGCCACCAGCTCTGGCATCGCGGCCGGAACGCC
>CANFCK010000022.1 GCA_947445035.1 Deltaproteobacteria bacterium
CGCGCTGCCTATCTGGCCTCGACGATCCACGGCCTCGCGCTCGCGCGGATCGACGGCCTCACCAGCCCCGATACGGAACGGGCCCTCGCCCGCGCGCTTCGCGTACCGCGCGGATGAGGCGGGCGCGGGCCCAACCGCCGGCGGACTCCTAGGCCTGCCTACGGCACCCCCGACAACTCCCCCACCAAATGCCAAAACCCAAACGCCACGCCCAACGGCGCGGTTCCCTCCCACGTCACCCCGGTCAGGGCGCCCCAGACAGCGCCAGCCGTACGACGATTGGCGGGGCAAAACTCAGGCAAGACCTGCAGCCCAGCCACAAGAGCCAGGTGCCGTCTGCGGTGATGCCGGTGAAGGCCGCGCCGTCCTCGTTCTGGAGGCCCTCGGAGGCCGCCGAGGTCTCGCCCTTGACGCTCATCGACCAGCTTTCCACGGCGAGCGATTCGAGCTGGGCGAAGTCCGCTTGCAGCGAGGCGGCATCGAGGTCGAAGCGAGCAACGGTAAGCTGATCGAAGCCGTCGGCGACGACCGGAGCGCCGCGCCCATCGACCGTCAACGCCGCCCAGTCGAAGGTAGGCGTCGCGCCATGGGGGACCACGGCGGCAGCGCCGGCGTCGAGGTCGGCGACCATGGATAGGGCGGGCCTGTCGTTGCGGAACCCGATCTCCCCGACACCTCCCGGCACCGGCGTCAGCAGCTGGAAACTCACGGGCTCCTCGGCGTCGTTGCTCAACAAGAGCAGCCAGGTTCCCGTTCCGCCGATGAGGTATTGTTCGGGCTCGAACTTGCCCCAGAAGGAGACCAGGTCGTTGAGGTGGACCGACGACTTGTCTGGCGGCGCCCGCCCGAAGGCGTCCAGGGCGATGTCGCCCTGGACCAGGGTGCCCCCCTCGATGGCGTCCAGCACCGCGAGCGGGTCCAGGGCTTGGAGCCACCAGATGTCGATGCCCCCCACGTCGAGCGCGCTCATCGTGTCGCCACGGATGTCCGTGGTGAGGTCGCCCCAACTGACGATGTTGTCGGCGAGCTCTGCAATCGCCAGGGGCTCCACGGCGAGATCAAGGGTCAGGGCGTAGTTGTCGGCGTCGTCGATGACCACGGGCGGAGCCTCCGCCTCGGCAGAATCCGTCGCCGAACCGTCCGTACAGGCGAGAATCACCACCAGGCCGAGGCTCACGGCACGCCGGAGAGTTCGGCGATGGGGTGGGCGAAGCCAAACGCGCTGCCGAGTGGCGTCGCGGCCTCCCACGTCGCGGCCCCGTCGCCGTCGAGCACGGTCAACCGCCCGGCGCTGCCCCAGGCGATAAACTGGCCGCCGCCAGGCAGCGGCTCGACGTTGCCGTAGGCCGCGGTGAACACGCTGCGGCCGGCATCGTAGCTCGATCGGCGGGCGAACTCACGCTTGCCCATGTCGAGGGTGAACTCCACCGCCTCGCTCCACAACGGCATGGCGTCGAGCGGCCGGTTGTTGAACAGCAGGAAGCCATCCTCGGTCGGAATCGGCGTGTGCTGGGGTCCGAAGCCGTCGCTGCCGTTGAGCAGCACGTTCCCATCGGCGCCGCCAACTTGCCCGACAAGCCGGCGCGTTCCGGCATCCACCAGGAACAAGCATTGGAGTTGGTAGCTCGACAACCAGTAGACGCCTTCGTGCAGGGCGAGGCTGTTCATGTGGGTCCAGTTGGGACCGACCCCTTCCACGATCGGGTATTGATCGAGGTTGCCGGGCTGCCGCTCGTCCCACGTGCTCCACACCGTGGTGATCGCGCCCTCGCCGTCCACCGTCACCAGCGCATCGCCTTGCACGTCCTGCCCCTCGTAGGGGCGGATGTCGAATTGAATGGTCGCGTATCCGCCTTCGGCCAGCTCGATGAAGTCGTGGTGCGCGACGCCCAGGGGCGTGACCGTCGCGTCGCCGCCCGCGACTGGGTAGCTGAGCAACGCCACCTCGGGCCCCTCCTGCGCCGGATCGTCTCCCATCGCCAGGACCGACCGACCGTCGAGGCTCAGCCGCGCTTGCGACAGCGTCACCTGCTCGTCGGAGACCTTGCGCCACCACGACACGCGGCCCTCCCCATCGTACATCGCCACAAAGGTACCGCCGCCCAGGAGCGGTGCCAAGACGAGGCCGTCGAAGGCGCCGCTGACCGTCAGTTCAGGGATCTCCGCCGGAGCGCGCGTGGGCAGGAAGAGTTGGTCCTCGGAGACCTCGACCTCGGCGCCGGTCGAAACGGCGCGCCAGTGCCACTCGAAGCCCGCGGCGAGTCCGGCGAGCACCACCATGTGTTGCAGCCCGTCCTCTGAAGACCAGCCGGTGACCGTCTTCCCATAGGCGTCGTCGCCTCCGTATTCGATCACGGCATCGGCCGGGGTGTCGGTCGTCCACGACGCCGTCAGCGCCGTTTCGCTCTCCGAATCGAGCGTGGCGGTGGGCTCGAGGGTCGCGACGGCGCCGGAGTCAGTGTCGGTGCATGCGAGGAGGAGTACGAACATTTTTTGCGTCAATGCCCGGTCGCAGCCATCGGGATGTCGGGTTCTGTCAACTGCTTGTCACCATTTCGGGGCGCCACGCGTACCCGGTGCGCCCGGAGGGAATCGTGCACCGATGGCCGCAGCCCGTCGGCCGTTCCCGCATCGACAGCCGCCAGAAGTTCCCGACGCATCCGCGGGTCCCAGAACCGACACAGGTGGCTCGCGATGCCCTCGAGCACGGCCGCCGGTTCCGGCTCTCCCTCGAAAAATGCGGCGATCTGGTTCGCCATCTTCACCAACTTGGGGACGTTCACTTCGCCCCGGGCGCCGGCACGAGCGCCGCCTGGACCGCTTCGATCTCGCCGAACCGGCGCTGCCAGGTGCTGGGCGCTTCGGCCAGCGACACCTGCACCGCGGTGACCTTGTACTCGGGGCAGTTGGTGGCCCAGTCGGAGTTCTCGGTGGTGACCACGTTGGCGCCGCTCTCGGGGTGATGAAAGGTTGTATAGACGACACCGGGCTGCATCCGCTCGGTGATCTCGACGTGAAGGGTGGTATCGCCCTGTCGAGACTCAACGCGCACCCGGTCGCCGGCCTGGATTCCCCGCTGCTCGGCGTCGTGCGGGTGCAGCTCGAGCACGTCCTCGTCGTGCCAGGTGACATTCGCAGTACGCCGGGTCTGCGCGCCGACGTTGTATTGGCTGAGAATGCGCCCGGTGGTGAGCAAAAGCGGAAACCGGCGGCTGGTGCGCTCTTCGGTCGGCACGTACTCGGTAACCACGAACCGGCCCTTTCCACGGATGAACCGATCAATGTGCATGACCGGCGTTCCATTGGGCGCGGCATCGTTACACGGCCACTGAACACTGCCGAGCTGGTCAATCTTGTCGTAGCTGACCCCGGTGAAGGTCGGGGTGAGACTGGCGATCTCGGCCATGATCTGCGAGGGGTGGTCGTAGTGCATGGAGTAGCCCAGCGCCTGCGCGAACCGAACCGTGATTTCCCAGTCGGCGAGTCCCGTCAGCGGCGGCATGACCTTGCGAACACGCGAGATGCGCCGCTCCGCATTGGTAAAGGTGCCGTCCTTCTCCAAAAACGACGAACCCGGGAAGAAAACATGCGCGTATTTGGCGGTCTCGTTAAGGAAAAGGTCCTGGACGATGACACATTCCATCGCTTCCATCGCGGCGGTGACGTGTTGGGTGTCGGGATCGGACTGCACGATGTCTTCGCCCTGCACGTAGAGCGCCCGAAACGAACCATCGTGCGCCGCGTCGAACATGTTCGGGATGCGCAGCCCCGGCTCGGGGTCGAGGGTCACCCCCCACACGCCCTCGAAAAGTCCCCGCACCGCGCCATCGCTGACGTGCCGGTAGCCGGGAAGCTCGTGGGGGAAGCTGCCCATGTCGCACGCACCCTGGACGTTGTTCTGCCCGCGCAGCGGGTTGACCCCCACCCCGTCGCGACCGATGTTGCCCGTGGCCATCGCGAGGTTGGCGATGCCCATGACCATGGTGGAGCCCTGGCTGTGTTCGGTGACGCCGAGGCCATAGTAGATCGCCCCGTTGCCAGCGCTGCCGTAGAGCCGCGCCGCCCCGCGAACGTCCGCCGCGGGCACGCCCGTGACGGCCTCGGTCGCTTCCGGCGAGTTCCGGTCCAGCGAAACGAAGGCCTTCCACTTTTCGTACTCCGCCACGTCGCAGCGTTGGTGGATGTAGTCCTCGCGGGCAAGTCCCTCGGTCACGACCACATGAGCGATGGCGTTGATCAACGCGACGTTGGTGCCCGGTCGGAGCGGGAGGTGGTAGTCGGCCTCGACGTGCGCCGAGCGTACCAACGCGGTGGCGCGCGGGTCGATGATGATGAGGCGGGCGCCCTGGCGGAGGCGGCGCTTCATCTGCGAGGCGAAGACCGGGTGGGCTTCAGGCGGGTTGGCGCCGATGACGACGATGCAGTCCGCCTTCATGACCGAATCGAACTGTTGCGTTCCGGCCGACTCGCCGAGTGTCGTCTTCAGCCCATACCCGGTGGGGGAGTGACAGACGCGGGCGCAGGTGTCGACGTTGTTATTGCCGAAGGCCGCGCGGACCAACTTCTGCACCAGGAAGGTCTCTTCGTTGGTGCAGCGCGATGAGGTGATGCCCCCAACCGAACCCCGTCCGTAGGTTGCTTGAATCCGCTTGATTTCGCCGGCGGCGTAGGCAAAGGCCTCCTCCCAACTGACCGAACGCCAGGGGTCGGTGATCTTCGCCCGGATCATCGGGAGCTTCAGTCGATCGGGGTGCGAGGCGTAGCCCCAGGCGAAGCGGCCCTTCACACAGGAGTGGCCGTGATTAGCGTGGCCGTCCTTGTTCGGCACCATGCGCACGACCTCGTTGCCCTGCATCTCGGCCCGGAACGAACAGCCGACCCCACAGTACGCACAGGTGGTGACCACGCTGTGATCGGGCTGGCCGGCGTCGATCACCGACTTTTCCATCAGCGTTGCGGTCGGACACGCTTGGACACACGCGCCGCAGCTGACACACTCCGACGACAAGAAATTCCCCGCTCCGGCTGCGATCTTCGACCCAAAGCCACGCCCCTCCACGGTCAGCGCGAAGGTGCCCTGGACCTCCTCGCAGGCGCGCACACAGCGTGAGCAGACGATGCACTTGGTGGGATCGAAGGTGAAGTAGGGGTTGGACTCGTCCTTTTCGGCCTTGAGGTGATTGTCCCCCTCGTAGCCATACCGGACCTCGCGCAGCCCCACGACCCCGGCCATCTCCTGCAGCTCGCAGTTTCCGTTGGCCGGGCAGGTGAGACAATCGAGAGGGTGGTCGGAAATATAAAGCTCCATCGTGTTGCGACGGAGCTTGGCGATCGCGGGGGACTGGGTGTGGACCTTCATCCCGGGCTCGACCAGCGTGGTGCACGAGGCCGGGAAACCGCGCCGCCCATCGATCTGCACCACGCACAACCGGCAGGAGCCGAAGGCCTCCAAACTATCGGTCGCGCAGAGCTTGGGGACGCGAACCCCGGCCTCGACGGCCGCGCGCATCACCGAGGTACCCTTTGGAACCTCGACGCTCACCCCGTCGATTTCGAGGCGAACGGAGTCCGGGTGTACGCGGAGGGGGGTACCGGAGTCGGGTTCTTTTACGGAGTACATAGAACCTCGCTATGCGGGGAGGGGAGGGGCCTTCGGCAGCCCGAAGTCCTCCGGAAAGTGCTGCAGAGCGCTTCTGACCGGGTAGGGCGTCATGCCGCCCATGGCGCAGAGCGATCCCTGCTCGAGCGTGTCGCAGAGATCGCGTAGCAACGACAACTGCGCGTCGCGACGTGGACCGCCCGCCACCAGCCGGTCGATGACTTCAACCCCGCGAACCGACCCGATCCGACAGGGCGTGCACTTTCCACACGATTCGATGGCGCAGAACTCCATCGCGTACCGGGCCATGACCGCCATGTCGACGGTGTCGTCGAAGACCACGATGCCGCCGTGGCCGATCATGCCGCCAGCCGACGCGAAGGCCTCGTAGTCCAGCGGCGTGTCGAGGGCGGCGGCGGGCAAATACGGCCCCAGCGGGCCGCCCACCTGCACCGCACGAACGGGACGCCCGGTCGCGGTGCCGCCGCCGAAGTCATAGATGAGCTGGCGCAGCGTGAGCCCGAACGGCACCTCGATGAGGCCGCCGTGTTTGATGTTCCCTGCGAGCTGGAACGGGAGCGTCCCGCGGGAGCGACCCATGCCGAACTCCGCGTAAAACACCCCACCTTGGTCGAGGATCGTCGGAATGGCCGCCAGCGTCAGCACATTGTTGATCACCGTCGGCTGCCCGAAGAGCCCAGCGACGGCGGGGAGGGGAGGCTTGGGCCTGACCATCCCCCGTTTCCCTTCGAGGCTCTCCAACATCGCGGTCTCTTCCCCGCAGATGTAGGCGCCGGCGCCACGCCGGAGGTGGAGGGCAAAGGCCCGCCCGCTGTCGAGTACGTTGGGGCCGAGGAAGCCCGCGCTCGTTGCACGACGCACCGCCTCCCCAAACACCCGCTCCGCATCCGGGTACTCCGACCGGATGTAGATGAACCCCTGGTCGGCACCGACGGCCAGCCCCGCGATGATCATCCCTTCGATCAGCAGGTACGGATCCCCCTCCATGACCATGCGGTCCGCGAAGGTGCCCGAATCGCCTTCGTCAGCGTTGCAGGCGATGTACTTCTGGTCGGCCGGCGTCGCCAAAACCGTGCGCCACTTGATACCCGCGGGGAAGGCTGCGCCGCCGCGGCCACGAAGCCCCGAGCGGACCACCTCCTCTACGATCGCGGCGCCATCAAGCTGAAGTGCGGCCTTCAGGCCCCGCCAGCCCCCCGTCGCCGCGTACGCGCCCAGGTCCAGCGGGTCGTGGAGTCCAGCCCGCGCGAAGGTCAGCCGCCGCTGCCCGGCCAGCCAGGGATGCGTTTGGATGAGACCGTGGCCCAGAGGATGCGCGGCGCCCGTCCGCAGCGACTCGATCAGCGCCGGAACGTCCTCGGTCGCGACCGGCCCGTACGCCACGCGCCCGGCGGGCGTGTCCACCTCGACCAAGGGCTCGATCCAGAACATGCCCCGCGAGCTGGTTCGGACCACGTCGACAGCAGCGAAGGAACCGAGCGCAGTCGCGACATCATCCGCGCCCACCGCCCGAGCGGCGGCATCGACGGGAACATAGACCCTCATCGTTGCCCCGCGAAGCCCGTGAGGACCTTGTCCAGGCGCGCCGGGGAGAGGCGGGCGACCAGCTTGCCGTCGATCATCGCGGCCGGGGCGCTGGCGCAGAGGCCCAGACAATACACCGGCTCCACCGTGACATCCGGCGGCGCGACCCGCTTCAGCTGCAAGGACAGCGCCTCGCCGCCCATGGCCTGGCAGGCTTCGGCCCGACAGAGGCGCACCACGTGCCGCTGGGGCGGGGCACTGCGGAAGTCATGGTAGAAGCTGATGACCCCGTGGACATCTGCCTGCGAGAGGTTCAGCGCCAACGCGATGGCCGGCACCGCCGCCGGGGGAACGTAGCCGAGGGCGTCGTGGACGTGGTGCAAAAGCGGCAGGCAGGCGCCCGCGAGGTGAGCACAGGCGGCGATGGCGTCGCGGACGGCAGTGTTTTCGAGGGCGGACAGGCTCACGATCGACTCACCGGCGCAACGTACCCGATGGAGGGCCCCGGAGCTGGCTTCGTTGGTCCAGATCGGCTGGACGTCACGCATGAGTTTGTGTAGATTACCCACATAGCGACCAACTTGGACATCGATCCAGAGCTCCTAGGTCGCGTCCTCAAGTGTGGGAAATACCGCACCAAACGCGAAGCGGTGAACACCGCGCTCCCCGAGCACCTCGGCATGATGCTTCAGCAACAGGCCCTCCTGAACCTCGGCACGTTCGAGTTCGCACCGGGATGGGAGGACAAGAACGTACGGCGTGCTGCTCGTTGACACCAGCGCGTTTGTGGACGCGCATCGGCGATCGTCGGGCGAGCACGAGCGGCGATGTCGCGACTATTTGCAGCAGGCCGGCCAGAACACGCGTCTGACTACCTGTGGCATCTGTGTCCAGGAGATCATGGAGGTCGCGGCAGATGACGCCAACGCCGCGCGTTTGGCCGGGCAAGTCGATGCGTTTGGTGTCGAGCCCGCGACGCTCGAGGATCACCTCTCGGCGGCCCGTCTTTTCCGAGCGTGCCGTGGGAAGGGCATCACCCCGGGCACCGCCGATGTCCTCGTCGTCGCGATAGCGCTCCGCATTGGCGCAACTGTTTTTGCGAGTGACGCCGACTTCGAGCACATTCGCCGCGTGGTGGACTTGCCGCTGACGTGCATCGTCAAGAATCGCTGAGCGGGCCCGTGACGAAGCTCCCGCCTACCGTCATCCTCCTCGGCTTCACCAGTTTGTTCACCGACGTCGGCTCGGAGATGATCTTTCCGCTCCTCCCGGTGTTCGTCACGGTGACGCTGGGCGCCTCGCCGGCGCTGCTCGGGGTGGTCGAAGGCGCGGCCTACACCGTGTCGAGTGTCTTGAAGCTGGCGGCAGGCCGGCTCTCCGATCGGCTGGGGAAACGAAGGCCGCCGGGAGGCGGCGGCGCCCACGGTGAGCGGCTGGAAAGGCTGCTTCACAAATCTGAAGTCTGGGTCCCCAACTCTCCCCGGACCATCGTCAAAAGCTGTTCCGCTCGGTAGGGCTTGCGCAGAAACCCCGCCAGGCCGAGTCCCCCGAAGCGGCCGGTGGCCTGTTGTTCGTTGTACCCGCTGGACAGGACCACCCGCACGGCGGGACGCAAGCGCTGGAGCCCGTGGAACGTCTCTTCGCCGTCGAGGCCGGGCATGGTCAGATCGAGCAGCACGAGGCCCACGCGGTCCTTGGCTTCGGCGTAGAGCGCCAGCGCGGATTCGCCGTCCTCGGCCTCCAACACCTCGATGCCATGGTGCTCCAAGACGGCCCGGGCCAGATCGCGCACCGCCTCCTCGTCGTCCACCACGAGCACCGTGAGCCCTCGCGGCAGGACGGCGCCTGAGGACGCAGCGGTGACCTCTGCGGGGGCGACGCTCGAGATCGGGAGGAAGACCCGCACGGTGGTCCCTCGGCCCACCTCGCTGTAGACCTTGATCGCCCCGCGGTGGCCGCGGACAATGCCCACCGTCGCCGCCAGGCCCAGGCCGTGGCCGTTCGGCTTGGTCGTGAAGAAGGGATCGAACATGCGCCTGCGGGTGCGTTCGTCCATCCCGCAGCCGCTGTCGGAGACATCGATGCAGACGTAGCTGCCCGCCGCCAGCTCGCCGTCCCCGTGCGCGTCGCGCACGTGCGCGGCCCCGACCCGCGCCGCCGTCACCTGCACGCGAACATCTCCGCCGGCCACCGGCAGCGAGTCCGCTGCGTTGACCATCAGGTTCATCACCACCCGTCGTAACTGCGTCGCGTCCGCCGCCACCGCGGGCAGCCGTGCGCCAGCGTCGACTTCGAGCCTCGCCCTCTCGGAGAACAAGCTTCGCGCCAGTTCGGCGGTTTCGCGGACCAGCGCGCTGACGTCCACCGGCTCCACCACGAAGCGCCCCTTGCCGGAATAGGCCAACATCTGTCCAGTCAAGTCGGCGGCGCGGTCAGCGGCGACGACCAGCCGCTCCACCTCAGCCCGGCCGGGAGCGCCGAACGGGAGCTTCAGCAGCGCGAGGCTGGCGTTGCCCACCATCCCCACCAAAAGGTTGTTGAAATCGTGCGCGATGCCTCCGGCGAGCACGCCCAGCGACTCCATGCGTTGGGCGCGCTGCACCTGCACCTCGACCTGCACGGCATCGAGCCGGCGGCGGAGGGTGACGTCGAGGGCCACCCCCATCACCCCCGGGGTCGGGTCTTCGATACGCTCAAGGTGTACCTCGAACTCCCGGTCACCCACGCAGAACGCGCTTGCGCCGGGCGTCCCGTCGAGGGCGGCCTGGTGGTGGGGCCGGAGGTCGACATCCCCTCGGAGCGCGGCACCGACGTCCTGCCCGACGAGCGCGTCGGCCTTCGGCGCGAGCGTTTGGACGAGCGCCCCGCCGATCCAGGTGATCCGGAGCGCCTCGTCGGTGGTCCACACCGCCCCGGGGAAGTGCTCGAGCACCCGGCGCAAGCGACCCTCCCTCTCGACAAGGGCCAAGCCGGCGTCACGGAGCTCGGTGATGTCCCGTGAGATACCCAATAGGTAAAGAGGCTGGCCCTCTTCATCCCGGATGGGGATCTTCTTGGTATGCAACCAGCGGAGGCCGTGCTCACGAGTCTCGATGGGCTCTTCGATGTCCACGACCTCGTCGCCCGCCAGCACCAACCGGTCGTTTCCGGTGAAGGTGTCGGCCGCCTCGGCGGTGAAGAAGTCGTAGTCGTTCTTGCCGATCAATGCGTCGCGCGGGTATCCCAGCAGGCGCTCACCCGCGGCGTTGAACCGTATGAAACGAAGGTCAGCGGCGTCCTTGACGAAGATCATGTCGGGCAGATTTTCGACGATGCGTTCGAGGAGAATCCCGGTCTCGCCTAACTGACGTTTCATACGACCCCCCCCGACGCGCTGGGGCGAGAGTGACGGGCAATGACTTGAAGGCAGCGCATCGGCACAATCGTTCTTCCAGCCTACCATGGGTGGATCCTGCCACCGAATGCGGTCGCGACCGAGTTCGCGCCGAGGCTTCAGAAGATTTCGCCCGGGCCGATCCATGGTGGCGTTTTGCCGCATTGGGTCGGCCGCTGGAGAGTTCGCTGCAGGTTTCCCGCAAGCTCCCGCTCCTGCTCGTCGGCACGTTCGCGCCCCTCGGTGGTCGTCTTGCTCAGCGAAGCCGATTGGCACCGCATCGAGCGCGGCGACCTGGCCCTGCCGCTGGGCTGGGGTCGGCCCGATGCACTACTCGCGATCTGACGCCAAGCGGTGGCGACGGATCGGGACTGGGCGGAGGGGTAGTTGGCTAAGGCGCGGGCTGACCTGGCCGCAGCCGTGCTCGTGGGGGCTGCAGGGCCATCCGTGTTCGCGATGCTGACGCAGATGGTGTTCGAAAAGTTCGCGACGGCGGCGTTGCTTCGCTCCGGTTCGATCACCCTGGCGTCGGCTTCCAGGACGCACAACGCGGCGTCGCTCATGGTCGCAGCGATGCGAATCCAGCGCGGCCTGATGGCTCCGATGGGCGGAACGCTGGTCTGGCACGCGGCGATGGAGGCCGCGACGCGCCGATGCGCCCGCCGCCGTCAGCCATCGCCGCGCCGGTCGATGGAGGGGCCCGCCGCTGTCACGTCTGTACCGGCTACCCCCGAAATCCGCCGGTACTTCGCGTCACCTACCGAAAGGGGCGCTCCCGGATAGCGACCGAAAAAGGTAGGTTTCGAGTCTAATTCGTCCCCACCGCAAACACCTTCATCGTGTTGGTCGCGCCTTTCATCGGCGTATTCCCTGCCAGCACCACCACCTCCTGCCCCCGCTGCACCAACCCAGCCGCCAAAAGCCGCTCCTCGCCGAGCGCAATGAGGTCGTCGGTGTTGTGGACGCTGGGGGCCATCAGCGGGGTGACGCCCCAGGCCAACGCCAGGCGATCGAAGGTAGCGCGATTGGGCGTGAGGGCGTAAATCGGCCCGGGCGGGCGGGATTTCGAGGCCAGGATCGCCGTGGCCCCGCTCCAGGTGAAGACCACCAACGGTCGCGACACCTCCTGCACGGCATAGCAGGCCGAGCGGACCACGGTCTGGGCCGGACCGGCCAGGACGCTGACCTCGTCGATCGGCGCGCGCATCCACCGGCTGCTCTCGACTTCGCGGGCGATCCGGTCCATCGCTTCGACGGAACGCAGGGGGTAGCGGCCGGCAGCGGTCTCTCCTGAAAGCATGATGGCGTCGGTGCCATCGAGGATCGCGTTGGCCACGTCGGTGGTCTCGGCGCGGGTTGGGCGGGGGTTGCGCTCCATGGAGTCGAGCATCTGGGTGGCGGTGATGACCAGGACGCCGGCCTTGTTGGCGGCCGCGATGAGCTCCTTCTGGAGCACCGGCACGCGGGCAAAGTGGACTTCCACGCCGAGGTCGCCGCGCGCAACCATGATGCCGTCCACCACGGCGAGGATTTCCGGCAGGTTGACGACGGCCTGGGGCTTCTCGATCTTGGCGATGATCGGGACGGCCGGGTGTCCGAGCTTCTCCAACTCTTCGCGCAGCCCGAGTACGTCGCCGGCTTCCCGGACAAAGCTCAGCGCGACGTAGTCGACGCCCGCATCGACGCCGACCTTGAGGTCCTCGCGGTCCTTCTCAGTGAGCGAAGGGGCCGAGACCGCCACGCCCGGGAGGTTGATGCCCTTGTGGGAGCCGAGCTCGCCGCCGTCGAGGATGGTGATGTCGACCTCGGCCGGGCTCGAGTCCAAGCGCACCGCAGCGACGGTCCCGGAGAGCGCCCCGTCGGCGAAGAGCACCGCGTCCCCAACGCTGACGTCGCCCGCCATGCCCACGTACGTGGTGCCCATGCGGTTGCCCTCGGCGACGAAGTCTTCGTCCATGACCAACGTGAGCACGTCGTCGGTGGCCAGCGCCAGCGGGGCGGGGAGGTGACCCGTTCGGATCTTCGGTCCCTGCAGGTCGAGCAGGATGGCGATGCTGACGTCCGCGACGAGCGCGGCCCGGCGTACCCGCGAAACCGCCTCGCGGATGCTTTCAGCCGTCGAGTGCGAGCAGTTGATCCGGAAAACGTTGACCCCGGCGACGATGAGGGCGGCGACGGTGTCGGGATCGCGGGAGGCGGGGCCCAGGGTGGCGACAATGCGGGTACGGCGGGGGAGCATCCGGCCCTGTTATGCCGCTGCATGCTCGTCGCTGCCAGAATCGTCGCCGCCGTTGTCGCGCTTTTGCATGTGCAATTCCTGGTGGTGGAGATGTTCTTGTGGGAGAAGCCCTTCGGGCTCCGGGCCTTCCGCCAGTCGGCAGAGCAGGCCGCGCGCACGGCGCTCCTCGCCAAGAATCAGGGTCTCTACAATGGGATCCTGGCGGCGGGCATCGTCTGGGGCCTCGTACTTTCGTTGCAGGGGGCGCCGCACGCGCGGCAGGTGCTGAGCTTCTTCCTGGGCGCGGTGGTGGTGGCGGGGCTCTACGGGGGCACGACCGTCTCAAAGAACATCTTCGTCGTGCAGGCTGCTCCGGCGGCGCTCGCGCTCGTTCTCCTGTGGTCGGCCAAGTAGCCCAAGGCGGAGGGTTCCCCGTTGACCCCGCGCTCGCCGCTGCCTGCCGACGACCTTCGGACCGCCGTTGTCTGGGCGCTCGAGCGCGAGGGGCACCTGTTTGCCGCGGGCGAGCGCGTCGTGCTTGCCGCCATCCTCAGGCTGAGCGACGACGCAGCTGAGCTGTACGCACGCTTGAGTCTGAGAGTGGGCGCTGTATTCCGCGTGGCGGGGCTGGCGTACGACTGCGCGAGCCCCGAGGTGCTCCGCGAGCTCGACACCGCCGAGCTGATCACCGCCACGATGCCCGACGTCTTGACGCTGCCCGCGTTCACCGGGGACCACCTGCGGGAGGTGTGCGCCCGCATGGGACTGCGCAAGAGCGGTGCGCGAGCGGAGCTTCTGGCCCGGCTCGCCGACCTTCGTTGGCGCGGACCGGGCGAAGCCGCGATCCTCGTTCGCCACCGCCAGCTCCTCGATCGGGTTGAGCGGCTGGGCGGTTTTGACCGCGCGTTGGCGCCCATGGAACGAATCGCCGGCACGAAGTGGGCCGAGTACGCCACGACGTCAGGTGCGGGAGCCTTCCCCGACCGCCGCACGCTGCTGACCTATGAGCGGGCCCGGCGAGGCGAGCTCGCGCCCGATCAGGCGTCTGCCATCGCTCGGGCGGGACGCCCTCCGTGGGGCCGCTCTCCCTTCCGCTACGCCGTTGCCGCCGTGCTCGAAGCGGCACCGGGCGCCGACGTCCTGGCCACCATTCCCGGACTCGCCCTGGAAACCGCCCGGGCCCTGGAGGCCGAGGCTCGCCCCGCTGAGGCCCTGGCCCTCTGCAGAGGGAGCGATTCGGACCCGGAGACCGCCCTTGCGTTGGCGCGCACCGGGAAGCGCCTGGCACGAGCCCTCGGCCAGCCGTGGAAACCGGCGGAACCGCTGCGAAAGCCGCCGGAGCGTCGGTTGTGGCTGATGCGCCACGGCATCGGCGGAGACGGTCGCCCGACGTGGCGCGGCCCAGACGACGTGGACGGGGTCTCGATCGAAGCGGCCGTGCTCCGCCGGATCGCCGCCGCGGGTCGCGAAGCGATTCACGCTGAAAACTGGCTTTGGTCCAGCCTTTTCGCCCTGGTCTTCCGCGAATTGTATTGGCTGCCGCTCCCGGGGCGGCTGCCCACCGCCCGACGGGGGGGGCCGACCGACCTCGGCACGCCTTCGTTCTATGAAGCGCGTCGTGTCGCGGCCGAGGCAACGCTGGACAAGCTCCGGAGCGAAGGCCTCGCCCCCTTCGCCGCGGCCTGGTCGGGCGAGCGCCTGGACGGGCTGGTCGCTGCCGAACTCTCCTTGTCGATCGGGCTTCGTTTGGATGGTGAGCTGATCGCCGCAGTGCTCTCCAGGGTGTTGAGGCTGGGGCGCTCCGCGGCCAGGGGTCTCCCCGACCTCCTGGTCTTGACGGGTCCGGCGGCGAGGCTGGAGGACGCCGTGCCGGGAAATCTTCCAGAGTGCTCTTTCTTTGCTGAAATAAAGGGACCTACCGACGCGCTTAGCGACGCCCAGCGCCTGTGGCATGACAATCTTGTCATGTCATCGAAGTACGTGGAAATCTGGTATGTTAGCGAGCGGTGAATCGCTTGATAGGTATGAGGTGGGATCGAGTACCGACTTTGTGATTCCGCGTGCATTGACACGTCAACGGGCGGGTGTATGCTGTGCCTGCGGGGTGTACAGACCCCGGTTGGGAACAGGACCAGAAACCGAGGGAATCATGCCGATTGCATCGACCCGCAGCCGAGAGCGCGTCGCACGAAACTTCGTCAAGAGCTACGGACGCACCCGCTTCCGCCGGCTCCTCGAAGCGCTCGCCCAGTCCGAATCCGGGCAGACGCTGGCGGATGAGTTCGACGTCAGCCGCGAGCGCATCCGTCAGTGGAAGAACACCTTCGGTACCGTCATCACGGTGTACCAGGTGCATCCCGAGGTGGAACGCCTGCTTCGCGAGCGCCGTACCGCCTAGTCCCGTGGAGAGCCCTCGCCGAGCTCCAACCGCATCAGGTGGTATTCCTGGCCGTTGTTGAACTCGTTCGGCAAGAGGTCCACGGACACAAAACCGAACTTGGCCCGGTAGACCGCGATGGCGCGGTGGTTGTTACTGGCCACCGCGAGCGCGATTCGCTTGACCGCGTGCGCCTTGAGCTGGTCGATGACCCCCTGCAAAAGCCGCGTGCCGAGCCCGTGGCCGCGCCAACCCGGGCGTAGGGCCATGTTGAAGATGACCACTTCTTCCGGGTCGTCGAAGTTGCGGAAGGTGTGACAGGCCCCGATCACCAGCGTGTCCGCCTTGATGAGAAACAACCTACCGAAGCGCATCAACCCGCCGAGCGTGTAGCGGCTGAAGGTGGGCTCGGTGTAGCTGTGCAGGTCGAGCTCGGTCAGGACCGGGATGAGCGCCGGATCGTGGATGTCGCACTCGACGATCGACAGGTCGTACCCTTCACTGTTGAGCGAGCGGGTGAGGTGGTATCGATCCATGGGTCCCGGGGGTAACCTGATAGACCCACCGAATGCCGACCCCCATCGACGCCACTGGCTTTGCGGCCCGCCGTTCCCGCTTCCTCCAAGGGCTGGGCCCGGACGCCGCGCTCCTCGTGGCGCCCCCGCACCACCACCGCAACGCCGACACCGAGTATCGCTATCGGCAAAGCAGCGATCTCGTGTACCTGACGGGCTGGGAGGACCCCGAGGTCGTGGCGCTTTTCCGCCCGCTCAGCGATCAGCCCTTCGTGCTTTTTGTCCAGCCCAAGGACCCCGAACGTGAGGTGTGGACGGGAATTCGTGAAGGCGTCGTCGGCGCGAAAGAGCGCTACGGGGCCGATGCCGCCTACCCAATCCACGAGTTGGCCTCCCGGCTGCCCGCACTTTTGATGGGGTACGGAACCCTGCACTACCGGCCGGGTGAGGACCTGGTCATGGACCGCTCCGTTTTCGGCGCGATCCGCGGCATGGCGAAGCCGGCGGCGCGCAACGGCGGGGAGATTCCCTGGCGTTTTGTCGATCCCGGCCGCTTGGTGGGCGAGCTGCGACTGCGCAAGGAACCGGCTGAGTTGGCGCTTTTGAGAGAGGCGGCGCGCATCTCTTGCGACGCGCACATCCGGGCGATGGCAACCGGGCGCCCTGGCGTCGCCGAGTACGAAGTCGAGGCCGTGGTCGATGGCCACTTCCGGCGCCAGGGCGGCAACGGCCCCGGGTACACCACCATCGTGGGCGGTGGAAAGAATGCCTGTATCCTACACTATGTCACAAACCGGGAGCGGCTGCGTGACGGCGACCTTTGCCTCGTCGATGCCGGGTGCGAGGTCAACTACTACACCGCGGACATCACGCGCACCTGGCCGGTGGGCGGGCGCTTCTCGGGCGCGCAGCGGCAGCTCTACGAGGTGGTCCTCGCCGCACAGATCGACGCGATCGATGCCGCTCGCGTGGGCCGGCCCTACCGGGAGATGCACGACGTCGCGGTGCGCCGACTGACCGAGGGCATGGTGCGCCTCGGCATCCTCCAGGGCGACGTGGCCGAGAACATCCACAACGAGAGCTTCAAGCGGTACTACATGCACGGGACCGGCCACTGGCTGGGCCTCGACGTGCACGACGCCGGTGTGTACTGGCACGGGTTCAAGAGCCGCACCCTCGAGGCCGGCATGGTTTTGACTGTCGAGCCCGGGCTCTACATCCCGCCGGACGACACCCTCGCGCCCGAAGCGTTCCGCGGCATCGGGATTCGCATCGAAGACGACATCCACGTCACCGCCGATGGTCCTGAAAACCTGACCGCAGCGTGCCCGAAGCACGTGGGCGACGTCGAGGCGGCCTGTCGGGCCTGACCCTGCTATCCTACCGGGATGCACCTGTTCCTTTTGCTGTTGGCGTGCAAACCGGTCTCCTCAGTCGGGCTGGACTCTGGCGCTGACGCGCCGGTCGACCCAGCCGATACCGCGGCCGAGAACCTCCCTGGGGACAGTGACCCCGCCACCGTCGAGTTCGGCTGCGCTCCCCAGGCCAAGGACCAGGACGTCGATGAGCGCGACGCGGTCGTGCTTGCCTTCCATTGCACGGGCAGCACCCCTGCCGATTCCTGGGAGCTGGTGTCTGGACCACCCGCCGCGCTCTTCGATGAGGCCACGGGCGAGCTGACGTGGCAGACGGACCTCGCTTCGGGGGGAGAGTGGCCGGTCGTCGTCCACGCGCTGCACGGGACGGACCGTGAAGAGGGGAAGGCCACGATCTGGGTGGTCGACGCCTGGGATGCGCGCGGCAACGAGGAGATCAATCCCACCACGTACACCATGGAGCATGGGATCCCGGTCATCCATCTGGAGGGCGTCGACGCGCTGGAGCAGTGGTCCATGCAGCCCGTTGATGTCACCTACAAGGGGCACCGCTTCGTCGGCACCGCGGGCCAGATCCGCGGCGCGGCATCCAGCTACTACCCCAAGAAGTCCTATCGCATCGACTTTGCGCCAGACGACGAGTTCGAGGACGAAGACGAGGGCTTTCCCAACCGCCGCAGCATCGTCCTGACCACGCTCTTCGACGACAACGCGTACTTTCGACAGCTGATGGTCTTCGACATCTGGAACCTGCTGGGCGAGCCCCGTCCCGTCGTGACCAGCTTCGTCGTCGTCTTCTTGGACCGGGAGTACCAGGGGCTCTACCTCATCGGTGATCACATCGATGGCGAGTGGTTCGAAGACCAGGGTTACCCCGAGGACGGCAACCTCTACAAATCCGTCGATCACTCCGCCAACTTCTACGAGACCCACGGCGGGAATGCGAAGTCCAGCTGGCACTCCGGCTACGAAAAGAAGGACGGGCTGCCCGAAGAGGACTTCTCGGACCTGGACGAGCTGGTGGAGTTCGTCGCGACGGCCTCCGACGCCGAGTTCGACGCTGGAATCGCCGATCGTGTGGACCTGGAGGACGTGTACGATTGGTGGGCGTTGGTGATCTTCACCGAGGCCGACGACTCCGGCGGGAAGAACTGCTACCTCTACAACGACCCCGCAGCGCCACTTTTCCGCTTTGAACCTTGGGACTACAACCACTCGCTGGGCCAAACCTGGCAGACCGAGCGCGAGTCGGCGCGATACGACTACGACTTCTCAGGGAACAACGGGCTGTTCGCGCGGCTGATGGCGTCCGAGACCTACGGGCCGGAGATCAGCGAGCGCTTCCGCACCGCTCGCGAGACGGTGCTCACCAACGACCAGATGCAGGCCCTCATCGACACCTACATCGAGCGGATCGACGAGAGCGCTCGTCGTGACTGGGACAAGTGGGAGGCCGAGTATCGCGCTTACGCCGGCTGGAACTGGCGCATGGACTGGACCAGCTACGACGAAGAAGTGGAGTACGTACGCGATTGGGTTCAGGTCCGGGTCGACTTCATCGACCAGTGGGATCCGTAGCGGCGCGTCGCAACCACCGGACGACCTCGCTGGGATGGCTCAGGTGCGGACGGTGTCCCCCGGGAAGAATGTTGGGTAGGTGGCCTGCCGCGAGGACACTGGCGTGGTCCCAGGTGACGAAGGGGTCAGTAGCCCCCCACAACCAGGACGCGGTCACGGAAGGACGGGGTGGCAGCGCCCACCCACCGATGGCGCGCAACCTCGCTGCGAGAACGCTCTGGGCTGGCTCGTAGACGCGAAGCCGCAGCTCGATGTCCGCGCCGTCCGTCGCGAGTGAGTCCCGGATGCGGCCCCGGCACCATCGGCGGTACAGCTCTGCAGGAAGCAAGGGGAGCCATCGTCCGACGTGACGGCAACGCCTCACCGCCGGCGTTGGGTACGGGAGCGTCCCGATCGTGGTGAGCGAGCGGAGCCGGTTCGCGGGGAGCGCCCACGCGACGAGACCGCCGAAGCTGACCCCGAGGACGTCGTGGGCCCCTGGAGGCAAAAGGTCCTCGACCAGGGCAGCGATCTCGGGGAGGGTGTCCGCGGTGGAGTCGGGCAGGTCGAGCGCGAGGTGCTCGCCCAAAAGCGGTCGAAGGCGCTCGAACTCGGCGAGCCCAGCCTGGATGCCGGGAAGGAGCACCAACATCAGCGCATCGGGAGCGAGACGACACGCCCAGCGCCCGCCGCCGGTCCGGGCGCCCCGATGTAGAGCCGGCTCCCGTCGATGGTGAGGGCGCTGCCGAGTTCGTCGAAGGGTTCGCCTGACTGGAGAAGCTCCGGCTCCCCCAGCCCCACCAGCCGAAAAACTGCGCCCTCGTGCAGCGTCCCGGCCGCGGGCGCACCGACGTACAGCTCGCCGGGGGTGCTGCCGCAGGCGAGTGCGGCGCCAAAGCGGCCGGTCCCTGGGCCGTACGCCCGCCCGTCCACCAGGATCACGCCCCGCCCGGGCGCGCCGACCACCACCTCGCTGACGCCGTCGCGATCGGTGTCGCAGTGAAGCAACGCGAAGCCAGCTTCGTCGCCCCGCGTGGTCCGCGGGCTCGGCGTGGCGTCCCGCCACGTGCTGGTCTCGCCGAACGCGGCGCCCGCCACGACGACGGCCTGGTCTTCCAGCAGGGCGTGCGGGCGCCTGCCGAGCTCCCCGCGCGTCCCGTCGGCCGCCAGCCACCCCGTCGACGTAGACGCGACCCACCCGCCGGGGCCAGCGGCCAAAAGCCCCCCGATCCCCGCCTCCTCCGCCACCACCACGCCGTCCGCCCACACCCGCCCGGGAACCGGCTCCCCCACCACCAGGACCCCGCCGCTCATCGCAAGCCCGGCGCCGAAAAAGCTTCCTGGCGCTCCCGCCGAAACTTCGACGGGGCCGGCATCGTCGAGCCGGTACACCCCGCCCGCGAAGGGCGCCGCGGCGTAGACGACCGAGTGATTCGCGGCCAACCGCGCCCCGAAGCCGCCGTCGAGGACGGTCCCGGCCCATTCGGTTGTCGGACGGGCCTCCGCCTCCGCCACGCTGTCCACCCCCGGCGCGGCGCCGTCGCATGCGACGAAGAGCAGGAACGGCGACAACCGGAACAGCATTCCCGAAACGTAGCCGGCGCCGCGTCCGACGGCGGGCTAAGCCGCACCTCCATGGCCACTGTACGTCGTCAGATCATCATCGATGCGAGCACGCGCACCATCTGGGCCGCGCTCACCACGCCCGACGGGCTCAAGTCTTGGCTGGCGGACGAGGCCACCGTGAACCTTTCGGCGGCCGGGCGCATCGGCATCACCCTGGAAGGGGATGACGGCCCGATCACCGAGTCCGGCCGCTTCCACACCGTGCGGCCCACCTCGAAGCTGGAAATCCACTTCGAAAAGCACAGCCCCGGCCCGTGGAAGGACACCGCACTGGAGTACACCATCGCCCGGGAAGGCAAACAGTCGGTGGTCAGCCTGGTGCACAGCGGCGCCAGCCTCGACGACCCAGCGGTTTTCAAGGAAGTGGACGACAGCTGGCGGCGGGCGCTCGTCGCGTTGCGGGATGGCTTAGAGGGGTAGGGGTTCAGCGTCGCCGACGACGGATGAGCGCCGCACCGGCCAGCGCTGCAACCAAGCCGGCCGAGGCCGAGCCGGCGTCGCACCCGCAGTCCCCGGACGCCTGCACCTCGTCGCAGGCGAGGTCGGCGCCGGAGCAATCCTGGTCGATCTCGTCGCTGCAGATCTCGGCGGCGCTCGCGTTGATCTCGGCCGCGCTGTCGTCACAATCGGGCCCGCCGGCCTCCGAACCGGCGGCACCATCCCCGTCCAGATCGTCCAGATCCGCGCCATCGCAATCCTGGTCGACCCCATCGTAGCTGACCTCCACGCCGGTGGGTCCCACGCTTGCGTCGGCGTCATTGCAGTCCGGTCCCCCATACGCGGCGGCTACCGCCCCGTCCGCATCGCTGTCGGCGGGTTCGGAGTCGATGGTCATGTCGTAGTAGTAGTCTTCCAAGTCCGGCGGGTCGAAGGCATCAGGCGTCGCGTCGACCGCGACCCGGTAGGAGCCGACGACCTCACCAAACCAGGGATCGTCAGAGCTATCGGAGTAGTAGTACACCCAGGAGCCGCCCACGTAGGCACCGACGGCGTACTGCTCGCCCGGCTGCAGCACCCAGGCGACCTCGCCGGAATCCGCGACGCCGTCGCCACCATCGGGAAGGCCCGACGCCGCGGCGGAGCCGAGGAGCGAATATTCCTCATCCACCAACTGGTACACCACGAGATCGACAGCGTCGGTACCGCGCTCGTCCGAAAGGGCGAAGCGAACGCGGGTGATCGCGACCACCTCATCGACCTCGACAGCGACCAACTTGAGCATGTCGCCTTCATTGTTGTCGGCGTCATTTCCCCCGATCTGGTCGGTTTCGGCGAGCGCGAGCGAAGCAATGAGGAGTACCATGCGGCGCTGGTATCCTCACCGCAGGTCCACCGCCACCGTCGCACCCGCCGTCGACAGATCACCGGACTCGCGACGCAGGTCCTCCCCCCCGCCGCCTGTCGGTGGGACATCGACATAAAGCCCCACCCGCACGGTCCCGGGCTTGCGGCTGACTTGCACCGTCACGCGCGCCTCGCCGTCACGCGCTTCCCCCGGTGCGATGGGCGCGCTGCCCAACGCAACCGCGCCCGGCGTCGCGGCATCACGCACGTCGAGCACCATCGGCGCCGCGATGATGGGCAGGTTCACCTCGAAAACCAGGGCCTCCGGACGCAGTGCCGCCGCTTCCACGATGCTGCCGTGGCCCTCGAAGCGGTCGGTGATCGCGGGCGGCGCGCCGTCCGGAGTCCGCACGCGCAGCGGCGCCGCGGGCCAGCCCACCCCAGAAAGCGTGCTGGCGACGGCTTCGTAGAGCCACCGGTGCCCCTCCGCAGTCGGGTGCATCAGGTCCAGAAAGAGCGCGTCCGCGCTCTCCCCAGTCGCGCGGAACGCGGCGGGGCCGTCGACCAGAGGGGCGCCGCACCGGTCCGCGGCAGAGCGCATCACGTCGCGGTAGGGACCCCACGCCGGCTCGGCCGCCTCCGCCGCGATGTCTTCGCGATTGGGCAAAAGCACGAAGACGACACCGCTACCGCGTGCCGCCATGATTGAGCAGAAGGTCTCGAGGTTCCGCGCGTAGTCTGCGATCGCGACACGCCGGTCGCCGGATCGGGGATCATCGCCACCAACCTGCCACCCAACGGTACGGGCGCGGTCCGACGTGCCCTTGATCCGAAGCCGATAGTCCAGCCCTCGAAACAGCGCCGATGCGCCGAGCGATTGACGAACCGTGGCCGCGGGCGTTTCGCTCCAGCCGACGTACGACGCCAAGAGATCCACGTCCGAGAAGCTGTCGAAGTTGTTGTCCGACCAGAGGGTGCCGACGAGTAGCAGGTCCGGGTCCAAGGCCAGACCGCGGCCGCGCAACAGGTTGAGCGCCTGGAAGCTCGAATAGCCGGGCACGCCGCCGTTGATGACGTCGGCGTCGACGCTCCTCTCCAACCGCGCGGTGAAAACATCCTCGTCGTCATTGCCGAAGCCGTAGACGCTGCTGTCGCCCAGTGCGAGGACCCGCGGCCGAGTTTTGGCTCCACGCTCCCGGTCGCGAAAACCGAGCCCGTTGACGTGGACATGTCCGCCGCGTTCGACGTGATCCCCAGGAATGAGCTCCCACAACAGCCACGGGTTCCCGTTCATGAGCGTGTCCCCGCCGGACTGCGCCGCCGGCACCTCCCCGACCGAGGGTGGCGGAAAGGTCCGAAACCACGATTCGCCTGCCACTAGCACCGCCCCGCCGACGGTGAGTCCAGCCAGCGCGCGGCGAGCCCGGGCGCCCGCCCTCCCGTTCACTCCTTGGTCCGCACGACGCGCAGCTCGCCGCCGAGGAGCAGCGTGTGGGCGAGGCCAGACACCTGCGTTGCGGTGGCCTTGAGCCCGACGACGCCGAGACTTTCTTTGTGGGCGGCCGGGAGCGTACGATCAAGGTTGGTGGCGATCGCTTCGAGAATTTTCGCCTGGAAGAGCGCGGCGAGCGGATCCGCGAGGCCGGCGCCAGGGGAGGACGCGACCTGCTTCACGAGCCGCTCGTCGGTGCGCAGGCGCAGCTTCCCGTTCTCGATTGCGAGGGTGCCCTGCACGTCGTAGTCTCGCCACCAGCCCTTTCCTTCGAGGCGCCAGATCCGGAGATCGAGGCCGAACCGATCGCCCTCGACCGTGACCGCGCGGGGATCGACGGCGATGTTCATCTCGTGAAGCCCAGACGCGTACGCCTCCCGCCGCAACAAGCCTGCCAGCGCAGTCTCGGAGATACCAACGATGATGCCCTCGCGACCAGGGTCAGGCACGACGGCAGGGAGCGCCCCGGGCACGTCGGTCAGCACTTCGATGCGGATGGCGTCTTTTCCATTCTTGATGCGGACCAGGCGGATCGGCAGCCCACTTTCGGCCAGATCGACCAAGGGCACCGGTGGCAGCGCCTCGCCGATCGCCGCCCGAACGTAGTCTTGAAGCAGGGCTGACGGATCGACACGCAAGGCACCGAAGTCGGCGCCAGCGATGACAACTTTGCCGACGCGGAACGGTCGCGCGACCACCTTGGTGCCGTTCTCGACAAGAATCTGCAGCTGCCCGCCCACCTCGACATGCACCGGAAAGCTGCCCCCCAGCACGCCAAGGGACCACTTGACGTCACCGCGCAGGTCCAGGTCAAAATGCAGGCAGCTGTCGCAGCCCTCGCCGGGCTTCAGCTCAGCCTTGGTCACCCGGAGCTTGGGTTTGAGTTGGGCGGCAGCACCGAGGGGCAGGCTCAGCTCCAGGAGCTTTGCTGAGCGCTCCAGGGCTTCGGTGCCGGCGGCATCGACAGCGTGGCCGAGCGCAGCCTCGCCAATGCCGATGACCAGGTCCGGCGCCCACTGGGTCGGCGCATCCGTGGCGATGATCGCGGCGCGGGCCTTTTCCTCCTCGTACAGGGGTCGCACATCCGGCACGCATCCCCACAGGCCGAGCAAGAGCAGCATAGGCTCAGCGTAACCTCCAGAGTGCCCATGCCCGAGACCGAGGACCCGATCGCCGCGCTCGACGCAAAGGACATTCCTACCCGAGCCGCCGGCGCCCGCGACCTTTCGTTGGCCGGGGTGCCGGCCGCGATCCCCCGCCTGCTTGCGGCGGCGGTCAGCGACAAGTCGCCAGGCGTGCGCCTCGCGGCGGCGGCGGCCGTTGCCGACATCCTGAGCCGGCACCGCTTTTTGCCGCGAAGCGAGGGAATCTCGCTGGAAAAGCGGCAAGAATGGTTCCGCCTGGTGGCCGGGCTCGACCCCATCCACAACACCGGGCTGTTCGCCGTTTGTGGCACCCTCGCGACGGCGGAAGGCTTCAACCGGGTCATGGTCGGCCTGCGAGATCCGCGCCAGGATGTTCGGGCGGGGGCCTGCGTCGGGCTGTGGCGTGCCGTCGCAAGCGCCGCCTACAATGGTGATGTCGCGACCGAGGCGAGGGTGGTCGCCACGCTCGCTGACGCCCGCATCCGCGTGGAGACCCGCGTCGAGATCGCGCGTATCTGCGCCGACGTCGGCTATTTCTCGGCGCTCGATGCGGCGCGTCCCCTCGTCGAACAGTGTGTCCGTCAGAACCTGGCGTTGGCCGAGTCGTTGATTCAGCGGCTGGAAGCGCCCCCGTCGCCGCTCGGGCTCTGGGTCTGCACCGGGCTGGACGTCTCTGCGGTCGATCCCAAGGCATCCCGGTCCGATCTGCTCTGCGTGTTGGGCGTGTCCGACGCCGTGCTCGCCCCGGACTCCGGTGCGGTCGAGCGGCTCGTTCCCGCCGGTGCCTTCCGCGTCCTGCACGCGCGGGCGGCCGATCGCGAGGCGGTGGGCCTGGTCGTCCAGGTGGGGGAGCGCTCCTACTGGCCCGCGGGCAACGAGGAGTTGTGTACCTTCGGCGATCGCCTGTGCGCGGCCGGCCGGCACGATCTGATCGATCTTTGCGAGGGCGCCTTCGGGGTCGGGGCCGCGGGGCTTCGGGTGCGCGGAGCGTCGTTGCTCGCCCGTGGGGACGCTGCGGGCGCGCTCCTGGCGTTGGAGGAAGCGATTGAGGGCAAGCGGGTGCCCGCCGACACGTGGTGGTTCTTGGCGGATGCGCTCAGCCGCGTGGGCAGGGCCGGAGACGCCAAGCCACATCTGGAACAATACGTCTCCAAAGCGGCAAAGCGCGCGCCATACGTCGAAGAGGCCAAGCGGAGGATTGCGCAGTGATCGGGCTGCGGCATCGCGACGGCGTGGGTGGGTCAATCCCGACGCGGCGGCGGTCCTGAGGGCAGGTCGTCCCACTTGATGACGCCGGGCTCGTAGATGGTCGCGGTGAACTGGCGATGCACGACCTTCTCCTCGCGCGCCGTCGGGTCTTCGGACTGGTGCCGCTCCACAAACGCGGTGCGAGCGGCGTCATCGTAGGGAGTGAGGGGAATGCCAAACGTGGTCGCCATCGACGCGCCGTCGACTGCGCTGGAGTGGGAGTACAGCACCGCCAACGCCCGCGCGTGGTTGCTCCAACGTCGGCCCAGCGGCCTGGCGACCGCAGCGAGCGCCCGCAGCCCTGAGGGGGGCAGCGGCCAATGCGCGGCGGGGAGGCCGTTGACTTGGCACATCCGAGAAAAGGCTTCCTGAATCGTCATGCTCTCTGGCCCACCCACCCGGACGGTGGCATTTTTGAGCGCCGGTAGCTCCAGACTGGCGAGCGCCATCAGCGCGAGGTCGCGGGTGTGGATCGGGCTCACCGACGTCCTTGGGCTCCCAGGCAGAAAGACATTCCCGTTGGTTTCGACCCGTCGAGCCAGGTCGGCGAAGTTTTGCACGAAAAGCCCGGGCCGGAGCACGGTGTAGGACAGTCCGCTCGACGCCAACGCCGTTTCAGCGGCACGCTTGCTGGATAGGGCAGGGACGTCATCGTCCGCCTCCACCGCCGCGCAGCTGATGTAGACCACGTGTTCGACACCCCGCGACCGTGCCGCGGCGAACAAGGTCGCGCTGCCGCCCGCGTTGACCGCTCGGTGGTCATTGCCGGTGCGTTCCACCCGAACCCCATGGGCGGCAATGACGTGCCGCACCCCGTTCATCGCCCGCTCAACGCTGGCCTGATCCCGAAGATCGCCGAAGAAGTAGGCGGCGCCCGTGTCGTTGAGCCAAAAGTACTCGCTGCCCTTCCGCACAAGGCAGCGCACGTCCAACCCGATGGAGCGCAGCACGCGCACCACTTGCGTGCCCAGTCTTCCCGTCGCGCCGGTCACGAGGATCATGGGTCGCCGGCTAACCCGCGGCGCAACCGTCAGCTTTCAGCCATCAGCCCTTGGCCCCTTGACCCCAGGCCCTCTTGGAAATAGTAGGCGCCGCGTCTTGGGGCTGTAGCTCAGCTTGGGAGAGCATCAGAATGGCATTCTGGGGGTCACCGGTTCGATCCCGGTCAGCTCCACCACTTCGCACTATGACCGCCCGCTCTGGAGAAATCTGGGGCGGGCGGTTTCGCTTTCCGTTAGACGCCGACCTCGCGCCTGAGGAATCCCATGGCTGACAAACCACCCGACCTCGCTGACTTCGTCGGCAAGTTCTTCTCGCGAGCCCAGGGCGAGGCCACCCGTGCGGCCCGGTATGGTCGGGACCTGCTGTCGCTTCGACAGCTCCGCAGCGACCGGGACGTGATGTTCGTCAAGCTCGGCAAAGAAGTACGCCAGTTGGTGGACGCGGGAGAGGTGGCGCATCCCGGGCTCGTGCGCGGGGTGGCCCGCATCGCGGAGTTCGAGGAGAAGATCCGGCAGGGGGAAGATGCGCTGCGGCGGGAGGGGCTGGATCCCGACAACAATCCATCGGACGGCGGCAGCCACAGCGGTTAGCTCCCGCGCTCCCCGAGGGCGGCCCGTGTTCAGCCTCACCGAAGAGCAGAAAGCGCTGGTGGATGCAGCGCGTACCGCCAGCGTCGACGCCATCGGCCCGACTGTGAAACAAGACGACGAGACGGAGACCTTTCGTCCCGAGATCTTCCGTCAACTCGGCGCCGCGGGCCTTTGCGGCATCCCCACGGCGGAAGCCTGGGGTGGCCTCGGCCTCGGCTATGTCGAGTACGCGCTGGCCCTTGAAGAGATCGCCAAGATCGCCCCCAGTTGGGCGGTGTGCGTCGCGGTGAACGGTCTCCCTCAGATCATCCTCACCCTTTTCGGCAACGACGCGCAGCGTGCGCGTCACCTTCCCCAACTCGCCAGCGGGGAAAAGCTCGGCGCCTTCGCACTTTCAGAGCCTGGCAGCGGCTCAGATGCCGCGTCGTTGCGCACCACGGCCGTCCGAGATGGCGACCATTACGTGCTCAACGGCACCAAGTTCTGGATCACGCACGGCGGCTACGCGGACGTCTATGTGGTGATGGCACGCACCGGCGGTGCCGGGCCCCGTGGCATCAGCGCATTCCTGGTCGAAAAGGGAACCGCTGGTCTTGGCTATGGCAAAAAGGAAGAAAAGATGGGCCTGCGGGCCTCGCCCACGGTCGAGCTGGTGCTGGACAACGCCCGAATCCCGGTGGAGAACCTGCTTGGAGGCGAAGGAGATGGGTTTCGTGTCGCGATGAGCGCGCTCGACTCGGGGCGCATCACCATCGCCGCCACGAGCGTGGGTCTGGCGCAAGCGGCCCTTGATTGCGCTGCGGCCTACGCCTGCCAACGTCGGCAGTTCGACACGCAGATTATCGACTTTCAGGGGGTAGGCTTCATGCTCGCAGACATGGCGAGCAGGGTCGAGACCGCGCGGCTGCTCGTCCATAAAGCGGCCTGGCTGCGCGACCAGGGCCAGCCCTACAGCCACATCGCTGCGATGGCCAAATGCGTGGCCACCGATGCAGCCATGGCGGTGTCCACCGACGCCGTACAGGTGCTCGGCGGGTATGGCTACACCCGAGAATACCCTGTCGAACGCCTGATGCGGGACGCCAAGGTCATGCAGATCGTGGAGGGTACCAACCAAGTGCAGCGCGTCGTGATCGCCCGGCATCTCAAGCGCACGTATGGAGGCGGTTAGGTGCGCGCATCCGGCCCACCCGGTAAGCTACGCATCCTGATGCCCTGGTCCCCCCGATGAAGGCCTGCCCGCTCTGCAAGAACTCCTACGAAGACTGGGTAGAGTTCTGCTTCCAAGACGGCATGCCGCTGGTGGCTCCTGCCGCGGCCAAGCCAGCCCCTCCGGCCCAGGCGCCGACGCTGGCCTCGGCGCCATCGTTGCCCCCCGACCTCGCCGACGGCGGTCTGCCCTCGTTCGATGCCTTCGATGCGCCCGAGCCCACGCTCATCCGGATGGGCAAGCTCAAGGCGGCCCAACTGGCGCCGGTCGAGGCGCCGACCCTGCCGGCTCAACGGGCACGGGCCGAGGTTGCCGCGGATGTCCCCGATCGCGCGCGCGCCGAGGACTTGCCACGTGAGCGCGCTCCGGTGGCGGAGGCGGTCGAGGAGTCCCCTGTGCGCGCCGCGCCGGTGGTGCGCCGGCGTGACGCAGCGCCGCCAACCCCTGCCGAAGCCCCCGCCCCGGCCGCGATCGACGAGTTCGAATTCCCGCGCCCCGATGAAGACAGTCGCGGCACCGTCCCGATGTACACCGCGGAGCCACAGCCCGCGCCCAAGCGCGACAAGGCGCGGGAGGGGGTAGGCGTCGCGCCTGCCGCCGCCGGAATCGGCGTGGTGATGATCGCCGCGATCGCCATCGGCGTCCTCGTCGTCGCGGGTGGGGGCTACATGTGGTGGAGCGGTCAGAAGAAGGCCGATCCGCCGCTGGTCGTCGACAGCCGGCCACCGCCGCCCAAGCCCGCGCCGCTCCCCAAGCCCGTCCCGGTGCCGCCTCCGGCGCCCGAACCGATCGTTGCTGACCCGATCGTCGCCCCTGAGCCGGTCGCCGCTCCCGTTCTACCCGAGCCGGTTGCGCCCCCGAAGGCCGCGCCGGTCACGACGCCCCCGCCGAAGCCGACCCCGCCTCCCGTACCCCCGCCAAAACCCGTCACCCCGACCAAGCCGACCGTCCCGGTCACGGCGCCGAAGCCCGTCACGCCCCCGCCCGTCCCCACGACCACGACGACCTCCGACAACCCCTGGGGCGCCGAATCGGCCATCTCCAGGGGCAAGCTCACGATCACCAGCGATCCTGCGGGAGCCACGGTGACGATCGACGATCGCGCCCGCGGCGCCGCGCCGGTGACGGTCGAGCTCGACTACGGCAAACACAAGGTGAAGGTGTCGGCGCCGGGCCACAAGGCTGAAACCAGCGACGTGAACCTGAGCGTGCAGAGCATGTCGGTGCCCTTCCGGCTGCAGGCCGACAAGGTCACCGGGTTGGTGACGGTCTTCGGTCCCACTGGCGGCGGCGCTTTTGTGGATGGTCGCGACATGGGCCCATTGCCCGTTTCCTCCACACTGGAAGAAGGCGTCCACACCTTCAAGCTCGTCCAGGCCGATGGCACGTCGTGTCAGACCTCGCGGGATGTTCGCTTCCCAGCGGGGGGGCGGCCGGTTCAGGTGAACCTCTCCGGCTGCGAGTAGCATGGGGCGCGGGGTCGTTGTTGGCCTCGGCGGTGTGTTTCTGGCGTCACCGGGGGTGCGGCGCCGATGGGCCGACGTTTCCGCGCTGGCGCCACTGGCGACCCGCTTGCGGGAGTCGATGCTTTTGGCCTCTCTTCCGAGGGCAGAGGCGGTAGCGGCGGCCATGCACGCCCTCGGGGGGCAGCCGACAAGGCTGATCGGTCAGCCGGGAGCCTTGGCAGCCGCAGGGGCCTGGAGCGCCGCCCTGGGCGTGTCCGTGGGCGTCGGGGATGGCTCCCTGGTCGCACTGCTCGGCAGCGCCCTGGTCGAAGCCACCATTGACGAGGCCCTGGCGGCTGGGAAGCGGGTGGGCGTGGCGTGCGGAACGGATGGGGGGGAGCCGGTCGAGCCGCCGCCTGGCGGGATCTGGATCGACGACCCCTGGGCCGGGGAGGGGACGCGCGGCGTCCTCGGGGCGGGCGTGCTGGTCGCTGCAGGTCTCGCGGGGGTGGACGTCGGCGCCGCGCTCCGCGGGGCTGACGCGATGAGGGAGGCGTGCGAAGCACCGGTCGCTGAGAATCCCGCGTGGTCGTTGGCGCGCGCCCTGCGCGGCCTCGCGCAGGAGAACCGGATCGACGTCATCGCCCACGCCGCGGGAGAGCCGGCGCTGGCCGGCTTCGCAGCGTGGGCATCGCGAGCGCAGTCCTGCTTGTTGGCTGCTTCCAGTCCGACTTTTCCTGCGCGGCCGCTGCCCATCCACATGCTCGAAGCCGACGAGGAATGGCTGCGCGCTTTAGGCACCGGGCGCGACCGGGTGCTTCTGGTCTGGGAGACGGGCACCGGCCCGCTCCCCCGCGCCGTCCACGACGGCGGCCCCACGCGGCTCCGCGTCCAGCTCCCTGGGCTCGACGCCGAAGCGCTGGGTGGCGCCTTCTTCCTGTGGCTGCGGGCATTGGAATTGCTGGCGGCGCTGGAAGACCGCGGCCGGTAGCGGCCAGCAACCCTCGAGGTGAGCCGCCCCCTCGGCAGTTGCTGGCACCGCCGCGCTCAAGGGCCGCTTTCCCGACGGGCCGCGACCGTCGCGCCGTGATAGAACCCCGTCCGCCGAGTTCGTGTTGGCCACCTCAGACAACCCCGAAAAGCCGCCGCCGCATCCCGAACCGCCGGAGTCGCCTGACGAAGACTACGTCGTCAAGGCGCAGATGGCGTTCAGCGAGTTCATGCTCGGCCATTGGCACTATTTCGGCTACGCGCTGGGCTTGGTGCTGGTGGGCGCCGCCGCATACGGGACGTGGAGTTCCTGGTCGGCAGGTCGCGCCGAGGAACAGTACGGGGCCATCGCCGAGATCGACCATCGCATGCCGGTTATCGACCAGATGGCGATGTACGGATTGACGCCCAAGGACGACCCGACCGACACCGCAAGGACCGCCACGCTTGAAGAGGGCGCGCGTCGCTACGAGGCCCTCGCCGCCTCGCACTCGGGCGATGCCGCCGTCGTGGCGTGGCTCAAGGCCGAGGACGCGTGGACACGGGCGGGCAAGCCGGACGCCGCAAGGTCTGCGGCAGAAAATGCCGCTTCAGACGGTGGAATGTCCGTGATCGCGTTTGCCGCGGATACCACCGTCGTTCGCGCGTTGTCCGACGCGGGCAAGCAGGACGAGGCGGAGGCGCGCCTGCGCGAGATGGCGGGCCGATATAGCGCCTTCTTCGCCGAACAGTCACTGATTCGCCTCGCCGGGGTCCAACTGGACGGCGGGAAAGCCGACGCCGCGATGACCACCTACGCCGAGGTCGAGACGCGCTTTCCCAAGAGCACCGATCCCGCGTCGATCGGCGCGCTCGCGTCGCGACTCGGAAAGCCCAAGCCCAAGGCGGAGCCGGCGGCGGCACCTGGGGGAACACCGTAGCCATGGGCATCACGGAAGCGCTCACCGCTGCCTGGCTCGCCTCCGGCCTCGGCATCCCGACGCCCATTGCCACCGAGACGCGCGCGGACGCGCCGTTGTCGGCGATGCCGGTACTTCGCTGGGCGGTCAACCTTCCGGGGCTGGTGCCCAACGTCGCAACCCCCACCGAGCCCGGCGGCCCTGCCGTCTCGGCGCGGGAAATCTTCGTCGGCTACAGCGGACAGAGCGGGCTCCTGGTGCTCGACCGGGCCGACGGACGGCTTCGCAGCGTGCTCGACGCCCGGGCCCCGGTGGGCACCACGCCGATCCTCATCGGTGAGGATCGGGTCATCTTTGCAGATAGCGCTGGGTACACCAGTGCTTATTCGCGCCAAAAGGGCGCTTGGATTCGAGACTGGGAGCACTACAGCGGCGCGCCCGTGGTCAGCACGCCGACGCTCGCCGACGGCGTGCTCTACGTGACCAACGTCGACGAGTTGGTGTTCGCGCTCGACGGCGCAACCGGCGAATTGCGCTGGCGCTACGAACATAAACTTGATGTGGCACGCGCCGCGTCCTTGGAGCTCTTCGGTGCTCCCGCGCCGACCCTGTCCGCGGACACTGCGTTTGTCGGCTTCTCCGACGGCTTCCTTGTCGCGCTCGACCGGGCGACAGGCAGCGAGCGCTGGAAGGCTCAAGTGGGGGAGGGGACCTACCCCGATCTGATCGCTCCCGTCGTCATCGTAGGCGACGGCGCCGTGCTGGTGGCCGGGTACACCAAGCCGTTGGTCCACCTGGACTTGGAGTCGCGCGCGCCCTCGTGGCGTATCGACGCGGGCTCGGCCGCGGTGCCGACGCTCAGCGGTGACACCTGCTACCACCCTGGCAGCGACGGCAAGCTCCGCCGGATCGACACCCGCACCGGCACGCTCGCGTGGACGTGGGATTCGGCGACGTCGGGGCCGCTTTTGGCCCCCCAAGTCACCCCGCTGGGCATTCTGGTTGCCAGCACCGACAGCACGTTGTTCTTGATCGATCCCGAGTCCGGCACGCAGCTCTGGAAGCTCGATCCCGAGCCGCTACTCACGGGGTTCGGTGTCGCCCCGACGGTGGCCGGCGACGAAATCTACGCGTTGAGCAACGGCGGCGTGCTCTACGCGCTGGCAGGCCGATCCGGGCCGGCAGCGCCCGTGGCGGCGGACTGGGTGACGCCCTGAGGGGCTGGAGGCCCCAGCCAGGGTGGCGCTCGCGGCCGTCGGCTATCTATCCCGGCTCAGTTCCCTGCCCTGTCATGCTTCCGATAATGTATATTATGTCAAGTAGGAGTGGGGGTGTCAAAGCATGGCACCTCTGGGCGGCGCGCCGGGACCGGGCGTCTGGTCGGGCATGCGCAGCCCGCGCGCCGCGGCGGAGTCGCCACAACCACCTCACCCCGGCAGGTCCATCTCGCTGAAAATCCCCGTCTTGATCCCCGCCAGCGAGGCCAACATCTGGCGGCGGTACCACCCCCAGGCGCTGAGCGGCCCAGCGAAGCGATCGCGCGGCGCCGCGAGGATGGGCAGGCTCGACTGAAAGAACGGCGTGAGCGCCCTCGACGCCATGCTGTAGAAGCCTACCTGCGCCTTTCGACGGCGGCTGTAGTCGGAAAGATCGGCGCAATCAGCCAGCGCCGCGGCATCTTGCAACGCAAGGTTCGCACCCTGTCCCAGCTGCGGGCTCATGGCATGGGCCGCGTCCCCGAGCCACACCATGCGCTTGCTGTGCCAGGCGGGCGCCACGACGTCGAAGTACGGCGCGAAGATGACCTGCTCGGGCTCTACCAGATCGTCGAGCGGAACCTCCGGCATCAGGGCGGCCATCTCGTCCTTCCATGCGTTGAGCCCCGCGGACTTCCAGGACTCGACCGCGTCGGCACGTACGCTCCAGAAGACGCTCACGGTGCCGTCGCCGCTGGGAAGCAGTCCGATCATCTTCCGGGTGTCGCGGTAGCGCTGGTACAGCACGCCGGGCATCGGGTCGGCCTTGGCCACGAACCAGAGCGCGCCCCACGGGTACGGGGTCGCCCGCGCCCGTGGCGGCCGCAGCGGGGAGCGCGCGCCGCTGGCGATCACCACACGATCGAAGGCATCACCCTCGATCATCGCCCTGTCATCATCCTCGCGGAGCGAGTGAACGTCTACGCCAACACGACGTTCAATCGCCGGCTCGGCGCAGACCGCGTCCCAAAGCGCCGAAAAGAGCGCGCCGCGGGTGATGCCGAGGCCGTAGAGGTCGGGCCGCAGGTCGGCATAGGCCAGGTCCAGCACCATGCGCCCGCCCGCGGTCAGCCCCCACAGCCGATCCACACGTGACCCGTGGGCGAGCACCCGCTGCAAAAGCCCCAGCCGTCGCAAAACCGCCATTCCCGTGGGTTGCAGCAAGAGCCCGGCGCCCACTGCGGTGGGCTCGCTGACGCGCTCGAAGAGCGTGACCGCCTGTCCCTGCCGCGCCAAAAGCAGCGCCGACGCCAATCCCCCGGTGCCGGCACCGATGATGCCCCAGCGCACCTATTCGCCGGTGTAGCCGAGCTCGCGCAGGAGCCGGGGGTTCGCGGTCCAGTCCTTTTCGACCACCACGAAAAGGCGAAGGTCGACTTTGGCGTCCAGCAGGGCCTCGATGCGCTTGCGGGCATCGGTGCCGATGCGCTTGATCATCTTCCCGCCCGCCCCGACCACGATGGCCTTCTGGCTCTGCTTTTCGACCAGGATCCGCGCGTGGATGACCACGTAGCCTTCGGCGCGACGGGCTTCGTCAAAGCCTTCGATCTCGATGGCCGTGACGTACGGAATCTCCTGGCCGCACAACAGAAAGACCTGTTCGCGGATCAGCTCGGCGCAGATGTCGCGTTCATGGGCGTCGGTGATCTGGTCGTCCGGGTAGAGCGCGTCGCCCACGGGGAGCGCTTTGGCCCACTCGGCGAGCAGGACGTCGGTCCCCTCCCCCGTCAGCGCTGAGATCGGCACCACCACGCCATTCTGGCCGTAGGCGCCCATCAACGGGAGCAACTTCGCCTTCTCAGCGAAGCCGTCGACCTTGTTGAGGGCGACGATCACCTTTTTGCCAACGAAACGCGCGGCGAGCTCCTCGTCGTGGGGCCGAAAGGCATCGACGATCCAGCAGAGCAGGTCGACTTCGGCCATCGCCGCCTCGGCCGCCATCACCATCCGGCGATTGAGCTCGCTCTTGGCGCCGTGCAACCCCGGAGTGTCCACCAGGACGGCTTGAAGCCCGGGGACGGTGACCACGCCCATGATCCGGTTGCGCGTGGTCTGTGGGCGCGGCGACACCGCGGCGATCCGGGCGCCAACGAGCTGATTAAGCAGGGTGCTCTTTCCTGCGTTCGGACGCCCGATGAGCGCGACAGTACCGGTGTGGTTGGCCATTGGCGGCCGCTAACCCGCGGGCACCAGCGTAGCGACGGCAAGCGTCGCCGCCGCCACTTTGGCGGCACGGAGACTCGATCCGGAGGCGGGCCCAAAGACCTGCCCGGCGACCGAAACTTCGCAGTCGAACCGTCGCGCGTGATCGGGGCCCGACGCGCCGAGCGCCCGATAGTCGGGCGCGCCAAGACCCCTCCCCGCCGCCCATTCCTGCAACGTGCTGCGCGGGTTGACCGCCTCATCGGCGCGCAGCAACCACGGCATCAACGCCGGGATCACCAGCCGACGCACCACGTCGAGCCCCCCGTCCAGGTAGACCGCGCCGAGCACCGCCTCCAGGGCATCGGACCGGACGTTCACGCTCTGTCGGGTGCCGTCGCGCTCGGCACCGGGGCCGAGGCGCAACGCGGCGGGAATCTCGAAGTGATCGGCGAGCGCGGCAAGGGTCTCTTTGCGCACCACCGCCGCCCGCGCCTTCGACATGCGACCTTCGGACCAGCTCGGGTGCGTGGCCACCAGCCAGTCGGTCACCAGCAGCTGCAAAACCGCGTCGCCCAGGAACTCGAGCCGCTGGTTGGTGGGAGCGCCGCTCTCTGCCACTGCGCTGGGGTGGGTCAGCGCCAGGGCCAGGAGGGCCTCGTCGCCGAAGCGGTGGCCGAGCGTCACGGGGAGCCAGCGGGGCCCGCGGTGGCAGCGGGTGCGGGGCGGTCCGAAGCGCGGCGGATGAAGGCCCCGAGGACCACCTCATCGCCATCGTAGACGACCACCGACTGCCCTGGCGTGACGGCGCGCACCGGCGCCGAGAGCGCGATTTCGAGCGGCTCGGCGGAGACGATTGTGCAGGGGGCCAACGCTCCACGGTGCCGCACACGCGCATGGAGCGGACGCCCGAGGAGCGACTCTCGTGGGCGCAACCAGTTGGGACCCCGCGCCAGAATGCTGGTCGAGGCCAACCCCGCCTCGGTCCCGACCACCACGCGAGCCCGAGCGGCATCGACCTCCAGCACGTACCAGGGACCGCCCGCAAGGCCAAGTCCGCGCCGTTGACCCAGGGTGTACCGCCAATACCCGTCGTGGCGTCCGAGGACCTTCCCCTCCCCGTCCACGATGTCACCCGCGCCGTCAAGCTCGGGCCGCGCCTCGGCCACGAAGCGGGCGTGATCGTGGTCGGGGATGAAACACACCTCCATCGACTCCGCCTTTTCAGCGGTGATGAGCCCCAGGCGACGGGCGTGGGCGCGCACCTCGGGTTTCGAGAATCCACCGAGTGGAAACCTGGTTTTACGCAGCGCCTCGGCGGTGACCGGGTGCAAGAAGTAGGACTGGTCCTTGTCCCCGTCCACCGCCGCAAACAGGCGGCCGTCCTCGGTTCTTGCATAGTGCCCGGTGGCGATCGCTTCGGCCCCTAGCGCCATCGCTCGGCGCAGCAGCACGTGAAATTTCAACACGCCGTTGCACTGCACGCAGGGGTTGGGCGTGAACCCTGCCACGTAGCTCTTGACGAGGTCATCGACGACGGCCTCCTGGAAGGCCTGGCGTAGGTCCATGACGTAAAACGGAATTTCGAGTGTGTCGGCAACCCGACGCGCATCCCAGGCGTCGTCCAGCCCACAGCAGTGGCCGGGGCCCCCGCCCTCGGCCTCGTGCAACTTCATGTGGACGCCGATGACCTCGTGCCCCTCCTCCTTCAGCAAGGCCGCAGCGACGGAGCTGTCGACCCCGCCGGACATGGCACACACAATGCGCATCAGGGCTCCTCGACCGGGACGTACTGCAACTCGGCGCGGTCGTAACTCCCGAGCACGATGCCCTGGTCGCCGTCGTCGCCGCGAACGGCAAATCCCGGGAAGCCCCACGGCGCGGGGGACGTCGGCGCGGAGAAGGTGACCGACCGTGCCGCATCCATCCGAATGACCTGAGACGCGACGGATGACCACGCCATGAGCCCGCCGGCGCCGGCATCGCGGACCACCAGGACGTCGTCGGTCAGCGACTCGGCCTCGGCCAGCGTCAACGCGTCGAACGCCCAAGGGCCAGACCAGACGCGGAGGCCGTCGTCGGAGACCGCCAGGCTGTCGAGCGCGTGGCCGCGAACCACGAAGTGAGTCGAACGACCATCCGCCGTCGCCGAGAGGACGGCGCCGCTGTCCGGATCTAGCCGTCGCAGCTCACCATCACTGTTCCGCAGCGCCACGAGCCCCCCGGCCGCCACAGCGAGCTCCAGGCGCCCGGGCGTGTCCGCATCCGGCGTGGCCCCCAGGAGCGACCAGGCCCCCGCGATGGCACCCGAGTCGACGTCGAGCGCGGCGACGTCGCCGGTGCCGCCGTTGCTGACATACAACCAGCCGCGCTCGGCGTCCGCGGCAAGGTCTGACAGCGTCAGCGTCGAGTTGGGCCCGAGCCCCACATCAAAGCGTTGCATCACCGAAAGTGAGATGGGATCGAGCTCGACGACCGTGCTGGTCAAGTCATCCAGCATGAATAGTCGCGACCCAATGAAGCACGGCGACACCGGCCACGTCAGGGTGTCCTCGACGACCACGAGCTCGCCGGTCCGGAGGTTCGCGCGGCCAACCGACGACGACAAGCGCCCAGTGAAGACCACGACGTCGGGTGCTGAGGGGTCGATGGTGATGGACTCGACATGGGCGCCGAGCCGGACCCGGGCCTCGACCTCGCCCGACTCGGGGCGCCACGCCCACACCTCACCGGTGCCCTCGGAGTTCATCCACACCAGGCCCGTGGCGGGATCGCGCGCGCCGTAGCCGCTGTTCTTCCCCACCTGGACGGCGTCGCGGGTCTCGGACAACGCCGAGTCGAACGTGCGCGCCAGCCCCCAGTTCCGGTCTGCCCCGCCGACCCGGTCCAGCACGGCGAAGGTGCCGTCGGAAAGGCCGAAGACCGCGTAGTTTTCGCCGGGCACGGGCAACTCGTTCCAAAGCCCGGTTCCACAGTCGAGCGCGGCCACCGTCCTGCCCTGCGAAATCGCGAAGCCGACGCCTGGCAGCTCATCGAACCAGGAAAAGCCCGAGCTTGCGTCCTGCCCGTCCGCGAGCGCGCAACGGGCCTGCTCGACGAGCGTGTCCCCCGACAGCGTCACCATCGCCGCCGGGGGCTCGGCGCGTGCATCCGAGACCAAGGCGTTGACCCCGCCTCCGGTGGCAGGGTCCAGGCCGAGAACGGAACCCACGAGGTCGAACTGAAGCGGTGACGTGTCCTGACGTAGCGCCAGAAGGACGTCGTGCCCGCCCTCTGTCGCGGCCCCCGCCGCGACAGCACCGCCGCCCTCAACGGAAACCAGCGCGTGGACCTGGGCGACCCGGACGTCTACGACCGTGTACACCCCCTTGGTCGGGTCGAAGGACGCCAGCGGAGCCCCCTTCTGAAAGCCCAGCCACACGAGGCCCTCCTCGTCGGCGGCGACCAGCGGATGAAGCGCGCTCATCTCTGAAAGGTCGTGCACCGCGACCAGCGCTGCCGCGTCGAGATCGACCTCCGCCAGGGTGGGCAGGCCGTTGCTGCTGACGTACAGCCGGCGTCCGATGGGATCGAGGCCCACCTGAATCGGCACGAGTAGATTCGCCTGACCCGCGGGCAGCAGGCTCACGGTGGCGGCCGGCAGCGGGTCCACCGGAGGGCGGTCGCTGTCGGCGGGCTCGTCCATCGTCTCGCACCCGAGGGACAGGAGCCAGACTGACGAGAAGGAGGGTCGAATCATCCGGCCACCAGCGTACACACCGGCGCGGTCATCCGTCCACGAACCCGGGGAGGATCCGGGCCATCGCCGCCAGGGTGGCGTCAATTTCGGCCTCGGTGGTCCCAGTTCCCAGCGAGAAGCGCACGCCGCTACCCAAAAAACCCATCGCCTGGAGCACGGAGGAAGGCCGGGCCGCGCCCGACGCGCACGCGCTGCCCGCGCTGGCGGCAATCCCCGCGAGGTCGAGGGCAGCGACCAGATCGGGCGCCAACGCCTTGCCGAAGGCCACGCAGGTGGTGTTGGGCAACCGCGGCGCCCCGACCCCCGCGACCGCACCGCCGAGCGCGCACAGGCCCGCCTCCAGCCGATCACGCAGGGTTGCCGGGAGGCACGCCCCACGCGCGACGACCGAGGCCGCGCCGAAACCGACAATGCCCGCCACGTTGTGGGTCCCGGCGCGCCAACCGCGCTCCTGCGCAGCGCCGCGGACCATGGGGGCAGGCGCGCTGGCTCGCGCCACGCACAGCGCGCCCACACCCTGGGGGCCGCCGAGCTTGTGGGAGGCCAACGTCACGAAGTCGGCCCCCGCCAGTGCGTCGAGCGCCACGCGTCCAGGCGCCTGCGACGCATCCACATGCACCCGCAATCCCCGGCGACGCCCGATCGCGATGACCTCGGCAACCGGCTGGATGACACCGGTCTCATTGTTCGCAAACATGACGCTGACGCCGTCGATGCCCTCGAGCGTTGCCAGCGCTGCGAGGTCGATGACACCGTGCTCATCGACGGGAACGACCTCCACCGCCCACGCGCGGACCGAGGGGTGCTCCACGGCTGAAGCCGCCCAACGTCCATTGGAAAAAACCGTCGCGTTGCTCTCCGACGCGCCACTGGTGAAGACCACTCCGTCCCGTGCCCACCCGACAAGGTCGGCCACTTGCTGCCGGGCCCGATCCACCGCCATCGCGGCGTCGCGCCCGAGGCGATGCGCTGCGCTGGGGTTGGCGGGGACGCCCCACCAGGGCTCCATCGCGGCGCGGGCCTCGGCGAAGAGCGGCGCGGTTGCGTTGTAGTCCAGGTAGATCAACTCACAGCTCCACAAGCGGGGCGAGCCGGGCGTAGGTGCGCGGGCCGATGCCACGTACCCGATCCAGGGCCGCGACGGCGCCAAAGGGACGCGCGGCGACGATTCGCGCGGCCAGGGCGGGGCCGATCCCCGGCAGCGCCTCCAACTCCTCGACCGAGGCGCCGTTGAGCGAGACCCTCGCCCCAACGGCCAGCGCCTGTTTCGCCGCTGGGACCTCGATGGCAGCGGGCCCGACGGCGCTTCCAGCCGACTCGCCGAGGCGACGGAGCGCCCACTGCTCCCCGTCCGCGGCACGTCGCGGGAGCCCGGGGACCGCGGCCGCATCGACCCAACCGAGCCCGGCGACGTGGACCACCCGCTCCGGCACCACGGCGCCAGCGACGGGCAGCAACAACCAGGCCGCGAAGGCCATGAGCATCGCAGAGACCACGAGGCGCTCGACCACCGCACCGAACCGGAACGGGACCACCGCGAGCGTCAGGCGCTCGATCGCCCACCGGTCGATGCGGGCCAGCGCGTGCTGACGGCGGGGCAGGACAGAATCGGGGCGCACGCCGCGCAGGATGGACACCGCGCCGAATAGGTCAAGCGAGGACGGGCACCAACGCCTGATGTCGAGCATCTGTCGCCAAGAACGACACCCGCCTCCCCTCTCCCGTCCCCTCGATCCGCACCTCCAAACGTGCGTCCGGCCAGGCCCCCTCGAAGCGCTCCGCCCACTCTACGAGCCAGGCCCCATCGACCCCGATGCGCTCGTCGATGCCGGCCGAGATCAGCTCGTCGGCGTGCATCAGGCGGTAGACGTCGGCGTGTCGGAACGGGACCCGCGCCGCCGGATATTCGTGGACCAACGCAAACGTGGGGCTGGGCACGGGCCCGGTCACGCCGATCCCGCGGGCGACACCCTGGGCAAACGTGGTCTTCCCTGCGCCAAGCTCACCGTTGACCAAGACCACCGCACCCATGAAGAGTCCGGCCCCCAAGCCTTCGCCCAGGCGCTGCATCTCCCCAGTATTCGCGATGTGGTGCACCAAACTTGCTCCTCGTGACCGCCTATCCCTTGCCGAAGCGGGTTGGCCGCGCCATGTTCGCGGCCCCCCCGGCTGCCCGTTGTTGTCGAAATACTTTTCTGGTTCGATCCTCTTCACCGTCGTTGCCCTTGCCCTCGCCGCCTGGGTCGGCTGGGACAGTGGTGGCACTCCGGCGATGCTCCAGATCCTGTTCATCGTGGCGGTGCTGGGCGTGCTCGAGGTCAGCCTGTCCTTCGACAACGCAGTGGTCAACGCCACCGTGCTGCGCGACATGGACGCGGTCTGGCGGCGGCGCTTCCTCACCTGGGGCATCTTGATCGCAGTTTTCGGGATGCGGGTGGTCTTCCCGCTGGTGATCGTGGCGGTGATCGCCCAGATTTCGCCGTGGGCGGCGGTGATGATGGCGGCGACGGAGCCTTCCGAGTACGCCCGGGTCTTGACCAGCGCGCACCTCACCGTTTCGGCCTTCGGTGGCGCGTTCTTGGCGATGGTCGGACTCAAACACTTCATCAGCCATCAGCGTGATGAGTATTGGCTGTCCGCGTTCGAGCGGCCGCTCAATCGGCTCGGAAAGATCGAGGCGATCGAGCTGGGGTTGGTGATGACCGTGCTCTATGTCGTGTCACGATGGTTGCCCCCGCAGGGCCAGCTCGAATTCATCATCGCGGGGATGTTCGGCCTGCTTTGTTTCATCGTCGTGGACGGGATCAGCGCGCTGTTGGAGGACAGCGGCGACCGCGCCACCGGCGTGGTCGTGCGCTCGGGCCTGGGCTCCTTCCTGTACCTGGAGGTGCTCGACGCCTCGTTTTCCTTCGACGGCGTGATCGGCGCCTTCGCGCTCTCCACCAACCTCATCGTGATCGCGCTGGGGCTCGGGATCGGCGCGATGTTCGTTCGAAGCCTCACCATCTGGATGGTGGAGGAGGGCACCCTCGCCGCGTACCGCTACCTGGAGGCGGGGGCGTTCTGGGCCATTCTGGCGTTGGCCGCGATCATGTTTTTGCAGCCGGTGGTTCATATTCCCGAAATCGTCACCGGGTTGATTGGCGCCGGCTTCATCGGCCTCGCCTTCGCGAACTCGGTGCAATACAATCGGCGTCTCCCCGGACCGTGATTGGACGAGCTTCCTGGATACGCGCCCCCCGCTGGCCTCAACCCCTTCGCCATCGCCTCGCTGATCCTGGGCGTGGTTGGGGGCTTGGTCTATTGCTGCGGCAGCTTCCTCTGCATCGGCTGGCTGGGCTTTTTCGTGTGGTTGGCCGGTGCGGTCTGCGCAGTCGTGGCGTTGGTACAGAAGCCCGAAGGCAACAGCAAGATCATGGCGTGGGTCGGCCTCGCCCTCAACCTGATGTTGCCGGTGGCGTTGTTCGGGCTGATGGCCGTGCTCATGACCTTCGGAATGTTGGGCGAGTTGGCGAAGGAGATGTAGTTGGTGTTCGGCGGCGACATCTGATATCCGCGCCGCCATGCGCGCCGCCCTCCTCCTCCTGAGCCTCGCCTGCAGCTGCAACGACGATGGCGCCTCGTCCAAAGGCCCCGTCGACTACGCACCGCCGGAGGCCCCGGCTACGCCAGCCCCGGTCACGTTGGACCGCCCGGGGGGCGCCAGCGCCTGGCATCTGCTCGACCACCTCAGCGAGGGGACCTATGCGTTTTCGGCAGGCACCAGTCCGGTCAGCGATGGGCGCTTCGTGCTGGAGGGAAAGTGGAAGGACGAGGGTGTGCGCAAGAGCGGGTGGCACGTGTACAGCACACCCCTCCCCTTCGCCAGCGCGATGCCCAAGCCAAACTACGCCCCGCTGGGCGCAAGAATGGTCCGGGGCGAGCGCGACATCCCCTTCGAAAGCACGGTTTCGGGTCCTGCGACCGAGCCGAGGATTCGGTGGTGGGTGGACCACGGCCGGGTCATGCTTCTGGCGCCGGAAAACCCCACGAGCTGGCCAACCGCCGCGCTGCTCCAGGTGGATGAGCTCGCGGCGCTGACCAAGAAGATGTCCTTCGCCACGGCCGGGCTTTCGGCGGCGGCGTTCGCCCGCACCACGCTCACGAGGGTGCAGGCGACCCGGCCGGCCCTCTTCCTGCCGGCGCCCGCCACGGCGACGTTCACCGTCCCCATTCCTGCCCAGGGCCAGCTCCACTTCGGCCTGGCCCTCTTGGACGATCCGACGTCGGGGCGGACCACGGGCGACGGCGCCGACGTACAGGTAAGCCTGAATGGCGTATCCATTTGGCAGGGTCGTATCGCCGGTGATGAGCACCAGGACATCGTCGTCGACCTTCCAAACGGCCCCGCCCGTTCAGCCTCGGTCTCTGTCGCGACTGCGCCCGGGGCCACGGAATTGGGCGACCACGTCGTGCTCACCGCCCCCACCATCGTACAGACCGGCGGGACGCCCCGTCGCATCGTCGTCGTGGGCATCGACACCCTTCGATGGGACGCGCTCGGCATCAATGGGGCCAAACGGCCGACCTCACCGGAGCTGGACGCATGGCTCGCGCAGAGCGTCCGCTTCGACAACGCCTACGCGCCAGCGCCCCGGACCAAACCGAGCTTCCGCACCGCGTTCACCGGCGCCTGGCCCAGCAGTCCCGACCCAGTCAACATCGCTGAGGTGCTCGCCGGGGAAGGGTTTGCGACCGCCGGCATTTCGGGAAATGTACACCTTGTGCCTCGCTTCGGCTTCGCCAAGGGCATGGACTTCTGGACCTACGAAAACGGGGCGAAGGCCAACGACCAGGTGGACCGTGCGCTGGCCTGGGCCGAAGCGCACCAGGGCCAGGACAGCTTTTTGTTCGTCCACATCATGGACCCCCACACCATCTACGAGGCTCCGGACCCCTTCAAAGGCAGCTTTCAGGGCGAAGCGAAGCGGCCCAAAGGTGTGCCGGCTCGCTTCAACCGCTGGACCATCTACGGCCTGATGAAGAAGCAGCGGCTGGGCGAGGCGGGCAAGGAGTGGATCCGCGCCGCCTACGACGAGGAGGTCGCGTTTGTCTCGCAGCAGGTGGCGCGGCTTTTCACGGGGCTCGAAAAACTCCCGGGCCAGACCCTGACTGTGCTTCATGCGGACCACGGCGAGGAGTTCTGGGAGCACGAAGCCTACGAGCACAATCACTCGCTCTATGACGAACTCGTGCATGTTCCGCTCGCGATTCGTCTCCCAGGGGGGCACCAGGGTACGCCCGTCGTCACCGATAACGTCGGCCTCGTCGATATCGCGGGCACGCTCTACGATTTCGTCGGGGTGCCGGCAGCGCGGCGCCCCCGCACCGACGGCACGAGCCTGCGCGCCTTCGTGGATCCCGCCGCCGCCCCGGGGGTCGAGGCCCTGAAGGCCGAGCTGTTCGGGCGTCCGCTGCTGCTCGGGCATCTGCGCTACAACCGGGACCGTTGGGGGGTCGTCTACCAGAAATACAAGTATATCCTACATAGTTCTGGAGGAAACCAGGAGCTCTACGATCTGGAGGCTGACCCCGGCGAGACCACCAACCTCGCCAAGGACGCCGACGACACGAGCCTCGGGCTGATGCAGCGGGCGCTCGCGGACGCGAGCGGCTGGCCCACGCGTCCCGGCTACCGCATTCGGGTGCCGTCCGACGCCACCCGCACCACTTTTACATTCGGCGCGCCGATCTTCGACGCCGAAGTCATGGACCCTGAACTCAAAGCGATGATCAGCGCCAATGTGGAGTGGGGTGAAAAACCGGAGCAGGTCCCGCAGGACATCGGCGCTGTCATGCTTTCAGCGGATCGGCTCTCGTTTGTGTTTGAGCCTGGTCCCCAGCCGAGGGGCGGCACGATCATGGTGCTCTGCGAGGCCGCGCCGTGTCCGATCGGCAGGCTCAACATGGGGGGCAAGACCGGCAGTGTCGGCGGCGTCGAACGCTCGGGGGGCGCCGGCTACGCGGTCGAGCCGGGCACAGTGATGATCCCGCGTGACCGCAGCGACGATCCCGACCGGAGCGCCGAGGCCAGCGTGGACGATCGGGAGCGCGAGCAGCTGGAGACGCTCGGCTACTTGCGGCCGGAGGACGACCAGGATCACCACGACGAGGACGAGCCGTAGGCTCTTGCGGCTACCCCAGCCCGTCCAGAACCCGTTCCACCCCGGCGTAGCTCCACGGGTCCAGCTTGTACGCGGCGGGTGCCCTCAGCGGGTCGAGTCCGCGTGCGCGGCAGGCGTCCGCCACGAAACGACGGCGGCCACCGCCCACGGGGAAGCGCAGGAGCAAGGACGCGCGGAGCTCGCACGGAAGCTCCGGGTAGAGCAACGAAATCGACATGTCCGCTGCGCCTTGGACCAGCACCGTCCGACGTCCTGCCGCCGCCCGCGCGCGTAGCAGTTCCCCGATCAGCTGCACCGCACCGTACCGCCGGTGCAGGCAGTCGACGCCGTCCAGGAGCAGGCCCGGGCTTTCGAGCAGCGTGTCACTCCAGACGCGATGCCGCGCAGCCTGGTTGAGCCCCGTGCGCATGCAGTCGCCATCACACTCGTGGAATCCCTGGGGCAACAACCGCCGCGCCACCGTGGTCTTTCCAGAGCCGAGCTCGCCGAGCACGAAGATGACCGGACGCAGACGCACGACTGTGGGCAACGCGCGGTCGCCCAACAGTTCCCGCGACGTGCGTGTCAGCATCGCCGCCTGCGGACGCGGCTCCGCCGCAGATGAGGCTTGGTATTGACCAGTCAAGCTTACGAATCTCTCTCTTCAACTACCGAGGTGCGGCCCCTCCCGCAACACCATCGTCATCAGTTTGACACCCGATTTTTGATCGCGGCGACGATTGTCCCCACCGCGGTCCCCGGTCCGAAAACAAGCGCCACCCCGGCCGCGTGCAGCGCCGACACATCTTCGTCGGGAATGATGCCGCCGACCAGCACCACCGCGTCGCCACGCCCCTCCGCACGGAGGCCAAGGACCACTTCGGGCACCAACCGGTCGTGGGCGCCGGAGAGCACCGAGAGCCCCACCACATCGACGTCCTCATCGACCGCCGCCCGCACGATCTGCTCGGGTGTTCGGTGGAGGCCGGTGTAGACCACTTCCATCCCCGCGTCCCGCAAGCCCCGCGCGACGACCTTGGCGCCGCGGTCGTGGCCGTCGAGGCCGGGCTTGGCGATGAGCACGCGGATGGGGCGGTCCATGGGCTAGGCCAAGTAGCCGCGCGCGATCACAATGCGCTGGATTTCGCTGGTACCTTCGTACAGCGTGGTGATGCGGGCGTCGCGGAAAAGGCGTTCGACCTCGTATTCCTTGGAGTACCCGTAGCCGCCGTGAATCTGCAGCGCTTTGTCGGCGCAGAAGTTGGCCGTTTCCGAAGCGGCGAGCTTCGCCATCGAACAGTGGTGGCTGGCCGTAGCTTTGTCGCCTTTGTCCTTGGAGACGGCGGCCCGCCACGTCAACAACCGCGCCGACTCGATGCGGGTGGCCATGTCGGCGACCATCCACTGGATCGCCTGGTTCGCAGCGATGGGCTTGCCGAACGCCTCGCGCTGCTTGGCGTAGGCCACCGCGAGGTCGAAGGCCCGCTGGGCGATGCCGAGCGCCTGGGCGGCGATCCCGATGCGCCCGCCGTCCAAGGTGGCCATCGCGATGCCAAACCCTTTGCGCTCCTCTGCAAGCCGGTTGGCGACAGGCACGAAGAGCTTGTCGAAGTTAAGCTCACTGGTCGCCGACGAGGTGATCCCCAGCTTGTCCTCGGGCTTGCCGATCCCGTACCCCGCCCAGTCCGCTTCGAGGATGAAGGCGGTGACGCCCTTGTGGCGTTCTTCCACCGCGAGGTTGGCGTAGGCCACGCACACCTGCGCCTTGGGCGCGTTGGTGATCCAGATCTTCGAGCCGTCCAGCTGGTACCCACCTTCGACCGGGGTGGCCTTGGTGCGCTGCGCCCCGGCATCGGAGCCGGCGTTGGGCTCGGTCAGGGCGTAGCAGCCGAGCTTTCGGCCCGAGGCGAGGTCGGGCAGGTACTTCGACTTCTGCGCTTCGTTGCCGTAGGTGAGGATCGGCCAGCACACCAGCGAGTTGTTCACGCTCATGGTGACGCCCACCGACGCGTCCGCGTAGCATATTTCCTCGAGCGCCACGACGTAGGCCAACGTCGACATGCCCGCGCCGCCGTAGGCCTCGGGCACGCACATTCCCAAAAAACCCATCTCCGCGAGGCTTTGCACCTGGGCGGTAGGGAAGCTGTGCGCATGGTCGCGTGCCTGCGCGCCCGGCATCACCTCGCTACGAGCGAAGTCCCGTGCCAGTTTCTGGATTTCCTGGATGTCGTCCGGGAGCTCAAACATGGTGGCCTCGCAAAGCCCGTGTCTTATCCTGAATGGCGCTTCATTTCCAGCGGGCTCAGGCCTGCTCGGGCCGTTTCATCCACTTGACGTCGGCCGGCGCCCTCCACGCCGCCATCGCGTCGAGCAGCGGCCCCGGCTCCGTCCCCCGGATCAGCCGGCCGCCATCGACCGGGCGGACGAAGCCCTCCGCCACGAGGTGATCGACCGCGCCGAGGAGCGGCGCCCACAGACCGGCGATGTCCAGCACGGCGACCGGCTTCTGGTGCAGTCCGAGTAGCCCCCAGGTGTAGACCTCGAAGAGCTCCTCAAGGGTGCCGACGCCCCCGGGAAGCGCGACAAAACCGTCGGCGAGCTCGGCCATGCGGGCCTTGCGGACGTGCATCGACGGCACGACCTCCAGCCGGGTGAGGCCGGGGTGGCCGACCTCCTTTTCCTCCAGGTGCGCGGGAATCACCCCGATCACCGGCACGCCGCGAGCCAGAGCCGCGTCGGCAAGAATGCCCATGATGCCCACGCCACCGCCACCATAGACGAGCTGCATCTGCCGCACGGCAAGCTCGTCGGCGAGGGCGATGGCAGCGTCGGCGTAGACGGGGCGCACGCCGGTCAGGGAACCACAAAAGACCGCGAGAGAGCGCATAGCGGCGGCTATCCTCTAAAGTTGGAACCAACCCGGGCGATGCAGACACCCCAGGGACGCCATGCGGTCATGAACTCGGTGACACCCGGCTGCGCGGGCGGCGAATCCTGGTCGGCGCAGGCGGGCCGCTACCCCCCGACACAATGCCGCGACAGCGCCGCATCCCACGCCGCCCTCGACGCCACCGACCCCTCGGGAATCCATCCGGGCGGCGGCCGCTCCGCCGCACAGGGGATCGCGAGGCTGTGGACGGTAGCTTCGAGCTCGCGGCCGCCAGCGTCGCGACACACTCTGGACGGACAGGCCTCGATCGCCGGGGCGTCGCCGCGGTCGATGTGGGTGCGCCAGAAGCCGCGCCAGTAGTCGAAGGCGAAGCGCTCGTTGGTGTGGGGGGCGAGAAGCGCCCAGCGCTCGCCGGCATCGGTCACCGCTTCGGTGCGGCGGGCTTGTTGTCCGGCGACGTGCGTGGCACAGCCGACCTCGTAGATCGTGGAGTGGCAGAGCGCGAAGGCGGCGGGACCGTCATCGGTGCGCTCCACGGCCTCGGCCTGGCGGAACCGGCACTCGTCGTCCCAGGGGTGGGGAACGTCGGGACAGCGGGGCCACTCGGCGAAGCGAACCACTGCCTCCATCTTACAGGCACCGTCAAGCTCGGGGCAGGTGGACATCGCCGTGGGGAAGTCGGCGGCGTCCCCCGACGCGCGCACCCGTTCGGCGTCGGAGAGGCCCGCACAGGCGAGCAAAACCAGCGTCACCGGCGAACGCGCCGACGCCACAGCCCCGGCGCTGCCAAAAGCAGGAGCGCCGGAGCGCCGGCACAGCTCGACGTCTCCGCCTCCGCCTCGTCTTCCACCGGCAGCGGCGGCTCTCCCCAAACGCCGTCTTCGCCGGTGTCCTGGGCCGCGTCCTCGCAGTCGTGCTCGCCGACGATCCCCTCCCCGCACAGCGCGACCAGCCCGTCCAACTCCTCGGTGTAGGTGAGGAACCAGGCGCTTTGGGGTTCATAGAGCCCGCTCGGGTAGATCACCACGTCCTGCGTGGCTTCTTCTGGGGCGTAGCGCAGATGGAGGCGGGTGAGGAAGGGGGAGGAGACCTCCGAGCCGGCGGCGACGAGCTCGTCGCTGGTCAGGGGCGAGGCGCTCCAGAGCACGCTCTGTTCCCATAGCGCTGCGCCCGCGTACTCGGTGAGCCAGGTGCCACCCAGGAACGCTTCGGTCAACTGGCCCGCGTAGAAGGCAGCGAAGTCCTCGTCGCGCACCATGCACGCAGCCTCCATCGTGGTCTCAGCCATGTTGCTGATCCCCACCCGGTACGCTGGAGAGTCGGTCAACACGTACGCAACGAGGTCCTGTTCCCCCGGAGACACGGTGGCGCCCAGCCGAATCGGCAGCACGACGGTGTCCCCCGTCGACGCGTAGCGAAGCTGAATCGGCTCCAACCAGATCGGCTCGGTGTCGGGCAGCAGGTCCAGCCCGATGCGGGCGGCGAGCATGTACTGCCCCGCGTCGAGGTACTCCTGAACGACGGGCTCGGAAGCCTCCGGAATCACGAAGCCTTCGCCATCGAGCCAGGCGACGAGGCCCCCCGCATCGCTCGCGTCGAGCACAAAGAACTCATAGGTCCCGACCACAAAGGTCGACAGGATCGCCACCCCATCGGAGGGCTCGCCGGGCGCGCCCCCGCCAGTGTCGGAGCCGGTGTCGGTCGTGTCGAGGTCAAACCATTCACAGCCCAACGTCCCGATCCGCGGCGCCGTGTAGGCATCGAAGCGCGCGAACAACTCGTTGCTCACGACGCTGACATCCTGCGCCGTCAGCACCGCAGGGACCGGGACGATCAGCGCGAAGTCGGTCGGTGCCAAAAGTGCGTCCACCGCCATGGTGATCGCGAGCCGGTCGGCGTTCTGGGCGATGATCACCTGCGAGGCGCTCGTGAGCACCGGCGTGCCCGGCCGGGCGCCCCATGTTCCGCAGCCCGCCTCTGCCGCCGTCACCAAGAAGGACAACCACATCTCACCTCCGTAGCCGCTACGGCTCGACCGTGCTCTGTTGGGGTGGAAGCAGGTCGCGTCGAACCACAGCTCTCTTGACACGTCAACCCCACCATGCGACGATGCCCCCCACTGTGGGTGGTGCCATGCGCCTTTCGATGGGTTCGGTCGGCTTCGTCAAGAAGGAAGCGGCCAAGTCGCTCGCGCCGGGGAACAAACAGGCGGTGGTCATCGCCGTCGCCGCGCAGAAGGGCGGGGTTGGCAAAACGACGACCACCGTGACCCTGGGCGCGGCGTTGGCCCGCTACTTCGAGATGGAGGTGCTGCTCGTCGATCTGGACGCCCAGGCCCACGTCAACCTCGCGCTTCGCAGCATCGTCCACGCCGGTGGCGACTCGCTCGCAGAGCTTTTGGAGGAGCCGACTACGCGGGAGGTGGCAGAGATCGCCGTCGGCACGAAGGTGCCGGGGCTGGAGATCACGCCCGGCTGCCCAGAGCTGGCCCGCGCCGAGAATCGGCTCTCCACGCGCATCGGCAAGGAGCTGGTGCTGCGCGAGCTGTTGAGCGTCAGTCGCACCCACTACGACATCATCCTGCTCGACTGCCCGCCGAACCTCGGCAACCTCACCATCAACGGGCTCGTCGCGGCCGACTGCGTGCTGGTTCCCTGCAATCCGGCGATGCTGGCCGTTTCCGGTGTGGAGGGCCTGCTCGGCGCGGTGGCTGAGGTCCGCGCCGCCCTCAACCCTTCGCTCGAGGTGCTCGGACTCGTGCTCACCCGCGTCGATCAGCGAAGCGGGGCCACCAACCAGATGATCACCCAGCTCCTGATCGAGAACTGGGAGGACCTGCTGGCGCCGGTCCAGATCAGCGCGGACGCAGCCCTGGCCAAGGCCCAGATCGAGGGGACCGATGTGTACGCCTTCGACGCTCACAGCCGTGCCGCTGGGCAGTACGTCGAGCTGGCCGAGTGGACGATCGCTCGACTGGCGGCGATGGGACTTCGTCGTGAGGGTGCGGCGACGGAGACCGGCGATCAGGCGCCTGGCGTCGTGGCTTCGGAAGGATAGCCTCCGCCCGCGCGCCGACGACGAACGAGCGTCCCCGCCGCCAGCAGCGCTCCGCAACCAGCGCTCCCACCCGCGTCGCAACCACAGTCCGTGGCCGGCGTGCTCACGCTGTCGCGGCCGCCGTCCTCCGAAGAATCGCCTTCCCCCATATCCGCGGTGTCCCCGGTGTCCTGGATCTCGTCGGGAATGCCCTCGTTTCCGTACTCGAAGGCGCCGATGTCCCACGCGGCGTTCATCAGGTTGCGCGGCCACTCGTTGGCGGGGTGCACATATTCGGACTGAGGACCGAGCTCGCCGGGGTCGGTCCCGGCGTCGATGAGGAGCGAGGTCGCCGCCAGCGTGAAATCCAGTTGGGAGCCGTTCACGAACTCGGGATTCCCGTCCGCGTCACTCCAACTCGTGGTGTAGACCGCCGCCGCCTGTGAGCTGAGGCTCCCGGGCCCTGAAAGTACGGTGTTGACGACCTCGGCAGGGGTCTCCATGTCGGCGCCGATGCTCAGGAAAAGACCCCGGTTGTGGTGGTTGACCAACGTGCTGTTGATCACGTGGAGCGCGTGGATGGGGTTCATGCCGCTCGCCTCCAGTCCATAGGAGATGAGCGCGTTGTTGGAGGTCGTGCTCACCTGCTCGACGATGCTGCCGATGATCCAGGCGTCCCCTGCGTTCGGGAGGTCGATCTCGTAGCTGGCGGTGCCGCCCTCCTCGTCGGTCAAGCGGCTCACCAGGATGACGTTGCGCAGGGCGCGGGACTTGAACAGGTGGCCGACGTTGCCGCGGTGGCTCCAGGAGGAGCGAAACATCACCGACGCGTAGTGACCCAGGTACAGATTGTGGGAGTACCCATCCCCGGCGCCGTTGTGGTCGAACTCGCTTCGGACAATCTCCACATTCCCCGTGCCGTCCTCGGCCGGGGAGCCGAGGATGCCGTTCTGGTTGTCGCGGAAGAGGCAGTCGCGCACGATGAGGTTCGTGCCCTGATGGCGGATGCCGGCCCCGTTGGCGTCCGGAACCGACGCGCCGATGAAGTTGAGGTTCTCGATGGTGGCCGTGGGCGCCTGGATCACGAAGATGCCCTTGTCCTGCGCCAGCGCCGCACCGGTCCCGTCGAGCGTCGGGCGGCCGTTGACCCCCCGAATGGTCAGATTGTCGGTGCTCCAGGCGCAACTGTCGCCGGCGTAGTCGCCCTCGGCCTCCACCTCGATCACGTCGCCAGCAGCGGCCGCGGCGATCGCAGCGCACGGTTGGGGGTAGGTGCCGGACGGGCCAACGGTCAGGGTCGCGGCGAAGGACGAGGCGAGGAGAAAAAGCATCGGGGGCTGGTAACGTGTCACCTGAAAAGCAGGTGGGCGCGCGCTCACGGGGCAGCCGGCTACTCCCGTAGCCCCGAGGTGGGCTAGCTCCCGGCGAAGTCCGCCTTTCGCCGAGCCAGGAACGCGGCCATTCCCTCCTTCTGGTCGGCGGTCGCAAAGCACAGTGCGAAGAGCTGCCGTTCGCTGACCAGCGCGGCGCTGAGGGACTGCCCATCGTTGTCGAGGATGGCGCGCTTGCACAAACGCACCGCGACCGGACCGTTGGCGGCGATCTGGTGGCCGAGCGCGATCGCCTCGGCCACCACGTCCTCGCAGACGCGCAACGCGAGTCCGAGTTGCACGGCCTCTTCCGCTTTGACGTTGCGACCGGTGTAGCAGAGCTCCCGCGCGCGCTGAGAGCCGACGCGGCGCACGAGGCGCTGGGTTCCGCCGAAGCCGGGGATCACGCCAAGCTTCACCTCGGGCTGGCCGAAGACCGCGCTCGGCGACGCGAGGATCAGATCGCAGGCCATCGCCAGCTCGCACCCACCGCCCAGGGCGAAGCCGTTGACTGCCGCGATCGTGGGAATCGGCAGCGCTTCGAGCCGGTCGAGCACGCCCTGTCCGAACGCGGCGAAGGCGTGTGCCTGCATGGTGTCCATCTCGACCATCGCCGCGATGTCGGCGCCAGCGACGAAGGCCTTTTCGCCCCCGCCGCGGAGCACCAAGGCGCGCGCGTCCCCCACATCTGCCAGGATGGCGGCCAGCTCGTCCAGCACCTGCCGGTTCAGGGCGTTGAGCGCCTTGGGCCGGTCGATGGTGACCAGGAGCAGGGCTCCCGTCACCTCGCCGTGGACGAACTCGCCCACGCGCTTACCGCGCCTCGTAGGTGTAGAAGCCGCGGCCGGACTTGCGGCCCAGCCAGCCGGCTTCGACATACTTCCGGAGCAGCGGGCTCGGTCGATATTTGCTGTCGCCGAGGCCGCCGTGCAGCACCTCCATGATCGCCAGGCAGGTATCCAGCCCGATGAAATCGGCGAGGGTCAGCGGCCCCATCGGCACGTTGGTACCGAGCTTCATGGTGGTGTCGATGTCTTCACGCGTGCCGATGCCTTCGTACAGCGCCTGCACCGCCTCGTTGATGTAGGGCATCAGGATGCGGTTGGCGATGAACCCGGGAATGTCCCGCGACAGCGTCGTCGTCTTGCCCATCTTTTCCGCCGCCGCCTTGACCGCGTCGTAGGTCTCGTCGGTGGTGGCCATGCCGCGGATAAGCTCCACCAGCTGCATCAACGGCACTGGGTTCATGAAGTGCATGCCCATCACCCGCCCGGGGCGGTCGGAGTGCGCCGCGATCGCCGTCACCGAAATGCTGGAGGTGTTGGTCGCCAACAGCGAGCTCTTCCGCACCTTCTGGCTGAGGTCCTCAAAAATCTTGTACTTGAGCGCCACGTTCTCGGTGGCGGCCTCAATCACGAGGTCACCGTCCTCGTGCAGCGCGGTGTCCGTTCCCCAGCGGATGCGGCTGACGATGCCTGCCGCCGCCGCTTCGTCGATCGTGCCTTTCTTCACCAGGCGGCCGAGCGAGTTCTTGACGGTGCCCAGGCCCTTGTCGAGTGCGCCTTGCGCGATGTCGGTCACCGTCACGTCGAAGCCCGCGGCGGCCGCGACCTGCGCGATGCCGTTGCCCATTTGTCCTGCGCCAACGACGCCGATCCTGACGATGTTCATCTGCCCTCCGTGAGGGGCCCGGCTAACGCATCGATGGTGGGCACGCGACGGCGGCGGCGCCCTTCGCGCTCCCCCTGCCGCGCGACCAGAAGGCTAACTCCCGTACTTGACCCCGCACCCATACGGCTTGATCGTGGGCGTCGCGACCGCGCGGCCAGCGGAGATGTCCGAGATCGCAGCGTTCACGTAGTTCAACGACGCTCCCGTGCCCTTGCCCATCGGGGCGTTGTCGAGCGCGCCAGAGTACACCAGCGTGCCCTTCGGGTCGACGACGAACATGTTTGGCGTGGTGGTGGCGCCGTACAGGCGGCCGACCGCGCCGCTCTCGTCGAGGAGTACGGGGTAGCTCATCCCCCAGTCGGCCACGGCCGTCTTGTTGGCGTCCAGGCCGGCGCCCTGCTTTCCAGGCGCGCCGGAGTTGACCGCGAGCCACACGACACCGCCGGCGGCGGCCGTGGCGGGTTGGGTCTTCAGCGGGCCCTCGCCGTGCGCGTACACGACGAACGGACAACCAGGGTTGAACCACTCCAACACCACGGTCTTTCCTGCGAAGGACGACAGACGCACCTCCTTGCCGGCCAGATCGGTGAGCGTGAAGTCGGGCGCGGACTGGCCGACGGTCGGGGCAGCGGCGGCGGAGAAAAGAGAAGCAATGAAGAGGGTCATCGGGGCTCCGAAGGGTTGAGGGTCAGGGTGTAGGCTTGGTCGCCCCGCGTGACCACGAGGCGTGCGTCAGGCGGGATCGGGGCGTTGAACATGGCGTCCAGCACGAGCGTCCCACTTTCTTCGTGCCAACTCGGGGCCCAGACGCCCTCGAGCGGCACCGATGGGAAGACATCGAAGGGCCCCGGCCCCGGCAGGCGGAGGTTCAGGGTCGAGCCAAGCGAGTGCTTTCCGGTGAATGGTTTCGGCAGGCGCGAGCGGTAGGAGCTCAAGGGCGGTGGAGGTGCGTCCCCCACCACGGCCACGGTCGCCCGGGCCGCGCCTTCACCTCGCACACAGATGTCGCGACACAGGAGCCACGTCGCGGCCGCGTCGAGCACGAGCGGTCCGGGCGTGTCGGTGGACACGACGAAGACAAACCCCGTCCGACCGGTGTAGCCATAGTTGGTCAGGCCGTCCGCAGTAAAGCGCGTGGGCGCGGGCCAGGCGGGGCCGATCACCTCGGGCAAGGTCGTGAGGCGAACATCCGTAGCGAGGCCGCTCTGGCCCGGATTTTCCCAATAGATATGCCATCCGTCGGGCACGTCGAGCACCACCGCCACATCGACGCTCGACCCCAACTGTACCCGTTCGGACGCGGGCGCGACGGTCATCGTGACGGGAGGGGCGACCGAGGTGGCGGTCATCGCCAGTGGAAGCAGCAGCACGGGGCAAAGGTAGACGCGATCGAGGCGACGTGCACGCGGGGAGACAAATTGTGTCCGGTCGATGCCTTACGGCACGCCATCAAAGAACGCCCACGCCGCCCTCGACGCCGAGTAGTCGCCGGTGACCCCGCCCACGAGGTCAGCGGAGAGGTACTGGGAGCCGCCAGGCCAGGTGTGTCCCCCGTCTTCGGTACGCAGAAGCTCCACCGCGGCGGCGCACCCGTCCCATCGAATGTGGCTCGTGGTCATGCCGTCGTCCGCGACGTCCTCCACCACCTCCTCCGTTGTCGTCTCCGCACATCCGTTCGCCGTGCGCCAGAACTCCATCGACGCGTCGACCGACACGTACGGCTCACCATCGCCCTCGCACACCCCCTCGGCCGAACCGTCCCACCCCCAACAGGGGTCCTCGGTGCCGTGAATCTGGAGGATCGGCACAGCCGCCGTGGGCGCACAGCCCGGCGCCGCTGACGCTTGGTTCGCCCCAGCCACGGCGACCACCGCCGCGTATCGATGGCTGCGCTCGCACGCGAGGCGATGACTCATCGCCGCCCCGTTCGACATGCCGGTGGCGAACACGCGCGCCTCGTCGATAGGCAACGCTTCCGTCAGGAGCGAAAAGAGATCGTCATCGTACGCGACGTCGTCCACACCGTCCTCACAGGCGGGATCGCCGACACAGCGCCAGCCGTCCTCGCCTCCCCCCGCATTCCAGCTCCGACTGAGGCCGGCGGCGTTCCCGGTGCCATCTGCGTAGGCGACGACGAACCCTTCTTCGTCGGCGACGGTGCTGAGGCAGTTCGGCCCCCCCTCCTCGCCCTCGGAGCAGGTGCTACTGTCGAAATTCGCCGCCGTTCCGCTGTGCCCGTGGCGTGCGACCACCAGGGGCAGGGCCGTGGTCCCGTCCCAGCTCGCGGGGACGTGGACGAGGACCTCGCGGTCGTCCCAGCCGTCTACACGGCAGCGTTGGTGGTCCCCGGCGGCCAGCCCCCGGCGTTCACAATCGGCAGCGCACCCGATGAACAGAACGAGGAACATCCGTCGACGTTAACCGTGCCGCGTGACCCCGCCCTGGCTTCCACTCCCGACCGAGCTGCCCGGCCGCGGCGACGAGCTGGCAACGCTTGCGCGCTTTTTGGGCGAGGGCGGCCTCGTCGGGGTCGAGGGGGCACCGGGCGTCGGGAAGACCACCCTCGCCGGCGCCGCGGCCCGGGCGTCGGGACGGCCGCTCTTCGCCGTGAGCATGCGCTGTTGTCGCGATGACAACGACGCGCAGCGGGCGCTGGGGGATGCCGCCGGGAGCGTCCCGGTCGGGGACGAAGGTGCGCTGGTGGCCACGATGCGGGCCAGGGAAGGGCTTTTGGTGGTCGTGGACGACGTCGAGTCCGACACCATCTTGCGCGCCGTGGAGCGGCTCCTTGCCGCGGTCCCGGGCTCGGCTGCCCTGATTCTGTCTGAATCCCCGATGGTCGCGGCGAGCGTTGCCGTGGCCGAGGTCGGCGGTCAGCCGCAGGGCACGGCGCTCTTGGCCCGCCTTGGGGACGCGCTCGGGGTGGAGCCGCGGCGCGCGCTGGAGGCCCTGGGGCCAGAAGCGGCCCGGGTCGCCGGGTGGCCCGCGGGGCTCGCGGCGGGCACGATCGAGCGTGTCCCGACCGCGGCGCTGCGCGCTGATCTACGCGGCCGCGCCGTGCTCCGTCGGGGCATCGCGGCGCGGCTGGACGTCCCGGCGCCGACTCCCGAGGCGGCCCGGCGCTCGGTGCAGCCACTCGTCGATCTTGCGCGCGGCGCGCACCTTGCAGCGGTCCCCGACGTTCGGGACATCTTTGTCCTCCGCCAGCTCGCGGCGTCCTCCACCGATCCCACTGGCCGAGCCGAGCTGGCCGCCGCCGAGGCTCGCCTCCTGCTGGTCTTCGGCCAACCCGCCGCCGCCGGCGCCTGCCTCGCAGCCGCATCCGGGGGCGGGGCCGCAGGCGAGGCGCTCCTCGCCGCCGCCCGCAGCGAACTCGGCTTCCACCTCGGCGACCTCGACGCCGCCTGGGTCCATGCGCTCGCCGCGGCCGATGCGTTCGGTGCCGCGGGAAGCGCCGCTGGCCGGGCGAGCTTGTGGCGGCGGGTGGCCGAGCGACTGACCGAGCGCGCTGAGGTGCAGCGCGCAGAGGAGGCGTGGCGACGCACGCGGCAGGCCTCTCGCCTCTTGGGCGACAGCACCGGACTCGCCGCGGCGCTGCGTGGGGCGGCCAGTCTGGCGCTCTCGCGCGGCGAGTGGATCGGCGCCGGGGCGCTGCACGAGGAGGCAGCCGCGGCCGACACCACCGCACAGGAGAGGTTGAACCTCCGCCTTGGCGAGGCCGCCTTGGGCCTGGTCCGGGGCGAACACGCATCGGTCCGAAGGGCGCTGGAAAGCCTCTCGCCATCCGCCACCGAGGACGCCCTTTTCGGCGCGAACCTGGCCCGCCGCCTCGGCGATGCACTTTTGCGCGACGGGGACCACGAGTCCGCGATTCTGGCCGCCGAGCGCTCCGCCGGACTGTACGCCGCCCTCGGTGAAATCGTCGCCGCCGGCTCGGCATGGCGCCTCGGCGCCGATGCGTTGGCGCTCGCTGGCCGCCTCCGCGAGGCCCACGAGCACTACGAGAAGGCGCTCCGTCTGCAGCTTCGGTGTCGCGACTGGAATGGCCTCGCCCGAACGCTCGACCATGCCGCGCTTCTGGCCGACTCGCCCGGCAGCCCCGAGCGTGGTCGGGTCCTTCGTGAGCAGCGGGTCGCCGTGCAGCGGGCTCGCGGGGCGGGACCGTCGTGACCTACGGCCCCCCTCCTGATCTCCGCGAACAGGCTGTCGCCAGCGGCGTCGCGGACGAACCGCTGGCGTGGGGCGTCTGCCTCGTCGTCGGTTTGGCGTTTTTTTGGCTCGGCCGGCGCAGCCGGCTCGCGCTTTGTTCAGGCGTCACCGTTTTTTTAACCGCGCCGGCCCTGGGGATGCTTCCCCTCGCGGTCTGGGGCGCCTACCCGACCATCGACAAGGCCGGCTCCCTCCACTTTTACGCCCTCGGCGCCCACCTCCAGGCCTTCGATACCTCTGCGGTCGCGACCCAGCTCATCGGCGTCTCGATGGGACATCTGTGGGTGACCGCGCTCTTCGACTTGGCGCTTTCGGCCTTCGCGGCGATGAACGCGCAGGCCCTGCTCAACGTCATCCTCGGCTGGTGGCTGGCCTCGGTCCTGGCGGCGGAGACGGGCACGCCGACCCGGTGGGCGCTGGTCGCGGGCTTCCCGATGGGGATGGGGCTGCACATGTTCCGCGACATCGAGTGGTACACCATCGAGAAATCGGGCACCTGGCCGCTGACGCTCTACGTTCTGGCGCTGATCCGGGCCTCGCAGCGGGGCGGATGGTGGATTCCCGCCGCTGGACTGGCGTATGGCTGGGCCTTCTTCTACAACGCCTACTGGGGCGTGCTGGGCGCGTTGGTCGGAGGCGCGGCGCTCCTCGTCGGCAATCGACAGACTCGGCTCGCCGTGGCGGCCGCCGCCCTGGCCGGCCTGCCCTTCTTGCTCCTGCAGCTGCCCGCGTTGCGAAACGCCCAGCTCCCCGCCCCGGCGGCCTTCGCAACCCGCGCCGCTCTCGACGTGTTCGCCCCCTTCGGCGACACCGTGTGGCCGCCGAACTGGAACCGCCTGGAGCTCTGGAGCGCGCTCGACCTCGTGGTGACGGTCGCCGCGCTCGCCACCGTCGTCGCCGCCGGCCGTCGCTGGCGTGCCCCGGAGTCTCGTACAACGCTGATGCTCGCCGCCGGCATCGCCATCGTCGGGGTGCTCGCGATGGGTCCGGCCACCCCCCTTTGGCGGGGTTTTGCCTCGCTTCCAGGGCTATGGCGTTTCGCCAAGCCGGAGACCTTCTTCCATCTTGTCGTGCTCGGCTCGGTGGTGCTGGCGGGACGCACGCTGGGCAAGGAGCGCGTGCCGCTGTGGGCGGTGGTCCTCGTGCAACTGGGCCTGTGGGTGCTGTTGGTGCGCGGGCACCCGGTGTACCCGGGATTTTCGGCGTGGGTGGGGTAGGTAGGTGACGATGGTCTACTACCGGCCCCACGGCAACGAGATCGCGGTGTTCGAAACCGCGGCGCGGCGGCGCCTCCCCGTCCTGCTGAAGGGGCCGACCGGCTGCGGTAAAACCCGTTTTGTCCGCTACATGGCGGAGCGCTTGGGGCGCCCGCTCATCACGATCGCCTGCCAAGAGGACCTCGCTGCTGCCGACCTGACCGGGCGGTTCTTGCTCGAAGGCGGCTCGACCGTTTGGCGTGACGGGCCGCTGACCCGCGCCGTGCGGGAGGGCGCCATCTGCTACCTGGACGAGGTGGTCGAGGCCCGCAGCGACGTGATGACGGTTTTGCACCCGCTCACCGACGACCGGCGCACGCTCCCGCTCGACCGGCTGGGTGTGGAGCTGACGGCGCCCGATCCTTTCCTCGTGGTGATCAGCTACAACCCCGGCTATCAGTCCGTGTCGAAGGAGCTCAAGGAGAGCACCCGCCAGCGCTTCGTCTCGCTCGCTTTCGACTACCCTCCGGCCGAAATCGAGGCGGAGATCGTCGTGGCCGAAGCAGGCTGCACCGCGGAGGTCGCGGCGCAGCTGGTGAAGATCGGGCGGGGGAGCCGCAATCTTCGCAGTCACGGCCTCGGCGAGGGCGCCAGCACCCGGCTGCTCATCTACGCCGGGCAGCTGGTGCTGGCGGGCCTGCCGCTTTTCGACGCGTGTGAGGCGGCCCTGGTGGGCTCACTCACCGACGACGCCGAGATGACCAAGGCCCTCCGCGAGTTGCTCAAGAGCGTGCTCGGACCCGCGCCCGGTCGCTGAGTCGATGCCCGCGCCCATCCTCACCCCCGAAGAGCTCCAGAAGGCCACGATGGAGGAGTACGGCGTCACCGGCGCCGAGCTGGGGTTGGAGCCAGAGGACGACGAGGAGGCCGAACTGGCGCTTTTGCGGCGCTTTTTGTTCGCGGCGCCCCAACGCCAGCTGACCTCAGGAGAGCGGCACGGCCTGACCCTCGACCGCGTGCAGCGACAGCTTCGCGGCCTGTTCACGATGTTGGACGGGCGCCGCGTGGACATCGGTCACAGCGACCCGGCCTGCACCGATAACCTCCGCATCTACCTTCCCAAAGCGATGCCCGCCCCCGAGGAGCCGGACGACCTCCTGCTGTTCCAAGCCGCCGGACTGGTCCAACTCGGCTTCTCGCGGCATGGGCTTTTGGTCGACCGTGGTGTCCTCCGCGAGCTCTACGGCGATTGGGTGCTGCGAAGCACCTTCCACCTGCTCGCGATGCGGTATGTCTTACGATTGTGGGTGGAGGAGTTTCCGGGACTGGCGGAGCCGCTGGGGCGGGTGCCGTACTCGGAAAAGGGCGGCGCACTGCGGGTGAACCTCACGAGCGTGCCTCGCGATGGTCTTCCTGGCGCGTTCGTGCCGCTGTACGAGGGGCTGGTGGTGTGCCTCAACTGGGGAGCGCCGGGCACCGAAGGGGACGCCGCCCGACAAGCAGTCCGCACCATCGATCAGGCAGGCCCCATCGGCATCGCAGCGGTCCTAGTCGGTCAGGCGCAGCGCCTCCGTGAACACTTTCGCCGCTTACGCCTGGGGCCGCCTCCCCTGCCCTTCTGGGGCGGCATCATCCGCCCGGAGTGGATTCTCTCCGATCTGGCGCGAGACCTAGCCGCCGAAAACGAGTGGAAGAAGGGCAACCGGCCGCTGCGGCAGCTGATCGACGCCATGGCGAGGCGCGGGGCGGTTCCCGGGGAGAAGCCGCCCGACGCCCCGCGGTTGTCGCTGAAGGAGCGGCTGATGGCGCGGCTTGGCGGACCCGCCTCGGCGGCGACAGGACCCGCCTACGGGCGGCTCCGCGATGAAGCGCAGGTCTCCGCGCGGGAGGTCCGTTACGGCGCCGCGGAGTGGACAGCGACCGCGTCCCCGGCCACGCTCACCGAGGGGGCGGTGTCGAAGCCCGACGAGGATGGCGGCCGCTTCTGGGACGAGTGGGACGACGCGGCCGGGGTCTACCGCTTCGAGGCAACCCGAGTCTACACGCCCGAAGGTGCGACGGGTCCGCTCGCCGCCTACGAGCGCATCGTGGAAGCCAATCGCCCCCAACTCCAACAGATTCGGCGTCGTTTCGAGGCCCTCCGCGTAGAGGAGCGCTGGGTGGGCGGCCAGCCCGACGGCAGCGAGGTCGATCTGAACCGCGCCATCCTCGCGCTGACCGATCTCGCCGCCGGTCAGGACCCCGACGATCGCCTTTTTCGGCGCTTCGTACGGCGGAAGCGACAGGTCGCGATTCTGACGATGGTGGACCTGAGTGGCAGCACCCTCGGCCACGTGCTGCACCTGGAGCAGACGGCGCTGGTGCTCTTCGCCGAAGGTCTCAAGACCCTCGGCCTCCCGCACGCCTTCTACGGTTTCGGCAATACCCACCCGTTGGAGTGCAACCTCTTCCGCCTCAAAGGTTTCGACGAACGCTACGACGACGCCGTCTACAAGCGCCTCGCCAACCTCCGCGCCAACGGCGCCACCCGCATGGGCGCGTTCATCCGGCACGCCGCCTCACTTTTGGAGGTTCGCCCCGAAACCCGGCGCATCCTCATCGTCGTCTCCGACGGCAAGCCGGAGGATCGGGCCGAGTACCGCGGCCGGCACGGCATCCGCGACACCGCGATGGCGGTAGCCGAAGCGCGTCGTGTCGGCGTCCACGTTTTCTGCCTGTCCATCGACCCCGAGGAGGGCGCTGACGCCTACCTCACAGAGATATTCGGCGCTGGGCGCTACCTGAAGCTGGACGACGTGGACACCCTGCCGGTGCGGCTGCCGGAAGTGTTTCGGGAGCTCGTGGGGTAGGCAGGTGCCGACCCCACTGCCCCGGACGCGCGTGATGTGTCGCGACATCATCGGTTCCGGTAGATGGCTGCTCGGTTACGGCCGGCCGCTACAGACACCCGGTCGTCGAACACAGAAAGGACGCATCCTCACCGTACGAATAAGCGGTCGCGACGTTCTCGGCATACACCTCGCCCGGGGCGTTGTCCGCCGCTGTGTCAGCGTCCCCGAGGTCGCACGACGTGGCGGTGAAGACGGGACTGTCCGCGACCCAGTACAGGTAGACGGCGGCGGCCGTCGACGCTGAGTTGCCATGGAACCCCGCGATCGAGGCGGAGTCCCCCCTACAGGTGCCGGCCATGCCGTAAGACAACACCAGCCCCCCGCCGGTCGAAGCGGTGTTCGAGTCGACGAGCGAGTTCACAAGATCGAAGTTCCCGTTCCCCTGCAGGTACAGACCGCCACCCATGGCGGTGCCCGTATTGTCGGCCACTGTGCTGTCCTCGACCTTCACCGCGACCGAAGCAACCACCCCGAAGGACAAGATGCCGCCGCCGTAGTCGGCCACGTTCTCGGAGATCGTGGAGTTCATCACCGACACATCGCAGTCCACCGCGAAAATGGCGCCGCCGGCGTAGGCGGTGCCGCCGGTCATCCAAACGTTGTCGACCACCACAGTGGCGCCGTCGGCCCCATCGCACAGGATGCCCCCACCGCCGTGGAAGCCGGCGATCTCAGAACTGGAACCGCTCCCGCCGATGATGGTGAGGTCTGCAACCGCCAAGGTCACCCCCGAACCATCCGTGCGCACGGTGGAACCCTCGCCACCCGCGTCGAGCACCGTGGCCTCGCGCCCGCCATACCCCGTGATCACAGCCGGGCCCGTCACGGTGATGTTGGTGAACCAGAGCCCGCCGCAAACGTTCAGATTGCCTCCGCTGAGCTCCGCGGCGACCGGGGAGCCAGCCTTGCCGCGCCCCAGCGCACGGGTCCAATCCGTCCAAGTCCCCGCGTCTTCGAGCCACACGCCCGCGTCCAGCGTGCTCGCGTCGCAATCGTTGTCGAGCCCGTCGCACACCTCCGACCCGGCGGGGGAGATGCCGGCGTGGTCGTCGTCACAGTCGCCTGGCACCTCCACGAACGCATCCCCCGGTGGACCGCAGTGGACGACCGCAGCCACGGTGTCGCCGTAGCCGTCGGCGTCGGCATCGGGGTACCAGCTGGTCGCGTCCGTCGCGTCGTTGTCCGCGCCGCCGTCGCAGTCGTCGTCCACCCCGTTGCAGACCTCGTCAGCGGTGGGGTTGACCTCGGCGGCGTCGTCGTCGCAGTCGGAGTCGTTGTCGACCTCGTCGGCCTCCGGCGCGCAGGTGACGCGCGCCGTGGCCGGGTCGCCGAACCCATCCAAGTCGGCGTCCGCGTAGACCGAAACGGCGTCCGTGGCGTCCACATCCGTGCTGCCATCACAGTCGTCATCCACGTCGTTGCAGCGCTCGTCGGCGTCCGGGTGCACGGCCGCGTCGGCGTCATCGCAGTCGTCGACGGCAGCGAATCCATCGCCGTCGCCGTCGGCCGGGATTTCGGGACAACCGAAGAGGGCCAGCATCAACACCGACAAACAGGTCATGCGCGCTTCCTGGTCGGCCATCGCACCCCGCTCCGCCGACGCCGCATCCCCACCGCCACCGCGCCAACCAAGAGCCCCCAACCGACGGCGGAGCCGCCGCTGGCGCATTGGCACTCGTCGTCCTTGCCGCCGCCGTCGCCGCTGTCCTCGCCGCTGTCGGTGTCCGCTCCGGCGTCGACGCCGTCGCAGTCCTGGTCGATGCCGTCGCCGAGGAGGTCGAGGCCTCCGGGGCTGATGGCGCCGTCGGCGTCGTTGCAGTCGTCCTCGGTGGCGGCGGCGTAGCCTTCGGGGGCCGTGCACTCCACGATCGAGACGGCGGGGTCGGTGTACCCGTCCTGGTCGGCGTCAGCGTACCAGGTGGGGGCGTCAGTGGCGCCGATGTCGTTGGTGCCGTCGCAGTCGTCGTCGAGGCCGTTGCAGACTTCGATGGCGCCGGGGTTGACGCCGGGGTTGCTGTCGTTGCATTCCTCACAGGCCGGGAAGGTGTCGGCATCCGCGTCGGCGTAGCCCACCGACCCATCGCAATTGTAGTCGTTGGGGTCGGTGCAGTCGTCCTCGGTGGCGCCTGGGTAGTAGAGCGCGCTGGCATCGTCACAATCGCCGGCGGGGTCGAGGTCTGAGGCCTCACCGGCGTCGTCGCAGTACACGTCCGCGCTCACGATTGTTGCGGGGGCGTCGGTGGTGTAGCCATCGTCGTCGGCGTCGACGACGCAGATCTCGGTGCCGTTGCAGTCGCCGTCCATCTCGTCGCCGGCGACTTCCGAGGCGTCGGGGTTGGCCCCCGCCTCGGCGTCGTTGCAGTCTTCGCAGGCGATGTACCCGTCGCCATCGACGTCTTCGCTGCCGACGGAGCCGTCGCAGTTGTTGTCGACGGTGCCGGCGCAGTCGGTCTCGGCGGCGCCTGGGTAGACGGCCGCAGAAGCGTCGTCGCACTCGGCGCAGGCGGTGAAGCCGTCGCCGTCAGCGTCGTCGGTGCCGACAGAGCCATCGCAGTTGTAGTCGATCGGGTCCGCGCAGTCGGACTCGTCGGCGCCGGGGTGTACGTCGGAGCGGGCTTCGTCGCAGTCGCCTGCGCCCGCGATGAGGGTCGTGGCGGGGTCGTCACAGGCGTCGACGGTCGAGCTGCCCGTGTACCCGTCGCCGTCCTCGTCGATGGAGAACGCCGCCGTTCCGGAGGCGCCGCTGTCGAGATCGTCGGCGAGGCCGTCGCAATCCTCGTCGGTGTTCGCCGCGTCGCAGAACTCGGTCGCAGCGGGGTTGATGGCGGCGACAGCGTCGTCGCAGTCGGTCGCGGAGGCGGCGCCCGTGCCAGACACGCAGTCGAGCGTGGAGCCGTCGATGACGACGCTGGTGCCGTAGCCGTCGGCGTCGGCATCGGTGTAGCAGTCGTCCACGCTGTCGCAGTCCTGGTCGATGCTATCGGCCACGACCTCGGCGGCGCCGCTGTTGATCGAGGCGTCGGCGTCGTCGCAGTCGGTGGCGGTCGAAGCGCCGGTGCCGGATACGCAGTCCAAGGACGAGCCGTCGACGAGCGCCGAGACCCCGTAGTTGTCGCCGTCGGCGTCGGTGTAGCAGGTGTCGATGCTGTCGCAGTTCTGGTCGATGCCGTCGGCGACCGTCTCGGCCGCGCTCGGGTACACGCTGGAGGACCCGTCGTCACAGTCGTCGTTGGTGCCCGCACCGGCGCCCGTCACGCAGGACAACGAAGAGCCGTCGCCGATGACGAGGGTCCCGAAGTTGTCGCCGTCGGCGTCGGTGTAGCAGGAGTCGACGCTGTCGCAGTCCTGGTCGATGCTGTCTGCCACCACTTCAATGCCGGCCGGATTGATCGAGGCGCTGCTGTCATCGCAGTCGGTCGCGACCGCCGAGCCGCTGCCGCTGCTGCAGGACAGGCTGGAGCCGTCCACGAGCGTGGCGATGCCGTAGTTGTCCCCGTCGCCGTCGGTGTAGCAGGTGTCCACGCTGTCGCAGTCCTGGTCCACCCCGTCCGCGGTGACCTCGGTAGCGCCGGGGTAGACGGTGCCGACGGCGTCGTCACAATCGGTTCCGGTCGCGACGTAGCCGCTGGAGGCGCTTCCGCGCGAGACCGCGGTCAACAACGGGTTCCCGTACCCGTCGCTGTCGGCATCGGCGTACACGGTGTCGCCGAGGGTGAAGACCTGGGCGGCCATCGGCTCGCCCGATCGGCCGCCGTAAAACCAGCTGCCCCAGCCTTGGCTGCGGGCTTCCGCGGGCAGCGCAACCACGCGGGCACGCCAGTGGTAGCCAATGCCGGCGTCCAGGCCGGTGATCGCTTCGTCGATGGTGACGCCGCTGAGCCCGGAGCTGACGCCGGTTGTGGAGGTCACGAAATCGGTGCCATCGAACGCCGTCCCCAGCTCCTTGACCTCGATCTGGAGCTTGACGCGGGCACGACCCCACGGGCCGCGCGCGGTGGTCATCGCCACGTCAAAGGCCGAAGCGGACGACGAGGAGAGGCCGGCCGAGATCGGCGTGCTGGCGCCTGACTGACGGGCCTGGCCGACGCGGGCGAGGGGCGTGGTGTCGTCGGCGCCGTTGCCGAGGTAGACGCCGGCCTGGCCTTCGTTGGTCGAGCCGTTGTCGTAAAGAAAGGCGCCCACGATGACATCGCCGAAGCCGTCGCCGTTGACGTCACCCGCCGCGGCGACCGAGGTACCGAAGTAGGCCGAGGTCTGATCGGCCTCGGCGGTCCACGACGCGGCGGTGGCGAGGCCAGAGGCCGAGCCCACGTAGACCGAGGCTTGACCCTCGTTGGAGGAGCCGTTGTCGTAGTACGCGGCACCGACAATCACGTCGGCGTAGCCGTTGCCGTCGACATCGCCGGCCGAGCCCACCGACGCGCCGAAGAAGGCGGAAGCCTGGCCCGATTCAGCCGACCACGCCGCGGTCGTCGCCAGGCCAGAGACCGAGCCGAGGTAGACGAAGGCCGCACCCTCGTCGGTGGACCCGTTGTCGTAGCCTTCGGCGCCGATGATGACGTCGCTGTACCCGTCCCCGTCCACGTCCCCGGCCGAGGCGACGGAGACCCCGAAGGCGGCCGAGGCCTGGTCGGACTCCGCGGTCCAGGCCGCGCTGGTCGCGAGGCCCCCGGCCGAGCCGAGGTAGACCGAGGCCCGGCCCTCGTCGGCGGAGCCGTTGTCGTAGCCCTCGGCCCCGATGATCACGTCGGCATAGCCGTCGCCATCGACGTCGCCGGCGGTGGCGACCGAGCCGCCCAAGTTGGCCCCGGTCTGGTCCGACTCGTCGGTCCAAGCGGCGGCGGTGGCCAGGCCCGATGCCGAGCCGTAGTAGACGTAGGCCAGGCCTTCGTCGGTAGACCCGTTGTCGTAATCGGGAGCGCCCACGATCACGTCGCCGTAGCCGTCCCCATTGACATCGCCTGCCCACGCCACCGCGGCGCCGTAGTGAGCGGAGACCTGATCGGCCTGCCCGGTCCATGCGGCGCTGGTGGCAAGCCCGGAGGACGAGCCGAGGTAGACAAACGCCGCGCCCTCGTTGGACGAGCCGTCATCGTAGTTGTAGGCGCCCACGATCACGTCGCCATAGCCGTCGCCGTTGACGTCACCCGCGGACGCCACCGAAGCGCCGTACGCCGCGGAGGCCTGGTTGGCTTCGCCCGTCCACGCGGCGGTCGTCGCGACACCGGTGGAGGTGCCCAGGTACACAAAAGCGACACCTTCGTCGGTAGAGCCGTTGTCGTAGCCGTAGGCGCCGACAATCACGTCGCCGTAGCCGTCGCCGTTGACGTCACCCGCGGACGCCACCGAAGCGCCGGCGTAGGCCGAGGTCTGGCCGGCCTCGCCGGTCCACGCCGAGGCGGTGCCCAGACCGGCGCCCGAGCCCTTGTATAGCGAGACGGAGCCTTCGTCCGTGGAGCCGTTGTCGTAGGCGTAGGAGCCCACCAGCACGTCGCCGAACCCGTCGCCATCGACATCGCCCGCGGACGCCACAGAGAAGCCGGCGTAGGCCGCTGCCTGGCCCGATTCGGCGCTCCATGCGGCGGTGGTGGCGAGGCCACCCGAGGAGCCGTAAAACGCGAAGGCCGCGCCTTCATCGGTGCTGCCGTTGTCGTAGGCGTAGGCGCCCACGACCACGTCGCCATAGCCGTCACCGTTGATGTCGCCCGCGCCGGCGACCGACCAGCCGAAGTAGGCCGCTGCCTGATCGGATTCGGCCGTCCACGCCGCAGAGCTGGCCAGTCCGGAGGAGGAGCCGAGGTACACGGAAGCTCGCCCCTCGTCGGTAGAGCCGTTGTCGTAGGCGTAAGCGCCGACGACCAGATCTCCGTAGCCGTCGCCATTGACGTCGCCGGCGGAGGCGGTCGAGTAGCCGAAGTAGGCGCTGGCCAGGTTGGACTCGCCCGTCCAGCTTGCGGTGGTGCCGAGGCCCGAGGCCGAGCCGTGGAAGACCGAGACCCGCCCCTCGTCGGTGGAGCCGTTGTCGTAGAGGTGCGAACCGACCGCCACGTCGCCGTAACCGTCGCCGTTGACATCACCGGCCGAGGCGACCGACCAGCCAAACCAGGCGGAGGTCTGGTTCGACTCGCCGGTCCACGCGGCGCTGGTGGCCAAGCCCGAGGCCGAGCCCATGTACAGCGAGGCGCGCCCTTCGGCGGTCGAGCCGTTGGCGTACAGGTGGGCGCCCACGATCACCTCGGAGTATCCGTCCCCGTTGACGTCGCCTGCCGATGCCACAGAGACGCCCATGCGGGCGGCGGCCTGGTCGGATTCGGCGGTCCATGCCGCGCTGGTGGCCAGGCCCGAGGCCGAGCCGAGGTAAACCGAGGCCCTGCCCTCGTTCGCGGAGCCGTTGTCATAGAGGTCGGCGCCAACGACGAGATCGCCGTAGCCGTCCCCGTTGACGTCGCCTGCGGAGGCGACCGACCAGCCGAAGTGCGCGAAGGCCTGGTTGGCCTCCCCCGTCCAGGCGGCGGTGGTGGCAAGGCCGGACCCCGCGCCGAGGTACACGTAGGCCCGCCCCTCATCGGTGGCGCCGTTGTCATAGAGATACGCGCCGATCACCACGTCGCCGAAGCCGTCGCCGTTGACGTCGCCCGCCGAGGCCACCGAGAAGCCGTAGTAGGCGGTGGCCTGATCGGAATCTTCGGCCCATCCGGCGGTGGTCAGGAGCGGATCGACGGTGATGGTGCCGATGGCGCCGGTGTCGTCGACGAGGATGCGGAGCCCGGACTCGGTCTGTTCCATGGTGGCGGGGAGCACCCGGCCGCGCTCATCCCATGCGGCCAGCTTCGAGAAGCGCAGCGGCGCGCCGCCCTCGCGCACCAGGAGCGCCTCTGCGCCGTCGATTTCGGCGCGGGCGCCCGTCAGCGCCAAGTCGAAAACCAGCGGGCCGGCCCCGTCCGGCGCCGCGGTGACGGTGAAGCCCTGCTCCAGGCCCTCGGCCCGGTTTTCCCACCATTCCACGAGTCCCGGGCGCGCGTACTCGACGCGACGGAGGCACTCGCCAAACGGATCGATCTGTCCACCGGCGAGGCACGCACCTGCTTCCGGAGCCACGCCGGCCGCGGCTACCAAATCTCCGTCGCGACCCCATGCGTCGAGAGAAAGTGAGACTTCGCCCACGCCCGCACGGGTGGTGACCGTCAATCCGTCGGCATCGAAGGTGCCGCGCAGGTCTTGGGCGCGGTTGGTGATCCGGAGCCCCTCGCCTTCCGCCTGGGCTGCGTATTCACCCGCGGCGATGCCCTGCTGCGCGGTAGCCGCCCACTGATCGGACGGGGCGCCCGACGGTGGGCCCGCCGCTTCGTCGGTACCGGGAACCGCGCACGAGGCGAGCAGCAGCAGAGCAGTGAGCAGACGCATACGACACTCCGAGTTTGAGCGCCGGCAAGGTAACCCGGAACCCCTACTCTCCGCTTGAACTGCCGGAGTCCTTGGGGCGATTGAGCTTGGCCCATTTGATCTTGGCGTCCGGATCGGGCACTCCGGGCCGCTCCATCGGCGCAATCTCGTCCGGGGCCAACGTGGAATGTTCCCCGCTCAGGCGATTGACGACCCCCTGCACAGACTTCTTCAGACGATCTCGGAGTCCCATTCTGCCCTGGTAGCCTGCGACCTTATGGTATGACAGTGCCATGGCCACAATCACCCTCGAGCAGATCATCACCTTCTTGTTGGAGGCGCCGATGTTCGGCGACCTCGATCCCACCCAGCTTTCGCAGGTGGTGCACATCATGCAGGTGCGGCGCGTGCGGAAGGGCCAGCCCATCTTCAAAGAAGGCGATCCGGGCGATGCCTGGTTCGTGATTTTCGAGGGTGGCGCCGACGTCACCAAGGCCACCGACTTCGGCCCCGACAAGGTCATCGCCCAGATCGGCCCACGGGCCTGCTTCGGCGAGATGGCCATGCTGGATCACTCCTCGCGCTCCGCCTCGGTGATCGCCTCCAGCGAAACCACCGTTTTCCGCTTCCCGCGCACCGAGTTCGAGGCCTTGCTCGAAGCTGACAACCTCGCGGCTTACAAGCTGGTGTATCAGATGGCCAAGGTCCTCACAGTGCGGGCGCGCCAGACCACGCAGCGGTTGTCCGACGCGCTCGCCGATCGGGACCGCCCGCAGCAGTTGCGCGAAACGAGCCGGTCGCTGGTCGAGGGTCAGTCCGTCTCCGAGTGATACGCTCCGCGGTGATGGCACTGCCGCGATTCGCACGAAATGTCGCCCTGGTCGTCGCCCGCATCGTCGGGCAGAACGATCTCTTCGAGAAACCGGGCGAACGTGCGCGCACGCCGTCGTTGGCCTCGCCGCGCACCGACCCCGTGCCGGTTGCCGTGACGGCTGCCCCCGCGGTAAGCCCCGCCAAGGCGAAGAAGGCGGCCTCAAAGAAGGGTCCGGCCGAAAAGTCCGCCATCCCTCTCCAGGATCCGGCGCGTCCCACCTCCGGTTGCCGTCCGGTCGACCTTGCTGGGCTTCGGCACGCGCTCACGCCCAATGGGAAGCCCCTGGTCATCAACCACTGGGCCAGCTGGTGCGACCCCTGCGTGGACGAGCTGCCGCGGCTGGTGCGCGCCGCGGCCGGCGTCGCCGACATCGGCGAGTTCATGGGGCTGAGCTGGGACCTGTTCGACCACCCCGGCGACCCCGATGCGGTGGCGAAGAAGGTGGCTTCGTTCGCGGACAGTGTCGGCGTCGGCTACGCGAGCGTCCTCTTCGTCGGGGAGCCAGCCGAGCTCTTCGCAGCGCTCGGCCTGGACAGTGAGCTGATTCCCCAAACCGTCGTCTACGCGCCGGACGGCACCATCGCGTGGAAGAAGAATGGCGTGCTCGAACACGATGACGTCTTCCCGCTCATCCGGGCGGTCAAGGCGGCCGCGGGGGTCGCTTGATGATGCGCCGGGTAGCGGCGTCCGGCTTTCTGCTCCTCGGACTTGGGCTTGTGGCCCTTGGCTGCCCCAAGAAGGTGCCCGAACCGCTGTCGCCGCCGGGCCGCATCACCATCATGCACACCAACGACCTGCACGGGCACTACCTCCCCGAGCGCGCCGACTGGTTGACCGGCGAGCCCGAGATCGGGGGTTTTGTCCGGATGGAGCAAGAGGTGCGGGCGATTCGAACTGAACGAGGTCGCGACAACACCCTGCTTCTGGACGGGGGCGACATCCTCACCGGGACGCCGCTGACGGCCATCAAAGAAGAGGGCGCGTGGGGCACGCCCATGCTGCGCTTCATGGAGGCGGTGGGCTACGACGCCTGGGCCGTCGGCAACCATGAATTCGACCGCGGGCTCGACAACATCGGCCTGTTGTCGTCCAAGGCTCCGTTTGCGGTGCTCAGCGCCAACGTGCGCGCCAAGGGCGGCAAGTCCCCCCTGCTGCCGAACCAAGGGTACAGTCGCGTCTTTACCGTCAACGGCCTGCGCGTGGGGGTCATCGGAGCCACGACCGACAGTCTGCGCTCGTTGGTCTCGCCCGCCGATTGGGCGCGGATGGACACGATCCCCGCCAACGACGCCCTCCGCGCCGAGGTGTCGGCGCTCGACCCGCAAACGGACGTCATCATCGCGCTGACGCACTTGGGCGTCGATGCGGACAAGAAGCTTGCGGCGGGGGTCCCGGGCATCGACCTCATCGTCGGCGGTCACAGCCACACCCGACTGACCGCGGCGGTGAAGCAGGGCGACACCTGGATCGTGCAAGCAGGCAGCTACGGCCGCAGTCTCGGGGTCGTCGAACTCGACATCAGTAACGACGCGGTGGTCGCCTTCCACTACGAGCTGCGTGATCTCGTCCTGGACACCGCAACGGTCGAGGCCGACCCTTCGCTGGTGGGGTTGGCGGAACACTACCGCACCAACATCGACACCTTGTACGGCGAAGAGCTCGGCAAGGCCCCGGGGAAACTCGACAAGGAGTACGCGCACGAGAGCGCGCTCGGGCGGTGGATCAGCGATGCGCTCCGCGTCACCACCCACAGCGACGTCGGGATCTACAATGGCGGCGGCCTGCGCTCCGAGATCGTCGCCGGGGTGGTCACGCGGCGGCACCTCTTCGAGTGTTTCCCTTTCGAAAATGCGGTGCTGACGTTTACGCTGCGTGGCGACCAGATTGTGAGTCTGGTGCTGAAGAACATCGCGGCCGACCTCGACGGAAAACATGGCTTCTTGCCGCTCGGCGGCGTCACCTGGTCCTGGCGCGACAAGGCCGGCGCGCCCGAGATCGCCAGCCTCTCGGTCGCTGGCCAGCCGATCGATCTCAGTCGCACCTACACGGCTGCGTCTACGTCCTACATCGTCGAGCAGGGCCAAAAGCACCTGGGTTTTGTTCCGGCCGACGCCGTGCCGGCGGGTCTCAACGACTTCGAAGCGGCGCTGCAATACGCGCGCCAGGCTGGTTTCAGCGATTCGGGTCAGAAGCGGGGGGTCCGGGTGGAGTGACCGTGCTCCTGGTGTCGCTCGCGCTCGCCCACGTCACGCACGACGAAGTGGTGGCCGTCGGCGCCCCGGACGACCTCGGGGCGGGGCTTCCTTGGCTGCTGGTCCTGCTGACGCCGCCGGTGCAAGGATTGCTGCGCTCGGACGACGGCGGGGCGAGTTGGCGCCACATCACGGGACCGCCGCTGGTCGACGATCTCATCGGTGCTGCCGTGCTCGCAGATGGAATGTGGGTGCTCGCCGGGAGCGGGCGGCTATGGACCTCGGCCGATGCGGGGGGCTCATGGGTGGCGCTCCCGTTCGACGGGGAGCTCCGCGAGATCGCGGGGAGCGGCGATGCGCTCTTGATCGCGGCCGACACCGGGTTGTGGACCGGCGCTCCCGGCGCGCTGACCAGGGTCGTGGACTCGACGATGACGGCGTTGCAACCAGGTGAACGGCCCGCGGCGCTCGATGCGTCTGGACAGCTGTGGGTGGAGGCGGAAGGTCGTTGGAACGCCGAGGGGACGCCTGTCGCCGGGGCAACGGCGGTTGCGGCGAGCGACACCAACGTTTTCGTGGGGACCAGCGAGGGCCAGGTGTTCCGCTGGGACGGCGACGCGTGGGAGAGCTGCGCCCTGGCGCCGTCTGGGTTGGGTCACCCGGGCATCGTGCGCCTCGCTGCCGGAACCGACTCGCTCCTGGTCAGCGATGGCGACACCACCTGGCTCGCCGATGGGGACTGCGCCGGCTGGCTGGGTCCGCTCTCGCCGCTCAACACGAGCTACGACACCGAGGGCGGCATGTCCCGACCTGGGCAGGCGGCGTCCGTTTTGCGCGTCGCTGGCGACCGTTGGCTCCACGCTGGCTGGGACGGCCTGGCGCTGGCCGCCGACGGGGGGTGGTCGACTCCCGTCGTCGTGCCACCGGACTACACCCGCGGGCTCGCGTTTGGCGACGATGGCGCGCTTTGGGTCGGGGGCTACGCGGCCGGGGTCGCGCGCACCGACGACGGCGGTCGAAGCTGGAGCACGTCGGCGGGCTCCTTCGGGCAAGGAAACGTGCAGCGGGTGGGGACGTCGGGGCCGGTCGGCTTCGCGGTGAGCAGCCACCGCGGCTGGCGAAGTGACGACGGGGGCGGCACCTGGGCGCAGCTGGACCTCCCCTTCCAGACCGTCACCGAGCTCATCGCAGAGGCGGACGGCGCTCGGGTGCTCGCGTTCTCCGACCGGCCCGCGGATGCCCCGCTCCGCAGCAACGATGGCGGCGACACCTGGAGCCGGGATGCGGAGCTGGCCGCCGCGCTTGCCGGCTCCGCCCCGCGCTCGGTCGTGCGGGTTGGACAAGGCCTGGCGGAGATCGAGGTCGTCGTCGCCGGCAAGCCCGCGCGCGTCGTGGGTCGCCGCGGCGGTGGCGCCTGGCAGGAGCTGCTGGCGCTTGGGGAAGGAGCCGGCGTCACGCACGCCGTCTCCTGGCCCCAGGAGCGCCCCAGTCGTGTCGTGTTCGCCGACGAGGAAGGCGTTCACTCGACGGCGGACGGCGTCATGTGGTCGCTCTGGAAGGGGCTCGACGACGATCCCCCCGCGCAGCTTGGTGTCGCCGGCGACAAGCTTTTCTTGACCACGCGCACCGGCGCGGTGTGGCGGTCGGCTGATGGGGGCCTGAGCTGGAGCGCGCTCGACGCGCGGATTCCCGCCCGGGTGTACGAAATCCTCGCCCGCCAGGGCCTCCCCGCTGACGTGCTCTTTGGCACCCACGACGGCATCTACACCCTCTCCGATGTCGAAGCCGACTCGCCGGACGTGCTCCGCGCGCTCGCCTGGCAGCGGGTGGACGACGCGACTTCGTTTGTGGGCTGCCAGGGCTGCGAGATGGCAGCGGGCATGGAGGGCGCCGGCCTGGGCCAGGTGACGCCGCTCGGCGACGGCGGGGTGATGAGCACCCAGCTCAGAGGAACCAGTGTGCGGGTGATCGGCACCCGGGCAGAAGGCGCGCAGGGTACGCTTCTGGTCGATGGCGTCGAGGTCGCGGAGCTCGGTGGCCCCGCGCTTTGGGAGCCGGACGTGCTCGCGGTCACGACGGGACTGGGAGAGGGCTGGCATCGCATCGAGGTGGTGGCGAGCGTCACAGGCCTCGCGATCGATGCCGTGGAGGCCACCGGCGACGGCGTGCTGCTGACGGCGCCGGTTTCGGAATGTGGCTGCGGGGTTGGTGGGCGGCGGGGGTGGCTGGGGAGTTTGCTGGTGGCGGGGATTTTTGCCCGAGGGCGGAAGAGGGGGCCCTCGTGAGGCCATCCCCCCGAATTTGCGATGCCGGGGCGTTTTCGGCCGCCGAAGGCGTCCGCGCTCGTTGAATAACTCTCAACGAGAGACTACACTCCCCCCATGAGCCGTGCCGCCGCTTCCGAAGCCCGCCGCGCCGCGCTGTTGGCGCTGGGCAAACGTATTTTCGCCGAGCAGCCCTACGATCAGGTGTCCACCGAGCAGATCGCGACCGAGGCCGGGGTTTCGACGGGTCTCCTTTACCACTACTTCGAAAATAAGAAGGGCTTCTACGTGGCGACGGTCCGCGCCGCGACGGACGAGCTCCTCGCCGCGGTGAGCTTTCTTCCCGGCCGCCCGTTGGCGGAGTCGGCGCTCGGCGCGCTCGACCAGTTCGTGGCGTTCGCCGAAGCCAACGCCGCCCTGTACCAGGGTGTGATGCGGGGGAGCGGCGCGGACCCGCGAGTGCAGGCCGTCGTGGAAGAAGTGCGATTGACCCTGACCGCACGGCTCCTCGCCGCCGCCAGCGTCGCCGCGACGCCTCGGTTGCGGCTCCAATTGTACGGCTGGCTCGGCTTCGTGGAGTTCGCGACGCTCCGCTGGCTGCGCCACCCCGACGTCGACCGCACCGAGCTCCTGACCCTGTGCCTGGGCGCCGCGCCCCCCTCGCTCTTGGAGAAATCGCCATGACTCCCTTCTTCCTCGCGTTCGTCCCACCCCTCACCCTCTTCGCCGCCACCGCACTCGGCGGACCGGCCCTCTTCCTGCCGGCCATCGTGCTCTTCGGCGTGGTGCCGCTCCTGGACCAGGTGCTGCCCCAAAACCGGGACAACACTGCGGTCGCAGGCTGGGTGCGTTCTCTGGCGAACCTGTGCGTGCTGGCCCACATCGCCGCGGTGGCCTTTGCGCTTTACACCGTCGTCCACGGTGGGCTCAGCCCCGCCCCAGCGGGCGTCCTGGTCCTCGGCACGGGCTTTGCCGGAGCCGCGGCGATCAACGTCGCCCACGACCTGATGCACCGCCCGGGACGGGTCCCCCAGGCGCTGGCCGCGGTGCTCCTCTCGACGGTTTTGTACGCCCACTTTTGCGTCGAACATGTGCAGGGGCACCACAAGCGGGTCGGGACCTTGGCCGACCCGGCCACCTCCCGTCTCGGCGAGTCGTTGTTTCGCTTTTTGCCTAGGAGCCTATCCGGCGGGCTCCGTTCGGCCTGGGCCATCGAGTGGGCGCGCGTGGGCCTCGCCACCGACAATCGGATGATTCGCTACGGGCTCGGTCAGGCCGTACTCGTCGCGGGGATCGGGCTAGGGCTGGGACCGCTGGGCCTGGCCGCCTTTGTCGGCCAGGCCGTCGTGGCCGTGTTGATGTTGGAGACCATCAACTACATCGAACACTACGGCCTCATCCGGGCCGAGGTGGCCCCCGGTCGCTTCGAGCGCGTCCGTCCCGAACACTCGTGGAACTCGAGCCATCGGGTGTCCAACTGGATGTTGCTCAACCTCGCGCGGCACAGCGACCACCATGCGTTCCCGGCGCGCCCGTTCACCGAGCTGCGTCACCACGACGACGTGCCGCAGCTGCCTTGCGGCTACAGCGCCATGTTGTTGCTCGCGACGATTCCGCCCTTGTGGTTCAGGGTGATGGACCCGCGGGTGCGGACTGCGAGCAAAGCCATCGCCACCGGCGAGCGCGAGCACGGCGAGAACACCGACGCGGAGCTGACTGCCGTGGGGCGTGCATGACCCGATCCGTAAGGCGGAATCACAACCGCGGGCTCAGTGCCCCCCCCCCTTCCCCTGGGGCCGCGCATTCCAAATCCGGGTACACAACAACAGCCCCACCGCCGCCACCGGGAGCATGGCCCCTGGCCAGATCTTCCAGTTGGCGGCGTCCTTCGCTGCCTCCCCAGTGGGCAACATCGCCCCGTAGAGGAAGGCCTGCGTGCCGGTGCCCAGGTAGACGAAGCCGTCGATCACGCCGGTGACGAGGCCCGCGTTCTTGGTGCCGCCGAAGTCCATCGACGCGGTGCCCGACAGCATGCCGTGGACGCCGATCACGCACAGGGACATCAACACCACGAACCAGCCCAGCAGGGGGTGGCCGAGGGTCCAGAACGCGCCGATCGCGCCGAGCAGCAAGCCCCCGTAGAGCACGCTCGACACCGGACCGCGCCGACTCCCGAAGACGTGGTCGGAAATGAACCCGGCGAACGTGCCACCCAGGATGCCCGCCACACACAAGAGCATGCCCCAGTTCTCGTAGACGAAGCTGTCGCCGTCGCCGATGGCCTTGGCATACAGCCGGTACTGCTTCATCACTCCTTGCCGCAAGAAGCCGGAGCAGAACTCGATCGCGATGATGAGCCAGATGATGCGGTTGGAGAACATGTTGCGGAGCACGTCGAGCACCGGCAACGAGCCCTTCTGGCCCGAGGTGGCATCGCCGGTGTCGAAATCGGCGTGTCCGGCCAAGGACGGCGTGTCCCTTACGAAGAGCGCAGTCGCAACCACGCAGAGCGCGATCGCCAAGGCAGGCGTCCAGAAGGACCACGCCCAACCGAGCGACGACTTCCCGATCGCGAGGCTCCAGTCGTAGCTGAAGTAGAGCCCGAGTGAGATGAGCACGCCGAACATGCCGCCGAGCACGCCCCGCTCGCGTACGTGGAACCACGGCGCGTTCACCTTCACGATGCTGACCGCGCCGAAGCTCTGGAAGTACATGTTGGCGGCGTTGAGCATCATCAGGTTGTCGCGAGTGGCGCCACTGTCCGCGCCGTCAGCGATCGCCTTCTGCATCGCCAACGCCATGCCGACGTTGACCAATGCCGACCCTGCGGTGCCGACGAGCATGGTGAGTCGCCCGCCGAACCGATCGGCCAACGGACCATTGATCAGGAACGAGATCCCGTACACCCAGGCGCCCACGCCATCGATCTCGTTGAAGGTGGCCTTCGCCAGGATGCCCGCCTTGTCGAGCTCGCCAGCGATCGCCGAGAGATTGTACCGACCGAAATACAAAAATGCGTAGGTGAGCCCCAACGGCACCCAGTTCATCAGCCGCCGTCGTTTGTAGGCCTCGCTGTGGCCGAGATCGACCTTGGGAAGCAGCGAAACCACGCCGCCGACCACCACGAGGAGGATGCAGATCGGGAGGAACTTCTGGAGCCACTCGGGCATCGGGCACAGGGGAAGACGCGACATGTCTACCACACCCTGGTGACGAGCCGGTGCCGCGCGCTGGGTTGCGCACGAGCGCGCCCGCCTGGAGGCGACTTGCCGCCCGGTCCCGATCGTAGGGCTCAGTCCAGCCCGAACTCCTCCGCCGCGGAGCGAAGCTGCAACGCTGGCTGATCTTCTTTGAGCATCACGAACGAACCACACACCAGCGCGTCCATGCCCGTGCGCATGAAGCAGCGGTAGGTGTCGTCGGCGCTGTTGACCATCGGCTCTCCGCGCACGTTCATCGAGGTGTTGATGACCACGGGTACGCCGGTGCGCTGGCCAAAACGTTCGATCAGGTCGTAGTAGAGCGCATCTTCAGCGCGGGAGATCGTCTGGATGCGGGCACTGTTGTCGACGTGGGTGATGGACGGGAGTGGCGTCATCCCGGGTTTGACCTGGGCCACCAGAAGCATGTAGGGCGACGGCCGGTCGATCTCGAACCACTCGCTCGCGCGATCCTCGAGCACCGAGGGCGCAAAGGGCCGGAATCCCTCGCGCATCTTGATCTTGCGGTTGATGGTGTCGCGCATCTCGACATTGCGAGGATCGCCGAGAATGGTGCGATGGCCAAGCGCGCGCGGCCCCCATTCCATCCGCCCGTGGTGCCAACCGACCACCTTGCCCGCTTCGAGCAGGTCACAGGTCCGGTCGAGGAGCGCGTCACGACCAAGCTCCACGTAATTCGCGCCATACTTGTCAAGGGTGACGCGGACCTCGGCGTCAGACTCCTCCGGCCCCAAATACGCCGTGGCCAGGCGCGGGAGCCGTGGTTTCTTGAGGAGGCCATTCCAAAGTTGCAGCGCCGCGCCCATCGCACCGCCCGCATCGCCGGCGCTGGGCTGGATGTAGAGGTCCTCGACCGGCGCACGTCGTAAGACTTCTCCATTTGCCACGCAGTTGAGCGCGACACCACCGGCCAGACAGAGCCGCGGCAGTCCGGTGCGCTGCACGATGTGGGTGGCGAGCTTCACCATCACGTCGTCGACGACGACCTGCAGAGACTTGGCCACATCCTTGTGGAACTGGGTCACCTCGCCTTCCTCCAGCGGACGGGTCGGCTGGCCGAAAAGCGCCTCCAACTTCGGCTTGTACATGCGCTGGCCGCGCTCGAAATCGAAGTAGTCCATGTCCAGGCGGAAGCTGCCATCCTCAGCCACGGTGATGAGCTTGCGGATGTGTTCGACGAAGTTCGGCTGCCCGTACGGCGCCAGCCCCATCACCTTGTACTCCGCAGAGTTGACCTTGAAGCCCAGGTAAAAGGTGATGGCCGAGTAGAGCAGCCCGAGGGAGTGAGGAAACCGGGTTTCGCCAAGAAGCGAGATGTCGTTGCCGCGGCCAGCGCCCCAGCTTGACGTGGTCCACTCCCCCACGCCGTCGACCGTCAGAATCGACGCTTCGTCCCAGCCCGAGCAGTAAAAAGCGCTGGCGGCGTGGCTGAGGTGGTGCTCCGAATACAACACCGGCCCGCGGTAGTCGACCTCGTCCTTGAGCAGCTTGGGGAGCCGCATCTCGGTCCCGATCATCTGGGGCAGGCGCCGAATGAAGGGGGCAAGGCCGAAAGGGAAGTTGTCGACATGGGTGCGCAAAGTCCGGTCGAACTTCCGCAGTGGCTTGTCGTAGTAGATGATGGCGTCGAGACCGCCAATGTCGATGCCGCCGGCCGCGAGTGCATAGGCGATGGCCCGCTTCGGGAAGCCGGAGTCGTGTTTCTTACGGGAAAACGACTCCTCCGTCGCGGCGGCGACGATGCGCCCTTCGTCGACGAGGCAGGCGGCGGCGTCGTGATAGAAACAACTCAGTCCCAGAACGCGCATCGCTGCGAAGCTATGTCAGTGTGGCGCGCGTGGCACCCCCGGTGCTTCCAGTCGTGCCGAAGCCGGGCGGCTGGGATAGACTCGCTCGGTCGGAGTTCTCATGTCGTCCATTGTGTCCTCGCTCATCCTCTTGTCGCTCGTCGCCTGCGTTCCCGTCACTGTCGAGTCGGAGTACGCCAAGGACACGGTGCCGACCATCGACGAGCCGCTTCGCGAGACCGGTGAGTCCGACGCGGACACCGATACGGATACCGATACCGATACCGATACCGATACCGATACCGATACCGATACGGATACGGATACCGATACGGCGGACACCGGCGACACCGCGGAGCCCGACACCGGCGACACCGCGGAGCCCGACACCGGCGACACCGCGGAGCCCGACACCGGCGACACCGCGGAGCCCGACACCGGCGACACCGCGGAGCCCGACACCGGCGACACCGCG
>CANFCK010000023.1 GCA_947445035.1 Deltaproteobacteria bacterium
CGATGTGGAAGTGAAGGTTGAGATTCAGCGCGGAACCAAAGCGCTGGATGCAGGTGACGGCGCCGCTTTTGCCGGCCGGCCGCTTCGCCGCGCTCCGATACCACCGCGCGATGCACTTGAGCGCCGCCCGCAGCACCCCGGCTGCCAGCTCAGGGTGTCGCGCGAGCAGCCACCGGCGTTTCCAGGGCACGGTCAACACCCACTGTCGCGTCGCAACGCGCGGGATCACCCGGTCGAGGAGGTGCGCGGCCCGCTCCGCCATGCGTCGGCCCCCGCAGGAGGGGCAAAACCCCCGGGTCTTGCACGAGAACAGCACCAGTCGGTGGTGGTCACAGTCCGGACACTCCAGCCAGGCGAAGCCGTTGGCGACGTCGCCACACCCCAGGTACGCCCGGAACTCCCGCTGCACATGGCGCGGAAGCGAGCGATCGTGCTGCGCCAGCTCGGAGAGCAGCGTGGGGAAACCGTCCGCGATGATCGCACGGAGCTGTGCGTCGCCCTCGCCTCTGACCTCGACCGTGACCGCCATGCGCGGCGCCCAACGCAAGAGCGGGACCGCGCGAAAACCGGTGTTCGTCCGTCCCGCACCGAGTGACAGCTGTCGGACGTCCGTCAGTGTCCGTCGATGACCGACACCGAGGGCTCGTCAAGGGCAGGAAACAGGACGGTGGGCGCGCGCCTTCGGCGACGCGGAATCATCCCACGGGAGGTGTCGTGCGATCCCGCCGAAGGGCCGGCGACGCTTCGCGGCTGTCGCTGGCCTGCTGTCGCTCGCATGATGGTGCCGGCGCGGCATACTGGAGCCCTGGGGCATGTATTTGTTGACAAGCAGCATGGTGATTGCCCTGGGCTTTGAATCGAGATAGTATAACAATCGTTATAACAAGGAGCTCGCCATGGCCGCCCTCAAACTGACCCAGATCGGCAACTCCGTTGGCGTGATCCTGCCCAAGGAAGTGCTGGCGCGGCTCAAGCTCGAGAAGGGCGACACCTTGTACTTGACGGATGCGGCCAATGGGGTGCTCCTGACGCCTTACAGCCCCGAGTTCGAAAGGCAGATGACGGCGGCACGCAGCGTCATGAAGAAGCGCCGCAACGTTTTGCGTGAGTTGGCAAAGTGAAGCTGCGCAAGTGGGTTTGGCTTGACCACCATGTCCTGCGTGCCGTGCATGAAGAGCAACTCTCGGAACACGGCGGTGCAGCAGGCACGCGCGACGAGGGCCTGTTCGAGTCTGCGCTGGCGCGGCCTGAGAACCTGGTGGCCTATGGCGAACCCGACGAGGCTGACCTCGCCGCAGCCTACGGCTTTGGCATTGCGCGAAGTCACCCCTTCATCGACGGCAACAAGCGCACCGCCTTTGTTGCGGTCGAGCTGTTTCTCGATCTGAATGGTTTCGAGCTGATGGCCAGTGACGCCGACTGCGTTCTGACCATGCTCGCCGTCGCTGCCGGCCAGATGGACGAAGCCACCTTCGCGCGCTGGTTGCGCGAACACACTCAGAAAAGAAAATAGCGCTGCGCCATCGGCAGCACGCTGGCCGGCTCGCAGGTGAGCCTCAGCGCTCGCCCACGCCGCGCTGGTCAGCAAGAGTGAGGTGATCATCGACAGCTCGCGTAGCGCAGCAATCCCATGGTCGCTTCGCCATTGATGCGGCGCCGCCAACGGATAGGTCGGCGGCTTGCTCAGCCTCCTCCTTCACATGCATCAGCCCGACTACCGGCACCCCCGCACGGGCGTGCCGATCATGCCGTGGGTGCGGCTGCACGCAACGCGCGGGTATCGCGATGTCCCCCGCCTGATTCTTGAATCGGGCGCACAGGTGACGGTAAACCTGGTGCCGACGCTCCTGGAGCAGGTCGAGCACTATGTGGGGGGTGGCTCCGACCTGCACCTCGACCTCTGCAAGCGCGCTGCGGACACGCTTTGCGCGGCGGAGGCTGGCTGGCTGGTGGAGCATGGCCTGCACGGCACACACCGCGCGTTCGAGTGGTTCGCCGGTTGGGGCGCACTACGAGTACGACGTGATCGCGGCGAGCGTTTTGGTGCGGCGGACCTCCGTGATCTTCAGGTCTGGTGCAACCTTGCCTGGTTCGGCGCGACCGCGCTCGAAGAGTTCCCCGCGCTCGGCGAGCTGAGGCGCAAAGGCCAGGGCTTCTCCGAGGCGGACAAGGCGGTGGTCCTCGACGCTCAGCTCGCCTGCATCCGTGGGTTGCGGGCGCTCTACGCCCGGTTGCCGGACGTCAGCGCGTCGCCGTTTGCTCACCCGATCCTCCCCCTTTTGATCGACTCGGGACACGCCGCGCGCAACCTGGGACCGTTCGACGACCCCGGCTTCCGCTACCCCGAGGACGCGCTGGCGCAGCTGATCGAAGGCAAGCGGGCGGTCGAGGCGTGGATTGGACATGAGGTCCAAGGCGTGTGGCCCAGCGAGGGCTCGGTGAGTCCTGAGACCGTGGAGTGCATCGAGAAGGCGGGGTTTTCGTGGTTCGCGACCGACAGCGGGGTTTTGGAGCGCTCGGAGCGGGCGGGACACGGCCCCATCTGGCGCGTGGGTGGGATCACCGGTCTTTTTCGGGACCACGGCCTGAGTGACCGGATCGGTTTTGTTTATGCCGACCACGAGCCGGGGGCGGCGGTCGAGGATCTCCTGCATCGGACTGGCGGGCGTCGGATCCTGCTGGCCCTGGACGGCGAAAACCCCTGGGAGAGCTACCAGGACGCCGGCGCCGCCTTCCTCCGCGAGCTGTTCGCGCGCGCCCCGCTGCGTACCTGCTCGACTCTCGCCCGAGAGGCGCCGACGGGAAGCATCGCCCGCCTCCACACCGGGAGCTGGATCCACGCCGACTTCCGCATCTGGATCGGGGCGGAGGAAGACCGCGCGGCCTGGCGCCTCTTACGACGGGTGCGGGACCTTTTTGCCGGCGCCGGTCAGGTACCCGTCGAAGCGCTCCGGGCCCTCTGGCGTGCCGAGGCGAGCGATTGGTTCTGGTGGTACGGCCCCGAGTTCGAGACCCCCTTCGCCCCGGAGTTCGACACCCTTTTCCGCGCCCACCTCGCCGAGGCGCTCCGCCTGATCGGGGCGCCACCGATGCCGGAATTGGACGTGCCGCTCAAAGCCGCTGCGGACCCGATCACCGCCCCGGCCGGCGAGGTCTTCCCCGAGCGGACCGACGCGTTCGCGTGGCAGGCGGCGGGCCACGTTCGGGTTCAGAGCGGGTCGATGGCACCCGGGCCCGGCTGGCCATCCCGCGTCGACTACGGGTGGTGCTGCGGCGAGCTGGCGGTGCGATTGGTGGGCCCGGATGGTGTCGAGGTGAGCGGCTGGGCGGCGGAGGTGCTCGACGATTCCCTGTACTTGCGGGGCCTCGATGGTGAACGGGTACCGGCTCAGGGCGCGTGGCGGCTGCTGCGCCCCATCGTGAGACCGGAGTGATCGCACATCGCGGCACGCTCGGCCGCATCGCGCTCCTCACCTCGCTGTACTTCGCCCAAGGACTCCCCTTCGGCATCTTTTCGCAGGCCCTGCCGGTGATCATGCGGCGGGAAGGACAGTCGTTGGAGCACATCGGGCTCACCAACCTGTTGGCGCTGCCGTGGGTGCTCAAATTCGCCTGGGCGCCGATGATCGACCGAATTGCGGGGCCACGGCGACGGGTGATCCTCCCCCTCAATCTCGCGGCCGCGGGCCTGCTCCTGGGGCTCGCGTTGGTCTCGCCGGGGTCGATGGTCCCGCTTTTGGTGACCGTCTTTCTCTGCAACCTGGTGGCGGCGACCCAGGACATCGCCACCGACGGGCTCGCCGTAGAGACGCTGCCCCCGGAAGAGCGCGGGCTCGGCAACGGCGTGCAGGTCGCTGGCTACCGCTTGGGAATGGTGCTGGGCGGCGGCGTACTGGTGCTGCTCTTCGACGCCTGGGGCTGGTTCGCCAGCTTCGCCAGCGCCGCCGCAGCGATCGCTCTGGTGACCCTGCCGATCGTCCTGCTCCCCGCCTCGCCACGCCCCCCGGTCGGGGACCGAGGCACCTCGTCCCAGGCGCTGCGCTGGGACCGATGGTTCGCCGGCGCGGGGGGTCCCGCTTGGTTCGGGCTCTTGGTGGTCTACAAGTTGGGCGACAGCCTCGGCACGGGCATGGTCAAACCGATGCTCGTGGATCAGGGGCTGACCCTCGCGGAGATCGGGGCGCTCGTGGGGCTGTGGGGGTCCGTCGCCGGGCTTGTCGGGGCGCTCATCGGGGGGTGGGTGGTGTCGCGGACGTCGCGACGCGGCGCGCTCTTCGCGTTCTCGCTTGTACAGTTGCCGACGCTCGCGGCCTACGGGTGGATCGCGCATGCAGGCCCCGATCTCATCGTCCCTGTCGTGATCGCAGAGCATCTGGCTTCGGGAATGGCGACCGCCGCGCTGTTCACCGCGATGATGGATGCTTGCCGGCCCGGGTGCGCGGGCAGCGACTACACGGTGCAGGCGTCGGTCGTCGTTCTGGCCCAGGGGCTCGCGGCCACGTTCTCAGGATACTCGGCCGCGAACCTTGGTTACGAAGGGCACTTCGGGCTGGCCGTGGCGCTCGCGGTGGTGCCGATCCTGGTGGTCGCGCGGATGGCGCGGGGTGAGGGGCGGTTTCGTTTGGCGTGATTCGGCGGGGCGGCCGCCGCCTTCGGCGTCGCCGCGTGCTCCGGTCGCCGGAGGCTCCCTTCGCCCGCTGCCGCGCGGAGCTCAGGGCACGCGCGCCAGCCACAACGAGCCGAAGCGGCCTACGTCCTCGATCTGGCCGGTCTGCGTCGCGTCTTGGACCCAGGAGCGCTTTTCGTCGGCGCGTCCCGGGTCGATCGCGAGCCAAACCGTCGCCGACGGGGGCGTGAGCCGCCGGAGCGTGGAGAGATTCGCGGCGAAGATCGCGCTGAGGCGCGCGTGGTCGGTCCCCGGGGCGCGCCAGTCCATCACCTCGGCCAGGGCGTCATCGAAGGGCACGAGGTCCCGCGCGGGGACAGCCTGTAGGCCTCGGTCGCGGGCGAGCCACAAAACGTACAGCTCTCCGACGACGACGTCGCCCGGTGCCGCACGCTGGTGGAGCGCGGCGACGCCCACAAGGAGCGCGGCTTCTTCGCTGCCTTCCTCTGGCGTGGGCGTCGACGCGGCGTCCAAAAACCGACCCTTCGCAGCGTAGAACGGTACAAATGCGTTGCCGATGAGCACGAACGCGAGCACGGGCCAGAAGAGCATCCTGGCGGACCACGCCCGGAGGTCATCCACGACTCGCGTGGCCAGCGCAACGATGACAGGGACCATCGGTAGCCAAAAGCGCCCCGAGAAGGGCCACGTCCACACCAGGAACACCGCCGTATGGACGAGAAGCAGGACCCCGAGCGGCCGTGCGTGCCGCCATGCTCCGAAAAGCGCGAGGCTCCACAACGCCACGCCGAGCGCCATCGCGACCGTGCCCGAGCTGGCCGTCGCCGTGCCGACGTAGGCTTCGGGCGACAAGAACTGGCCGAGGCTGGCTGCTCCCAGCCGCACGTTCGTCCTCGCCACCTCGCCGACGCCACCGATGACCGCGCCCAGCCCGCCCTCCGCCCAGCGCTGGCCGTACCACGCGGTGTGGACGTCGTAGCTGACGTAGTAGCGGAGGAGCGCCTCCAGCTCTGGCGGCGGCTCGGGGGTGAGCGCGCGTTGCACGTGGGTGAGGCCACTCGCCAAGCCGAAGCCGAGGGCCAGCGCTCCTGCGAGCGCGCGCCGACCGGCTCCGAAGGCCACGATCGCTCCCGCCAGAACGTACAGGCTGCCTGCGCCACGCAATGCCCCGAGCGCGAAGCTCAACGCGACGATGCCGACCAGGGTTCGCCGTCCGGGCGCAGGGTCCAAGCCCAAGGTGGCCAGACTCACGAGGGCCAGGGTGAAGGCCGGTTCCGACATCACCTGGGGCACCAGGCTGAACGTGACCGTGTTGACCGCGAGCACAAGCCCGACCGCCACCCTTGCGCGTCGCGACGCCCTCATGCGCGCCAGCAGCCCGCTCACCACCACCTGCGCCGCGATTCCCCACAAGAGCGCCTGCATCCACAAAACTGCGTCCCAGCTCAGCCCAGCGCCCCGAAATAGCGCCAATAAAGCGGGGAACCCGAGTGGGTACTTGGCCATGCCCGGCGCCCCGGGCAGGCAGTCAGCGACGATCGGGCCGCCGCGGCGCAGACTCTCCGCCATCCCGGCGTACATCGCGTCGTCCCGCCAGACGCCGAGCCGGTCGCCGTGGCCCCCGAGCCCGTGCACCATCGCGACCACCGGCGCGACCCAGGCGTCTCGCCAGCGGGAGGGGAGGGGGCTGTCCACGGCACGGTGTTTATCCGCGTTTCAGCGTTGGTGGCGGGTCGCGCCCGCCTCCGGCGCCGCCGCCCCCCCCCGCCGGGTCAGCCCTCGATCCCGCAGTCGGCGAGCAGTCGGTCGACATCGACGTGGGCGCTACAATGTGCGGCGAGGCGATCGTACTGGTCCTGGCGGACCGCGTCGAAGTCCGGACGCGCGGCGAGGGCGCTCAGATCGAGGTCGGGGCGAAGGCCGGCGAGCATCGCCGCGACCGCACGCGGGGTGTCGAAGATGCCGTGCAGGTAGCTTCCCCAGACGCGGCCGTCGTCGCTCCAGGCGCCGTCGAGCTCGTCGACGGGACCCTCCGGCCGCGCGGAGATTCGCACGGCAGCACGGGCGCCCATTCGCTCGGTGCGGCCGTGGTGGATCTCGTACCCGCTGACCTCGGCGTCCCCCCAGCGGCCCACGCTCCGGCCCAGCCGCTTTTCGACATGGAACTCGGTGCGGACCGACAACAACCCCAACCCCCGGCTCACGCCCACCTCGGCTTCCACACCAAGCGGGTCTGCCACCTCCACGCCGAGCATCTGATACCCGCCGCACACGCCCGCGACGTGCCCCCCGGAGCCGTGTCGCGCCAGGATGCGGTCGGCCCACCCGCTGCTCCAAAGGTGCTCCAGGTCACGACGCGTGTTCTTCGACCCAGCCAGCACCACGAGATCGTAGGCGCCCAGGTCTCGCGGGCGCGTGAGCCAGTGCACCTCCAACTCGGGGTGCATCATCAGCGGCTGGATGTCGGTCAGGTTGGCGATGTGAGGGGTCACCACGACGGCGATCCGGAGGCGGACGCCGGCCGAGACCAGGAGGCCGGGCGGGTCGATGATCGCGTCAGGGGGCAGCGCGTCTTCCGATTCGATGGTGATGTTCCGATCGAAGGGAAGGACCCCGTAGACCGGGAGGCCGGTGTGTGCTTTGAGCCAGTCCACACCGTCCCGGAAGAGCGAAAGGTCCCCCCGGAAGCGATTGACCAGCAGGCCGCGCACCCGGGCCCGGTCGCGCGCGTCGAGGATAGCCAGTGTCCCCACGATCTGGGCGAAAACGCCGCCACGGTCGATGTCAGCGACCAGGAGCACGCCCAGGTCCGCGTGGTGGGCGACGTCGAAGTTGGTGAAGTCCCGCGAGCGCAGGTTCACCTCTGCGCAGGAGCCGGCGCCCTCCGCGACGATCACCGGGTAGGACGCCCGCAGTTCGTCGAGCGCCGCCATTGCCGCGGCGCGGAAGCGGGTGGTGTCCCTGAAGTATTCGGCGGCGCTGTGAGGCCCGGCGACCCGGCCGTTGAGGATCACCTGGGCGCCGGTGTTGGACGTGGGCTTGAGCAAGACCGGGTTCATCGCTGGGATGGGCTCGACCCGGGCGGCTTCGGCCTGGACGATCTGGGCGCGCGCAATCTCCCAGCCATCGCGGGTTATACCGGCGTTGTTACTCATGTTCTGCGCCTTGAACGGCGCCACCCGAAGCCCGCGGTCGGCCAGCACGCGACAGAGCGCGGTGGTGACGAAAGACTTGCCCACATCGGACCCGGTGCCGAGGATCGCGATGCCGTTCATGGGGGGCGGCTATCATCACCCCGCCCCGCGAACGCCCACGCCCGCGGTTATCCTACCGCCGTGCGGCCTCTCCTCTCCACCCTCGCCCTCTTCACCCTGACGGCCTGCGGCACGATGACCGACCGCGCCGGGAACACCTGCCCCGGCGACGACGCGGTCTTCGACGGGACCGAGCGCTGGTGCCCGCAAGACGACGCCGCCGCCCACTGCCGCTACCTCGCCGAGCGTGTCGCGACCTTCGAGGTGCTCTGCGCCGGCATCGCCACCGACCGGGAGATCGTTCTGGCGGTCGTGGAAAAGGAGATGGGTTGCGACGACGCAGTGGTCATCTACCCCGAGGCTGACGCGTGCCTTGACGTGCTGACGCAGCCCACCTGCCCCTTCAGCGAACTGCCCACAGAGTGCGACGGCGTTGTGCTAGGCGGTTGACCAGCAACTGACGAACCAACGCCGCGGGGGCGTGTCGGACCGTGGTGGAGGTGCACATGCACACCGAAACCGTGTCTGAAGAATCCGGCGAGGCCGCCCTCGCATTCCTGCTCCGCCCCACGGGGAGTCCTGCCCACATCGACCGCAGCGCTGGCCGCGCCCTGGAGGTCGCCCGCATCTTTGGCGACGAGGTCGTCGACATCCAGTACTTTGCGCGAACGGAGATCGTTCGCCTGGGCCTGGCTGACGATTTTCCGGTGCCGGTGGAGCTGCTCCCTGGCGATCACCACGCCTTCTTGGAGCACGACGGGACCGCGTGGGTCGTGCGCTGCGGCGGCGCCTGGGCCGGTTTTGTGGACGAGGGCGACCGGCGTACCGGCCTGGTCGAGCTCGTCGCCAACGACGGCAGCATGCGCTTGGGCGAGGACCAGACGCTGGTCGTGGAGGTCGGCACCTCGGTCTTCGTCGTGCGCACGGTGTGGCGCTCTGCTCGCATGCCCGTGCCGCTCGTCGGGGACATCGATCCCGTCGGGGTCCTCGTGGCTGCGAGCGTCAGTGCGGTCGCGCTGATGCTCGGCGTGCTCGGCGCGCTCACCCCGCCGCCGACCCACAGCTCGATGGACGATGGCTCCGTCGTCACCACGGTCCAGTTGGTGCTGCCGCTGGAGAGCAAGCCCACGGCGCTGCCGGTCGAGACCAAGGAGAAAGAGCCCGGCGGCGGCTCCAGCGAAGGGCCCAAGGACCCCAAGAAGTCGTTGGCGAAAGAGCCCGGCAAGCCCGACGCTGAGGTGGTCCGCAAGAACCTTGAAGACATGTTCGGCGGGCTCGATGCCGCGCTCTCAGAGACGGGAATGCCCGCCGACATGAGGGCCGGGATCGACTCGCTCACCGCCAGCAAGGGCACCCAGGACATGGGCACCGGGGGTCCCGGCACCGGCCGCTGCATGGGCCACGACTGCAAGGGCTTCGGTACCGTCGACGGCTCGGGGATCGGCGACAACCCGGGCCCGCGCGGCCGGCCGGCGGCGGCGCGACTGGCGCAGCTGGGCGACGGCCCTCCGAAGGGCAAGGAGATCGTGGGCGTCGAGGACCCGATCCTCATCGGCGGAATCGACAAGTCGGCGATCGACGCAGTCATCAAGCGCCACATGAATTCGATTCGACACTGCTACAGCCGGGAGCTGGTCCGAGAACCGTCTCTCGCTGGGAAGATCTCGGTCAAGTTCATCATCGCCAAGGACGGCTCGGTCTCATCGGCCACGGTCGCCAACACGTCGATGGGAAGTCCGGCGGTCGAGAGCTGTGTCACCGGGCGCTTCATGCGCATGCAGTTCCCCGAGCTGCGCGGCGGCGGGATCGCGGTGGTGAAGTACCCCTTCGTGTTCGCCCAAGGCTAACGCGGGGGTAGGCCGCTACGGTATGGGGGGAGGGGTCGCCGGGTCGCCTGGGCCCTTCCCCCGCAGTCCGATGGTTGGCGGCCGCCCTTTCGGGCGCCGCGCTCTCGCTGCGGGCGGCGCCCTTCGCTCTATCGCTGCCGCGTCGACGCTCCACATCCGCGACCTGTCGTGGTCTCGCAGCATCGATCCCAACGTGCACGCCGAAGCGGTGACCGACTTTTCGGGTCAGCTGACCGGGGTCGAGGCCGGCGGGGGCTGGGCGGCGTTCATGGGGAAAGACGGGTACACGGAAGGACGTGTTGACTATGTGCGAGAGCGTTTTCTTGGGGTGGACTTCGACCGCTGGAACGTGCGGGGCTTCGCGGCAGCGTCGCCAACGCCGACCACGAACTTCTTTCTGGACTGGGAGCTCGGGCCCACCCCCAACTACAACGTCGAGAGCGCCGCCGAGACCTACTTGGGCTTTGCCTGGCAGCCCAGCGCCGGGGCCACCGTGTCGCTGTTCGATCGTGCTTCGGTGGACTACACCTTCGTCTACTATCGCTTTGGCCGAGAAGCCTTCTCCGGCGCCGAGTTCGAAGGCACGCTCAACCGACTGAAGCTCACGGTCAACATCAGCCCGCCGGTGTCGATCCGGCTCATCGAACAGTACAATGCGTTCGAGGACACGTTGGATTCTTCCCTGCTTTTGGGTTGGCAGAAGAACTACGCAACGGCGGTGTGGTTGGGCGGCCAGGAGTCCCGGAATGTCGAGACCGGTGAGGCGGAGCACGGGGTCGTTGGGAAGGTGAGCGTGCTGTTCCGGAACTGAACTATAATCGAGGTGTCCCCCGATATATGTTATTCCGCCCCGATGAACGACATCCCGCACGACCTGCTCGGCGCGATCGATCGCCTCCGCAAGGAGCGCAACGCCGTGATCCTGGCCCACTACTACCAGGACGACGACATCCAGGACATCGCCGACTTCATCGGCGATTCGCTGCAGCTTGCCAAGGCGGCGCAGACCACCCAGGCCGACGTCATCCTGTTCTGCGGGGTGCACTTCATGGCCGAAACGGCGAAGATCCTCAACCCCGACCGGGTGGTGATCGTGCCCGATCTCACCGCTGGTTGCTCGCTTGCGGATGCGTGCCCGGCGCCGCTTTTGCAGCGGATGAAGGACAAGCACCCGGGCGCCAGGGTGGTGTCCTACATCAACTGTTCCGCGGCGGTCAAAGCGATCTCGGACGTGATCTGCACCTCCAGCAACGCCGAACGCGTCGTGCGTAGCATCCCGGCCAGCGACGAGATCATCTTCGCGCCGGACAAGAACCTCGGCGCCTACGTTTCAAAACAGACGGGGAGGGCCATGCATCTGTGGCCGGGAACCTGCATCGTCCACGAAACATTCAGTGAACGGAAGCTCATCGAACTGTTGTCGAAGCACCCGCTCGCCCACGTCATCGCCCACCCCGAGTGTGAGCTTCACATCCTCGCCTACGCCCACTTCATCGGCAGCACGTCGGCGCTTTTGGACTACACTCGCCGCAGCGATGCGCCCGCGTTCATCGTGGCGACCGAATCGGGCATCCTCCACCAGATGAAAAAGGTGGCCCCCACCAAGACACTCATCCCGCTCCCCGGCATGGACGAAAACTGCGCCTGCAACGAATGCCCCCACATGCGAAAGAACACCCTCGAGAAGATGTACCTCGCCCTGCGTGATCTGCAGCCTCGCATCGAAATGGACGAGGGCCTCCGCCAGCGCGCTCTCGTCCCGCTGCAACGCATGATGGCGCTCGGTTAGTCGATGTCGTACCCGCATCTTTTGGCGCCGCTGCGTGTGGCACATATCACCCTACCCAACCGGGTGCTCATGGGTTCGATGCACGTAGGTCTAGAGGAAGAAGGCGGCGACTTTCCGAAATTGTCCGCCTATTTTGCCGAGCGGGCGCGCGGGGGTGTCGGGCTCATCGTCACCGGGGGGATCGCACCCAATCGAGCGGGGCAGGTCAAACCCTTCGCGGCCACGCTCAACTCCTCGAAAGAAGGCCGCCGCCATCGACATGTCACCGACGCCGTCCACGAGGCGGGCGGGCGCATCTGCATGCAGATACTCCATGCCGGGCGCTACGGATACCACCCGTGGAACGTGGCGCCTTCGCGGGTGAAGTCGCCGATCAGCCCCTTTTCGCCGTGGGGCCTCACCGGTCGCGGCGTCAAGGGGACCATCGCCGATTTCGTGGCGTGTGCCAAGTTGGCCAAAGACGCCGGCTACGATGGGGTGGAGGTGATGGGCAGCGAAGGTTACCTCATCAATCAGTTCTTGGTTTCGCGCACCAACCAACGGAAGGACGAGTGGGGAGGGGAGTACGCGGCGCGGATGCGTTTCCCGGTGGAGATCGTCGCGGGAATACGCGATGTCGTCGGCCCTGATTTCGTGATCGTGTATCGGTTGTCGATGCTCGATCTGGTCCCCGATGGCAGCACCTGGGACGAGGTGCTCACGTTGGCGCAGGCGGTCGAAAAGGCCGGCGCTTCCATTCTCAACACCGGCATCGGCTGGCACGAAGCGCGCGTCCCTACGATTGCGACCATAGTTCCCCGAGGCGCCTTCAGTTGGGTGACGCGGCGCCTGCGTGACGCCGGCGTGGTCAAGGTGCCGCTGGTCACCAGCAATCGCATCAACACGCCGGAGGTGGCCGAGGCCATCCTTGCGCGAGGCGACGCCGACATGGTCAGCATGGCGCGGCCGCTCTTGGCCGATCCCGAGTTCGTGAGGAAGGCCTCCGAAGGGCGCGCCCTCGATATCAACACCTGCATCGCGTGCAACCAGGCCTGCCTCGACCAGATATTCAAGAACCAACGCGCCACCTGCCTCGTGAACCCGCGCGCCGCCTACGAGACGGAGCTTCGCTTTCAGCCCGCGGCGGTGTCAAGAACTGTCGCCGTCGTGGGTGCGGGTCCCGCGGGGCTGGCGTGTGCCGCCTACGCGGCGGAGCGTGGTCATCGGGTGACCTTGTTCGAAGCGCGCAGCAGCCTAGGCGGGCAGTTCGAGCTGGCGATGAAGGTGCCTGGCAAAGAAGAGTTCGCCGAGACGCTCCGCTATTTCACGCGCCGGCTTGATGCATTGGGCGTTGTTGTTCGATTGGGAACCCGCGCCGACGTCGATGGGCTGCGCGGCTTCGATGCGGTGGTGCTCGCCACTGGCGTGGCGCCACGGCCGCTGGGCATCCCCGGCGCCGACCATCCCAAGGTGCTTTCCTACGCCGAGGTGCTGCGCGGCGCTCCGGTGGGTCGGCGGGTCGCGATCATCGGCACGGGCGGCATCGGTCACGACGTGGCCGAGTTCTTGACACACCAGCACGTCGCCGAAAGTGAGGCGCTGGGCGCTTTCTTGCAGGAATGGGGCGTCGATGCGGGATGGGGCAGCGATAACCCCGGCCGGGGCGGCCTCGTGCCCGAAGCCCACGCCGCGTCGCCAAGGGAAGTCACCATGCTTCAGCGGTCTTCCTCCAAAGCGCAGAATCGGCTGGGCAAGACGACGGGCTGGATTCACCGCGCCACGCTTCAGCACCGGAAGATCGCGCGGCTCTACGAAGTCCAGTACGTCCGCGTCGACGACGCTGGCCTGCACGTGGTCGTCCAGGGTGCCCCGCGCGTGCTGGACGTCGACACCATCGTCGTCTGTGCGGGCCAAACTTCCGTCGTCGATCTGGTAGTGCCGCTGCGGGCTGCGGGGGTGGCGGTGCAGGTGATCGGAGGGGCGGACGAAGCGGCAGAGCTGGACGCGCGGCGGGCAATCTCACAGGGCGCGCAGGTCGCGGCGGCGTTGTGAGCGTGGTGGCCGTCGAGTGTGCGGCCGATCTCGTCGTGCTCGACGCCGTCGTCTACGGGTTGGCTGCGGATGCGGACTACTTCCGGCGCGACGCTGCCTTCGCGGTGACGGGTGGCGAGGTGGTCTGGGTGGGCGAAACGGCGCCGTCCGCAGCGTGCCTCGCTGGTGTCGGGAAGGTGCTCGATCTCGACGGCGCCATCGTTTTCCCAGGCTTCAGCGACATGCACGTCCACCCGGCGGAGGGGGGGATGGAAACGCGGATGTTGCCGCTGGACGCGGTGACCAATGGGACGACGCTCGTCGCGGCGGTGGCGACGTGGGCGGCTGGGACACCGAACCGCGCGTGGGTCGAAGGTGCCGGCTGGGACCCGGTGGCCCTCGACGGCGTTGCACCGCTCGCGGCGCTCGACAGGGCGCTGCCCCTCCGCCCGGTCTTCTTGGCCTCGGCCGACGGTCACTCGGCCTTCGTCAACTCGGCGGCGATGCGCGCGGCGGGGCTCGATCCGACGAAACCACCCCGCGGCGGAGTCGTCGACAAGGACGCGCAAGGGCGCCCGACCGGCTGGATCCGCGAGACGGCGACCGACCTCGTTGCCGGGGCAATCCCTGCCTGGTCGGAGGCAGAGCTGGACGCCTCGGTGGTGGCCGGCGCCAGCGCGATCTCACACTATGGCATCACGACGGTCATCGACGCCAACGCCGATGGGGACTCGCTCGCAGCGTATCTCCGCATGGACAACGCCGGCCGCCTGCCGATGCGCGTCTACGCCGCCGTCGAGGTCGGCCCCGCGCATCCGCGGAGCGCCGTCGCTCGCGTGGTGCGGATGGCGAAGGCGTTGCGCTCGCCCCATGTTCGGGTCAACGCGGTGAAGCTGTTCCTCGACGGGGTGGTGGAGTCCAAGACCGCCGCGCTGGTGGCGCCCTACGTCGATGGCACCAACGGCGCGCTGAACTACACCGACGACGAGCTGCAGCGGATCGCCGAGTCCGCCACTCGCAAGGGGCTCCAGCTGCACGCCCACGCCATCGGCGACGGTGCCGTCCGCCAGTTTCTGAACGTGGTCGAGGCGGTCAAGCCGCCGCCGGACCTGCCCCCGCTGGCCGCCCACCTGGAGCTCATCGATCCCGCTGACATTCCGCGCTTCGTTACGTTGGGCGTGCGGGGCAACGCGCAGTGGTTGTGGGCCTATCCGGACCCCTATGTCACCCTTTTGACGGTGCCGATCGTGGGCGAGCGGGCCCAGCGGCTGTACCCTTTTGGCGAGCTGGCGCGGGCCGGAGCCACCCTCATCGGCGGCAGCGACTGGTCGGTGAGCACGCCGAATCCCTGGCCGGCGATCGAGGTCGCGGTGACCCGTCAAGACCCTGATCACCCCGATGGTGCCGTGCTCGCAGCGGAGCAGGCGGTCGATCTGGCGACCGCGGTTCGTTCATTCATGGGGGCGGCCAACGCGGCGGTGCCCCCCGCCAGCCGTCTTGCCGAGGTCGGCAGTCTCCGCGTCGGCAGCGCCGCGGACTTCGTCGTGTTGGACCGCGACCCCACCACGATTCCGCCGGCCGAATTGTCGGAGGTGGTTGTGCGACAGACGTGGTTCGAGGGGCGTCGAGTGTTTTGACCTACGGCTGCCGCCCGGGCCAGGCCCGGTCGCCGCGCCATCGCGACGGGCCCCCCGCCGCGATAACGCCCGCGTATGCCGTCCGAAAGCGCCGTCTGGTCTCGCCACGTTGCCGTCCCCGAAACCCCCGCCGGGTTCACCGTGCGCACCACCGTTCCGGGCAATCCCGACGGCGTGGAAGTCATGCTCGAACGCTGGGAGGCCGGCAGCGCCGAGCCTCCGCACAGCCACCCCGGGGACGACATGACGGTCGTCGTCGAGGGTCGCATGCGCATCCAGTTCTTCACCCGTGGCGCCGCGGGGCTCGTGGCCGACGGCGGCCCACTAGAGCTCGCTGACGGGCAGACCGGCTACGTCGGCGCTGGGCGCATCCACGACGCCAGCTACGTCGAGGCGTGCAAGCTGGTCTACGTGCACGACGGCGCATTCGGGTTCGTCGCCGAATAGAAACAGGGACCGCCGGGCCGACCGAAGCCGACCCGGCGGTGGTGGTGGCGCTAGCCCCGGAAGCTGTCGACCAGCGGCTCTCCGGAGCGGATCGCCTCGCGCAGGGTGGTGCGCATCGCGGCCAGCTCGGTCTCCGAGAACAGGCCGTCCGCATGGGTGTCGAAGCGGGCCAAGGGCGGCGGGACCGTGCCGGTTTCCGGGGGCCCGCCACGCGGGTGTCCACCACCGACCCCTTCGGGCCGCTCTCCGCCGGCGCCTTCGGGCCGCGTCCTCGCCTTCGTAGACCACTTCCTCCTTCGCCGAGCCGGCCGAGAGCGTCAGCTTGTCGGCCGCGAAGCTGGAGCGGAGTTCAGTTTTCTTTTCCTCCGTCGCCGAGGGGCACCTCGAGCGCCGCATCGGGAACCGCTGGTGACGGGTTGCCGTAGAACTGCTTGGCCCAGGCCCGATACATCGCCACAGGGCCATCGCCCCGGGCAAGTGCCGGCTGTGGCAAATAGCGCTTTCGTTTCCAGATCACGGCATCCTGCTCCACTTCGCCGCGGAACGCGCTCAGCACGATTGGCACCAGGATGGGACGAACCATCGCCGTCGGCAGGTGCCGGAGGAACCCCTCCGTGCGGTCGAGATCGAGCACGGATGCCGCCACGTGCAATTCGACCTCGCCGGGCTCCGTGACCGTCGCCATCACCAGCAGGCGAATGCGTAGCCCCGCCGTCTGATCGAAGACCTCGACACGGGTGTAGCCCAACCCCCACACCTCGAAGTCGAACTCCTCGCTGAGCAGCGGAAGCCACGAAACGCCCCTCACCAACGGGCGTTTGAACGCGTAGCGCCCTTCGAGCAGCGGGCCCTCCGCGCGAATCTCCCGCAGCACTCGCACGTCGGAATACCCGTGAATCCAGCCGAAATGGCCGTGATCCACGCTGTTCTCCGTGGTCTCCTGCGGGTGGCCGGGCATCGACCAGTGGTCAACTTGGAAGGGCGACCAGCCCGCCATGTCCACCTCCGGCACCTCCCAGGTGGGCGCGGCCTCGCAGCCGCTCCACCACACGAAGAGGAGTCCGTTTTTCTCCTGCAGGGGGAGCGCCCGGAGCACCGCTCGCGGTGGCTTGGTGTCGTAGCCGGTGGCCGTGCACTGCCCCGACGTTGAAAATCGAAACCCGTGAAAGGGGCAGCGCAGCTCGTTCCCCTGCACCGTCCCCCCCTCGCCGAGATGCGCGCCAAGGTGCGGACAGGTGGAGGCGGTGAGCGAGGCCATGCCGTCCATGCCGCGCCACAAAACCCAGTCTTCTCCCGCGAGGCGTACCACCCGCACCGCGCCCGCGGCCAGCTCAGCGCCGAGGCCCACGAAGTACCACGCCTCCGGGGTACCCAGCGGCGACAACGAGGGGGTGGCGCTCATCGGACGCCGCCCTATGGTAGAGCGGTGGCCGGGGCAAGGGTGGCGACCGACCTACCGAACGAACCGAGCAGGGCGAGGTCGGCGAGGTCACCCGGGCGGCCCGCCGCCGGCAGCCCTCGGCGGCCGCATCGCCCTCCTTGAAGAGATCAGCTCAGTTTTCTTTTTCTCCGTCGCCGAGGGGCACCTCGAGCGCCAGAAACACCGAAGGGAGAATCCGCAGCGCACCCTCGGAGTGCGGGGCGAAGTCGCGGGTGAAGTCGGCGGTGGCGCCGATGCGCCCGTTGATGTCACCCGGGCGGCCCAGCACCAGCGCCACCTGCGGCCCGGTTGCGAGGGGCAGCCCTGCGTGTTCGTGGCGTCGCTCCTCGGCGACTTCTTCGTCCAGCGGGATGCTGGCCGCCACCGTCCAGTCCACAGCTCCGCGCAGGTAGCCGTCCCCCATCACAAAGCCCGCGCCCGCCCGCGCCTGCATCGACCACGTCGGGATCGTAGGCTGTTCGCCACGCAGGCCCGCCTCCTCTGAAAACGCGCCCACGCCGAGGTCGAAGAGCACTTCTGGCCGCGCAAAGCCGACCGTGGCAGGGGTCCACGAAACGCCCGCCGCCATCAGCACACCGGCGCCGTCGGGCAACGCCGGGGCGCCACCGACGCCGGCAAGCAGCCTCAGGTTCAGGGGCAGGGGCGTCGGGTCCGGACGCTCCACGGTGACGATGGGGATCGCTCCGAGTGAGGCGACATCGGGGTCCTGGGGCCGGGGCGCCGGGCGGGTCAGCCGCAGGTCGTCGTCGTCGGGCAGGCCAGTCGGGCCGACGACACCATCCGGTGCGTGCCCGCCGGGGGCGTCGCCGCTGCCCGCGAGGCTGGCCGGCGCCGAGGTACCCCCCGAGGACCGTACTCGGCGCGCCCGAGGGCGTCGGGGCTCGGCGGCGCCGCGCCCATCTTCGGCGCTCGCGGTCGTCCGGTCTTCGGTCGCGACGCTGTCCTCGCCCGCCACCCCACCGCTGCTCCCGGTCGCGACCGCGGCATCGCCCGACGTGACGCTACCACCACCCGTCGCGACGGCGTCCTCGTCGTTCAACGCAGCCGCGACATCCACCGCAACGTGTCCCCATCCCTCCACGACCTGCGTCCCGCCGACCCCCATCAAAACGCCCGCCGCCAGGAGCCCTCCCGAGCGCATCCACGACCACGGCGCGACCACGGCCACCGGCACCAGCCGACGGGCCTGGAGCAGCAGCGCTGCCGGCGTGGTTCGCGGCTCCGCACCCGCCGGATTTCCGAGGCCCGCCAGGGCCTCGTCGAGCTCGTGGTCGTCCATCATGACTGCTCCTCACGGCCTGGTGCCGCGCTGTTCTCGGCGTCCAAAAGCGCCCGGAGGCGCTTGCGCGCGTACGAGACCTGGGAATGCACCTGACTTTCCTCCAGGCCCAGCACCGCGCCGACCTCCGCGGCGCTCAATCCGTGGACCAGACGCAAAAGCAGCACCTCTCGGTGTTCTTCAGGCAGGCGGGCCAGGGCGCGCTCCAGCCAGGTGGCCCGCTCGCGCAAAAGCGCCACCGCTTCGGGGTTCGGCGTCGGCGCCCCCCAGTCCAGCTCCACGAGGTGAGGCACCGCCTCCCGCACGACACGGCGGTGACGGAGGATGTCCAGGCACAAACGCCGCGCGATGGTGAAGAGGTAGCCGCGGGCGCTCCCCGATAGCTGCCAGGTCGAGGTCGCGACACGAACAAATGTCTCTGCATAGACGTCCTCGGCCTGGTCGGCGCTGCGCAACATTCGCTGGGCAAACGCCTTGATCGCCGCACCGTGGCGCGACACCAGCGTGGTGAACGCCCGCTCTTCGCCTTGGGTCCAGGCGAGCATCAGGGCTTCGTCAGTGGGGGCCGTCACGTCGTCTCTACACCTGGAACGCGCCAGCGGGGAAGAGCTGGACTGGAAAATTCGGGCCGATGCGGCATCGCCCGAGCATCGCCCCCACTCGTGTTCAGTCTGGAACCTCGACGATACCGGCGTCGGCAAAGGTGGTGTGTTCCCACTGGCCGATGGTGTCGCTGCTGGTCGTCGCCGCCAGTTCCATGACGAGTAGATCGACGCCGTCCCAATACAAGCGGAAGAGGCCGACACTGGTGACACTTTCCTGGGTCAACAGAATATCGCCGGCGATAGGTAAGAACTCTTCACCCAACACACCGATCAGGCGGCTGGTGCCGTAGTTGACACCGAAGAAGTTCTCGGTCGGCACGATGATGTCGATGTCCTCGACCGCCACGCCGAGGCGGTAGCGGGTGCTCGTGCCATCGGTGGCGATCGAGTAGAGTACCCCTTCATTTTCCGCGCCGATGATGATGGTGCCGGCGAGCGGGCCGAAGCGGGCCGGGTTGTCGGGAACCGTGCAGAGTCCCTCGAAGTGGGTGCCCGGAAAGTCGGCGATCGACATGGCGACCCCGGCGTTGTCGACGCGCCACACCTCGCCATCGGTGGTCGCGACGATGAGTTCGCCGCCCCACACCCCGGTGCGGTCGATGTAGAGCGAGCCGCGCATCAGCCCGTTGCTGCTTCCGGGAAGGTCGTGCCAGGGGTTGGTCACCGTGGAGCCATCGGCGCTGATTCGGACGATTTGCCCGTCGACGCCGTTGCCGACGAACAGCTCGCCGGTGGTGAAGCCGCCGCTGCCACCGGAACGAACGGTGGCGATCTTCACCTCGTCGGTGACCCCCGACAACGACGAGAAGGTGGCGTGCGAGCCGTCGGGAAGCACGGTTTCCAACGCTTCCGGATCGCCCGTTGAGTAGTTGACAGACAGCACCACCGACTTGCTGGACTCGTGAAAGTCGATGCCGATGGGGCTGTTGAACTCGGTGGTGATGGCGACGAACTCCAGCGGGCCTAGGTTGGTGTCGTTGTAGCTGTCACGCCAGTTTTCGAGGCCATCGCCGTCCCAGTCCTCACGGCCCTCCAATTCATCGGTGAGCCCGTCGTCGTCGGTGTCAAGATCGCGGAAATCGGCGGTGCCATCGCCATCGGTGTCAGGAACTCCAGGGGCGCCCTCGACGAGGTCGGAGATGCCGTCGCCGTCAGAGTCTTTGTCCAGGTAGTCGGGATTGCCGTCCCCGTCGGTGTCGGGGAGGCTGCCGTCGGGGCCTCGCGCTGCACCCTCGACAATGTCTGCGATGCCGTCGCCATCGGAGTCATCGTCGAGGTAGTCCTCGGTTCCATCCAGGTCACTGTCGCGACTTCCGGCGTCGTCGCGACCCTCTTCGGTGTCGAGGATGCCGTCGCTGTCGGTGTCGGTCGTTTCGTCCCAGCCGGTGTCGGTGTCGGTGTCGGTCTCGAAACCGGTGCCGCCGGTGCCGGTGTGCTGGACCTCGGTGTCGCTGTCGGTGTCCTTGCCGGACTGGTCGCCGGTATCGACCTCCTTGTCGGGGGCCTCGGTGAATGGCTCGGCGCAGCCGACGAGGGCGAGGGTACACAGCCAGGAGCGTGGGGACATGCTGCGTTGAAGAGTACACCTTTGCCGGTGCCGGGGCAATCGGGCCGGCGTCGATTGCGAAGCTACTCCCGGTGCCTTGTACGTTCCGACGCGATGGCACGATTCCCGCGTCAGGTGCCCAGAACGCGCGTTATGTGTCGCGACATCATTGGCGCAGCCGCGGACGGGCGCGGGCGAAGGCGGGGAGGGGGAGGAGGCCGAGCAGCGCGGGCAGGAGGAGCGGGAGCACGAGTGGGCGGCGGGTCTCGGGGGGCTCCGAGGGCGAGGGGGGAGCGTAGCCGGGGAACAAGGCGCCAGCGCGGTGGCAGAACGCGGTCAGGTGCAGCCGAAACGTCTCGCACAGGGTCGTTACGCGTTCACGCACGGCAGCCGCGACCGAGGCGAGTGGCAGCAGCTTCCGGACCGTCGTGACCGTTGGGTCCACGGTTTCGGCGCTCCGCGCGCTCGCGCCCGACTGCTTGCGCACCTGTGCACGCTGCAACGCGTTGAGGACGACGCGCTCTGCTTCGGCCCGCCGCAGACGTGCCTGCAGCACGGCGCGGTCCTACGCTTCGGCAACGGCGCGCAGCCGACGGCTGCGCTTCTGAGGTTTCTCGCGGGGCATGGCGACACACGGCGGGCGAAAAGCCTCGCATGCGGACTCCAGGCCGACCGGGCGGAGCGCTCGGAGGGTCGGGGTCACGGTAGGCGCGCAGACGTCTGCGTCAAGGGGGCGGTGGCTCCGATCGCGCTATGGTGCCCCCGTGTTCCTCCTCCTCGGCTGTGTTGACCCTGGCGTGCTCGACATCGCGGGCGCGGACCCCGACGAAACGGGCGGCGCGGAGGCGGGGGACAGCGGCGAGCCTGACACCGGCGAAACGGCCGGCGACGCCTCCTGGAACCGCTTCGTCGACGGTCGCGCCGACGCCATGGATGCGCTCGCGGAGCCGGTCGCCGTGTGTGTGGAGCGCTTGGACACGGTCGAGCCGCTCTTCGGCGGCTGCTACGACTGGCACAGCGCCGTCCATGGTCACTTTGCGCTCTTGGCGGCGTCGCGTGCGGGGGGGAGTGAGTCCTGGGCGGCGCTCGTGGATGAGCGGCTCACGAGCGAAGCGATCGCGGGTGAGACCAGTGCGCTTCGGTTGGGACGACCGAGCGAGGTTCCGTACGGCTACGCTTGGCTGTTGCGGCTGGTGGTCGAGCGTCGCGCCCAGGGTCTCTTTGACCTCGATGCCATCGGCCTCATCGCGGCGGATGCGCTGTCGGGCTGGTTGGCACGGCTAAGTGACGGCCAACGGATCGGCGCGGTACACGCCAACGACTATGGCAACTACAGTTGGGCGCTGGTGAACCTGTGGGCGTGGGCCGAAGACACCGGCGACGTCGAGCGTGCCGCGGCGCTGGTCGACCTCGCGCGGGAGCTGCGCGAACTGCCCTGCGACCTCCGGAGCGAGCTTACCAACGAGGCCAACTTCTTCCCTGCGTGCCTGATGCGCGCCCACGCGCTGGCGACGATTCTGCCTGACGACGAGGTCGAGGCGTGGCTGACGGACGAGCTGCCCGATGAGTTTCCGCTGGCCCCCGTCACCGCCATCACCTCGGCGCACGTGTCGGGCCTCAACTTCAGCCGTGCGTGGGGCTTGTGGTCACTCTACGAGGCGACGGGCGACGAGCGGTGGCGTTCGATGGTCCAGACACACGTGGAATGGCACCTCGATCACCCCGAATATTGGGCCGAGAACTACGACGCCTACGCCCACTGGGTGCCGCAGTTCGGGGTGTACGCGTTGGCGCTGTCGGGAACGGACTAGGCTTGCGTAGTGTCCAGAGGCTGGCCGACCCGCCTACAGGCACTCCGTGTAGGTGTAGAGACCCCGGTAGTCGGCGCTATCGACCGCGTCGTGAAGGTAGGTGAGCATGTAGCCGTTGACGTCGTTGGTCCACGTCTGGGTGTAGTGCTGCGCGTAGTCCGCCTCCCCACCACCCGCGTACTCAATGGCGTAGTTGTTGGCGTCGTAGGTAACCTGCTGCCAGGTGTCAACACTCCCGTTCACGTCGGTGTCGTGCTCGTACCGCAGCATGGACCCCTCCGCGTTGTAGGTCCAGGTTTCCCGGTAGTTCGGGACTCCGGTCACCGGGCCCGGCTGGCGATCTTCGTACTCGACCTGGATCATGTTTCCGTCGGCGTCGTACTCGGTCGCGATGCGCGAGTTGATGGTCCCGTCGTTGTTGTAGTCCATCTCCTCCAGGATCTCCCGGCCGTCTGCGTCGCAAACGTAGCTCCAGACGATGTTGACGCTGCCGTCACCGAAGGTGTCGTGGCTCCACTCGATCAGGCATCCCGTGGCGTCGTAGGTGTACACCGAGATCCCGCCATTACTGGTGTTGGCCCACGTGATATCGCCGTTGGCGTTGTAGGTGAACTCGTAGTGGTACTCGTCCACGCCGTCGCCGTCGACGTCGAAGGTGTACTCGAGCCAGCGCCCGTCGGCGTCGTAGTCGTAGGTGCTGATCGTGTCGGGCACCCCATCCAGGTCGGCGTCGAGCTCCTCACGCTCGGTGTACCCGTATTCGTCGTAGAGGTAGATCCACCGTCCGTCGGTCGTGCCGTCGTCCGTGGCATCGAGCTCCACGTCCAGGCGCTGCTTGGTGGCGTCGGAGCGGTGGGTGTAGGTTCCGAACCACTCGGCGATGCCGTCCGCATCGGCATCTCGCGATTCGGTCACCGGAAGTCCGTCGGCCGTGCGCGTGTAGTCTATACGGCTGTTTGGCGTGCCGTCATTGTCATAGTCGGTGATATTCGTCATCATCTTCTGATTGTCGTCGTAGGTGGCCGTGCGCCGGGAGGCGCTCTCGAAGGTGCCATCGCCCCCGGCGTCGGTCTCGTCAAGCTGGGTGAGGACCAGGGAGGTGCACCCGACGTCGGTGTCGGTGTCGGTGTCGGTGTCGGTGTCGGTGTCGGTGTCGGTGTCGGTGTCGGTGTCCGCTTCAGGGCCGGGGTCTACCGTGCCACCGTCGCAACCGGTGAAGAGGGCCAGGGTCAGGAGGATGGACGAGGAAAGGGCGGAGCGGCGAAGAAGCACGGTGACACTCAGGGTGATCCGTACCGTACAGCCGCGCGCGCTCCTCCACATCTCACAGCGATCTCTCATCGGTCGAGACCTGGACCGCGGTAGAGGGCGCGCATGTCCACTCGGGTCCTGTTCTTCTCGGATTTCGTCTGCCCTTACTGCTACGTTGCGGAGACAGGCGTGCTCGGCCGGCTCATCGAGGAGTACGAGATTGAGCTCGACTGGCGGGGCTTTCAGCTCCACCCGGCCACCCCGCGCGGCGGCATCGCGCTGGGCCAACTGCTCCGCGGGGCCGACGTGACCGTGATGCAGGCCCAGATGAAGGCCTTCGCGGCGACCTTCGGCGTCCGCATGGGACAACCCGCCCACGTCGCCAACACCCGTCGGGCGCTGGCGGCGGCAGAACATGCCCGGGACGCGGGGCAACTCCACCCCTTCCGGCACGCCGTGATGGACGCCTACTGGAACTGCGGTCAGGACATCGAACTGGACAACACGCTTGCGGGGGCCGCGACCAGCGCTGGTCTCGACCCCGCTGCCCTCGTGGCCGCGGCGGACGACCCCGCCATGCAGGCCCGCGTGGACGAGATGGGTGCCGAGGCCGCGAAGTGGGGGGTCACTGGCGTCCCGACGTACTTCCTCTTGCCCGACGGCTGGGGGCTTGACCAGCCGCCACCGGCGCCCGACGCGCCTCATCCCGTGCGCGTCGTCGGCTGCCAGCCGTGGGAGTCGGTCGTGGTCGCGGCCCGGCGCGCCGGGGCAAAGCTCCGCGCGTAGGCCTCAGCTGCGGCCGGGCTCGCCGGCCGCCGTCACTCCCCGATGAGCGCGGCTTCGTTGCCCACCAGAAGGTAGGTCCAATCGACGGATTGCAGTCGCGACCAGACCACGAGGCGCCCATCCACGGTCACCTGCCCCGAAGGCGAGCCCCAGACCTCGGGCAGCGCCTCCGGGTAGGGGAAGGGCACAAACGCCAGGGCCGCAGTGGTGTTTCCGGCCCCCGAGCGCACGACGACGCGCCCGGTGTCGTCGATGAGGAACACCTCGCCAGGCCGCCTACCGGGGTCCAGCCATGCGTCGACCAATCGCCGCACGGTCAGGTCGAGCGCGGCGACCCCGAGGACGCTGCCGTCGCGATCGAAGAGTGGCATCCCACAGGTCAGCAGCAGCCCCATGCCGCTCTCATCGACGTAGGGGCGACCCCAACCGGGGCCCGAGCGGGCGAGGGTTTCCACGTACCAGGGCCGAGTGCGCGGATCGTAGTCGGGCGGGTAGCTGCTCGTGCCCGGAAACCCGGCGAGCGCGCCGTCCGCGGTGGCGACGTACGCCCAGATTGCGAGGGTGCCGTGGTCGAGCACCTGCTCCCGGGGCGCAGCGCCCGGCGCGCCGCTGCCGCTGTCGAGGAGGGCGTCGGCGAGGTCGTCGCGCAGGGCGGCGAGCGTGGTCAAGGTGGCCGCCCCCGCCCGCCGGTCGAAGCCCGGCGCGGTCACGAGGTCGGGGTGGAGGAAGCTGGCCAGACCGCCGTAGACGAGGGAGCGAGACAGGTCAGGCGGGCCGATCCCCGGTTCGGACCAGACCTCGGGGAGGTAGACCACGGCGCGCCCGTCGAGGCGGCGGAGCGCGGCGGTGGCCGAGGAGCCGAGCCCGCGCAGAAGGCCCTCCGAGGTGCCAAGCGTCCGGTCCAAGGCGCGAGCGCGTTCGTCGGCGAAGCCTTGCAGGGCCAGCCGGGTGTCAGCACGCGCCGCGGCTTCGGTCCGCTCGACGTCGCGCCAGAGCAGTGCCAGGGTGGCGAGGGTCCCCAAGGCCGCCGCGCCGAGCAGAAAAAGGCCTGCGAGGCCGACCGCGACACGCTCTCGGTGGGCAGCGATGTGGCGACCGAGGCGTTGGAACAGCCCGTCGGGAGCCGCCGCGACCGCTTCTCCCCGCAACACCCGCCGCACCTCCGTGACCAAGGCGCCCACGCTGCGATAGCGGTCCTCCCTCGCGGTCGCGGTGGCCTTTTTGATCACCGCCCGCAGCTCACGCGAGAGCGGCTCGCCCCGCGGCTCCAGGGCATCGAGGTGGCCGCGGAGCGCGGCGGCCAGCATCGGGATGCCTCCGCCTTGGATGGTGCGACGCGCCCGGCGCAGCGTCGCCAATTCGGAGAGGATCAGGCCGAGCGCAAACTGGTCGCTGCGCCCGTCGATGGCGTCGTTGTCCCCATGGGCCTGCTCGGGGGACATGTAACTTGGCGTGCCGACGGATTCGCCGGGTTCGTCGAAGCCGTCGGCGGTCACGGACTGCTCGGCCTCGGCGCTGCGGCGGACGCAGGCGACGCCCCAGTCCATGACGTAGACGTCACCGTCGCGACCGACCATGATGTTGTCGGGCTTGACGTCGCGGTGGACCACCCCTTTGCGGTGGGCGAAGGCGAGGGGCTCACACAGCGCGCAAAACAGCTCCAGCCGGGCCGAAAGCGTGGTCTCCGGCGGTTGCGCCTGCCTCGCCTCGGCGCGCGCGACGATCGGGGCGAGCCACGCCTTCAGGGTCAGGCCGTGGACGGGCTTCATCGCGTAGCTGGGCACCTCGCCCTCTGCCGCCGACAGCGTGTACACCGGCACGATCCGGGGGTGGTCGAGCTGCGCGGTCAGCCGCGCCTCGGCGACAAAACGTCGGCGACGCTCGGGATCGTCGGCGTAGCGTTCGAGGAGGCGCTTGAGCGCGACCTCGCGGCCCAGGGAAAGGTCCTCGGCCAAGCGCACTTCCCCCATTGCGCCGCGGCCCAGAAGCGAGGTCTCGCGGTAGTCGCCGGCCACATCGCGACGTAGCCGGGAAACGGCCGCGGCGCGATGCGGTCGGGGGCCTCCTGGCCGAGTCGGCCAGCGCCTGAGCATCGCCCATCTGCGCCGCCCGCCGCCGCCCCCCCCTCAGTACGCCGCCGCCTTCAGCACGTTGGCGGGACTCGGATCGTGCTGAAAGGCCGACAGCAGCGTCGCGCCAGGGGAACGCCCGCTGGCAATCTGGGCCTCCAGCGGGTCCAGGAGGGACGCATCCTCGCCAATGGCGCGCAGGCCCGCGCGGGCCAGGCCGCTGAGCTCAGCACCCCAGCTCGCCAACGAACGGCCGCCCCATTCCGCCGCCAGGCCTTCACGCGCCGCCAGCGCAAACCCCGCCTCCCGCACGTGCCCGCCGGCCGCTGAAAACGCGAGCCCCAGCCGCCGCGTGTCCTCGAGCGCTCCGTAGAGACAGCCCGCCCACAGCGCGCAGAACGCCACCGCGAGGTCCAACGGCACGGCGTCGGCGCTGCGGATTTCGAGGGTGCGCTTCACCCGGACTTCCGGAAAAACGCTGGTCTGGTGCAACGCCCAGTCGGCCGCAGTCGGAAAAGAACCTTCAAGCCCATCCGACATCCACTGCCGGAACGTGGCGCCACCACTGGGGAACCAGGCGCCGCCTCGCTCGAGGAACATCATCGGCGTGTCAAGCAGGTAGGTGACCCAGCCCTGGTGGCTGTAGCCGTCACGCACTTGGGTGGGGAAGCCGGACCGGCGTGGGTCTACCCGGCTCCAGATGTGGCCACGGTAGCTCATCCATCCGGTGTTGCGTCCCTCGGCCAAGGGTGAGTTGGCGAAGAGCGCCATGTTGAGCGGCGCGAGGTCCAGCGAAGTATGGAACTTGCGAGCGCAGTCTTCCTCACTGTCAAAGTCGAGGTTCACCTGCACACAACTGGTGCCCTTCATCATCCAGTGCGCGAGGTCTCCATGCGCGGGCAAGAAGTCGCGCATCATCGCGTAGCGGCCCTTGGGCACAAAGGCGATCTCGTCGATCTTCGCGTAAGGGGTCAGCCCGCAGGCCGTCCAGTGGAGGTCGTGGCCCTCGGCCAATTCATAGAGCAGGGCACGGTTGCGACGAACCTCCGCCGCGAGGTCGCCGAGACGGCGGAAGGGGGCCCCGCTGAGCTCCACCTGCCCGCCGGGCTCCAGGGTGATCGACGCGCCTTCGCCCGCGAGCTCGACCAGATGCGGACCCTCGTGTTTTTCTTTCCAGCCCAGTCGCCGGTTGAGCTGCTCCAGGATCCAGCGAATGCCGTCCGGGTCGTGATATCCAACCGCACGGCCATCGCCGCGGACCACGGCGCGTTCGTACTCCCCGCCGATGAGCCAGCGTTCGCGCGGGGCGTGGTGGGCGTGGTAACTCTTAAGGAGATCGGCGGGTGTGAGACGGTCAGCCATGGCAGGCCGCGTCACCCGCGCCAGCCGCCCCGTCAACGGATATGCTCGTCAGATGTTGTTCTGGACGCTGACCGCGTGCATCCCGGTGCTCACCACCCCCGGCGAGCCGGTGTCGACCGAGTATGTCAAGCCCGACAACGCTTGGCCCGCAGCGGACTCCGTGCCCCGGCTCGAAGCCGAAGGCTATGCGGTAGGCGAGCTGGTGGAGCACGAGCTGGCGCTCGACCAGAACGGGCAGGCGGTGGACTTCTGGCAGTTCTACGGCAACGTCTGGGTGCTCGACGTCTCGACCATCTGGTGTGACCCGTGCCAGCGCATGGCGAGTACGCTCCAGGCCACAGCGGACGAGTACAAAGCTGACGGTTTTGTCTATGTCACCGTGCTCGCCGAGGACCTCGAGGGCGCCGTGCCGGACGAGGCGGATCTCGACTTTTGGGCCGACACCTTTGGCATCGTCGACCAGCCAATCCTCGAGGACAGCGCAGGCTTCACCACGCCGCTGACGGGCGGACAGTTTCCGCTGCTCCTGGTGGTGGGGCGTGATCTGCGGGTGACCGCCAGGGTCGCCATCGCGGAGGACGCGCTCTTGCGCGAGGCCATCGAGGACGCGCTCTGAGCCTCGGGGGCATCCTCGCGCTCTGGTGCCTCCCGGCGTTCGCCGATCCGCTGGACGCTTTGGATCCAGCCGCACGGGGCATTTACGCCCGCGCGGAAGAGCAGGAGACGGCGGGGCGGTTTGCGACGGCGGCCAGCTTCTACCGGTTGGTCCTGGGCAACGATCCCGCGTTCGTACCCGCGCTCCTCGGCCTGGGGCGCTCCCTTGAGGCCCAGGGGGACCTCGTCGGCGCCGAGGCGCTTTACCGGGGCGCGCCGGGCGAGCCCGACGTCATCGAAGCCCTGGCCACTCTTTTGGAGGCCACGCGCCCCGACGAGGCGCTCAGCGCCTGGCGAGACGTGCAGAGCGTGCGTTTGGGCGATCCGACGCCGTACTTGCATCAGACGCGGCTCCTGGTGCGGCTGAACGAGCTTCAGGACGCGGAGTCCACCTGGGCGACGTACTTGACGCTGTTGCAGGCCGCAGAGCCGGACGGGCCGACCCTTTTGGCGCTGGTGGACGCGGCGCCCGCGCGAGCAGAGCCGCTCCTTCGCGAGTATCTGTCGGCGTTCCCGGAGGGTGCCGCGGCCACACGTGCCCGCGAACGCCTGGAACGCCTGGAGTTGGAAGCGGCCGCCGCGCTCATCGATCTCGGCGCCGATGAGCCGCTGAGCCCGAACCTCGTCGTCCTCGCAACCCGCGTGGAAGCGGCGCTGGCTCGTGGAGAGGTCGAGTCGGCACGGGCGCTGGGGGCCGAGTTGACCGCGCGCGCTCCGGGATCTTCGGTCGCGCACGGCCACTACGCCGATGCCCTCTTGGCGGCGGGCGCCTGGGCCGAAGCCGAGGTGCAGGCGAACATCGCGCGCCGGCTGAGCCCCGACGACGCGGGGACGCGGGCGCGGCTGGGGCGCCTGCTTGCCGACGGGTACGGCGGTCGTCGTGATAAAGAAGCGTTGGTGGAGCTGCTGGCCGCGTTTCGTCTCCGTCCCGGCGACGCGGCGCTGCGTTTTCGGCTCGCCTCCGTCCAGCAAAGCACAGGCCTCTTCGAGGACGCGCGCGCTTCCTACGCGGCGGTGCTGGCGGCGGAGCCCGAGGGCGAGTGGGCGCGCGACGCCGAGGCCAAGCTCACCGCGCTGGGTCGCGCGGCACCAGAGCTGCCGGCAAGTGCCGTCCAGGTGGCCCCGCCGGTGTCCGAGGCGGCCGCACGACACTGGCGCCTCGCCCGCGCGCTGCACGAACGTGGCCGCCGCCCAGCGGCGCTCGCCGAGCTGGAGCTGGCGCTCGCCGAAGAGCCCGCTAGCCCCCGTCTCCTCAACGATCGGGCCGCCTTCGCCATCGAGGACCGCCTGCCCGTAGAGGCGGTCGCGTGGTGGAAGCGCTCTCTCGACGCCGAGCCGAACCAGCCCGACCTGTGGGTGAACCTAGCTCGTGAGGCCGGTGACCGGGACGAGCGGCGCCGCTGCCTCTCCCGCGCCGCCGAGCTCGGTGATGCCGATGCGCACTACCTCTTGGCCCGGCTCGCCCACGACCTGGGCGACTGGGGCACCACGGAGTCCGAGCTGGCGGCCTACGCGGCGATGGCGTCACCCCGCTCGGCCTACCAGCAGGCGGCGGCGGTGATGGCCGGCGAGGCCGCGGCGAGGCGCCGGGGCTTGTGGGGCTTGACGACGGCGGTCGTGCTGGGGCTCTTCGGCGCCCCCGCCGCCTGGGTCTGGCGCCGACGCTCGGGCCGTACGTTGGCCGAACTGCTGGCGGCCGTCCCCGAAAGCTGGAACGAAGCGGCGCGGCTTTTGGCGGGCATCCGCCACGAGGTGCTGAAACACAACACCACCGTCCTCCCGGTCGTCGCCGACGCGCTCGAGGCCGGCGACGCCCGCCCCTGGGAGGCGCTCTCGGCGCGGCTACCGGAGCTCGCTGACAAACTCGGCGTGTACGTCGATGCGCTCGTGGCGCTGGGGCACGGCCGGGGCGTGCGGCTCACCCCTCATCGCGACCCGACCCTCGGTCCACTCCTGCGCGCGTTTTCACGGCTCCGCCGGCTCCGTCACCCTGATGCTGCCGAGCTTCGATCGCTGAGTCGCATCGTAAACGAAGAGGTGTACGGAGAGCTCGGCCGACTGGTGCGCGAGATCTGCGTGTTGACCGTGGACGAGCCGCTGGTGCGGGAGGTGTACGAGCGCGTCGCCGCGGAGCCGGGCTTCGCCGGGACCCCCTTGCCGGAGCTGTGGGTGACCGGTGAGCCGCTCCAACTGCGCCTCTTCCGCCCCGACCTCGAAGACATCCTCGCCAACCTCCTCCGCAACGCGCTCTCCGCCGGGGCCACGACGCTGGCCGTCGCGCTGGTCGAGACCGAAGACGAGGTGACGGGCCACGTCCTTGCCGAGTTGGCGGTGGTCGACGATGCGCCCGGCGCGCTGACCAACGCGATGATCCGCAGCCGCTTCATCGGCCGGGGTCTAGGCCTCGCGGTGGACCTCACCAATCGCCATGGCGGCAACATTCGCGTGGACGCGACGGCCGCGGGTGCCAAGGCCGTCGTCGTTCAGTTCCAGTTGGTCGAAGGCGGGGAGTAGCGCCTGGCGCTTACGGGCAGCCGTCGATTCCCGAGCAGTCGGGGTCGTCGCAGTCGGTCAGGCCGTCGAGGTCGTTGTCGAAGGTGTCGGCGCACGTCGTTTCGACGCACGTCGGGAACGTTGCGCAGTCGCTGTCGTCGCAGTCGATGAGGCCGTCGGCGTCGTCATCCAGGCCGTCGGCGCAGCGCACTTCGGTGGTGGTCGCGGCGCAGATCGGGGCCGCCGCGCAGTCGGGGTCGTCGCAGTCGGTGAGCCCGTCGCCGTCGTCGTCGAGGCCGTCGGAACACGCCCCCTCGCTGGGTGGTGGTCCACAGCCGGGGTCCGCCGAACAGTCCGGGTCGTCGCAGTCGGTGAGCCCGTCGCCGTCGTCGTCGAGGCTGTCGGAGCAATAGACTTCGCTGGCGCCGGCGGTGCAGGAGGGATCGGCGGTGCACGTGCTGTCGTCGCAGTCGGCGTCGGCGTTGCAGTCGTTGTCGAAGCCGTCGTCGCAGACCTCGGCCTCGCCGGGGTTGCGGTCGGCGTTGATGTCGTCGCAGTCTCCGCCGGTGCTGATGTAGTCCGCCCCGGGAGAGGTGCAGGCGAGGGTGACGCTGGCCACGTCTCCGTAGGTGTCGCCGTCGGCGTCCACGAACCAGCTGAGCTCCACGGCCTCGTCCACGACACCGTTGCAGTTCTGGTCGACGCCGTCGCAGACCTCGACGGCGGTGGGGTTGATGGAGGCGTCCCCGTCGTTGCAGTCCACGCTGTTGGCCGCGCCGCCGGGAGGCAGCGTGCAGGCGTAGAGCGGGGCGGCGATGTCGCCGAAGGTGTCGGCGTCGGCATCGGCGTAGAACTCGGTCTGGACGCCCTCGTCGATGTCGCCGTTGCAGTTCTGGTCGACCTCGTCGCAGACCTCGATCGCGTCCGGCGAGATGGTGGGGTCGGCGTCGTTGCAGTCCTGACAGGCGATGAACCCGTCGGCGTCGGCATCATCGTCGCCCACGGACCCGTCGCAGTTGGTGTCTTCCTCGACGTCGCAGGCTTCTTCGGCGCCGGGGTACGTCAACGCGTCGTCGTCGTTGCAGTCGGTGCCGACGGTGACGTAGCCAGGGGGGATCTCGCAGCTGTCCTTCACGGTGTCGGCGTCGCCGTACCCGTCGCGATCGGTGTCGGCGTAGTAGGTGTCCATGTCGACGGCATCCTTGTCGGATTCGCCATCGCAGTCGTTGTCCTGCCCGTCGCAGACCTCGGGGTTGCCGGGGAACTTCAACGCGTCGGCGTCGTCGCAGTCGAGACTCGCGGGGGAGCCGTCGCCGTCGGCGTCCGGATCGCAGGTGCAGGCGGGGTCTGCGCAGTCGGCGAGTTCGTTGCCGTCTTCGTCGCCGATGGTGGCGCAGTCTTCGGTCAGGACGCACGCGTCATCGGCAGCGCAGTCGGTGTCGGTGCAGTCGATGGCCCCGTCCCCGTCGTCGTCGGCGGTGTTGGTGCAGTCTTCGGCGGAGCCCGAGTCGGTGGGGTTCCCACAACTGCCATCGGTGTCCTGATCGCTGGCGCCGGCGCAGGGGTCATCGTCTGTCGTGCAGCCGGCGAACGTCAGAAGGAGGAGGGCGGCGAGGAGGGAGCGAAGCATGGTGGCGGACCTGGAAAGCGGGCGCAGTCTACCCCGGTCCGACCCACACCGCAGAGAGGTTCAGAGTTAGATCGGGCTGCCATGCTCGCAAACCCTCTGCGTCTGCCCTGCGGGGCCTCTCTCCCCAACCGCATCGCCAAATCGGCGATGAGCGAGGACCTCGCCGGGCCGGGCCACCTGCCCGATGGCGCCCTGCTTGCGCTGTACTCGCGCTGGGCACGAAGCGGCGCCGGGCTGCTCGTCACCGGCAACGTGATGGTGGATCGCACCGCGCTGGGTGAGCCGCACAACGTGGTGATCGAGCCGGGCGCGCCGGTTGCGCCTCTGGCAGCTTGGGCAACGGCAGCGCAGGCTGGCGGCGCGCAGGTTTGGCCGCAGCTGAATCACCCGGGTCGCCAGAGCCCTCGGTTCTTGTCACCCGTTCCGGTCGCCCCGTCGGCCGTTGCATTGGCGATCCCCGGGGTGTTCGCGGTGCCGCGCGCCCTCATCGGGCCCGAAATCCTTGATATCATCGACCGCTTTGCCGCCGCCGCCCGCCTGTGTCAACAAGCCGGCTTCGATGGGGTTCAGGTGCACGGCGCGCATGGCTACCTGGTGTCGCAGTTCTTGTCACCCCTGGCCAATCTACGGGAGGACGAGTGGGGAGGGGACCCCGAGCGGCGGCGCCGCTTCCTGATCGAGGTGGTGCGCGCCATCCGCGCTGCGGTCGGCCCGACCTTCCCGATTGGCGTGAAGCTCAACTCTGCGGACTTCCAGCGCGGCGGCTTTGACGAGGCCGAATCGATGGCGGTGGTGGAGGTTTTGGAGGCCGAGGGGGTGGACCTCTTGGAGATCAGCGGCGGCACCTACGAACGCCCCGCGGTGACCGGCATCCTGGAGGAGCAGCGGGCGTCGACCGTGGCGCGCGAGGCCTACTTCTTGGCGTACGCGCGCCGCGTGCGATCGCGCACCCGGATGCCCTTGATGCTGACCGGCGGTTTCCGCACCGCCGCGGGGATGGCCGCCGCCGTGGAAGGCGGCGCCGTCGACGTCGTGGGCCTGGCGCGGCCCATGGCGCTGCAGCCGGAGTTGCCGCGCGGGATCCTCGACGGCAGCATCGCTGAAAGCAAGGTGGCGCCGCTCCGATCGGGCATCAAGGCGGCGGACGCGCTTTTGGAGATCGCGTGGTACTCCTGGCAGCTCAAGCGCATGTCGTTAGGCAAGGAGCCGGACCCTGGGGTGTGGCCGTGGGCCGTGCTGGGGCACACCGCCTGGGACATGCTGCGGGCGCCAGGTGCCACGTGGCGGGCTCCCTGACGACTACGCGCCGCGCGATGCGGTCCTGGCCCTTTCTGGCGCAGGCGAAGAGCGCCCGAGCATCGCCCTACCGCGCTTAGTAATACTTCTCGAAGTGCACGTGCTTCCTGTCGAAGCCCGCCGCGGTCAGGATCGCCCGCCCCTCGTCGATCATCGGGCCGTTGCCGCAAAGGTACACGTGGGCGCTGGTGTCAGGCGTCGCGTCGGCAAGGCGCTGGGTGATGCGACCCTTGAACCCGGTCCACGCCGGTGACGGGCGCGACAGGCACAGCGTGTACTGGAAGTCGGGGAGGGTCGCCACGAGGCGGTCGAGGTGGTCCACCGCGAACACATCCTCTTCGTCGCGCACGCCGAAGAGCAGCCGAAAGCTACGCGAATCCCCGGCGCGCGCGGCCTCCTCCAACATCGAGCGGTACGGGGCGAGGCCTGTGCCGGTGCCCAAGAACCAGAAGGGCCCTGGCGCGTCGGCCAGGGTGAAGACGCCGAACGGACCGCGAAAGGCCATCCGGTCGCCAGGTCGCGACACGCGGAGATATTCGCTGGCGGCGCCGCCTTCAAGGAGCTTGATCGCCAGGTCCAGGCGCGAGGGGTCGAGCGGGTCGGAGTAGACCGAGTACGAACGCTCGCCGGCCGGCTTGGCGCCGGGCACCGCCAGATTCACGAACTGCCCAGGTCGGAAGGGGATCGCTTCGTCGAGCAAAAAGTGGTAGACGTTGGTGTCGCGGGCGACGGGGGTGATCTCGGTCAGGGTCGCGATGCTCTCGATGCGGGCCATGCGCGCGATGCTACACGTTGTGGCGGCGGTGGTCTACCGTACCGAAGCGGGCTGAATCGTGGAGCGGTCTGCCTACCCCAAAAGCGCCGGCTCCCATAGCTCCAGCTTGTTGCCTTCGGGGTCCCACGCCCAGGCGAAGCGCCCGTAGTCGTCGCCGCCGCGCTCGGTGCGGACGCCGGCGGTCATCAGGCGGGCGAGCACCGCGTCCAGATCGGGCACGCGGAAGTTGACACGCCCGGTGCGGACGGCCGGAAGCGGGCTCTCAGCCTGGAAAAGCGCAAAGGTCGTGGTGGCCTTCCGCCCCGCCGGCGCCCGATCGGCAGACGGCAGCTCGATGCCGCGGGCGCTGCCCCAGTTTTGGAGTTCCAGACCAAAGTGGAGCGTGTACCAGGCGGCGAGCGCATCGACGTCGTCCGCGTACAAGAACGCGCCGCCGAGACCCTGAACCTGCGGCGGTTCTGGTGCGGGCTCGCCGAGACCGAGCGCGCCGAGCAGCGCCTCCGGAGGGTCGATGATGCGCCGGGTGCGGACGTCAAAGAAGCTGCCGGTCAGCTCGGCCGAGGCGCGAAGCTTGCCAGCCGCGTCCACAAGGCGCTGGGTCGCGGCGAAGCGGCGCGGACCGGTTCGGCGGAAGCTGGACTCGACCCCGACGGTGTCACCGAGGCGGACCTCGCGCCTGAACTTGAGATCGATCTCGAGGATGACGGGGCTGACGCCGAGGGCGGCAAGCTCATCCCAAGAAGCGCCCGTCTCGGTGAGCACTGCCCACCGCGCGGCCTCGAAAATCGCGAGGTAGGCGGCGTTGTTGAGGTGGCCGAGGATGTCGATCTGCTCTGGCTGGATGACCACCGGATGGGTGAAGACGCGCATCGACGGCGGCTATCGCATCGGGGCGCAGTCGGGGGTGTCGGCGGAGGCGGGGGCGTCGGCCTCGGTGACCTCTCTCGCGCTGGGCAGGGATTCTACGGGCGGCGGCGCGGGCGCGGCCGCATCGACGTCGGCGCGCGTGTAACGACCGGTCCAGCCGAAGTCGTCCTGGCCCAGCACGCCTTCGCCAAGGATGGCAATCACCTCGGCCGGGGCCACCTGCCACTCCGCGGCGATCCGCGCGGCGTCAGGCAGCAGAAAGCCTTCCACGAGGCGCTCTGCGTACTCGTGCACCTCGTAGGTTTCGTAGTCGACAGCCGTGGAGACCGACGCGCGATGGGTTTGCAAAAGCGCCTGTGCGGCGTCGCGTTCCATCATCCACTCGGCATAGCTCAAGTAGCCCGATGCCGACTGGTTCTCAGCGCTGCCCGGCTGAATATGCCACTCGTGGCACCATGAACATTTCCCGGGGGTGCCCGATGGCGACATAAGGCCGGCAGGAATCAGCTCGCCGGCGCTGCCGTACACGGCGTATCGAAACTGTCCGTTGGCCATCACATCGACCACTTCGGACTCGCCGACGACGAAGTCTCCGTCGATGAGCGAGCCGCTGCCTTCTTCGGCCAGAAACGCGATGGCGTCGGCGTGCTGGGGTGCGCTGTTGAGCAGAACCCTGCGCTCCGCCGGCGTCAGCAGCGAGGTGGTCACGGCGTAGGCGACGGGCGCGGGCTGTTCGCGTGCCTCCCAGTCGCTCCGGGACGAACAAGCCCCGGTCAAGGCGTAGTAGCGCCACGGCTCGTGCAGCGACCGCATCAGGAAAAGGCCGACGTCGGCGCGGGTGTTCTCGGTGTCGAGCTCGCCGTTCACCTCGGCCAGGACCGACATCCCGGCCGCGGACAGCGCGAGCGCGTTTCCGTCCAGAACGAACTCCACCCGGTCGGCCTTCGTCGTGACAGAGACCTGCGCGCTACCGTCTTTTGGCGGGGTGGCGCCCATCTGAGAGAGGGCCCAGTCCAGTCCAGCCCGGGCTTGCGGCCAGGTCTCGGAGGTGTCGCCGGGGTACCAGACCAGGTGCACCGCCGAGTCGGACTCGGGCGTCGGGGCCTCGGCACAACCCATCGACCCCACGGCGGCGACGCGAAGGGCCCGTTCAGCCCATCTCAAGGCGCACCCGTTCGGTTCTTGCGCCCAGCTCGTGGAGGAGCGCCGAATACCAAGACACGGCATGCTCCAGGCGGGCTTCGTCCCCGACGACGCCCCAGAACAGGGTCGGGCTTTTCAGGAGCGCCCAGAGCTGAACCCGGGAGACGACCGAATCTCTCAGCGGGTTGGATTGATCGTGGTCGCGGTCGGGCGGGATGACGACCACCACGAGCACCAGAACTGCGAGCGCCGTGGCGACGAGCGCGAGGGCGCGGAGCGCGGCGCCAGGGCCGCCGTAGGGGTAGTCGGCGAACGGGGCCTTGGACAGGATCGTGGCGAAGTACGCATCGAACCGGGCGAGCAGGGGGCGCCGGGGCGAGGGGGTGCGCGGCTCCGGCGAGGTCATGTGAGGCTCTACCCCAGTCGACGCGGCTCAGCCGCGTCGAAAGACCAACGTAAAGTTGTTCGCCGGCATCGGGATCGTCTGGACGTGCGCCAACGTTTCGGAAAGCGCCGCCAACGTCGCGACGTCCCGCACGCCCCACCGGGGGTCGCGCGACGTGAGGCTGGCATCGAAGGCTTCATTGCTCGGGGAGGTGTGCTTCCCATCGATGGTGTACGGGCCATACGTGACCAGCAGCCCGCCGGGCGACAGGGCGCGGGCGGCGCTGCGAAAAAGGCCCTCGGCCACGCTCCACGGCGCGATGTGCACCACGTTGGCGCAGAAGATGCCGTCCCATCGGCCCGCTGGAAGCGCGTCGGTAGCCGCGTCGTAGACGAGGGCGGGCAGCAGACGGGGCTCGCTGCCGGCCCAGGAATCGATGCTCTCCAGGTGGAGGGGCTCGATGTCGGTCGGTTGCCACGTGAGCCAGGGCATCGCTTCCGCGAAGTACGCGGCGTGCTCCCCGGAGCCGCTGGCAACTTCCAGCACCCGCGCGCAGGGCGGCGCGAAGAGGCGACGCAGCTCGGCCAGGATCGGGTCACGATTGCGGGCGGTGGCGGGGAAGGTGAGCTTCATCGCGGGGCGGGTAACGCCGCTCAGCCCCCGGTGGAGGTGACGACGATCGTGTCGGTGCCAACCACGGAGCCGTGGAAGTCGGTCGCGACCAGACTGATGTCGTTCGCGCCGTCTTGTAGCGGCACCGTCACCCGCCACGTCAAATCGTCGCGCCAGGTCAGCGCCAGGGGGGCAGCCCCGCCTTCGACGGTGATGACGCGAACGTCGATCCAGGCCTCGCCTTCGAGCACCACCTCCGCAGCCTCGATCGAAAAGTCACTCCCGCCCCGCGTCGTGATGCGGAAACCCTGTGCCGGGTACAGCGTCATCACCGCGTCGGCGGCCCCGTGCATCACCCAGTCGGCCCGGTCGTCGATGAACTGGCAGTGCCCTGCGATGTCCTGCGTGGGGAGGAGGTTGCCCATCTGGTCGCACCAGGGCGCCAGGTAGTCGGGGTTGTACGCCCGGGCGACGATGTCTTGCAGGTGCCCGTAGTACGATCGGAGATGGATCGGGTCCTCCAGCAAACGCGCCAGATCTCCGTTGCCCACCACCGACCCCGTGGGCCCGCCGTAGAAGTCGAGGTCGTGAGGGAAGTACAAAACACGCTGATCCTCGGGCCGAACGTAGAAGCGGGCGTTGTGTTGGCTGCCGTCGCTGCCATAGTTGTCGATCGCCCCACTGAGCGTCGCGAAAGCAAACGCACGTAACCACTGATCGACATCGATGACCGCGTCCACCTCGTCCAGAAAGTCGGTGCCGGTCAGCGCGAAGGTCTGGCCAAGCTCGATGAGGCGGGTGTAGTCGTCGGTGCGCTCATTGTTCTGGGCCAGGAAGTTCCAACGATATCCTTCCTGATCGTCGCCGAGATCGGTGAGGGTGGTGCCGACGACCGAGTCGGGTTGAGGCAGCTTGAACCCTTCGGCGCTGCCATCATCCGTCGTGAGCGGGTAGTAGATGAGCTCGTACTCGAAAAGCGGGCCGCTGGCGCCGTCGGCAAACTGGGAGGCGAGCACCAGGTCGCTGAACCGGTCCAGCTGCAGCTCCGCGGGGCCGGTGTGTTGCGGCAGCGGGGTGAGAGCCTGGGTGAGGTCGTTGTATTCGCCGGAAACCGAGCCCGCGTGGGTCATCACCAGGTTCATCAGGACTTCCCGCTGGCCAAACCCCACGCCCTCGGATCGGTCGATGTGCACGCTGTTGTGACTGCCACGGAAGGGCTGCTCACGGTGGAACTCGACCCCGTACCCGAGGCGGGCGGTCTGGGGCCGGCCGCGTTCGCTGCCCTTGAGGCGGACGCCGACGTCGTAGAAAACTTCCCCCTCGTCGTAAATCACCGTCGCCCCCACGACATCATCGCTCATCAGATTGATGTCGTCGTGAAGCCAGTCGGAGTCGGCCGCGGTGAGCAGGATGCGGAAGTTGTGCAGGCCGTTGGTTGCCGCCTTGCCGTCGTCGACCTGGATGAGCGCACGGGAAGCGGGCCCTGCCGCTGGGAAGAAGGAGCGGCCCCCCAGGCGGTCCACCGCCTGGACGTAGAACTGGACGATCGTCCCGGCTGCCTGGCCTTCAAGCTGGGCCTCCCAGCGACCCGACTCCAACTCGGTCATGGCCGCTTCCACGAACGTCGCGCCGGCGACGGAGCTCCAGAGGATCACGGCCGCAACCCCGTCGGGATCCTCCGCCGAAACCTCGATGCCGACGGGCTCGTAGGCCTGGGGAACGGCTACGTCCTGGCGCAGGTTCGCGAAGGTCGGGCCGAGGTTGACCGTTTCCGTTGAGTTGGGCGCACCGGGCGTTCCCGAACCCTCTGCCATTTCCACCCGTGTGGTGTGGGCCAACCGATTGAAATACAGCCGAGTGTTGAGTTGGTTGCTGCCGGCGACCCACCGCGCCCTGAACGACACCTCGTATTCCCGGGTGGTGATCGCCCGGACGAGGGTGCTCTCCGCGTGGTTGTGCATGTGTCCGGTCGGGCCGGTGCCGACGAGGCGGAGCACCGGGTTCCCGGAGTCGTCGGGGTCGGCGACGATTTCGCTGTGACGGTGGTTGCCCAATAGTCGCCAATGCTCGCTCGTGGCGCCGAAGTCTCCGTTCTTAATCAGCTCTGTCGGGGTGCCGCCGGGATCTTCGATGACGCTCAGGTCGTCGAGCAGCACCTCGCCGGAGTCAAGCAGGCCGACCACGAGTTCTTGCCACACGCCGTCGGGGCCCACCGCGCTCGGGTCCGCGTCGCCACGGTAGGTGTACGTGACCCACGGCGAACGAGCCTCCTCGCGGCTGGCCGCCCAGGACTCTGCGGCGTTGTTGTCGGCGCGAGCATCCACAAGCGCCAAGGAGGACCCGCCGCCGTCGGCCGCCTCCGGCCAGCGCCCGTTGTCGAAGTATCGAACCTCGTCCGCCGGGTTTCCCCGGGCGTCCAGGAGCAGGATGCGGTCCGACGCGTTGTCAAGGCGGCCTCTGAAGTCGTCGTTGCCGACCACCAGGTACGCGTCGGGCGCCAAGACCGTGCCCGCCGGAATCTCGTAGGCCACCGCGTCCACGAACATCCAACCGCCGAGGTCCACCGCCTCCTCGCCGCGGTTGTAGAGCTCGATCCATTCATCCAACTGCTCGACCACAGGCTCGTCTTGTCGCGACAACGGCGCGTGGTGGTAGTGGATTTCATTGATCACCACGTCGTCGGCGACCTGGATGACGTTTGGCGAGGCCGGCGTGGCCTCGGTGACGAACCGCCAGGGCCCGCCATCCTCTGCGCGTCCTCGCGTCCCCGCGGACACCCGCGCCGCGTCCAGGAGCACGCTCCTGTCGGCTGAATAGAGGAACAGTACGTCCCCGCTCACGACGGAAAAACCGACGTCGTCCACCGCCAGAAGCTCGCCCGGAGCGAGGCTCCCTGCCGGGAGCACCAGCTCGCCACCTGCCGACGACGCCAGCACCAGGCCGGTGGTTTCCTGGGCGGCTGCGTTCACCGACACAAGCTCGACCCACAACGGCGAAGCCGCTGCCGGCGCGATTTCGTTGAGGATCACCGTCGGCCGCGCGGCGCCAGCAGTGATCCGCGCCGTCACCCCGCACCCGAAGGTCAGGTCGAGGTCGTTGCGTTCGGCCTGATGCACCTCGACGGCCAGAACGTTGGTCCCGTTGATCAGCGTGTCCGTAGCAATCTCAGCGTACAGGTCGAACGCATCCTCGACCGGGGCCGCGGCCAGCGTGTTGGCGTCCACCGCGCCCGCCGGCATGTTCTGCCGCAGCACCTCGCTGCCGTTGAGGTACACCACCGCGCCGTCGTCGAGCACGCAGTTCAGCGAGAGCTCCGCCAGGGCCGGGTCGGCATCGAAGACGAACGACGTGCGGAAGGTGATCGTGGTGGGGATCGCCGGCAGCTCCGTGGTGCCGCGCGAACCAAGGAGCGGCTCTACGGACCGGAACAGGGCGTAGGTGTTCTCGGTGTTGGTCACCGAGGTGTCGCTGAAGGTATCGGCCCAGACGTACCTGGCCGCGTCGGTGAACGCGGCGCTCGTGGCCCAGCCCCAAGGATCCGAGCTGCGATCGGCCTCGGCCGCGGGGAGCGCCCAGGACACATCGGCGTTGCCCTGCTCGACGATGAACTGGAGCTCGTCAACCGTCGGCGGCGGGTCGGGGGTCCCGGGGCAACCGTCGGTGGGACCGAGCACCCACTCAAAGCCGTTTGCATCGGTGCCGACGACGTCGTCGGGCAGCGTCACCTCGGCGATGGTCATCTGCGGACCGCCGTAGTCCCAGGAGGCCTCCCAGGCTGCGAGGTACAGGTGATCCTCGGGGGTCACGTCGAGGTTGAACGGGTCGACCGTCGTCCAGTTGCCGTCGGAGTCCTCGCCCACCAGCCGCAGCTCCGTTCCGTCTGCGTGGCCCAGATACAAGGCGAAGTAGTTGTCGGCGGTGACCGAGGCCGTGGCGACCACGTCGGCCGAGGCGCCGCCGGCGTAGAAGATGGCCTGGCCGAGGCTCCACGCGCTGTCATCGACCATGGCATCCGCCCAGTCGGCGGCCGGGTAGGCCCCCGAGTCGTCGTAGTGCCAGAGCGCGTCGAGCGGAACGAGCTCCACGGTGGTCGGGGGCCGCAGCGGATCCAGGAGGTTCGCCTCGCCGGGGGTGCCGCCGAGCTCAGCGCTGGCGGTCCAGTTTTCGGCGTGGTCGCTGGCGGCGTCGGGATCCATCTTGGCCAGGGTCAGCCCCGAGCCGTCTGCCGCTACGGGCCAGGGATCGTCGTCGCCGTAGGCGACGGTGTCGATGAGTCGGCCGCCGTTGTTCCGCAGCTCGAGCCGCTCGCCGCTGTCGGCGAGGCTGCCTTCGAACGGCCCCAAGGCGCCCGGCACACCGGCCGGATCCGCGGCCACCACCAGGTACCCGCCCGCCGCCATGACCGTACCGTCGGCGAAGGCGTAGCTGACACCCCCTTCGACCGACCAGCCCGACAAATCCATGTCCAGGGCCATCGGGTTGTAAAGCTCGATCCACTCGACGGAGTCGTCGGCAGGCGGGTGATAGAAGAGCTCGTCGAAGGTGATCGAGCCCGGCGCGGCCGTTTCTTCCCGCAGCCATGGGACGACCGGGGAGGGGACCGTCTCGATGGCTTCGAAGGTGTCGCCGCCGCGCACCCCACCGTTGGCGCCTGAGTCGTCGGTGCAAGCGATGAGGAAAACAACGGCGGCGTGGATTCGCATTGGGGGAGAGGTGTAATGCGGGGAGGATCGGTCACGCCCGCCGAGGCCGAGCTGCTCCCGCGGACGGTCTGGGCGAGCGGCGCCAGTTGGACCGCATCGGTAGGGGGCTCCGCGAGCAGCCGTCGCAGGCAGGCCACCGCGAGGGCCCCGGTGGCGATGTCCCGATATGCTACGTGCTCGGCGCGACCGTCCTCCCACTCAGGGTTAGTCGGCGCACTACGGGAGCCCGATGATCGCCCTGCTCGCCACCTACTCGTTCGCTGGTGTCCTCGTCAACGAGGTGGTCTACAACCCGTCGGGTGCCGACGATGGCCTCGAATGGATCGAGCTCTGCAACAACGGCGCGGTCGCGGTCGCGCTCGACGGCTACACGATTCGCGCGGGCGGAACCAGCTTTGCCACCAGCTTTACCCTGAGCGCCGCGGGCACCATCGCCCCAGGTGAGTACGTACTGGTCGGGTTCGGCTCGACGACCTGGCCGGGCGCGTTCAATGACAACCTCGAAAACGGCGGCAGCGTCGCCGACGGCGTGCAGCTTGTGGATGGTGCGGGAACCGTGCTGGACACGCTGCTCTACGACGGGTCCGCCGGCGGCCTTCTCGACGATCTGGGGCGAGCCGACTTTGCCGCGGTGGGCGTCGGGGAGGGCAAGAGCCTGGGCCGCTTCGACGGCACCAACGACTGTGTCGACACCGACGACGCCTTGGTGGACTTCGTCGAGTACGACACGCCGACCCCGGCGGCGGCCAACGGGGACCCCGCTCCCATCGACACCGGCGGCGACCCGGTCGATTGCAGCGCCGGCGCCGACATTCGGCTCAACGAACTCTTGTCCAACCCTTCGGGAAGCGACGACGGCTTGGAGTGGGTAGAGCTCTACAACCGTGGCGCTGCCGACGTGGATGTGAGCGGCTGGGTCGTGCGCGGGGCCACCAAGTCCACCGGCGGCTCGTCGGTGACCCTCCCGGCGGACACAGGGATTCCGGCGGGCGGATTCCTCCTCGTCGGCTCGGGCGGCATCGGCTCGATCTCGCTCGGCAACGGTACCGGCGGCGACGGTGCCTACCTGCTCTGCGACGAGGTCGTCCTCGACAGCGTCGTCTATGGCGACGACAACACCGACGCGCTCGTGGACGACTGGGGCATCGTGGCGACGTCACTCGCCGAGATTCCGGGCGAAGCGGTGTCGTTGTCCCGTCGTGGCGACGGTCAGGACACCGACAACAGCGCCGACGACTGGACCTCCTCGTCGGTGAACAGCCCGGGCGCGGCGAATCAGACGCCCCAGTGTGACCCCACCGGCAGCGGCGGCCTTCGTCTCAACGAGGTCTTGTACGATCCCACTGATGATGACGGCACCTACGAGTTCGTGGAGCTGTACAACGGGGGCGATGTCGCCATCCAACTCGAAGGCTTCGTGATCGACGCCGCCAAGAGCGACTGGGCCGACAACGCCATCCTCCCGGCTGGGGCGGTGATCGAGCCGGGTGCGTTCTACGTCATCGGCGCCGGCGATGTCGAGAACCAGGACTACTCGGCCGCAGGACTCGATCTCGGCAACGGCACCGAGGGCGACGGCGTGCGTGTCAGTTCTTGCGATGGGGTGCCGCTCGATACCGTGCTCTACGGGGGTGCCGAGGGCGATGGCCTGGTCGGCGACGGTGGCGCGACCGACGTGGTGGACAAGGCCTCGGCGGGCTCCTCGATCGGTCGCTTCCCGGACGGGGAGGACAGCGACCAGCATACCGACTGGATTTCCGACGCCTCGCCGACCCCGGGTGAGGCCAACTCCGACCCGGGCGGGGGCGACTCGGCAGACACCGACACCGACAGTGGCGATGGGATCACGGAGCCCGGCTGCGGCCCTGACCCCGACAGCCCCGATGGCGCCGCGTGCGCCACCGCTCGCCTTCCGCTGCACGGGCTCGAAGCGGCGGTCGCTTTGCTGGTACTCGCGAGGCGACGCCGGCTATAGTGGCTCATGCGCCCCCTGCTGCCTCTGTTGCTCCTCGCCGGATGTCTCCCCTACGAGCTGCCGGACGATAGCGCCGACGATGTCGACACCTCCGACCCCGACGGCGACCCGGACACGATTCCGCTCGGCGGCTCCTGCACGCTGGACCGACGCTGGGGCGGCTTCAAGGTCGAGGCCAACGTCGACTACTCGGCAATCGACGGTGCGATCTCCAACGGGGTCGTGCCGGTAGCGGTGCTGCGCGAGGCGTTGGTCGACGGGGATTGCAAGCTGATGAAGCGCGAAAATCCCTTCTGCGATCCGACGTGCGGCCCCACCGAAACCTGCGACTTCGACGGCGAATGCCTCCCGTTCCCGGAGAACCAGGACCTTGGCACCGTCACGGTCTCCGGGCTTGGCACTCCCGTCTCCATGGAACCGGCGATCCCGGGCAACAAGTATTTCTACACCGACCTAAAGAATCCGGCCTTCAAGCCTGGCAAGCTCATCCGGCTCGAGACCGCAGGAGGCGCCTTGGCCCCACAGACGATGTATGGCGTGGGGGTTGCTCCGTTGGTGCCCGGCAGCACCACCTGGCTGGTGACCGAGGGGACTCCGGTGCTGCTTTCATGGGACACCCCGGCGTCGGCTGTCCGCAGCGAGGTCTACGTCAGCGTCAACGTCGATCAGCACGGCCTGACGCCGCTGACCTTGCAGTGCAACTTCGCCGACAATGGCGCCGCCGAGATTCCGGCGAGCGTGATGGACGCGCTGCTCACCGGCGGCGTCACCGGCTACCCCAGCGGCAAGATCCAACGGCGTACCGTCGACCACGTCATGCTCGGCGAAGGCTGTGCCGACTTCATGGTCGACTACTCCCTGATCGCGAAGGTCAGCGTCAGCGGTCACACGCCCTGTACCTCGCCCGCGGACTGCCCCGACGGCCAAGAATGTAACCTCGCGCTTCAGACCTGTGAGTAGCCGCATGCGATGGTTTCTGACGCTGCTCGTGGCGTGCGACCCCGCGATTCCCGACGTCGATGACGGTCGCGATCCACCGGAAAAGGACAGCGGCACCGACACTGGGGATAGCGGAGATACGGGAGATACCGGAGATACAGGCTTGAGTGAAGCCTGCCTGAACTTGGCGCCGCTGCCCTTGGTGCGGCCGGAGTCGATCTCCGGGTTGACCACCGCGGAGGACTTCACCTTTGACGGGGAGGGGCAGCACGTCAGCCTCGACGAGAACGGAAACATGGTGGGCATCACCTACGACGGCGCCAAGAAGCTGATCTCGGCGGGCCTGGGCGGGGGGGCGGGCACCCACATGCTGGCCGATGGGCAGGTCGTCTTCGCCGACGTGCTCAACAACACCCTGGTGAAGGTCGACCCGGCTACCGGGGGAAGCGCGGTACTGGCTTCGGGGCTGTCTTACCCGAACGGCCTCGACGTGAGCACCGACGGTTTTGTCTACGTTGCGGAGTCGGGCTTGGGAACCCTCCAGAAGGTGGATTCGGGGACGGGAGAGGCCACGCTCATCGGGGCCGGCATGCTCGGCGCCAACGGGGTCAGCTTCGGTCCCGGCTTTGATGAGTTGTACGTCGGCTCCTTCGGCGGTGGCGTGGTGTGGCGCATGGATCTCGGGGACGATGGGGTCTGGACCCGGCCTCGGGTGTGGAGCCTCGTCCCCGGGGCGACGGCGCCGACCACGCCCACTTGTGAGGTCGAGCCCGTGGGCACGATGTGCACCCTCTCCGGGGGCTACGGCATCGGGGAGTGTGTGGAGTCCGACCTTGGGTACAACCTCTGTGAGATCGTCAAGGACACCGAGGCCTGCGACGGGGCGGAGGCAGGGGATGCTTGCGACGGCACCGCGTTCGGGGAGCCGCGGACGTCGATCTGTGTGCGCACCGTGCCTGAGGGCGAGCTCTTCTGCCCTGCGGCGCCGGCCAACTACGTCGAACCTTGCCTCAGGCACGCCGGCGAGACCTGCGAGGTCGAGGGCGCCGCGGGGTATTGCTCGTATACCTACGAGGGCATCTCCATCTGCGACACTGGCGCCTACTGGGAGAGGGCGCAGAGTGTCTGCGCGGACGCCGCCGAGGGGGAGGCGTGCCTGGTGGACGACTACGTCTATGGTTGGCAGGGCAGCTGCGAGGACGCCGCCTCCTGGGGGCTGCCGGGCTTGGTGTGTATGCCGCTGACCAGCTCCGGCGGTGAGGACGGAATGCTCGACGGGCTCAACGTCGACGAGTGCGGCAACGTCTACGCCACCTCCTACCTCGTCGGAAAAGTGTGGCGCTGGCAGGACGAACTCGCGGAGGCCGAGCTGGTCACCGATGTCCGCGCCTCGTGGATTCCCAACCTGCACTGGGGGAACGGGATCGGCGGTTGGCAGGAGGACGTCGTCTACATGGCCAATCGCGACAACGGCTCCGTCTACGCGCTGGAACTGGGCATCAAGGGCCACGGCGAGGCGTTCGCTCCGGCGCCTTGATACCCGCGCGCATGGACCTCGCCAGCCGCCTGTGTGACCCGGATGCCCAAATCGCGGCCATCGGCGACGAGCTCGACGGCCTCGATCACGCCGGCCGCGTGCGGGCGTTGGAAAGTTGCGGCATCAAGGAGCTGGGTCGCCTCTTCGAGCTCGCGGCTGACGCTCCACCCATCGACGAGGCCCACTTCGTAGCGGAACACGGCCGTGGCCAGCCGGTGGCCCACGACGGCTGGAACTCGCTACCGCTCCCCGCCATCGCCCGGCGATTCCAAAAGGTCTTCGCGCGGCCCGAGCCCGGCGGCAGGTCGCGGCTCTTCGGGTACAATTCCAGCCCGCTTCGCTACGCGATCGGGCCTGGCTACTTTCAGCTGGTCCCCACCGCGGGCAACGCGGAGTTCGAATCGCGCGGGGCGTGGGTGGTCGACTACCACCTCATCCCCGACGGTCCCGTCCCCGCGGGTTGGCCTTGGGTCGTCCCCAACTGGGTGGGGCCTCAGATCCTCGTCTACAACGGCACCCGCGACTTCATGCGCCGGGTGAGCCAGCATGTCTGTGTCGGCAAGCCCTGGGCGCGTACCGGCGCGTTGCCCTTCTGTTTCAGCCTCACGCGCGTGGTGTAGCGGCGTGCTCCTCCTCGTCGCGGGCATCGCACTTTTCTGGGTGAGCGTGGCGCTGAAGGTCGCCCGGTCGAGGCGTGAACCACGATGGCGGCTTGATACATCCTCGGTGTGTCATGAACGTCTACCTGTACTGGGTGTCATCATCCCAGCCCGGGATGAAGCGCGAAACATTGATGCATGTATCAGAGTGTTGGCGCGGTCGGATCACCCGTCGCTGCGGGTGCTGATCTTCGACGACGGATCGACGGACGGCACGCCCCAGTTGGCGCGTGCCGCGGGGGCGACGCTGGTCGAGGGGGGAGGGGACGCACTGCCGATTGGCTGGAAGGGCAAGCCGTGGGCGTTGGAACGCGCACGCGCCCACGTCGGCGACGCCGATTGGCTCTGTTTCATCGACGCGGACGTGCGCGTCGACCCCGCCGCGCTCTCGCGCATCCACACGTACGCCATCGAAAACAAGGTCGACCTCGTCTCCGGCTTCGGCCGGCTCGAGATGGGCAGCTTCTGGGAAAGGGTCGTGCAGCCTTCGGTGGGCGGGCTCATCCTCGCCGGCAACGACCTCGCCAAGATCAACGACGACGAAGACCGGGACAAGGCCATCGCCAATGGACAGTTGATCCTGGTACGACGCGCTGCCTACGACGCCGTCGGGGGGCATGCCGCGGTGCGTGATGACATTCTCGACGACATCGGGCTGGCGAAGGCGTTCAAGAAGGCGGGCTTCCGCGTCCGCGCCCTCCACTTGCGCGAGCTTTTCTCGTGTCGCATGTACACGGGCTTTGGCGAACTCTGGCACGGCTGGACCAAGAACCTGTTTCCGGGGATGGAATTCAAGCTTGGCGTGGTGGCGCTGGTCGTCGGCCTGGTGCTCTTGGAGTTCCTGGCTCCCTACGCCATTGCGGTGTGGGCGGCGATGCAGGGAGATGTGTCACTCATGGTCGCGAGCCTCGGGCTGCTGGTGCTGATCCACGGCGTTCGCGCCTGGATGGACCGCATCTTTGGCCAGCCGCTCGCGTACGGGCTCCTGCAGCCGCTCGGCGCCGCGATCCTGGTGGGCTTGCTCGTCGATTCGGTTCGGCGAACGCGGACGGGGACGCGTAGGTGGAAGGGGCGGGTGTACTGAGATCACTCGCCAAACAATAGGCTCACCGCCGCATCGGCCGCGTCCTCATCCCGGTTGAGGATGGTGTGGTCTGCGGTGCCATAGTCGGTCACGGTGATCAATCCCGCGTATGGGGCAGTTTCGTTGTCTGCCAACGCCAGCAGATCGGTCAGCGAGGCCGCCGGAACCAACGGATCGGCCGAGGAGTACCAGATGCCCAACGGGTAGGTCAGGCCACCTTTGGAGATGGCGTGCCACAAGCTGTAGTAGTTGAGCTGGTTGTCGATGTCGTCCCGCCAGCCGGCACCGACTACGACGAGGTCGCCGTCGATCTGCCCGTCGGCATCGTCGTCCACGTGGTCGGGGTAGATCCGCGCCAGGCCGTCGTTGATGTCTTTGAAGGTGGTGTCGTCCTGTACGAGGCGGGACAACAGGTCCATGGTGCTGTCGACCACCATGCCCTTGATGGGCGCGGCGTTCTGGTTGGGAACGTCGTTGAGCAGGTCGCGGATGCGAAGCTCGCTGGCGGCGCGACCGCCTTCGCCCAGGCCGACGACGTACACGCCGCTGGCGTCGAGCGGGATGGGCAAGTCGTCCAAGCCAAGTTCAGTGCGTTTCTGTGTCGCGACGTCTGGAATGGGGTTGGCGATCGCGGTCATGACCCACGCGAGGTAACGACCGTCACGATGTACGCCGCCGTCAAGCTCCCAATTGTTGTTCCGGGGCCCGGTCTCGTTATGCCAGAGGTCTCCCCAGCAGTTGGCCGGGTACATCGTGAACGCCCCCGCGTCCGCGAGCTTGGCCGGTAGGATGCCGTAGTTGCGCTCGGTCGGCTCCAATTCGGCGGGGCTGAGCCCGTCCAGGAGGCCCAGGGTCTCAAAGACCTTGTTTGCGGCCCATTCCGCGGTGAATCGATCGTCGCCGGAGTAGTGCACGGCGCCATCGGAATCGAACGCCGGGACGACGCCGTCCGCGCGTGCCTTGACGTAGTCGAACGCGCCGCCGTGAAAGACGACCACGATCGGCGCGGGTTCGGTCAAGGTTTCGGCGTAGACCGCGTAGAACGTGGCCTGCGAGCCGTCGGGGCAGGACAATCCCGCGTAGCGGAAGGGCCGCAGCACCAGGTCGGTACGGCGGGTGTAGTCGTTTTCGAATCGGATGGATTCTACCGACACCGGATCGGCCATCGGGGTGAAGCAGCCGAAGGCAAGCAACAGAACGGTCAAGGAGCCTCCGCCGGGACAGTAGGGCGCCTCGCATGATAGCCCGGCGGTCGATGCGTTGGCGACTGGTAGACCGGATCGATGAGCTGGAACGGGATCGTTTCGTGGCGGGAAGTGTCTGCTTTTCGCCCGAGCTCGAGCTGTTCCAGGACCACTTCCCCGCCTTTCCGATCGTACCCGGCGTGATCTTGATGGAGTCGTTGGCGCAGCTCGCCGGCAAGCTCGTGGGCTACAGCGTGCGGCTTGCCCGCGGGGATTGGCCGTTCCCAATCCTGTCGATGATGCAGGGGGTGAAGTTCCGGAGGTTCGTCCGGCCGGGCGAGGTGGTGCGGCTCGAAGCCCGCGTGCTGAGTTTGCGTGACGAGAGCGCGGTGATGGACGTGCGCGCCTGGGTGGATGGCCGCATCGTGGCCCAAGCCGAGCAGACCTTTGTCTTCAACGCGGTGAAGCTGGATTCGGTGGGCGAGGCCGAACGGCTCGAACGTATCGAGCGCAGCGAGTTGGCGCGCCTGTGGCCCGCGTACCCGCATGACTGAACGGGTCGTCGTGACCGGGATGGGCATGGTGAGCCCGCTTGGCATCGGCGTGGAGCGGACCTGGGAGGCGGTCTTGCGCGGCGACAACGGCATCGGACCCATCCGGCGCTTCGACGCCACCGGCTTTCCGGTGACCTTTGCGGCTGAGGCGCCGGTCGAGGGGCAGGGCGCTGCGCTCAAGGCGATGCTGACAGAGTTGGCGCTGCGGGAAGCGCTCGCGCAGAGCGGTGTCCCGGCCGGTCCGCGCCTGGGCGTGTGCCTCGGCAGCGAGGCGTGCCGCCCCCCGTGGCCCTGGTTGTGGAATCAGGACGCGCCCACGCCGGCAGAGATCGAGGCCCTGGCGCCCGACGCGCCCACTCGGCAGGTGGCCGAACTGGCCGGTGCCCGCGGCCCGCGCAGCACGGTGTCAACCGCGTGTACGTCAAGCTCGCAGGCGTTGGGTGAGGCCCTCCGGCGGGTGCAGCGCGGCGAGGTCGATGCGATGATCTGCGGCGGGGTCGACGCGCTCTCCGACCCGTTGATGGTGGTGGGGTTCTCGAAGCTCGGCGCCCTGTCGACCCGGAACGACGCGCCACAGCACGCCAGTCGCCCCTTCGATCTGCATCGCGATGGATTCGTGCTGGGCGAGGGCGCGGGCATGCTGGTCATCGAGCGCGAGTCGGTGGCGAGGGCTCGCGGAGCGCCGGTGCTTGCGGTGCTCGAAGGCTACGGCTGCACCTGCAACGCCTGGCGCATCACCGACTCCCCGCCGGACGGGCGTGGCGCGCGTGAGGCGATGCGGACGGCGATCTACGACGCGGGGATCCAGAGCGCGGACGTCGGCTACGTCAACGCCCACGGCACCTCCACCCAGCAGAACGACGCATCGGAGAGCGCCGCGATCGAGGCCCTGCTCGGCCCGGTGCCGACCTCGTCCACCAAGGGGGGCATGGGGCACCTCGTGGCGGCCTGCGGTGCGGTGGAGGCCATCCTGAGCGTGCTGGCGCTGCGCGATCAGGTCCTGCCCGGGAGTCGGAATCTCGACGAGCCCGATCCGGCCTGTCGGGTCAACCTCGTGCGCCACAGTCGTGAGGGCCGCTTGGACCACGTTCTGACCAACGCGTTCGGGTTCGGGGGCTCCAACGGCGCGCTCGTCTTCGGGCGTCCATGATCGTCGCGGTCGGCGCGGTCTTGCCGACGGCGCTCCGGGTGCACGCCCCGTTGGCGGCGCTGCCGTCGGCGTTGGCGGGCGTGGTGGTCGGCCCCGATCTGGTGCCTTGGCTGAAACGCCGAAAGGACGCGAGGCTGCTTCCGCGGGCGGCCGAACTGGCGCTCCCAGCGGCGGGGCAGGCGCTCTTCGGCTTCGACGGAGACCTCGAGGAGCTTGGGCTCTTCGTGGCCGTTGGCCGCGAGCCTCCGGACGAGGGGGACGCGGAAGCAAGCATCGCGGCGATGGCGAAGGACGGTCGGCTGGATCGCGCCCGGTTCGGGGACCAAGGACGTGCGCTGTACCCGCCTCTTTTGCCGCTGCGCACCCTCCCGAACATGGTGCTGGCCCACGTCGCGATCCAGTCTGGCATCCGAGGCGAAAACGTTTGCCTCGCGGGTGGATTCGAGGCCGGAGTAGGGGTGTGGGACGCGGCGAACGACGCGCTCGCTTCTGGCCGGTGCGTCGCGGCGCTGGTCGGGGCTGCCTTCTCAGCGGTCGATCGGGCCAGCGCGCGCGATCGCCATCGCCTCGGCCAGACCGAGCCCCCGGGAGAAGGCGCGATCTTCGTGCTGCTCGTGGGGCCCGCCGTCCGTCCGGAGGCGGACCTACGCGTCTGGCGCCAGCGGGTAGGCGCCCTGGGCCCCGTGGAAGCGCTTCTGGGTGCGGTCGGCGTGACGCCGCGCTGACGGCAGCCTGGGCCGGGCCGGCGTGCTACGGTCGGCCGGCATGGCCAGTCGAGACACCGCACGTCGTTTTCATTTCATCCGTGAGATTGCTTCGGGCGGGTTCGGCTCGGTGTACCTGGCCAAGGTCATCCATGCCGACGGATTTTCCAGGCTGGTCGGGATCAAGCTCCTGCATCGCAAGTGGTCGGAAAACAAGGAGATCGGGCAGCGTATGCGTGACGAAGCGCGGCTGCTCGGCTGGCTTCGGCACCGGAACATCGTCGATGTCATCGATCTGACCAGCATCGACGGCCGGGCCGCGGTCATCATGGAGTACCTCGATGCCGTCGACTTCAAGTCGGTGGTGCAGTCCCTGGCCGAGCGGGGCGAGCGGGTCCCGCCTTACGCGGCCTTGGAGTCGATCGCGTTTGTCGCAAGCGCCCTGGACGCGGCGTACAACCGGCCTCCGTACGAGGGTGAAAAGCCGCTGCGGGTGATCCACCGCGACATCAAGCCCAGCAACATCATGGTCGACGAAGCGGGCACGGTCAAAGTGCTGGACTTCGGCGTTGCCCGTGGTGAGTTTGAAAATCGAGAGAGCCATACCTCCGAGTTGCAGTTCGGCTCCGTCGAATACATGCCGCCAGAGCGCCTCTTTTTCGAACCTGAGACCGATCGTGCCGACGTCTACTCACTGGGAGCGACCCTCTTCGAGGTGCTGACCGGCGAACGTCTCGGCAAGGCCAAGGGGCGGGCCGAAAAGCACGCGGCGTTCTTGGAGGACCGCCTGTCGTTCTTGGCGGCGAGTTGCCCGCTCGCCAATCCCCAGGGCGGGGACATGGCGCGGCTGATTCGTGAAATGTGTTCATATAATGCAGATAATCGTCCTTCTGCGGAGTCTGTTGTCCTCCGGGCTCGCACCCTGGCGAGGCTGATGCCTGGGCCGGCGTTGACCGAATGGTCGGAGGTGGTGGTCAAGCCCCTGGTGGCCGAAGCACGACGTGCGCCGCGGGAACCGAACCCGCTCACCGACTCGATCATGTCGGAGGACAGCACCGTATTCGGCGCGGTAGAGGTTGAAAAGCACCTCGCGGCGGCGCGGGCCGACGCGCCCCTGGACGAGCCGGCCACGCTGGGCGACGTACCGCGGGAAGACCAGCGCTGGGCGATGTTGCGCCAGGCCGCGCTCGCCGAGCTGGAAACGCACCCTGCCGCCACCGGCGAAGAAGATTTTGGTGACGAACCCACCCGCATCGGGCTGGACCTGTCGTCCATCGTGAACATGGCGGCGACACCGCACGGCGCGATGTCGGCGCCGATGCCGAAGGCCGCACCCGCTCCCAAGCCGGCCAAACCGCCCGCGCCGACCCCCGCGCCCGCGCCGACCCCCGCGCCCGCGCCGACCCCCGCGCCCGCGCCGACCCCCGCGCCCGCGCCGACCCCCGCGCCCGCGCCGGCCCCCAAGCCCGCGCCGTCGGTGACCGTCGCGCCCCCCCCCGCCGCCGACCTGTCGGCGTCGATGCCGAAGGCGCTCGCACGGAGCTCCGCCCCGCCCCCCCCGAAGCCCGTCAAATCCACGTCCCTCGCGCCCGGGGCGCTGTCGGCGCCCATGCCGCGTGGAATCGGCGCCGCTTCGCCGGCGGTCCCGCTTGTCGTGCCACCCGCGGCGCCGATGCCGTTCCTCCCTGAGATCATGCCGGGCGACCTCGACCCGCCCTCGGCCGAGGCGCTCAAGCCGATCCTCGCCGCCGGGCACACCATGGTGCGCGACGCCGACGCGGCCGAGTCCGCAGACGAGGCGGTGGTGGCAGGGCTTGAGCGCCTGCGCGCCAACATGACGATGGTCCCGCCGGATGATTTCGACGAGGCGCCGACCACCAGCACTCCGCCGCGATCCCAACCCCGCCGCTCTTCGGACACGTTCCCGATCATGTCGGGCCCGCGGCCGATGGTGGCGGCGCCCCCGCCGGCAAAGTCCGCCGCACCCGCACGGAGCACCGTCCCGCCCAAAGCCCCGCCCCCCAAGCCCACGCGGGCGCCCGCTCGCCCCCCGCCTGATCCGTTCGAGGGCCCGCCCCCTTCCGGAACGGGTGCGATGATGCTGGTCGCGGCCGTCGTGGGAATGGGCGTCTTGCTTGGCTTGCTGCTCGGTGGTGGCTATGTCGGGTGGCTGTACTACCAGAGCACGTCTGCTGCGACCGGAACCGTGGCGGTGGCCACGCCCGCCTCGGCGGTGACCCCAGCCGCGATCGCGCCCGTGGCACCCGCCGCCGCGGCTGCCGCCGGTCCCAATGACGTGGTCTTCGCTTCCGTCGCCGCCGACACCCGCTCGGTCAGCGTCGAGTGCGGCGCTGTCTCGGCGACCGGCGCGACAGAGGCGGTGGTCGTCGGTCCGGTGACCGGGCCCTGCCTCGTGAGCCTGGTCAAGAAGGACCGCAGTCGCCTCCGTGCCGACGTGGCGGAGCCGACGGCCGGCCGGTGGACCTGCTTTTCGGCCGACGCCAAGTCCTGCACGAAGTGACCGGCGCCCGGGTCGTCGTGACCGGCGTCGCAGTGCGCACGGCGGGCCGGCCCGATGTCAAGTCGGGGGAGGTGGATGCAGACGCGGAGGTCCTCGGCGTGCCGCTGGTGGCCCGGGTTGCGGGGGTCAGCGACGATCCCGACTTCCCCGACGACCGCAAGGGCTCGCTCGCCAGCGCGGTGTTCGGGGAGCTCGGAGCGCCGCCGATTGGCGCGCGGATGGGCATTTTCCTTGGCACCGGACTCTCCTCGCTGACGCCCCACGAGGTGGAGGTGGATCTGTACCCCTGGCTGCGGGACGGCCGCTTCGACCGCGACGCCATCGTCCGTGACCTCGACCCGACGCGCCCAGCGCCGCGACGCCACGTGCCCGAGCGGGTGACGCACGTTCTCGGGGCCAGGATGGGGGCGGTGAGCCTGGAGACGAGCTTCTCTGCGTGTGCCGCGGCGGCGCAGTCGATTGCCTCGGCCGCACGCGCGGTTGGCCGAGGGGAGGTTGACTGTGCCTACGCGGGGGGGCACGACTCGATGTTGCATCCCCTCGGATACCTGAGCTTTGCGGTGCTCGGCGCGCTCTCGCCGACGCGGGGCCGACCCTTCCATCGGGGTCGCGATGGATTCATGATTGGAGAGGGGGCGGCCATGCTCCGGTTGGAGCGCGAGGACGACGCGCGTGCCCGTGGGGCGCCGGTCCTGGCTACCTTTCTCGGTGCCGGAAGCTCCATCGACGCCCACAACGTGACTGCCCCCCACCCCGAGGGTCGAGGGGCCGCGCTCGCGATGCGGCGGGCGCTTCGGGATGCAGGCCTGACGGCGGCGGATGTCGACTACGTCAACGCGCACGGCACCGGCACGCAGGTCGGGGACATCGCCGAGTCTCTGGCCATCGCCGCGGTGCTCGGGCAGGTGCCCACGGGCTCGTTCAAAGGAGCGTTCGGTCACTGCATCGCGGCCGCGGGCGCCGTTGAGTTGGCTTGGTGTATTCTGGGGATGGCCGAGGGGACCACCTATGGCACGGTAGGGTGTGAAGAGCTCGACCCGGCGATTCGCTGCACCGTACTTGTAGACTCGCTATCTCGGCCCCCCAACGTGGTGTTGTCCAACAGTTTTGGCTTCGGTGGGCAGAACTGCGCGCTCATCGTGGCGCGGGGGTAGCGTCGCGGCTACCGATCCTCGCACTGTCCACCGTCGAAGGACCAGTCGGTGCCGCATCCCCAGCAGGTGACTCCCCCGTCGTCGTCGAGCGCGCAGGTGTGGCCGACCCCCCCTGCGACGGTGCTCCAGCTCCCGGCTTTGGGGGCCTCGCACTGGCCAAGGTCGGGGTCGCCCTCGAGTTTTCCTTCGCCGCAACCCCAGCAGCTGAGCGTGTGGTCGGGTTCGATGGCGCACCCGTGGACGTTGCCTGCGGTCACGTCGAGGAAGCTACCCTCCGGCGGGCTGGCCTCACCGAAAGTGTCGCGACCCCAACATCGTACGAAGCCGTCGGTGGTGAGGCCGCAGGTGGACTGAGAGCCGATGGCGACATCGATGAACTGCGTGTCGGTCGGCGCGTCGCACTGTCCGAGGTCGCGCTGATTTCCGTCCCCGGCGCAGCCCCAGCACCCCAAGGTGCCGTCGTCGGGGATGGCGCAGGTGTGGCCGTCGCCGGCATCGACGACCGCGTAGTTGCCGGGTGGGACGTCGCACTGCCCGGCATCCCGTTCCCCACAACCCCAACACGACAGCGTGCCGTCGTTGTCGATCGCACAGGTGTGGTAGACCCCGGCGCTGACGGCGCGGAACTTGCCTTCGGGCACCACGCATTGCCCCGCGTTGGTGCCACTCACACACCCAAAACAGACGACCGCACCCGATCCGGTGAGTCCGCAGGTGTGCCAAAGTCCTGCGTCGAGCGTGGTGAACGCGACCCCCTCCGGGACCACGGCCTGTCCTGCCGCGGCGAAGCCCCAGCACTCCGCCGTGCCGTCGGGCTGGAGGAGGCAGTTGTGGGTGCTTCCGACCGTGAGCAGCGGCTCGGCGTCGTCGCCGGTCTCGCCTGCGCTGTCCTCGCCGTCCCCGCCGTCCCCGGTTTCGGTGGCGCTATCGGTGCCCGCGGCCGGGGGCGCAGGGTGACAGCCCGAAAGCGCCAAGAGCACGCAGGACAAAGCGAGCATGCGAGAGAGTACCGCTCAAGCGGGACCTGGCGCAAGATCGGACCCGAGTGAACTCCCTGGGACCGGGTGAACTCCCGGTGCCGATCCGCATCGAGTGGTGGGGCCGGCCTCACCCCCCCACGTTCAGCGTAAACACCAAAACGATCGCCTGCTCCGGCTCGGCCGCGCGCGTGAATTGGATCCACATCCGGTAAAAACCAGTTGTCGGCAGCACGTAGTGGAAGGGCAGGTCCGGCCCGGTGTACACCGTCGGCATCGGGTGCCCGGGCGCGACGCCCTCCATGCCGGGAAACCAGGCGTGGGTGTGGGCACTGAAGTCCAGCGTGCTGCTGGCGATGAAGGCGTGTGCGTCGGCACCGAGGTACTGCACGAGGTCGCTGATGTCGGCGCCTGAAGCATCGGTGAGGTGGATGTTCCAGGAGGCTTCGAAGCCGGGAACCGCGGGGGCGTCCCAGGTCAGGGTGCCGGTGACGCCCTGGTCGGTGGCGACGTCGTTCAGGGTGAGATCGGGGGCGTCGGCCTGGGCGGGGCCTCCTCCCGCCACCAGGCCCCCGCTGGTCGAGAGGTACTGATTGCGATGCGCGTAGTCGAAGACCACGAGATATTCGCCTGCCAATGGCAGGGTCAGCGGGAATTCAAAAGATGCGTTGCGGAGATTGTCGGCGGTGAGGGACTGGTAGTCCTCGTGGTGCAGGTGCTGGAAGCTGGCCAGGTCACGACTGACGAATTGGACGTGCGCCATCCGCTCATGCGTGGTCTGGAGGTCTTCGATAGGACGCCCGAGCTGGTCGAGCACCTGGTAGGCAAAGGTCGCCGGCTCCCCCGATAGGATCGGGTCGGGATCGGTCGAAAATATCACCTCGTAGTCGGTGACCGCGACCTCGCCGCTGTCGCTGGTATCCCCACTGTCTTCGGGGTCGGTCGCGTCGCAACCCAGGAGCATCACGAAGAACATGCCGACTCCTCCGCCTTGAAGTAGATGAAGTCGCCTGCGTAGGGTTCGATGGGCGTGTGGTCGGCGTTGGAGAGCTCGGCCTTGAGTTGGTATTCGAAGCCCGACTCGGCCGCGCCGATGTCCAACTCTTCGCCTTGGGTCATCTCGACGTCGAGGCCGTTGAGGGTGACGTCAACGTGGCCGGAATTGGGTGGGAGCGGGTCGGGGGGGGTGTAGGGATCGACGAGCGTGAGGTTCTCGATCTGCAGCCGGACGTGGAAGCTGGTGCTGCACACCGTCGCGCCGGCCGCCGGCTCCAGGATCGTGACGGTGGGCGCGCCGGAGGGCTCGGCGCTGTCGGTTGGGGTGGAGCATGCCAAGGCGGCAAGGGCGAGGAGGCTGATCACGGGTACTGTGATACCTCGGATATGTTGTGATCGGCCATGTCGAGTCCAACCATCCTCATCGCGTTGACCCTATCGGCGAGCCCCGCCGACGCCCACTCGCCAACATTCGGGATGGCGGCGCTGTCGACCCGCGCTTTAGCCCCGGGCGAGGTGTGGGGCATGACCGACGGGTGGGGGCTCGCGCGCTCGGTCGATGGCGGCGCATCGTGGGCGTGGTTGTGCGAGGAGAGCGTCGGAACCGACACGGTGTATGATGTGCTCGCCTATGCCGATGGCGTGGCCCTTGCAGCGACGGCGCACGGTCTGGTCCGGGTCGATGAATCATGCACGGGGAGCACGCTCGCCGGGGTGCCCGCGGGCTTCGCGTTCCAGGTGGCGGCGTATGGGGGCGGTGCCGCGGCGGCGATCGTCGGCCCAGACGAAGGGGGCATCGTCTTCTGTGATGACCTGACCTGCACGCCGAGCGCGCTGTGGGGGGCGAACATGTACCCGAAGGCGCTCGTCGTGGACGGCACGACGCTGTGGGTGAGCGTGGTCTGGACCGACACCCTGGCGTCGGCGCTTTTCCGCAGCACCGATGGCGTGGCCTTCGAGGAGGTATTTCGGTGGCCGGAGGGGGAGGTGGATCCGCGGGTGGTGCACGCGACGGGCGACAACGTTTTGGTCTGGACGCGGCCGCGGAGCGACGCCGCGCTTCCGGCGATCGAGAAGAGCGTGGATGGCGGTCGCACTTTCCTGCGCACCTTCGAGCAGGGGTACTACACCGACGCGACGCCCGGCGTGTTCGTCGAGGGCGACGTGGTCCTTCTCGGTAGCTGGTTCGGGGCGCGCACCTGGCGCAGCGACGACCTCGGCGGCTCGTTTGTCGAGGTGAGCGCCGAGGCTCCGGCGGTCCGATGCGGCGTGCGCGTGGGCGACGCGGTGCTCACCTGCGCGGACCATCTTGCCGACGGCTTCAGCGTCGCAACCACCGACGATCTCGTGCACTTCGCGCCCCTGGCCTGCTTGGAGGAGACCCTTCCCGCCGCCTGCGCCGAGGCCGCCTGCGAGCCCTACCTCGATGCGTGGGTCAGCGCCGGCGCGTACGGGGGAGGGCGCTGCGACGTCGATAGTGGCGACACCGCGGAGCCAACGCCGGAGCCGGAGTGCGGGTGTTCGGGGGGGTGGGCGCCGGGGTGGGCACTGGGGGCGGCGGGGGTGCTTCTGGTGCGCCCCAGGCGGGCTCCGGTACGTGCCAACACGTAGGAGCCCTGCCGGGCTACCGTTGGGGAGGCCTCGCGCCAAATCGACGCGGTGGGTAGCGCCACTCCCCTTGCCCGGGGGGTGAGCGCCCACCCCGGAAGCAACGGGAGCCAATGGGGCGATTTTCTCTCAGCGCACGGTAAGTGAGGCCTCACCCGGGGCGCAGGGAGAGGCCGGAGGCCGGTTTTGCTCTCGCTGCCGGGAGGATGGGCCGGCACCCCAGGCGCAACGGGAGTCGCGCGCGGGGAGAGGGCGCCCCCGCCGCCGCCCCCCGCGCCGCGCCCCCCGCCCCCCGCCCCGCGCCACCGCCGCCGCCGCCGCCCCCGCCGCCGCCGCCGCCCCGCGCGTTGCGGCGGCCGGCGCGGGTGCACCGGGTCACCCCGCTGCGCTGTTCGAGCGGGTCGGCGCGCGGGTGCACCACGGCCTCAAAACGGCGCGAAAAGGTACACCGCCCCCGCGAACGCGCCGCCCTGATCGGAGTAGGGCGCGCCGACCATCAGGTCGGCGAGGCCGTCGCCGTCGTAGTCGCCGCCGCCAGCCACGACGCGGGCGCCGTAGTCACCTTCCGCCTCGCCTCGCCAGCGGCCGTCGGCCTCGGCGAGGGAGTGCGAGCCCGCCGCGAAGGGCGCGAGCAGCAGGTAGGCCGCGCCGGCGTCGGTCCCAGCGCCATCGTGACCGTAGGCGCCCACGAAGAGGTCGGAGAGCCCGTCGCCATCGGTGTCGCCGGCGGCCGCAAGGTGCGCGCCCGCCTGATCAATCTCGACCTCGCCCAAAAAATCCACGGCCGCGTCGGCGACAGTCCCGCTCTGCACCGGCGACGACATCACCCAGGTGCGGCCCTGCTTGTCGAGCGTCTCCCCGCTCAGCGCGAGGTCCGACAGCCCGTCCCCCGTCGCATCGCCGAGCCCCACCACGAAGTCACCCACGTACTGGTCGGCCTCGACTCCGGTGATGAGCACGTCGCCATCGCGCAGCGCGAGAAGCCCTTCCGGAAGCGGGCTGTAGAAGACCGCCACCAGACCCGCGTTGGCCCCGGCGTCGTCGGCACCGATGCAGCCGATGACCAGGTCGTCGGTGCCATCCCCGTCGAGGTCCCCGCCGTTGCCCATCACCTGTCCCACCCCGTCGCCGGCCTCGGGGTCGCCGTGGCGGACCTCGGCGGTGGGGCTCGTGCCTTGGATGATGGTCGTGGCGTCGCCGGCCTGGACCTCGCCCAAGAGCGCGCTGGCAGCAAACGCGTAGAGTCGCCCCGAGCCCGCGCCGTTGGCGTCGCTGCCGGGAGCGCCCACCAGCAAAACGTCACCCTCCGCCGTCCGCAGCCACTCCACCGTCGTCCCGGCGTAGTCGTTGGTCAGCTCCCCCAGCACGCGCGCAGGGGCCTCCGCTGCATCCGCCGCCCCGTCAGCGAGCAAGGCGTCAAAGATGTACACCGTCCCCGAGTACGCGCCGTTGCCAGCGCCGCCGATCGCCCCCGCCGCTACCCGATCCCGGCCGGCCGCCAACGAAAACCCCAGGGAGTCGCGACTATTCGACGTGATGCACAGCTGCCCTTCGGCGAGCGAGACCTCGCCCGTCACCTCGGAGAAGCGGCACACGCGGTTCAGGAAATAGCCCGACACCCACGCCGTGCTCCGGGCGCCGCCTTCGAGGGGGGGGCCGAAGTCCATGGCCCGCCCCGTCGACGCCGACGCTTCCCCTCGCACCGTCAGCACCGACTCCAGGACCAGGGCGCTGCCGGTGTCTCCGCTGTCGCCGGAGTCGACTTCGCCGGGGTCAGCGGTGTCGTCGGTGGCGGAGAGGCATGCGGCGGCGAGGAGGAGCAGCATGGCGCCAGCGTAGCCGGTTAGCTCCTGCCCGTGCGCTCCGTTGTGCTCGTCGCCCACTCGCTCCTGGTGTCCGACGTCCGCGGCGGGGAGGTCCCCCATTTTGATCCGGTGGCGGCCGGCATCCCGAGAAAGTCGCTCAAGACCATGACCCGCGCCGTACAATTGGGCGTCGCGGCCGTGCTTGCGGCGGCGGCCCGCGTTCCCGAGCTCTCCAGGGTTCCGCCTGAGCGGCGCGGGCTCTACGTAGGGGCATCCCCCCAACAGGGCGACGCGTCCGACCTGGGGCCGGCGATGCACGCCACTGGCTCGGCGCTCGACCTCGCCGCGTTCGCGGAGCGGGGAATCCCGCTCGTTCCCCCCTTGTGGCTCGTCAAGGGCCTGTCGAACAACATCCTCGGCTACGCCAGCGCAATGCTGGACTTTCGCGGTGATAATGGAAACTGGTGCGACGGTCGCCACGGCGGGGCGGTGGCGCTGACCCAGGCCATCCATGCGGTGGCGGAGGGGCGCGTGGACGTTGCCATCGCCGGGGGCGCCGACGCGCTCCGCGGTGCGGAGGCGATCGTAGGCCACCCCTGTGCCGAAGGCGCGGCGTTCGTGGTGATGTGTGCTGAGGGACTGCTCACCATCCCTGGCCGGGCCGTACGCGCGGGATTGCCCACGGAGCCGGCCGATATCGACCCGGTGGGGGAACTCGGGGCAGCAGCGGTTGCGGTAGCCTTTGCCCGCGGGCTGGCTACCGGCCAGCGCTTCTGCATCGGCGGAATCGAGGTCGCGGCGGGCTGAGCCGGGTGGCCGGGCGAAGGGAGTCACGCTAAAACCGCCGGCGCGAGGTGAAGGATGTTTGAGCCGGTTGGGAGCGCCGAGGCCTGCGACGCCGTCGTCCTCCACAAGGTGCGTCAGGCCTTCGCCGACGCGCTGGGCATGGGCGTGGACGACGTGCAGTTCGGCTCCGGCGTCATGGGCGAGCTCGGGGCAGAGAGTCTCGACCTGCTCGACATCGCATTTCGTATAGAGCGTGCCTTTGACGTTCGTATTCCACGTGGCGGTATCGAGCAGACCGGGCGCCAGGGCCTCGGGGCGACCGAGGTGTACGAGGTGGGCGGCGTCTTGACGGTCGCCGCGCTTGGCCGCCTCGCCGACGCCATGCCGGAAGTACCGCGGGCGGAGTTCCGCGACGGATTGAAGGTGTCGGAGGTCGCGACGCTTTTGCGGGTCGGCACCTTCTACAACATCGTCCAGGGGCTCCTCGCGCAGAAAGCGGCCGGGTAGCGCCGCGTGGGCGTGCCCCGCTTCGCCTTCCTCGTGCACCCGCTGGTGCCATTGGCCAGGCGTCTGCAGGGGTTGCGTTGTGGGAGCGCGGGCATCGCGCTGGGCGTGCGGGCAGGAACCGACCCCGATGATTGCGGCGTGCTGGCTCGCCTGCGCTACCGGGGCGTGGAGGGCGTGATCGTGGGCGTGCCGATGTTGCCGACGGAGCTGCTTGCCGACCAGGAGCGGGCCCTCCGCTGCATGCTCCGCGCCGTGCAGATCGCGGGTCCGGTCGCGCACGTGGGGCTGGGCAGCGTCTTGTCGGTGGTAGCGGGTCGCGGCGCGGCGCTCCAGGCGGCGTGCGGGATTCCGGTCACGACGGGGAACGCCGCGACAGCCTGGGCCGCTTGGCGAATCGCGGAGCGGGTGGCCGCGGGGCGACGTGTCGGTGTCATCGGCGCGAAGGGGTCGGTCGGCCGCGCGCTGGTAGAGCTCCTCGGCGCGGCGCCGGACCCTCAGGACCTGGGCGAGTTCGAGGTGCTCGTCGGCGCGCACACCACCGGCGGGATGGTCGACCCTGGACGCCTGCGGGCGGGTGCGCAGCTGGTCGATGTCGCGCTGCCGCCGACGCTCTCTGGGCCTACGCCGCAGGGGGTCACGGTGATCGCCGGTGAGCGCTTGCCGCTGCCGGCGGGGTGGAACCGCGATGTGTGGGGCTGGGTTTTCCACGTGGTCGCCGGCTACGGTCCTCAGCACGTCTACGCCTGTCTCGTAGAGCCGCTGCTTGCGGTTCTGGAGGGGCGCACCGAGCCCTGGCAGCAAGGGCGCTCGCTGACGGCGAAGACCGTCGTCGTCCTTGGTGAAGCGGCCGCGCGGCACGGCTTCTTGATCGGCTGAACATCGCCGCGGTCCGCGGGTCGGCTCAAGCCCGGCGCCCTCGAGTCCGATTCGGGGGGGGATGACCGAGGCGGACCAGCTCCTGAGCCTGCCCGTGGCCGTGGGCCACAAGGGACGGCTGTGGCTGGCCGGGGAGCTGGCGGCGGGTCTGGCGGAGCGGATTGGCCTGGGCCCACATGGTGATCAGGCCGCCCTTCTGCGGGAGCGGCTGATGCATGCCTGGGCGAGTGGCCGGTCCCCGACCCTGGACGAGCTCCTCGGCGAAGGCATGTCCCACGACGGTGCCGACGGCTGTGCGTTGCCGATGCACGCCCGCCTTGAGCTGGCGCTGCACTTCGTCACCGGCGCCCCCGAGTTCGCGGGCGGCCCGCCGCACCCCGAGTTCGCGAAGCGGGCCGTGACCGCACGAGTGGCCGCGGGGGCGGCGTAGTCGGTGATCAACCCCCGCTGAGCACCACCCCGTCCACGCTCACCGGCACCACGAGCAGCCCGAGCTTCTCGAGCTCCGGGCGAACCACGGCGGCGTCCCCGACGATCACAAACAACAGACGATCGGGGTCGACGCGATCGCTGAACGCCTTCTGGGCCGCGGCAGTGGTCGTGGCGCCGACGCGTGCCGGGTAGCCGGTGACCCAGTCGTCGGGCAGGCCGTAGGTGCGCATCACGTCGATCTGCCCCAGCGCGTAGTCGGGGCTCTCGAAGCGCAGCGGCCAGCCGCCCAAAAGCGCCCCGCGAGCTTCGCTCACTTCGTTGTCGTCGAGGGGTCGGCCCGCCTCCACCTCACGCAGCTCCTTGAAGAGCTCCACCAGCGCCAACCCCGTCTTCTCGGTGTGGATGCCGGACGAGAAGCTGAACGAGCTTCCCGACAGGTCGTAGCCGACGGAGGTACGCGCGCCATAGGTGTAGCCCTTGGACTCGCGCAGGTTCAGGTTGATGCGCGACGCGAACTGGCCTCCCACCGCCATGTTGCCGATGGTGAACGCGGCGTAGTCGGGATCGGTGGGCTTGCCCGCGTAGCTGACCGCCCGCACCACCGACTGGGCCGAACCCGGCTTGTCGACCAGGTAGATCGTGGTCTTGGCGGGGGGCGTGGGTGGCGTGGGCAAGGCCTCTGCCTTTGTCGCTTTTCCCTTCCATTGGCCCAGGCGCGTTTCCAACATCGGCACCACCTCGGCGACGGTGATGTCGCCGCCGACCAGCACGATCGCCCCTTGCAGGGACAGGTTGGCCTTGTACCAGGCCTTCATGTCCTTGATGCTGATCCGGGCCAGGGTGGCCTCGCTGGCCTCGATGCCCCGGTAGCCCTGCCCCCACAGAAGCTGGTTGACGACGCGCTCCGCGATACGATTGGGCGTGTTGCGCGCTTCCTTGATGTCGTCGATCCACAAGCTCCGGCGGAGGTCCCAGTCACCCGATGGGAAAGTGGGCCGCATGAGCACATCGGCCAACAGATCGAGTGTAGGCTCGAGGGTGTCACGAAGACAGCTGATCGAGACCGAGCTTCCGTCGTAGCCCGCGCCGGTGCTCAGCCCGGCGCCCAGCCGGCTCAGCTCGGCGCTGATGGCGGCGGCGTCGCGGGAGCCGGCGCCCTCGTTGAGCATGTCCATCGTCGCTTCGGCGAGGCCGGCTTTGTCCTTCGGTCCTGCGGTGGCCCGCACCGGGAACTCGATGCGCAGGTTCACCAGTGGCACCTCGTGGTTTTCCACCACCGCTACCGGGGTGCCGGCGGCAAGCTGGCCCCAGGTCACCACCGGGGGCTGAAACGGGCGCGGCGCGAGCGCCACCGGCTGGACAGGCACATACTCCGGCGGCGGCACCGGCGCTGTCGCGACGGGAACCGGCTTCGGCCCGCAGGCCACGAGGAGGAGAAGCAGGATGGAGTTGTTCACTTGACCTCCGGTACGAACGTGAGGACCAGGCGTTTGTCGGGCGGTAACCAGGTGGTCAGCGCCGCAGCGACCGTTTCGGTGGTTGCGACCTTGTACCGGGCGAGGTCCTTGCCGAGGTAGCCCGGGTCCCCGGTGCGCACGTTGTAGCTGTTGAGCAGGTCGGCCTTGCCTTGGATGGTGGCGAGGTTTTCGAAGAAGCCCACCTCGAAGGCGGTGCGGCCGACCTCGACCTCGCGCTGGGTGATGCCGCTTTTTGCCGTCGCGGCGAGCACGGCGTCGATGGCGGTGACCAGCTCTGCGCCGGTGTGTCCCTCCGACGCCGTGGCGCTGATGATGAACAAGCTCTGCCAGGCTTGGGAGCCCTGGTAGGCGCTGACGTCCTGCGCCAGCTGGAGATCATGGACCAACGCCGTGTACAGGCGACTTTCTTTGCCCGCGCTCAGCGCGCTGGCCAGCAGATCGAGGTCGGCGTCCCCGGGTTCGAGCACGGCCGGCGTCGGCCACACCACCCACACCTTCTCGAAGGGCACCTTGTCCGAAACGACCACCCGCTTCTCCTCGGTCAGGACCACCGGCGCCGGGCGGATATGTTCGGGCTGGGGGCCACGCGCGACCGGGCCGAAGTAGCGCTCGACCAACTCCCTTGCGACGGCATCGTCGAAGTCGCCGGTGAGCACCAGCGAGGCGTTGTTGGGCAGGTACCACTTGCGGAAGAAGGCCTTGACGTCCTCCAGCTCTGCCGCGTCGATCTCCTCGTGTTTGCCGATAGTGGCGATATGGTAGGGGTGACCAGCCGGAAATACATTTTTGAGCAGTTCCAGCCACGAGTGGCCATAGGGCGGGTTGTCGTAGTTCTGGCGCCGTTCGTTGCGCACCACGTCCTTCTGGTTGACCAACTTTTCGAGGGTGAGCGCTTCGAGCAGCCAGCCCATCCGGTCGGCCTCGAGGAAAACGGCGCGGGGGAGCTGTTCGCTGGGCAGGCACTCGTAGTAGTTGGTGCGGTCGAGGTTGGTCGAGCCGTTGAGCCGCGCCCCGAGCTTCTGAAGCGGCTTGAAGAAGTCTTCATCGGCGTGTTTGCTGCCGTTGAACATCAGATGTTCGAACAGATGCGCAAAACCCGACCGGCCCGCGATCTCGTCTTTGCTGCCGACGTCGTACCACACGTTCACACAGACGAATGGCACGCTGTGGTCGGGCGACAGGGTGACGTCGAGCCCGTTGGGAAGCTCATACTTGGTGAACGGAATCGACGGTTCGGCCGTCAAGGCGTTGGCGACGAGCAGGGGGAGGAGCATGTCCCACCCCATAGCACCGAGCCCGCGGGTTTGACCGCCGGCCGCCCTCCGTGGTATCGCCGGCTGTGCTCTGGTCTCTCTTCTTTGTCGGCAACGCCGCCGCGGCGGACGCGCTGCCCGTCTTGTTGGAGACCGCTCGCCGCGCGTTGGTGCAGCGCGATGACGCCACCGCCGGCGGTTCCCTGCGCAACGCGGAGGTCGCGGCTGGGGCGTCGAGCATGCTCGTTCCCCCGGGCGAGCTGGCCCGTATGTACTACTACGCTGGCGTGCTGGCGTGGTCCGGCGGCTTGCAGAGCCAGGCGATGGTGTCGTGGCGGCGGCTGTGGCGAGTGACCGGCTGGGACCCACCCGACGACGGTCTGTTGGACGACGAGGGCATGTCGGTCTTGCGGGCGCTCAAGAACGAAGGGGGAGGGGAGAGCGCGCGGGTGGACCTCTCCGGCGAGCTGCGGGGCGCGGTGGTGCTCATCGACGGCTCGCGTGCAGACGAGGGGGCCGTCTTCGTTCCCGGGGCACACCTGGCCCAAGTACGGTGTCCGGACGGTGCGGTGACATCGGTTTGGCTGACGTTGGAGGGCCGCAGCGAGGTGCCCGTGGTGTGCGCCCGCCATCAGCTCAAGACGGGCGCGACCGGGGCCAACGACGCCGTACTCGCGGAGGATGCCAACGAGGACCTCGTCCGCGCCTCGTTTTTCGGCGCCTACCTCACCGACGCGGCGATGCGCTTGTCGCAGCTGCCGGCCGAGGCACCGCCGCCGCGGAAGGAGGTTGCCCTGCCGCCGGCTGCTCGGACGCCGCTGCCGGAAGCCGCGCCGGAGCCCACCGCGTTGCCGGAGCCGGCCGCCGCGCCTGTCGAGCTGCCAGAGGCGTTGGTCTGTCCCGGGGAGCCTGGCTGGGTCGGCACACCCGGGGGCAAGGACTGGAAGGGTGAGCTTCGTGGGCGCAACGAGCGCGGTGGCGTCGCCGTTTCAGAGGCGGGCGTCACCTGGCGGGAGGAGGCCCCATTGGGCGACCTGAGCGTGCGCCTGCAGGGCAGTGGCGACTTCGGCTTGCGCGTGCGCAGTCGGGCCGGCGCCGAGGAGGGCGTGGCGGTGCGGTTGCGGCCCGGAGTGATCGAGTTGGTGCTCCTGCCCGAGACGGTCATCGGCTCGCGCAGCCTCGCGACCTCCGGGCCCCACGTCCTGCGCGTGGACGTCCGTGAACGTCGGGTGCAGGTGCGCCTGGACGGCGTGCTCGTGCTCGGCGGCAACGCCTCCGGGCGCGCCGTGGGCGGCGTCGCCGTGGAGGCCGAGCCGGGCGCGTGGGTGGGGCGGATGGCGGTGTGTCCGGCGTGAGGGGGGGCCGGGTGGCGGTGCGATCGTCCCCCGCTTTGCGGACGGCTCGAGCGCCGAGGTGAGGGGCGAAGGCGGAGGGGCCCACGTGCTCGAACACCTCATGTTCGACGGGACCCAGATGCGATGGACGACGCCCGGGCGATATCGGCTGCGGCCGTGCGGCTCGTGGTGGACGTCATCCTGACCTCCGACCCGGGCGACCTCGCCGCGTTCGTTGCCGCTGCGGGAACCCACGCCGACATTGTGCCAGTCTGATTGCGCCTCAAAACGTGTTGTTGGTGCGGCCAAGGCCTCCGCCCGATCCCTGGCGCGGGGCCCGCTTGCCGGCGATTCGTCGCAAGGGACGGCTACCCGCTCTTCCCCGGGTACTCGCCAGCCGGGAGCGCATGCAACTCTACGCCCAACAACTCAGCGTAAACTCGACCGGCGGCGTCCACGAGTGACACATCGCTGAGTGTACGCTTTCCTGTGCTCGTTTGCCCACGGAGAACACTGCGAACGGGGCCGGGTACTGGCCGTCCATAGGGCACCAGCGCCCCGATTCCTGTCGGCAACGAAGCACCCCCCAAGCGAGCGCGTGACCACAACACAGCGAGCTGCAGCGCGCCGTCGCCGGAGGCCATGTCGGTCAGCCAGCCGTCGGTCGCCCAGCCATGGGGGGTGACCCCGCTGAGCTCGGCCTCGGCGGCACCGTCGTCCAGGCTCACCACGCGGCGGATCACCTGGAAGTCGGGGCCGTGGAACAAGAGGCGGTCGTAGATCGCGGCCGAGCTGTGGGGGTAGCTCCCCTGCGTCCCTGCCCCCGGCGGGGCGGGCGCGCGTGGCGGCGCGTCGCCCAGGCGGACGTCGGCCCGATAGTGGAGCGCCCCTCCCGGCGAGCGCAACTCGAAGCGATAGCCATCGGCACGCGATTCGGTGGTGTGGAGCTCGAAGACATCGCCGGCGCCATCGAAGTCGCGCAGGGTGATGCCCTTGAGGACGGCGACCTTCTCCACGGCGTGGACATAGGCGGTGGGCCGCAGCTCGCGGGCGCGCTGCGCGAACCACTCGAGCGCCAGGACGACGGGCACCACCGGAGTGCCACCCACGCTGTGGTCGCGCAGGAAGCCGTAGTCCCGGGCGTTGACGCGGCGGAGGCTCGGCCCGGCGCTGTCGCCCGCCAGCAACCCGCCGATGACGACCTCTGTCGGGCCGGTGCCACCGAGCTCATCGACGAACGCCCGCGCACCCGCCAAGAGCGGAATTAGCGCGATGCCGCGAGCGTGGAAGGCCCGCGCCAGCCCCGGCGTGACCATGCCGCCGTCCCACGGTCCCCACCCGATGGACCGCACCACGCACCCCGGCCGGCGCCGGCTTTCGCTGGCGGCCAGGCGGTTGAGCAGCTCGTTGGCGGCGGCGTAGTCGGCCTGTCCGATGTTCCCGGTGCGCGCGGCGACGCTGGAGAAGAAGCAGATGACCCGCAGCGGGTCGGCGGCGGTGGCGGCCAAGAGCGCCCGAACGCCGCCGATCTTGGTGGTCCAAACCGCGTCCCATTGGGCGTCGGTCTTCTCTTTGATGCGGCGATCGTGGATGACGCCCGCGCCGTGCACCAGGCCGGTGATCGCGCCCCACTGCGCACGAATCGGCGCGAGCGCGGCGGCAACCGCAGCGGCGTCCGCGACATCCACCGGCACGTAGACCGCATGGCCCCCGGAGGCCTCGACCGCAGCGAGCGTCGCCCGTGCTTCGCGCGCCGCAAGGATGGCGCCGACGTCTTTGCGGAGGGCCGCCGGCGAGGCAGCCAACTTTGCCAGCGCCCGCATCAGCTCGGGCTCGGTGTTGGCTTGTGTCGCTTCGGCCGGCTCGGGTGTATCAATGCGAGAGCGGCCCAAGAGCACGAAGCGCGCCTGCGTCCGGACCGCGAGCTCGATGACACATGCCGCAGTCACGCCACGTGCGCCGCCGGAGACCACGATTACATCGTTGCCGTCGAGCTTGGGCGTCGTGGACGGTGAGGGGAGCATCACCCCTGCGGTCGTGTGTCGGCGTGCGTCATTCAGCGCGATTTCGGTCGGCCCCGCCCGTCCCAGTTCCGCCACCAACGCATCGACCGAAGTATCGTCAGATGTATCAATCGTGCGGACGAAGGCGTCGGGATGCTCAAGCGCCACTGTCTTCGTCAGCCCGTAGAGCCCCGCGAGCGTCGGGTCGTCCACGCCGCTGAGCCCGAAGTCCCCGCCCAGCCGAGTGACGACGACGAAGGCGCCCTGCGCATCGAGGCGAGCGGTACGCCCGGCCTGGAACGCGCCGCGCACGGTGGCATCGTCGCCGGTCAAGTGCACGAGCACCACGCCGCGCTCCGCCACCGCCGCATCGCCCACCACGGCGTCGACGCCGGCGGCACACAATCCCGCTGTGAGCGCGCTACGGACGGGCTCATCGCCAAGGACGACCACCGGCGGCAGACGACGCACGCCCAGCTCTGGCGCCGGCACCAGCGCCACATCCATTCGGGCCAGCGCGGGTCCCAAGGTGGGCTCCAGCGGTGGCGATGGTTCGCCCCCCCTCGTCGGGGGGGCGACTAGGGGTGGAGGACCTCCACGATCTGCCCAAGCGTATGCAGGCGGCCGAGGGTCTCCGCGTCGGGCTCCGGCAGCTCCGGCGCCTGTTCACGCAGCGCCGACAGGATTTCGACGCGCTTGATGGAGTCGATGCCGAGGTCGGCCTCAAGGTTCATGTCCAGCCGCAACATCTCCACGGGGTAGCCGGTCTTTTCTCCGACAACCGCGAGGAGCAGCGCCGAGATGTCACGCACCGCACCGCTCGGCTTGGCGTGACCATTCCCATTGGTGGCCGCGGGCGCCACGGCGGCGACCGTAGCGGTTCCGCCGAGCAACTCGACGATCTGGCCGAGAGTGTTCAATCGGCCGAGCGACTCCGCGTCCGGCTCCGGCAGCTCCGGCGCCTGTTCGCGCAGCGCCGAGAGGATCTCGACCCGCTTGATCGAGTCGATGCCGAGGTCGGCTTCGAGGTTCATGTCGAGGCGCAACATCTCGATGGGGTAGCCGGTCTTTTCGCCGACGACCGCGAGGAGCATGGTGGGCAGATCCCGGGACGGTGCCGCAGGCGCGGTGATCGGCAAGGCCGTGGCCGGCGCCGTACTGCCACCCAGAAGCTCGACAATCTGGCCGAGCGTATTGAGCCGTCCCAGCGACTCCGCGTCGGGCTCCGGCAGCTCCGGCGCCTGTTCGCGCAGCGCCGAAAGGATCTCGACCCGCTTGATCGAGTCGATGCCGAGGTCGGCTTCGAGGTTCATGTCGAGGCGCAACATCTCGATGGGGTAGCCGGTCTTTTCGCCGACGACCGCGAGGAGCATGGTGGCGAGGTCGCGCACGGCGGCTGCGCCGCGGGCTGCGGTGACAGGCGCAGCGGCCCGAGGCGCGACGGCGGCGCCGGGCGGGGCGTATACGGCCGCCGCCAGCGGGACTGGCGCGGGGGGCGCCACCGTCGGCGGCGCGAGCGCGGCGACGGCTACGGGAGCCGGCACGTACACGGGTGGCGCCATCTGCGGAGCAGGGGGCGCCCACGCCACCGGAGCGGGCATCGCGGCGGGCTGGCCGGTCACCATCGACACCAAGGCGTGCGTGGCGACTTCCTGCGCGCGGAGGAACGCGAGGTGGCTGTCGGACATGCTGCGCCCGAAGCGCTCGTGCACCTCCGCGAGCTGCCGCTGGTTTTCCTGGAAGGCGTGGATCCACCCTTGGGCGGCTGGCGTGTGGCTCACAGGAGACTCCGTACGTGCGGGTGCGACAGCAGCTTGGCGAGGAGGAGTAGGAGGCGCGGCTACCACGGCGGGGGCGACGAAGCTTGGCGGCGGCGCGCTCGGAGCGACCGCTGGCACAGGCACGGCGATGGCTGGCGCCCTGGTCTTGCCCACCGGATTGGGGGCGATCGCCGGGCGATCCGGGTGCGGATAGGGCTTGCCGTAGTTGGCCCCGTTGATCGGAATCGCGCCCGGCTTGGCGACGAAGCGGAGCGGGCCAGGCGTACGATCGGCGCACAGCGGCGCGAGGTCCACCGCGACTCCGGCGGCCCACAAGCGACCAAGCGCCCCGAAGAGCGCATCGAGACTCTCTTTTCCCTTGGACTCCATCGAGACGGCCACGTGCGGACGGTCCTTCAGGATTCGCGAGACCAGGCCCGTGAGCACGCTGGCAGGGCCCACTTCGATGAACACGCGGGCACCGGCGTCGTACATCGCGGTGATCTCTTCCACCCAACGCACCGGCGAGCGGAGATGGGCGCCCAACGTCTCGGGGAGCTTGCCCGCGTGCGGCGCCGCCGTGGTGTTGCTGTACACCGGGATCGTCGGTGTCTCAAGCGTTTCTTTCTTCAGAAACGTCGTCAGCTCGGCGCCAGCGCCGGCCACCACGGGGGAGTGGAAAGCGGTCGCGACCTGAAGCATCGTACAACGTAGGCCCGCCGCTTCGAGCTTGGCGATGCTGTGCTCGACCGCGGCGGCCTCGCCGGCGATGACCGTCTGTTCCGGCGCATTGAGATTCGCGAGGACCGCACCCTTGACGAGGTGGGCGGCGACGGCGTCGGCGGGGCCCATGACCGCGGCCATGGCGCCGGGGGTCTTGGCGGCGGCGACCATCAGCTCACCGCGCTTCTGGGCCGAGCGCAACAGGGTCGGAAAGTCCATCGCGCCGGCGATGTGGAGCGCCACGAACTCGCCGAAGCTGTGCCCTGCGGTCAGATCGGGGCGCAGTCCCAGCTGTCCGAGCAATCGAGCCATCGCGACGTCCACCGCACCAAGGGCCGGCTGTGCGCAGTCGGTGCGCGTCAGCGTCGTCTCTTGCGCCTTGCGGTCCGCCGCGTTGAAGGTGGAGATCGGGTAGACGATGCGGGCGAGGCCGGGAACGATGCGCTCGGCCTCGTCCAGGGTATCGGCAACGGCGGCGAAGCGGTGCAGCCCCGCGCCCATGTTCAGGCTCTGGCTGCCCTGACCCGGGAAGAGGAAGGCCACAGGCCCGACAGCGGCGTCGGGACTGAAGAAGACGTCTCCGCGAACGTGTTCTTTCCCAGCACGGACGATCTCGGCGGCGCGCGCCAGCTTCGCGTCCAGATCGTCGCGGACCACCAACGCGACACGCAGGCGACCGGCGGGCGGGATGTGTTGCGAAGAGATCGCCAACGACGCCGCGGTCTTGCCGCTGGCGGCCTTCAGTGACGCAAGCAGTGTGTCGGGTGTGTCGCCCGCGAACATCAGCAGCTCGGCCGGCCAAGGATCCATGCGAGCGGGGCGTCGGGCGGGGCCCTCGTATTCTTCCAGCGCCACGTGGAAATTGCTGCCGCCAAAGCCGAATGACGACACGCCGGCGCGCCGAGGGTGGTCGGGGTGGCGCACCCAGGGCCGGGCCTCGGTGTTGATGTAGAACGCGCTGTGGGCCCAATCGACCGCGGTGGCGGGACGGGTGACCTTGATCGTCGGCGGGTAGGTCTTGTGCTGGAGCGCGCCGATCACCTTGAGCAGGCCCGCGATGCCGGCGGCCGCCTTGGCGTGACCAATCTGGGATTTCACCGAGCCGAGCGCGCAGTATTGTTGCTGGTCAGTGGCGGGGAAAACCAACTGGAGGCCCTTGAGCTCGGCGGCGTCGCCGGCCTTGGTGGCCGTCCCATGGGCTTCCATGAGTTGGACCGTCTCGGGCCCGTACCCGGCCTGGGCGTAGGCCTGCTTGACCGCGCGCGCCTGACCTTCCGGGACCGGGGCATACACCGACTTCGCACGCCCGTCAGAGCTGGAGCCGAGGCCCCGAATCACTGCGTAGACCTTGTCCCCATCGCGTTCAGCGTCGGCCAGGCGCTTGAGCGCCACCATGCCGATGCCCTCACCCAAAAGTGTGCCGTCGCCGGCGGCGTCGAACGGCCGGCAGTCTCCCGTCGGCGACAACGCCGGCGTCTTGCTGAAACACATGTACATGAAGATGTCATTCATGGTGTCTACGCCGCCGGTGATCACCATGTCACTATGACCGGCTTGAAGCTCCAAGACGGCCATGTGCATCGCTGTCAGCGCGCTGGCGCATGCGGCGTCGGTCACACAGTTCGTCATCCCGACGTCGAGGCGGTTGGCGATGCGCCCGGCGACGACGTTCCCCAGCAATCCGGGGAAGCTGGATTCTTGCCAGCCGACGTAGTGTTCGGAGATCTTCTTGCAAGCGGCCTGCACCTCGTCTTCGGCCCAGCCGAGCTCCCGCAGGGAGCGTTCCCACACCGGGCGTTGTAGGCGGCTTACGAGGCTGCCCAAAAGCTCCTGCGCGCCGGTGACGCCCAGGATCACGCTGGTGCGGGACAGGTCCTCGCCGCTTTTGCCCACGTCATCGAGCACCATCCGCGCCACGATGAGCGCCAGAAGCTGCGAGGTGTCGGTGGCGCTGAGAATACTGGGCGGAACGCCGAACCCCATCGAATCGAACGGTACGTCGGGCAAAAACGCGCCCCGCTTGGCGTAGGTCTTGTCCGGTGCTTTGGGGTCGGCATCGTAATAGTCGTCGATACGCCAGTGTCCCGGCGGAATATCCTTGATGCAGTCCTTGCGTGCCAGGACGTTGTGCCAGAATCCGGGGAGGTCCAGCGCGTCCGGCATGATGGCGCCGGCTCCGACGATGGCGATGGGCGCAAAGGACATCAGTAAACACCTGCTCACAGAGGGGTGCAGCTGTACCTCAGGGCACTGGTCATGGTGTCACGGTGGGGTCACGGGGGGGTGTATTTGTGGTGGGGCAGGCTACGGCAGGAGTACGAGCGGCGTTCCGCAAGGCGGAGCTCGCCGGGCGCACAGACGAGCGGGCGGCACGCCCGCCGGACGCCCAATAAACCACACCTACCCCCCCGACAACGCCGCGATCAGCTGAACCTCACCCACGATCGGAGCAAGCACGCTCGCCGCCTGCTCCCGCTCGACGAATACCTTGATGTGGGGCGGAATGCGGTCCTGTTCGTCGACGACCCGGATCAAAAAATCACGATGACGCCGCTCGCCGTCGGCCAGCACCTCACCCACCGTCGTACCGTCCGCCATGACCTCTGCCGCGCCGCCAAGGTAGCTGCGCAGATGGGTAGGTAAAAGAACACGAATCACTGGATTTCGCTCACGGTGACTGCGTAGATGTGGGGCAGGTCGCCGGCGATCCGCGCGAAGTTGTCACCCTCGTCGCTGCTACCCCAGAGCTCGCCACTGGTGGTGCCGAAGTACACGCCGATCGCCGCTTGGCTGTCCGAGGCCAAGCATTGTCGTTTTACGGTCCACTACGCCTGTTGTGTAGGAAGGCCGGTGGCAAGACGGTCGAAGGTCTGGCCTGTCGTATCCCGCTCGTTTTCGCCAGTTACATCCAACGAAACTCAACCGCTTCCTTCGGCGGACGATCGGCCGCCGAAGCCGGGAACAACGAAGCCGATGGCTGGGACACTGGTAGCGCGGCGTGGGATATCCATAGCTTGTACTGGTTAAAACGGCTGGGCCGGGACAACACGCCGTCGTGGCCCATCGCCATCCAGGACGCCGCCCGACAGGCGCTCGCCAACGCGCTGCGTCCAAAGGTGTGTGTGTTGACGCCTGCCACGTGACACGAAGGTGGTGGTGCCCGTGTCAGTTCTCCGGACGTTGCTGCGTCCGCACCAGCCGGGCCGTCTCCCACCCTTGCGCCTCGAGCCGGGCGAGGATGCCCTCGTAGGAGTCGGCGGCCATGGTCGGCGTTCGGGCCAGGATCCAAAGGTAGTCGCGCCCCGGGTGTCCGACGACGGCGTATCCATAGTCGGCAGCGAGGTCGATGATCCAATAGTCCCCCCAGAAAGGGCGGAAGAAGCTGACCTCGAGCCGTGCGTTGGTCGCTCCATCCACGACGCGGGCCCGGCCGAGCGCCGACCTTTCCGCTCCGTCGAGTCCGCCCTTGCGGCAGCGGTTGAACACGTCGATGTCGCCGTCGTCACGCAGCGTGTAGGTGGCTGTCGTCGCCGTGCAGCCGGCCTGAAAACTCTGTGGGAAGCTGGCGATTTCGTACCATGTGCCGAGGTAGCGCGGGAGGTCGACGTACGGCACGGTCTGGAGGGGCGGCAAACCCAGCCGCGCGGTCGTCGTGGTAGCGCACCCGGTCGCCATCGCGAGCGCGCAAAGGATCGAGACGAATCGGGCTAAAATCGGCGTTGTAAAGCTCTTGGTGTCTCTCGTTGCGGAACAGTATATTCGGGAGAACGCGAGCGCAGTCATTCGCCGATCTCCCAGGCCAACGCTTCCTTCAGGCCCGGGCGACGCCAACGGAACCCCCCGGCCTGGAGGCGATGCGCGAGGACGTGCTGGCCGCCCAGCAGCAGCTCCTGCCCCATCTCCCCGAACATCGCCCGGATCCCAAACGCCGGTGCCGTTATGAATGCAGGACGTCCGAGGGCTCCTCCGAGCGCATCCGCAAAGTCGCGCTGCCGGGTGATCCCAGGGGACACGACATTGATGGGCCCCCGCAGGCGGTCATCGTCCATCGCCAGGGCGATGGCGTCCAGCACGTCATCATCCGCGACCCAGGGCAGCCACTGGCGCCCGCTCCCGACGGGCCCGCCAAGCCCGGCGCGAAAGGGGGGAAGCATCTGGGTAAGGGCTCCACCCCGCGCCGACAGGACCACGCCCAGCCGCAGATGGACAACCCGGATCCCGGCGTCCTCCGCCTCGGCCGTGGAGGCCTCCCAGGCCTTGCAAACATCGGCAGCAAAGCCGCTACCCGCCGCGCTTTCCTCGGTGAGCTCCTCGTCTTCCCTGTTGCCGTAGATGCCCACCGCAGATGCGCTGATGAGCGTTCGCGGCCCTCCCCCGCCAGAGCGCTTCAACTCGGCCAGCGCTCGGGCGACCAGGCGTGTGCCCAGCCTCCGACTCTCCATCACTTCGACCTTGTGCGCATCTGTCCACCGCTCCGCGATCGAGGCGCCGGCGAGGTGCACCACCGTGTCCACGTCCCGCAGCTTCTCTGTCTCGATCGACCCGGAGGCGGGATCCCAGCGGATGTCCCCCTCTCGCCCCTTGCGTCCAAAGCGGCGGACGGCATGCCCGCCCGTGGTCAGGAATGCACCGAGGGCGGTCCCCAACAACCCGGTGGCGCCAGTGATCGCGATCGTGCCGCCGCCGGGATGGAGGGCGTGAGCCGCGAGATCGGCAGCGGTACGGGAGTGGCGGAACCGGAATAGCCGATCGAGGTCGGTCGCCATCTTGCCGCTTGCGACGAGGCCGAGAGCTCCCAGATCGTAGTCGATGTGGTCGATGAGCGTGCAGCCTCCGGGCGCCGGCTCGAAGCGGTGCGTGTGAACCCAGCGGGTGAACGGGCCGTTCTCCATGGTGTCGATGAACTGCCTCCCGGGTTCATAGCCCGAGTGCCGAGCCTTCCAGCTCACACGGACCGGCCCCACCGGGATGGAGAGCGTGGCGACACCCCCATCCATCAACAGGGTGTCCGCGCCATCCGCGAACGTCTGGCTCGTCACCCGGGTGTCCTGCCAGGGCGGGGTCAGCCGCGGAAATGCGCCCACCCTCGCGTGCCAAGCAAATGCGGTGTCGCAGGAGACGGGGAGCGCGAGAGTGCGTTCGAAGACCGTCATTCGCTGTACCTCTTTAGATAGGCCCGGGTATCCATCTTGCGTTGGGTGTTGGCGCTGGACATGTACCTCACCGTCCCGAAGATTGGGCGCGTCGGCCCCCACGGGCGGTCGAAGTGCCCAAAGCACCAGCTGATCCCAGACGCCGAGTTGGGGTCACGCCCATCGAGCGCATATCGGTTGTTCAGTTCGGTGAGTCGGGCGAAGGCCTCTGCGGGGTCCGGGCTCCACTCGAGGACCTTCTTTCCCCAGAGCATGCGGAGGTAGTTGTGTATGTGCCCCTCGCGCACAAGCTGGCGTTGGGCCGCGTTCCACAAGGGATCATGGGTCGCGGCTCGTTCCAGCGTCGCGAGATCGTAGGTCACCGGACGGACATCGTCTGCGTGTGCGGCGAGCGTGGCTCTTGCCCAGTCAGGCACTGCCTCATAGCGGTCGTGGGTATCCGGGCGATGATGGGCCTGCACCGCGCCCAGCTCCCGCCACGTGATCACCTGGTCGAGGAAGAGCTCCGAGGAGGAGGGCAGGCCCCACCAGCCCGTCTTCTTCCCGTCGGTCTTGCCTTTCGTACCACCCGGTGAGCCCCCGGAGGCTCCTGCGACGGCAGCGACAATCTCATGCGGGCTGATGTGCCCGAAGTGCAGGTCGGCGCTCAGGCCGCTGGAGACATCCTCGTCGATGTCACCGCGTTGGTCGGCGTAGTGCGGGAGGTTCTTGTCGATGAATCGTTTGAGCCTGCCGGCCGCCGCGACGGGACCGCTACGCCTGACCACGGGGGCGATGGCGTGGTCGATCGGCAAGGCGCCCAAAGCATCGAGGCGCGCGGACAGAATGTTTGCGGAAGCCCTCGGCCATCGATCCAGCGGCGTGAGGCTGTCGGGTGGCACCCTGTGCGGGGCGTGACGCAACGGATCTGCTTCAGGCCAGCAAACAAGCTCAG
>CANFCK010000024.1 GCA_947445035.1 Deltaproteobacteria bacterium
GTCGTGTACCCGTCCGCGTCCACGTCCAGATTGCCGCCGTCATCGATGTTGTTCTGCCCGGCGGTGTCCTCCTCCGCTTTGGAGTCGACGTCGGCGCCGGTACATGCGAGGCCAAAAAGGAACGACAGACCGAGGGGGGAGCGGTTCATAGTACGAATGTACCGCACAACTCCGCCGGTCGGATCAGTCTGCGGACGTTTCCGCTCACCGCGGGTCGAACACCAGCGTGGTCGGCGTCAGCGCCGTCGCCGAACGCGCCCGAGCAACCTCGGTGCCGCCCTCGCTTTCGAGCGCGATGATCTCGCCCGCACCGTCCTGCGGATCGTTGCCATACCACACCCTTCCGTCGCGATCGGTGGCGAGCCCGGCCGGGAGGTCGAGCACGTTGCCGCCGGCGAACTGGTCCGGAGCGCGCAGCGATTCGCCGGTGTCAGCGACGTCGAAGCGGGCCAGCGCCGGGTTGGTCCAGTAGTTCACCCACAGCCGGCCGGCCGCGTCGAACCCGAGGCCGGTCGGACCATTGAGGGTGTGCGTACCGGTCTCGTCGTCCCAGCCGGCGGTGAAGGCGACCTCGGGCGTCAACGTCGCCGCACCGCCCGACGCGCTCTGCCCCGCCGCCAGGGCAAAGACGTATTCGCTGGCGAAGTCCGCGATCCACAGGCGGTCGTCCGGGCCCACAATCATCGACTCCGGAGCGACCATCCCGTCCACCTCGAATACCGCCGCGGGCGCGCCGGGGACGGTGCCCTCGGCAAGGAACGCCAGCGTCTGCTCGGCGCTGAAACCCCACACGCCGCGGGTGTCGGAGCTGGTGTGCCGCACCAGCACCCACAGTTGGTTCTTGGCGTCGAAGGCCAGGGCTGCGATCTGCACCGCGTCAGCGAAGACGTCGCCGCCGAGCGTCAGTGGGTCTGCGCTTCCGTCCGCCCCGCCCGGGGGGTAAACCTCCAACCGTGCACCGTACGTCGGCGATGTCGCGACCCATAGGTTGCCCATCGCGTCCACCGCAAAGCCGCGGAGGTCATTGGAGAGGTCGACGTTGATGGTCAGCACCGGCTCCACGTCCCCGCCCGTGGCGAGGGCGTCAACGTCAAAACCGTGGGCCGCCTCACCACTGAGCGCCCACAGCTTGCCGCTGGAGGGCTGCAGTTCCCACGACGCGGCCCATTCCTGGACCTCGCCGTCGACGATGCACGCGCGCTGGACCGTGTCATTCAGCAGGCCGTACGCGCGACCGACGGGCGCACCCTCTACCGTGCCGCGCAGCGCCGCGAGCGTGTAGAGACCTGCCGGAAGCTCGACCGTCGTGTCGGACTCCACCCGGGTGACAAAGGCGCCGTCTGCGTCGTAGACCTCGACCGCAGGGACGGTCGCCCACGTCTCCGCCGGGAGGTCGAGCACGAGGTCAAGGGTGCCGGTGCCGGTGTCGCTGCACACGTCGGGTTCGGGTTCGGGGCAGGCGAAGAGGGCGAAGAGCAACATGGCGACTCCGAGAGGGGGGGGGGAGTAAGCGGAAACGCGCGACAGGCGGATATCCTTCAAATCCGGCGGCAGCGATAGAGCGGAGGGGCCCGGGCCTATGGCGCTAGCGCTCGAAGCTCGTGGTACCGTCGCACCAGGTCAGAGCAACTCCCCGGACAGCGGCCATGCGCGGCGCCGGGAGGTCCGGGTCCGCAGGCGGCCGCCCCCTCAGCGCACCTTGACCTTGTGCCGGTAGTCGAAGCCGACCCACAGCGCTTCGTCGAGGACCAAGGTCTTCTCGAAGAAGTAGGCGTTGCCCGTGAGCGGGAGCTGGACCTCGACCGGCTCGACTCCCTGGCCCAGCGCGCCGGTTTCGCCCTGGTTCTGGACCTCGGCGTTGACCGCCTGGCGATCGTTCTGAGAGACGACGGCTTCCGCCGGCAAAACCGGCGCCGCCGAGAACCAATCGACCCGACGCACGGTGCCCTCCGACGTACGCGGCAAGATGGTCGCCGTCGCCGGCAGGTAGACCGTCCACTGCAACACGCTGGTGGGCGCATCCACGCGGGGGAGCTCGACCTTCATCTCGCCACGACCCTTGGCCAGCTCTCCGCCGCCTTCCACGTAGACCAGCTCCACGAGGAAGGCGGACAGCGCGCCCCCGGAGGCATCGCTGCGCACCAGCGGCACCAGCACGCCGCCCTTTTCACCGCGCGCGACCTTCACGCCGCGGCCGGCCACCGACGCGCTCCAGACCTCGGCGCCGTCGGGGATCGCGACTTTCAGGAACTGCTTGCGGTTGTTGCGGACGCCGTAGCGGACGCGGGTCATGCGGCGGCCGTCCTCGGTGACCAGGGTCTCGGCCGAGGTGGTGTCGACCAGCGTCACCAGCATGTCCAGGTCGGGGTGCTGCTTGACCTCCAGCGGAATCTTCACGTCGCCGCCCCGCGCCCGGTAGGCCAGAAGCACGGGGAAGTCGGTGGCGCCGGTGATCGCGGCAGGAAGCTCTCGGACGTCGATGGGAACGGCTCCGGTGGCACCCTTGGCGACCAGCTCCACGGCGCTGCGCGCGTCCACGCCCACGTAGTCGGTTTCGCGGGTGACGCCGGTCAGACGGACCAGCGGGATGTCGGCGCCGCTGACCAGGGCGCGCTCGTAGTCGATGCCGAGGCGGTAGAGGCCCTCGGCGCCGTAGTTCAGCTCGACGTCGATGCCGCCGGTCTTGGACTGCGTCCAGTTGCGGATGCCGTTGCCGCGCACGTCGAGCACCGTGACCTCGACCGGCAGATCAACGTGGAACTTGTCGATCTTGTTGTGGAGCACGGTGTAGTCGATGTCGGCCTTGCACGTGAGCACGCCCTCGCTGACCCCGACGAGCGTACGTGTTTCTGCGTATACGCGGGCCTCCCGCTTGGCCTCTGCTTCGGTCTGGTCCTTGACCTTGCGCGCCCAGCTGACGGTGAGGCTGGACATCGCCGGGACGTAGGCCTCCACGCGCCGTTCGTTGCCCACGCTCGTGGCATTGAGGCCTTGTGCACCGGGCACGGAGAAGTCGAGTTCGTCGGCGCTCTGGACGGAGAGCCCGACGACCGTGGCGCCGGCTGACGGCAGGGGGAGGGTGAAGCCGGTCTCGCCGTCTCCGGAGAAGAGCTTCACGACGAACTCGAGGTTGGCCTCGAAGTTGCCGGGTTTGTCGGTGATGAGCGTGTAGTAGCCGCTCTGGACGAAAAGCGCGGCGTCTTTGCCGCCCAGGGTGGCCGAACGGAGCGCCGTGGAGGCGCCCAACAGCGGAACCGTGGTCCAACCCTCCTTCTTGTGAACCACGCCGCGCAGGTTGAGCTTGACCACCGCATAGGCGTCTTCGCCCTCGCCGACGACCGAGCCGGTGAACACGGCGCGATCGAGCGTCCAGTCGCGGGGACTGACGATCTTCGGCTGCTGGTCCAGCACGTACTTGCTGTAGAGGGTGTTGAAGTCGTTCCAGGGCAGCTCGACCTTGCCGGCGGCAGAGTTGAAGGGGGAGGCGAAGGCCATCGAGAGGACGAGGACGAGGGTCATGGTTTCTCCGGAGAGGTCTGGCGGTATTGGAACTGGAAGGTGGGGAACTCGCCGGCCGGCAACAGTGCCTGGTCGGTGGTGAGGGTGGGACCGTCAAGGGGCATGGCGAGCGCCATCGGGGAGGCGGTGGCGACGAGCGCGGCCCGGCGCTCGGGGAGCGGGCGTGGGCGGTCGGAGGACGGGAGGAATTTTCCGTCGCTGTCACCGTCGTCGGTGCCGGTGACCTCGTGGCCGTCAGCCGGTGCCCGGCCGTTCTGAGCCCGGTTTCGGTCGCGACCGGCGTCGTCGTCCTGTGCGTTGGCGGCGAGGTAGCCGACGGCTTCGAGCTCGACGAGCTTCTCGCGCGCCCCGATCTTGTCGTTCACTTGGAGGTCGGCGCCGGGGGCGGACGCGAAGGGGTCGGCGGCCATGCGTTCGGCGGTCGCGCGTTCAGCTCTCCCGCCCATCGCGGCGCGGGGTGGCGGCGGGGGCGGCGCGGCGGCGGCAGGGGCCATGACGGGTGGCGGATCAGCGGCACCGCGCCCAGAGGCGGTGGTGGTCTGTGACTCCTCGTAGACCGCCTTCTTGCCCAGCCCGAAGGCCTGCTTGCTTTTCTTGGCCGGGGACGCGGTCACGACGACACTCTCGTAGGAGCGGCCGGCGGGAACCTTGGAGAGCACCTTCGGCTCGGGCATCGGCTCCGGCGCGGGGGGCGCCTCCAAGGGGTAGGCCTCGGACTCCACGCCGGTATCGGGCATGTCGACGACGCCGTCGCCGTCCGCGGTCCAGGTGTTCTCGTTGGCCGAAGCGCCCCCCGCGCTGTTGTTGCCCACGCCGCCGCTTCCGATGCCGTAGCCGTAGCCCTGGCCTTCGCCTTTGACGCCGAGCCCGCCGAGGTCCTCGCCCTCGCTGTCCGCGACCGTTGCGCCAGCGGCGCCGGCGGACGCGCCGAATGAGCCCTGCAGTTCGCCCCCGATGATCCCCTCGATCCCATCCCCGTCGAACGAGAACGAAGAGTTGCCGGGTGACGAGGGTTTATCCGCCTCCTGCCGCTTCTTCTTTTCGGACCGCACCTCCTCCAACTTGCGGGTGGCCACGCTGATGTTGGAGGTCTGTTCTGCGTTTTCGAACTGCTCGGTCTTCTTGAGCTCGTTGGCGACCTGAATCGACTCCTCGTAGGCCTCTTCTGCCGCGTCGAGGTCGCCCGATCGGTAGAGGTAGTCGGCGCTCTTGCTCACCGCCTTTTGCTGTTCTTCGAGGCCGGATGCCTTGGCGCGCGCCATGTCCTTGACCCGTCGCGAGCCCATGTCGTTCTTGGTGCTGCGACCCTCGATCACGTCGAGGTTGTCCTGCAAGAGCGTGGCGTCCTCGTTGGCGGCGTCGACGTTCTTGGCTTCGTCCAGCCAGCGCTGCGCGGTGCTCCAGTCGTTGTCCTTGTAGGCGCTGACGGCGTTCTGGAGCGCGGAGGAGACGACTTCCTGCTTGCGACGGTCTTCCTGGGCTTCGACGCTCTGGTCGGCGAGGGTGTCGCGCTGGCGGAGGTCGCCGACCAACATGGTGCCGCTGCCGCGGGTGGGCGTCCGCAGCGCCCGGAACCCACGCGGCAGGTGGACTTCCCAGCGCGCCGCCTGGACGGGTGCATCGACGCTCGGCAGCGTCAACTCCATCTGGCCACGCGGCGCCCACACGTCTTGGTCGACGCCGATCCACTCCACATCGACCGGGAAGCTCAGGAGCCCCTTGACCGTCTCGATCGACTTTTCCAGCGGGATGTAAAGACCACCAGCGCCGTCTGCGAGCCCGCTGACAGGCTGGTTTCCGACGCGCACCACGATCGGGCGCCACCCCGCGGCGGGCTTGACATGGAGGTACTGGCGACGTTCGTTGCGCACCCGCAGGTTCATCCGCAGCGCCAGACGGCCTTCCTGTGCCGCCGCCAGGGTGTAGCGCGCCTGGGTCACGACGGTATCCGGCCCCTGCAGGTTGTCTCCGCCCGCCAGGAGCACCCGCAACGGCTGAGGTCCGCGCCAGGCGGCCAGCGGCACCCCGTCGCCGAGGTTCTTGGCCCAGGCGGGCAGCTCGGCCATCGGGACGCTGGTCGGCATCGCGATCGGAATCAGCTCGCCCTCGTCTGAACGGGCCATGGTGACGTACCGATCAACACGCTGAACCCCCGCCGGAGCCGGCGACGGCACCGTCGATTCGCCCTTGACCAAACGCACGCGTCCCTTCAGCGTCACGGTGAACAGGCCCTTGACCGGCGACTTCGGCTCGATCACCACCTGCGCGCCCTCCTTGCGCCACTTGGCCACGCCAGGTCCCGCGATCTCCAGCTCGTCGAGACCCGCGACGTCGATCGTCAGCCGCTTCGCCTCCCCGCGCACCACTCGCCAGCGAAGCACGCCCTCCACGAGAAGCCCGCCGCTGTCGCCCCGAAACACCGTCGCCGCCTCGCCCTGGACCAAGAGCCCCTGCTGGATCAGCTCGCCTTCGACATGCGGGCGCCAGCTCACGCTGAGGCGCTCGGTCGGCGTCAGCCAGCCGTCGATCGCGCCGTTGACGGTGACGTCCAGGCCGGGGGCGTCGATCTCGACGCGGGTGCGGGTTGCGGGGAGGATGCCGAGTTCCAGGGAGCCGTCGCCGCCTGCGTACAGCCCTTCGAAGGATTGCTTCACCAATCGGGCCTCGGGCCGAAGCGCCAACTCCAGTCCGTCCGGCGTCGCAAGCACTGGACCGTTCACACTGGTGATGAGTAGCTCCGGGCCCACCAGACGGAGCACTTCGCCCCGCGCGTCCGGACTGCGCAAGGTGTAGGCCGCCTCGACCCGCACCGCCTCCCCGTCCCGGATGTGGAGCCGCCACACCGCATCGGAGGCCGCCCAGCCAATCGGAGCCGGCGCGGGGCCCCACGGGCTCTCGGCGAGGGCCGGGCCAGCAACGAGCGCAATCAGGAGAGGGATGAGCACCATCGCCCCGACAACGTAGCGCGCGCGGGGTGCCTTACACTCGGTCCCAGTTTGTCAGCGGTGCGCGGCGTGCTACCTCGCCCGATGCTCCGGCACACCCTCCAGACCGCGCCCGGCGCCACGCCGAAACACTGGGCTTGGCTGCTTCACGGCATCCTCGGCTCCGGCCAGAACCTGCGACTGGTCGCGCGTCGACTGGTCGTGGACCTGCCCGACTGGGGTTTTGTGCTGCCCGATCTCCGCAACCACGGCGACAGCCACGACGACGGGCCGCCGCACACGGTTTCCTCCTGCGCCGCCGATCTCGACACGTTGGCGGACTCGTTGGGGCTGGACATCCGGAACGCCATCGGCCACAGCTTTGGCGGCAAGGTGGCCCTGGCCTGGGGGGCCTCGCGCGACGATGACCGGCAGGCCGAGGGCATCTGGGCCCTGGATGTGCAGCCGGGCAAGCCAGACGTGCCGCTCGCGATGCAGTCGGACGTCGTGCGGGTGGTCGCGGCGCTCCGGCAGATTTCGATGCCGCTCCCCCGTCGTGACAGCATCATTTCGGTGCTCTCGGAGCAGGGCTTTAGCCCGATGATGGGCCAGTGGATGACGACCAATCTCCGGCCCGGTGATGGCGGCTTCGTTTGGCGGTTCGATCTCGACGGGATCGAGGCGATGTTGCGCGACTACGCCTCGGTGGACCTGTGGCCGTGGCTGGAGGATCCGCGGCGGCGGACCCGGGTCGACGTCGTGCGGGCGGGGCGGTCCGAACGCTGGAACGACGCCGAGTTGGCGCGCTTCCGGCTGCCGCTACTACACTTGCACGTGCTGCCGGACGCTGGCCATTGGGTGCATGTCGACGACCCGGATGGGCTGCATCGGCTGCTGGTCGCGGGCCTCACCCCAACCGCGCTGTGACCTCGTCCGCATCGAGGTTCCAGCCCACAATCGTCGGCTTACCATCGCGCTCGACGATGGGCCGCTTGATGAGCATCGGGTCGGCAGCGAACGCCTCCGCCCACTGCGTATCGCTCCACGACTCCTTCTCCGGGCCGAGGGCGCGGTAGCTGCCGCCGGACGTATTGCGCATCGCCCGAGCGCCGAACTTCGCCACCCACGCGTCTACCTGAGCACGGGAGGGCGGCTCGTCCCTGAAATCGATGAAGGTGTGGGGCCGGCGTGCGCCGTCCAGCGCCGCACGGGCTTTTTTTACGGTGCCGCAGGAGGGGATGCCATAGACGAGGAGGGCCATGCTGCCGGATCTAACTGAACCGCCGCCGTCGGCGCTCGTCTCCTTGGAGGCGGCGGACCCCTCGCTCGCGGAGGCCCTGGCCCGTCACGCCGACGGCGACCTACTCGAAGCGGCGGCGACGGTGCTTTTGCTTGTGGACCCTCGGCTGAGGGACCTCCTGCTCCCCGTCGAGCCCGTCGGCCCCTACCCCGACCGGCTCCACGAAGACGTCCGCGTCGACCTGATCGAGGCCGACGTGCGCCTCGAGGGCACTCGTCTGGTGGGCACCGTGCGAGGCGTGGGCGCCGCCGACAACGGCGTCTGGCTGGAGCTCGACACCCGCGGCGGTCCTCTGAACGACCTCCTCCTCGGCTTCGGCCGCGGCTGGTCGCGCGAGGCCACCATCGACGGCGGCGCGCCCTCCCCGATGCTCGCCCGCGAGGTGATGCCGGTGGTCGGCGACGACAGCGTCTCGTTCTCAGTGGACCTCGCGGGGAGCGCCCGCTTCGATGCGAGGCACGCGGGACGCGTGACCGCCTCGATCAAAAGCTTCGACGGCAGCATCGCGGACGTCGGTCCGGGGGGCTTCCTCGGCGCCCCGCCCGACGATGCGTTGGTGCTGTTCGCGAGTTTTGTCGCCGCCGGGCCCATCGCCGACCCCGACCTCGCGCTGGCTGTCGCCATCGGCTTTGGCACCCTGCGCGGGCAGGTGGCCGACGGGGTGGTTCCCACCGTGGACGCCGACGCCCTGGCGTGGTTGCGCTACGGCGAGAGCGTGGACGCCTGGCTTGCAGAGCGCGGCGCCACCTGGCGGCTCAGCACCCAGGATGCGCTTGGCAAGCTGGTGTGGGGGTGGCCCGCGGCTCAGTCGGTGGCCTACGGGCAGTTCGCGCTCGCCAAGCAGCCCGAGCCGCTTTCCCTTGACGTGTGGCGCTTCGTCGTGCCCAACGTCGCCGACCTGACGGCACTCCGCGACCAGGCGCCCAAGCTCGCCGACCCCGGAGCCACCGCCGACGCGGTCGACGCCTGGTTGTGGAAGGGGATGGACTACCGCACCAACGACGACCTGATGCGGGCGCTCTGTCGCGACGGCGGCGTCGAGCGCGACACCTGCAAGGCCTGGAACGCTGAGCGCATCCGAAGCGTCACCCTCGGAAAGGTGGGCGCCGTCGAGGTCGCAGCGTCGGAAGGTGTGAGCGTGGCCTTGCAGCGGCGGCTCCTCAGCGAGCGCGGCCGCTTCGTCGGCGACTGCGCGGTAGCCACAGGAATGGCCGTCTGGACCCTTCAGGCGCTGGGCATCCCCGCGATCGGCATGGGCTGGGCGGGCACCGACACCTCCACCCCCACCCACGACGTCCCACTCTGGCTGGACGGCGACACCTTCCGCGCCACCCAGCGGGGGCCCGGCCGCGACTGGGCCGCCGAAAGCGCGTTTGTCTACGTCACGCTGCCCGGCGTCCACCCGGTCAACGCCTTTGGCCTGGCGCGCGAGCCCAACGGTTGGAGCCGCGGCGGCGCCGTCGTCGGCGGCTGGACCCGCTTTGCCGAGGTGCGGCGCATCCTCGCCGATGGGCTGCCGGCCTCGATTGTAGGGGGATGGATCGACGTGCAGGCCGCTGGCGGATGGCCCACATGGTAAGGGGGGCCGGGGCGGCTGCGCGCATCGCGAAGGCCGACGCGCTGACCGCCGCCGGCTTCGACTGTCTCAGCTGCGGCGCGTGCTGTCGGGAGGCCTACCATGCGGTCGAGGTGTCGCGACGGGACCGCTTCGTGCGGCTGCACCCGGAGCTGATCGAGGTGGTGGACGGTCGCCTCAACGTCCGCCGCGCCGGCCCCCGCTGCGGCTGTCTCGGCGACGACTACCGCTGCTCCGTCTACGCCGACCGGCCGAAGACCTGTCGCGACTTCGAGCGGGGTGGCGAGAACTGTCTGGAGGCCAGGCAGCGGGTGGGGTTGGGGTGACGGGGGGGCGAGTCAGCGGTACTCACCCTCGCTGACGTCCGGCAACATCGCCAGGAGGTCGATGGTGTGTGCCTCGAAGCGGGCAAGCCGGTCCGCGTCGAGGATCGCCCCGGTTCGGTGGGGGGTCCGGTCGAGGAGCAGCGACGCCTGACCGCGCGTGAGCGGAAACGCCGCGAGAATCAGGGCGGCGTGCTCTCGATCCTGCGTTTCCCATCGCTCCACCTTTGCGATGAGGATGTCGTGAGGGTGGGGCGCCACGAGGACCACATCGGCGGCATCCGCGGTCGTCAACTCCAGCGCCCGCGCCGGCCAGTCTACGGGTGCAGCGAAGGTCTCCGGACCCCAGACCTCGCCGCATCGCTCACGATGCGGGGGACGTCGAGCGGATCAACCACGGACTCGCCGCGACGAAGGGGTGGGCACTGACCATCTGGCGGCGGGAAAGGCCGTCAAACTCCAAGGGGCAAGCCGACCAGGGCCGCTCACTGTCGAGCCACACCGCAAACGGATGGCGCTCGTCCAGAACGGCCAGCCACGCGCAGCCGACGCGGTCCGTCACGGGCGGGGTTCCGAGCCGCGCGCGAGCCCGCGCCCGCTGCCCGGGTTCAGACCACCGGAGCCGCAAACGCAGCGCCTGGGCTTCCAGAACCGCCGCGGGATCGGGGGCCAGGCGCGGAGTTGGCTCGATCGACGACACCCCCTCACGATAACCACGTCTCGTAGACAAACGCGCAGTCGCGGCGGATGCGATCAGCATCGAGCCCGTACTTCTCCAGGTTATAGGCATGGTTACTGCGGTAACTCCGCTGCTGCTCCGCCGTGGAGCGGATCGCAGCGAGCTGCGCCTCGGTGGGCTGCATGTCGAAGAAGGGGATCATCTCCGCCATCAACCCGTCGAAGTCGCGCATCATCCGGTCGTACGACACCACCATCACCCGCGTTCGATCGATGCGCCCTGAGGCCCAGTCGGTGTGGAAGCGACGGAAGAGGTCCACCAACGCCAGATACATGCGCTCGTTGTACCGGTCTCGGATCGGCGCCGGCAGCGTCGAGTAGCCGAAGGCCTTGTCCAGAACCCCCGTCACCAGACTGAAGGTCGAGGGGATCACGTCGACCGGGTCGCGCACCATGTACAAGATGTGGGCGTCCGGAAAGCGCTCCAGGAACGCCGGCGTACGCACCCCCGTTGAGAACAGCTTGGCGACCACGCGGTCACCGCCTTGCGACACGAGGTTACGACGCCACACGGCTTCGAGCCAATCGAAGTCCCGCGCGCTGGTGTCGCGCGTCTCGGGCGCGAACATCGGCAAGCGGTCCTTCTCGTCCCACGCCAAGAAGAAGCCGTAGAGGAAGAAGCCGTCGAGGTAGCGGAAGAACACCGCCACGTCGTCGGTCTCCACCGAGGAGAGGTTGGTGTCGTGCGCGGCCGAAGCGTGGAATCGGGCGGGGGAGACCTTCTCCAAAAGCGGCAATAGCGGGCGGAGGAACTTCTGGAGGATGATCGAGGGGTAGAGGCTGCGGTACAGGTGCTGGCCGACGCCGAAGCCCTGCTCGACGAGGAAGCGGTGCAAGAACGTCGTCCCGGTGCGAGGGTTGCCGACGATCACGATCGGTCGCTTGACCCGGGTCGTGGCGAGGCGGCGGAAAGCGAGGTTGTCCAGCGCCATCCAGAACCAGACGTTCAGCCGCAGGCCGCCGTAGACGCAGGCGACAAGCCAGGGGATCACGCGCACATGGAACACTCGCGCCAGCACCGCGTACACCAGCGCCATCCGGCTCAGCATGGTCGCCGCCTAACCGGCGGCGCTACTCCAGGTCGCCGGCCATGCCCGCGGCAAGGACGGCGCCCACGTCAACCTCGGCACAGTCTTCGTCGGGAGCGCCGGTGAGCTCCCGGTACGCGCCCAGGGTGCTGGCGGCGGCCAACTCGCGGAACAGGTCGATGTAGTTCTCGGCGTCCCCGTCGTTGTTGGCAACCCGTCGCGAACCGTCCCCTTCGTCGGAGAGTATCCACACCGCGCGGAGGGCTCCGAATCGCCAGAGGTCCACGCTGCCTTCGTCGCTGGCACTCAGCGGTGACGGCGCCTCCCAGCACGCCGCCGGCGCCGAGTAAAACGGCAGACGACTCCTCCTTCATCGGGCCCGACGAGTCGACCACCAGGAGGAAGTCCACCACCGGCGGCTCCTCCTCTTCGCCGACCGGCGCCGTGAGCGCATCGGCCTGCCGTCCTGCACACGCCAACAGGGAAGGCACGAAGACGGCCAGGAGTCGCGAGATGCGCATTGGGAGTTGTATCCGTCCGCCGCGCTATGGCCACCACGCCGCGTCGTCACCCACCGTTGTATCCGGGGGCCCCAACTCCCCCTGCAAGCGCGCCACCGCCTCGCCAAAAGCGACCACGATCTCCTCGTCGGGCCGCGGCCGCCCCGGGTCCGGACGGTTGGGTCCGTTGCGCAAGACCCGCCCATGCGCTCGCTGGTCGAAGAGCGGCGCCTGGGGATTTCTGGCGCCGACCACCCGCACCGGCAACGCCAAGGGCGCTCTGGAAAGCTCCGCATAGATCGCTGGGGAAGCTGCTGGCGTGACCGGGGCCGGGGCCCGCGCGGGGCTCAAAAGCACGACCTCGGCCGCGATCACCAGCGCCGCGCCGACCACCCAGGATCGCCGGCCGCGCGCCACGCGCGTCGCACCCCGCGCCGCCATCGCGACGAGCACCAACTGCCCCAGGAGCATGATGCGAGCGTGGTTCCGGAAGCGGTCGCCCATCGGGATCGCGTGAAGCAGGCTAGCGACGGGATTGCCGAGTCCGGTCGGCTTCCCCGCAACGGACACGTCGTCACCCACCGACGCGAGCGCACACCCAGCCACCGCCGCCCAACCGGCCGGCCCACCCCCCACAACGGCCAGGGCAATCGTCGCATAGCCTAAGTACGTCGGGTGTTCTCGCACCACGGCTCCCACGGTGTCCACCTTGCCGACCGCGAGGAAGCTGGCCGCGTCGGCGCCTCGCCAGGGATTGAGCGCCCAAAGCGGCTCGGCCGCTGGCGCCCGCGGACGCGCCGGGGTCGGCTCACGAAGCTGGCTGGCAAACGGAGCCGCCGCCGCCGAGGCCAGCACGCCTGCGAGCAAGGCGCCACCGAGTATTCCGCGCCACTGGTCGCGACTCTGAAACAGCGCACGTACGCCCAGTATGACAAGGGCGAGGCCCGCAAACCACGCGAGGTACAGCCCGCAGAGCGCCAGGACCCCCGCCAGGATGCCCGCCCTCACCCATCGCCCTTCGAGGCCCGCGGCGATCGCAAGGGCAAGGAGGCCAATCGCAAGGTCCTCGGTGAGCCCGCTGGTGATCGAGCCGAGCCAGATGGGCATCAGGGGTACCGCCACCGCCCCAACGATCGGCGCCCCGCCAACCGCCTTCGCCAACCTCGCGCCCCCGACCGCCGCCAGCACCACGCCCGCCGCAATTAGCAGGTTCCACGCCGCCCTCAGCCCCACAAGCTGCGCCAACCCCGCTGCCAGCCAGGTGGGCAGGCCGTCGAGGATGGGCCAGGAGGCTGCCCCCGCCGCCAAGCTGGTTCCCGACGGCCAGGCCGGCCACGCGTCGGCCGCCCACGCCTGCACCCACGCGTGTCCGTAGACTTCGGCGCCTTGGGAGGCGACATAGCCCCCCTGCCACCACGCCGGTCCCGTGATGAACGCCGCGAGCGCCAGGCCGATCGACAGGGGCGCGAACCAGTGCCTACTCATCCGACGGCCCATCACTGACCCCCCGCTTTGCGTCCGCACTCACGACGTTGGGCGCCGCACCGGAACGTCGGCTATGGGGCTGACTAGGTTCCGAGCGTGTTCCCACAGAAAGACAGCTCGGTGGTGTAGCCGGAGGACGGGCTGATCACGTGCCGCGTGCTCACGATGTAGTATTTGCCGTTGTGGGGCATCTGCAGCCCGACGAACTCGACGATGGCGCCCGCGTAGAGCGCATCGTCCCCGTCGACGATGCACGTGCCGCGCGCGAACTGGCGGGCCAAACGATTCAGCTCGGCCTTGGCGACATCGTTTGCCATCGACTGCGAGGCGATGGGCACGTCGGTGATGTACGCGATCTGCTCGCCGAACTTGGACTCTGACAGCTTGGCGCCCGCCTGACCCCCGCCGATGGTCTCGATGTCGCCCGCAGAGGCGGTTCCGACGATCTCCTTCTTCTGGCGAATGTCCCACCCACGCACGACCACCTTGGTGACCTGATCCTGCGAGTTGAAGTTCATCCGCATGCTGCGGAGATTCTTTCCCATCTCGATCTTCTTGGGAGTGGTCGAGAGGCTGGCCTTCTTGAAGTGGAGCGTGCCCTCGTCGACGGTGACCTGGAAGTTGTTCCGCGCCGCCAGCCGCTTGAGGAAGGTGAGGTTGGACTCGTTGCGCTGGAGCACGTAGTCGTGCGTTTCCGGCGTCGGATCACACTTGACGGAAAGGTTCGATTCCCCACCGACGGTCTTGGCGATGTCGCTGTCCTTCTTCTTCTCGAAGGTCCGCGTCTTGCGGCCGCGGCCGAGGCGGTGGGCGTTGTCCAGCGCCTTCACGGTGAGCGTTGCGATGCCGTCGGCGCCCCAGCTCGGCTCCATCGCGGTGATCTCGCCCTTGAAGAGGGTGCGGCTGCCGCTGCCCATCTGGACCTCGACCGTTTGCCCGATCTCGGCCTCCCACTTGGGCGTGCCTTCGACGCCGCTCAGGCGCAAGGTCAGCATCTCCACCATGTCTACGTGGTCTTCGACCACGATCGACTCCACGCCGTCCCCCTCCGGCTGGGTGAGGGTTTGGCTTCCGAGGACGATTTTATAGCTGGTGGCGCTACGAGTGGACCCGGCCATGAGTGGCTCCGATCAGAAGATCTTTTTGAGGGCGTTCTTGGCAGCAGCGCTGGCAGCGCCGGTGACTGCCTTCTTGTTCGCGTCTTCGGCCGCTTTCCAAGCGCCCTTCGCATCGCCCGCGAGCACCGCGTCGACCGCCGCCCCGATCGCTTCCTTGCCGGCGGCGAGGGCTGCGCTCTTTGCGGCAGCCATGGCCTTGCTGGCGGCCGAGCTGGGTACCGTGAGCGTCTTTCCCGTCAGGTCGGCCATGGGGTCGGTGATCTTGTTGGCCGTGGCCAGCGCCCGCATGTCGACGCCGTTGGCCGCGGCCACCTGGGACACGGTCTCGCCGCCCTTGACGGAGATGAGCTTGATCTTATCGGCATTGAAGCGGCCAGAGCTGCCATAGCCGGCGAAGTTCGCCAGCTCCCACTGCTTGAGCTTGACGCTGCACCGCGCCCGCACTGCGGTGCCGTCCGAGGCGAACATCAGGAAAGTCGTCGAGATGCTTTCGATCACACACTGGAGCTCGAAGGTGCCCCATTGGAAGTGGAGCGCGGGCGGCCGCTTCTTGTCCTGCTCGGCGGGTTCGCCCTGCGCGGGAGTCTGGTCGGCGTTGGTCAACGACAACAGCTTGTCGACCCAAACCTTCTGCACGTTGGCGCCATCGGCCGTCGTGTCAAAGATCAGGTCGAACGACGCCGTCATCGGGGCGCCCTTCTGGAATTGGATCGGGTTGTTCGACTGTCCCTGATTGCTGGCTTCTTGCCAGGTCACGGACTTCTCGACCCGAAATTCCTTCGGGTTGTACTGGACTTCGAACCCGGTGACCCCGGTGTCGAGGTTCAGGAACGACGCTTTCGAAGAGCTACCACCAACTGGTTTCATCGCCATCCTCCGTCCGCCGTTCCCGGCGGGTTTCAAGCTCACGGTTCACGACTTCGAGCACTTCGCGAGCGAAGACTTCGACGTCCAACTTCCCACCTTCGCCGCTGCCGCCGCTGACCGGGGCAGAGCCTTCCGCGCGCGCCGCCGCGGTATCTTCCGCCATTCGAACCTGCCCCCGCGCGTCGCTGAGCCGGCGTTCGGTCTCTGCGAGGTGGATGAGGTCGGTGAGGCGTTTGACGAGCTTGCTGACACGATCATCGGCGCCCCCGGCGCCGCGCACCGTCGCCGAAGAACGCACCGGACGGGTGGTTCCCCGATGGACCGAGGCGCTGCTCGCAACGGGCTCCGAGCCACCGCGCAACATCGTCGCCGTCGGCCTCGGCACGTCGGGGGCGCGCGTGGAGAGGGTGGCCCCTTCCGCCGCGGCGGGCTTCCGAATCTCCTGGCGGATCTGTTCGACCACGTCACGCATCGGCGCTGAGAGCGGCACGGGACCGGGCATCGCGCCGGCGCGTGCGGCGATGACGTTGACCACCTGCTCCGCGGTGGTGGCCCTGGCCAGCGACTCAAAGAGCCCCTGTGCCGAGCGCACCATTGGGGTGCCGTCGGAGCGCGCGGCCCAGGTGGGGGCGCCCGCGGCCGGCGTCGCCGCCGACACATCCGCGAGCGTGGTTTCCAACGACGGTCGTGCTGCGCGCACGGTGGGAGCGGCGCTGCGGGAGGCGGCGGCAGCGCGCCGGGCGGGAGTGCGGGAGGCCACCGCCTCGCGACGCGGGCCGGGGGTGACAGGGGAGGTGCCCTCGGAGAGGGAACCCACACCCGCAGGCGCCCTCGACGGAACCGTGCCGCCGCCGGCTTCGGAGCGAGCCGTCCGGGCAGAGACGAACTCCGCCTCAGGGGTGTTGAATGCGCCCGCACCCGCGAACACGCCATCCGGAGAACGCACGCCCATCGCGCCCCGGTACGCGGTCGCCGACGCGACGGCCGTCCGCGCCGATACCCAGTCGGTTGGCCGAGAACGAGTGACTGGTGCACCGGAGAACTGCCCCTGGGGGGGAGTGCCGCTGGCCGCATTGACGAAGCGGACCTGCGGGGTGCGAATCGTCGGTGAGCGAGGATTCGGCGCCGTCGACACGGCTATCGGACCGCTGATGCTGGGCAGCACCGATAGCCCAGGAAGGGCCTGCGCCACGCGGGCGGAGACGTAGCGCCCGTCGGGGGTTCGCACGGGCGTAGACTGGCTCCAGCTGCTCTGCACGAGGCCGGCTTCCGTCAACTCGGCGAGGAGCTGGGGAGGGACTGGGAAAACCGCCTCGGGCGCGCGGGGAGCGGCGCCGCGTGACGAGGGGGTCGGAGCGACGCCAGCGACCGGCGCTGCCGCCAGTCGTGCCGCCGGCGACACCGCCCGACGGGGTGGGGTGCCCGCGGTAGCGACCATCGTCGAATCCGCGTTCGGCCGCGCCCACGAGAGCGGACCCGACCGACGCACGGATGCGGGCGTGGACGCCTGCACCAGCGAAACCGGCGCGCGCGCCGCAGGGCCGGAGGGTACCGCGCGGGCCACCGCGCGGGCGACGCCGCCGGCACCGGAAAGGGATGTCTTCGTCGGACGCGCCGCCGCCACCACCGGGGCCACGACGCGGGCATCCGCGGCGACCGAACGGGCGGCCGGTGGCGTCGCTATCGACGTGCCGGGCGACGCGCCCTCCCGCTCCGGCAGAACGAACGACGGCGGAGTGGCGTGCGGGAGCGCCGAGCGCGACGGGCGTGCGAGGTCAGCGAGCCGCGCCACAGCCCAGCCGACCGAGCCGGACGGGTGATCCACAGCGAGCGGCGCCTTGCCGACGACGGTGCCATCCGCCCCACGCGGCGTGGCGCCGACCCGCGTTGGCGCCGCTGCTGAGGGCGCCGCGCCGATGCCGCCAAGGGTGCCAACCGAAGCGCGGGGAGCCCCGCGTCCGGGAAGCGGGGACGCGGCGGGAGACTGGAGCTCGGGCGCGCTCGATGCGGCCACAAACTGACCACCTGGGAGCCGCACCGCCGCCGACCGCCGGGCGCGGGCGACTGGCTGAGCCGCGCCGGCCGTCGCCTCTGCCGCGACAGCCACTGGGAGCGAAGAGCCGGGCCGTAGCGCAGGCAGGGCCCGACGCGCGGCGCGAAGGCTGGCTGCCACCGGGGGGAGGGCGACACGCGATCCGACTGGAGCGGCCGAAGCCTGCGCCACCGCGGCGGGCGACGCTCCCGATGCGACGACCCGCTGCGAGGGCGCTGCCACCGACGTCGTAGCTGCTCCTACCGCCGGCGGCGCCGCCGGGGCTGCGGGCAGCACCGCGTCGGCGGCGCGCACCCGACTCGGGCGCGTGAATGCGCCGCTGGCCGTACGCACCAGGCGCGCTTCTGCCTGCGATGGCGGCCCTGCGTCGCCACGGGCCGTTGCGGCGGGCGCCACGGCAGCGTCCAATCCGATTGGCGCTACCGAACCGTAAACGGCCCGCGCGACCGCGGCCGCGGCCGGGCGGAAGCGCTGGACCGATTGGGGCGCAAACCCTGCTGCCTCGCCGCCGGCTGCTTCGCGGCCAGCGGCCGAGGAAGGCCGCGCGACAGGAGACGCCGCAACCGGGCGCCCGGCGCTGACGCGCGCAGCCGAGAGCGGCGACGCGCTGAGCGTGCTGACTTCGCGGCGGGTTTCTCCACGCGCGGCCGCCCGCTGCGCGGGCGGCGTGCGCCGCGCCGCCGCGGGGCGCATGGCTTCGCCGCGGGCGGGTACCGCCAGGGCTCCTGCCGCCGCTCGATCGAATTCCGCCTCGCCACCACTCGAAGCAGCCAGCGCGACCTGTACGGCGCGCGTACTGGCCCCAGAGGTGCGTGGCGCCGCTCCGCGAGCCACGGCGCGGGCCATAGACGCGGCGGGTGCCACAAAGGACGCTTCGACCTGCCGGACGATCGGGCGCGCGAGCGCCGAGCGGCGGATGATCTCGACCGTTTCGACAGGGGTGGGATCGTCGACCAGAATACGCCGACGGACGCGCGCTATCGAGGCGCGTGCACTCTGGGGCAACTCCGCCACAGCGTCGGCGTGGGTGCGCGCCGCGACGGCGCCGGCAATCCGGGCCCCGGCGTACGACGCCGCGCCCTGGCTGCGCGCGACACGCGCGGCTACGAACGGGGTGCTCTTCCACGGGTCCGACACCCCTGGCGTCGGCACGTTCGGCCGCCACGCCACCCCCGCGAAGGTAGGCGGCGCCTCACCCGCGGCGGCGGCGGGCGCCGGCGCGAGCGGAAGCTGCATCGCTTCCAGCGCCAGCGACGCGATCCGCGGCGTCGGTAGTTTGCCTTCGCCCGGCCAGGCACGACGCGCGGCGCGCATCGTGGTGCCGGCACGTTGTTCGAGGAAGCGTTCCTGCCGGCGTTCGCGGCGTCGGCGCGCCGACGCGAGCTTCCGGAGCATCGCGTAGTAGGGCGCCGCAGACAAGAAAACCATCCCGTCGGCTTTGCCGCCGGTTTGAGCAGGCGCCAACGGCGCGCCCCAGGGATCGTCGAGGCCGAGGCGGGCGTAGAACGCGGGCGACATCCCGAGCCGGGGACGGCGACGCGTGCGCGCCTCCATCCGATCACTCAGGCCCTCTCCAGGGATTCGCCGATTCTCCGCCATCTTTCCCTCCCGCCTAAGTGATCTGGATCCCGGAGTGGGCGATCTCTACCATCTCGACCGCGACTTCGGCGCTGTCCGCCGAAAAGTGCGGGCCTTCCCACGCGACGGGCCAGCCATCGGTGAAGTTGTACCGCCGCACTTCTTCGCCAGCGATGGTCATCATCACGATGCTGCCGCTTTTGCGCTTGGCGAATTCGTCCGACAGGATCTCGTTGCGCCACTGGGCAAGCTGGGTGTCGCTGCTGACGCCGTAGCGCAGCACGATGTTGTCCCACCGGGACTGGCCCGGAAGCTTGTGCACCCGGTGATTGACCCCGCCTTCTTCGATCTCGAAGATGGCCGTGCTGGACTTCAGCCCGCTGGCTTCTTTGAACTGGGCAACCGGGGTCGTGCTGCCGCCCAGCACCAGGTAAAACATGAAGCTCCCCTCGGGGTCGGCCACCCGGGGGCTCTTTTCAGGCCCGGTGTTGGTGCCGATCGACGTTTCCGCCCGTGCGTTTCCGGTCGCGGCCGTGCCCTTCATGGTGAACTTGATGTCCCCCCCGAAGTCGATCTTGGCGGCCAAGCTGGGCTGAGAGCCGCCACGGCCGCCGCCACGGCCCGCGCCGCCGGTGATGTCCAGCGACGGCTGAGAGCCAGGTCGTCCGCCGCCTTTTCCCGCGCCCCCGGTGATGGTGAGCGACGGCTGACTGCCCGGCCGGCCCCCGCCTTTGCCGGCGCCGCCCTTGATCTCGGGGGTGACCTGACCTTCAGCCCGGCCCATTCCGCGTCCGCGCCAGTCAGCCATGAGACCTCCGCAAAAGATCGCTATCCGAAGATCCGTCTACGTGCCCGGTGCCCCGAGACGAAGATCGATCAGAATCTGCTCGGTGGACCCGACCGGCTTGAGCTTCACCTCGACGTGGAGCTCGCCTCGGTCGCGCACGACGAGTGGGTTGGTCGACCGACTACACTCTACCGAATACTCTTCCATTGCGCGCGTGCCCGACAACAATCCGGCGTTCCACAGCTGCTCGAGTCTGGCCATCACATCGCGCTCAACCACCTTCCAAAGACCGGTTTCGTTGGGTTCGAAGATGGCCCACTCGTTGTCGCGCCGCAGCTGTTCACCGATCATGCTGACGATGCGGCGGCTGTTGATGAAGCTGAAGGTCGGGTCGGTCGACATTGTCCGGGCGCCCCAGACCACCACCCCACGGCCGGGGGCGACGAGCAGCGGGTTGATGCCCGCCTCGCCGACCAGCCCGACCTCGCTCCAGTCCATTTCGACTTCGGTGTGGGTGACGCCGCGTACCGTGGTGTTGGCCGGGGGCCAGGCGATCCCGGTCGGCTGACGCTCGCGCTCCATCCGGGCGTAGACGCCCATCATCGCGCCGGAGGGGGGGAGCGCTTTGTCGCCTGCCATCAGGAAGGGGTAGTACACGGCACCCCACGCCCGCGTGGCCGGCTCCCGCGTGCGGAAATCGGCGAACCAGCGCTGGAGAAGCTCGCCGTGCAGCCCGTGCGGGGCGTCCATCACGAAGAAGCGGTTGTTCATGGTCCGGCAGTGCGCCAGGAGCTCGTCCGCGAGGTCTTCGCCGCGCCAGCTGACGCGACCGGTCCTCGCGACGTCGCAGCGGAGGTAGGCCAGCGTCGGAACCGCGACGAGCGCGATCTCCTCTTCGGTGCGAAGCCGCTCGAAGAGGGACGACAGCGCCCCTTCCGCCAATCCGCCGCCGACGAGCGCCGTCTCATCTTCGATACACACGATCAGCAGGTGGAGCTCGTCGCCACCGTTCTCAAAGAAGCATCGTGCCGAGCTGCGGGTGATGGGATCGACCAGCTCACGGTGGGGATTGCGCGCGAGGTCTTCCCAGCGGCGCATCGGCACGTGGAGAAAGTCGCCGGCGGTGGCGCCCTCGGGCCAGCGCGCGCGGTACAAAAACCCGATCATCGCGGCGATGTCGCACCGCACCAGCTCACGTGAGCGGCGCGGCGTCGAGTTGTGCTGGATCAGGATGCCGGGGCGCATGTCGAGTCGTTCACCGGGGTGCGTTGATCTTCTCGTTGATCGTCGAGATCTCCTTTACCCAAGTATGCCGCTCCTTGTGCGACAACTCGAGGAGCGGTTCCCGCGCCCAGTGGAAGTGGTAGGCGATGAAAGCTACCTCCTTGAAGATGTTCTCCAGGGGGTAGCTTACGATTCCCCCAGGCGGCCAAACTCCTTCTCGAACTTGGCGCCGCATTCGGGACAGGTGACGGTGATCGTCGCTTCGTCTTCGTTGATGCGGTTGTACATCTCTTCGAGGAAGCGGAGATCGCCAGCAAAGAGGTTTTCGACGGTGCCGGTGTTCACTTCGTTGAGCGAGCCGAGGCGGATCACCACGCGGGAGAGCAAGACGATGATCAGGTAGGCGCGGTTGCGCTGGACGCGCATGTCCGTCAGCGGGGTGATCTCGTCCTTGGCGTTGGCGAGGCGCATGACGCCTTCACGATGGAGCACCCCGTCTTTGTCGACGAAGCCGCGGGGGAGGATGAACTCGTACTCGGTCTTGAAGTCGGCAGCCAAGGTGTCCTCGCGGGGATTCTGGAGTGAGGGGTGGGGGCGTTATGGGGGAGGGCCCTCGCCCTCCCCCATCCCAAGATCAGCAGTTGGAAAGCGGCTACTCTTCGATGAGTGCGCCGCCGTCCCACTGGCCGATGCTGAAGATCACGAACTCCGCCGGCTTGACCGGACAGATGCCGATCTGGATGTTGACCTGGCCCGCGTCGATGAGGTAGCGCGGGTTGGTCTCGTCGTCACACTTGACGTAGAACGCCTCTTCTGCGGTGGTGCCGAACAGCGCGCCCGAGCGCCAGACGCGCATGAGGTAGGCGCGGAGATCGCGGGTGATCTTCTTCCACAACGAGTGATCGTTGGGCTCGAACACGGCCCACTGGCTGCCCAACATGATCGACTGCTCGACCATGATGAAGAGCCGGCGCACGTTGATGTACTTCCAGGAGGGGTCGGAAGCCGTGCCGAGGGTACGGGCACCCCAGACGCGGACGCCGCGGTCCTTGAAGATGCGCACGACGTTGATGCCGCGGTCGTTGTACTGCCCCTGCTCCAGCCGGTTGATGTTCTGGCTGAGGCCGGTGATCCCCATCAGGATCTCGTTCGCGGGCGCCTTGTGCACGCCGCGTTCACCGTCGACGCGAGCGTAAAGCCCGGCGATGTGGCCGCTCGGCGGGACGAAGAGCTCGTTGCGCTCGGACTTGATGAGCTTGCGGCGGTTGGGGCCCGCGATCTTGATGTGCTCCTGGTTGCCGGTGAACCAGCTGGGCTTGGTGATGCGACACCACGGCACGTAGATGGCGCCATAGCCCTTGTTGCTGGCCGGGATGTCCATGGCGCCATCGGAGATGATTGGCCCATCGAGGATCGCGAAGCGGTCCTTGCGGACCTCGCACAGCTCCAGCATTTCGCGCTGCTGGTTGGGGGTGAGGCCCGGCGCGACCATCAGGGCGATGTCGTCCACGTCGTCGAACGCGTACAACCCGAGCTTGTCGGCCTGGTTTTCACGAACCGAGCCCTCGGTGTCCTGCATGCCCATCAGGTAGACGTAGCACTTGCCGCCGCCGTTATCGAAGAAGCCGTTGACGCCCGCCACGAAGTTGAAGGTGGTGGGCTGGCTGAGCCAGTCCCGGAACTCGGCCTTGAGCGCGTCGTCGCTGTTGAGCGCTTCGTACACCGCGTCTGCCGCGTCGTCGGGGTTGGTGAATGACTTGCCGACGAGGTCTTCGACCGGGCGGGTTTCGATCAGGTACTGGGCGAAGTAGCTCTGCAACCAGCGGAAGAACTCCGCCTTGTTGGTGATCGCGACCGGGGGCACCGAGTACTCACTGCGCATCGCCGAGCCGGCGGTGCCCTTGACCTCGTAGCCGTAGGCGCCGAGCACGTCGGCGGCCGACTTCGGCTGGGGCTTGTCGAGCGGGAAGGTCTCGTGCAGGGAGTTGAGCAGCTTCTCGACGGCTTCGTCGGAGTCAGTGACCACCTTGCCGTCGACGCTCATGTTCACTTCAGGAACTTCGATCGTCTTTTCGGCCCACGTGACCTTGACCTTGCCCTTGGTGCCCGCTTCGAACTTCGGAGCGGTGGGGCCGGCCTTGGCGGCGCCGTACAACTCGAAGTACTTCTTGACGTCGCGCACGGCCTTGCGGTCGAGCTTCATCGACTGGGTGAGCGCGGTCGTCGCCTCGGCGGCATCGCCCTTGATGGCGCCCTTTTCGTCGATGAGCTGCGGCGCGACCTTGCCCTTGAGCTGGCGCTTGCCGTTGCTCCCGGTGATCGCCGTCGCGTCGATCGGCGGCTTGAAGTTGAACAACCCGAGGAAGCCCGGGATGGACGTGGAGACCGACGCAATCGGCTTGGCGCCGCTGTCGACCTCACGAATATAGACGCCTGGGGTATGATAATCCATGATTCAGTCCTCCGAGTCTGAGTCAGAATCCGCGTTCTTGCGGAAGAAGTGCGCGGTCGGCCCGATGACCGGTCGCGGCTTTTGCGGAGGCAGTCCAGGACGGATGCGCCCGTTTCGAGACGATTCTTGACCATCCGCTGGGGGCGAGGTGGCCGAGAGCCTTCCCATGCGAACGGTCGAGCCGCCCGCACTCTTGTACAAGGGTCCATCTAACGCCACGCGTGCTCGATAAGTCAAGAACGGGCGGTAGGGAGCCTCATGAAGCGTGAACAGATTGATGGCGTCGCCGACCGTGAGATCGTCGGTCAACGCCAAGGAAACCTTTTCGACGAGCAGCCCATCATCGGCGCCCTTTTCGTCCTCTTCTTCGGGCGGTTGCCCGGTGAAGCAGTTGACGTCGTAGGTGCGGCCGAGGCTGTCCACCTCGCGACCGTCGGGGAGCGCAAAGCGGCGCGGTCGATGGATCAGATGGGTGGCTTCGTTGAGGCGGACGAGCAGCCAGCCCATCAATCGTTCGGCATCGCTGCGGAATTTGCTGTGTACCGCAACGAGATAGTAGAGATCGAGCAGAAGCGGCGGCCGGTGGTAGTAGACCTCGCCCTCGGACGCGTCGGTCTTAACGAAGACCGGCGCCTGCCGGTGGCGCTTGCTGTTGAGCAACGCCGGGTTCTGGGCCAGGCGGTACATGTAGATGTACAGCACCTCTTCGCGATCCTTTGGGATGAACTTCAGCTCTTCTTCGAGCCGCGGCGGCTGCCCGCCGAGGTTGTAGCCGTCGACCAAAAACTTGTGGAGCGCCTCGGTGGTTTCGCCGATGATGCCCCGGCCCGACGCCGGCCCGGCGGTGGCCAGGAGCGCGGCGTGCTCCGCGGGGGTCAACGCGGCACCGGCAGCGGGGGGAGCGGCACCGCCAGGTTCACGCGCGGGGCGAACGCGCGCGGGCGGGGGACAATGGCGGAGGGCGATCCCACTTCTGGCCAGTCGGCGTGGGCCTCGTGGAGGGCGGCGCCGAAGCGTGGACGCGGAGCGGCGGTGGGCGAGGGCTCCAAGAACGCGACCCGTTTCGGGCGAACGCCGGCCATCGCGTAAGGGGTGCGAATCAGCCGGATGAGCTGAGGCGCGTAGGGGAGCGAATCGATCACGCGCTTGGTGGGGCGCTGCCGGACGTCCAAAAGCTCCTTCAGGTCGCGCGGTGGCACCGGATCGGGCCGCGCCCGCCGATCTTCGCTGAGGTGCAGGCGGACGCGACCCTCCGGGTGGACGCCGGCGCCAGGAAGGCGGCGGTCAAGGCGATTCCGGGGGTCGAAACGCATCGGCCGCCGACCGTATCGCGGTGGCGCTTGGCGCAAGGGGGTTGATGGAAAGATCGTTAACGGCGCCGCCGCCGCCTGGCTCAGAGTGGCCGGGAGGGCTGGCCGGGGATGCGTTCGACGGCTCGAACTTCCATGCCGCCGTGGCCGGGGACCGAGCAACTCGCGGTGCCGCGCCAACCGGGCTCGGCCAGCCGAAACGACCAGCGTGTGTCTCGCAGGGAATCGGAGCACGGCAGCAGGCCGTCGCCGGTCGCGCCGACGAGGGTGCCCGCTACGCTGGAGCCGGGCTGTTGGCCGGGGGCTTACGCTGCGACGCCCGCCGCCAACCCCTGTGCGCGCAGCGAGGCCGCCGCCCCGGCGTGCAGCCGCCCGCCGGCGACGGGGTAGCCGCGAGTTCAGGGCGCTGGCGACGGCCCGCGCGACGGTTGGCCGCCGGGGCAGCCATTCTTCCCCACACCCAACACGGTCGTCCCATCGGGCTGAGGGATGCGCTCCATACCCCAACTGGGCGCGCCGGCCGGGAGCCACAGCGCGCCGACCGCCGGGTCCACTTCTCCGCCCGGCACGTAGTCGATGACGTCGATGGTCATGCTCCCGAGCCCCTCGACCGTGCAGGTTGCGGCTCCGCGCCAGCCCGGGGTCAACGTCCAGAACAACCAGTGTCTTCCGCGTCCGGACAGGCACATGAAGGAACAACGGCCGTCCGGACCCGCCAAGTGTCCGGACTGCGACGTGTATCCGCCTGGCATTTCGTTCCCATCGTGCGCGTCGAGCAACTCGGCGGCGCACGGTTCGTTGGCGACGCGAACCTGAACACTACTGATGCACCCCGCGGGCGCTCCGGGCGCCTCCACCCGCGTCACTTCGGTGGCAACGAGCGGCTCGAGCTGGGGATACGACAGTACCGGCGGCACTGGCGCGAAGCATGCGAGAATGACGGGGAGGAGCATCAGCGATCTCCGGCAGGCGACGGTCATTTAGTCAGGGTGTATCCTGCGATATCCAGCGAAACAGGCAGTCATCCGCACGCAGGGGTTGATAGATGTGTACTCACAGGTGCAAACCCCCTCATTGGCTACGCATTCGGAGGCTTCTTGGAGATTGCACGAGCAACTCCCGCATCCGTCGCTCGTCCCGCTCGTGAACAAGTCCACGAGCCACGACCAGGCGTCGCCAGCCCAGCTCGCACTGGCGGTTTCCTGGCGCCCCCCCATCCGCGTCACCGTCGACCCCGCGCTCACCGCGCCGCTGTAGACCTTGTTTGATGCGAACACCGCTCAGACCTTGGTGTCGACGCGCAGGCTGACCATCGCGAGCTCGGTCGTGGTGCCGCTGCTGTCGGTGACTTCGCCGCCCCACTGGAGGAAGTTCTTGGCGCCAGCCTGGATGTCGGTGAACGTGCCGAATTTCACCCCGTCGTTGGTCTGGGTCATGTTCGCAGCGTCGATGGCGACCGGGGCGTCTCAGGTCTGGAGATCGTTCGAGTAACGCACGGCCGGCCGCACCTTGATGGCGCCGCTGGACTGGGCGACTTCGAGCGTGCATCGCGCGAAGTTGACCCCTGCGGACGACTGCGGCGCCGCCAGCGGGTGGAACAACCAGGTGTTGTTCGTCTTGTTGGACCAGACGGGGATGGGGCCGAGGGTCCTGGAATCGTTGCAGGACATGGGACGCTCTGTGTTGGGTGGTGAACTCCAGGTGTTCAGAACATACTCTTCCACTGTCGCGAGCACAGGCATTTTTAGTCGCAACGTTTAGACTTGCCACGATTTCGCCACAGCCAATGAGACGCCGCCTTGATCATAGAAGAATTGATTCTAACGGAGTGGCAGTGACGATGGGCTGGCACCTGCCCGAGCCGACTGCACCGCCGACGTGACTGAGTTCCGGGTGCCAGGCGGCGCCGTCGGGGAGACGGAGGCGACGGAGGCGACGGAGGCGGCGGAGGCGGCGGAGGCGCCGCGGTCGCCCTCTCCCCGCGCGCGGCTCCCGTTGCGGCTGGGGTGCCGGCCCACCCTCCCGGCACCGAGAGCAAAACCCGCCTCCGGGCTCTCCTTGCGCCCGGGGTGAGGCCTCACCCACCGTGCATTGAGAGAAAATCGCCCCATTGGCTCCCGTTGCGTCCGGGGTGGGCCCTCACCCTCCGGCTGTTGCAGCCCGGCCTATGTGATCCACCTGTGGTTCGGCCAAGCTGATCCAGACTCTACGAAATCATCCGGCTGCGGTACGAGCGGCGCTCCATGATCATCACCTCCAACCGCAGCGCCGCTGAGTGGCCCGGCGTCTTCGGGGATCCACTGCTCGCCAGCGCCGCCGTCGACCGCCTCCGTCACCACGCCCACATCATCGAGATCGACGGACCCTCGTTCCGCGATCCCACGGCCCACAAGGCCGCCGCCGCATGACTCCGAACGTGGATCAGCATGGCCGGTCCTTGACACTGCCGCAGGACCTCGACGCGCTCGAAGCCTGGCTCGGCGCGCTCGCCGCGCCCTGAGGTACACTGCCTCGATGGTGCGTCCTGAACACTCCGATCCCGACGAGGCCCGAGCCGGCGAGCGGTCGAAGCGATGTTGCACCGAACCAACGGGTGTAAGTCCGGTCGGGGTAATCGCCGGAGAGCCCCGTAGCGGGCCCCAGGCGGAGGGGGAGACCCCTCTGGCCCGAGCGGGGCGTCAAGAGCCGTCTACAGGGCGGGAGCAAGGGGGCGGGCCGCAAGTTCACGTGAAGCCTGCAGCCTCGTCAGAGAAACAATGGAGGGGCCGAGGCGGTCATTTCACGGCGAAGTCAACATCCGTCGGCACCAGCCCGGAACGTGCTCATCCGCGACCTGAACCCGATCCTGCGCGGTTGGGGCGGCTACTTCCGCACCGGGAACGCGGCGAAGAACTTCAACCGGGTGGACCAGTACGTGACGGAGCGGCTCCGAGGCTTCCTCGTGAAGCGCAAGGGTCGAAACCTCCGCCCGGGACAAGAAATCCGCATGCACGGTTTGAAAGGGGGTTTTGACTCACAACCCGACGGCTTGCCGTCGGAAACGAGGTAAGAATCTACCAATGCCGTCCGCCGCCCACCAATCCAGCCCCCTCGACGAACTGCTGAGCCGTGGGGAAGACGCCCGGTTGGAAGTGGTAGACGGCTTGTTGTGCCGAATCGAGACCAGCGGCGAACACGCGGATGCCCAGGCGGGCGTCCTGAGCGCCGTCCGGGGCAGCTACCACCGGAGTTCGGGGGGCGACGTGCGAGGCGGGGGCTGGTGGATCGTCGACCCGGCGCGCGAGGAGGTGACCATCCTGCGGTGGTCGCTCGAGGGGTACGTGATCGTGGAGGTCTCGCCCGTGGACGGCGTGCTGCGGGCACCCCCCTTCGAGCAGGCCGAGATCAGGGTGGCGGGCCTGTTCGGGAAGGATTGAGCGTGCCCCGCCAACGCAGCAACGCCAGCACCACCGACCGCGCGTCACGACGCATCCGTTCGGACACCAAGGACGCGCTGCTTGGCGCCGGGCCCGAGCAACTTCGTCGACTCGGAAAGGTGCTCGGCAACGATGCGCTCGCCAACAAGATGGAGCTCAACGATCGCGTCCGCGACGTGCTCCTGGCCTTTCTAACGGAGCGCCTGCAAGCGCTCGAAGCGGCGCAGAAGGCCGAGCGGCGCGCGCTTCGAAACCGCAGCGAGTGGTTCCGACGGGTGATGCGGGGGGAAAAGGGCGTCGCGCTGCCCGAACCCCAACGCTGGGCCGGGCCGGCGCTCCTGTACCAGAAGGCGGCCCAAGCGCTCTGCGCGGGAGAGCTTGGTCGCGGCGCCGACTTGCTTCGCAAGGCCACCGAGGCCGACCGCGCCTGCCACAAATCGGCTCCCAAACAGCTGGAGCTCAGCACGCGGTCCAAGGTGCCCGCCGAGGAGCCGGCGGCGATTGCCGAGGTCCAGGCAGGCGAAGGCTGCGCGCCGACCACCGCCCCCGCGGCGCTCGCAGCCGCCTCGCGCATTGTCGCGGTCGGGGACACCGCCGATGTGGTGCCCGTCTGGTCAGTCGGGAAGGCCCACAACTGGTGGGAGCTGGAGATCGACGAAGAGGCCGAAGAAAAGGCCCGCCTCGCCGGCGAGAGTCCGAGTCGCCGGCTGCGAGAGCCCGCTGCGAAGGCCGACCTGGCGCGGAGGCCGGATCGGCCCGCTTCCGCAGTCGCGCCCGCGGTCGCGTCGGTGAGCGTGCAGGTGGCGCCGGCCTCGAAGGAGGTGTCGCGTGAGTCTGGGCTTGCGACGGCGGACGCCTCGGTCGCAAAGAAACGACCACGTCGCTGAGGGGGCGCGGCAGCGGTGGAGCCGCAAAGCGCGGGCCCTCGGGCCACCGGCCCGGAGCGACGACGCGGTGCCCGAAGGGCAGCCGCCACGACTGGTTCGGAGTCCGCCGTCGATTGGTTTCCCTCGCATGGAAACGTTCCTTGCCCGCCCGGCGAGCGGATTCGCGGGGCTCGCCGGCCTCTATGGCAACCGCCCGGCCGGATACGCTGCGCCGATGTCCGTCGTCGATACGCTCACTCGTCTGGTCGCGTTCCCGACCGTATCGAATCAGCCGGTCACCGCGCTCGCTGGCTACGTGGCGGAGCGCTGCGAGGCCGCCGGGTTCCGGGTCGATCGTTTTCCGGCCCCGGGCGAAGGGAAGCTGAACCTGGTGTGTAGCAAGGGGCCCCGCGGCACCGATGGCATCGTGCTTTCAGGGCATATGGACGTGGTGCCGGTGGTGGGCCAGCCGTGGACCGGTGACCCCTTCGTGCTGCGGCAGTCGGGGAGTCGGCTGGTCGGGCGCGGCACGGCCGACATGAAGGGGTTCATCGCCGCGACGATCGAGGCGCTGGCAGCCCTGCCGACGCTTGAGCGCGAGCTGGTGCTGGTGTGGACATGCGACGAGGAGGTGGGTTGCCTCGGCTCCAAGGACCTCGTGCCCAAGCTGGCGGACCGGCCGTTGCCACGGTTGTGCGTCATCGGAGAGCCGACGAGCTTCCGCATCCTGCGCATGCACCCAGGACACACGGCGGTGCGCATCACTTGCGGCGGGAGAGCGGCCCATTCGAGCAAGCCGGACCTCGGCGAAAACGCAATTGCCAAGGCGGCGCGGGTCATCGACCGTCTTGACGAACTGGCGTCCGATTGGCGGCGAGACGTGCGCTTTGCAGACCTTCTGGAGCGGCCGTTCGTGGTCATGAACGTGGCCACGATCCAGGGCGGCAACGCCATCAACATCGTGCCCGATCGCTGTGTGCTCGATGTCGGCTTCCGGGCCCTGCCAGGCATGGTGGTCGCTGATCTGGTGGGCCAACTGCGAGAACGCGTCGGGAATCTTGGCATCGTCGAGATGCTGCGAGAGACTCCGGCGATGTTGACGGCGGAAGGCGGGGAGTTGGAGGGGCTGTTGCGACCGGACGCGAGCGCGCCCGGCACCGGGGCGGCTTCGTTTGCCACGGACGGCGGGAACTTCGCCGCCCTGGGCATGGAGTCGTTGGTCTTCGGGCCCGGCAGCATCGATGTCGCGCACATGGCCGACGAGTACGTCGATGGGGGCGAACTCCACCGCGCGGTGGACGTCGTGACCGGAATCGTCAGTCGGCGGTGCGGCGCGCGCTAACCGTGAATCGCCATCCGCCGGATGGCTCGCTCCGCTTCCGCAGCAATGGCCTCGCCCCCGGGGATGTGCCCGTCCTTGATGACGTGGCGGCCGCCGACCCAGACATCGCTGACCGCCGCTGGGCTGCCGTTGAAAACCAACGCGGGGAGCAGCCGTGAGGCAGCGAACTCGATGCGGCGCACGTCGATGGCGACCAGGTCGGCGGGGTTCCCGACCTGAATGGCGCCCCCCTCGAGACCCAGCGCGTGCATGCCATTGCGGGTGCCGCGGTCGATCAGCGCGGCCGCGAGTCCGTCGATGCCGACATGGGGGGTGACGTTGCGACGGCCGAGTACACCGCGGCTGTGCCACTCCAGGGCGCGCATTTCGGCGAACGGGTCGATGCTGGCGTGCGAATCGGTGCCGATGCACACCGGCGCCGTCACCTGCCAGGCGGGGAAGAAACCGTCGCCGAGGTCGAGTTCGGTGGTGGGAGCTGCGCACACGTTGGCGTGGGCCTCATGGAGCAGGGCCAGCTCGCTGGCATCGGGATGGGTGAGGTGTACGGCGGTGAAGCGGGTGCTGAGCAGGCCGGCGTCGGCGAAGACCTCCAGCGGGCGTTTGTGGTGCTCGGCGAGGCACTGCTCGACCTCGGCGGGCTGCTCGTCGACGTGGGCGTGGACGATCGACGGCACGCGCGACAGGGAGCGCAACCAGTCCGCAGAGCAGGCGCGGACGCTGTGTGGGGCGACGCCGACGTCGATGCCATGCGCACGAATTCGCTCCCACGAGGCGATCACGTGGTCGGGGTGCCGGTCGAGGAAGCGCGCCTGCCGGGGGTTCGCGTCCTGATGCCAGCCAGCGCGCTCGTATGCGACCCGCAGGAGCACGATGCGCATGCCGACGCGCCGCGCGGCATGCACCACCCGCATCGCGAGCTCGTCCCGGTCGACGTAGGGCGTACCATCCGGCTGATGATGGACGTAGTGGAACTCCCCAACGGTGGTGAATCCCGCCTTGAGCATCTCGGCGAAGGCGAGCGTGGAGATGGCTTCGATCGCCTCGGGGTCGAGCCGGTGCGCGAGCGCGTACATCGCCTCCCGCCAGGTCCAGAAGCTGTCCTCGACGCCCCGCGCCGCGTGCTGCACCCAGCCGCGAAGGCCCCGCTGGAAGGCGTGGGAGTGGGCGTTGACGAAGCCGGGGAAAAGCGCACGATGCGGCAGCGGAAGCGACGGGAAGCCATCGTTACCGCGGCGGCCGACGCTCATGATTTTTCCGGTGCCGTCGGTGGCGGAGACCAGCACCGCGGTGTCGGCCTTCAGCGCGCCGTCAACGTAGACAAACTCAGGTTCTAGCCAGGTTATCGACATTGGTTACCCGGAAGGAAAGGCCGCGGCGGCCTCTCCCCCTATCGCGCCATTCCCTCCGGGCTTCAACCTTCGGTTTCCGGCCTGCGACGCCCGTCGCTTTTCTAACGCGACGGGCGTGGCGCTGTCCCCCTCACGGCGTTTCATCACCCCTCCACTCATCATCCTACCCCTCCGACCGCGCGCCCAGGTAGTGCCACCCGCCGTCGGCGGTCGGGCCGAACGACAGTACGAAGTTGCCGAAGACACTCTCGCAGACCAGGTCGGCCTGACGATTCGGGTCGCCGCGGCTCAGCAGGTCGCCGATGCCCGAGAAGCTCAGCCGAATCTTGTCGCCGTCCACAACGTTCGTCGCCGCCTCGATCGTCGCATCCCCATAGCGCAGGGTGAAGCGCGGGCGCAACCAGACGAGCTTCGCTGGGAGCTCGATCTCCAGGGCATCCTGGACGAGTCCGTCGTCGCGCCGAACCATCGCGGACCGCCCCGCCTCGTCGACCACACGTGACCACCGGTCGGTTGCGTCACGGTCCGGCACTTCGACCCGCCGGCGCTCCTTTGCGGCCGCCAGCAGCTCCGCTTCGTGCTTTTCAGTGTCCACCCACAGCACACCGTCGTCGGTGACGAGGATGGCGCGAAGCTCGACGATGTCGTTCTCGGTGCGCGGCTCGCCGAAAACTTCGGTGTCGACGTCGATGGTCCCGAACGAGGTCTTGGCATGCCGCGCCACCTCCGGCACGGTTCGTTCCCCAGCGAAGGTCACATAGTCGCCAGTCAGCATGTCGGTGAACCGGACACACAAGACCAGCGCCGCGTTCTTGAGCGCACGATCACTGCGATTGTTGACCTCCAGCGCAAGCTGGGTGCCGATGCCGAACAGGGACTTCTCGGCTCGCAGGTCAAGCCAGCTTTCCTCGGGGAAGATCGCCCGGAAGTCCTCGCCCAGCACCGACTCTGCCCAGGTGAGGTCGGTCAGGATGTAGTCCCATTGGCGTTGGGCGCGGCGCCGTTCGAAGTGGTCGATCACCGCGGCCTTTCCGGCATCCGGGTCGCCGCGATCGTAGGCGGTGCGCGCAAGGTGCAGCTCCGGCGAGAACCAGCCGGCGCCCACCATCGTGGCGCTGTACGACTCCACGATGCCGGCGCCAGCACGCGATTTTCGCAGCGAGGAGCGCATGCGGTAGGGGTCGAGCGCGTCGTCGAGGCGCGCGGCCTGGGTGGGGTAGGCGAGGGTGGCGTGCCGGAAGTCGTCGGCCGCGCCCGCAGCGTCACCGCTCGCTTCGCGGAGCGTGCCCCGCAAAAGCAAGGCGGGCGCCATCGCGCCAGGCTTGGTGCCGTCGGCGAAGGGGGCCAGGAGCGCCTCAGCCTCGCCGAGGGACTCGCGCGTGTTCTGCGCGAGGAGCGCGCGGGCCAAGAGCATGTGCGCTTCGCGTTCGTGGGGGGCCAGCTCGATCGCGGCCCGCGCCTCGCGTTCGGTCTCCCCCCAGTCTTCGCGCGACGACGCCATCCACGCCCGATCGCGGTGGTACGACACCCGGTCGTAGGCCTCCATCCACTTGGCCCACACGGTCGCATAGGCGATCGACGCCTCGATGAGCGCGCGCTCTTTGGCGTCGACATCGCGGATGAGCGAGCGGCGATCGGCCTCGGCGGCCCGGAGCTCGTCCAGGCGGCGCTCAGCGGCGGCACGATCGACCTTGAAGGAGGCGTCGGGGACCATCCCACCTTCGCCCTCGACGGCCACGACAGACAACGTGGTGAGCACGACGTCGCGGGTGAAGGTCCAGGTGGCCTCTTGTGCCTCAAGCTCCGTCTGTCGCGAGTAGAGCGACAACTGCGCGTCGAGGATCTTGGTGCGAGCGTCAAGCACCTCGCGCGGGACGCCGCGCCAGTCCTCGGCGGCGACCGACGCCAGGAAGCTGTGGAGATCGTCCTGATGCCGCATCGACTGGTCCACCTGGTGGAGCACGCGGATGGTCTTGTCGATGTCGATGTCGTCACCAGCATCGGCTTCCAGGCGAGCGCGAGCGGGCGCGAACGCCTCCTCGGCGGCGATGGCCTGCGCGGCGAGCGCAGCCTCCTCCGCCTTGTGCAGCCACCACCAGATGCCTCCCGCCGCCCCCAGCGACACCAGCCCGGCCACGCCGGCGGCCACTGCGCACCCGCGCAGGAAGCGAGCGGTAGACGAAGGGGCGGGCGAGGGGCTGAGCATCGCTGCCCGGTATCCAGCTTCGTCGTCAGCCGGGTGCGGGCGCGGGCAGGCCGCGCGCACGATCGGCTCGGGGACCGGTCGGCGCCAGCTCCAGATAGCCGCCCCACGCTTCGGCGGAGCGCTGGTCCCCCTCGCGCGCGTCCGCGTAGAAGCGGCCGCGTTCGTAGAGTGCCAGCCCAAGCTCTGGCTCGAGGTCGGCAGCCCGGTCGAAGTGCTGGGCCGCCAAGAGCCGCTGCCCCGTCCGTTCGAGGTAACGACCCAGATAAACGTGCGCGGCGGCGTCGTCGAGGCCGCTGCGCCGCAGCGCCGTCAGCTCAGTGCCAGCGAGCGGCTCGATTCGTTGCGTGGCCGCCAGAACCCTGGCCCGCGGCGCCAGCCGCCGAAGGCCGGGGTCGTCCGACGCGTCAAGCGCGGCCACCGCGAGGTCGGCGACGCCGGCCGCGTCCTCACGGCGCGCGTTGACGGCCAGAAGCGCGCGCGCCCAGGCGCCGATCGGGGTGTTGCCGTGCACAGAGTTGATGTCGGGGGCGCCTGCCTGACCCGACCAGCCGTACACCAACGCCAGGAGGTCTTCGCGCAGCGGGGGGTTTGCGACCCGGGCAACGGCGTGGGCCTCGACAACGCGGTCAAGCTCCAAGAGCACCAGCACCAGCGCTTGCTGCACGGCCGGATCAGCCCGGTAGATATCCGACAGCGTCTGGAGTTTACGCGCCGCCAGCAAGAAGTCCGACTGGACGACGTCTTCGGAAGCCAAAAGCATGAGCAGATCGGCATGGGTGCCGTCGCGTGCGACGCCTTGGGCGGCGGCGCGCAGCGCACGATCGCGGCGTCCACCCTCCAGCCAGGCTTGCGCCTCGACCCAGGCGGCCTGACCAACCTGACGCGGCGACAGGCCCAGGACACCGTAGGTCTTGCGGAAGACATCGGCTGCCGCCGCCCTCTCCGCAGGGGTGCCCTCGCGCAGTTGCAACTCCAACAACCGCGCTTGCACGTGGTTGGGAGCCACCGACAGGAAGAGGGTGATGATCGCGCGCGCCTCGGCCCGTTGCCCGAGGGCCATGAGCACCTGGGCGCGCCCGAGCCGATAGCGAGGCTCTTGCGGCGCGACCAGCCCCGCAAGGTCGACGAGGGCGGCGTCGGCGTCGCCGAGCTGCGCGTGGATCCGCGCGAGCAGCAGTCGGGCCTCGTCGTCGGCCGCCGGCTCCCGGCCGATCGCCGCGAGCGCGGAGGCGGGATTCCGAAACGCCAGCAGTTCGGCGGCGCGCAGGTAGGCGAGCCGGTTGGGGTCGATGCCTTGTGGCTCCGCGAGCAGGGCATCCACCTGCTCCTGGAGGGCATGGTCCCCGCGGAACTCCGCCCAGATGACCATTCTGAGCCGCGCAAGCTCGGTCGCCTCGACCGGCCCCTCCGCATGCTCAGCCAGGCGGGCTTCCGCCTCGACCAGCGCCGGGTAGTCGGCGGAGGCCAGCACCCGGGCAACATCCACGCTGACCCGCGCCGCATCCAAAAGGCCGGTGGCGCGTGCGATGAGCATGCCCAGCAGCACCAACACCAGACCCATGCCGCCGAGGAGCGCGCCGCCGAGCAGCACGCGGAGCACCAACCCGCGGGCTGGCGCCGCGGCGGGCTCGGGCGCACGCTTCGTTGGCACGGGTCGAACCGGGATCGGGTGCTTCTCGATCACCTCGATGGGCGGGTGGTAGGCGCTCGTCCGCGTTTCGGGTTCCGATGAGGGCGGGGCGGCCTCGACCAGCGGCGTTCCGCCGTGACTGCGCCAACTCTCTGATTCTTCGACGTCATCGAGGTCGGAGGGCACCGGGTCGACGCCCATCGACGCCTGCCAGTCCCGCAGGTTCAGCACCTGGTTCGAGCCCCCTCGCCTGCGATGCATGGCGCCCTGCTCCCCGTCGCCGACGACCATGAGAATCTGGGTGTCGCCGGCGCCCCCGCAGGTGATGCTTTGAAGCGGGGCGGGCGCGGGAACGTCCGAGTGCGCCGTGCGCTCCTCCTGGTCGGCGTCGTCTGCGGGCGGAATCGCGGTCGATGCGTCGGCGGGACCTTGGAAGAGCGAGGGGAACGGCGCCTCGCCCGCCATCGGCTCCAACAGCACGTCACCGGTGTCGCCGAGGCTCTCGGTATGCTCGCTTTCTTCGGGAAGCGTGTCGAGCTCCAGGATCGCGGGCAGGGCACGTTTGACCTGCAGGTCGATCGGCTCGCTCCCCCGGTAGTCGCCAGCGAGGGCCCACCGCAACCCCAGGACCCGGCCGTTCTTGGGCTGCTCGTTGCCCAGTCGCGACAGCAACACCCCCGCGCGCGCCAACGCCCCAGCGGCGAGGAATTGTTCCGCCAGCGTGAGCCTGGCGACGAAATCACCCTCGGCTTCTACCTCGCGGGCGGTGACTTCGGGCCGTGGCGGCTCCTGTGTCGACCGGAGGACGAGCTCCGTGACGTCGTCGCCGGCCGCGCGAAGGGTTTCCAAGACGGAACGCGCCCGCAGCGGCCAACCCCGCTCCAGGTACGCCTCGGCAAGCAAGCGGAGCGCAGCGCGGTCGGCCGGGGCCACCTCCACCGCTTCTCTCGCCCGCGCCAGCGCACGATCGACCTGCTTCAGCTGCAGGAGCGCCCGGCCGGCTGCGACTCTGGCCGGCAAGGTGGGCGCTGCTTCCGCGCTCCAGGCAGTCACCAACCGGAGCACGCCCACGGCATCACCCCTGACAGAGAGGGCCTGGACGGCACGCTCGCGGCGACGTTCGACGTCGAGGGGCAGCAGCCGTGGAGGGGGGGTGGACACGCCGCGGTAGCGTAACCGTGCGTGCCGAGGCTACCGAACCCCCGCCATCCTCCGTTCCACAGGGCGCAACCCGGCGCTGAGGTGACCGGCGACCGCCCGCACATCCGCCTCCGCCTCGGCCAAATCCGCCTCGGACCATGGCAAAAGCCATAGCGCCACCACGGCACCCCCGACGAGCCCCGCCACCATCACCATGGTTCCCAGCACTTCAGCTTGCAGCATTGAGTCGAGCATCTGACCCTCCTTGGTCGGTTCGTGATCCTGTACCTGTACTGAACACCCACTCCCTATACCTGAACATCCGTTCTAAATCTACTCTCAAAAACATCTTCACCCCCCATCCCGCCAAAAAATGGTGGGATCGGGAAAACTTTGATAGGCGCCTACCCGATGGACGACGGTTCGCTCAACAAGTCCCAGAAGCTGGTCCGCATTCTGCAGATGCTGCAGCGGCGCGGCGGAATGACCGCCTTCGAGCTGATGGGGCGGTTCGGGCTCGATGCGCGCACGCTGCGGCGCTACCTCCAGGACCTCCAGGAAATGGGGATTCCGGTCGTCGAAGACGGCTACCACGCCAATCGCAACATCGAACTGGACCGCAACTACGCCCGCGCCGGTGTGCAGCTTACGTTGGCCGAGGCGATCTCGCTCCACTTCGGCCGCACGCTCTTCACCTTCCTCGACGGCACCTCGTTCGCCTCCGACATCGACGACGCGATCGAGCGGCTCGGACCCGCCATCGGACGCTTTCCGCAGGAGGCGGGCCTGCATCTGGACCGCAAGTTCATGGCGGTTCCGGAGCATCGGAAGGACTACGCGCGTGATGGAGACCTCCTTGACGAGGTGGTGTCGGCCTTGCTCTTCTCCAACCCGGCAGACGCCGAATACCGTCCGCTCCGGGGGGTGGCCAAGGTCTACCGGTTGGAGCCCTACACCCTCGGGGTCTACCGCCAGGGCTTGTACCTCTTTGCTCGCGACGTCGCGGAGGGGCGGGTCAAGACCTACGCCGTCGAGCGATTCATACGCTTTTCCCGTCTGCGACGCGAACATTTTCAGTACCCGACCGACTGGCACCCAGCGCAGACAACTCGCGACGCATTCGGCATCTTTGGCGGCGTGCCGGAGTCGATCGTCGCCCGGTTCACGGCCGACGCGGCACCCTACATCCGGGAGCGGCACTGGCACCCGACCGCCAGCCTGGAGCCCTTAGAGGACGGCGGCGTGCGCCTGCGCATGCGCGTGGCCAACGCCCCGGAGCTGCGCGAGTGGCTGCTCGGCTTCGGGGCCGCCGTGATGGTGGAGGAGCCGACCACGCTTGTCCAGTGGGTCCGCGACCAACACCTCGCGGCCGCTGCCCGCTACGCATGAGAGAGCCGGGCAACCCGGGTGATCCCGCCTCGGGGGACGACGCGCTGTACCGGCCCGGCTCTTTCGAAAACTATCGGACGTTCGGGTTGGGCACCCTGCCCGCAGAGGCCTTCTCCGACGCCGACCGCGCCTTCCACGATGACGTGCAGGCCTGGCTGGCGGGGCACTTGCCGTATGAAGTCCTGTTGCCCCACCGCGACCGTCTGGGCCTGGACCTGCGGCCCCATCACGACGGGCGGCGGTTGCTTCCTTGCGAGGTTCCCCTCCCCGACGAGCTCCTCGCCGACATCGTGGAGGATGAGGTCCCCGACCTCGCCGTGCAGACGGAGCGCATCACCGGCGACCCCTTCGAGCGCGCCACCGTCGGCGCCCTCGCCGCCCTGGCCTGGGTGGACGACCTCGTGGGCAATCGACGGGCGGTGGACGCCTGGATGGAGGACGAACGCGACCCCCGGCTGGTCGCGGCGGCGAGGCGCGTGGATCGTGCGCCTCCCTGCCTGTACTTCGACGGTGTTGCGCAGCTGCCGTTGAGCGCCAGGATGACGCCCCCATCGGGCCCGCAGGGCATCTACGTCGCGCGCGCGTACCGACTCGGCGAGGGGTGGGCGTTCTCCTCCCGCGTGGATTTCCCCAGAGCTCCAGATGTCGCGACACTACAACGCCGACTGGAGGTCGAGGGCTGGCGGCTACGTACCCGAGAACGCCGGGCTACTTGGGAGGACGTGCTGCGTCAGCGTTCCGAGGTGGTCTACCGCGCGGTCGCGGAGGGAAGCCGGCTCAAGTTCGCCCCGGGGTGACCGAAGGGCGGGTCATGTTGTTCTTCGTGCTTCTGGCCTGTGCTCCCGAGGTCGAGCCTGCCTCGGTGTGCCCCGCCTACTCCGGCCTGACCGCTGCCGGTCGCACCTGGGAATACGGGGCCTTCGCCGACGGGTCCACCTCGTCTCGGCACCTTGACGCCCTGGGCAGCGACAAGGTCACCATCAGCGGCACCGATTGGGCGGATACCTACCTCTGCGATGCGGACGGGCTGTGGATCGTCATGCGAACCGCCACGCTCCCCGACCGGACCGCGCGCTGGGAGTACGATCCACCCGGGCTCGAAATGCCGGCCGTCATCGAGCCGGGCGTCGCCTGGACCGCCGACGCCGCGTGGTTCTACAGCGACAGCCTGGGAAACACCAGCACCGCCTCCTCCAGCACCCAGTACGACGTGGTGACGACGGCCCGCAGCAACGTGATCGCGGGCGCTTTCGACACCGTTGAGGTCCACGTGCTTGACGCGGAGGCAGACGGCGATACCCGCTACTACGCCGATGGTGTCGGCCTCGTGCTCTCCGACCGCGCCCAGCTGGTGGCTGTCGGTCCTTAAAGCGGAGGGCATGAGCCGGACGTCCGGCGCCGCGATGCCCGCGCCCGGCGAGTACACTGCGCCCGTGAGCGAAACGCGGCGCTTCGATCTGTTGCTGGCCCTGGTCATCGTGGCGATCGCGGCCGCGGGCATCTTGCCGTGGCCCAACGACGCGGACCTCTCCGGGACGCAGCCCCCATCGTGGTTTTTGCCCTACGACGACGCCTACATCCACCTCCGTTACGCGCAGCAGTTCGTTCGCGGGATGCCATTCCAGTGGAGCGACGGTGTCCCCTCGTCGGGAGAAACGTCGGTCCTGTTCGCGCTCTTGCTTGCCCCCGCGGCGGCGGTCTCCGACGACATCGTCTGGCTTTCGACCGCCGGTCGGCTTGTGGGCTTGGGAACCCTGATCTGGGCGGCGTGGGAGGCGGCGCGGCTGGCGCGCGCGCTAAGGCTGGCGGGGCCGTGGCCGACGGTTACCAGCGCTGCCGTCGTCTTCGGCACGGCGTTGTCGGTCTCCGCGGTGGCGGGCATGGACGCAGCACTTGCGGCAGCGTGTCTGCTGCGGCTGGCGCGTTGCTGGGCGGATGGGAGCTGGGCGACAGCGGCTTTGGTCGCGGCGCTGCCGCTGGTCAGACCGGAGCTCGGGGTGGTGACCGTGGGGGCGGGATTGCTGTCGCTGACGGGGCGACGGGGCCTGACCAGGGTGCAAGCAGCGGTCGCGACCGTGCCGCTGGTGGCGGGTGCAGCAGCGCTGCTCGCGTTCACGGGCGACTGGCGACCGGCGGGGATGATCGGAAAGTCGATGTTCGCCTTGCCCTGGGTGACGCCCGCCCGGCTGGTCGAAGCCTATGGGGCGCATTTCCTCGACGAACTCTTGCCGGTTTATTTCGGGTCGGCGCCCTTGGTGATGGTGCCGGGTCTCGGACTCTTGGCGATTGTAGCTGGCTTTCGCATGGCCAGGGCGCCCGAGGCTCGGGCGCTGCTGGTGCTGTGGGGGCTGCAGTTGGCCCTGGCGCCGTTTTCGACCCACCTGCCGTGGCAAGCGATGCGCCACCATCAGCCGGCGCTGGCCCTCGCGGCGGTGATCGCCGTCTTCGGGGTCGGGCGGTTCGTCGGGGCACGCTGGGCGCGCTTGGCGGCGCCCGTGGCCGCGTCGGTCGGCTTGGCGATGGTGCTGGCCTCCGTCCCGCGCGCGCGGGCGTTCCACGCCCAGGCATCGTCGCGCCTCTTCGCACGAGCGCCGCTTGCGGCGTGGCTGGACGCCCACCGGGGCGAGGTCACCACGCTGGCCACGCACGAGGCGGGGCTCTTGTCCCTCTTCGGCGTTCCGCACCCGATCGACCTGATGGGGCTCGGCTCGCCGGCCTTCACCCGGGCGGCGCTGCACCGCGAGGGCGCGGTGCTCGAGAGCCTCGCCCGCGAAGCCGCGCCCACGGTCCTCGCGGTGGATCTAGAGGTCATGGACCTCGCGCCGCTCCTTGTCGACGCGGTGGTTCCTCCGCGCGAACGTTTCGTGGTCGGGTTCGTGGACGGCCCCCTGCTCGCCCGCGTCAATGACGGCGCCAGGCTCGACTTCGGGTACCTCCCGGACGAGGCGAAGGTCGCGATGCGGTGGGAGCCGCCCCCGCTCACCAACAAGGCGAGCCTCGCCATCCTAGCGCTGGGGGCCGACGACCTCCCTTCCTACCAGGGGTGCCGCCCCGTCACCGGCCGCGTGGGGTTGGAGTTGGGCGTCGGGCGGTGGGTCGTGCGCTGGACCATGCTCCCCGATCGTCGAGGCACCATCGCCTTCGCGGAGGGGTCAGAACTCGGACCGATCACGACGCTGGCCGAACGTGCCGATGCCTGGGACGGACGCTGGCACGAGGACGTGGTGACCCTGACTCAGCCCTGGTTGTGGGTCACCAACACCGACGGGCCCGTGTGTTTGGAGTCGATCCGGTCGCGGTGATGCTGCGCGGATGTAGCGCGCGTGCGAGGGCCTTTTCCATCGCGGGGCCGGGGAGGCCGTCGATCCGTGCGAGCGCGAGGCCGTGGATCGCGGATGCCAGCCCTCGCCCGAGACGAGGCGGTAGAGGTTGGCATGGGCGGCGGCGAAGGCGACCCACCGTCCGGCGGCCTGGTGCAGGGCGACCGCCTGGCCGCTTGCGACTCGAGCTGTCGCCAGCAGCACCTCGAGCGCGGATGCTGCCACCGCGGCTCGCATGCCCGCGAGGTTTCCGAACAGTCGTACGAGCGAGGTGGCGGTGACGCCGAGGTCACGCGCGAGGCCGCGGAGGGAGAGCGCGCAGGGCCCGTGGAGGGCGACGATCTGCCGCCCGCGGGCAAGGGCGGAGGACCCCAGGTTCCCGTGGTGGTAGCGGCGCTTGCGGGTCCAGCCGTGGGCGACCGTGGGCGGAGGTGGGTGTCCATGGGCCCTATGTTAGCGTCGCTACTATAGGGCCGCAAAGGGTCCAAGGTGCCGCGGCCGTTCGCCAGCTGCGGCCCTTCCCCCCCCCGGCCGTGATAGTGGCCGCTGACCTGGAGGTTCCGTGACCACCTTCCTCACCCTCAGCTTGCTGGCTTGTGTCCAGGACACCTCCATCGCCGACACGGCCGCCGACGCGGCCGACACCGGGGAGGACGAGGACACCGGCAGTGTCGACCGCGATCCGCTCGTGGGCAGCTACTTCCCCGAGGACTACGCTCCCGAATCCCTCGCGCGGATCATCTTCGTCGGGGACTCGATCACCGCCGGCAACGGCGCGACCAAGAACGGGCGCGCGTACACCGAGCTCCTCGAAGAGAACGACGACGACGAGTGGCCGGACGCCACGTGGCTCGACCTCGCGGGAATCTACGAGTCCCCGCCGGACGTCATCGACGACTCCCGCGCCGGCGCCACGACGTCCTCGTTGGTGCTGCAGCAGCTCGACTACGTCACCGAGGACCTTGGCGACACGGTCTCCGGGCCCACCGCGGTGGTGGTCACCATCGCCGGCAACGACGTGCAGGGCCTGCTCTGGAACACTGAGGACACCGAGAAGACCGTCGAGAAGATCATCAAGAATCTGGACAAGTTCTACGACTACTTCGAGGACCCGGTGCGCTTCCCCGACGGCGCCTACGTGTACCTGGCCAACGTGTACGAGCCCTCGGACAACGTGGGCCAGGCTGACGAGTGTTTCTATGGGTTGAACCTTGAAGATGCTCTCGCATCCCTGGCAACCGCGAACGCGGCGACCCTCGCGAACGCCCAGGAGCGCGGCGTTGCTTGGATCGACATGCGCGGCCACTTCCTCGGCCACGGCTACAACGGCGACGACCCCGAGAACGAGTTCCACAACCCGGACGACCCGAGCGTTTGGTTCGACGAAGACTGCATCCACCCCAACGACCGCGGCCACCACGAAATCCGTCGGCTGTTCTGGTACGCCCTGGCCGGAAAGGAATTCCCCGGCGACGGGGCCGACGTCCAGTGACGCTCCCGGTGCTGCTTCTGGCCGGGTGCGGTCCCGAGCCGGTCTCGTTCAGCTTCGACCCCGCCACGTTGGAGTATGGCATCGTGTCCTTCCCGCCGGAAATGCCGGAACCCGCCTACGAGAGCATGGTGCTTTCGATCACCAACACCGGCGAAACCGACGGCAATCTGACGCTCCCCGAACCCGACCTCGACATCTTCTGCATCGCCGGGTTCGGCAAGGAAAACTACCCTGCCGACCTCGGCGAGGTCCGCGCCGGGTCCACCTACATCCTCAACGTGGGCCTGTGCGGATACCCCCCGTCCATGCAGGACCTCCTGGTCGAAACTGGCTTCGAGGTCGAGACCGACGGCGACCCCGCTGCGCTCGACGTGGCCGTCACCTTCACGCCGAATCGCATCACCAACTGACGGAGCGCCGATGTCGTACCTGGTCTTTCTGACTTTCTTGGCCAACGCCGCCCACGCTGACGAAGCGCTTCGGGTCCGGGTGATCGACCTGTTGTCCGGCATCGAGACGTCCCCCAGCGCAGCTGCTTGGGCCGCGCTGGGACCGGCCGCTGCCGCCGAGCTCTTGGTCGTCGCGACCGACCCAGCCGCGCTCCCGACGCAGCGGGGCAACGCGCTCCTCGCGCTCGGCAACTTCCCTTCGCCGGCCGCGCTCGCGCTGCTGACGGCAAACCTGAGCGGCCCCGCCTCCGACTCGCTTTTGCGGCGGAAGGCGGCGCTGGGGCTCGCGCGCGGGTGGGGCGCCGCGGCGGTGCCGACGCTTTCGGCCGCCCTCGGCGATGCCGACGTTCAGGTGCGAATGAGCGTGGTGCGCGCTTTGTCGGGGATCGATGACGCCACGGCCCGCGCGGCGTTGCAGGGGCGGTTGGCCACGGAGCCCGATGCCGCCGTACGCAAGTTGCTCGCGGCGGGGGTGACCCCGTGAGCCGCCTTCTGGTCGGCGCCCTCGTGCTCGCTGGCTGCCCTGGGGATGCCCTGTTGGACGAAGATGTCACCTTCACCGACCTGGGCAGCTTCACAACCGACGATGGGGGCCTCGTCTCGGTCCCCTGGGAGGCCCCCGAGGGCGTCGTGAGTTCAGAGGTGTTCTGTGGCCCCTATGGCTTCGATGTACTGGCCACTGCAGACGCGGTGACCGATCCCGCGGGCACCGCCGTTTTCGACGACGACGCGCCGTATGACGGTGGGCTGCGGGTCGGCGCCCTCGACGACATGCTGCCGGTTCTCGTCCCGGTCTCGCCGTCGTTGCCAGCAAGCGCTGGGGTTTGGACGCTGAGCCTCTTCCTGGACGCGTCCGCCTTGCCCGCGACGGTCACCTGCGGCATGGTGAACCGAGTCGGTGACGTCGCCGCCGACAATTCCGTCGACATCGCCGTCATCTTCGTCGGCGTGGACGGCATCTCGGCGGGCATGAACGCCACCTCGGGCGCCGGGGACGCCAGCGTCCAAGCGGCCCTGGCCGCCCTCGGGGATCTGTGGAGCGGGCTAGGCGTCACGCTCGGGGACGTCCGCTACGACGACTTCAGTGGCGACGTCGCGACCTACAGCAGCGTGGACGGCTACGAGGAATTCGGTGAGCTGCTGCGCACCGCCGACGACGAGCCCGAGCTGACGTTCTACTTCGTTCAGGACATCGATCTGGGCGACGGCGCCTCGATCCTGGGGCTGAGCGGAGGGCCGCCCGGCATCGCCGCGCACGGCGGCACCTCGAAGTCGGGGGTGGCGATCAATGTGGCCAACATCGTCGCCAGTCCGGATCAGGTCGCGCTGATCATGGCCCACGAGGGCGGACACTTCCTGGGCCTGTTCCACCCGACCGAAAACGACATGTCCGGCGAAGACCCGCTGGACGACACCCCGGTCTGCGCTACCGACGCCGACGCCGACGGTACCCTGACCAGCGCGGAGTGCGCTGACGCTGGCGCGGACAACGTGATGTGGCCGACGGCACAGGTGGGCACCGCGACGACCTTCTCCGCGAACCAGGCCTGGGTCGTGGCGCGGAACCCGATCGCGAAGCCGTAGGTGGCCGAAGGGCCGACTATTCGTCGGTCGACTCGGCTTCCATGCGGTTGTTGTTCGTCTTCTTCAGAGACTTCTTCTTCTTGCCATCTTCCGGCACGACCGCGGCGGTGACACACTTCGTCGTGGCATCGCCGATGGCGACGGGGCTGGCCGGCGGCGCCGGGGTCAGCGACACATCGGCGACGGGCGCAGCGGTCGGCTCGACGGTCACGACCACGCAGGGCACAGGCGCGGGCTCGACAGCCCCGACAACCACCACCGGAGCGGGGGTGGCAACGGGCGTGGCCACCGCCTCACCGGCGAAGGCGCTGAACAGGAGGGGAAGCAGCATGGGAACTCCGTAGACGTGAAGGCTAACTCCGGACCGGGCCGGGGTCATCCCGTGACCAACGGTGACGATCCCGAAGCAAGGCGCCGCCGCGCTCGCAGGTTGAATCCGTGCGCTCGGCACAGTCCTGAAATCAATGTTAGCCCCGCGGCGCCGGAGTCCCTTCAGATGATCGTCAGCCTGCTCGCGTCTGTCACCATTGCCCACGCTGCTTCCTGCGACAAGCAGCTCGCCGCCGTCAAGGGTGCCGACTCCACCACGGTGGCCGCGGCGTACGCCGCCCTCGCCGACTGCGACAAGGCCACGGCCGAAGCCAGCTTCACCGACGCGCTCACCAAGGCCACCGACACCGAGGCGCTCACGGCGCTCGCCCAAGTCGCGATCGGCAAGGAGCTCTGGAAGCCGATGTGGTCGGCGCTCAGCAAGATCAGCAGCTACGACGCGCGGGACGAGGTCGCGACGGCGGTTGGCGCGGGATGCGCCGAGGACCCCAAGGTTGTGGCGTTCTTGCAAGGGGCGTACTTCGGCCTTCGCGACATCGAGTTCCAGCAGTGGGATGACGCGTTCATCGCCTGCCAGGACGCCGGGCTGACCACCTGGATGGAAAAGCAGATCAAGGCGCCACCCAAGAAGAACTTCGACGAGAAGTTCGTGAATCTGATGGCGATCTACGTCAAGAAGGTCAAGGTCGACGCCCTCCCGGCCCTCACCCTGGGGGCCATCGTGGCCGCCAACGCCGATGCGGGCCCCTTCGACGCGATGTTGTTCAAGATGGGCGAGGCCGTGGCGCCGGAGATGGGGGCGGCGATGACCGTCGAGTCCACCGCCCGCCTCGAAGTTGCAATGGTCGAGGTGGCCAGCCAGGTCAGCAAAGAAAAGGCGATGGCGGTAGCCAGCCAGCTTGCCAACAGCGGGTCGGAGGCGGCCGCTGCCAAGCTGCTTCCAGTCCTTTACGGCGAGTTCGGCAACGGCGGCGTCTACACCTACGGGGCCGCCAGCATCGAGGCCGGCGACTGTGCCGGCAAGAAGCAGGCGGTGCTGCACTACGCGTCGGTGGCCGAGCCCGGCAAGCGCTGGAGCATTCGCGCCGACATCGAAGCGCCGCTGCGCACCGCCAAGCTGAAGCTCAAGGGCTGCACGACGGATTCACCGTGGCCCGTGGTGCACTCGCCCGCCCCGGTCAAGGGGAGTGGCGGCGTGGACGCTTGGGTCAAGGCTCTCGAAAAGGACTGGGCCGAGCGGGGCTACGACGTGAAGCTGCAGAAGGAAAAGGCGATCACGCTCCCCTAGGTCCGGGCGCCACAAGCCGCGCACACGCCGCCGCCCACCCCCCGAAGGTCCGCGACAACGAAAACTGCGCCGAACGTGCGCGGCCGCGGCGCGAGAGCTCCTCGCGAAGCCCGCGGTCGCCCAGCACGCGCGCCAGCGCCGCGCCGAGCGCCTGGACGTCCCCGGGCGGCACCAGGACGCCAGCGTCGCCGACCAGCGGTCCGAGGCCGCCCACGTTCGTTGCGATGACCGGCACGCCCGCGGCCATGCCCTCCAGCGCCACCAGCCCAAACCCCTCCCAGCGCGACGGGACCACGAGCACGTCCGCCTCTGCGAGCAAGGCGGGAACGTCGTCGCGGAGGCCGAGCCAGCTCACCCGCGGGTGGGGTGGTGCAAGGCGGCCGTCGCCTACGATGCGCGCCGACACTGCCTCTGGCAGCGCGGCGAGCAGGACGTCAAAGCCCTTCTGCGGCACCAACCGACCGATCGCGAGGACTCCTCCCCCGCCTCGCCACGGGGCCGCGAATCGGGCGAGGTCCACCCCGTTTTCGACGACCCGGACGTCGTTGCCGACGCTGTAGCGCGCTACCGCCTCGCTCACCGCGAGCGTCTGGCGAGGCCAGCCGGCGATGATCCGGCGGGCGGCGCGGTGCGCGGTTGTCTCGTCCACCTCGACGTTGTGCTCGTGGGCCAGCTGCGGCCGCCCCGCCAGCCGTGCCGCGAGACCGCCCCAGAGGTTTCCCGCGAACAGGTGGGTGTGCACCACGTCAGCGGACCGCGCCGCCCGTACGAGGCGAGCCAACGCCTTGGCCGAAGGGCGACCCCGCCGTCGCTCGCCGAGGACCAGCGGCAGCCCCGCAAACGCCGACTCTAGCGGCCCACCGCCGAACACCGTCGCCACCACCACCCCCGGAGTCGCGCGCGCATGGGCGAGCACCAACCTTTCCGCTCCGCCGGGAGACAGGTCCGCGAGCACGTGGAGGATGCGCACGCCTCGGTCTATCGCCCCTGGCACGCGGCTTGCTCTCCCCCAGGACGCTCCTGCTGAACCCCGCTGCGCCCCTCGGAGACTCCCATGGCCCGTTCCCTCAACGTCAAGCATCAAGAAAAACCAGGCACTTCGCCCTTGATGAACACCTTCCTCGTCCTGGCACTCGGCTGGATGATCTTCGGGGCCTTCGTCTCGAATCTGGCCGATGCCGCGCCGATAGTCGGCCCCTAGGCGACGCTGCCGTCGGCGATCTATGAATCCAATCGAACGCTCGACGATTTATAGAATCGCCAGCTTCGTCAGCTCCGCTTCGCCAACCACCGCTCTACCTGGCCGATGATGTCGCGGTCCGGGACGGTTTCCCAATCCTTGAGGAACGCGACGTTCCCTTTGTCGGTCAAGGGGTGGCTGAAGAGCTGCTTGTAGACCTTCAGCGGCGCGGTGCAGACGTGGGCGCCGGCAAGGGCGGACTGGACCACGTGCATCGGGTGGCGGATGCTGGCCGAGAGCACTTCGGTTTCGAGCGCCGGATAGTTCTGGTAGATCTGCACGATCTTCGCGATCAGGTCGATGCCGTCCTCGCTGACGTCGTCGAGGCGCCCCACGAAAGGGCTGATGTACGCCGCGCCGGCCTTCGCGGCGTAGATCGCCTGGGCGGGCTGAAAGCAGAGGGTGACGTTCACACGGATGCCGTCGTCGGCGAGCGCCTTGCAGGTCTTGATGCCCTCGATGGTCAGGGGAACCTTGACGACCACGTTGCGGTGAACCTTGGCCAAAAGCCGACCCTCGCGGATCATCGTGGGCGCATCGGTCGCGACGGTCTCGGCCGAGACGGGCCCGTCGATGAGCTCCGCGATCTCGTGGATGGTGGCGATGAAATCGCGCCCCTCCTTGGCGATGAGCGAGGGGTTGGTGGTGACCCCGTCAAAGAGGCCCCAGCTGGCGCCTTCGCGGATCTCGTCGAGGTTGGCCGTGTCGAGGAACATCTTCATGGTGCGTCCGGGAGGTGCCGCGTTCTACGACGGGGGCGGGCGGCGGGCAAGGAGGGAGGCGATCACCGGGTCTGGCGAGCGCTCAGACGCTCGACCTGCTCGTCAAAGTGAGCTGGGTCCTCGACCGTCGTGCGACACTCGCTCACGCCGGCCTCGTCCCCGGCGAGGCTGGAGAGGGTGGCCAGGACGAGGGCGTTGGCGGCGGTGCACGGCGGGCGGGGTGCCATCACTTTGGCGGCGGCGGGGGCTTGATCGTCGAGCAACATCGTGAGCGCCCAGGTTTCGCGGAAGCCTGTGACCGCGGCGCAGCCGCGATCGTAGGCGAGCCGGCCCAGCCGGACACCCTCCGTCGGCTGACCGGCGGCCAGCGCGGCCGAGAGGGTCTGTGTCGCCAGGGTGCAGATCGGCGGTTCCCCGCGCAGGGCTCGTTCGTACCAGGGCAGCGCGGCGGCCGGTTCCCCGGAGCGGCTGAAGGCATCGGCAAGCCACGCCTGGGTGTACGGCGTGTCGAGGTCGCGCTGCGCGGCCGCGTTCAGCGAGACGTCATCGTGCCACTCGCGCACGCGGTCACCGATGCGCCACACCCAGAAGGGAAGGAGCAGCGCCACCCACAGCGACGACCGCCACGTGGACACCGTGGCCGCCGCCGCCAGCGCCACCGCCACCATGGGCAAGTAGGCGTAGCGCTCGCCCAGGAGCTGCCGCGTTCCGATACCGACGATCGCCGGCAGCACCAGCCACGCCATGAGCCCCACGGCGACGGCCGCCGGCCGGCCGCCCCGCTTCACCGCAAAGCCCGCCAGCATTGCCGCGACGGCGAGGACGGTCGCGTCCTCCGCCAGTCGCTCAGGCAGGTACACCACGGTATGCCCGTCGGTGAGCGGGTAGGCGATGAGCAGCTTCTGTAGGTAGACGGCCGCGATCGCCGGTCCGTTGGCGAGGGTGGAGAGCGCCTGGTGCGCCCCACCACCGGGCAGCGACGAAGGACCGAAGCCGGCCCGCATCGCGAGCCAGATGCCAACGGCGACGCCGAGCGGGGCGTACCGCCTGGCCGCGTCGAGGGCTCGACGCGGGGTTTCCCGTCGGGCGATGTCGAGCGCCGGGAGCAGCGCGACGACGGCGGCGCCCGCGTTCTCCTTGGACAACATCGCGCCGAGCGCGAGGCCGCCGCCCAGCATCGTGTGCGCCCAGGTGCGCTGCGCCGGCAGCAGCACCGCTGCGGAAGCACACGCCAGGGCCACCGCCATCGAGTCGTTACGCGCGGAGACCCACGCCACCACCTCGCTCTGGAGCGGGTGCAGCAGGAAAATCGCCGCCGCGACCAGCGCCGCACGCTCGCCCGCCCACGCCCGCGCCACCCGGTGCACGCCCAGCCCGGCGCACAGGTGCCACATCAGCGAGTGGAGATGGAATCCCCAAGCGTCGTGGCCAAATAATGCCCGGTCCACCGCCAGGGTGCTGACAAAGAGCGGCCGGTAGTAGCCGGTGTCGGTACCTGCCCACAGGTCGGCGAAGAAGAACCCCGGAATCTGGGCGATCGAGGGTTGGTTCACCAGGATGAGGGCCGGGTCGTCGGAGACGAAGCCGAGTTGGGTCACCGGCAGGTAGACCGCGACGCACAGCCCGAGCAGCGTCGGTAGCACCAGGCGTTCGATGAGCTTCGCCGTCATGCTTCGCGATTGGCGGCCGGCCGCAGCCGGGGGAGTGTGCCGAAGATCGGGAGTCGCGAGATGGCGGGCGGAAGCTCGGCGTACGGTACCCCCGTCCGGGGGTGGCGGGCTTCGGGGGCCACCTCGAGGAGAGGGACCAGCGCAAAGTCGCGTTGGTGGAGGCGAGGGTGCGGCACCGTGAGGGCATCGCTGTTCAAGGAGACGCCCTCGATCCACAACAGGTCGAGATCGAGGACGCGGTCGGCCCACCGCCGGGAGGGGCGCCGGCCCAGGCGCACTTCCGTCGCCCGGAGTGCCGCCGCAAGCGCCTCGGGCGGTAGCGTGGTCGCCACGAGAACCGCCGCGTTGAGGAAGGCCGCGCCCGCGATCCCGCCGGCCGGAGCGGACCAGTAGAGGCGGCTGCTGCCGCGCACATGGACACCCGGCCACACTGAAAGGAGCCGCAGCGCCAGCTCGATGGTGCGCGCACGATCACCGAGGGAGGCGCCCAGGCCGATGACGGCGCGGGTCCACCTCACTTCCGGAGGAGCTTCCACTCCTCCATGCGCCGCTTGCGCAAACGCTCGGCCTCCGCAGCCTGGCCCCGGACGACCCCGTCGGCGCCTACCACCCAAGCGTCCCCCCTTGGGTTTTCCGGCAACGCGAAGCCAAGGGTGGACAGGGCCATGGGCGTCGCGAGCGGTCCGTGTGCGTCCATCCAGGCCAGGCAGGCGGCTTCCCACCCCGAAACCAGCTCGTTGTGGCGCAACTTCCCGCGCTGGTACTCGAGGCTCTCGATCACCGCGGGATCGGTTGCGGTGGTGAGCTGCTCGTCGAGGTAGGCGAGCCCCGCCTGCCGGCTGCCGGCCTGGTCGCGCAAAGCGGCGGAGAGGCCGCCGTACCAAGGAGGGGCGGTCTTGCGCATGGCCGCCCGCTCGACCCAGACTGCGGCCGCGCCCGGGTCCTCGTTGTAGATCAGATCGTTCATGCCTCGCGACAGGGGGCACCAGGCGTCGTCGGGGCGCTCTTCGGTACATCGAGCGAAAACCTCCGACGACGCGTCGATGGCGCCGACCACTCTGAGCATGGCGCCGCCGTATTTGTACGGCGTGGACCAGCGCGGGTCCAACTCCGTCACCGTGTCGATCATCCGGCCGAGCCACTCGACCCAGGCCGGATCCACGCTGGAGCCGTACCGCTCGCCGAAAAGCAGCACGGTGCGTACCCACATCAGATCAGCGGCCACCTCTTCGAAGCCGCTGCTCGACATGCGCACGCCCTCCGCGGAGGGGAGGAAAACCAGCACGGCGTCGAGGTTGCGGACGCGTCGCGTGGCGTCGAGCTGGGGTTGGGACGCGGCCAGAGTGGCGATCGCCGCCAAAAAGACGGAAGAGAGGGCCATCCGGAGCATGGCTATTTCTAGCATCCATACCTGGGACCCGCCACCGGTCGGCGCCCGTCCAAAAACAGAAACGGACCCCGTGAGGGGCCCGTCCTGTTGGTCACCGACCGGAGTCGATCAGCCTAGTAGACGTCGAGGTCAGCGGAGTCGAGCGTCGCGTTGAGGGACTCGGTTGCGCTGTAGTCCGCGTTGGTCGTGTCCCCGTCCACGTCGCAATAGCCGGCGACGACGAACGTGGTCGCGGAGCCAGTGGAGCCGTAGCTGCCGCGCACGAAGCCGTCCGGCTCCCAGCCGACGTTGTCCCACAGGACGGTCTGGGTGAACACCGCCGGGGTCTTGCTGACGGCGCCCGGGGTATCGGGGAGACTGACAAACTCGTTGTACGAGGCTTCGTAGGCGACCAAGGCGGTCTTGATGCCGTCGACGTTGCCGGGGACTTCCGCGCGCTTCGACTTGAGCTGCATGCGGGCGAAGTTGGGGATCGCGATGGCGGCGAGGATGCCGATGATCGCGACGACGATCATCAATTCTACGAGAGAGAAGCCCTTGTTCTGACGCATTGTATGCTCCGATGTGATTTGGGGAGAGTCCCTGGCGTGTGCCAGTTGCGGCACCATGATGCAAGGGCCGTGCCAACGGACGATCCTCGATCCTTTTCGCGATCCTGACGTTTTGCGGCAGGGCGTGAAGTGACAATTTCCGTCACCTGCCGCGGCGCGTCAGTCTTCGTCGTCCGCGAGGCCCAGTTTGACCAGCCGGTAGCGCATGGAGCGGAAGGTGATGCCGAGCAGCCGCGCAGCCTGGGTCCGGTTGCCGCCCGCGGCCGCCAGCGCCGCTTCGAGGTACCGACGCTCCAGGTTGGCCAGGCGACCGTCCAGATCGATGCCCTCGTCGGGAAAGGCTTCGGCGGCGGCCTCCTCCACCGATGGCGAAAGCCCGCCGTGCAGGCGCTCGGGCAACGAAGCCGGTGAGAGCAGCGGGCCGGGCTCCATGGCCACCGCGCGTTCGATGATGTTCTGGAGCTCCCGCACGTTCCCCGGGTAGGTCCAGGTCCGCAGCAGGCGCTGCACCTCGGGCGTGGCGCCGCGGGTCGGCGCGCCGAACTCGGCCGCATACTTTTCGATGAAGTGCTGGGCGAGCACGATGACGTCGTCCCCCCGCAGACGGAGCGGCGGCATGTCGATCTGCACGACGTTGAGCCGGTAGTAGAGGTCCTCGCGGAAGCGCCCGGCAGCCACCTCCGCGGCCAGATCGCGATTGGTGGCGGCCACGATGCGGACATCGACCGGCACTTCTTCTGACGCGCCCACGCGGACGATCTTGCGCTCGGACAGCGCCCGGAGCGCCTTGACCTGGGCCGAGAGTGGCATCTCGCCCACCTCGTCCAGAAACAGGGTGCCGCCGGCCGCCGCCTCGAAGTGGCCGGCCTTGTCGCGCAGCGCTCCGGTGAACGAACCCTTGACGTGTCCGAAAAGCTCGCTCTCAACCAGGGCTTCGGGGATGGCCCCGCAGTTGACCGCGACGAACGGGCCGCGCGCGCGGTCGCTGCCAAAGTGGATCGCGCGGGCGATGAGCTCCTTGCCCGTACCCGACTCCCCGCAGACCATGCAGTTGATCCGGGTGCCCATGATGCGGCGAACGAGGGCGTAGACCGCCTGCATCGCGGGGGAGGTGCCGACCAGTTGGCCCAACTGGAACTTCGTCGCCAGGGCGGCGTGCAACCGTTCGTTTTCGGCCTCCAGCCGGCGCATCGCCAGCGCCCTGGCGACGACCAGCCGCAATTCGTCGTTGTCGAAGGGTTTGGCCACGTAGTCGAAGGCGCCTTCCTTCATCGCGGCGACGGCGGTGCCGGTGCTGGCGTACGCGGTGATCAACACGACTTGCACGTCGCGGCCGAGTTCGGCGGCTCGCGCTTTGATCTGCCGCAAGACCTCCAGCCCGTCAATGCCGGGCATCGTGAGGTCGGTGACCACCACGTCGGGGAACCATTGGGAGGCAACGCGGAGCCCGGCCTCGCCCGAGGGTGCGTCGCGCACCTCGTAGCCGGCCTTGCCCAACACCATACCCAGCACTTCGCGCAGGGTGGGCTCGTCGTCGATGATCAGAACCCGTGCGGCGCTCATTCGGCCTCAACCCTCGGGAGGTGGATGGTGAACGTCGTACCCTGGCCCGAGAGCGATGCCACTTCTACCGTGCCTCCGTGGGCGCGAACAATCTGATCGACGACCGCCAGCCCAAGCCCGGTCCCTCCGGCGCGCCGCGTATAAAAAGGGTCGAAGATCCTTGGTCGCTCCTCTGCCGGGATGCCTACCCCGGCGTCGGTGACGCGCACGCAAGCGCTCCCACCCTCCGTAGCCACGACGACACGGATGCCCCCACCCCCCGGCATCGCCTGCGCAGCGTTGGTGAGCAGGTTCCAGAGCACTTGCCGCAGCCGGTCTGGATCCACACTCGTCCGGACAGACTCAAGATCCAGGGTCACTTCCACCACGCCGGCAAACCGTGGATCTTGGAGGAACCCATCGACGATATTCGCCACCAACCCATCTAGTTCGAGTGTCACCTTCCGCAGGGTCGGCGTCGCCGAGGCGGTGAGGAAGTCCTCTACCAAACGGTTGAGCCGCTGGGTTTCCCCCAGTGCCAGCTCGAGGTGTCGGGAAGGCCGATCCTCCCTGAGCAGTTGCAGGATCGCCGAGAGCGCGGCCAGCGGATTGCGAATCTCGTGCGCCAGGCCCGCGGACAGGTGCCCCGCCGCGACCAGCCGCTCGTCCCGCTGGGCGCGATCACGCATGGCCCAGAGCTCGGTCACGTCCTCTACGACGATGACGCGGCCCTGGTCGGGGAGGGTCGCCTGGCTGCACACCAGGCGGCGCCCGTCTGCTGGCGTCTCCTCCCACGCCCGATGGTGGACCGCGCCCGAGAAAACCTCGGTGACCCGCTTGCCCAGTGCATCTCCGAGCAAGACCCGTCCGCTGGGGTTGATGTCCACGATGCGGTCATCCACCCCGGCGATGAGCACGCCCGCTCGCACCCGCTCGATGACCGTCTCTGACGCAACCCGCTGCGCGACGAGGGCCTTTCCGGTGCGGTCGAGCGACTCGGCAAGCTGGCCACTGAGTATGCCGACGAGGACGAAGGACAGCACCCGAAAGCCCACTTCCAAGTAGCGCACCAGGAGGTCTTCCCCGTCGGCATCGCCCGCGAAAACGGCCATGACCAAAAGCCCGCTTGCGGCCAAGACGGATACCGCGATGGCACCCCGCCGACCCAGCAGGTACGCGCCCGCAGCGATGACGGGAAAGTACAAGAACACCAGCAGCGAGCCTGCGCCCCCGGTGAAGGCGGACAGCATCGATGCCCCGACCACATCCATGAAGAACATGACGGAGAGGAAGCCCACTCCCGGCTTTCGGAGCCTCGTATACAACGTGCTCGCGATCAGAAGCAAAAGCTGGCCGGCGAGGACGGCGAACAACAGCTCGTCGGCGCGGAGGAACGGACTCTCGTCCAGCGTCGCGACGCTGGTCACCGCAAGCACCCCCAGCGCGACGACGAAGCGCCCGACGTTGTAGCGCTGGATCCGCTCGGTCACGAGCTAGTTGATGTTTCCGGCCATCTCGAAGATCGGCATGTACATGGCGATGACCAGGCCCCCGACCACCACGCCGAGGAAGGCCATGATCAACGGCTCCAACGCCGAGGTCAGCGACCCGACGGCCGCGTCCACTTCGTCGTCGTAGAAGTCGGCGATCTTACTCAACATCACGTCCAGCGCGCCCGTGGCCTCGCCGACGCCGACCATCTGGCAGACCATCGGGGGAAAGACCTTCGATTCCAACAGCGGCTCGGCGATGGTGCGGCCCTCGCTGATGCTCCGGCTGGCCGACTGGATCGCGGCCTCGATCACCACGTTGCCGGCCGTCCGCGAGCAGATGTCCAACGCTTCGAGGATGGGCACGCCCGAGCTGATCATCGTCGAGAGCGTGCGACAGAAGCGCGCGACGCCGACCTTGACGATGATGTCGCCGAAAAGCGGCAGTTTGATCAGCAACGAGTGGAATGCATATTTGCCCTTGGCGGTGCGGGTGATCTGCGTGAAGGCCACATAGGCCAGGACCATGCCGATGATGCAGTACCCGATGTTGGCCGTAAGCCACTTCGACAACGCAATGACGAACTGCGTGGGAGCGGGGAGCGCGGCGCCGAAGTCGGCGAACATGTCCTCGAAGGTCGGGACCACCTTGGTGAGCAGGATCGCGATGACGATGCCCGCCACCGCGAGCACTACGACCGGGTAGGTCATGGCGCCTTTGACCTGCCGGATCAACTTCTGGTTCTTTTCCAGGTAGGCCGCTAGCCGGTTCATGATCGTGTCGAGCATGCCGCCCACCTCGCCGGCGGCGACGAGGTTGACGTACAGATCGTCGAAGGTCTGGGGGTACGTCTTGAGTGCTTCAGCGAAGGTGTTTCCGCTCTCGACCTTTTCTTTGACCACCTTGAGCTGGTCGCGCATCGTCGGGCTTTCAGACTGGGACGACAAGATGTCGAGGCACTGCACCAGCGGCAGGCCCGAGTCGATCATCGTGGCGAACTGCCTGGAGAAGATGACCAGATCGCGCAGCGAAACGCTGGGCTTCAGGAAGGCCGGAAGCGGGATGTTGAGCTTGAAGTCGAGCGCCGACTTCGACTCGGTCACCGAGGTGGCGCTGATGCGCATCTCCCGCAGCTTGTTGCGCGCCGAAGCCTGATCGGCCGCGTCGATCTTTCCCTTGCGAGTCTCGCCCTGGGCGGTCTTCCCTTCGTATGCAAAGACGGCCATCGCTCAGCGCTCCACGGCCCGGGAGGGTAGCATGGTATCTTCAACGCGGGGGAAGGGGCTCGTCGTTTTCCGGCGCCCGTCGCCCGGGTAGCGCGGCAGGCGCGGCGCTTTCCCCATCCCGCCCTTGGTGCTCGCGCGTTTCGCGACAGCGTTAGCAGCGGGCCGATGTCGCTGCTGGACAGGGTTCGCCGCGCTGCGCCGGCAGCGCTTTTCGCCCGCGGCGAGGCCTACGCCCGGGCGGGAGGCGCGCGTCGACTGACACCGGACCGGTACCTCGTCTCGGTCGTCGGCCGCGACGAGGGCTTCGAGGTGTGGATGGACGGGGAGGACTGGGACTGTACCTGCGGCGCCGAGGTCGGGGCCTGTGCGCACGTGGCGGCGGTGGCAACCGCGCTCGCGGAGGGCCTGTTGTCGCAGTTGCAGAGCCCGTCGGCGATGGTTACCTACAGTCTTCGTCGCGACGAATCGGGCCTCATCTTCGACCGCACAATCCCGAGCGGCGCGCCGCGACGCCGGGAGGACGAAGAGGTCAACCGTGTCCTGGCGGGGTGGTGGGGCCGGGCGGGGGCGCCGCGGGGGTTGCTACAAGCCGCATTGGGGCCGCTTCGGGGCTTGTCGGTGACGCTGGACGGAGCGCCGATCCGCTGCGCGCCCGAGCCCGTGGAGCCGATGGTGGTAGTGCAGGACGACGGCGCGGGCTGGCGCGTGCGCCTGGTCCGGCGCCCCGGCATCGACGAGGCCTTCGTCAACGGCATCCTCCGCATGGGCGACACGCTCCGGCCGATCGGCGATGTGGCGATCGACCTGGGGCTGAAACAGCGGCTGGTCCAAGGAGTGGTGTTCGCGCCGAACGAGGCGGCTCGGCTCGTCACGGAATTCTTGCCGGGCCTCCGGAAGCTCGTGGAGGTCGAGGTCCGCACCACGCGCCTGCCCGATGCGCGTCGCGACCCGCCTCGGCTCGCGTGGGAGGTGAACGCAGACGGGCACCGGCTCCGCGCCCAGGCTCGAATCGTGTATGGCGACCCTGCCTACGCCCGCGTCGAGCAGGGGGACCTGCGCCGGCTGGACGCGCGCATCATCCCCACCCGCGACGTCGATGCCGAGCGCCGTCTGTACGACGCGGGCGTGCCCGTAGGCGTGCCGGTGGAGCGAGAGGGCAGCGACGCCGTCCACTGGGTTGCGGCCTTGCCGGCCGCGGCGCGCGACGCGATCCTGGCGCGTGCGCCCGATTTCAAGCTGGTCCGCGGCAGCGGGGACCCAGCGGTGTCGCTCCGCGACCGAGGGGACGGTTTTGTCGTCGAGGCAGGGGGTGCCATCGATCCACGCGCCCTCGTCAACGCGTGGCGCGACCACGCGCCGCTGGTGCCGCTTTTGGGGGGCGGTTGGCGCCCCGTGCCGCAGGCGTGGCTCGATCGGCACGGTGCCGTGCTCGCGGAGCTGCTGGACGCCCAGGACGAAGGGGGTGGGCGGCTGGGGCGCGGTCAGGCGGGGCTGGCGCTGCAAGCCTTGGAAGAGCTTGGGGTGGAACCCCCTCCCGCGCTGGCCGCGCTCCGCGCGCTCGCAGGCGACTTCTCGGCCGTGCCGCCCGCGCCGTTGCCAGCAGGCTTCCGCGGCGTGCTGCGCCCCTACCAGCAGCGCGGCGTGGACTGGATCGTGTGGCTCCGCAGCGTCGGCATGGGCGGCATCCTCGCCGACGACATGGGGCTGGGCAAGACAGTCCAGTGTCTCGCTTCGCTCGGTCCCGGTCGCCATCTGGTCATCGCGCCCACATCTGTGCTGGGGAACTGGGCACGCGAGGCGGGGCGGTTTCGCCCCGATCTCAAGGTGACGGTGTTTCATGGACCGCGCAGGCAGCTCGACGCAGGCGCCGACATCGTGATCACCACATGGGCGGTGCTCCGTCTCGATCGGCAGCGGCTGGGGGAACGCTGGGCGACCGTGATGTTCGATGAGGCTCAGGCGATCAAGAATCCAGAGTCCCAAACTGCGGAAGCGGCGCGGGCTGTCGACGCCGAGCTGCGTTTGTGCGTGACGGGAACTCCGGTGGAGAACCGCCTCGAAGAGCTGTGGTCCGCGATGCACGTGGCGAACCCGGGGCTGCTCGGCTCCCGGCGTTCGTTCCGTGAGCGCTTCTCCGGGCCGATGGAGACCGGAAGCCGCACGGCACGGGACAGCCTGCGTCGCCGCATCCGTCCGTTCGTGCTCCGCCGGAAGAAGGCAGAGGTCGCCCCGGAGCTGCCCAGCCGCACCGACGTTGTGTTGCGATGTACGCTTAGCGAACGGGAGCGGAGCCTCTACGACACCGTCCGCAGCTTGTCGACGGTGGATGCCAAGCGGATTTTGGCGAGCGGAAAGGGCTGGCTTCAGGTTTTGGAAGTGCTGTTGCGGATGCGGCAGGCGGCCTGCCACCCGGGGCTCCTGCCGGGGGGTGACCGGGGTTTGGGGAGCGCCAAGCTCGACCTCCTGGTGGAGACCCTGGATGAGCTCGTCGCCGACGGTCACCGCGTGCTCATCTTCTCGCAATGGACCTCGATGTTGGACCTCGTGGAGCCGGCCCTGCGCACGGGCGGCTGGGACTGGTGTCGGTTGGACGGCGCCACCCGCGACCGCGAGGCGGAGATCGCACGGTTCTCGGACCCGGACGGGCCGCCGATCTTCTTGTTGTCGCTCAAGGCCGGCGGCACCGGCCTCAACCTGACCTGCGCCGACTATGTCGTGCACCTGGACCCCTGGTGGAATCCGGCGGTCGAAGACCAGGCGACCGATCGTGCCCATCGCATCGGCCAGACTCGGCCGGTCGTCTCGATGCGGCTCATCGCCGAAGACACGGTCGAGGAGCGCATCCTGGCCCTGCAGGACCGCAAGCGGGAGCTGGTCGACGCCGCGCTCGACGAGGACGCACTGGCCAAAGCGCTGACCGGGGACGAGCTGGCGGCCCTGTTTTCGTGACCTAGGAGCCGGTCGGTGTGAGACTGAGCGGTCGAAGCGCGCGCGCCAGGGCCTTCTCGGTAGCGGGGCCGGTAAGACCGTCGATCCTCGCCAGCGCGAGTCCGTGGATCGCGGAGGCCAAGTAGCAGGCCCGCTGGGGATCACGACGCGCCCCGAGGGCGACCTCCAGGGCGCGGCGCGGGGACGCCACCCTGAGCATTCCGTGGAGACCGCGCTCGCCTGAACCCGGAGCATGCCAACCCTCGCCGGAGGCGAGGCGGTAGAGGTTGGCATGGGCGGCGGCGAAGGCGACCCACCGGCTTGCGGCCCGCGGCAGGGCGAGCGCCTGGCCGCTCGGCACGCGCGCTTCGGCCAGAAACAACTCGAGCGCGGACTCCGCTACCGCGGCGCGCATGCCGGCCAGGTTTCCGAACTGGCGCACGAGCGAGGTGGCCGTGACGCCGAGGTCACGCGCGAGGCCGCGGAGCGTGAGCGCCAAGGGCCCGTCCCGAGCGACGATCTGGCGCCCGCGGGCAACGGCGGACGGCGCCAGGTTTCCGTGGTGGTAGCGGCGCTTGCGGTACCAGCCGTCGGCGACGGTGGGCGGAAGGAGGGGGGAGGTGTCCATCGACCCTATGTTAGCCTTGTTACTATAGGCCCGCAAGGGGTCCACCGGTCCAAAGGTCCCTGGCTGCGTCCGACCGCCGTTCCCGGCGGTTACGCCCCCCCCATGCCCGCCATCCACCTCGTCACCGAACTCCCCGGCCCTAAAAGCCGCGCCCTCGTTGCCCGCCGCGAGGCCGCCATGCCATCCGGGGCCGCCAAGCTGACCGGCCTCGCCATCGCCCACGCGCAGGGCGCAACGATGACCGACGTCGATGGCAACACGGTGCTCGACTTCGCCGGCGGCATCGGGATGCTCGCGGTGGGTCATACCCCTGAGAACGTGGTGGCAGCGCTCCAGAAGCAGGCGGCCGAGGTGGTACACATGTGCTCGATCATCGCGACACATGAAAGCTCTGTCCTGCTGGCTGAGCGGCTCAACGCGTTGGCGCCGGGACCGGCGCCCAAGCGGACAGCGCTGATGAACAGCGGCGCCGAAGCGCTCGAGACCGCCGTCCACATCTGCCGCGCGTCGACCAAGCGCCAAGGCGTCGTCGTCTTTGAGGGCGCCTACCACGGGCGCACCAATCTGACGCTGGCGATGACGTCGAAGTTCAATCTGTTCAAGAAGGGGTTTGGTCCCTTCGCGCCCGAAGTCTACCGCCTGCCGTTCCCGACGATGTACCGGCGCCCCCCGGCCACCACCGAGGCCGAGTGGATCGATTGGCACTGCGCGCAGCTCGATCATTCGTTCACCGCCTACGTGGATCCCTCGCACGTTGCGTGCGTGGTGGTCGAGCCGGTGCAGGGCGAAGGCGGCTTTCTGCCCGCGCCGGCCCCATGGCTTCGCAAGCTGCGCGCCCTGTGCGATCAGCACGGCATGTTGCTGGTCGCGGACGAGGTCCAGTGTGGAATGGGGCGCACCGGGAAGCTCTGGGCCTGCGAGCATTCAGGCGTGGTCCCGGACGTGATCACCACGGCCAAGTCCCTCGGCGCGGGCATGCCGATCTCGGCGATCGTCGGTCGCGCCGACGTCATGGACGCCCCGCATCCCGGCGGCCTCGGGGGCACCTACTCCGGAAGCCCGATGGCCTGCGTGGCGGCGCTCGCAGCGTTAGATACCATCACCGATCCCCGCTTCCTGGCCCGCGCCAACGTGCTCGCGGCGAGGATTCGCGGACGGCTTGACGCGCTCCAGGCGCGGTTCCCGCGGCTGGTCGGCGACGTTCGAGGGCTGGGGCCGATGCTCGCCATCGAGCTGGTGAAGGACCCCGTCACCAAGGAGCCCTGGTTGGAGGCCACGCAGGCGGTCAACGCCGAGACGCTGACGCGCGGTCTGGTCACGATCCGGGCTGGGCTCTACAGCAACTGCGTCCGGCTGTTGCCGCCATTGAACCTGACCGATGCCGAGATCGACGAAGGGATGGGGGTGCTGGAGGCCTCGGTCGCGGCCGTCGCCGCGCGATTGGGCGCGGCGTGAGCGCCCTTCGGGTCACGCCACTTCACGGCGCCCCCCGGACCCGCGGCCACGCGCACGGCGAAGCGCACGCTGCGGCCATTCGCGACTACGCCGAGGAACGCATCGGGCTCGCTGCGAACGGCCTCTGGGCGGGACGGCCGGCGACGCGGGACGACGTTCTGCACCTCGCAGGACGCCTGCTTCCGGCGCACCGCGCCTACTCGTCGGACCTGATGACCGAGCTCGAAGCGCTCGCGGAGGCCGCGGGCGTGTCCGTCGAGGCGGCGCTCATCGTGGGCGGGTTCACGGACTTCGTCGACGTGGTTCGCGCTGAGGGCGGTCCGGGCTTCGAGGAAGACGACTGCACCGCGGTGCTCGTGCCGCCCGCTCGCACGCGAGGACTGGGTGGCCTCTTTGCCCAGACCTGGGACATGCACGATTCGGCCACCCCGCACGTGCTGATGCTCGACATTCGGCCGGACGACGGCCCGGCCGCGCTCGTCTTTTCGACCGTCGGCTGTCTCGGCCAGATCGGCGTCAACGAGGCCGGCATCACCATCGGCATCAACAATCTCGTTTGCACCGACGGACGCATCGGCGTCACCTGGAACTTCGTGGTGCGCGAAGTTCTGGCGCAAACGACGCTGCAAGGGGCGGTCGCGTGCATCCGCGGGGCGCGGTTGGCCGGGGGGCACGACTACCTGGTCATGGACGGTCGCGGTCGCGGGGTCAACATCGAGGCCACCGGCCGGGTCCAGGTGGTGAGCACGCTGCTCGAATCGCCGATCGTGCACACCAACCACTGCGTACACTCGGCCACGGCCGCGCACGAGGCCAAACGTGATGCGGGGCTTTTGGCCTCGTCCCGGGATCGCTTGCGCACCGCACAGAGCCTGCTCGCCGAGGGCCCGGTGGACGTCGCGCGCCTGCAAGCGCTCATGGCAGAGCCGACGTGCATCTGCCGACACGGCGGGCCGCCGAGCCACATCGAGACGAGCGGCGCGCTGATCGTCCGCCCCGCCACCTGTGAACTCTGGGCCACCTGGGGTCCGCCGGACCTGGCGGCGTGGGAGCACTTTTCGGTGTGATAGAAGGCGCGGACCATGCGCGACGTCCTCGGCGAGCTTCTGGTGCTTTTGCGGCTCGAACGGGTCGGAGACCGCATCTTCCGTGGTCAGAGCCAGGACCTCGGCTGGGGCGCAGTTTTCGGGGGCCAGGTCTTGGGGCAGAGCTTGTCGGCGGCCGCGCAGACCGTGCCCGACAAACGCCACGTGCATTCGATGCACGCCTACTTCCTCCGTCAGGGCGATGCCCGCTACCCGATCGTGTACGAGGTCGATCCCATTCGCGACGGCACCAGCTTCACCACGCGGCGCGTGGTCGCCAGCCAGCGGGATCAGGCGATCTTCATCCTCAGCGCCTCGTTTCAGGGCGTCGAAGCGGGCTTCGACCACGCCGCCACGATGCCGGCTGGCGTGCCCGGTCCCGACGAGCTGGAGAGTGAGCAGGAGCTGGCCCGACGCGTCGCGGACAAGATCCCCGAGTCCTTCCGGGCCCAAGCGCTCGCCGACCGTCCCATCGAGATTCGTGCCGTGCAACAGTGGAGCCTGCTCACGCCGAAGAAGTTGCCGCCCCGTCGGCAGCTCTGGTACCGCGCCAACGGGCGCCTCCCGGACGATCCCGCGGTGCATCGGTACCTCCTCGCCTACGCCAGCGATTTCAATTTCTTGCCGACGGCGATGATGCCCCACGGCGTCAGCTGGTTGACGCCCGGCATGCAAGTGGCGAGCCTGGACCACGCGATGTGGTTTCACCGGCCGTTCCGCTTTGACGAGTGGTTGCTCTACGATGTCGAGAGCCCGAGCGCGAGCGGCGCCCGCGGACTGGTCCTGGGACGCTTCTACGATCGTGCTGGGACGCTGGTGGCGTCGGTGGCGCAGGAAGGACTGGTGCGGAATCGCGCCGGCTGACCGGACCACTGTGGTGTGCGAGCTGCGACAATCTCGCTCAAGTCCTCCGCGAGCGCTCCGGTCGTAAGTGCATGAGGTGCGTCGAACTCCAGCCCTTCGTTGCCGGCCACCGAGAACTCGAACGTGAGCTCGGCCAGTTGGTTGCAGCGATCGGCGATCGCGACCACGAAGCCTGCGCGAGCCTCCTGGTCGCCTTCTCGGAGGGGCTCTCCGAGCACTTCCTCTTCGAACACCTCACCACCACCGAGCTGTGCATTCGGGTCGATGATCCGGCCGCAGAGCCAACGGTGCACGTCTCAAGCGACGAATTACGCCAGGCTGGCGTGGGGTAGGGACCGCGGGTCACGGATCGTCGTCGCACGCGTCGCCGATCCCGTCGCCGTCGCGGTCGGTCTGGTCGAGCACCCACGCGCCATCCGGAGACAACGACGGCACCAGGTCGGTGACCGCCACGCCCGCATCGAGCAGTCTCGCCACCACGCCCCAGCCGCCGCCGTAGTCCCGGACCTTTACCAAAAGTGTGTTCCAACCCGCGACGACGGGAACTTCGGCCTGGAACTGATCGGCGTTGACGCCCTGGCAGCTGCCGACGTCCAGGATCTGCGCCCCGTTCCACCACGCGAACAGGCCGTCGTCCGCGCCGATCGCCACCGTCAGGGTCCGCGCTGCCTCGCTTTGCAGGTATACAAACGAATACGCCTCACGCGACGGAGCCGCCGCGCCGTAGGGGCCGAGGTAGTCGTACGTGTCCCCGGTCAGCAGCGCCCAGGTCCAGGTGGTGTCGCCGGCTGCATCGCCGAGCGCCGGGGAGAGCGCGCCATCTTCGCCGACGAAAGCTTCTTCCGACGGGCGGCACTCGGCCGTGGTGACGCCGCCGGTGTACGGGCCGGCGCTCAGCCAGGTGCGGATGTATCCGGAGGCGCTGAGGCTGGGCGCTGGGCTGGACGGGCCGTTGCTCACGTCGGGGCAGTTGTCGAGGGCGTTGTCGACGCCGTCGCCGTCGAGGTCCAGGTCGCAGCTGTCGGGAATGGCGTCGGCGTCGGTGTCGGAGCCGGTTGACGGGGCGCCGATGGCCACGGGGTCCGGCGTCGTGAGCGCAAGCGTGTAGTCGGGCACGTCCGCTTTGTTGACCGCCGAGACGCAGACCGACCACGTCCCCTCCGCAACCCAGCGCGCACCCGGCTCGTGGAGCGGGTCGAGCACGGCGCACCCGTCGTCGCCCGGCGCGCCGGAGGCCAGACTCGCGCCGTCAGGCGCGTGCAAGGAGAGTGTCAGCGCCGCGCCACAGGGGGCCAGCTCGTGCACCTCGATGGCACCGCACGCCGCCACCGGGAACGACCAGCAGTCGTCATCGGAGCCCTCGAGACTACCATGCGCCTCAGAGCCCGCAGCTGTCGCGACGTCCCACTCGTCGTTCGGCTCGATCTCCGCCGTTCCGGACTGAGTCTGACAGGTGCCCGAGCACCCGTCCCCGCCAAGAACGTCCCCGTCGTCGCACGCCTCACCGGCATCGACGACCGCGTCGCCGCAGCCCGCGGGGAAGCAGCTGGTGCGACAGGCATCGGCCACTTCGTCGGCGTTGGCGGCGCCCGCGTCGCAGGCCTCGTCTGCGTCGAGCACGCCGTCACCGCAACCGGGCGGTATGGCCGCTACGGGCTCGGTGTCATCGATGGGCGCCGGCTCTGGGGTGCAGCCCCACGAGCCAGCGACGAACAGGGCGAGGAGGGGGGTGCGCACGGCGCCAGGAGTATACTGGCACGGTGATGTTGACCCTCCTCTGCAGCCTCGCCTGGGCCGATGACGACACCTTCTTTGCGGGACCCGGACCCGAGCGGCTTTCGATGGCGACCTTGGAGGCCGGCGGGGCCGTCCGCGGGCGGACCGGCGCCTTGCTGGCGCGGGTCGACGATCCTGCCGCGATCGCGGCGCTACCGGAGGTTTTGGAGGTGCGGCACCTTCGCGGCCGCGTCTTGCGCATCGTGCTGCGCAAGGGGGTCGACGACCTGGCCTTCGCCCGTTCCATGCACGGTCGGAGGGGTGTCCACTGGGTACACCCCGACCTTCGCCTGGCCCTGGTCCCGCAAGCCGTCCCCGACGACCCCTGGTACGCCCAGGAGTGGCACCTCGACAACACCGGGCAAGGCGGGCGCATCGCTGATGTAGACATCAACGCCCCCGAGGCCTGGGCCCTCGCCACCGGCGCCGGCGTGACCATCGCGGTGATCGACACCGGCGTGCAACTCGACCACCCCGATCTGGTCGTGATCCCCGGCCACGACTACGTCGATCGCGACGACGATCCCAGCCCCGGCTCCGATGACGGCGCCCCTCACGGCACGGGTGTCGCCGGCATCGCCGCCGCGATTGGCAACAACGCATACGGCGTCGCGGGCGTAGCGTGGGCGTCTGACGTCTACGCCATCCGCCTCATCGGCGGCGACACCAGCACCGCGGACCTGTACGACGCCTTCACCGAAGCCGTCGATGCTGGCGCTGGCGTGCTCTCCAACTCATGGGGATTCTACGGCTGTGACGGCGTGCCCGCCGCGCAGGTCTTCGGCGAGATGTTCGATTACGCGGAGGACGAGGGCCGCGGGGGCCTCGGCTCGGTGGTGGTCTTCGCCGCTGGAAACGACAACTGCGACAATTCCAACGACGCCATGCTCTCCAACAGCAAGGTCGTCGTGGTCGGCGCCCTCGAGTGGTGGGACCAGCGCGCCTCGTACAGCAACTACGGCGCACCGCTCGACATCGCCGCGCCCACTGCGCTTTTGACGACCGACCTGACCTCGGGCGGCTACGGCAGCTACGGCGGTGACGACGGTTTCTGGGAGGGATTTTCCGGAACCAGCGGCTCCACGCCGGTGGTGTCGGGGGTCGTGGCGCTGATGCTGGAGGCCAACCCCCGGCTCAAGGCGAAACACGTCCGGACGGTGCTCGCGGACACCGCGGCCAAGGTCGACCTGCAGAACGCCGCTTGGGACGACGACGGCTGGAGCCCGTACTACGGCTACGGCCGCATCGATGCGGCGGCGGCGGTGGCGGCGGTCGCGGCGACGGCGCCGGCTGCGCCCGTGCCGATCCTCCTCCGAGACACGGTGTACGTCGACCGGGTGATCCTGGCCTGGGAGCCGGCCGTCGACCCCGATGGCGACGTGCAGCGCAGCGCCGTTCGATGGTGGCTGGACGGCGTCGATGCTGCGCTGGCCACAGAGTTCCACACCGGCGAGCACCACGCCGATCTCGACGGGGATGTGGCCGTCGGGGACGTGGTCCATTGGCAGGTCGCCGCCGAAGATACGTGGGGCGTCGGCGCCTGGAGCGACGTACAGAGCCTGACGGTCATCGAAAAACCGGCGGCGGTCGTCGACGCGGGCGATGAGGCACAGGAGCCCGCAGCGGAGCCGGCCGCCTGCGCAACGGGCCCCGGAGCCTTCAGCGTGTTAGGTGTCATTGCGGTCGCGACCGCGCTCGTGCGCAGACGCGCTGGCAAGTAGGCGGTAGCGATGCAGAAGTCGTGCCTCCTGGTTCCCATCCCCTCGCCTCCGGCCAGTCAGCGCGTGGGGCGCGGCGCCCGGTTCGCGGGGGCTGGTGAGCGCCGGGATCGCTACGGCCTCCCTGACGAACTGGAGAGCGCGAGCCCCGTCGGCTACCGAACTCGGCCGTCGCTGACCCGTGAGGAGGCGGTGCTCGCGTCCGGGCTCTTCGAACTGGAATCCCCGGCTTCGTTTGTGGCCGGCGCGCCCCCGACCGAAGGCGAGCTTTTCGAGGAGGCTGCGCTCGGGGTGCTCTCGTCCCGGCAGTCGACCAACTACGCCGGCCACCGGCAGATCACCCTGGGCCCGGACGACTCGGCGCGGCTGGTGCCGCTCCTTCGGCGCCTTGAGGGGATCGACCGTCTGGTATTGGATGGCGCCGCGTACACCCACATCGGACTCACTCGACCCTATCGAACGCCGTTCACCTTCTTATTGACCTTCATCGGTCATAAGAGCGTCTTCTCGCTGTTCACGGTCCCCAAGCGAGCCTGGGACAAACGATTCCACCAGGTCGACGACATCCCCACCATCGGCTACCTCCAACACCTTCACGTGGGCATCTGGGCCGACGCGATGGAGCGGGCGGCGGTCCTGGCTTCGGCTGGGAAACGCCGCGCCAACGTCCTTATGCAGCCTTTCTCGGGCGCCGTGTGGCAAAAACAGAACGCCGCGGTGGTCGCCGAGATCGAGTCGCTGTGCGGGCTCGGCGCCGTGGAGCGGGCCGCCGGCTGGCGAGTGGGGCTGGTGGCCCAGGTGGGCGCGGTCTCCGCGCCGTCCCCGCTGTCTCCGACGCTCTGCCGAAAACTCGGCGCCACGCTGATGGCGCTTCGTTCGGAGCGCATCCAGCCCGGCGTCAACGCCGAAGACAAGGCGCCCGCCCCCTACCAGACTCGGCAGGACATGGACGTTCCTCCCGAGCTTGTCGAGATGGCGGGCCGGGCCGGGTACAACGCCTTCTGTCACTGGACCGGCATCGACCGCGAGGAGGCCAAACGCCTGCTGTTGATGGAACGCATCGACGTGCTCACCCCCGGGGGCAAGGAGCGGCTGCGCACCGTGCGTGGCGAACTCGAAGCCATCACCGACAGCATCGTCGCCCACCTGCCGCTCTGGGCGGACCTGCCGATGCTCCGCGCGCTCAGCAAGAACGCCGCGCGTGGCAAGAAGGCCTTCGCCCTTGCGGGACAGCGCATCTACGTCGGTGGACTGTCGCGCCCGGAGATCGAAGCGGTGGGGCTCGACTTCACTCACGCCGTCCGTGGGTTCGGTGCGGCAGCGGCGCGCTCAGCGCTTTTGTGTGAGCTGTCGGGCTGCATCGAGATCCCCGAGGGCTGTGATCTGCTCGCTGGCATCTGCCTGATGGCGGGGCCGGTGAACCAGAACGACGTGGGCAAACAGTTTTACGGATACGCCGATCTGCTGGCGCGGGCGTTTGCGGGGCGGTCGCCCACGTCGCTTTTGGTGTGGACGCTCAAGGCCAAGACGGTGGCCGACCCCATCGGCAACGAAGAACAGCTTCAGAGTCGCGCCCGCAAGGGCACGCTTGTCGATCTCCGGGCCGGCCCTCACGAGGCAGTGCTGCTGCGGCGCGGCGGCACGAACGAGCCGATGCGCAGTCGCGATGGGCGGGTCAACGGCGAACGGGCCTTTGGCGACGTCGGCAACTTTGTGTCAGACGGCGAAGGCAAGGAGATTCCCGGCAACCGCGGCTCGGCGTGGCCCGAAGCGTGGCGGCGGGAGTTTCCGTGGGGGTGATCGCCCCGCTCCGGTTCGATGTGCCGCCGGCGGTGTCGCTTTTCTCGGTGGCGATGCCGCGGAAGCGCAACGCTGGTGAGATTCCCCGGATCGAGGCGTCGGCCCAGACGCTGTGCGTGAGCGCGGCCGCCTACTCCCGAGTGTGTGGTTTCCCCGAAACTGGGTTTGTGCCACCCACGTACCCGGATGTGCTCACCCGCGGGCTTCAGTTGGCGGTGCTCACTCACGGGGCGTTTCCGCTTCCCCTGCTCGGGATTCTTCACACCGAACAGCGCATCGAGCTGCTTCGGCCGGTCGCCGTTGACGAGGTGCTGAGCGGCCGGTGCTGGGTGGAGGGAAGTCGAGTCGTGCGCAAGGGGGTGGAGTTCGATCTGCACTCGGCGGTCAGCGTGGCCGGTGAGGACGTGTGGAGCGGGGTAACGACGATTCTGTCCCGGGCGCGCACTGGAGACGGGGTCAAACGACCTCGTCCTCAGCCGGCGGGGTGGACGGCGCAGCGCTCGGTGGTGTGGTCGCTTCCGCCGGACCAGGGCCGGCGCTACGCGGCGGTGAGTGGTGACAACAACCCCATCCACCTGTACCGCTGGAGCGCAAAGTTGTTCGGCTTTTCGCGTCCGATCGCGCACGGTTGGTGGACCCTCGCCCGCGCCCTCGCTGAGCTTGACTTGAGTGCGGAGCGCCCGTGTGTCATCAACGCCCGGTTCTTGGCACCGGTGCCGCTGCCGGGGCGCGTAACCTTCGAGTCGGGGCCGCTCCAGACCAGCGGCGGCCTACACTTCGAGCTGCGCCGTAAGGACGTTTGTGTCACCGGCGAGGTACACCCCACCTGAGCGGCGACGGCGACCGGTGGCCAGCGCCGCAAGCGCGAGTCCGAGGGCGCCGGCTTGGGAGCGTGGCAACGCTATCACGTGCGTTAGCAGACCTGAGGAGGTGGTCGTGAACGACACCGTGCATCTGCCGACGGAAAGTACTGGGGCGCGGGTGCGTCGGACTCCGCCGGCGAGCTGCGATGTCGTCGTGATCGGCGCCGGGTTGGGCGGCCTGATGACCGCCGCGCGGCTGGCCCAGGCGGGACGCCGGGTCGCGGTGCTCGACGCTCACTACGTCGCGGGCGGCTGCGCCACAATGTTCTCACGGGGATCGGGGGCCGACCGCTATGCCTTCGATATCGGCCTGCACTACGTCGGTGGTTGTGGCCCTGGTGGCCGCGTGCCCCGGGTCCTGGACGAAGTCGGCGTCAAGGTCGAGTGGCGTCCCCTGGACCAGGATGGCTTCGACGAGCTGATCTTCCCCGACTTCCGGTTTCGGATTCCGGCGTCGGAAGCGCTGTATCGAGAACGACTCGTCGCCATGTTTCCAAAGGAAATAGCAGGGATTGATCGATACATGCGCATGTGTCGGGAGGTGCGCCAGTTGGGGCGGCCCGACGCCCCCAAGGGGTGGCGCTTCCTGTGGGAGGTCGCCACGTCCGGGCGGCTCGCCGCCAGCAACAAGGGCGCGACGTTGGGCGCCTTCCTCGACTCCGTCACCCAGAATGCGCAGCTCCGCGCGGTGATCGCCGGCCAGAACGGCGACTACGGTGTCGCCCCCGGGCGGGTCAGCCTGATGTTGCACTGCGGGCTCGCAAATCACTACTTCGACGGGGCGTACTACCCCCGCGGCGGCGGGCAGGTCATCGCCGATGGGCTCGCCACGCGCATCGAGGCCCTCGGTGGGTCCATCCATCTCCGTCACCCCGTTGAGAGCGTGCTTGTAGAGGGTGGGCGCGCGGTCGGTGTGCGCTACCGTGGTCCCCACGGGGAGACTGGGGAGGTGCGGGCGCCGGTGGTCGTGAGCAACGCCGACATCAAGCGCACGGTGCTAGAGCTGCTTCCCGGCGGATCGGCGCCTCCGGGCCTTCGAGAGCGTGCGCAGGCCTGGGAGATGGGCGGCGCCATCTTCTTGACCTGCCTCGCGGTGCGGACCGACCTCCGAGCGCTGGGCATGGGGGCCACCAACTACTGGCAGTTCGACGGCTACGACTTCGATGCGCTGTACGCAGAGGGCCAGACGGGACCGCTCCCACCGGTACGCGGCTGCTACATCACCAGCGCCACGCTCAAGGATCCAGGCACGCCGGGGCATGCGCCAATCGGCGTGGATACCGTCGAAATCATGGCGTTGATGCCGGGACGGCTTGACGCATGGGGTGTATCAGAGGCGGAGGCGCGAGCGCCGGGGTATCGCAAGTCGGCGGTGTATCAGGCGCACAAGGCGTCGGTGGAGGAGAACCTGGTGGGGAGGCTCGAGGGGTTGTTTCCGGGGTCGACCGCGAACGTGGTCCACCGTGAAAGTGCCACACCCGTCAGCCACACCAGATTCACGTGGGCGTCGGGGGGCAGCGGCTACGGACTGGCGGCGACTCCGGCGCAGTTCCTCGGCAACCGTCCGGGCTACGCCAGCGGCGTGCCGGGGTTGTATTTGTGTGGGGCGTCGACAAGGTCGGGCCACGGGATCACGGGGGCGCTGGGCTCCGGCGTGTACGCTGCACGGGCGATCGAGGCGGCTTGGGCGAAGTGATACATGGCTGAGACATGGATGTGTCCGGTTGGACTTCGGGCCAGGGGTGGTTAGCTGCGGCCTATCGGGGCGTAGCTCAGCCTGGTAGAGCGCTTGGTTTGGGACCAAGAAGTCGCAAGTTCGAATCCTGTCGCCCCGACCACACCGAATGACGGCGATCCGGAGACCCCGGATCGCCGTTTTCGGTTTCCGGGCCGGTCGTCGGTTCGGTAAGTTGGTCGAAGGGACTTGCGAAGGTGACGGTGAGCTTCCCCTCGGCCAAAACGGAGTTCGATAAGAGGATTTCCAGCAAACGGCGCTGATCGCGGGGCTCCCTGGAGATGAGTAGGTCATACGCCCGGTTCGCGAGTTCGAAGACGTAAATGGCCGTATCGA
>CANFCK010000025.1 GCA_947445035.1 Deltaproteobacteria bacterium
ACCACCCCGAGGGCGGCACGCCGACGACGGCGCGCCGCCCTCGGTCGTTTTCACGCTGCCCGCCCCCACTGCGACGGCATCGCGAACACGTTTGGAGGGTGGCAAGGTTTTCGTAAGCAGGAGTGGACTGGTTTTGGTGAGCGGTGACACCCCTCGCTCCTCACCGAGCTCGGCCGACATCGGCTCGACCTGATCCTCACCGATTCGCCGCTCCCTTCCGGCCGCGGGATCCGCGCGTACAGCCACGCACTTGGGGAGTGCGGGATCACGTCCTTCGCGAGGCCCGAGGTCGCCGCGACGCTCGAGGGTGCCTTCCCGCGCAGCCTCGACCGCCCCCCCCGTGCTCCTTCCGGCGCAGGGCTCCGCGTTGCGGCGAGGGCTCGACGAGTGGCTGGACCGGCTCGATCTCGCGCCCGAGATCGTCGGTGAGATCGGAGCCAGCGGCTTGATGAAGACCTTTGGTCAGGCGGGCGTTGGCGTCTTCGTGGCGCCGACCGCGGTCGCCGGAGAGGTCGCAGTCGTCGACGGGGCACGCGTACACAGCGGGTTCCAACACGCGCTGTCCATGGCGGCCTACCGTTTCGGGTGACTCGCGCCCTCGGGCCCGGCCCAGAGGGTTGGCATGGGCGACCTCGCGGGTCAGCGGCGCGCGCGGGGTGTCACCAGCCGCACCCGCGGGCAAACATGTCATCGCCCGCGGCCTCGTACGCCTCGGACCAGTACCCCCAGAAGTCCTGGGTTCGTGCGGCGAAGTCCGCCACGTCGGCATCCGATTCGCCCGCCCGGGCCATCTCGTCCCCCAACGGGTCGATTCGGCCCGAGGCGGTGCCGAGCCCCGGGATGCGGGTGGACAGGCGCACCACGTCGTCGCCCTCGGCCCAGGGGTCGGCCTCGCCGTCCATCGGCAGGAGGGCTGGCTGGTCGGACCAGGCCTCGACGAAGGTGACCTCCCCCGCGTCGTTGAACGTGAACTCCTCGTAGATCGGGCAGGGCTGCCCCTCGTAGTCGATCGACACCCGGCACCGCCCGAACGGCTGGACCTCGAAGGCGCGGCAATCCCGGATCGGCACCGTGGTTCCGGGGAACGCGGCCAGCACCGCCGCGTCGACGGCGAGGGTGAGGTCCGCCCCGTAGCCGGTCAGGAGGAGCCAGGGGGGCCACTCCCAGCGCGCCACGAGCTCGGCGTAGGTCGGCTCGCTCTCGGGATCGGCGTTGGCGTCGAGGGTGTCGAAGTACCGTTGCCCCTGGTCGATGTACGCCTCGTCGGCCTGCGCGGGCGACAGGCACCTCGACAACGCGCCGACGCCGGCGCACGGGTCAGCGGGATCAGGCGCGGCCGGGTCCTGGCAGGCGACGAGGAGCAGGGCGGTGGAAACCGCGATCCGGCGGACAGGCATGCGCAGGTGTAAGCCTCTCCGCCTCTCGCTGTCAGGGTGGCTCGGGAACCCACCAGCCACAACGGCGACCATGTGTTCGTCGGCATCGTGGGCACCCACACCCATGCCTACGATGGGCGGTCGGGGGAGGATCCCAACGTAGATCTGTGGGTGCGCTGATCCGCTCAACGGCGCCGACGGGACAGGAGGGCGGGGAGGGCGAGCCAGCCCGCGCCGGGGTCGCCCGGCGTGGCGCACCCACACCCGCCCTCTGCCGGTGGGGGTGCCGCGGGCGTGTCGTCCATATCCACGGGGCCGGAGTCCCTTGGGTCGGTGTCGGGGGAGGTGTCCGGGTGCCCGCTGTCTCCGCTGTCTCCGTGCCCGGTGTCCTCGGGCTCCTCCGCCTCGGGTGGCCCGTAGCGGAGGTCGTCCACGACGACGTCCCCCTCCGCCTCCACCACGAGGCGCCAGATATGCTGCGCGGGATCCGACCAGGAGAAGGTCGACCCGCTCGGCACGTCCTCCGTGTGCAGGAGGGTGTACGCGCTGTCCTTCACCTGTACGCGTACCAGGCCCCCGTCCGAGCTCTCGACCGTCGCGCCGATCGAGCCCACGGTCATCCCCTGGAGCTCGAAGATGCCCTCCTCGTCGCCGCCCACGCCGTCCACGCGGTCCACCTGCAAGGCCTGCCCGTCTCCCGCTGCGATCACGGTGATCCCGCCATAATACCAAGTCTGTAGCCAATATCCGGCGGCGGTGTACCGCTGGTTGACCGTCCCCCCCGTGTCTCCGACAACAAACCCCTCGCTGGCCTCGAAGCCGATGGTCGCGGTGCCGGCGATCGTCGCCTGGGCGAGGGCCAGGAGGCCGTCTCCATCTTCTCCGTAGATGGCGTACGGGAACAGCTCGAGCCAGACCGCGTCCTCAGGCAATCCCGCGCGCGCCAGGAACGGTCCAAACCAGGGCCCGATGACCTCCTGGAAACGTTCGGCCGTCCGCGGGGAGCGCACCGTCCACCCGTCGGCCAGCGCGATCACCGTGTAGTCCTCCGGGTCGACCGTCCAGCTACCCTCGGCGAAGGTGGCGATATCCGCGGTCTCCGTGGCGCTGACGAGGTTGTCGGCGGCCACCCGGTCGCTCGTCGTGTCGACGTCGGACACGTCGCCCCCCGCCAGCGTCGTGAGCATGGCGAAGTAGTCGAGGGGCGCTCCGTCGGCGTCCGTGTAGGAGGTGTCGGCCGAGGGATCATGCAGGGTCAGCAGGGTCTCGCCGTCCACGTCGAGGGCGATGAGCGTCTGCATGTGGGTGAACCCACCGTCGGAGGTGTCGCCGATCCCGAGGAGCCAGGAGGAATACCCATAGGACCGGGCCAGCTCTGCGAGGGCGTCGGCGGTGCCCCCACAGACCACCCCTCCTCCGTTCGCCTCGAACAGGGAGAAGCGATCCTCGACGGTGTTGCCCCCGAGCTCGACATAGTAGGGCGAGTCGATGTTCACGACGTAGTCGACGTGCGCCGCGGCGAAGGCCCGCAACGTGGTCACGACCGTCCAGTCGTCGGTCGCGGTCGCGATCTCGGGGTGTTCGGCGGCCACCAGGGCGTGCAGCTCGGTGAGGTCCATACCCTATCGGGCCTGGCTCGAAGGCTCTGGCCGGCACGTATCGAAGAGGGGTGACGAGGTCGTTCGCAGCATGGACACCAGGGTATCGCGGAAGGTCATGGGAGGGCGAAACAACGTCCGGGTGTCGATTTATCAGATCCGGAGCCGGGCCAGGGCCGCGCGTGTCGCCGTGCCAACCCCGCTCCGAGCGTGCGCAGGCTTCGGCTCGTCGATGTCTTTGATCGTGATCCGAAAAAGTGGACACTTTCACCAAGGCCTGTGAGACCACGCCACGCAGCAAAAAGAGCCAGAGAAGAAGACCGCGCGCACCCCCCGTCAATTCACCCCCGAGTTCCGAGCTGCGGCCGTGCGGCTCGTGGTGGAAGAAGGGCGCTCGCAGGCCCTTGTGGGCAAGGACTTGGGGGCGGCCAAGTCGGTGATCGCCCGCTGGGTGAAGGACGCACGGACGGCGTCCGGGCAGGGGCCGCCGGGAGCGGTCACGCAGAGCGAACGCGAGGAGCTGTCGCGACTCCGCAAGGAAGTCAGGGCGCTTCGGGTGGAGCGAGACATTCTAAAAAGCCATGCACCGACGCGTCGGTCCTGGGGACCAGAAGCTGCGGATCCCGCGCACTGTTGAGCGCCCGTCGGGAGAGGCCGTCTGCTTTATGGTGACGACGAGAGCCCGTCAAAAAACGTGATCCAGGGACGCGCGTGGACTTGAAGGTGGTGACGCTTCGGCGATCCCGTTTAGGAAATTACATTTTCCACCGTCCCGCCCGACGGGTTCACCCCAACCCGAGGCAAGCATGGCGCACGTTCGACCCAAAGAACTGAAGAACCCCGACCTACCCATCATCCACCGGCACGCCGCAGGCATCGACGTCGGCTCCCGATTCCACGCGGTGGCCGTCGCCGCGGACCGCGCGCTTCGCCAAGAACGTCCCCGGTCGAAAGACCGACATGAGCGACGCGCAGTGGCTCCAGCGGCTCCACCAGTATGGGCTGCTCCGGGGCAGTTTCCGCCCGCGTGGACCGGCGGCGCCTGCAGGCTTCGCTCCTGGCCTCCGTCCCGGATCGGCGGCGCGGCACCGCCGAGGATGCTCCGGCCGCCCGGCTCGTGGTGGACACGACGGGCGCTGAGTCGCCACGCGTGCCCCGGCGCGGCCCTGCAGACCCCGGGTGGCAGGTGGCCTGGGGTGAGGTGCTCGACGTGGAGGGTGCGCCTCCCGACGCGTTGCTCATGGACTGGCTCCGTCCCGCCCCAGCAGCCGGCGAACCGCCGAGCTTCCTGTACGCGCTGCCCCTGCCCGACGGCCGGTGGTTCGCCGAGGAGACCGTACTGGTCTCCCGTCTCGCCATGCCACCGGAAGCGCTCCGCGCGCGCCTCCACCGCCGCCTCGACTCCATGGACGCACCTGTGCGCGCCAGGCACGAGGTCGAGCGTTGTCGCATTCCGATGGGGATGCCGCTCCCAATCGGGTCGGTGGCCGCGCTTGGATCAGCGGCCGGCTTCATCCACCCTGCGACCGGCTACTCGCTCGCGGCGTCACTGCGCCTCGCGGCGCCGGCCGCACGGGCGATCGCCGAAGCCCTCAGCGGCGGCGGAGGCGCGGGGGCGACGGCCGCCCTTCACGCCCCCTGCTGGCCCGAGGACCGCGCACGCGCCTTAGCGTTCTACCGCCTTGGAATAGAGGCCTTCCTGCGTATGGACCTCACGTCTGTCCGTGCGTTTTTCGAAAGCTTCTTCCAACACTCCCCGTCGGTGTGGGGCGCCTGGCCGGCCGGCGTTCTGCCCCCGTTAGACAGTGCGGCAGCCATGCTCGCTCGCGAGCGGATGACGACGCCTACCACCCGTTCGTGATCCTCCCGCTCGCGACTTGGGTGGCCTCTTCGTCCCCGCCGTCCTTCCACGCGCCCGCGTCCTCACCGGCAGCCTCCATCAGCCACGCGATCGTCCATGCCGCCACGCCATCCTGGCGCGCCGGGTCGGTCGCGCCGCAGAGGGACTCGCAGAGGCTGTCCGTGTCCGACTCGAAGTCGCAGTGCGAGGCACCGTTGACGACGAGGCGGCGCAGCTGCCCCGACTTCGTCCACGCGCGGCCGTTGCCGTCGGCGTTGCACGCGGAAGGTTCCCCGGCCAACAGCAGGGTGGGAGCCGTGACCGCCGGCGCCGCGGTGAGGCCGAGGTCGTCGACATCGGTGCCGTCCAGGCCGACGAGGATCCAGGCGTCGCCACCGGAGGCAGCGAGGACACTGGCGAGGCCGCCCGCGCTGTGTCCGACGTAGCCGACGTCGGTAGCGCCCCTGCCGACCGCGGCATCATGAAGGTCCCCCGTGAGGAATTCCGCGTTGACCTCCTGATCCGAGAACGACGGCGGCTCGGGCGTGGCGACGAGGAAACCCCAGGACGCCGCGCGCTCGGCCGAGGCCGCGTGGTTCTCGGGGCTGCGCGCGAACCCGTGCGACCAGGCGACGGCCAAGCCGTTGCCGCCTTCGGGTTCGTACCAGGTGACGGTCTGCCCGCCGACCGAGTCGGAGGTGAGGTTCACCGCGAACGGACCCGTGCCGCCATCGTAGACGCCTGTAGCGGCGGAGTCGGTCAGCCCCGAACTCGCCCCGGATGCGCAGGCGGAGAGAACGAGCAGGAAACCAGCGCAGAAGGCCCGGTTCAGTGAGGCGATCATGATTCATCTCGGTGAGGGGTCTTCGGGATCCGGTGAAATCCCGGGATGAGGGCGGGCGTCCGATCCACGCCAGGTCCAGGGACAGCATGGTCAAGCCCGTCGCCAGGGTCGCGGCGAGGAGGCGCCGCGGTCCACGCGTGGCGGCGCCGCGCGCCTGACGCTCATCCAAGCCCGCCTCCCGCTTCGGTAATCCCAGCCTTCAACCAACGACGCCACGTGTTCGCGTTCCGGATATGCAACGCGAGTCCGACGGCGAGCTCACGCTCCGACGCGGGGCGCAGCTCATGCAGCCAGGTCGCCCTCCAGAAGCTGAAGCCGTAGCGGAGATCAACCGGCTCTCCCTTGGCAAACGTGACCGTGTCCGCGAGGATGTCGTCGTGGAGCACAACCTCCGTGCGTAGGTCCGGCGGTTGGTAGAGCAGGGTGAACGTCTCGCGCTTGCCGACGTCCAGGCCAGCCTCAAAGCGCACCGTGGGAAAAGCACGTCCTGGGCACCATCGGCGACGTAGTCATGAAGCCTTCGTAGCAAGGGTGTGCGTGTCGGGGCGAGGGAAGGGGTGCACGGACCATCGACGCACGAGCTCGGCGGCCGTCGCGCACACCCAGAGGCGCGGGCCCTGATGGTCGTGGGTCTCGGCCGCGGCCGGGCCGCCGAGCACAACGGTCGTCCTGGGCGCGCTGGCGAGGACCATTCGGCCAGCGGTCAGCACCTCGTCCGACGGTCGGGAGTAGATCGCGGAAAGACAGACGATGTCGGGCGTCCGTGTCGCCACGAGCGCGCAGAGGTCCGCGAGGGGCACGTCGGCCCCGAGCCAGATGACTCGCCAGCCGGCCAAGGCGAGCTCGACGGCCACCGCGAGCAGCGGCAGGTCGTGCGCCTCCCCTGGAACACAGGCGCACACCACCTCCACCGACCCTTCCTGCGCCGTCTCCAGGCTCCTCAGCATGGACGTGAGGGCCATCCGGACGACCCCGGTGGCGAAGTGCTCCTGTGCCACCGGTATCTCCCCGATCTCCCAAAGCCGTCCGACTTCGAACATGACAGGCCGCCACACGTCCTGGATCGCCTCGGCAAAGGGCATCTGGTCCACCCTTCTCAAGATGGGGAAACCCATCTTCCCGTCAAAGGCCACCAGCGCGGCAACGAGTCCGCTCACGAGGTCGGGTCGAGCTGCATCCCTGGTAGATGAAGGCTGCCCCGGAGCCGGGACCCTGCTGATCGCCTCGGAGATGGCCACGCCATCGTCGACGAGCGCCTTCAGCCGCCGGAGGTAGGCGATGTCTACATCCTCGTAGATTCGGTATCCGGCAGCGGACCGTCGCGTCTCAAGTAGGTTGTGGCTGCGCTCCCACGCGATCAGGGTGTTCCGGGGGATGCCGGTGAGTTCGACGACGGTCTTTACGCGGTAGGACAGGGGCAACCTGGCTCGGGGGGACCGAGAACGAATGGATGGAGCGTGGGATCGCGGCGGCGCAGGACTCCCCATATCGTGGGCCGCACGAGGGTGAGCGGTCCGCGGAGCCGCACCGCCGAGGCGAGTCCGCCGAACCCGGAGCCGATGACGATGGAGGGTTTCATGCCGCGCGCTCACGGACCGCGGGGAGCGCAGTTCCTGAACGCTCGGCCGCCCGGAACCACTCCGGCCAGCCCGGCTGATCCCGATTCGGCAGATCCATCTCCGCGGCCTGACCTCGGGCCGTCCGGGCTGCTGCTGCGGCGGCACAAAGCCGACCCCGCGCGTTGTGGAGCCGCTCGCACGCGGCAGCCCAGGGCACCAGCACCTCCTCCGCCACGGCGAGGCGGAGCATCACCGCCGGGAGATCGACACACGAGGCGAGGGAACGAGGAGCGGAGTCGGGGTGGTGGGCGGGGGAAGCGATCACGAAGGCTCCTGAGCTTGACGAAGTGTGATGCAAACTATATGCAATAGGCATGCAGAATGCAATATCAATGTTGACCCTCGCACCGCCGACGGGGGTGAACCGATGACGCCGGACGTGGCGGCAGCGGAGTTTGCGGGGGACTGGACGCTCGCGATCGTAGTGGTCACCCGCGCACATGTCCCCGTCCTGGGCGACTTCCTGGCCCGCTCGCGCTCCGAGCTGGCGGTCCGCCTCGACGCGAGGGCCGGAGGCGCGGCTCAGACCCAGCGGGTGTGCTCGACGACCGTCAACGAGGGACGGGGGATCGTGCGCACGGAGATTCCACCCGCGTTCGTCGCTGCGCTTCCCGTGGTGTCGTTCCCGGTGGACATCGCAGAGCGCGACGGAAGCTGGAGCTATGCGGCTGACTTCGGGCGGCAGGTGCTCGGCTGGGATGGCCTCGGGGTGGTCCCCTCGGACCCGTTGGATCCGCGGGTCCGGGACGACGACGGTGACGGCCATCCTGGTTTGACGGTCCGGCTCGAGGCACCCCTGGTCGGCGCCGGCGCTGTCTACGTCGTCCAGGCAGGTAGGACGACGGTCTCTGGGACCTGGGACGGTACGGCATTTACCGGCGCGGTCAGCGTGCCCGAGTTTGCCCAGTCGGTGATCGGGGCGTCCACGCGGATGCTACTCAACGGCCCGACCGTGCGCCCCGCAGCCGATCTGAGCAGCTTTCGCATGACCCGGGGGGTAGCATCGTGCGGCCCGATCCCGGGAACACTTCCCACCCGCCCCCCGGGATGACGATGCCCGCGACGCTCCCACTCCTGCTCCTCGGGTGCTCCCGCCCGCCTGCGTTCGAGGCACCGACGCGACCCGAGCCGATATTGTGCTTTCTTCCGCCGCCCGTCATCGGTGGTCGAGTCGGGTGATGGTGGAGATCATCCAGAGCGTGCTCGCGATGCTCGGCTTTGCGGCGGCGCTGGTCCTCCTCGGCGCCGGCTGGGAGGCTGCCCTCGCCCGCGCGCTCCACATCCAGGTTGATGTAACGTCGCGACACGCCCATGCCTTCCGGGTAGGCGACCCCGCCGGCAAGGCCTACCTGATCGGCGAACTCATCCCGATAGCGCAGCACCACCAGGATGACGACGAGCGCCAGGAGCATGCCGAGAACGGTCGGTACTCGGCGGTCGCGGCGATGCTGGGCCTTGGGGCATCCTCACACGTGGGTGGGGCGTGTCAACTCGGAAGGCGCTCGACTCGAGGATCATAGACAGCGGCGGCGGCCGCCCCGGCCTGAATAGCCGCTTCCAACGACGCAGTGAAGTAGGGCGCAGCGCCATTGAGGCTGGTGGCGAGGAAGACGTCTCGCCCTGCGGCTCGAATTGGCATGGGACCGTGGCGAACGATCTGGGTGGCGTCGGAAAGCCCGTACACCTCGATTTTTACGGGCTCGGGCAGCGTCGGATCCACGCGGCGCTCGTCCTCCCAAAGGATGCGAGCCAGCTCCGGGTAGGGATGTTCGCGGGCCAGGGTGCCGAGGCGTGGGTGGATAAAATCGGTTTCGAGGCTGATCGAGCCGACGACGCTCATGACCTGGTTCGGCGGGAGGCTGGGGCGGTACTGATCGAACTGCACCAGGATGGGATGCCACCCGCTGCGGACATTGTGCCCGCCCAGGGGCAGCGGTAGAGGGAGAGCGCGGTCAAAGGACCAGGTGATCCCCAGGTGCTCGTAAAGCGAGTCGCCGAGGACGGTACGCATCCCCGTGAGGTCGTGCCCGAACGCCGCGGCGAGGTCGGGGTCGCTGGCGTCGAAGAGCGTCGCGAGTGCCCGTGGAGGCATGGCGAGGAACACCGCATCGGCCTCGATCGCCGCGCTGCCATCGAACTCGATACGGGTACCTTTTGGTCCCGACATCACCGCGATGGCCTGCCGGTTCGTTTGGATGTGAACACCCGCCCGCTGCAGCGCCGCGCGCCAGACGCTGACGAAGCCACCCGGCCCGTTGGGTGGTTGGGCGTTCCAGTACAGCGTCCCGCCGCGGCCGGTAACGATCGAGCCGAGATTGGCGCTCAACCTATGGAAAAGTTCAGCCATCGTCATGCGCAAGGTGCCGGTGATGCCGCCGAGCGCGGTCGCCCGCATCCACGCGCGGCAGCGGTCCGAGAGTCGGCCGTCCGCCAGCCAATCTTCGACGGAGACGGTGTCATAGCTGCGAGCGCCGGCGGCCCAGACCGCCAGGGCCGCGGCGAATTGACCGAGGTCACGCGCCGAACTATCTAGGATGAACGGGCGCAACCAGTCGTGGGCGAGGTCGTGCCGGGGGATGAAATGGTCTTGCCATCGGGTGCCGATCATCGCGAAGAGCGCGGGAGCTGCGCGGTACGAATCCTGGTAGACTTTGCACGAGTTTTCGGACAGGTAGCGTCCGTTTTCGTCGAGTTTGCACGCCCAGAGCCCGCCGAGCTCGGGCCCCCGCTCGCACACCGTCACCGAATGGCCGATGCGCGCCAAGAGGAGGGCCGCAGTCAGCCCGGCGGGTCCGCCGCCAAGAACCACGATCTGGCGGGGGGGCGGCCGTCGTCCGCCCTGCCGGGTTCGGTGGCGTGCACGCTCGTTACGTCGGATCTAGCAGCAGTGAGGCGAAAAAGGCGTTGGCGTCGACCGCGGCGCGCGATTCCGGTTCGGTGCCGAGCCACTGCACCATGACGAGGTGGGGACGGCGCAACACGATGAGCGCTCGAACGTAAAAGGTGATTCCACTCATCGTCGCCACCGCGTCGAAGCTGAGGCCGGGGAATCCACCCACGGTCACTGCCGCCTCCGAGGTTTTTGTGGCGCCGACGTTGGCGATCGCCCCATCACGCGCCCCGTTGAGCATCGTCTGCGTGTCCTGCCCCGTGAACGCGACGTCCGGGTACGTGGCCCCGTTGACCATCACACAGGTGCCGCCTTCCTGACATGCCGTATAAAGTGTGGTCGCGACATCCCCGATGGCGGTAGGGATGTTCATCGTCTCCGACGTCGCAACCGGGAAGGCGGAGGGAAAGGTGATCGTATAGGCGTGACCAACATCGCGGACGAGCTGGCCGGACATCGCGGTCGGGGTGACCGCGGTCGGGATCGTCGTGAACGCCGGGGGCTCGGCGCTGGACTTCCGGTCCATTTCCGCCAACCGTTGCAGCACGTCGGGGATGCCGCAGGCGAGGCTGAGAAGTCCGAGGACGCACAGGGCGAGGCGCATGCCCGCCGGATATCCTCGGTCCCGGGAACCGGCATGCAGCCCTGGCAGGTCATCGTGGAGGAGGAGTGGCCTGCGGCGGACGGCGTGCCGTGGCGCCTCGCGCTCGATGTCGATCCCCGCAGGCGCACCGCGACGTTGGGCGCCAGGGTGCCGGGCGTGGGCGGGCTGGAGCTTCAGAGCGGCGCGATCTCCCGAAGCTTCTTCGATTGCGGCCGACGCGACCTGACCGACGTCGCGACGTGGCTACGCGCGGCTGGCGCCCAGGCCCTGCTGGCCCGCGTCGAGGCGGGCTTTTCATGCGAGGTCCTGTGGTCCGGCGACCCAGCGGTCCAATGGAGCGAGGACGCCTGGGAAGCCGGGCATGCCCTCTATCAGGGCGCTGCTGCCCTGCTTTCGGAGCAACGCTGACCCCCTCGCGGCCGGTTTTCGGGATCGAACGTGCGTGGCTGGCGGCGGACCGGCTCTGGCCCCCGTTCGTGAACCAGCTCGTGGTCCAGGGCGAGGGGACAGCCGCTCCGGAGGCATGGGCGCGAGCGTTGGCGGAAGTCCTTCCGAGCTGGCCCGCGGCTCGCGCCCGGCTCCGGGGTGTGGTGGCGTTCGCCCGCTGGTCGGCCGACGGGGTCCCACCGCGGTTGTCGGTCGTCGATGGGGATCTCGGCATGCCGGGGCATCCCGGCCTGGATCGTCCCCTGGACCCCCTTGCGGGGCCTGTCGTCGAGGTGGTGCTCGGCCCTCGGCATGTCGTGCTGCGCTCCCACCACGCGCTCTTCGACGGCCGGGCGGCGTGGGCCCTGGCCGAGGACCTCCAAGCCGCTCTGAGCGGTCGGCCGATTCGAGGGGCGCGCTTCGCCGACGTTCGCGAGCCGGCCGCCAGGGATTGGAAGGAGCCGTCGGGGACGGTGGCGCTTGCGGTCGGCGCGTCGGCCGACGAGCACACGCCGGCAACCTGGACCCGCCGCAGCCTGGCGACATCCACCCGTGGCCTCGTCCCGCGACTTGCGGTCGCGCTGTCCCGGTGGCGCGCGGAGCCGCTGCGCCTCTCCGTGCCCGTCGACCTTCGCGAGCCCGGGGAGCGGGTTGCTGCCAACCTGACCGGTTTTGTGCGCGTCGCGGTTGGCGTGGGCGAGGCGGTCGCCGACGTGGACCTCCGGCTCCGCGCGTCCCTCGCCTCCGGGGAGGCGCGCGCGTCTCTGGGCGCTGCGGATGGTCTCCGGCACGTGCCGCTATGGTGCATCAGCGCGCTCGGCTCCCGGAGCGCCTGCGCCGAGCTTGCCGCCGGTCGCGCCCGCGCTTCCGCCGCGATCTCCAACCTGGGCCGGCAGGATGCCAGCGTCTTCGACGGCGCGGGGTTCGCTGGGCATGCGCTCTGGTGGATTCCACCGACCAGTCCGGGTTCCCCCTGTTTCCTGACGCTGACGGGGCACGCCCGGGGGGTTGAGCTATGCGTCGGGCTCGCGGCTGGACTCGGCGGGGACGGCAGGCTCGACGGGCTGGCCGACGGGCTCGCCGCCGCGTTGTCAACGCCGCTACAAGAAGGCAGCAGCGAGTAGAAAGAGGGCAGCGTAGTAGGTCGTCATCACGACGGGTTCGGCGCTGGGCAACGGCCTGACGAAGCGGTTGAAGGCGAGGACCCCGTCGGAGACCAGAAAAACCGTGGCACCGGCCAGGGCCAGGCTCGACACCGTGCTGGCGGCGAGCACCATCACCCCGAGCGCCGCCACATAGAGTGGAATCGCGACCCGAACCGCGCCGGTCGTGCGCCACGCAAGCCCGGCGGCGGCGGGCAGAAGCACGGCGCCGAGCCCTATGACCAACGCGGCGGGCGGGCTTCCCGCTCCCCGTCCCCACAGGGCCGCGATCAACAGCAGGTGCCCGAGCAGGAACGCGCCGAGGCCGTGCAGAAAGAACCGCGCTTTGTCGAGCAGCAGCGCATCGCCCGCGGCGCACGCCAAGAACGCGGCCGCCGCCACCCACGACACCGGGGCGGCCGACACCGCCAAGAGCAGCGCGGGCGCCACCTTCAACGGGCCCTTGCCCCCTCGAAAAACCGTGGCGAGGTAGACGACGGCGGCCACCACCGCTGCCCCCCACACCCACACGAGACTACGCGCCTTCGACGAGCGGCATGAAGCTGCCTTTTGAGTCCAGGGCGCGTAGATCGTCGTAGCCGCCGATGTGGGTCGCACCAACGTAGATCTGGGGTACTGTCCGCCGTCCCGACCGTTCGACGAGCGCGGTGCGCCCGGCATCGTCGTCGGTCAGGTCGATCTCCTGCCATGGCACCTTTTTCCCATCAAGGAAACGCTTGGCGGCCACACAGTAGGGGCACGAGGTCGTGCTGTAGACGGTGACGGTCTTCATGGGCGAAGGGTAGGCGCGCCGAGGCGGCTCGGCAAGCGCCCGCGCCGGCTAGTACACGTCCAGCGAGTAGATTTCGCCCTCGCCCAAGGTGTCCTCGGCGACGAAGTCGACGATGTAGTCGTAGTAGTCGCAGTCGAGCCAGGTGCTGCGCTCTTGCCAAGCCGAGTACCAGGTGTTGCCGCCGTCGTAGTACAACTCGAACGCGTCGACCCACTCGCCGGTGTCGCCGTCGTAGACGTCGGCGTAGACCGCGACGACGTCGTCGTTGGCGTCGAGCACGTCGGCTTCGAACCACCACACGTCGTCGTGGTAGACCTCATCGCGGTAGCAGGAGGCGTCGGCCCAGTCGATGATCGGCGCGACCTGCGCCGGGGGGCCGGCATGGTGAGCCGGGCCGTCCGTGTAGACGAAACAGCCCGAGGCGAGGAGAAGCGGCAGGGTGGAGAGTACGAGGCGCATGGTGGATTCCTGGTCTGCTGGGGGATCGACGCGCGGCAACGAGATGACATTCACTTTTCATTCTCAAGTACGATAGGCCCCGGACGTGGCCAGGAGGGCCCAATGTCGAAGTCCCGCCCCGACGAGGGCGCGCTCAGAGTTGCGTTTGCAGCCGAGCAGCAGGCGCGTAGCGTGACGCTTGAGACGATTTTGCAACGAGCCAGCCGGTTGCAACGGTGGATGAGCCAGCCGGTCGCTCCCGAGCTCAAAGCACAGCTCGCCGAGGAGCGTCGCCGAATTGCGGATGAACTCTTGGACTGTCTGGCCGGTTGGAACGAGCTCGGAGGTCGGATTCAAATCGGGGATGCCGATCTTGGGCCGGACGCCGCGGTCGACGCGTTGCGCCCCGCCTCGCGCGCTGGCGGCACGGTCCATGCGGTGCCGCAGCACTTCGAGGCTGGCGGCCAGGACCGGAACGAAGGCGTGTCCGCCAACTGGGAGGAAGTGCTTGGCAAGGTGGTCGTCGACCTGGGTGTGCCGTCGGATGACGCCGACGCCGAGCTGCTGGTGCTGTTCAACGTCGTGCGTGAAGCCGACCGCTGGCGCGGACTGCCCCGCGAGGTTCAGCGGACGTTGGTGGGGCTGATCACCGCGCGGCTGCGCCGTGCGCAGGACGAAATGGGCATGGGGGGCGCCAAGCTCGACGACACGTTCTCCATGCTCAGCGCATGGTCCAAGCGCGAGCAGCCGGGGTGGGTCAACGGTCTGTCCCGGGGGCACGGCCCCACGCGTGGCACGTGGGGCGCAGACGCCGAGGCCTATCGCGGGCGGTTGCCGGCCTCCGAAGCGGCTGCAGCCGTGAAAGAGAATCACGAACGCCTCTTGTCGGTGCTGGGGGCGTTCCTCCCCGAGTTCGACACGGCGCCGCCCGAGGCCCTGGACGCGGTCAGGGCGCAGTTCCGGGCGCTGGTGCGCAAGTCGCTGGACGCGGGTGTTCGCTCCGCTGATCCGCGGCTTCTGAAGCTGTGTCTGGCGCATGCCGAGTTGTTCGATGGTGTCGAGTTCCGCGGGCTGCGCCAGGCCCTGCGTGAGGATGCCGAGCCAGCGGAAGGCGAAGACGACGACAAGGCGCCTCCGTTGCCACCCGATTGGGCGTGGTGGGGACGGACTCGCTACCGCCGGGGGGTGATCGTGGGCGGCGATCCTAGGGAACTCAACCGCGAGCGCATCGAGAAGGCCTTCGGCTTCGGCGAACTCGAATGGGTGGGGACCGAGTTCAAGCGCAACAACCTGCAGACTGTCCGCGATCGTGTCCGCGCGGGCAAGATCGACATCGTCATCATCCTCGGCTCCTTCGTCGGGCACGACGCCGACGAAGTGATCCTGCCAGCGGCGCGCGAGTGCGGCGTGGACTGGGTGCACGTGGACAAGGGCTACGGCGTCGTCCGCGTGCGGCGGGCGATGGAGCGGTTCTTGGATCCTCTGGCGTGTCGGTAGGGGCTTACAGACCGCTGTACTTCGCGATGATCTCCTTCATGATCTCGCTCGAACCCCCGCCGATCGGCAGGATGCGGACGTCGCGGTAGGCGCGGGCGATGTCGTACTCTTCGGTAAAACCGTAGCCGCCATGGAATTGCAGGCATTCGTAGGCGACGGTCTGCGACAGGTCCCCGGCGAAGAGCTTGGCCATGCTGATTTCGAGGGTGGCTTCTTCGCCCCGGTTCATCTTGTCGACTGCGTGGTAGGCCAGCATCTGGGCTGCTTTTACCTTGGTCAGCAGCTCGGCGAATTTGTGCCGCCAGACTTGGAAGCCGACGATCGGCCGGCCGAAGGCCATGCGGCTTTTGCCGTAGGCCAGCGCGTCGTGAATCTGCACTCCCATTCCCGAGGTCGCCATCAGCGCGCCGACCAGCCTCTCTCCCTGAAAGTTGCGCATGATGTAGGTGAAGCCGGCGTTTTCGCGGCCGATGCGGCAGCTCTGGGGGATGCGGCAGTCTTCGAAGTGCAAGAGCGAGCTGTCGACCGAGCGAGTCCCCAGCTTGTCGATCTGCTTGCCGACGGTGAATCCGGGCGTTTTCGTGGGGAAAAGCAAGAGTGAGATCCCGGCGTGACCGGCGTCACCTGTGCGCACGGCCAAGATCAGGAAGTCGGCAAACGCGCCGTTGGTGATGAAGGTCTTCGCGCCGTTGATCACGTAGTCGCCACCGTCTTTGCGGGCGGTCGTCGTGAGTGCCGCGACGTCGCTGCCGCAGCCGGGTTCGGTGATACCCAGGGCGCCAATCAAGTCTCCGGCGAACGCGGCGGGCAGGTAATGGCGTTTCTGTTCGGCGCTGCCAAGCTCGGCGATGACCGGCGTGCTGATGTCCGTGTGGACGAAGATGCTCATGGTGACGCCGCCGTTGCGGGCCCACGCCAGCTCCTCCACCATCGCGGTGTGGGTCCACCAATCCAGGCCCGCCCCGCCGACTTCCTCGGGAAAGCGGATGCCGAGCAGTCCGAGCGCGGCCATCTTCTTGAAGATTTCGCGGGCGGGCCACTGACCGGCGTCGTCCCACTCTTTCCGGAAGGGGTACAGCTCGCGCGTCACGAAGTCGCGGACAGTTTTGCGGAGGAGCGTGTGCTCTTCGGTGAACGGAGGAAAGGCCATCGGTGGTGGCTAACCGCGCGGTCGCCGCCTCAGGATGGCGAGGGCGAACAGCAGCGCCGCGGCGAGGTGCGAGCCGGGCGCCATGCAGATACGCGCCGGTCGTGCCCATTGTCACGCCAAGCGAGGCCGCTGCGATTCTCAGTCGAGGGGGCCTTGTCGCGATGCCCACCGAAACCGTCTATGGACTTGCTGCCAACGCGCTCGACGGGGCGGCGGTGGCGGCGGTGTTTGCGAAAAAGCAGCGTCCGGCGGGGCACCCGCTGATTCTGCACGCGCGCGACCCCCGGCCTTTCGCTCGCTTCGACGACCGAGCCGAGCGACTGTCCGCGTTCTGGCCGGGTCCGCTCGCGCTGGTCTTGCCCGTGATGCGGGACTCCGGAGTGGCTTCTGTCGTCACAGGTGGTCGCGATACGATCGCCGTTCGTTGCCCCGATCACCCTGTCGCGCTGGCGCTCCTGGAGATGTTGCCCTTCCCGCTGGCTGCGCCCAGCGCCAATCGATTCGGGGAGGTGTCGCCGACCACGGCGGCGCATGTCATGGCGGCGTTTCCGGAGCTCCCCGTTCTGGATGGCGGGTCCTGTCAGGTTGGGGTCGAGAGTACGATCGTCGACCTGACGGGGCCGGTCGCGGCGATTCTGCGTCCGGGAGGCATTCCTGGCGACGCCGTGGCGCTGGCTCTGGGAGAGGAGTTGGGGGTTGCCGGCCAGACCGCGGCGCCTGGGACGCTGCCCGCGCACTACGCACCGCGGGCGCGCGTGGTGCTTGCCGAGGACGCTGCGACTGCGGTGGTGGCGCTGCGAAAGGCGGGTGTCCGTGCGTCGGCGATCCGACGGCGTCCCTCCCCGGAGTACGCCCGCGCCCTGTACGCAGAGCTTCGGGAGGCCGACGCGACGGGCGCGGAGGTGATCGTCTGCGAGCCGGCGGCCATCGGTGGGCTGGGTGACGCAGTCAACGACCGTCTCCGCCGTGCCGCCGCAAGTTGGGAACCACCGGGTTAGGGGCGTGAATGCTCCCTTCCTTCGGCATTCGCTCCCAACTCAAGCGTGCGCTCGGCCTCGGTGGCCGCACCCACCTCGCCGTCGGCGCGACCGCTCCGGCCATCGACGTGGCGGACGCGTCGGGAAAGACCTGGTCGCTCAGTGAGCTGCGCGGGCAGAACGCGGTGATCTACTTCTACCCCAAGGACGACACCCCGGGTTGCACGCGCCAGGCGTGTGATCTGCGTGATCACAGCGCGTCGATCGGCGCGGTGGTCCTCGGCGTAAGCACCGACAAGGCCGCCAGTCACCACGCCTTCGCGCAGAAGTTCAACCTTCGCTTCCCGCTCTTGGCGGACGTCGGCGGCGCCATGGCGACTCGATGGGGCGTGCTGGACGGTGGCACCGCGCGCAGAGCCACGTTCGTCATCGACCGCGAGGGCCGCATCGCCCACGTCATCGACCCGGTGAAGGTCGACGGGCATCTTGCGGAGGTCAGGGCCGCGGTGACTGCGCTGCCGTAGTGAACTACGCCAGCAGGCCGGCGTTCAGCAACGCCGCCATTACGTCGGTCAAGCCCACGTTTTGGGCGGCGATGGCCTGGATGATCACGAGCACCGCGCTGCCCAGGAAGATCAGGACAAAGGGCAGGAGCAGCAGGACCACGCCGATCAACCAGACGATCATGAAGAGCACCATGGCGCCAAGCCATGCCGCCACGAGCGTGGCGACGATTTTGCCGGGGCCAGATAGGTTGTTCCAGGATTCAAGCAGTGTACGGCGGGTCGGGGCGGGGGTGGGAAGGGACATTGTGAATCTCCTCCCGGACCCTGTGCACGCGGCGTGCCACCCGAAACAGCAGGTTCTACCGTGGCGGTGGCCCGCTGGGCTGACGGACGTCCGATGGTGGGTGACGGACGTCCGTCACCGTCGGGCCCCCAGCGGACGCGGCCCTACGCCAAAACCACATTGTTGAGGAACGCGACCAACACCCCCATGATGCTGACACCAGCGATGATGCCTGCCGATGCCGGCACCAGGTAGTCTTCCGCCGACTTGGCCGCGGTCCGGGTCCAGATGTGGGCGATCATCGCCCCGATGAACATGCTGAGCGGGTATTGGAAGGGCAAGATCAGCCCGAGTCCCACGCCTGTGGCCGAGGGCAGCCAGCCCTTGATGTTCTTGGGCGCGATGGTCTCCAAGACCAGGAGCACCGCGCCGATGACCAGGCCCACCAAGATCGCCTGCTGGTGCATCGGGTGCATGTTGGCAAAACCGTGCTTGAACAGGTCGGCCACGGCTTTCCACGTCTGCGCTGCTGGCGCCGGGAATGCGGGGGCACGGCCGTCCACGCCGGTCAGCGCGGTCGCGTCGGGCACCAGCAGGTAGAACCCGCCCACGGTCGCGACCGTGCCCGCGAGGATTCCGGAGACCTGGGCGATGAACTGCCGGCGAGGGTTCGCGCCAAGGAGGTAGCCGCTCTTGAGGTCGTTGAGCAGGTCCGCAGCCGCGCCGGACGCGCTGGCCGTGATCGAGGCGGTCATCAGGTTGGCGGTGGTCGATTGGGGGATCAGCACGCCGTAGGTGAGCTGCATGATCTTGCCCATCGCACCGACCGGGGTGATGTCGCTCTCACCGGTGGCGCGACAGGCCACCAGGGCCAGGACGAAGGTCATCAGCACCGCCAGGATGCCGTAGTACCAGGGGACGCCGAAGGACCATGCGGCGATGGCGACGCAGCCCGACCCAGACACCAGTGTGCCAATCAGGAACCACTGGAAGGGCACCTCGGTTTCCGATACCAGCTTTTCGTGCGCGCTGGTGCCTGAGGCGCCGCCGCGCACGCCCTGGAAGGCCCGGAGGATGGTTCGCCACTGTAGGCCAAACGCCAAGAGTCCAGACGAAACCATGATCGGCACCCCGAGCCACAGCCCGATCTCCTTCCAGGCCTTGTACGGCACCGAAGTCGCGTAGATCGTCTTGCCGGTGATCGGGCTCAGCCAGGACGCTTCGGCCCCGAGCGGTCCGACCACGTAGGCGAGCAGGATGCCCGCGGCCAGCATCGAAACCGTGACCCGGAGCCCGACGATGGCGCCCGCGGCGATCATCACCGGGTTGTGGTCCATCACGATCGTCCAGTCGCTCGGCTTGTTGGCGACGAGCTCGCCACTTGCTGCGGCGTGGGTACCGCGTGCGGGAAGCCAGTCGAAGAGCTTGGAGTCCGTGGGGAGGAGCGCGGCGGCATTCCCGTCTTTGTCCTTGCTGAGCTGAAGGTCGATCAAGAGAGGCACGATCGCGCTGAGCGCCGCCGTCCACACCAGCAACTTCGCCTTTCTCAGCGCCGAAGCGCCCTCTGAGTACAGCGAGTACAGCGTGACCGCCGCCGCCGTCCCCGAGGGGAACTTGAGCTTCTCCCGGTTGATCATGTTCCGCTTCATCGGGATGGCCAGCACCGTGCCCAGCGCCGCCTGGAAAAGTGTCCACAAGCCGAGGACCAACCACGGCAGATGCTCGCCCTTGGGGTTGGTCTCCGTCGCGGAGAGCATCAAGAGCGCCGCGATGGCCGAGACGATGGTGCCGACCGTCGCGTACCCCGCCGCCGAAGCGGTCGACTGCATGCAGTTGGTCTCGAGGATGGTCATGGGCGTCTTGACGAGGCCGGCCTTCAGCAGAGCCGTCCAGATGCCGTAGGCCATGATCGCCGCGGTGATCGCCACGCCGAGACCCCAGCCGGTCTTGAGTCCGACGTACAGGTTGGTGAAGGCGAGGAGGAAGCCGAGCGCGCTCCCCATTGCGACGGCGCGGATGGTCAGCTGCGGCGCGTCGGCGCCTTGGTACACTTCTGCATACCACTGCTCCTCGTCCATCTCGGCGACCCGATCCGGCGAAACGCTCAGGGGCCGGGGCGCATCCTCGGGATTGTCTGGGGGCGACTGAAACAGCGACATGGTGTGAGTCCGAGGGAGCGCGCGAGTGTACCGCAGTCGGGCTAAGCTCCGCCATGCTCCTCCCCGAGCGACCCACGACCCCCGCCCTGCTTGACCGCTTCGGCCGGCTTCACGACTACCTGCGCGTGAGCGTCACCGACCGGTGCAACTTCCGCTGTGTGTACTGCTTGCCAGAGGACGGCACAACGTGGTTGCCTCGCGCCGGCGTTTTGCACTACGAAGAGATCGTCCGGGTGGTGCGCGTGCTGGCGCCGATGGGGCTGCGGCGGGTGCGCCTGACCGGAGGCGAGCCGACCATCCGTCGTGACATCGAAGCGCTGGTAGCGGGCATCGCGGCGGTGCCGGGCATCACCGACCTGACGATGACCACCAACGCCCACCGATTCGCGACGCAGGCAGTGGCGCTGAAGGCGGCGGGATTGCGGCGGGTGAACATCTCGATCGACTCGCTGGATCCCGCCCGATTCGCGGCGATCACCAGGGGAGGGGACCTGCACGCGGTGCTGGAGGGGATCGACGCCGCAGTCGACGCCGGGTTGTTGCCGGTCAAGCTCAACATGGTGGTGATGGGCGGCCAGAACGACGACGAGGTGGTTTCGATGGCGCGTTGGGCCCTCGGCCGAGCGCCGGCTGTTCAACTCCGGTTCATCGAGTACATGCCCTTCGATCAGCGGCTGCACGCAGGTGTCCCCGCGGCGGAGCTGCGTCGCCGGTTGGAGGAGGCGTTCGGTCCGCTGGTGCCGGTCGCGGAGCGCCAGGGAGGTGGCCCGGCAACCCACTGGCGGCTCGGGCCGCTGGTGGTCGGCTTCATTGCCCCGATCACCGAACACTTCTGCGCGCTGTGCAACCGGCTGCGCCTGCTCGCGGACGGGCACTTGCGCACCTGCCTCGCCCACGAGGACACGCCGTCACTGCGGGAGTTTTTGCGCGCCGGCGCCTCCGACGACGAGCTGGGAGCGCTGCTCCGGACAATCGTGCGCGGAAAGCCGGCGGGCCACCAGGCCGAACTCGAGGGCGGGACCGCTTTTGAAGGGGTGATGACCCAGATCGGGGGGTGAGGCGGCCCGCACCACGCGATCTGAATTGCAAAATCACATAGGTTTAACCATAAAAACACCGTACGCGCCGTCGCGATGGCACCATTCCCGCGTCAGGCGCCCAGGACGCGCGTGATGTGTCGCGACATGATCGGTTCCAGGTGGAGCGCGCTTCGGCCCGCTACCGGCAGCCGAGGTCGGCACCGCTCGGGGTGACAAGCGTGGCGCAGAGGCCCTGGGGGAGCGCGACGCGGTTGCCAGCGGCGAAAATGCCGGTGTCCCATGCGTCGGCCCGCAATCCGTCGGGCGCGACCACGAAAACGCCTGCCAGTGCGTCAGCGGCAATCCCGCTCCGGGCATCGGTGATGTGACCGGGTTGCTGGTCTGCGCTGGCCGTCGAAAGGGCGGCATTCAGCAACCGGATCGGAAAGGAGCGCCCGGCGACTGCGGCGGTGACCGGCCAGCCAGGCGCGCCATCGCCGCGGTCGCCGTGCGCCACGAGGTCGCCACCGACATCGACGACGAAGTTGTCCACTCCGTTTCCGAGGAGCGCTTCGGCCGCGCGGTCGGCCAGCCAGCCCTTCAGGAGGCCGCCGAGGTCGATGGCAGGGCACTCCACCGCCGAGATGGATGGGCCCTCCAGTGAGATGTGGCCGCCTTTCCAGCAGATGTCAAACGCACCACCGGTGGCGATGCGCAGCTCTTCGGCGACGGTGAAGAGCGACCGCTCGGTGGGCGCGAGCGTGGTGGGTCCGCCCCGAGCAAGCAGGGCCGTCTGGGAGTCGCTGCGCCACTCGGACAAGCGCGCCTCCCCCGCTTCGATCGCGGCGAAGGCGGCGTCGATGGCGGCGGGATCGGTGCCGGCGGGGGCGGTGATGCCGACAATGGTCCCGGCACCAGGGCGCGACGCGCGCATCAGCGCCGGCCCGATGTGATGGGCGCAGCCGACAAACGCAAGCGCCGCCATGGCGATCACGTTCGTGGCCCCCGTAGGTCCATCGCCGCGCGCGCGATCATGTAGCAGAACCCCCCCATGAGCACAATGTGAACAGGTAGAAAGAGGATGCCCACCGCGCCGGTGACGTAGGTGCACACCCAGGGTAGAGCCACTTGCAGTAGGATCGCGCCAGCAGTCGCGACGATCGCGACGACCTTGCGCCGCCCCGTGTCGCTGCCCAAAGCGTACAGGTGTGCCACGACCAAGAGCGCCACCGGCTCGGTGAACAGGTGAAAGTGGGTCAGCTCGGCGAGCTGCCGGTAACTCTTGGCGTAGGTGGCTACATCATCTCCGCGCCACCACCCCGCCGCCGAGGCGCCGGACGTGCCCAGGCCATCGACGTGCAGCAGCGCCGCGGTCACGAGCCCCAGCAGCGTGAGGGCCAGATACGAGGCGTACAAGGCCTTCGCCCCCGGCTCCAAGCGCGACAGGGCGTTCGGCGCCTTTGATTGAAAGTCCTTCATTCCGCCTTCCCAAGCCCCGCCCGCCATACCTCGCACAGCGCCGCGGCGCGGCGGGCCCCGGTGGCAAGCGAGCGAGAGGAGACCGTTGCTCCGGACACCAGTTCAATGTCCTTGCCCACACGCAGGGCGTCCTTCGCCGTCTTTCCCTCGAACTGCTTGCGAAAGGTCTCGGCGCGCACGCCGTCGCCATAGGCCTCTCGGTACACCATCACCTCGATCCGCTCGATGACGCAGTCGGCGCGCAACTTGATTCCGAAGGTGATCGGCTCGTGCTGGCCGAGCTGCTCGTCGACGAGCGCGAAGCTCCTTGGCGCATCCGCCGGTCCGGCCTGGGTCCAGGTGTAGGTCGGGAGGGGTACCGGGTAGCCGAGCGTTTCCCGAATGGCCGAACGCTCCTGGGCCGTGGGCGTCCAGGTGGTCGACGCCGTTGCCTCTCCAGGGAAGAAGCTGGAGAAGAGCGCCTCTTGGGTGAACCAGGTGTAGGCCCCCGCGGGGGGCGCCACACCGGCTACGGCAAACGCGGCGGCCAACATTCTGAGAATCATTCTCACTTTGCGTGGACGTCCATCCCGCCCTGACATAGCATATTGATAACGAAAGTCAACATCGTTTCCCGGAGTCTCCGATGGTCGCCCTCCTCCTCTCCCTCAGCGCCGCCACCGCCGGTGAGCGTGTTTTCGCATGGTCCTACGGCTACGGCACCGTCCCCAAGGGCGGGGTCGAGGTCGAGAACTACACCACCGTCAAGATCATCGAAGACGCGCTGCCCGCCTGGGAGCACCAAGGTGAGTTGGAGTACGGCATCACCGATCGTCTGGAGGGTGGGCTGTACCTCGTCAGCAGGCATGACGGCGCGGGGCCGATCTCGTTCAAAGCGTGGAAGGCGCGCCTGAAGTACCGCTTCGGCGCCGAGGGTGTCGGTCCCGTCGATGCCGCGGCGTACGTGGAGTACATCGGTTCGCCGGGGCTCGACGAGCACGGGTTCGAGGCCAAGCTCATCCTTGGCAAGGACATCAAGCGCTTTCGGAGCGCGCTGAACGTCGAGTACAAGGCGGAGGTCGCCGGAGAGGCGGTCAAGCACGAGATCGAGCCGACCCTGGGCCTCGGGGTGCGTGTCGGGAAGCCCGTCATCATCGGGGTTGAAGGGGTGGGTGAGGTGGTTTTCGAGGGAGGCGAGATGGAAGGCCCGTTTGGTTGGGTGGGGCCCACGGTGCACCTGTCCGGTGAGGGTGGAAAGGTCTGGTGGACGCTGTCCGCGCTGGCGCCGATCGGCGAAGAGTCGGCGGCGGATGGGGGCTGGAAGGTACGGTCGCTGGTGGCGATCAACCTGTAGGGAACGCGCCGGCCGCGGCGCGAAGCGGCGACGCGATGCGGTACAGCGCGCGTTGGACCCAAGGGCGGCCAGCGTGCGCCGCATCGCCCCAAAACGACACGTTTTTGGCATGGACCGGGCCCGAATGGTGCGCTACCTTGGGCCCCCTTCGAGGCTACACCACCATGAGCGACGATCTGCTGCCCTTCACCATCACCGCCGAAATGCTCGACACGGGCATGCGCGGCTTCCCCGTCAGCACGGTCTACACTTCTGAGGTCGACCCTGGCGATGGCCTGCACTACGTCGGCTATCCCATCGCCGACCTCGCGAATCTCGACCCCGAAGCCGCGATCTACCTGCTCTTCTACAAGAAGATTCCCAACAAGCCCGAACTGGCGAAGTTCAAGAAAGAACTGCGCAAGCGGGCCAAGGTGGACAAGCGGGTCATCAAGCTCATCACGGGGCTTCCGAAGGCCGGGCACCCGATGGAATGGCTGATTGCCGGCCTCACTTTTGCGGGCATGCTCGGCAAGACCAACGACTACCGGGAGGACGGGCTCAACGTCGTCGCGCAGCTGCCGGAGATCGTGGCCGCGATCTACCGCACCCGCTCGGGCTGGGGCAAGCCGATCAAGAGCAAGCCGCAGCTGGGCCTCGTCGAGAACTTCGTGCGGATGATGGGCGTTCCTGGCGCCGATCCCGAGCGTCTCACCCGGCTGCTCCGCGTGTTCTACGTCCTGCACATGGACCACGGCGGCGGCAACCTCAGCACCTTCGTCGGAAAGGCCGTCGCCTCCGGGAAGGCCGACACCTACGCCTCGCTCGGCGCGTCGATGGCGGGTCTGTACGGTCCCCTGCACGGGCGGGCCAACCAGGAGTGTCTGGAGTTCCTGGAGAAGTCGGGCACCAACGACCCCGACAAGATGGAGCAGTTCATCCGTGACGAGTTTGCGGCCGGGCGCTCGATCTTCGGCTTCGGCCACGCGGTCCTCCGGGCCGAAGACCCCCGCGCTGGCGTCCAGTACGAGCTCGGCAAGGAACTCTGCCCCGACGACTCGCTTTTCAAGCGCGCGGTCATCATGCGGGAACGTGCGGTCAAGGTGCTCAAGGCCAACCCCAAGGTCAAGAACCCGTACCCCAACGTCGACGCGGTCTCGGGCAGCCTGCTGCGCGCCTGCGGCCTTGCTGACAGCGAGTACTACACGGTGCTCTTCGGGCTCTCGCGGTGCAGTGGCATTGCCGCGCAGATCGTGGATGAGCGCCTCGTGCATCGCAACGGGAAGGGCGTGGCGATCTACCGGCCGAGCGACATCCCGGTGAATCAGCCGCGGCGTCGGTACAAGGGGAAGAAGTAGGGAGCTATCGGGGGATCGGAATCGCGGCAACACCACCGCGGTCGGATCCGGCGGAGTCGGCAGACGGACCCCCGACGATAGCGTAGCTGTCGTGCGCCGCGGCTGCGGGCACCACGGCCGTGGCAAAGCCCGAACGGGCGGTCTCGTCGTTGGCGGCCGCCGCCAGGGCGACGTCGGCGACGCCGATGGTATCGGCGCTGTCGAGGGCCGCGCCCAGCAAGATCCCGATATGGCCCAGGCCGCCGGGTCCGTCGCAGGTGCTGAACAGCGTTTCGCTCAGAAGGTCGCCATCGGCGTCGCCTATGTCGACGAGGCCCCGCACCGTTTCGGACTCGGCAGCCAGGGTGAATTCGCGATCGTCGACGGTCACGAGCGGTGACGACTGAACGGTGGTGAACACCCAGGCGGCCCCCACGGAGGCGCAGCCCAGGTCGCGGTCTCCGTCGCCATCGACGTCGCCGAGCAGCGTGCAAGTACCGGACTCGCCGGCACCGGTACCGGTGACCCGGTAGAGCGCGTCATCGGGTAGGGTCGGCCGCGAAACGCCTCCGGGAAGGATCACGGCGAGGTCGCCGGACGCGGACCGGACGAGGTAGTCCGGGAGACCGTCACCATCGATGTCGGGGAGGGACTCAATCCCCACGCCAAGTTCGGAGCCCGCGTAGTAGCCGTCCAGCCCGCCCTCGCCCTCTCCCGGCGTGAGAGCGCCGCCACTGTCCCAGGCGAAGAAGTCCACTCGACCGCTGGCCGGTGTGTCGGCTGGTGACGCGGAGGGGACTCCCACCGCGAGGACGGCGGTGCCGTCCCCGTGGAAGTCTGGGAGCGCGGCGAGTGCGTGTCCCAGGTACGTGGATGGCTCTTCGCCCGAAATGCTCGCCTGCGATCCTCCGGGCAGCGTCAGTTCGGCCCCCGGGACGAGCTGACTGGCGTCGAGGATCCACACGGCTCCCCGTCCGTCGAGGTGGCCGTCTCCGGCGATCGCGACCTCCAGGTACCCGTTGCCGTCGGTGTCGGGTCCTGCGGCGACGGAGACGCCGAGAAAAGTACGTTCGACATCCGGAAAGACCGTGGCCGAGTCCGCGAGGTCCGACGTAGAAGCAGCGGTCATGACGCGCACACTTCCGCCGAAGACTCCCACGGTTGGATCGAACAGCGCCGCGGCCCAGAATTCCCCGGTCCCGTCGCCGTCCAAGTCCCCCAGCGCGCCGAGGAAGTAACCGAGTTGTCCGCTATCGACCTGCCCGTACCAGGTCGGGCCAAACTCCAACCTCCCCCCCCGCCGTCGCCGGATCGCAGTCGTTGTCGACAAAGCCGTTCTCCCCGGTCTCTTCGGCGTAGGGGTACACGGCGTCGTCTTCGTCGTTGCAGTCGAAGCCGCCGACGATCGTGGCTGGGTAGCCGTCGCCATCGACGTCGACGAGGTCGGCGCCGGAGCAGTCCTGATCGACGCCGTCGTAGGGCACCTCGGGCGCGGCCGGGTTCCTCCCGCTGTTGGCGTCATCGCAGTCGTTCCCGTTGTCGACAAAGCCAGTGGGCGCCGCGCAGGCCACCGCCAGCGCGCTGGCGAGGCCGTAGCCGTCCCCGTCGGCGTCGTTGTACCAGTTGCGTGCGTCCGCGGCGCCCTCGTCGATGTTGCCGTCGCAGTCCTGGTCGAGGCCATCGCAGGCCTCGGGGAGTCCGGCGAAGCCTTCATCGACGGCCTCATCGCAATCATCGTCCCGTTCGTTACAGAGCTCGGTCGCCTCTGGGAACACGCTGGCATCGGCATCATCACAGTCGTCGAGCTGAACGAACCCGACCCCGTCGCCGTCGGTGAGCTCCCGGAGACGGGCCTCGTACGTCGCGCGGTCGAACAGGCAGCCGACGCCGAATAGAACCAGCATACGACATCGATAGCGCTTCGGCCCGCTCACGTCGTGGCGGCGTGGCGGCATCCCGCCCCGACTGAGCCCGGGTTATCAGGTGGCCCCACGCGCGAGAGGCGGCATGAAGATCCACGAGTTCCAGGGCAAAGAAGTGCTTCGTAAGCATGGAGTTCCCACGCTCCGTGGCGCTGCGGCGCACACGGTTGACGGGGCGGTGGCTGCGGCGCAGTCCATCGGCGGCACGGTGTGGGTGGTCAAGTCCCAGGTTCACGCCGGCGGGCGCGGAAAGGGCAGGTTCATCGGCGATGTCGACGATGCGGCCCTCGACCTGGCGGCTGCCGGACACGACGCCCCTGGAAAGGGCGGCGTGCGGGTCGTCAAGAGCATGGACGATGTGCGACTCGCGGCCAAGGCGATGCTCGGCCAGCGGCTCGTCACCAAGCAGACTGGCCGCGAAGGCGCGATGGTCCACAAGGTCTTCGTCGAAGAAGGCTGCCAGATCAGCAAGGAATTCTACCTCGCGATCCTGCTCGATCGTGCCGCGGGCCGCGTTGTGGTCATGGCCAGCAAAGAAGGCGGCACCGAGATCGAGGAGGTGGCCGCCCACCGTCCGGAAGCCATCGTCAAGGAGTGGGCTGACCCGCTGACCGGACTCGGTTCGTGGCAGGCGCGAAACCTGGCGTTCGGGCTTGGACTCTCTGGCAAGGCGGTGGGGAACTTCGTCAAGCTGGCGCAGGCGCTCTATCGGGCGTTCCTCGCGGCGGATTGTGCGATGCTGGAGATCAACCCGCTCATCCTCACCGCCGACGAGCAGGTCTTGCCGCTCGACGCCAAGATCACCTTCGACGACAACGCGCTTTTCCGGCACCCCGAGTACGAGGCGTACGCCGACCCGGCGGAGGAGGACCCTCAGGAAACTGAGGCCGCCCGCCACGAACTGTCGTACGTCAAGCTCGACGGCAACATCGGTTGCCTCGTCAACGGCGCGGGGCTGGCGATGGCGACCATGGACATCATCAAGTTCTATGGCGAAGAGCCGGCGAACTTCCTGGATGTCGGCGGCGGCGCCAACAAAGAAAAGGTCACCGCGGCCTTCAAGATCATCACCGCCGATCCGGCGGTGAAGGGCATCCTGGTGAACATCTTCGGCGGCATCATGAAGTGTGATGTGATCGCGGAGGGCGTGCTCGCAGCGGTGCTGGAAACCGGCCTGAAGGTGCCGCTGGTGGTTCGCCTCGAAGGCACCAACGTTGAGCTGGGGAAGAAGATCATCGCGGAGAGCGGCTTGCGCGTCATCGCCGCCGATTCAATGTCAGACGCGGCCGAGAAGATCGTCGCCGCCGTACGGGGGGCTTGAGATGGCAATCCTGGTTGACAAGAACACGCGCCTGCTCGTGCAGGGCATCACCGGTGCGGCAGGCGGCTTCCACGCCAGCCAGTGCCGCGCCTACGGAACCAACGTCGTCGCGGGAGTGACGCCGGGCAAAGGCGGCACCTTCTTTGAAGGCGTGGTGCCGATCTTCGACACTGTCCAACAGGCGGTCGATGCGACGGGCGTCAACGCGAGCATGATCTTCGTGCCGCCGCCGTTCGCCGCCGACGCGATCCTCGAAGCGGCCGACGCTGGCGTCAAACTTGTCGTGCCGATCACCGAGGGCATCCCCGTCCGCGACATGCTTCCCATTCGGGCGTTCCTCGACGCGCGCGGCGTCCGAATGATCGGCCCCAACTGCCCAGGGATCATCACCCCGGGCCAGTGCAAGATCGGCATCATGCCGGGCCACATCCACAAGCCGGGACGCATCGGCGTCGTCAGTCGCAGCGGAACGCTCACGTACGAAGCGGTGGGACAGCTGTCGCGACTCGGTCTGGGGCAGAGCACCGCCATCGGCATCGGTGGCGACGCGATCATCGGCACCAAGCACATCGACGTGCTCAAGCTCTTCCAGGCGGATCCCGAGACCGACGCGATCATCATGATCGGCGAGATCGGGGGCAGCGCCGAAGAGGAGGCCTGCGCCTGGGCCAAGGACAACTGCACCAAGCCGATCGTCGGCTTCATTGCGGGGGCAACGGCGCCTCCGGGACGACGCATGGGTCACGCTGGGGCGATCATCTCCGGTGGCCAGGGCACGGCGGAAGCGAAGTTCGAGGCCATGGTCGCGGCTGGCATCCACATCGTGCGCAGCCCGGCCGAGATGGGGCGCAAGCTCGCCGAGGTCATCGGACACCGGGGGTAGGGCGCCTCTGCCTACTCGTTCGGTTCACACCACTCGCCGGTCGCGCCGCCCTCGGCCTCCCACGCGGAGCAGCGCTGGCAGCCAGGCGCGACCAGCCCGGCGGTCACCCGCTCCGCGTCGCCGAGCCATTCGGCAGCGCCAGCCGAAGCGCAGTCGCCGGCCGCGGTCGCGACGAACGTCGCGGTGATCGCGCTGCCATCGAGCTCGTAGCGCCCGGTCCCGCGTACCGACGACCAGGCGTCGGTTGCGCTAAGCGACGCGGCAAGCACGCTGTGGGCCACCGAGGCGCCCGAACGGCCGGCGGTGAAGTCGAAGGCGCTGAGGTTGTGTGCGCCGTCGGTTCGTATCCAACTGACGCCGCCGTCCCAGGCGTCCTCCCCGACGCTCACCGCCTCGAACCGCCAGACGCCGCCGTCCGGGGCCTCATCCACGTCGATGTTGCCGTTGAAGGTACGACCGTCCTTTAGGGCGCAGGGGCCGCTCAGGCTCTGGACGTCCCCTTCCTCGGACTGCAGCGGGCACCCCGCGCTGGCTGCCGCCCAGGCGCGCGCTGCGTTCCAGGCGGTGACGGGCGCCGCGCTCAGCGGCAGGAGCAGGCCGGCGTCCGCCAACTCGGTGAGCACGGCCGAGCCCTCGTCGTCGGCCTCCGCCATGGCCGCCGGCGAGCACCCTGCCCCTACGATCACGCTGGCGGCACCGAAGCCTCGGAGATAGGCGCGCCCCCCCGTCACGGAGCCCAATATGGAACGCACTCTCTCGATCATCAAGCCCGACGCCGTCAAGGCCCAGAACATCGGCAACATCGTCGCCCGCCTCGAGTCCGAGGGACTGCGCATCGCTGCGATGCGGAAGCTGCAGCTCGATCGGCGCATGGCCGAAGGCTTCTATGCCGAGCACAAGGGGCGCGGGTTCTTCGACGAGTTGGTCACGTTCATGAGCAGCGGCCCGGTAGTGGTGATGACCCTCGAGGGCGAAGACGCGATCCTCCGCTACCGGACGATCATGGGCGCCACCAACCCCGCCAACGCGGCCGAGGGCACCCTCCGCAAGCTGTACGCGGCAAGCGTCGGTGAAAACGCCGTCCACGGATCCGACTCGCCGGCCAGCGCCGCGCGCGAGGTGGCCTACTTCTTCGCGAGCACCGAAGTCCTCTAGTCGTCGTCAGGGGGAAAGGCCCCAACGGCCCCTCTCGCTAGCGCGGCGTTCCCTCCGGCCTCCCGAGCCGCCGCGCCGTCGCGGGCCACGCTACACTCCCCCCTCGGAGCGCAGGCATGAGCAAGCAGATCGGCGATGGCTACCACCTGAAGTTCACCATCGGCCGCGCGCTATGGAACGATCTGTTCGGCGCCGGGCTGCCGTTCGAGGTGGGAAAGGGCACGTTCGACCTGGTCAAGCAGGTGCGCGCTGGCGTTCGGCAGCTCGGCGTGCGCGAGCGGGTGCGCGGGCTTTTGGAAGACCGCCAGGTGCAACTTCCCGAGGTGGTGGTGCGCGGCAAGGACGCTGCGGTGCGGGTGTGGGAGGATCGTCGCGAGTCCGTATGGAAGGTTGTCGAAGAGTTGGTGCGGGTGGAAGGCGACTGGCAGGTTCAAGTCGACCGCGAAGGCAGCGACTTTCACTACGGCAACCAACGCTTCGGCGTCGAAGCGCACGTCAAGGCGGTCGCGACCGGAAAGGTGTACCTGCTCCGCGAGAACGTCGAGTTTCCGTTCGTGCTGGAGAAGCGGATCGGAGCCGAGGCGGCGTTGGGCGATATTCGCTACGACAAAGAGCGCAAGGCGCTGATCGGGCAACTCCAAGACGTGGAGATCGATCTCGGCGAACACTTTGTGCTCCAGATGCTCAGCCGCGGTGTGGAGCGGCTTTTGCAGGAGCAGGTGGGCAAGGTGAATCCGGTGCCGATCCTGCGGAAGGATCAGCTCGAAGAGATGGTCTCCCCCGCGGGTGGCCCGCTCAAGATGAAGATGGGCGTCGAGGATGTGGCCCTGGACATTTCAGACGACGAGATGACGCTGAAGGTGCGGTTCGGCTTCCAACAGTTGCAGCTGACGGGCGGGTAGAGGCCGTCGGCGTCAATGCCGCCCGAGCTTCGAGATCTCAGGAATGATCGCCGGCTCGCCGCGGCTACCCCAGAAGCGACGCCAGGGCGTGGACGGGGAGCCGACTCGCAGCACCACCACCCCGCGAACTGCGGCCAGTGGCACGGGTCCCCACCAGCGAGAGTCGAGGGCTCCGTCACGGTCGTCGGCTCCCAGGTAGACCGCGTCGTCCGGCACCCCCACGTTGTCACGCTTGAGCCGCGTGCTCTCTACGCTCCCCCAGGTCAGGTGCGACCCTTCGAGGTAAACGGGGCGTCCAAGATAGTCCCCCATGTCGAGGACCCGCACCTTGGGGCGGTTCGAGGAGCGGAAGGCGCGCCCGTCATAGGCGACGGCGCCCCCGATGCTGTGGACACGTCGTAAGGTCCACCTGGCCGCGTCCAGCGGGTCGACGACCGCGACGATGTCGCCCTCCTGCGGCTGGACGTCCAGAATCAAAACGAGGTCGCCCGGCAAGAGTGAGGGAGACATCTCCGCGTCTGGCACGCGCGCGGTCTTGGTCGCGACTAGAAGCGCTCCGAGCAAGGTGACGACCGCGACGGCGAGTCGGCGGCTCATGCCGACTGACGCGGATTCAAGCTCAGGCGGCTTCACTCGCAGAAGGGCTGCTTCTGTCGGGCTTCGTTGTTTTCTTCGTCGCACTCGGTCAACGCGCCGGTGCCCGAGCCGTTGTCGTCCACGTACACCCAAATCGCGTCCGCGCCGTCGAGCTTGGCGCTCTTGACCGAGAACGTGACGGCCTCGGAGGTCTTTCCCGATGGGGTGCCTTCGACGGTGACCGCGGTGGCAACGGACTCCAGCGTTCCATCCTTCTCGGTGTACAACGCGAAGGAGAGGCCGGCCTCGACGTCGACAGCGCCGGAGTTGCGGGCTCGCGCGGTGACCGTGTACCAGCCGCGGTCGCAGTCCTCGTCGCAAGTCGCCAGGATCTCCACCTCAAGATCGGCCGCGAGGGCCTCGCCCGGCGGGAGCGCGTTGGCCGAACGATAGTTGTTGTAGGTGGTGAAGTTCGGCGTGGGGTTGACGGGTACCGTCAGGTCGTCGTTGATGTTGGTGATGCTGTAGGCGAACTGATTCCACACCGAACGCGCTGGCGCCCAGCTGTTGTTGATGTCGCGATACACACTGAATGCAGAACCGTAGAAGCCATCGTGGCTCACGATCATGTCGGCGTGGCCGTCGGCGTCGACGTCCGCGATGACCGGGTAGTCGTACATCGTGTCGCTACCGTGGTCGTCGGTCTGGAACTTGACGGTGCCGTCGAGCCCGTCGAAAGCGTAAATCGCAACTTCGTCGAAGTAGACCACCTCGAGGATGCCGTCCCCCTCGAAGTCGAACGTGGAGGCGCCGCTGGCGCCGGTGCTGTCACTGACCTTGGCCCGCCAAAGCACCGAGCCATCTTCGCCGTTGACCGCCCAAAGGTTGTTGGCGCGTGCGGCGATCACCTCCGGAAGGCCGTCGCCATCGATGTCGGCGATGGAGGGAACCGACATGATGCCGCTGTCGTCCGCGCCCCCGCCAGGCAGGTCGAAGGTCCACAGCTCGCTGCCGTCGGTGTCGTGGGCGACCAGCTCGCTGTAGGTCGAGCGCACGAACTCCGCCTCGGGGTCGCCGTCGAGATTGGCGATGGCGGGGGCCCCGTCTGGGCCGCCGTTGATGGTCATCGTCGCGCGCGCATCGGGGTTGTAGAAGGCGTTGCCCACGACCACCTCCTCAACGCCATCGAGGTCCATGTCCGCGATCGCCGGCGTGCTGCCTTCGCCGTACAAGGCCCCCAGCCCCACGTAGTTGTCACAGCCGCGGCCCTCGCGGCCGACCCCGCGCTCGGTGAGGTCCTCAGTGAGGAAAAGCCGACCCGCGATGATCTCGACGTCGCCGTCGTGTTCCATGTCGGCCACGATGATCCCGGTGGCGTGGTCCAATTCCCCGTCGGTGTAGCGGTCGGATTCGGCGAGAATGTCGCCTTCGGAGTCGTACTTGACCACGCTGTAGTCGCCATTTCCGAACAAGTTGTCCTGGTACATCTTCACGACGAAGATCTCCGCCTCGCCGTCGTCGTCGATGTCGGCCAGCGTGGCGCCACTGCCGTAGGCCAAGCTGGCGCCGTTGGTCTCCCAGAGCAGGTTGCCTTCGCCGGTGTAGACAGTCAGCTCCGCCTTGGAGTTCAGGACGTACCCGTCGACGACCACGATCTCCGGCATCCCGTCCCCGTTGATATCGCCGACGGCTGGGACCGAACAAGAAGCGCTGCCGGCCTCCCACGCCACGACCGGCTTGAAACCGCCGATCTCGTAGTGGCAGGTATCGCCGAGAGCCACGTCCTCCGTGGGGAATTCGTCAGGCTCGCAGGCGCCGAGATCCTCGGTTTCGGGGTCGAACTCGCCGTCGTCATCCGCGCTGTCCTTGCCCACTTTGTCGGTCATCCCCTCCAGGTTGAAGTCGCTACACGCGAGGGCCAACAGAAGTGGGAAGGAGCGCATTGGCAAGGTGCTATCAAGTTATCAGGCGGCACGCTTGAGGCCGCCGACGAGCTGGAGCTGCTGCGGGCCGAACTGGCCCTGCTGCGCTTCCGCTTTGCGGTCTTGGTGGAGGAAAGCGCCGACGCCGTCTACGTCAAGGACGTCCACAGCCGGTAGGTGTACATCAACGAGGCAGGCGCGGCGATGCGCTCCGGGCGTTCGAAGCGCTCGGAGAGCGCGGCGTGCTCCCGCCGCGTCCCGGCGCCGAATAGCTCAGTCCAGCGCCGCCAGAACGGCGTCGGTGGCCTCCTTCGACCCGAGCACGCCCCCGAGCTCGCGCGTGACCTGCCCAGCGCGTAGGCAGCGCTGAATCGCGCGCTGGATGCGCGCTTCATGCTCGTTGCGGCCCAACCAGGCGAGCAGCATTCCCACCGTCAGGATGGTCGCGACAGGGTTGGCGATGCCCTTGCCGGCGATGTCCGGCGCGCTGCCGTGAACGGGCTCGAAGAGTGCGGCCTTTCCCGGATTCAAGTTGCCGGAAGCGGCCAGGCCGATGCCCCCTTGAAGCGCGGCGCCGAGGTCGGTCACGATGTCGCCGAACAGGTTGTTGGTCACGATGACGTCGAACTCCTGTGGCGCTTGGACCAGCCGCATGCAGAGCACGTCAACGTAGAGGTGCGACGCCTGAAGATCGGGGTACTCCGCTGCGACTTCCTTGAATACTCTCTGCCACAGGTCGTGACCGTGGCGCATGGCGTTGGCCTTGTCGCTCATGCATACCCGACGCCGGCCGTTGGCCCGGGCCCAGGCGAACGCGGCGCGGATGATGCGTTCGACCCCTTTGCGGGTGTTGATTTCTTGCTCCATCGCGATTTCGTCAGCAGTGCCGCGCTTGAACTGGCCGCCGACACCGGTGTACAGACCCTCGGTGTTTTCGCGGAAGACCACGAAGTCCACATCGGCCTCGGTCCGGTCTTTCAGCGGGCAGTAGCGCGCATCGAGGAGCTTGCAGGGCCGAAAGTTGATGTAGAGATCCAGCTGGAAGCGGCTTCCGAGGAGGATGTCCTTGGCGTGGACGTTGCTCGGTACCCGCGGGTCTCCAAGGGCGCCGAGCAGCACCCCGGCGAACTCTGACCCGAAGCGGGCCATGACGTCGGCCGGCATCGTGGTCCCGTCACGCAGGTAACGTTCGGCCCCGAGGTCGAAGGTTTCGGTCTCCACGTCGGGCGCAAGCGCCGTGAGCACGCGCAGACCTTGCTCGATGACTTCTGGCCCGATCCCGTCGCCCGGTACCACCGCGATCTTTGGCATGCCGTTCCTTATCGCAACGGGGCGACCGATGCCCTACTTGGCAGCGGCGGGCTCCCCCGAAGGCGGCCGCCACCGTTCCGCGTCGGCGTAGGTGACCATCCGACCCTCTGTCGGGTCCCACACGTTGTCCTTGAGGCACATCCAGACGTCGCGGGGGTGCCACGAGGTGCGGTGCGGGTTCTGCAATTCCGGCATTCCCGCCATCGCCTCGGGCAGCCGGTAAAAGGCGATTCGGTGATTCAGGTGGTGCACATGGTGGTAGCCGATGTTGCCGGTGAACCAGTGCATCAGCGGGGGCATGTCGAACATCGACGAGCTGTGAAGGGCGGCGAACGTGTATTCCCATTCACGACGATTTTTGATCTGCATCCCGGGGAAGTTGTGCTGGGCGTAGAAAAGATAGGAGCCCGCGGCAGTCGAGATCACGACCGGCATGAGAAATCCGAGGATTGCCGCCTGCCATCCCCACAGTGCCCAGGCCCCGCCCACCACGCTCCAGTGAAAGACCAGCGACAGGAGGCCGTCGAGGTGCTGCTTGGGCTGGCGACGGAACGGCGAGATGCACATCCCGATCACGAACATGAAGATGTAGCCCAGACACATCGTGAGTGGATTCCGCACGAAGCGGTACCCGAAGCGTTGGAGAGGCGTCATTTCGTGCCACATCGCGACCGTGACCACCGGGTAGCTGCCGATCGACGCGCCCACCATCTTCGCGGTGTGCTTGTGGTGGTAGTCGTGCGATTCGCGCCACACGCTGGGCCCCGCCAGGATGTAATACCCGAAAAAGCGCATCAGCAGCCCGCCCACCTTCGAGCCGACGAGCACCGCAGTGTGGAGGTGGTCATGGTAGAAAATGAACACCCGCACCATCAGCAGTCCCGACAGCATCGTGGCGGGGATCGCCAGGTACAGGGGCGCCATCGAGGCGACAGCGATGCTGAGGCCCCAGTAGAAGAGGGTCACCCCGAGCAGGCGCCAGGTGCGCGCCCGGTCCTCCTTGGCGTATTCGTTGGATGCGCGGACCAGCTCAGGACCCGTTCGCATGCGCGACCTCCAGGATGTCCGGTGTTTACAGGGACTCGGGGCGTTGGGCAAGGGCTCCATCCCGCCTTTGCGTCATTTGTTGACCCGAGCACGGCACGAGTGAGTTGACGGCCAGCCCCCAACCGCGCACGTTGGCGGTGCATGGGGAGCATCCGCATTCGGACTGATGGGGTCGAGTTGGACGTGGCGGATGAACACGCCCTGGCTCAGATGGTCGCCGATGGCTTCCTCGGTCCGCAGAGTGAGCGGTGGGATGGGCAGAGCTGGCGGACGCTCGCTTCGGGGGGGCGCGGAATGGCTGACGACCCGTGGAGTGCGTGGAATGACGCGGATGAGTCGTCGGCAGAGGCGGCGCTCAGCACGATGGTACGGGGGGACGAACCGCCCGAGCTGCCGGTGGGCGCGGTGGTCCCGATGCCTCAGCCCATCGTCGTCGTGCAGCGCGGCGTAGCGCCGGCCGCCGCGGCGCTCCCCCCTCCGCGCACGCCGAACCTGGCCGCGAGGGGCACCCCGGCGGAGGAGACCCCGCCCTTCCTGCCCACGTCTCGGCCCGAAGGGTCGGCGGCGGGAGGACTGCTCATCGACTTTCCGCGGCGGGCAGCGCCAACCCCCCGGCCGAAAGACGCTCACGATGCGGTTCCGGTGCTGCGCCCCTGGCGCGTCTTCGGGATGATCGCGGCGATGCTGCTCGTCGTGGGCGGCGCCTGGGGTGTGACGGAGATGACGCGGCCGCCCTCCGGCGCGCCTGGGAAGGCCGCGCTCGCCAAACAATCGCCGGCGATCGATCCCCTGTCGGCCGTGGAAGCGGGGCTTCGTGCGGTCTCGTTGGGTGGGGTCAGGCCCGTCCGCAAGCCTGGCGACCTCGACGACGCCCTGTCCGTCGAGCTCCAAAAGTTGGGGGTCGATGTGGTGAGCGTCCGCGCGCCCGTGACCGCGTGGCGGGGTCGAAAAGACGATGACCCCACCACGGCCCAGGTTCACGTCGTGTTCCGTGCGAGCGCCGACCTCAATCGGGATCTCGGCGCGATCGCCCTCTCGGTCGGCCGATACAAGCTTCACTATCAGCTGACCATCGAGCCCTTCGAGGTGATCATGGAGCGCGCGGAGGGGCGCTCAGCGACGATGCTGGACCCGGCCCGCGCCGAGCGCTTCGCCCAGGGTCGCCTGTCCCTTTCGGAGACGATCGCCGCGGAGTGAGCATGGTACGGCCTGAGCTTGAGTGGCGCTACCCGCCCGGCCCGCCAAACCGCTGCCACAGCGCTCGCAGCAAAAATGCGCCGTTGCCCAGAAGGTACCGGCGCCCAAGTCGCCGCGGCTCCACCCACAGGCGCGCCAGCCACTCCTGCTTTTGGTGGAGCCACCGCGGACCACGCGACACGCGACCCGAGACCACGTCATGGGTCGCGCCGACCACCCAGACCACCGGCGCCGAAAGCTCGCTGCGCCAGCGTAGAACCCAACGTTCTTGGAGGGGGGTGCCCAAACCGACCAGCAGTACCTGTGGGGCATAGCCGTTGATCCGCTTGATGAGCGCCGGGACATCCTCGTGAAAGCCGTGGTCGGTCTCGATCTGTAAGGCGGGATGGGCCTCGCGGAGCCGCGCTGCCGCTTTTTCGGCGACCCCGACTTCGCCCCCCAGCCAGAAGACTCGCCAACGCCCGGCGGCGAGTCCGGCGAAGTCCCATATCCAATCGGCGCCGGTCATCCGCCCTGGCAAGCTTTGCCCGGTGATCGCGGCCCCGTAGACCACACCGACGCCGTCGCAATAGACGATGTCTGCGGCGGCGAGGAAGCGCCGGAGGTCCTCGTCGCCCACGGCCGTGTTCACGACGTGGACGTTGGCGTAGGCGACGGTGGAGCCCTGACCCCGTTGGACCAGGTCTTCGACGGCGGCCAAAAGCGCGTTTTTGTCCAGGGCGTCGATGCTGACCCCGAGCAGGCGCACACGCTCCCGGATCACTTCGTGAACGCCGCCCCGTACACCGTGTACTGCCCGATCACCGCGCTGTCGGAGCTGTCGTGAGGAATGGTGCCTGATGCGAGCTTGAACCTCGAGATGAGGATGTCCAGCTGGCGCGGGGACGATGGCCAGCTGGTCTTGAATGCGTCGCTGGGGATGTTGAACTCGCCGTCGTCAGCGGCCCAGCAGCTGACCGTTTCCTGCCAGGCGTCACCGGCTGGATTCATAAGGCGCAGGGTGATGAACACGCCGTCGGCGGCGGCGCCGCCGGACCACGCGATCGACATGGTTCGGCTGACTTGGGGCGCGGTACCGCCGCTGATGTTCGGCACGTTCACGGTGAACGACGCGGGAGTCCGCACGAAGTCGGTCATCGTGAACGAAGGAACCTCGTCGGTGTTGGACGGATCGAACTCGGTCAGATCGTAGGTGGCGCCGGCTGCGAACTCGCCCGCTGCCACGTTGTCGTTGACGAACTGCCCGCCGGAGTTGTCCCAGGTAAAATCAATGGTCTTGCCGGCTGCATCGATCGACGCGCGGCTACCGCTCCCGAGATCGTAGGGAAGCAACGAGGGTGAGTAGCTGTAGGTATCGTCCGGATCGTCCGAGCTGCAGTCGTCGATGGTCGGCGCGAAAACCAAGCCCCAGTCGAAGGCCGCCGGGATGATCGGGAAGAAGTAGGCGAAGCCGTAATCGATGGGCGTGTCCGACCAATAGTCGCCGACGATGTCGATCCACTGGAGCGAGCCGACCATCCCCGGAAGGCCCGCGCCCTCGGCGTAGTAGGTGAACCCATCGGAGAGCTTGGCGGTCTCGCCGTTGCTGTCGAGCACGACGTTGACGGTCCCGGCCTCGCCCGCTTCTGGCGTGTAGAAGTGCAGCTCGCCCCGAATGGGCTGGATGGACTTGATCTCGGCTTCGACGCCGCCGACCCGCACCGACGCGTCCTCGTTGAACTGGCCGTACAGGGTCACTTCCAACCCGCCGTCGGTGCTGCCGCGGTCCGGATCGACCGAATCGATCTGGGGTTCCACCAGGTCGGCATCGGCATCGGCGTCGGTATCGGCATCCGTGTCCGCATCCGCGGCGGTGTCGGTGAACGCCCAGGCTAGACCGTCGGTGGTGTTGGGCTGCAGTCCAAAACCGCAGCCGACGAGGACGGACGGCAAAAGGGGCCAGGGCGTGCGCACGCGCCACCTTAGCGCAGTTCTCCGCCGGATGGCAAAGCCGGCTACAGTAGTTGGGTGCTCCGCCTCATCTTCGTGCTCGTTTTGGTGCCCGCGGCCCTTGTGCCGGCCCTGGCCATCGTCGGTTGCCCCGGAACGTCCTCCGGCGGGGACACCGGCTTCACCTTTGTCGAGACGGGAAACTTCTGCCGTGACACCGGCGCCGCGGACCTGATGTACGCCGACATCGACGCCGACGGCTTCGGTGATGTGGACGCGGCGCTGTCCAGGTGTGACGCTCCGGAAGGATTCGTCGCCGACGCGACCGATTGCAACGACGGCGTCGCGACGGTCAATCCGTCAGCGGTTGAGGTCTGTGGGGACGCCGTGGACCAGGACTGTTCGGGCGCGGACCTGGAATGTTCGGGCTAGTTCGGGCCTAGTTTGCCCGAGCGGGCTCGACAGCCGTCACCCGACCCGCCGGCACGACTCTGGCTGGTGGCGGGCTGCCCAGAAAGCGCACCAGCCGCACCGCGCTGCGCGCCTTGTGTTTGAGGTCGTCCAGACCCGACACCCCTTTGGCGCTCTTGAGCACGCCGGAGGGGCTGAGGTATTGTCCCGCATACGCAAGCTTCAACGCGAGTTTGAGCTCCCACGCCGACAGGTGGGGCAGGTTCACGATCGCGTCCCGCTGGTTGTCCACAGGGAAGAAATCCCCGTCGGTGAACCAGCCTTCCTTCATCGCGATGTCATAGAGTTCTGTAGACGGGGAGGGGAGCGCGACGGAGAAGTGGACGAAGCGCGTGCCCAGGCTTCGCGACGCGCGCCAACTGTTGAAAAGGGTGCGCCAGGTTTCATGTTGCGATGCCCCCATCAGCACGCTGACTTCGGGGTGAACGCCATTGTCGCGGCAGGTTTGCACGGCCTTGTAGACGTCCTTGACCTTGAGGTCCTTGGCCATGTCGTTCAACAGACCGTCGTCGAAGCTTTCGCTGCCCATGTACACGAGCTTGCAGCCCGCGTCGGCCATGACGCGGAGGGTCTTGCCGTCGTGGAGCATGTTGGCGCGGGCAAGGCAGAGCCAGTGCAATCCAAGCGGCGCGATGCGCGAGCAGATTTCCTGGGTGCGGGCGTTACCCCAAGTGAAGATGTTGTCGGCGACTTCGACGCCCTTGTACCCGAGCGCCGCGATGGCTTCGAACTCGGCGACGATCTGGTCCACCGTGCGCTTCCTAAGCGGGGGCCGGTCGACATAAGTCGGCTGCAACCGCTTGAATTCCAATTCGATCATCTGATCGATGGCGTTGGGCGTGCAGAAGGTGCATCGAAAGCCGCAGCCCCGGGAGACGACCATCGTGGTGATGGGGTGGACATCCAGCCGGTTGGCGCGGTATTTTCCGCGCAAAAGTGTGCGGTCGGGCATCGGCAACGCCGACACGTCCAAGAGAGTCCGGAAGCCCGTACGACGAACCTGCGCCCGTTCCAAAAATGCGAGGCCAGCGATGTCCTCCGGCGCGCGGAGGCCTTGGAAGGCCTGGTCCAGTTCCTTCAGCGTGTCCTCAGGCTCTCCCAGCAGGCAGTAGGTGTTGTCGTCGTCCAGAAACTCTTCCGGCCGCCAGGTCGGCGCGGTGCCCATGTAGACGGCGCGGAGCCCTGGATTGGCGGCGCGCAGGCGGCGCATCCCGGCGAGGTCTTCCCCCGCTGAAAGGTAGACGCTGTGGGCCACGCCGACGTCCCAACGTTCGCTGTTCACGATGGCGTCGAAGCCGGCCAGGTCCAGTCCTTCCGCCGGGCAGTCCACGAGGCGGACGTTCCAGCCCAGCCGCTCCTTGGCCACCGTGGCGAGTTGGAGGAAGTGGATCGGCGGCTTGTAGTCGTAGCCGTAGTTGCAGCCGTACACCCGATCGACGGCGAGGCCGGCGTGGCTGAGCGCCACTGGAGGGATGTAGAAGAGCGCGTTCACGAGTCGGGTTCTCCTTCGATGCCCAAGATAGCCTCGGCTGCGGCCAGGCGGACCTCTTGATCGACGTCATCGAGCCGCGCGCGCAGCGCCGAGACGGCCTCGGCAGCCCGGAGGTCTTCCAGCGAGCGGCAGGCTTCGGCGCGAACCGAGCCGTCCCGATCGTCGAGCGCGTCGAGCAGGGGCGGGACCGCGCGCCGGGTTCCGGAGAAACCGAGCAGCTGGACGCACAGGAACCGCAGCACCGCGTCCTTCCGGTTCTTCTCCAGGCATTCGATGAGGTCGGGCAACGCCCCCTCTCGATCGAACAAGACCGCATCGAACGCGAGGTCCGCAGCCACCGGATCGGGGTCGCGCATGCGCTCGAACAGGTCCTTGTAGCGAGGTCGCACGAAGGGTGGCTATCCCGGTTATCTGCCGCGGGCGTGCGGATACTGCTCTCCAACGATGACGGGATCGAGGCTGCCGGGCTCGCGGCCCTGGAGCGGGCGGCCGCCGAGCTGGGTGAGGTCTACGTCGTGGCGCCGGCGACCGAACAGTCGGCGAAGAGCCACAGCTTCACGATGAACGAACCGCTGCGGGTGATCGAGCATGGCCCCCGGCGTTGGGCGGTTACCGGCACCCCGGCCGATGCGGTCTACCTCGCGGTGCACGGCCTGCTGCCCGAGCGTCCGGACCTGGTGCTTTCTGGCATCAACCGGGGCTCCAACCTCGGCACCGACGTGGTGTACTCGGGCACGGTGGCCGCGGCTCGCGAGGGTGCGGCCAACGACCTGCCGGCGGTGGCGTTGTCCCTGCACCAACCCGAAGGCAGCACCCTCCAGCACTGGGAAACGGCGATGCACGTGGCGATTCGCGTGGCCCGCCTGGTGATGGCGCGGCCGCTGCCCGTCGGCCAGGTGCTCAACGTCAACGTTCCGAACGTGCCGCTTGACCAACTTCGCGGCCTCCGTGTCGCCCCGCTTGCCCGGCGTCGGTACGCGCCGATGGTCAAGGTCTCCCTCGATCCCCGGGGCCGGAAGTACTACTGGATCGGCGGCCCCCACGACCGTTTCGACGGGGAATCGGAGGCGGACGGACCGCTCTGTCTGCAAGGTTTCGCCACGCTCACCCCGATGTCGCTCGACATGACCGCTCACGACGCGCTACCGGCCGTGCGCGCCTGGAATCTGGAGGACACATGCTCCACGACCTGATGAAGACCTGGTTCGAATGGTCCCGCGATGCAGGCTACGCTGGCGTCTTCTTCATGATGGCGCTGGAAAGTACGATTGTACCCGTGCCATCCGAGATCATCATGCCGCCCGCCGGCTACTGGGCCGCTCAGGGAAAGATGAGCCTGCCCGGGGTGATTCTTGCCGGCGGGCTGGGTTCGACCTTCGGCTCCAGCCTCTGCTACCTGCTCACCTACACGCTCGGGCGTGCCTTCGTCGCAAAATGGGGGCGTTATTTCCTCCTGCCGCCCCAGCGGCTGGCCCTTGCGGAGGCGTGGCTCGCACAATTCGCCCTTCCTGGGGTGTTTCTGGCCCGGCTGCTCCCGGTGGTGCGCCACCTCATCGGCTTTCCCGCGGGGCTGATTCGGATGCCGTTCGCGGCGTTCGCGACCGTCACCTTTGTCGGCTCGACGCTCTGGTGCGGTATTTTGGCGGTCTTCGGCCAGAAGACGCTCGGCGCTCGCCCGGATCTGCTCGACGATCCTTCGGCGTTGGCGCATGTGATCAAGGCCGACCTGATGTGGTTCGTGCTCCTCGTCGTCGGGGTCGGCGCGGGCTGGCTTTTCATCAAGTGGTACTCAACCCGGAAGGTGGCCCATGTCTGACCTCGAAGCCCGTCTGAAGTCCACGATTCGCGACGTGCCCGACTTCCCGAAGCCGGGGATCTTGTTCAAGGACATCACCCCGATCCTCGCCGACGCAGCGCTGATGGAGGGGGTGACCGAACGCTTCGCCACCGTCTGGAAGGGCCGCGGCATCGATGCGATCGTCGGGATGGAGTCGCGAGGCTTCTTGTTCGGAATGCCGCTGGCCATGCGCCTGGGCATCCCCTTCGTGCCCGCGCGCAAGCCCGGGAAACTGCCCTACCACAAGGTGTCGGAAAGTTACGCGCTGGAGTACGGAAACGCCACCTTGGAACTGCATGTCGATGCCCTGGCCGCGGGTCAGCGCGCCCTGGTGATCGACGATCTGATCGCGACCGGTGGCACCGCGCTGGCGACGGCGCGGCTGGTCGAACGCCTCGGTGCCAAGGTGGCCGGTTTCGGCTTCGTGATCGAACTCGGCTTCCTCGACGGCCGCGCCGCCCTCGGAGGCTACGAGATCGACTGCATCCTGACGTATTAGTCGATGGACGTCGACGCCGAACTGGGGGGCTACGCGGAAGTCCGGGCGATGGTCATGCTGGATGTGGAGGGAACCCCGTGGACGGCGATCGAAAAGGTGCGGCCGACGTTGGAGATCTCGCCGGCTGACCGTGTGCGCGCGGTCGCGACCGTTGAAGGCGCGCTTGCCCAGGGTCGGGAAACCAGCGATGAGCTTGCGCTTTTTCTCGAAAACTCTGACGTTGGCCCCGACCTCGCCGAGTACTGCACGCGCGTCGAGGCCTACCATTTCGAGGACGTTCGCGAGTACTTGACGGTGGAGCGACTCTACGTCGATTTCACCGGTGAAAAGGTGGACTTCCGCCTCGGTCGGCAGGCGGTGAACTGGGGAAGCGCCCTCGTCTTCCATCCCTCTGATCTGGTTTCCGAGGTGGTCGCCTCCGAGCCGTGGCGCGAACGCCAGGGCGTCAACGCCATCCGCGCCAACATCGCGCCCGTGCCCAACCTGCAAATCGTGACCCTCCTCGCGTTGGCCGACGACCTCAGCGCCTTCGAGAAGACCGATGCGGGAGAGGTCCCGGAGGCGGAGGACTGGCCACTCGCGGGCGCTGCCAAGGTCACTGTGCACGCCGCGGAGACCGACTGGAGTGCTGTCGGCAACGTCGAGATGGGCGGCCGGTGGTTTGCTGGCGCCGACATCAAGGGCCAACTCGAGTTGGGCTGGTGGGTGGAGGGCGGCTGGCACGGCGACAGTAGCGAGGCGGATCCCGAAGGGGCCGAGGTCGTGGTGGGGCTCGACTACAGCATTCCGGTGCTCAACCGAGTCTTTTTCGCTGCCGAGTACCGGTACGACGGCACCGGTGAAGCCGATCCGGCCGACTACGACTACGGTCAACGCTCGGGCGGTGGGTCGAATGTGCCGTTCAGTTGTCCATTTTCGACGACAGGGACCAACGGCACGGAGGACACGGCCGTGCCGTCCGCCCGCATCACCCTTGGCCAGCACTACGTGCACGGCACGCTCAACGTCAGCTTCTTGGATGACTGGACCGTGGGTGCGGTCGCGATCATCAATGTCCAGGACGGGACCGGCCTCTTGGTGCCCGACGCGGCGGTGGTCATCGGCGAGCGCTGGCAGGTTCACGTCGGCGCGCAGATTCCGGTGGGGGACGAAGGAGAGTTCGTTCCGCCCGAAGACCAGTTCGAGGTCGTGGTCGGGGCGAACTCGGTGAATCTGGCGAGGTTCCTCCCCGCGGCGACGCTCAATGCATGGGCGCGGTACAGCTTTTAACAGCGGGTGGAGAAGAGATGATTTGCCAGCTTGTCGGCGTAAAGAAGACCTATCCGATGGGCGAGCTCACCGTGGTGGCGCTCAACGGCATCGACGTGGGCGTCGACGAGGGCGAGTTCACGGTTTTCGCCGGCCCCTCGGGCAGTGGCAAGACCACCGCGCTCAACCTGATTGGCTGCCTCGATCGGCCGACGTCCGGGCAGGTGCTCTTGGACGGTCGCGACGTCGCCACCTTGGGAGATGACGCGCTTGGACAGGTGCGGGCCCGGCGTATCGGGTTCATCTTCCAGAGCTTCAACCTGATCCCCGTTCTGACGGCGGCCGAGAATGTCGAGCTGGCGCTCCGCCTCGCCGGCCTGGACAAGGGCCGGAAGGAGAAGGTGGAGCAGGCCCTTGTCGATGTCGGGCTCAAGGATTTCATGGGGCGGCGGCCGAACCAGCTCTCCGGCGGGCAGCAACAGCGCGTGGCCATCGCCCGCGCGCTGGTGAAGAAGCCCGCGATCATCATCGCCGATGAGCCCACGGCCAACCTCGACAGTCAGAACGGAGAGGCGATCCTGGACCTCATGCGCCAGATGAACGAACGAGACCGGATCACCTTCCTCTTCTCAACGCACGACCCGATGGTGATGGCGCGCGCCCGTCGCGTGGTGCGGCTTAAGGATGGGGCAATCGTCGGCGACGAGCGGCTGGCGTAGGTGCGCTTCCTCGTCGCCATCGCGGTGCGAAACCTCCTCCGCAACACCGCTCGTACCGCGCTGACTGGGGCGGCCGTGCTCTTTGGTGTCGCGATCCTCATCCTGGGCTGGGGGCTGGTGGACGGCATTGACGAGAACGTGCTGCGGTCGGCGCGCGGCAGTTACGCCGGGGACCTCATCCTACGGCCCGATGGCTACCCCGACGATGGCATGCGCTATCCGCTCGCCGACGCCAAGCCGCTCTCCGATGCGCTGCGGGCGCGGTTGGATGCGGTCGGCCCGTGGACGGCGCGGACGGCGGTGCCGGCGCGCCTGGTGATCGGTGCCGAGGCGCAACGGATCACCATCTGGGGCGTCGACGAGGCCACCGAGGCCAAGGTGTTCAACCGTCAGGGGTGGGTGATCGAGGGTGTGTTTCCAAACTCCGAGCGACTCGATGTCGCGTTGGGTAGCTCTCTTGCCCGGCTGCTGGAAGCGGAGGTTGGGGACAGCGTGGTCTTGGAGGCGCGCACTCGCGACGGGGCGATCAACGCCCTCGGTTACACCGTCTCGGCGATCGTCAAGTCCGACAACTCCTCGATGGACGCCCTCGGCGTCTGGATGCCGCTCGCGCGTCTGGACGAGCTGGCCGTTCTACAGGGCGTCGCGACGCATGTTGCCGTGCTGGTTCCCAAGGACACGGCGACGGCGGCAAGGACGTTGTCGGGGTTCGGCTTTACGGCGCTGACGCTCGCAGAGGAGTGCGAGGACCTCATCGCGATGAACCGCATCCGCCGCAAGGGTCTCGGCGTCATCGTGGGGATGATCCTGCTCATCGCGGGCGCCGGCATCGCCAACACTGTGATCATGGCCGCGTTCGAGCGCATCCGTGAGATCGGGACGCTACTCGCGCTTGGCATGTCGCGACGACATGTGTCGCTACTATTCCTCTTCGAGGGTGGGATCATGGGCCTTTTCGCGGGGCTGGCCGGGGTGGCGCTGGGGTCAGGAGCGGTGCTCTACTTCCAGACCCACGGCATCGATCTCAGCAGCGAATTGGAGAACGTCGGCGCCAATATGGCCGTGGCCACCATGATCTATACGCATTTCTCCTGGCCACCTATTTTCGTGGCCCTCGGTTTTGGGGTCAGCATCGCCATTCTGGCGTCGATCTGGCCGGCCCGGTTGGCCTCAAGCACCGTTCCCGCCGACGCGGTCAGGGCAGACTGATGGAGCTGCTGGTCACCATGGCGGTTCGCAACCTGGGCCGTAACCGCCGCCGCACCGCGCTCACCGCGCTCACCGTGGCGCTTGGCACCGCACTTTTGACGGTGGCGCTGTCGATGGTCAACGGCATCGTGTTGACGACTCTGGAAAAGGCCGCGGGCCAGGCGGGGCACGTCCGGGTGGTCGATGTCGAGTACGCCCGGCGGGAGCAGCTCATGCCGCTGTCCGAAAACCTGCCGGACACCGCCCCCATCGTCGCCGCGCTCTCCGCCGATCCGGACGTGCTGGCGGCGTTCCCGCACATCGCCATGGGGGTGACCGGCTGCCTCGAAAGCGCCGAGATCGGGGAAAAGTTCGCGCTGCTGCACGGAGCGCCGACCGCCTACTACACCGACGTGCTGCACCTCGACGCGTCGCTTTCCGCGGGCGCGATGCCAACGGCTGAAGACGAGGTGCTGCTCGGCCGCGCCTTCGCGGAAGACATCGGCGCCGGGGTGGGCTCGACCGTCATCCTGCTCGGCCAGACGCAGGACGGCTCGCCGGCGCCCGCCCGGCTGCGCGTCGCGGGGCTCGTGGACCTCGGCAGCCGGACGCAGAACCGGCAACTCTGGGTCTCGATGGAGAAGGCGCGGTGGATGGCGGACATCGAGGGCGGCGCCACCGAGGTGCTGGCCCAAGTTCGCGACTACCGGGCTTCCGGCGCGGTCGCAGCACGGTTGCGGAGCCACCGAGCGTTGTCAACTTACGACGTCCACGCCTGGGACGAGCGATCGCCTTTCGATGAGATTGGCGGCGTCTTGGGCACGATCAAGAGCGTGGTGGCGGGCATCATCGTGTTCATCACCGGCCTCGGCGTGCTCAACACGATGCTCATGTCCGTCCTCGAACGCACCGGAGAGATCGGCGTGATGCGGGCCTTCGGACTCCGAAGGCGCGACACCATCGTGCTCTTCTTCATCGAGGCCATCGCGATCGCCGGGCTGGGCGGCCTCGGTGGAGTGGCCCTCGGCGCGGCCGGCGCGACGATTCTCGGCCGAGTGGGAATCCACCTCGGGGAAGGGGCGTCCAAGATGCCAGCCACCCTCCCCATCAACGAGACGATGTACCCCCAACTCACCGCCGAAGTGCTCGTGACCGGATTCTTGCTGGGGCTGTTGATGGCGGTCGTAGGCGCGCTCTTGCCGGCCATCCGGGCGTCGCGAATCCAACCTGTCGATGCGATGCGTCACCGTCGTTAGTTTCCTCCGGGAGTCGCCATGAATCTACTGTTCGTTTGTTTCCTGCTCCTCTTCTCGGGGCTCGCCCGCGCGGTGACCGTCGAGGAGATCCTGACGAAGATCGACGCCAACCTCACCTACGAAGCACGCGAATCTTCATTGCAGATGGTCGTGACCAAGAACGGTCGTACCAAGACCTATCGCATGCACAGCTTTGGCCGTGGCCAAGAAGAAATGGCGATGGAGTACTTGGAGCCGGCACGCGACAAAGGCACCAAGATGCTCAAGAAGTCGGATGACCTTTGGATGTTCTTGCCCAGCGTGGAGAAGCCCCAGAAGATATCAGGCCACATGTTGCGCCAGGGGCTGATGGGCTCGGACATGTCCTACGAAGACCTGATGGAGTCCTCGCGCTGGCAGGCGATGTACAACGGCACGATCGCCGCAGAAGAGGTGATTGAAGGCCGGAAGTGCTGGAAGGTGGAGCTGAAGGCCAAGGAGAGCACCGTTTCGTACCCCAAGCGCATCATCTGGGTCGATCAGGGCAATTACATCCCGTTGCGCCAGGAACTTTTCGCGCTGTCGGGCATGCTCTTGAAGAGTTGGACGATGGGCGATGTGCGCAGCATCGAGGGCCGCGAGTTTCCGATGAAGATGGTGGTCGAGGACCAGCTCCAGAAAGGCAGCGTCACCCAGATCATCTTCGAGAAGGTCACGTTCAAGGTGGCGCTGGCGGAGGAGGTCTTTTCGCTGCGGTGGCTTGAACGCTGAGCGAGGCTTCGCCCATCTGATCCGGACCGGTCCACCGCGCGTAGCGTCTGCATGGTCGCGCAGTTGGCGCAATTCTCCGCTACCGGGTACGGGCGATGGGTGTTGGCCCCGCCCGACGACGGTGTCCTGGTCGCGTCGATGGCGTTGGGGGATCGCCGCGCGTTGGGGGACCTCTACGACCGCTACGCGCCGTTGTGTCTTGCCGTCGGCCGCCGGATCCTGGGCGACCAGGCCGAGTCCGAAGAGGTGATGCACGAGGTTTTCGTCGAGGCGTTCCGGGCGGCGGCAACCTACCAGCAGGAGCGCGGATCGGTTCGCACGTGGCTGACGTTGCGGATGCGCAGTCGGTGCCTGGACCGGGTCAAGTCCGCCGGTCGCTCGCGCCGTGTCGGGCTCGAGGACGTCGCGCCGGGGCGGATGGTGGCGCCGGCCGTGGGCGCAACAGGGGACGAGCGCCGCGTTGCGGAAGTGCTCCTCACGCTGCCGCCCGACCAGCGCCTGGTGATTGAGTTGGCCTATTTCGATGGCCTGTCTAGTTCGGAGATCGCAGAGCGGGTCGGCGTGCCCTTGGGTACGGTCAAGTCGCGTACGGCGGCTGCCTTGGCCAAGCTGCGCGCGGCGATGGGGGCTGAATGAGCCGCATCTTCGACGAGTTTGTGGAGGCGGAAGAGGTGGCCGTCGGCGATGCCCTGACCGCTGCGCTTGTCGTCGCGAAGCCCTCGCCAGACGGCCGCGCCACGCTGCTCGCGGCCGTGGCCAATCCGTGGGTGCGCTTCCTCGGCGGATTCGCCGCGCTGGTCGATGTGTCGCGCGAGGTTGCGGAGCGGATGCTCGATCGCGCGGAGGCGGGCGCGGACTGGGTTGCAGGGCCGTTGCCCGGGGTCAACGTCGTCCACCTCGCGGGCGGCCAGGCCACGCTCGGCGCCGACGTCGGGTTGGTTCGCATGGGCCCGGGAGCCGTATTCCCCCCGCACGAACATCTTGGCGTCGAATCCATCGTGGTGCTGGCCGGTGGCTACGCCGACAGAGCCGGGTACACGCTGGTCGCGGGTGATGCTGAAACGCGACAGGTTGGCGAGCCCCACTCGTTCGTTGCCGGTCCAGACGGCGTGGTCTTCGCGGTGGTGCTGCGCGAGGGGATCGCGGTGGCGGATCCCAGTGGCGGACCAGCGGTGGTCGTGCGGGGGTAGCTCTCCCACTTGAAGTACGCCCCTTGGAAGGGCGGGCGTGACCCGGTCTGATCTGCCGTCATCCAGGCTGGCCACCAGATCCCCGCTCCGCCCCCGGCGGTAATGTACTTGGGCAGACATGGACAAACCCCCCCTGCGCCGCCTTGGACTCCGCCCGAAAACTGAAGCTTTCTTCCCGGGCGGCTGCGACCACGCCGCCGAACTCCGCCGCGCCCTTCGGCCAGTTCCAGCGTTCGTCCAGGCGCAGGCTGGCGCCGTCGCCGGAAAGCACGGTCCGCAGGCGGGCATCGCGGGCGTCCACGGCCGGCGCGTGGATGCGCACGTCGTCGAGGACCAGCAGCGTCGCCGACTCGGGCGCGCGCATCGGGCGGGTGTAGGGACAGTCGAGGGGTGGTGGCGGGCCTTCAACCACGGGTGCCGCCACGAAGACCGTTGCCCTCCCGGTCACCGACGTCGTCTCACCAACATCTTCGTATCGCCCGGAGAGTTCGATGGCGCCTGTCACACGGAGCGATGAGCCGAACCGTGGCTGGGTCCACCATCGGCGGCCCGCGGCATCGGCGAGTCCCACCTGCACCGACCAGCCGAGCGAGCCATCTGTTTTTCGGGTCGCGACCCACTGTCGGCTACCGGGAAGCAACTCACCGCGCGCGTCCTGCCTCGCTTCGCAGGAGAGCAGCAGGACCGTCGTCCCGGCCGCGGCTGACTTACGCGCGTTGACCGTCATCACTTCGCGCGGCCGGACCTTGTCCCACGCGCCGTCGAGCATCCAACTTTGGCGGCCGGCGCCAAGACCGTCCAGCGGCGGCGACACGAAGTCGCAGTAGGGGAGGGACGGCGCCGCCGTCTCCTCCCGGGACTGCATCACCTGGGCTGGGGGGCCTTCGACCGCCGGCGGTGGAGGGGGCGCCGGTTCCGCGCAGCCGATGAGCACTAGACCGCTCAGCACGCCAGGTGGCCTCGTCGCCGCAGGGTGGCCACCGCGCCGAGCAAGGCCAACGCCAAGCCCGAGCCGCCGGGGGCTGTCGAGCAGCCGCCGAAGAGCCCGCCGACCCGAGCGTCCGCGCCGGTGTCGTCGTCGCCGCCGCCGGTGTCGTCGCTCTCGGTCGCGTCGGCGCCGGAGCAGTCCTGGTCGATGCCATCGCCGGGAACATCGAAGGCAGACGGGCTGATGCCCGCGCGCGCGTCGTCGCAATCGTCGTCGTTGCCGACGGTGCCGATGGTCTCGCCGCACTCGAAGATCGGCGCGTTGCGGTCGCCGTAGCCGTCCCCGTCGGAGTCCCACCAACGGAGTTGGGCGTCGACCGGGTCGTCGTCGATCGCGCCGGAGCAGTCGTCGTCGATCTCGTTGCAGACCTCGTCCTCGCCCGGGTTGACGTTGGCAAGGCTGTCGTCACACTCCTCGCAGGCCGCGAAGCCGTCGCCGTCATTGTCGCCGCCGCCAGTGCTGCCATCGCAGTTGTAGTCGGTGCTGTCGGTGCAGGCGGTCTCGCTGGCGCCGGGGTGGATGTCGCCGCGGGCGTCGTCACAGTCGCCCACGCCCGCGGTGCCGTCCGCCTCGCCGGCGTCGTCGCAGTCGGCATCGAGGCTCGTCGAGACTGAGGCGTCATCGCGCCAGCCGTCGTCGTCGCTGTCGGCGTAGCAGGACTCGGTGCCGTCGCAGTCCTGGTCGATGCCGTCCGAGGGAAGCTCGGTCGCTCCTGGAGCGATGCTGGCGTCATGGTCGTCGCAGTCTCCACCCGGCGCACCAGCTGCGGCTTCTCCGGGGTCGGTGCAAAGGGGATCGGGGCTGTCGACCGTGCTGCCGTCGTCGGGGCGGTAGCCGTCTCCGTCGGAGTCGGCAAAACACGTCTCGGCGCCGTCACAGTCGGCGTCGATCCCATCGCCTACGGTCTCGGTGGCGTCGGGGTTGACGCTCGCGCTGGCGTCGTCGCACTCTTCGCAGGCCGCCCACCCATCGCCGTCGTCGTCGTCGTAGCCCGTGCTGCCGTCGCAATTGTAGTCCGCAGGGTCGGCGCAGTCCGCCTCGGTAGCGCCCGGGTTGTAGGCGGTATCGCCATCGTCGCAGTCGCCGTCTGGCGCGGCCGCCACGGCCTCCCCGGCGTCGGTGCAGTCGGTATCGGCGCTGAGGACTTCGGAGAAGCTGTCGGGACGGTACCCGTCGCTGTCCGCGTCTTCGTAGCAGTACTCGCCGCCGTCGCAGTCCTGGTCGACCTCGTCGCCAGTGACCTCGAGCTCGCCGGGGTTCACCGTCGCGTCGGCGTCGTCGCAGTCGCCCTCGTCGGCGGCGGCCTCGCCCGGGCCCGCACAGTCGGCGTCGGCGCTCAGCGTGGAGTCGGCGCTGCCATATCCGTCGCTGTCGGCGTCCGCGTAGCAGCTCTCAAAACCGTCGCAGTCCTGATCGACGAGGTCGCCGAGCACTTCGGGGGCGCCCGGATACACGTCGGCATCGGTGTCGTCGCAGTCGGTGTCGGCGCTGTCGTCGGCCTCGCCCAGGTCGGCGCAGTCGAGGTCGGCGGAGGCGGTGGTGCCCGCCCCGCGCGCGCCGTCGGTGTCGGCATCGATCCAGCAGGTGTCCCCGCCGTCGCAGTCCTGGTCCAGCCCGTCGGCTGTGATTTCGCTGGCAAGTGGGTTGAGGGTTGCGTCGCCGTCGTCGCAATCGCCCCCGGTGCTGGTGTAGCCGGCCGGGGCGGCGCAAGCCGCGGCGAGGAGTGTGTCGTCCCCGTAGCCGTCCCCATCCGCGTCCTTCTTCCAATCCGTCGTCCCGCTGATGAGCGGGTCGTCGTCGTCGGTCAGGCCATTGCAGTTGACATCAGGACCCCCACAGACCTCGGTGGCACCGGGGTTCTCGGTGGCATCGGCGTCGTCGCAGTCGGTGCCGTCGGCCACAAAGCCGGGCCGCGCAAAACACATCGCGGTCGGGGAGCCTACGTAGCCGTAGCCGTCGCCGTCGATGTCTTTGTAAAAGTCGGTGGCCCCGGTGGCGGTCTCTTCGTTGTTGTCGCCGTCGCAGTCCTCGTCGAGCTCGGCGGCGTCGCAAGTCTCGGTGGCCGCCGGGTTGACGCTGGGCTCGGCGTCGTCGCAGTCGTCGTCGTTGTCCGCCTCGCCCGCGTTGGCGCAGGAAAGGTTGATGCTCAGGACGGTGGCGGTGTCGCCGTAGGTGTCGGAATCGGTGTCGACAAAGCAGGTGTCGCCGCTGTCGCAGTCCTGGTCGATGCCGTCAGCGGTCACTTCGCTGGCCCCATCGTGGATGGTCCCGTCGGTGTCGTCGCAGTCGGTGGCCGGGGCGCCGGCGTCCGCTTCGCCGGCATCGCCGCAATCGCCGTCGGCGCTCACGACGGTCGTCCCGGCCGAGGTGCGCTGCCCGTCGCCGTCGAGATCGGCGTAGCAGGTCTCGGTCCCGTCGCAGTCCTGGTCGATGCCGTCCAGGGGAATCTCGGTGCCCGCGGGGTTGACGCTGGCGTCGCTGTCGTCGCAGTCGGTCACCGGGTCGGTGCTCGCGGCCTCGCCCGCGTCGTCGCAGTCGCCGTCGGCGTCGGTGACCGTGTTGCCGCCGTCGTCGGCGTATCCGTCGTCGTCGGCATCGGCGCGGCAACTGTCGGTGCCATCGCAGTCCTGGTCGATGGTGTCGTAGGCGGTCTCCGTCGCTCCCGGGTAGGCCGTCGCGTCCGCGTCGTCGCAGTCCCCGGCGCTGGTGGTGTAGCCGTCGCCGTCGCTGTCGTCGTGATATCCATGGTACACGTAGGCCTGTCCGAAGCCGCTGGCGTCGTCGTAGTCGCCGACCACGAGGTCGGAGATTCCATCCCCGTTGACGTCCGCGGCCGCGACGTCGTTCCCGAAGACTCCTCCGGATTCGGAGAGCGTGGAGTCCGGGCTCCCCGAGAGGCCGGTGGCGCTGCCGGGGTAGACGAATGCGGAAACGCTCCCGTAGGCGCCGGCCGCGAGGTCGCCGTAGCCATCGTCGTTGAAGTCGCCCATCGCGACTGCGGCGCCGAAGTAGCTGGCGGTGCTGTCGGAAACGGAGGTGCTCGCCGTGGTGCCGATGCCGGTGGCGGCGCCTTCGTAGACGTACGCCGAGCCGCCCGAGGACACCCTGGTTCCGAGGACGACGTCGTCGTACCCGTCGCCGTCGATGTCGCGTCCGCCAGCCACGTCCGTTCCGCGCCGCTCGGTCCCGGCTCCGCTGAGGTCGGTCACGTCGGACGAGCTGAGCCCCGAGGCGGAGCCGTAGTACACCGAACCCCGCCCGGCCGACGATCCTGCCCCCGGCGCGCCGATCACCACGTCGTTGTAGCCGTCGGCGTCCACGTCGCCAGCTGTGCTCACGGCCTGACCGAACTCGCTGTTGGACGACGCCCCATCGAGGTTGAGCGTCTCGGTGGAGGAGACCCCGGACGCGCTCCCCCGATAGACCGACACCCGCCCGCGGTAGCCCGACCGGGCCGGCGCACCGACGAGCACATCGTCGTAAGCGTCGCCGTCGATGCTCGGGACCAGGGCAAGGCCGTAGCCGAAACGAATCGCGCTGCTAGAGGTGAGGGTGGTCGTCGCCGTCGTCGAGACGCCGGTGGCGCTGCCATGGAACACCTGCACGATGCCGGCGCTGTAGGTGCACGCGACGGCCACGTCGTCGTAACCGTCATTGTTGACATCGCCGCCGCCGGCGACGTTGCCACCGCAGAAGTAGACGCTGCTGGTGCCGGAGAGCGTTGTGGTGGCGGTGCTGGAGAGGCCAGCCGCCGACCCATGGTACACGTAGCTACGACCGCGGCGGACGCTGGCCCCGTAGGCGCCGACGATGACGTCCTCGAACCCGTCGTTGTTGACATCGCCGGCGCTGGCGACCGCGTAGCCAAAGTAGCTGATGGCGCTGGGCCCGGTGAGCGTCGTCGAGGCGGTGGTCAGGACCGGGTCGACTTCGACGGGGTAGGCCGCCCCGCGATCGTCTACCTCTATCAGCACGCTGCCATCGAATTCGCGGAAGCGCGTCGGCAGCTCGCGCCCGTTGGCGTCCCAGGCGTGCAGCCCGGCATAGTCCCACTCGGCGCCGCCGTCGTCCAAGAGCGCGACGGCATCGGCAGCCACATCGAGCACCACGGCATCGGTCTGCAGCGCGAACTGCAACGGTCCGACTCCCGATGGTCGATCATGGACCAACCACCCGTGTTCGAGGCCTTCGGGCACGCCCGCGAACCACTCGGTCAACCCGTCCCGGGCGTACTCCACCCGGTGGGTGAGCTGTCCGTCCGGCGCCCGGAGCCCGGGGATCGCCTCACCCGGGACGGGCTCGACGGGCTCAAAGTTGACCCGCTCCTCGCCGCGTCCCATCGCCACCACCGAGAGCACCAGGCCGCCGTCGCGGGTCCGCGCGCTCGCCCCGGCGTCGGTGAACCGCACCTCCGTTCCCTGCGCCGGGAAGTGGGCGGAGTACGTTCCGAGGTCGATCGCATGGTCCGCCACCTGGAGCGAGCGCTGGACGCGGTCACCCCAGGCGTTCGGTTGGGCCTCGGACCGGGAGGGGGGGGCACAAGCGGCGAGCAAGACCAACCAGGAATAGGCACGCATGGCTCGATGGTAGCACGGGCGCCGGTGCGTTCACCGGACCTGAACGGGAACCCGGCGAAGTTCCGTCGTTTGTCCCGCGCGTACGGCGCGAACCACGACCGCGCCGAGGCCCGGGGAACCCTTCAGATTGGGCGTGAAGGACGCGGTCCACCGGCGGGTCGCGCCCACCCCCAGGCGATCATCGGCGGTGGTCTTCCAAGGCGACATCGCCTCGACCGTGCGGGCGAACGCGGTCTTGTGCGGCGGGGCGAGGTCCTTCCCCGCCGCGTCCACCAGCACCACCTCGATCGTCCAGGTCTTGAACGGGTTCCCGGTCGGCACGCTGTGCCCGGCGCCCGTATTGATGACGCTCACGCCCACGTCAACGAGCTGGCCGCGGGTGACGGACGCGTTCGGCAAGCTGATCATCGTCGTCAGCGCCCGCTGGATGGTAGTGGGAGAGCCGTGGGACGCCACGACCGCGCCCTGCCCCGGCTGCGCGGCGCCCGCGGCGGGTGCCATATGGCAGTCCTGGCATTGCACACCGGCTTCCGCGTAGGCGCTGCCCTTCCACTCGCCGTAGGTGTCGTAGAAGGGGCGATCTCCCTCCGGCCAGCTCAGCTGGTGGCAGGTGGCGCACATCTCGCTGGACTGCAGCTCGGCGGAGGCGACCACGGGATGGGGAGCCCGATCCGAGGTCTGGGTGCCGAGCACCGTGCCGTCACGCACGTGACAGGCGATGCACGTGACGCCCTCCGACATCAGGGTGACGTCAAAGCCTGGATTGGCCTGCAAGCGCGGCCGCGTCACATCATCAGCGATGTAGCCTGCCGCGATTTGATCATGTTGTGTCGCGACTGGAAGATGGCAGGATCGGCAGACGGTCGAGCCGCCGGCGCTGGCGAGGGCCGCCTGGTACACCGGATCGCTCCACGCGTGGGCGTGCGCGGTGCCCTGCCAACTGTCGTGCGCCGCCCAGTGGCAGCCGTTGCAGGTCTGCGCGGACAACGAGGCGAGCCCCGGCGGGAGGGCGTCGACCACGATCGGGAGCGCCGTCGGGAAGAGCTTCGGCGCCGGCGGCGAGGGTGGCGCTGACGGCGGCTGAGCGACGACGGGCGGTTCCGGCTCGTCTTCGGCGGCCTTTTTTCCCCGCGCTAGCGCGATCCCAACCAGGAGGAGGGGGAGCGTGAGGGCGAAAAGCCAGCGCGAGGGGGCGGACACCTCGCAGGGCTATCACCGGCGGCGCCGGGCTACCTCATCGCCGCCCCGATCGCCGCTTTGGCCACCGGCGCCATCGCGGCGTAGCCCGCGGCATTCGGCTGCAGACCATCGTCGTACAGGGTGGAGGACATCCTCCCATCGGGCGCGACCACCACCGCGTGGAAGTCGGCGAGGGCGTGGTGCCGCTCCCTGGCGAACGTGGCGAGGGCGGCATTGATGGCCAGGATGCGCGGGTTGGGGTGGCGGGCCTGCGCGGCGCCGCCCTGGATGAGCACGACCGAAGTGCCTGGCGTCACGACGTCTCCCCGGAAGCGCACGCCCCGATCGACGTACAACTCGCCCAGGAAGAACTCCCCAGGTGCGGCCGCCCAGTTCGCCAGGATCGAGTCGCCCACGAAGACCACGCTCCCCGTCGCCAAGCCGAGAGCGAGGAGCACCAGTACCATCGCGACGCGCCGTATCGCCTGACCGGGTTCGGCACCAGCTGCACGCCCGTGGCCGGCGCCCCTTCGGTCACGACGGGGGGCCGGACAGCCCCTCGATTGGGTGCGCGTACCCGAACGCGCTCCCCAGGGGCGTCCTGCCCTCCCAGACCAGCTCATGGTCGTCGTTCAGCAAGGTCAAGACTCCGGCGGAGCCCCACCCAACGAGGTGCCCGCCGCCCGCTGACGCCTCGACGTTTCCGAGGACCGGGGTCGCCACGAGCCGCTCAGCATCGTAGTTCCAGACGCGCGAGTATTCGCGTGTCGCGAGGTCGAGTGTGTACTCCGCGGCCTCGCTGTACGGCTCGACGTCGTCGAGGGGGCGGTTGTTGAAAACCAGAAAGCCGGCTTCGGTGGGCACCGGGGCGTGTTGGGGGCCGAAGCCGCCCCCGCCGACCAGAGTCACGTCGGGGGTGGTTCCGCCGATCTCGGCGACAAGTGCTCCGGTCCGGGCGTCGACGACGAGCAGGTTCTCCAGGAGATAGCTGGACAACCAGTAGAGCCCGTCGCGTACGGCGAAGCTGTTGATGTGGGTCCAGTCGCGCGGACCGGCCTCCATCTCGGGCAGGGCCTCCACGTCCGCGGGGCCGCCCAGGTCCCAAGCGCTCCACAGATCACGACGCGTGCCGTCCTCGGCGAACTCCACCAGCGCGTCGCCTTCGACCGGGACACCCTCCACTGCGCGCGTGTCGTGGACCAGAACGATGTATCCTCCGGTCGAAAGCTCAGAAAAGTCGTGATGTCCGCCCGAGATGGTGGTCACCACCGGGTCGCCGCCGGCGATGGGGTACCGGTAGATCGCCATGTCTGGATTGACCTTGGGCAACTGGGCCATGACCAGGAGGTCGGTCCCGTCGGCGCTCAGCCGGACCTGGGTGAACGTGCCGAACGAAGTCGCGAGTTCACGCCACCACACCGCGACGCCATCCCCGTTGTAGACCGCCGCAAAACTCCTGGCGCCGATGACCGGCGTCACCACGAGCTGGTCGGTCTCGCCGGTGACGACGAGCTCAGGCAGCTCCGCCGGCGCGGCTGCCGGCGTAAAGGTCTGGTGGCTCGACGTCGCGACGCTCGCGCCGTCCGTCGACGTGGCCCGCCAGTGCCAAGTGTGCTGCGGACTCAACCCGGCGATCACCACCGCGTGCGAGAGCCCATCCTCTGAAGACCAGCCAGTGACCCGTTCTCCGTACTGGTCGTCGAGCCCAAGCTCGATCGCGGCGTCGGTCGGGGCCTCCGTGGTCCAGGTGACGGTCAGGGCCGTCCCAGTCTCGACATCCAGCGCGGTCTCCGCGGTCAGCGATGTCTGGAACGGCTCCGCCGCCTCCACCTCCTCGGTGGTGGTGCACGCCAGTGCCAGGGCAAAAAAAGTCATTCGCCAACATGCCACGCGGGCGCCCTGAGCGCCTACGGCTTCGGCGGCCCGATGGTGCGGGCGATCTCCTCCAGCGTCGTGTCTCCGGCGAGCGCGCGGGCCACGCCCGCATCCCACATCCACACCGATCGACGAGGTCGGCGGCGATTCCGGTGGGCCGGGCGCAGACGCACAGGCGACGGCCCCCTTTTCCTGAACCTGGACATGGTTGATGCCGGGCAGCGTCTGCTCCACCGGATCTTCGATGGTCATGATGTTGATATCGGGATCGTTGATGTGGTTGAGCACCGCGTGCAACGTGGTGGTCTTGCCGCTCCCGGTGGGCCCGGTGACGAGGATCAAGCCCTGAGGCAGCGCCGCGGCCGTCTTGATGAGCGCGAACTGGTCTTTGGTGAAGCCGAGGCGCGAGAGGACGGCGAGGTGCCCCTCCTTGCGCAACAGCCGGATGACGCACTTCTCGCCGTGCACCACCGGCAGCGTCGACACCCGGAAATGCAGCTCTTCACCGCTGCCGGCAATCTCGATCTGCCCGTCTTGGGGTTTGCGCCGCTCGGAGATGTCCATCTCCGCCTGCACCTTGACCCGCGAGACGATCGACGCGCCCAGGCTCGCGGGCGGCGTCAGCACCCTGTGCAGCGAGCCGTCGCCGCGCAGTCGCACCCGCACGAAGGTCTCGAAGGGCTCGATGTGGATGTCGCTCGCGTTGAGCTTCACCGCGTAGCGGAGCAACCATTCGCCTTCCTCGGCGTAGCCGGAGGGCAGCTCGCATGCGTCGATGCGGGTGTCGTCGTCGCCGTATTCGTCGTCGTCCGCGTCTTGGTAGCCGGGACGGGTGGCACTTCTTGACCGGGGGCGCTCAGCGTGCGCTGCGCGCCTTGACCGACCACGTGAACCAGAAGCGGCTGACCTCGGCACCGTCGGGGAGCCGGCCCACGGTTTCGACCACGATCACCCGCGCCTCGCCAGAGCTGCGGGCCTCGGCCAGGGCGGCAAAGATCTCGGCACCCGACACACACGAGAAGGTCGTGGTGGCATTGGCCTTCTTGCCAAAGGTGGCCCGCAGCTCGACGATGAGCGTGCTGAAGGGGACGCCCGCGTCGGTCGCTGCCAAGAGCACCAGCGCGCCGGTGGACAGCTCCGCGGCCATCGCTTGGGCGGCAAAGTAGATGGACTGGAAGGGATTCTGGCTGCGCCAACCGAAGGGCATCGTCGTCTCGCAACCATCGGCGCCGATGCGCTTCAGGCTCACCCCCGCGAAAAGTGCGGAGGGCAGCTTCAACATCAGCCAGAAACGGAACAAGATCGGGTGGGTCACCCGGCGCACGAACGCGTTGCCCGCCGGCGAAAGGGTCATGCGCTCACTCATTCAGCGACGCGATTTTGAGGGTGCCGTTGGTGGCGTCGTAATAGCTGACATGCACGCGATCGTCGGGACCGACCGCGATGCTCGGCGACCGCCCGACGTCTCCCGTTTCGTCCACGGTCCAACTGCTCCACGCCCCGGCCACCTCGGCGGCGACCTTCAGATCGCCGTTGGTCTCGTCGTAGTAGGCAATCCACGGCTGGTCGGCGCTGTCATAGGCCAGCTGCGCGTAGCTGCCGACCGAACCCACGCTGTCGAGCGTCGTCGCCGACCAGCTGCTGCCCGAACGACAGGCGTACTCGAGGTCTGCGGATACGGCGTCTTGAAATGCGACACACGCCGTGTCGTCGGATTGCAGCGCCAATGACAGCCAGATCGCGTCGTCGGCGATCGCTTCGTTGACGGTGCCTTCGTTGTAGTCCGCATATTGCCCTTCGCTGCCGAGGGTGTTTTCATCATACCAGGCGACGTGATCGTAGTCGTCGCTGTCGATGGCGAGCGTCGTGTAGAGCCCGGTCCAGTAGGTCCAATACCACCACACATCGACATCGGCGTAAACCGCCACCCCGAAGCTCGTGTAGTCGGCGAGGCGCGGCACCAGGTAGGTGTTGTCGTAGTAGGCGAACGACGGCAGGTTGTCGCTGTCCACGTCGATGCTGACGAACCAGCCGGTGTCGATACTGCTGGACGCGGTGTACCCGTCCACCAGGTAGCCGACGTCCCAGGTACCGCTCGCGTCCATCCAGCCGAACCACAGGTCGGTGGTGCCGCCCCCGGTCCAGGTGTAGGCCATCTGCAGCTCGTCGGCGTGGTCGACGACCAGATCGAGGGACTCGCCCGTCACGGTGTCGCTGACGATCTCGGTGGCCGCGGTCCAGCCGCTCCCGTCGTCTGAGGCGTACTGGATGGTTCCGTTGGCGACGTCCCGGTAGATGACATGGATCGTGCCCGCTGAGTCCACGCCGATCCCGCTGGGATCACCCACGTCGCCGCTTTCGTCGACGGCGGCCACCTCGAAGGCTTCGTCGATGTCGCCGTCGCAGTCGTTGTCCACTCCGTCGTCGCGGGCCTCGGCCTCGTCCGGGTTGACGGTGTCGAGGTCGTCGTTGCAGTCGGTGTCTTCGGTGAAGCCGTCGCCATCGAGGTCATCGTCGGGCGTACGCTCGTCACAGTCGTCGTCGACGCCATTGTAGGGAAGCTCGTTGGCGTTGGGATTGACGTCCTCGTCGGTGTCGTCGCAGTCGCCCTCGTTCTCCGTGACCCCGTCGCCATCGTCGTCGGTGTCGTCTGGGAGCCCGGTGTCGGTGTCGGTGTCGGTGTCGGTGTCGGTGTCGGTGTCGGTGTCGGTGTCGGTGTCGGTGTCGGTGTCGGTGTCGGTGTCGGTGTCGGTGTCGGTGTCGG
>CANFCK010000026.1 GCA_947445035.1 Deltaproteobacteria bacterium
CCCGGTAAAACCTATGGATATCCCACATGTCGCGACCAGTGTCCCGGCGGACGATCAGCAAGATCCGCGCCTCGAAAGCCGATCGGCCTTGACACGAACTGGTAGAATTCGGTGGTATTCAACTGGGCAATACTGCCGGGACGGGACAAGTGGGGTGACGCGGCGCGAGCCCGGCTCTTCTCGGCCGCGTGGTCCACCGCCGCTCGCAACGCCCCTGGGGATCGGCAGGTGGTCGATGCGCTGCTCTCCGCGCCGCCGCTCGTGGGCCTCGAACCGGATGAGTCTCTCGCGATCCAGGTCGCGCACGCGCAGGCCCAGCTCCGCGTCGGGCGCGTCGACGAGGGGCGCACGGCGTTGACACAGGCTTGGTCTAGTGACGCCGGGAGCGGGTTGAGGGGGTGGCGCGCGCGGATGGAGGCAGCCGCGCTGCTCGCCGAGGTCGCGCTGGCCGACGGCGACGAGGCGGGCGCGCAGGCGTGGGCGGGGCGTGCAGCGTCCGTGGCGCCGGACCCGGACCTTGGAGCGCGGTTGCTTCGGAGTCGCAGCCGACTCGCCGATCGGGTCGGGCGGGTTGGATGGGAGGTTTTAGGCGAGTGACGGCGAAGCGTTCGAGGCAGTCGATAGGTGGCGCCGCGACCGTGCCCTTCCGCAGCAACAAGCCCGCGAGCACGTAGGCCATCGATGTCACGCTGGATGGTTCGCGGCGTGGACGGGTCGCGAAGGGCCGCCACGATCTCGGCCCGAACGCGAAGGAATAGCGCCGTCGCCGTTGCCTCATTCTTGCCTTATTCGGTTGCCTTATTCCCGCGAGCCATCCGCCACGCCGCCCCGCGCCCGCGCCCCTCTACCTCGACAAGCCCCAATTCGCGAAGACGTACCAGCTCATTGCGGACGGTGCGCTCGGAGGGGGGCTCGTGGAGCCCAGCGACCACCCGTGCGAATGGGATCGGATCGACCGCAAGCGCGAGCACCTTCAACACCGCCTCCTGTCGATCGGTCAACGTCACCGCCGGGCGAACCAAGGCGCCCATCGGCGACTTCGAGATGAATCGGACCCAAACGGCACCGTCGCTCTCGCCGTATACGGGCTCCGGGTGCCCGGCGCGGACGCAGAGGGCGACGATGGTCTGGGTGCCCCGGCCCCACCGCTCGACCAGCCCCCGGCGGTAGAAAACGTCCGCGATCGTTGGATTGCGAGGCTGCGAGCGGTGATTCCGCTTCAACGATTCCAGCGTGACCCCCTTCGGCAGGCTCCCTTCGCTCCAAATCTCCAGGCGATCGTCGAAGATGGCGATGCTCACCGCCCCGCCAGGATCGGCGTAACTCCGGTGGATCAGGGCGTTCACGACTGCCTCCCGCAGCGCGGCGATCGGGAACAGCGGTTCGTCCTGGCGCTCCCAAACGCCCGGAAGGAAGTGCCCAGCGATGGGGAGGTGCTTGCGGAAAAACTCCATCGCAGCAATGAAAACGTCGAAGGCGTGACCCACTTCCTGCTGCCCGTCGAGGAACCGGTTCTTGTCGACGCCGGCGAAGCGGGCGAGCCGGAGGCTGCACTGCGGGAACTCCGACGCGAGCCGAGTCCCAAACAGCACCAGCGCCGCGCGCTTCAATTGCCCGTTTTCAGCCAGTGCGAGGCGCTCAAGCGCGTCCGGAATGTCCAGAAGCGCATCCTCGGGAAGCCGGCCTGCCTGGATGCCCAAGCGGACCGTTCGACGTATTTCCTCATGATCCAGGTCGGCGATCGTGTGATTCGGCGCCAGGATCGTCTCCCATCGCCGGGTAGCCTCCGAACGATCGAGCACGAGTTGGTGCACCGTCGTGCGCGCCATCGGCGACGTCGTCGGGCCGACACGCTGATACACGACGTTCCGAAATTGGTACGGGATGTCCGCCGGAACAGGCTGGGCTTCGAGTACGATGACATCGCGCTCTTGCCTGATCGGCACGCGGGATACGCGAACGGGGCCGGCGGGGTCGAGACCACGAAGCAGCTCTGCGACCTCCTGCATCGTCCGGTCGGACACCTGCTGTCCAACGACCTCCCCATCGTCGGTGACGCCGACGAGCACGATCCCTCCGGCTCCGTTGAGCATGCCGCACAGGGTTTCGCCAACGCGAGGCAGGTTAGCCGTCGACTTCTTGAACTCAAGCGTGTCCGACTCGCCGGCGCGAACGAGGGTCATGATCTGATCGAGGTTCATCGCCACCGCGTCGCTCCGCACGCTTCCGCGCGGCTCCGTACCCGATCGCGGAGCCCCGCGGAAGGGCGCGGATCAGCGCGGAATCGCGTGGAGCCGGGGATCACAGGCGGACTGCTCGCCGCATGCCCCGGCAGCGGCGGCAACCACGTCGCAAGTGTTTTTCTGTGCTCGTGGACAGGCCTCCCCTTCCCGCCAATTGCATACGCAGCGCGTATACAATCCCGCTCGCGGCTTCCCCAGATTGGAAACGCTCCGCGTTTACAGTTTCCGCAGGACGGACAGCCGCTTCCCTCGTCTCCACATCGCTCACCACCCAATCCGCCGCCGCGCCCCCTCCGGCCACGCCGCGCGCACCAGCGCCCCGAGCTTCCGCTCCGGCACCAGCTCCGCTCCCTCCACGTCGCTGGGCGATGCCCACATCACGACGAAGCCGTCCTTCTCCAGCGCGATGCTGATCTCGTCGACGAGCTGATGCAGCTCCCAGCCGCGCCACGCGGGATCGGCTGGTAGAACCTCGCCGCCGAGCTGGTTGAACGCACCGGCGAGCAGGTCGAGGTGGTGGACACCGACCACGATCTGCCCGCTTTCCAGCTTGCTGATCGTCGAAGCGGGGGACGACGTCGCGTCGGCGAGGTCCTGCTGGGAGACGTCCAGAGCGGCGCGGATCGTGGCGACGACGCGGCCGTACAGCCGCCCGAGCAGGACCACTGTCTCATCCGCGAACTTCATCCCCTTCGCTGGGACGAACCGCGGACCACGTCGACGAGGTGCAGCCCTATCCATTCGCTTTACACCCTATTAGGGTTGACTTCTGCTTCAGCATGCGTAACTCTACCTCGTAAGCAAGCCCGCGTCAGCGGGGAGGAGAGCAGATGCGCTGGCAAGACGAGACCCCGATTCACGAACTGATCGCCGAGGGCGCCCAGATCGACAACGCCTACCTCACCGTCGCCCGCATCGGTGCGGACCGGAAGGAAGCCCAGATCGGCAGCCAGCCGGTCCACGACGCTGAAGACACCCGGGCGTGGCTCGACCGCACCGCCGACGCCGCGCTCGGGGACGCCGACGACGTCCGGCTGCGCGTGCGGCTCTGGCGTTCCGATCGCACCCCGATTCGCAGCGTGCAAACCCGGGTGTGGCCGATCGAGGACGACGAGCCCGAGTTCTCCGGCGGGGCCGAGTCCGAGTCCAGCGTGAGCGACGTCGGCGATCCCGAGTTCGTTCCGTCCGATGACGACGGCGACCCGGCGCCGGCCCCGTCCGTCGCGCCTTCCGGCGTCAAAGACAGCCGCGCCCGTCGCGACCAGAGCCCGCCGACCCGGAACGCGCCCCCCGATCCCGCCCCGGCCCGGCAACCCGGCACCGCGCTGACCCTCCGGCGTTCCGCCCACCTGACGGTGCGGTCGCGACAGTCCGCTCCACCCAGCTCGCGCCCCGTCGCGCACCACGCACAGCCACGCCCCGCGGCCACGTTCGCCCCGATGTACGCCCCACCCTGCCCAACTTGCGCGGCCGCAACCACCACCATCGCCCTCCTCCAGTCCCGCATCTCCGAGCTCTCCTCCATGCTCGGCGCCGCGCAGAGCGCCGTCCGCGACAGCCGCCGCGACGCCGAGCAGGCCCAGGAAAGCGCACGTTCCCGCGGCCGCCGCGCCAAGGAAGCCGAAGCCGAGGTCGCCCGCCTTCGGACCCAGAATGCCGATCTGACGCAGGAAGTTCGCCGCCTGCGAGCCGAGGAGAAGCGCCTCGACGCCCAGGTCACCGATCTCTACAACGGGGCCGTGCACCTCCGAAACACCCTCGCCGAAATCGAAGATTGACGTGCGATGGCCCTCCCCGCCCGCCAACACGACGAATTCGAAACTTCGGCCCCCCGAAGCCAAGGGATTACGTCAAGCTGGCTCCGGCACCGGGAGGTGCTCGCGCACCTGCGCGTGGACCCCAAGACCCTTCGCGCCCGCATGGCGGAGAACCCCGGCCACATCGAACCCCCATGGATCAACGTGGGAAGTTCTGGCCGTCCGGACTACCGCTGGCTGGCCGACCGACTCAACCCCTGGTGGATGGAGCTGAACCGATGGCGAGCATCGACAAACGAAACGGCGAATGGCGGGTACGCTGGCGTGATCCCGATGGTCAGGCGCGAAGCCGGCAATGCCCCACCAAGGCCGCCGCCACCGCGCTCGCCCGCGAGGTCGAAGCCGCCGTTGCCCTCGGGCGACGCTGGCAGCCTCGCGACGCTCGTGCGGAAGCGGATCTCCGAACGCTCCTGAAGGACTACGCGGAGGAGTGCGCGCGCGTGCTGCGCCCCGGCACCGCCGTCCGGTATGCGCTCGGTCTCGACCTCTGGCTTCGCTACCTGGAAAAGGTGCACGGCAAGGGAAAACCGCTTCCTCCGTCCATCCTGACCCGCCGAATGTTGGCGGACTGGTACGGCGACCTCAAGCACGGCGGCCTCCACGGCCACGATCGCAGCGATGCGACCCGGCGAAAGATCGTGGAGGTGGGCCAGCTCGCGTGGAAGTGGCTCTACGACAACGACGAAACGGGCGCCGAGATCCCGCCGCCGCGCTCGCTTCGCATGGCGCGCGAGCCTGCGAAGCTGACTGTGGCCCCCACGTGGGCCGAGATGGACACCGTGATCGGGGTGCTGCGAGGGTGGCATCAACGCCTCGCGATCGTGCTTCGGTTCACCGGGCTCCGGTGTCAACAAGCGATGGGCCTCCGGTGGCGCGACCTCGATCTCGACCGCGGCCGCCTCACGATCCGCGGCGAGCTGGGCAAAAGCCGGCAGGAGCAGCGCGGGCGCATCATGCCCGTCTCGCCCTTCCTTCTCGCGCTCCTGAAGACCTGGGAGCACACCGACGAGTGGATCGTCTCCTCGAACCGGTACAAGGACCGGGAGCGCATGGCCCGCGCGCGGGACGTCGAGCGCGGCTGGGCGCGGTCCGGGGTACGCCAGGAAGCGTGGGAAGGACGCCCGCATCACGCCTTCCGCAAGGGCTTCGTCTCCGAGCTGAAGCGGGCCGGTGCCGATGCCGACGCCGTGGAGTTCCTCGTGGGCCACAGCCTCGGCCTCAGGGGCGTCTACATCGACCCCGACGCCCTGCCGCTGGCCGCCGCCGTGGAGCGCATCCCCGGCCTCGGTGACCAGGCCGCGGGCGAGCAGGCGCGCTTCGACGGAGCACTCGCCGAGGAGCCGTTGCGTCTCATCACGCTTGACGACGACGAGCGCGACCCCGGCTTTAGCCCGAGGTCGCGCCGCGATCCTGTGTGTCCCACGCGTGTCCCGGCTGGGAGCGGGGGTTCCGGAAAGGTGCTTTCTCTCGCAGCTTTCCGAAAAAATGGTGGAGGCGGCGGGAGTCGAACCCGCGTCCGAAGCATCATCCAACTCTCGAGATACGTGGCCTTCCGGAAACTCTCCGGCGAGTGTCGTCCCCTTTGGGGACCGTCAAGACTCCCTGTTTGATCTTCGATTCTCCGCCGGTTGTCTGTCCGCGGAGTCACTGCAGGCTTGATTTACACCCGGGCGGGGTCAGCCGGTCCCCGCTCGGATGCCGGGTGCTCGTAATGGCTCCCGGAACTTTACCTAGGCCGCGAGGGCCTGGGCAAAGTTGTTGCTGTTGTTGGCAGCTTGGTTTTGGTTCTCTCACAGCGGAACCGCGCTCGCCACGCCCGTCGGTATTCAGGCACCTCGTCGAAACCGGTTCGCCCCCGGATGGGAAGTGGGCCCGAAGACCCGTCCGACACCATCATGCCCACGGCGGCCCCGGTTGGCAAGCGGCAGGGGTCGGACGATTACGGCGCGACACCGATGCCTCCGCGCCAAGCCCCGCCAAGCCCCCTCGCCCGCGCAGGTGGTCCACCGCGCCGGAGGCGACGCGCCACCTCCCGACTTGTGGCCCCGCCGCGATCCGAACGTCCGCTGCCTCGACCAGATCGATTTCCGGCCCCGCCGAGGCTACGGGAGTAGCCGGCGCCCACCGTGAGCGGCCGTAGAGCTGCTTCCCAAGGCCCCCTCCCCGCGCTTCCCTACCCGAGGAGCTCGGCCACCAGCGCCGCCTCGACCCGCTCCACGGCCTCCGCGATGGACATCGCAAGGGTCGCCCCCGCTGCCTTGGCATGGCCGCCGCCGTGGACGCTGAGGCGCTGGGCAAGCGCTGCGACATCGGCACCACCGCGCGAACGGAGGGACACCTTACACCGGCCCTCCTTGCGCTCGACGAGAAGCGCCGCCAACTCGACGCCCTGGACGTGCTGCAGCGCGTCGACGATGCCGTCCACGTCCTGATCCTCAGCGCCGAGCTCGGCCATGGCGGCGCGCGTGCACACGCCCACCAGCACCCGGCCGCCAGCGAGACCGCGAGATGTTTCACACACCCGCGCCTGGAGCCGCAAACCCGACAAACGACGGTCCATCAGCACCCGCTCGCAGATCTTCCAGTGCTCGATGCCGTGCGCGAGCAGCTCGGCCGCGATGGTGTGGGTGCCCGCGCGCGTGTTGCTGTACCGGAAGGCGCCCGTGTCGTAGATGATGCCGGTGTAGAGCGCTTCGGCGTAGGCTCGATCGAGCGCGACGCCCCAGTGGCCAAGCAAACGACGCACCATGACACATGTGCTCTCGGCCGCGGCGTCGAGCCAGGGGAGCGTATAGCCATCGGTGCCGCTGGAGCGATGATGGTCGATGAGGCCCGTCCACCCTGCAGAAACGAACGCCCGAAGCACACTTGGCGCCAAGCGGGTTCGGTCGCCGTCAAGCACGACCACGCCGTCGTACTGACCGACGTCGGCATCTGCGACCATGGCCGACGCCCCCGCCATCCAGGCGTACCGGAAGCCGGGATCGCCCGCGACATCGACGTGCACCTCGGGCGCCAACGCCGCGAAGACCCGCTGCAGCGCGAGGCACGCGCCGATGCTGTCCCCGTCGGGACCCTCGGGGCCGGTGAGCAGCACTCGACGACTCGACCGGACGGCAGTGAGCAGGGCGGCGGCGAACTCCATGCGGACAGCGCTCCAGAAGCCGGCCACAGTATCCACAATGCCCACGGGCGCAAGCCCTCCCAGCGCGTTAGACGCCGGCTCCTTTCGACGGACGCACATGACTGAATCGGATGCCGCGCCCGAAGGCGCGGTGGTAGAGCCCACCCCAGTGCCCAAGCGCACCGACCACCTCAGCGACCGGTCTTTTGCGGACTTTCCCATCTCTCCCGCCGCACTTCAGGCGTTGGGCGACCTCGGGTACAAGATGGCGACCCCGGTGCAGGCCCGCACCATCGAACCCGCACTTGCTGGTCGTGACCTCATCGTGCGTGCCAAGACCGGCACCGGCAAGACCGCCGCATTCGGCGTGCCGATGATCGAGCGGCTCGACGACGGTGCCCGGGTCACTCAGGCCCTGGCGCTGGCGCCGACGCGTGAGCTTGCGGTGCAAGTTGCTCAGGAACTCGCGGCGTTGGCGAAGTACCGGGACCTGCGCATCACCGCCATCTACGGCGGCGTCGCGTTCCCCCCGCAGGAAGACGCGTTGAAGAACGGCAGCGAGATCGTCGTCGGCACCCCAGGTCGTTTGCTCGACCACATTCGGCGGGGCAACCTCAAGCTCGATCAGGTCCGAGTGGTCGTGCTCGACGAGGCCGATGAGATGTTGTCGATGGGCTTCTTCGAGGACGTGCGCAAGATCGTCGCGCAGACCTCGGCGGGCCGGCAAACGATGCTTTTCTCGGCCACGCTCGACGAAAGCCTGCGCGGCTTCGCCAACAGCTACATGAAGTCGCCGGACGACATCCATCTGAGCTCGGACGGCGACAACGTCCACCTCATCGAACACATCTTGTTCGAAACGTCGCCCGACTACCACAAGGCGCGGGCGCTGCTTGATCTGATCGAGCAAGAACGTCCCACCTCGGCCATCGTTTTCTGCAACACACGTGAAGATGTATCAACGGTCTACAACTACCTGGACCGGCAGGGCTTGGGCGTTGAGATGCTCTCTGGCGAGCTCCCGCAGAACAAGCGTGAGCGTGTCATGGCCCGCATCAAGGGCGGCGCGGTCCAGTTCCTCGTCAGCACCGACGTGGCCGCTCGTGGTATCGATATCAGCGATTTGTCGCACGTGATACATTATGCATTGCCTGCGGATGCATCTGTATATTTACACCGATCTGGCCGCACCGGGCGTATCGGGAAGGAAGGGACGGTTCTGGTCCTGGCTGGCGGCGCCGACTTCTCCACCCGGCTGACGCTGGAACGGCAACACAAGATCAAGTTCGAGGTCAAGCTGCTCCCGACGGCCGAACAGAGCGCGCAGCTGCGGACCGACCGCTTCGCCCGGATGCTCAAGGACGCCTCCGGCACCATGGCGTACGACTCGTTCTTGGAGGCGGCTCGGGCCATCAAGGCTCGGCCCGACGCCGACACGCTGATCGCAGTGGCGCTGAAAGCCTTCCTGGACTGGGATCGCCGTCGCCGTACCGGTGCGGTCGACGAGGCGCAGGCCGAGGGTGGCGAAGCACGCAGCGAAGATCAAGGCGACCGGCCTCCTCGTCGCGACTTCGATCGCGATCGTGGTGGTGGCGGTGGTGGTGGCGGGCGCGGTGGTGACCGCGGCGGACGCCCCCAAGCCCGCGGACCCAGTGACCGCGGCCCTGGTGGCCGCGATGGTGGCCGCGACGCCCGGCGCGACGGACCCCCGCGCGACCGCCCTCGTGGCGAGCAGCAGGACCGTCCTCGGGATGACCGCCCTCGGGGCGAGGGTCAACCTGGCAGTGATGGGCGTTCTCGTGGCGACCAGCCCGATCGTGGGCAGGGCGACCGTGATCGTGGCGCGCGGCGCCCGGACGTGGTTCGCCCCGACGTGGCAGCGCCCGCTGCTGGCGACGATGTGCGCCCGACGAAGCCCGCGGCAGACAGCGGCCGCGGCGACGAAGAAGACGTCGCCGATGTCCCGACCGACGGCGGCGGCGACGCCAAGCCGAAGCGTCGTCGTCGTCGTCGTGGCGGCGGCGGTTCGCGGCCCGAGGGCGGCAGCGAGGGCGGCAGCCCGGCGCCCAGCGGCGACTCCGCGGAGTGAACAGATGATACATCTCTACGATGTATCAGTTTCCGTCGGCTACAAAAAGCTCGCCGCGTAGGCCGCTTCGTTACACGCATCGGCTTCGCCGAGGGTCAGGATGTCGGCGTCGACGAGGAGGGCGTATTCCCGCGCCAGGTTGGTGCGACACAAGTACGTTCCGTCGGTATTGATGGAGAAAGCAATCTTTTTCTCCTGCAACGCACCGAGGATGTATCGAAACTCCTCAAGGTGGCGGACGGCTCGAGTGTGCAGATTCGAGGTCGGACAGATCTCCAAAAGGATGCCGGCGTCGGCCAACCGGGACAGCGCCTCGTCGCTGTAGGCCGCGCGAATGCCATGGCCGATGCGGTCGGGCTTGAGGCGGTCGACGACGGCGATGACGCCCTCCGCCCCACTGGCAAGGGTCTCGCCGGTGTGGATGGTGGTGCCGAGCTCCGCCTGGCGCGCACGCTCGAACAGCTTTTCGTAGCGCCCCACCGAATCATCCAGCTCGATAGTGTGGGACTCCGGCCCAGCCACGTCGATACCAACGATGCCCCGCTCCCGATACTTGATGGCCTTGTCGACGAGTATCTCGTTGAGCTCCGGCTTGAACTCCCGGGCCAGGCAGAAGATGAGCCCAGCTTCAACCTTGTACTCCAGACAGGCACGGTCCATGCCGCGGATCGCGGCATGGATGATGTGGTCCAGGTCGCGCTCGCCGTCCAGGTTGCGCTTCATCGGGTTGAAGCGCAGTTCGATGCGACCGACGCGGCTGCCACGAAACTCCTTGCCGATGATCTCGTACACGCTGCGTTCGATGGCCGACGGCGACGACTGGATCTTCTCGGTGACGTCGTGGAGGATTTTCAAATAGTCATCGAGAGACTTCACCTTCTTGGGATTGACGGTGATCAGCTCGACGAACTCGAAGTAGTCCTTGGTGGGGAGCTTGAAGCCCTGTGAGTGCGCAATGGCCCACATGATATGAGGCGCGACGCTGGCGCCGACGTGGATGTGAAGGTCGCAGAGGGGGCGGGTGAACATCCACGGCGGTATCATGGAACGCGGCCGGCCGGCGGCGGGTTATCCGAGTGTTCGGAGGTCCCGTGTCCCTACTCCTCGCCCTATTGTTCGCCCCCGCCAGCGCCACCAGTGTTGACGGCGTCGTCGGTGATTTCACGTACGAAGGCAGCCTGTCCGAGAGCGCTCCCAGCTACACAATCGGCAAGCCGGTCTCGATCAGCCACTCCGGCGGCAACATCATCGTGCGGTGCACCGAGGCTGAAAAACTCTCGGCGCGGCTTCCGTATACCGTGATCGGCTCTAACGAAAGCGCGATGGAGGCGGCGGGGAACGGCATTGGGCTGAAGGTCGGCGGCGATGGCAAGGGCGGCGGGGTCGTCGGCACGCGGATGTCGTCGAAGAGTTCGGGTGTCGGCTCGATCGAAGCGCCGTTGACCGTGAACATCCCCATCGGCGCCAGCGCGATCAGCGTCAGCCAGTCGGGCAGTGGCTGGGTGCAGCTTCAGGGCTGTAGCGGCGCGGTCAAGATCAGCGCGGGAAGCGGGGGGGCCTTCGCCTCCGGACAGTTTACGGTCGCGACCCTGAGCGCGGCGGGGGGCACGGTCAAGCTGGTCCAAGAGGGGGGCGCGGTGCTCCTCAAGAACAGCAGCATCTCGGCTCCCGGCGGAAGCGCCACGGTGATCCTCAGCTCTGCGCAAGGGGGCACCCTGTCCGCGAAGGGCGGGCACGTTTCGGTACAACAGGCGGTGATGGGCGGCGCCCAGACGGAAACGGCGGTGTCAGGGAGCTTCGGAATCGGCGGGCCTACGATTGGCGTCGCCGCCAAGGAAAACGTCGAGATCTCTCAGCAGTAGCTGGTTTGCTGTTCCGCCGATGGGCGCCACACCAGGGACGCGGCGGACCCATCGTCGCGGGCGCAACGATCCTCGGTTTCACTCTTCGTCGTCTTCCCGACACTTGCCGAATCCGCAACGCCAGGTGGTGGTCTCGTCCAGGTAGACCTGGGTCTGACCTTGTGAGACGTAGGTCCCGTCGATGCTGGTGAAGAGCTGGTACTTCCCCGGCGGCAGGTCGCCGGGCGCTCGCCGCCCGCGGGCGCCCACGACGTAGGCGTCGGCTCCGATGACCACGAGGGTACCGGTGGTCCCACTCGCGACGGGCGCCTCCGCGGCGGCGCCCTGGGCGTCAGGCTCGACCTTCGGCGGCCGGGGTCGAGGGCGGGCCGGCGGAACGGGCGACACCGCGGCGGCCGCACGGGGTGGCTTCGCCGGCGGAGCAAGCTTGGCCGGGGCGGGGGGCGCCGTGGCGGTCGGCGCCGGGGCGAGCGCAACGGGCGGGGTGGGCTGCGAAGGCGGTGGCACCGTGGTCGTAGCGGCAACGACCGGCGCGGACGACCGCTGCCTCCACCACCAGGACGCGCCGGCCAGCCCGAAAATCAGCAGCACGCCAACGAGCCCAGCCAGCACGGCGCCTCCACCCAGCACCCACCGCATCGATCCCGACCGCCTCGGCGCCACCACCACCGGTACCGCGCCCGCGGGCGTTTCGGCGACGGTCGGCGCGAGCACCGCCGGAGTCGACGTCCTCGGGCTCGTGGGCCCACCGTCCGCCCGAACCGCAAGCTCACGAACACGCGTCGCGAGCGCCTCGAAGTCCCCCGCCATCTCGATGGGATCGACATACCGGCGCATCGGGTCGATCAAGAGTGCACGGTCCAGGAGATTGGTCACGTCCGCGCAAAGCCGAGCTTCGAGGTTCGCATTCTGGAACAACCCGTCGAGCGCGTCGACCACCGCCGACCGGTCCTTGTCCGGGAGCCGATCGTGGCTCACGAAGGCGGTCGGATCGAGCTCTCTCCCCGCGAAACGATTCGGCTGCCGAAGCTGGAGATCGGCGACCAGCGCCGTCCGGTGGGTCCGGAAGTGGTGCGCGTGCGTCCCGTTCGGGGGCAAGCGCCCGCCGCCGCGCAGGAGCGACCGCATCCGCAAAAGCGCGAAAAGTGTGCACCCGATCGACCAGGTGTCCATGGCGGCGGGCACGGCCTTGGTGCTGTTGAACAGCGTCTCAGGTGCGATGTAGTTCTCGGTGCCGATCACCATCCGGGTCGCGAGCCACGACTCCTCTTCCACTGCACGCGATTTGGCCGCCCCGAAGTCGGTCAGCAGCCAGCGACCGGCTGCGCTCAACAGGATGTTCCTGGGCTTGATGTCGGCGTGAACCACCCGCTGGCCCAGCTCCAACTCGCTCACCACGGCGTACTCGCGCACGCGCCGACACACCGCCGCCATCGCCTCGAAGAGCGCGGCCGCGGTCTGCGGTGTGAAGGGCTGCCCGGCCCACCACCGCTCCATGTCGATGGGACACCACTCCATCACCAGCCCCGGAACCGGGCTCTCGACGACGTCGTAGAGCCTGGGACAAGCGACCTCGCCGGGCAGGCGACAGAGCGCCTCGAAGATGACGATCTCCCGGCGGAGCGCCTCGACCGAGAGCGGGTCGTCCGGCCGCGCCAACTTCAGCGCCACCAAAACGCCGGCAGCGGGTCCGCCCACCGGCGCCGGACCGACACCAGCGACAGGTACGATCGCCGCCATGCCGCCTTCGCGACCGGCTTCCCGGGTGACCGGCTGCCAGCCACGGCCGCTCCGCCCCACCCAACCCGGCTCAGAACTGCGCAGTGACCCCGAAGCCCGCACCACCATCAAGGATGATGCCCCAGTAGCCCACGCCCAACCCCGCCAAGAGCACGCCACCCGAGCTGAGCACCAGGGCGTTGGTCAGCGTCTGCCGCTCGAAGAGTTGCGGCGTCGTCGTCGAGGCCTCGAAGTCGTCATGGGTCACAAAACTGGCCGCGTAGAGCGCGCCAGCCCCGACAATCGCCACCGCACCAACGATCATCAGTGGCGTCTTTTCGGGGGGGCGCACGCGCTCGACACGAATCGCGCCGGAGTCGGTGTACTCGACGTTCGCAATGCGTTCTTTCGCGTCGGCCTCGGGCTTCTTCTTCTTCGCCTCCTTGGATTGCCGGGCGGCCTCCACGGGCGTGGCGCCGGCAACCGCGCCGTCCTGCAGGACCTGCGCCGGGAAGGCCGGTCCATCGAGCAACCAGGTGCCTCGCACTGAACGATCTGCTGTCGCGACCTGCTGTAGGATGTGGGGGCGATTCGGCGTGGCTTCCGCCACCTTCAGCGGCCGACCGTCCAGCACATAGGTCGAGCCCGCCGGCTGCGCGAGCACCTTGCCTTCGGCTTTGATGCTGGGGGTTTGCGCGGAGTCACGTTCGGACTCGAAGACCACCCGAATCGGATTCTCAAGCTCGAGCTCGCCGGCGTCCCACTGATAGCTGGCATCCAACTCCAGCGAGGTGCGGAACCAGCGGCGCGACCCCTCGATGTCCTTGGCAATATATCGGTATGCGCCGATATACCGATATGCGCTGGCAAAGACCATCGGCGGCACAGGGTTGCTTACGCAAGGCAGGCCGACCTCCAGGCGCGCGGCAGCGCTTGACAACATCGATTCATCCAGGTTTCGCAACGCGAGTTGGCTGGACGTGAGGTCGTTGACCAGCTCGGCCGAGGTGTAGGGGGCCTTGCATTCGGCATGCGCCACGCCCGGAGCCAGCACGGCCCAGCCAGCCACCAGCACCACGAGACGAAGTCGGGAGGTCGCCATTGAAACAACCATAGCACGACCGCTCCTGCCGAACCCTGGCGAGGTAAACCACCCTTGCGGAGAGGTCGATGTCGCTCTACTCAAGACTCACAGGCAGCGGGGCAAGCGGGTTCGGCTACGGCTCCACCGCGGAAGCGGTCTCCGCCGGGCTGGATCTGACCGGTCGCCGCTATGTGGTGACGGGCGCCAACTCCGGGATCGGGCTGGAGACGGTGCGCGTGCTCGGCCTCCGCGGCGCCACCGTGCTGACGCTCGCCCGCAGCGTGGAGAAGGCCAGCGAGGCGGTCAAGGGCCTGAAGGGGCACTTTGTGCCGGTGGCCTGCGAGCTTTCCGAGCCCGCTTCGGTGCGCGCGGCAGTAGCCAGCATCGCCACCGGCGGTGAGGCCCTCGATGGTGTGCTGTGCAACGCCGGCATCATGGCCTTGCCCACGCTGGAGCAGAAATACGGCTATGAACTGCAGTTCTTCACCAATCACGTGGGGCACTTCTTGCTGGTCACCGGGCTCGCCGACGTACTGAAGCCCGACGCCCGCGTGGTGCTGGTCAGCAGCGCTGCCCACAAGGGGGCGCCAGCCGCGGGTATCGATTTCGAGAATCTCTCCGGCGAGCGCGGCTACGCGCCGTGGACCGCGTACGGCCAGTCCAAGCTGGCGAATCTGCTGATGGCGCGGGAACTGGCTCGCCGATGGGCTGGCACCGCTCGGGTGGCCAACGCCGTGCACCCCGGCGTCATCCAGACCAACCTCCTCCGCCACATGGCCACGCCGCTGCAATGGGTCTGGGGCCTCGCCGCGCCGCTGGTGCTCAAAGACATTCCGGAAGGCGCGGCGACGCAGACGTGGGCGCTCGTCAACACCGCTGCGGGAACGTTGACCGGGGAATACCTTGCGGATTGCAACGTAGCCGCGTCGAGCGCGTTGGGCCGCGACACCGCGTTGGCGGCTAAGTTGTGGACCGAGACGGAGCGAATCGTCGCCGGCCTGTGATCCTACCGATTCAGCCCGAAAAGCTCCCCGATCTTGGTCCAGCCGTCCTTGACCGCCGCGGCCGCGTCCGGAAGCAGCCCGCATTCGGCCACCGGTATGGTGCCGTCGGTAAACCACTCAGTCCGAGTTTCGGCGCAGTCCGGACACGCGGGCGCCCCCGTCGTAACGCAAACTTCGGCGTCGACCAGCCCCGTAGGCGGGGCCACCCCGCGCTCATCGAACCCCACCGCATCCACGAATCGCGCCCAGATGGGCAGCGCCGCCTGGCCGCCGGTGAGCCCCATCGACCGCGGCTTGTCGTGCCCGACCCAGACCACCGCCACGTACGGACCGCTCACCCCAGCGAACCATGCGTCGCCGTAGTCGTCGGTCGTGCCGGTCTTCCCCGCCGCTCCGACGCCCACGCCGTAGCCCGCAGCGCCCTTGGCCGTCCCCTCCGTGACCACGCTGTGGAGCACATCGTAGGCCAACCAGGTCGCTCGCTCCGAGTACCTTGTCGCCGCTTTCGAGGGCGCGTGATCGACCACCACCGCCGCGTCATCCTCGATCGCGCGGACCAGGAAAGGGGCGTGGTACGCGCCGCCGGCCGCGAAAACCGTGTAGGCGCCCGCCAACTCGGCCGGGGTCGCTGAAAACCCACCGAGCGCGGCCGAGGGCCACGCGGTCGCCCGGCTCAGCCCGAGGCCCTGCAAGCGGCTCTTGAGCGTCTCGAGTCCGAGGCGCTCAGCCAGGAGCACCGCCGGCACGTTGCGCGAGCGGGCGATGCTCTGCCGGAGCGACAGGGGCCCAGCGAAGCTGCCGTCGTAGTTGGTCGGCGCCCAGAGCTTGCCATCGACGGTGCGCTCGATCGCGGCATCGTCGAAGAGCGTGGCGGGGGAGAGCGCAGGATCAGCCTCGAAGGCAGCCAACATCGTGAGTGCCTTGACGGTGGAGCCCACCTGCCGGGGGCTGTTGACCACCCGGTTGAAGGCGCTCTCGGCGTAGTCGCGCCCGCCGACCATCGCCACAATCGCGCCGTCGCGCGCGCGAACCACCACCATCGCCGCCTGCACACCTTTGGCCTTGGGATGACCTTTTTCGAGATCGACCAGGCCTGCGGCCATCGCCCGCTCCGCCAACCGCTGCACCTGCGGCTGGATCGTCGTCAGCACCGAGAGCGCCTCCCGTGCGACCCGGCCTTCGTCGCCGGCCTCGGCCTCCTCCACGGCAAGATCGACCGCCCAGGGCGACGTCCGGCCACCGACCAGAGCGTGGGCCCCAAGCGGCGTAGCCTTCGCGGCCGTCGCCGCCGCCTCGGTGAGGAAACCGACGTCGGCCATCCGCGCCAGCACGACATCGCGCCGCGCACGGGCTTGGTCGGGGTGTCGTACGGGATTGTAGGGGTTGGGCGACTGGATCATGCCCGCAATCGTCGCCGACTCGGCCACGCTGACGCGGTCGATGGGCTTGGCGAAGAAGGCGTACGCCGCGGCGTCCACCCCGCAGATGGAGCTGCCACCCGCCTGGCCGAGGTAGACTTCGTTCAGATACAGAGCGAGGATTTCATCCTTGCTCCGGCGCTTTTCGAGCGCGAGGGCGATCAGCGCTTCCTTGAGCTTGCGGTCGGCCGTGCGCTCATGGGTGAGGAAGAGGTTCTTCACCAACTGCTGCGTGAGGGTGCTGCCGCCCTGCACCCAGGAGCGCTTCATCGCGTTGTGCGTCATCGCGCGGGCAATCCCCAACGGGTCAATGCCGACGTGATCGTAGAAGCGGGTGTCCTCGATCGCGAGCACCGCCTGGACCATGTGCTCGGGAATGCGCGCCAACGGAACTGGATTGCGATTCTCGTTGTCGGCGCCGCGCACGACGGCCAGCGTCGCGGGCGGGAGGTCGAGCGTGCTGTCGGGCGTGATGCTGTGAACGCGCCCGTCCGTGAAGGTGACCAGCGAGTCCCCGGAGCCTACTTTCCAGCCCACTCCCTTGGCCGGCGCGAGCACGACGTGGACCGCGTCGGCGGCCACCTGGAAATCGCCGGGCTGCGCCGCCTTGGCCACCCGGGCGTAGCCGGCCGCCGCAAGGTCGGTCGCCAGCTCTTCCGGAGTGAGCGTCTCCCCCTCCCACACCGATACGGGCGCGCTCTTCACGGTGCCAGGGACGCTGAAGACCGGGCGCTCCAGGCCCGCGTCCACGACGCCCAGCGCCCATCGCCACTGGACCGCCACCACCACCACTGCGGCGAGGATCCCGCCCGCGACGAGGCTCCGACCGATCGCCCTCAGCCAGCTCCGAAAGGTCCCGCGGGGCGCGGCATTCGCCTTCCCAGCCTTGGGTTTGCTGCCTTTGCCCTTCTTCATCACCACCGCGGAGCTCTTCTTGGCCACGATCGTCCTTTGACGCGTCAAGAGTAGCACATTGTTGAGAGAGGGGGGGGGCCCGCTTCGCGGTTCCCTCCTACCGCGGCCAACCGCGAGGTGCGGGTCAGGCGCCAAGGAATACGCCGCCATCGGCACGGTTATAGGCCCCGCATGCTGTTGCTCGCCGCACTCGCCGGGGCCGTGTCCAACGCCTGGGTCCCCACCTGCACCACCCGCGAGGCGCCGACGTTGTGGTTCGGCTTCGAGGGCGCGCCGCCCGCGAAAGATGCGCCGGCTCCGCCTGACTTTACCTGTCCAGGCCTGTTCCTCGGCGATGTGGTGTGCGGAAACCTCGTCGGGTTGGGCAAGGCCGCCGAAACGGGAAAGAACACGATTGGCCAGGCCCAGTACGAATTGCGGTTCCTCCCGTACGGGGAAACGTCCTCGATCATGGGCTTCTTGAACAAAGACGGCGGCGGGGTCCCGTTCAAGCCGCTCTACACGCCGCCGGTCGCCTCCATCGACGACCCGCCCCCCGATCCGACCGAGCTCCTCCGCCAGTTCCTCATCAAACGCCAGAAAGCGTCACAACCGACCCAGGGCATCATCCTGCACGTGTGGAGCTGCCCGGGCGCGGCCTTTTTTCCGCCCACGGAGGAGATCGAACCGCACGGAATGACCGTACGGACCCACACCGCTCGTGGGCCGGCCTAGGCCAAAACCCGCCACGGCGCCGGGAACCACACCCACCGGTCGTCCACCCACACCAGGCCGTCGTAGTCGGCACTTCGTCCGCCGGCGACCGGCTCGTAGGCCCAGGCAATCCAGGCGCGCTCGGGTCGGAGCCGCTCAGCAACCCTGGCCCACGTCGGCGGAAAGGCCTTGGCCATCGGCGCGTCGGGGAGCAACATTCCGCCGGTCGCGACGATGATCCGGAGAGTCACCTGAGCGGACGGCGCGCGCACCCGGGGCGGATCGGCCACCCACAACGCCGCATAGCGCGCGTCGATGCTCGCCAGCTCAGCCTCGGTTCCCACAAAGGCCTTGGCGGCGTCACCAGGGCGAGGGGCAATCGACCCGATCGCCTCGCCCGACCGCGCCGGATCGACGAGCGCTTCGAGGAGCGGGCGGACCCCCGCGCCGATCTCGGCCAGCGAGGCCTCCAGCTTCGACGCCGAAACCGCAAGCGGCGGCTCGCCCATCGCACCCGGCAGGTGCGGCGCCGTGGCGTCGAGCAGCCCCATCATCTCGTAGCCATCGAGGCCCTCGATCAGCCGGAAGCCGAGGACGCGTTCCTCCTCGTCGAGCCGCGCGGCGAGCAGCGCGCCGCGGAACCGGGGGTCGCGGCTTTCCAGCTCCAGGAAGCGCACCCGGTCGCCCCCGCCACGAAGCTCCAGAATCGCTCGCGACTGGCCCTCGCCCAAGCCTTCCACCAAGAGCTGGGCCAGCGGGTCCAAGGCCTGCCCACACGCTCGAAGCCGCGCCTTCTGCACTTCCAAGAAGGTGAATCCATGCTCGACGACCGCGGCGAGCGCGCCCCGTCCCGCCAGGGGCTCGATCGCGACGACTTCCCGCGCCACGCTCACCGTCAGCCACGCCAGCGTGTGCGTGGGGTGCCGGGCCAGGAAGCGACCGTCTTCCGCCCGCGTGACCACGCTCAGTTCCTCGGGAATCTCCTCGATCGAGACGGGGAGCGGTCGCGACAGCCAGCCGGCGAGCGCCGGAGGGGGGAGGAAACCGTGCGGCGGCAACGGCACGTTGGCGAGCGCGCGGGCTTCGGGGAGCGTCGGCAGCGCCGCGATCCAGGTGCTGCGCCGTTCGTTGGCACGCTGCAGCGCGCTGGCGAGCACGTCGTCCTGACCCCACCGCAGCGCCTCGCCCAGGGCGTAGGCGGCCAAAAGCAGGTCAGCCACGCAGCGACGCGCCTCGCCGCGTACAAAACCAAGCGGCGTGGCCGGCACCGAGCTCAGCCGCTCCGCCCCGATCTGCGCGAACCCATCCCGGTCGACAAGTCGCGACATATCATCGCTCGCAACCTCTACGAACACGAGCTGACGGGCCTCGTCACGCCACATGCATTCCCAAACATGGGCCAGCGGCCGGGGAGAGCGGCGCCCAATCACCGCGTGGCCCGTGAGCTGGCAGTACACGGCGGCCTCGGCTTCGGAGCGGACGACGATCACGGGGCGCCTTGTAACGACCCGAGGGCCGCCCTCCACCGCGCCGCCTCGGCCTCCGCCTCGGTCACGTCACGGTAGCGTGCCTCCAACGCCGCGAGCCCAGGGGCGTCGACGTCAAGCTTCACAACGTAGGACGGCGCGCCTCGGTAGCTGTCACGCTTCACGATCACTCCCCGCACTTCGCCGACCGGCAACGAATCGCGGCGCACCCACAACCACCCCTTGCGTGCGGTCACCGACCCGGCGCGGACGTAGCCCTGGCCGTCGGCCTCCCGCAGGGCGCACAGCCCCGCGCAGAAAACCGCGCACAGCAGGGCGGGCGCCGAAGCCGCCCCCCCCCGAAACATCGGGTACAGGCCACCGGCGGCGACCGGCACGACCACGAGGAAGGGCGCTGAAAGCAGTACGTCGAAAACCCCCGGGCTCATCGAGGGGGTGAGGATGACACCCTGGCGTTCGACACCGGATAGCCACCAGGCCTGCACGCCGAGCGCGACCGCCCAGATCGCCAGGGCGGCCGCCCCCAGGGTCATGCCAACCGCAGACGTCGTGTCCAGGGTCCGGCTTGGGCGCCCGATGGGCACGAGTACCGCGAAGACCACGAGGCCGAGGACCAACAGGGCGCAGAAGAGCGGCGCGAGGGCGGGGCCGAGGCGGGAGAACACCGGCAAAGCTATACCGGGCCCATGGATCTAGCCTCCGCTTACGCCGCGGTGATCGCGCGCCCCCGTGACGACGCGCCCCGCAGCCGCTTCGCCGATCTGATCGCCGCTTCGGAGCCCGAGACCGCGTCCTTCATCCGGGCGCAGCTGGATGTCGCGAGTCGAAGGCGACAGAAGCCCCGTCCGGATCGCGCGGTTGAACGTAGCGCCCGATCCTGCGGACTCCCCTCCCCTGCCCACGATCAGCGCGGGCTGGCCCGCGTTGCCGCCCTGCTGGACGGGACGGTTCCCGCCTGGGCGCAAGGCCTGAAGTACGGGCGCGGCTTTGTCGAGACCGCCACCGTCGACGGCCGCTGGTTCGAGCAGCACGGAAGTGATCTGATGGCGCTGGCCCCGATCATCGACGTGACCGTGCACAATCCACCTGCCGATGCGGAGGCCCTCTTCGACTCGCCGGCGTGGGCGCAGGTGCGCTCACTGCGATTCTCCGGGACGCCGGTCACCATGGGGACGCTCCGGGCGCTTGTGGCCTCCCCGTACCTGGGCAAGCTCACGGTATTGGCCATCGACCAGGCCAGGCTTCCAGAAGCGAGCCTTCACCTGCTCGCCGGAGCTTCGGGCCTGGGCGGGCTCGCCTATGTCCGCGCCGACGGAAACCAGTTCCCCGACGTCAACCCCAGCCAGGATGAGCAAGACGGCGTGGTCTACGGCGAGGTCCCGAGCGCCTTCGCGGCGACGCTGGCTGCGAAGGTCGGCCCCCTGCGCTGGTTGAAGGGGTTTCCGGCGGAGCTGGACTGGAGTGCGGAGATGTTTGGGTAGTCACAGACGGGTGAGCATGGCGCCCCAATAAGCGCCGGACCCTGGAAGCCGCCTACCGCTTGGGCGGCAGCTTCCCCTCCGCCGCAAGCTCCTTCAGCGCCTGCGCCACGCGGGCGTCTTCCTCGGCCTCCATCCGGGCGTCCTCCTCGGTCGTGTTGGACTGCATGTGGCGAAGCAGCAGGTCCAACGTCTCGTCGGCCACGCGCTTGATATCGGTCTTCGGCGCTTCTTTCTTGGTCATTGTGCTGCTCCGCCGAAGATGCGCGCGTAGGTCTCCAGAATCGCCACCCGCACTTCGGGTGGCTGGCCATCCAAGAACTTCAGCGCGTTCTCAAGGGCGCCGCGGGCGACGGCGTCCGGGTTCTTTCCCGCCGCGCGCTGGGTGCGGACGTGTTCTTCGAGGATGCGCAACGAGGCCTCGAGCGCCTGCTGTTTGTTGGGCGGATCACCGACGTGCTCAGCACGGAACACCCCATCAGGACTGAGGCTCTTGCTGTCGGGGTACGCGAGCTGGGCCTTGTCTGATAGCGAGGCGCGGTTGAATTCTCCGGGTGCGATGCCCAGGGCCTCGGCCTTCCCGTCGGCGACTGCCTGTTTGTACTCAGGCGAGTCCATGAACGACTTGAAGGCGACGGCGCCGTCGGAGTAGGAGTTGATGAAGGTCAGGACGTCGACCACGCGGCCGCTGCCTTCGGCGCGCTCGAGCACGCTCTGGAAGCGGGTCGTGGGGTCGGCCTCGGCATACCCGAACACGACGCGGATGCCGCGCTCCGACGCCGCGCGCAGGATCCAAGCGTTCTCGCCGGCGTCGCCCTCGCCCGCCGCGTCCCAGACCGCGCCGAATTTCGCACGCTCGCCCAGCGCCTTTTTGGCGATGTCGGTGAGGTCGCCCTTGCCGGCCGCACAACCACCATTGGTCACGAAGACCTGCTTGAGTGGGTGGCCGTCGGGGAGGCTCCCCAGGACGTCGAGCCGTTCCTGGAATCCGAGCCGCGCGACCGCGACCGCGGTCGGGTGCAACGCATGGTTCATCTCCAACCGGTAGGCCTTCTCTTCGGGGGAGGCCGGCTTGCTGCCCGGACCGTACTCGGGAAGCAGACGCTTCATCGCGTCGACTTCGAACACCGGCTGGTCCTTCCCGCCGATGGCCTCGGCCAGCTTGCGCGCGCCGTCTGCAGCCGGGCCAGCGTTCTTCTGCGCCCAGTCCGCGAACCGGGTCTCCTCGGTCCGCTCGGATTGGCTGAGCTGCTGTTGCCGCGGAACTCCCTGTTCAGTGAGCTGAGTGCGGAGCTGTTCGCCAGTGGCTTTCGGGTCGAAGAAGTCGCCCTTGAGCCCGATGAGCGGCGTGTCGCCCTGCCGCGGCGTCGTGACCGCCTGGCCGGCTTCGGGGCCGACCAGCCTGGGTGCGCCTGGGATGAGCGCTGTGTCCGGCGCGCCGCCCGTTCGCGTCGTGGGGCTCGGCGTGCTCGTTTCACCGGGCAGGGCCGGCCCAACGCGAGTTCGTTCGGCATCGGCCGCAGCCTTGACGGCCTGGGCCTCATCGTGTCCACCGACGATCCGCTCTTGGGTGGCCGCATCGGCCTGAGCAAGCCGGATCAGCGTCTCGCGGTTCGCGGCCCGGATCATCCGCTCGGCGTGGTGGAAGCTGCCGACGACGCCCTGGCTGTCGGTAGGAACCGAGCTGTGGCCGGCCTGTATGCCGAAGCTCTCGTCGGTCATGTCGCGGAAACCGGTGGCGACGCGCTTTCGCACCGAGGGCGACGTCGCCGCAGCGCCGATCACGCGCACCGCGCCGTCGGCGGATTCCACCCCGACGACCACGGGGAAGGGGAATTCCTTGCCGCTGGCGTCGATGAGCGGCGTCATCCCTTTGATTTCGCCGAGCAGCTTGCCAGGGCCGCCGGCGGCCTCGCCATCCTGACCGATCGCCAAAACCACGCGGTCGGCCCAGAATTCCTGGCCGTCGTTGCCGACCAGCCGAATCTGTTGTTTTCCGGTGGCCGGGTTGGTCTCGAAGGTGACGCTGCGGATGTCGTCGGTGACACTTCGAGTGATCTTTCCGCCCGCTCCGGACTGCATCGCAGGGTCGAAGGCAGCGCCCTCGCGCTGGTTGCGGGGCAAGAAGCCGTTGCCGCGTCCTTCGGTGAAGGTGAAGCGTTCGAGGTCGGCCATCGCCCGCTGGATGGCGACGCCATCATCCGCCGCCCGCGCCGCCGTGAGCCGGTCGTGAAGCCCCTCCAACCGGGCCCTCTGGGGCCCCGGCATGTCGTCATCGGGGCGGGGGCGGGGGGCCATGCGCCCAAGCCACTCGACGGACGCCGCGTTCTTGGCGCTGCCCTCGGCACCCCACGCGCCCGCCGCGCCGCCTCCGTACACGAGCACCTGTTCGCCGGGCCGGATGCCGCTGCCGTCAAAACCCTGGTCCGACTGCTGGATCCTGCCGTCGGCCTTCATCTGCGCGTAAAGGTCGGCATCGACCTGGGCGGGCCTTCCACCAGGACCGGCTTCGGTGCTCAACCCGCGCGACGGGCCGGCCCCACCGGCCAGATCGATGTGATTGGCGTAGACGTAGCGGAACTTCGGCGAGCCGTCCGCGTTGACGCCGTCGTTGATGCGAAGCCGCGCCGCGGCGTCCATGTGCCAGGTGCTGCCGGGCTCCATCTGCGAGCGCAGCTCGACGCCGTCCACCTTGGCGCTGAGCACGCCCACGCCGGCGCCGGCTCGATTGACCTCGACGTTTTCGGCGTGCTGCCGCGCCCGCATGAACGCCGCGCTCTCGGAATCGGCCGTGCCGCGCATGGGCTGAGCGCCACCGGCCACGTCGCTTTCGCCGGCGCGCTGACCGAGGTCGGCGTTCGCTTTGAGCCACGGGTTCTCGCCGCCGACCACCAGCCTGTTGCCTTGGGCCCCGTTGCCACGCGCGCTCAACTCGTTGGAGATGCCCGCGAAGCCGGCGCCGACGGTGATGTTGTCGTAGACCTGGTCGACGTAGCTGCCCCCGGCCGCATCCGTTCGTGTGGCGGCATCGACCTGCTGACGCACCTCCGCGTCCATGGCGCGGTTGGCGTTGCGCGCCTCGAGCACTTGGAGCGCCTTGAGCGGATCCGGCGCGGCGATGACGGCGTCGAGCTCATCGGGATGGACCGCTGGCCTGCCGTCGGGCCCCGTCTGCTTGGCGATGTCGACCAGCCGGTTGATGACCGCGTCGTCCTGGCTGATGCGGCTCTCGGCGAGGCGTAGCGCCGCTTCCTGGCCCCCCACGTCACCGGAGCGCGCCACGATGGCCCACGCCTGCTCGTGGCTCATCTTGCCGGTCTGGACGAGCTGATCCACACGATCGAACACCGCCTGCTCGCGCACCGCGTCCGGAGGTTTGGGCGCGGGCTGGGCCGCTTCGGTGATCGGCTTGCCTTGGGCGTCCAGGCGAATGACGACGTCGTCCTTCATCGCGATGGCCTTGCCGTCGGCGTCGCGGACGACGACCGTCCCGTCGGTGAGGATCGTGCGGCTGGTGCCGTCGGGGGTGATCAGGGTGCGGTTGCCGTCCGCATCGACAAAATCGGTGGTGCCGTCGCGGTTCTTGGTCGCGACGCCGCTGTCATCGGCCCGGGTGACGCCTTTGGGGCTGGTGACCGTGGACTCGCCGGTGTTGTTGTCGCGGATCACCTGCGCGTCGCTTTCGTTCCGACCGCCTTGGCCGCCGCGTCCCTGTTCTTGCCTGGCCAGCGTCGCCGCATCGCCCTGCGTCCCAGCGGGAGGCCGGCCGGTGGTCGCGTCGACGTTCGGGTCTTGCGACGGGGCTGACGGCGGCCGGTTGGTCGTGCCGTCGGGCTGGCTGCCCACGGGGCGCTGGGAGGTGTCGGTGCCCCGCGGGGCCGTCGTCGGCACGACACTGCCCCCATCGTTGGGCGGGGTGTTGATGTCTGGCGCACGCGTAGGCGTGCCCCCAGACGGCGGCGGCGGATCGCTGCCAGGGCCAGGAGCGGGGTTCCCGGCACCTGCCGCCCGGCCCCGACCGGTGCGAATTCTTGCGCCCAACGCACCGCCACCGGCGCCCATCACGAACTGCTTGGCGCCTTCGGTGCCGGCCTGCTCCGCGACCGCCGCGAGGTCGGTCGGGCCCTTGCCGCGCAACGCGTCAAACCCCATGCCCGCCGCCGTCGAGGCGACGCCGCCCGCGGCGTTGCTGCCGCCCTTGAACACCGCCGAGCGCCAGATGCCGCCGCCCTGATCGATGGAGCGGCCGAGCGCCGTCTCGTCGATGCGCCCGGACACGGCCGAGGACGCACCGTCGGTGATGGCTTGGCGAGCGCCACCCACGCCCACGGTTCCGAGGCCGCTCATGAACCCCTTGTCCCAGGTGCCATCGGCCATCGCCGTCTGCGCCGCCCCGTTGACAAAACCCATGCTGCTGTCGATCGCCACGCCCGCGCCGACCTTGCCGAGCGCCCCAACGCCGATCTGGGCGCCCTTCAAGTAGGCGCCCGCGCCGGCGGTGGCCGCGCTCACCAGGGTGACGCCGGCATCGGTCGCCGCCTGTTCGTAGCCGTAGCGCCCGCCCTTCATCCCGGCGTTGACACCCATGCTGATCGCGCCGCTGGCCGCGGTGCCCGCCGCCGCCATGATCATAGCGGCGCCTGCCGGAGCGCCGGAGCCGAACGTTGCCGCGGTAACGACAACCGCGCCCACGATCGCGACGCCAGTCGTGATGTAGTTTGCGGTGCGATCGGTGGCGGCCTGGTACTGCGTCGCGTTGATGCCGACGTCGCCGCACAGGCGTTCGTACTCCTTCTGGTCCGCCGGCTGGGCGAAGGTGCCGTCCGGGCGCATCCGGGCGTTGAGCGTCGTGAGCGCGCCGAAGTTGCGGTCGAGGTCCCGCTGCTCGGCCGAGCCGTCCATCATCGAGCGGCCCATCGCCCCGCTTTCAGAGCCGCGCTGCCAGTCGTATTGGCTCCGCGCCAGCGCCATCTGCTGCTGGGGCGACATGTACTTCTGGTCGCCCTGGAGCAACATCTCGACTTCGCGGCGATCGTCGCCGCTGAGCTCGTTGAACCACTGGTTGCTGGCGTGGTCGCGCCCGGGAATCTTGTTGCCGTTGGCGTCGCGCTCGGCGACACCCAGGCGCTCGAACACCGACTCGCCGTGCACCTGCTGGTAGACGGTGTTGAGCTGCGCCACTTCGTCGGGGCGCATGCCCGTGAGCGCGCGCTTGATCATCGCTTCGTTGGTGCCGGCGCCGTCCGCGCCGAGCGCGATCATGTCGGCGGCGACGCGCGGACTGTTGGTCCCGTCGTCGAGCATGTTGCGCATCAGGCGCTGCGAGGTCTGCGACTCCTTGTCGTCACGCCCGGTGAACATGCCGGTGATGGCCGAGTCCATGGTCCGGCCTTCCGTGCCCCCGTACTGCTGCGCGTACATGTCGCGCATGGCCTGCTCGCGGAGATTCTGGGTCGCGACCGCGCGGTCCCGCACCACCGGATCCGGACTGTGCAGGTCTTCCTGAAGCGCCGCCGGCGACATCAGCGCGGTCTCCATGCGCTCCATGTTCGGGCCGCCGGCGCGCTGCCGCTCGACCTCGAAACGGGAAGTCGCCGCCTGGACGCTGTCTTTTCCCTGGGTCGCGAGCGCGCGGACGAGGTCACGATTGGCGCCGGTGACACGGTTGGTACGCACTTCCCCGGTGTTGGGATCGATGCCTTGGACGTCGCGCGTGGCGTAGTCGGCGAGCTGGTTGGCCGCGGCGGTCGCATCGATGGGTGGAACGTTGGTCGCCTCGGGGTCGACCTTGTTCTGGATGTTGACGAACTCCTGCTGGACCGCGGCCAGCTGGGCCGGATCGACGCCGGCGAGGGCGTCCGCGAGCGCGTCGGGATCGTTGCTGCGGCGGGCTTCGTCGATCTTGTCGCGGAGGCGGTACGCGTCGGCGCGGGCGACGTTTCCGGCCAGCAGCGACTTGGTGACGTCGAGATCGGTGCCGCCGAGGTTGTCGACCAGACGGGCGCGCGTGGCCGCCCACTCCGGCGCCGCCTGCATCGCAGCGAGGTCTTCGGGCGAGAGGTCGCGCAGGATCTTCTCGATCTGGGCTTCGTCGTCGCCGTACCAGTGCATGCTGGCGTCGAGCTCCAGACGGGCTCCGAGGGCGGTGTTGCCGCTCATGTACGCCCTGGCGATCTTCAGCTCGTCTTCGTTGAGATCGTCGACCAGGAAGGCCATCAGCCCGCCCTCAGCACGGAAAAGCCGACCCCACACCACCTGCTCGAGCGCCGCGCCGCTGATCGCGGTGAGCCCCCGGAGCGCGTTGTAAACGGCGTTTTCGTCGGTGCCCATGCCTTTGCAGGCGCTGTGAACGCGCTGCGCCCGGTCGGAGAGATTCCTGTACACCGCCTGCGCCGCTGCGTTGGCCATGGGCGTCAGCGTTCGGGGCATCGCCGCGATGCGTTCGCGCAGCTGCGTGGCGTACTGGGTGTTTTGTGTCACCAGCGCCGTCTTCGCCGCCGTCAAGGCTGCGGTAAGTTGGGCCTCGGCCAACGTGAGTCGTTGTGTCACCAACGCGCCCATCGGCTCGATGTGTTGGGTGAACGCCGTCTCGATCGCCGTGCCCGTCGCGTTGATTCCGACGGCGAACTGCGTCGCCGTGGCGCGGAGCCCGTCGGCCTGCTGACGACCCTGGTTGCCGGCACTCAAGGCCTGGCCGTCGGCGAGCCGCGTGAGCGCGGTACGCGCGTTGTTGGCGGCGTCCATCACCGTCTGCCGAGCGGTCTCGCAGGACTTGTCGAGCTCCCCCATGATCTGGGAGTTGAACGTGGGAAGCTCCCGCTCCTTGCCCGCCAGGAACTCCTTGACCTGGTCGTAGGTGGTGGCCTGATCCTTGGGGAGCCCGGCGAGCACGCCGTCGAACCACTGGGCGTACCGTTCCTGCAGCGAGCCGTCGGCACCGAGAATGCTGGCTTTGGCGCTGTCGCACGCGCCGGTGAGGTTCTGGTCCTGCTGCGCCTGGACGGTGTCGACTTCGCCCATCGCCGCGGTCTCGGCGGTGGTCAGCGCCCCGTCGGCCCGCGTCTTGGCGCCGGCGATCGCCGTCTCGGCTTCGGTCGACTGGGTGGTGATCTGGGTTCCGGCGCGCTCATTCGCGGCGACGAGCTGGGCGCGGCCGGTAGTCTCCATCTGGGTGAGCGCATCGCGCAGACTGGTGAGCGCGGCGTCGACCTGGGTGTCGTAGGTGGGCTTCTGCGCGCGGGCGGCCGCAGCTTTCTGGGCGCCGCCAGACTTGAAGTCGTTGACCGCGTCGTCAACACCCTTGCCGGCCGCCTTGCGACGTGCTTCGTTCTCGGCGCGCGCGAGCGCGTCCCCGGTGTCGGGCCAGGTGTTGACGATCGCGGCCTTGGTGGCGGCCAACTCGGTGGCGCACAGCTTCCCGGTGGCATCGAAGGCCTTGGCCCCCACCTCCAGCGCCGCGCCGAACTTTTCCTTCCAGGGCGCACCGAGCGCGTCGACGTTGGTCCTGCCAGTGGTGACCAGGGCGGTCAGCCGTGCCTGCTGGGCCGGGAGGCTGGTCGCGAGCGCTTCTCGCGCGGTGCGCGACGCCGCCTGGATGATGCCGAGCGCTTCGGCGGAGGCCGTGGTGAGGCCACTGCGGGCGTTGCCGTAGGCGCCGGCAATCCTACCGCGCGCGCTGCCGATGTCGCCCTTGAGCGCCTCTTTGGCCCCGGCAATTTCGGCATCGAGCCCCAGCGCCTTGTCGGCGGCGTAGCGCTTGAGTCCCTCGCGCATCTGGTCGACCTGTGTCTTGATGCGGTCGACGTGGGCTTCGATCTGCTGCTGGTGTTGGGCCGGGGTCATCCCCGTCTCTTTGGTGATGCCGGCCTCTTCCTTCTTCTTCAGGTTGAACGCGGGGAGCCTCAGCGCCGTCAGCGCGCGAGCCGCGAGCGCGGGACCCGCACCCCCCGGACCGGCGCCGAGCAGGCCCGCCGCCATCCCCGCGCCGCCTTCGCCACCCCCTGCACCGCCGCCACCACCACCACCACCACCACCACCACCACCGGCGACCCCGTCTTTCCCCTTGGGCGGGCCGCCCAGAGCGCCGGCGCCCTCCTTCTCGACGTCGGGGCCGACCGCGCCTTCTTCGCCTTCTTCGCCTTCTTCGCCTTCTTCGCCCTTGTCGCCATCCACATCTTTGCCCAAGACCGCGCCGTCGACGGTGACCCCGTCTTTGCCGACCGCAGCGTCCAGCTTCACCGCGCCGGCGTCGACCTTTGCGGTCGCGGTGACGCCGTCGGCGCCCATGACCGCGGCCACGTTGAGCGGTCCGGAGGCGAGCTTCGCGTCCGCCGTCAGGCCGGCCGCGCCCAACGCCCCGTTCATCGTCAGCCCGCCGACATCGAGGTCCGCGTTCGCCGCGACGTCCACTCCGTCCTCGCCCACTGTCGCGTTCACTCCCAGGCTGTTCTTGCCATCGCTGAACTGGCCATCTACCGCTACGTTGTTGCCACCCCGTCCCCCCACACTTCCGTTGATTCCGACACCCCCGCTCTGATTCCCAATCCGTCCGTCGAACGTGAGCCCGTCCCCAGGGGGGTCGATGGCCACGTCGAGCACGCCCGGACGCCGCCGCCGCTTCCAGTCCAGCGTCCGCATCACTGCCCCGTCAAGCGCCTGACCATCTGCCATGGGCGCCGACTGGTGACCGGCCGCCACCTGGGTGCCGACGCCCGACGACTCGGAATCCGCCGCCGTCGGGGCCGCACCCACCATCGGCGCGCCGACGCTGCCCGCGGTTGACGGCGCGCCCATCTTCGCGGTGATCGTGCGCTCATTGGCGTAGGCCTCGCGCTCGGCGCTGTCCGTCGGCGAGCTGACGTTCAGGCCCTCCCCCCCCGCACTGGGGAGGCGGCCTTCGTCGGACTGCACGACGTGCGTCAACTCGTGCGCCAGGAGCGCATCGCCGGCGGAGGTGCCGGGGTTGAACGCGCCCTGGCCGAACCAGATGTCAGCGCCGATCGCGAACGCCCGGGCATTGAGCGCTTCGGCAGCCGCTGCCGCCGCGGCGTCCGTATGCACGCGCACGTGGGAAAAGTCATGCCCGAAGGCCGCACCAAGCCGCGCCGCGACGGCCGTCGGCAGCGGGGAACCCCCGCGGCTGTGCATGTTGCGCACCGCAGGGTGCGAGGCGTCGAAGTCGGTCGCCTCGCCGTCACGACTGGCCAGGGTCCGCATCGCGGCATCGCCGGAAGCCGCAGAGTCCGACAGCGCGCTGTTGACCGCGCTGTTGCTGGCGTCTGGGCCCAACAGACCGGTGTCGAAGCCGACCAGCGACAGGCTCAATTGGTCTTGAAGGAAGGCGGCATCGCCTGCCAGCGGCGCGGCGTCGACGTTGAGCCCGGGCGTGGTGGACCAGCCAGGCGTGCCGAGCCCGGCGCTCTGCATCCCCAAGGCGCCGGCGAGCCGGGCGTTTCCGAACCGCTCGTGGGCGTGCAAGACGGTGAGCTGCACCGCCTCTTCGCGCTGGGCGCGTTCGACGTTCCGGAGCCGCTCTTCGTGAAAGATCAGCTCGAACCCTTTGGAGTTCTGCTTGCGTCGCTGCAGGGAGATCGCCATGGACACACCGGGGACAGTACGTCAGGTCGTAGCCTGCGGGGCGGGGAGTGGGGCGGAATGGTCGGGAATTTTGTTTGCACCGGCCTTGCACATCGCCGCCCGCCCCCCTGCAACCTCGACCCGTAGGTTGTCAGCACACTCGGATCGTCCGTGCATCCCCTCCTCCGCATCGTCGGCATCTTCTTCGTCTTCCTATTCACCCTCGTCGGCTGGCTGACCCTCGCAGGCGTGACCGATGCTCGAAGTCGCGACTCACAGTCCACCCTACGTGACGACGTCGGCTCGTTGTGGGGCAACGCGCAGACCCAGGCCGCGCCTGGCTTTCAGCTGCAATGGCCTGTGGAGGTGACCACCAAGAAGGACGTCACCGACGCGCTGGGCAACGTCGTGAGCACGCGTGCGGAGACCCACTGGGAAACGCGCACCCAGAACGTCGATCCCGCCTCGTCGACCATCGGCGTGGACCTGCACCTGGACGAGCGCCGCCGCGGCCTTTTGTGGTTCCCGCTGTACGACGTCGCCTTCGACGGCACCTGGACGTACGAACACCGCGAGGGGGTCCCGCGGACCCTTGAGCTGAGCTTCGCCTACCCGGACCGAAACGCCGACTACGACGATCTGCACTTCGTCGTCGACGGCAAGGACCTGGCCCGCGATCTACGCGCCACCGACGGGCACACCACATCGCGGATGACGGTCGACCCCGGCCAGATCGTGACTCTCCGTGTGGCCTACACCTCCCGTGGGGCTGACCGTTGGACCTACCAACCGAGCGAGGGCGTCGGCCAGCTTGAAGCCTTCGCGCTGACGATGAACACCGACTTTGACAATGTGGACTTCACCGTGCCCGGCCGCTCTCCCACCGCCAAGGAGCAGGCGACCAGCGGCCCGGGTTGGACCCTCCACTGGGACTACGCACGCGTCGTGAGCGGCGTCGGCATCGGGATGATCATGCCCACCCACATCCAGCCCGGCGAGCTCGCCACTGACTTGAGCGTGTCCGCACCACTGTCCTTGGGGCTCTTCTTCCTGTGGATCTACGTGCTGGGCTTGTTGAAGGATCGGCAGGTCCACCCGATCAACTACTTGTTTATTTCCGGTGGCTTCTTCTCCTTCAACCTGCTGTTTGCCTACACCGCCGATCGCCTGCCCCTCGAGTGGGCCTTCGCGCTCTCCGCCGGCGTGAGCGTTAGTTTGGTGACCAGTTACCTGCGGCTGGTGGTCGGCTCGCGCTTTGCCTTGGTCGAAGCTGGGATCGCTCAGCTCCTCTACCAGGTTGGATTCGCTGCCGCTCATTTCGCGGACGGCCTCACCGGGCTGACCATCACCGTGCTCGGCATCGTGACCCTGTTTGCGCTGATGCAGCTCACCGGCCGGATTGAATGGTCCACGGTCCTGGGAAAGAAGAGGGTTGAGCCTGTGAAACCCTGAATCCGTGGTACGACTTGCGGCATGCACCCAACCCTGGCGCTGGTCCTTCGTGGCGCGCACGTCGGCGCCCGGGGAAGACACCGACACCGGACTGGGCGGGGACACCGCCGACACCTCGACTTCGAAGCCGAGGACGACAAACACCTGGTGAACGGCACCCGAAGGGGGCCCGGCTCGTACGTGTTGCCGCGAACATATTGCATTTCGACGCCGACCGGATCGCCCCGTTCGCGGCCTGGCTCCGTGCTGCCTTCACGCTCCAGTCAAAACCCCACCATCCCCGGCAGCTCGGTCACCACTTCGTTGTACCCAAACGCCAGGCCCAGCTCGGCCGAGATCGTCGCGCGGATCACACCATCCGACCCAAAATCGTCGATGAGCCCCGCGGTGGCCCACGTGACCAGCGTGCTGCCATCCTCCGCGCGATGGACATCACCGAGCGCGTAGGAGAATACGGGCGGATCGTGCTGGAGCACGCTCACGACGGTTGCCGTCCCCGCGTCGCGATCGAGGGCCAGCTCCACCACCCGGGAATTGCTCTCGGCAGTGCCGTTGTCAAAGACCACCAGATTGCCGTCCGCGAGTACCTCGAACCGATGCTGTTCGTAGGTCTCCGCCGCCGGGCCCTCGGGCAACAGCGTGGCGTGCGGGCCCCCCACCTGGTCTAGCACCGCTCCCGTCGTCAGGTCAACGTGCAGGATGGCGTCGAAGTTCCGCAAGCCGAACCACGCCGAGGCCTCATCTGGCTCCACGAAAAGCGCGTTGGCGTGGGTCCAATCCGCCTCGCCGGTGACCTCGCCATCGGTGTGGGGGTCGAACTCGTCCCAGGTGCTGAAAATCGCTGCGGCCGGTCCGTCGAGCGCGCCGACCTTGATCGCGTTTCCACACACCCGACCGAGCGTGTCGTCTACGCGACAATCGAAGCTGCCCCAGGAAAAACGCCCGTCGCCCAGCTCGGTGTAGTCGTGGTTGAGCCCGTTGACGCTCACGGTTTCGAGGACCTCGCCCATCCACGACACCCCGGTGACGGTCGCGGGCTGGTCGCCCATCGAGGCCATCCACACGCCCAAGCCGTCGCGGCGAATACGGGAGCGGCCGCCGCCCACGCGCACGTCCACGAGCGAGGTGAACCAGACCACCCGCCCCATCGCGTCCATGAGCACCACGCCGGGGGCATCATCGAGGATCGGAACCAGCATCCAGCCGGTCCAACCAGGCGTTCCCGTGAGCGACCAGCTCGGGAAGTCCACCGGCAACGGCGGCGTGGTGAAGCTCACGGACTCCACCACCTCCGAGGCCTCCACCACCAGCGACGCGGACCATTCGCTGTCGACGTGCATGCCGATGAGCGCGGCGGACTGGGGGTCGAGACCCGCGTCATGCCAATCCGTCGCCAAGAACGGCCCGTCAGGACCGGTCAGCTCCACGCGCGTCCGTAAATCTGGATCCGGCGTCCAAGTGGCGGTCGCGGTCGGACGCTCCCCCTCAGCCGGCGCGATCACCAGATCGCCGGCCGTCGGCGTTTCGCACGCGACCAAGAAGGCAAGGATCATCGTACCGTTACCACGACGGACTGCCAGCCCATCCCGCCGCGACCATCGAGAACCACCACATCGAGTCGGTAGTCGCCGGGCTCGGCCGGGGTGACCCAGCCCTCGTCCGACGTCGTGAGCCCCTCATCTTCACCAAACGAGGGTGGACTCACGCCGGTATCGAAGCCGGTACCGAGCGTGCCGCCGGAAGTGTACCAACGGAAGCTCAGCTCCTCCGTGCGGGTTTCTGACAGGCCCTCGGTCGTGACATACGTGTAGGTTTCGAGTGCGCCCGCCAACGTTACTGACAGGTCGATTGCATTGCCGGCATCTACCGTCACCGTCGCTGTCGCATCGATTGCAGCGCCGTCGAATGTGATCGGCAGCAGGTCGGGGTTGTGATTCGGCGTCGTCGCTTCGCTGACGGGAATGGCCTTAAGCGTGAGCTCGTTGTCTTCGCCGGCGGTGAGGCTCACCGTCACCGTCGCGCTCTTTCCTTCGAGCCGACCCGCCTCGTCAAGATCATCGAGCGCATCGGCAGGCGCAACCCATCCAAGCGCCATCCCGGGCTCGATCCCCACGAGGCCCCCCGCCTGAAGTGCGGCGAACAACACTGCCAGCTCGGCCTCGGTCATCTCGTCCGTGTTGTCCAACTGGTCCACTAGCGCGGGATCGAGCGTACAACCCTCGGTGTCGCCATCGACACAAGCCAGCCAGAGTGCCGACCACTCAAGGCCGCTTGGGACGTACGACAACGAGGTGAAGGTGACAAACTCACCCGGCCGTGGTTCGGCGGGCTCGGCACGAATCGCCAACAACCGAAGCCGATCAAGTTGCCACTCTTCGGCGAAGTTGAAGTCAGTACATCCGAGGAGCACGAAGAGGCTCATAGGTGCAGCTCCGCTTGGAAGCCGAATGAAGGAATGAATGGCAACCCAGGAATCCAGTCGTGCTCCGTGTAGTCGTAGTTGTAGATGATGAATTCTGGGTTCTCGCCGTGTACCACGCTGAGCAGATCGACGAAGAGCTCCAACTGCCAGTGTTTCCAGGTGAAGAGCTTGTCCACCCGCGCGTCTACCGCCCAGTAGGGTGGCTGCCGTTCACTGTTGGTTTCGCCGGTCGCGTACCCGAAATAACCGCCCTCGTCCATCATGTAGATGCCACCACTATACGGCGTGTAGGGGTTGCCGGTGGTGTATTGCGCCTTGACCGAGAACTCGAAATCGAACGGAAGCCGATAGCCCCCGACCGTGGTGAGGATGTGGGTCTGATCGTAGTCGAAGTCGACCCAGCCCTCGTCGTCGTCGGGGGTGGCGTTCCGTTCGCTGTGACTCAGGGTGTAGCTGACCCAACCGAAGAAACGGTCGACCAGCGCATGCCGCGCCATGAATTCCATGCCGTAGGCGCGCCCCACGGCCGGCTCGTCACCGCCGCTGTCCAGCGGATCCATCCAGCGGTAGTACCCGGTGAGGTCCACCTGCACCGCGGGCCCGATCTTCTGCTCCCAGCCGAGCTCGCTGCTCCAGGCCTGCTCGTAGGCAAGGTCGCTTCCGAGCGCCACGCCCTCGGGCGGCTGGTGGTACAGCCCCGACCCCGCCTTGACCGTGCCGCCTGTGACCGGTGAGTAGCGGAACGCGAAGCGCGGATCGACCGACGCGACCGTCCCCGACGCATCTTCGTCATCAAGCTCCCCGAACCGGGCCATCACCGGAAAGCGCACGCCGCCCACCAGCATCAGCTTGTTGCGCGCCGCCATCGGGCGAACCTGCGCCTCGACGTAGGGGTCGGGATGCACCATCCACAAGCCCGCGCCCGTCGAGATCGGCTCACTCTCCGAGAGCGGATCGCCGCCATCGACCGGGACGGAACCAATGAAAACCGCGAAGTCGTTGCGTGACGCCTCGCTGTCGAGCCCGCCGGTCAGCGTGAACGCGTCCGAGGGGCGCCAGGTGAGGTCGCCGCGGAGGTCGATCAGCTCGTCGGAGAGCTCCAGTTCGAAGGCGCTGCCGAAGCCGAGGTTGATGGCGTCGAGGCCGAGGCTGGGCTGCAAACGAAGGGTGACCGTTTCTGACAGCGGTCGCGACCACCGTGCGACGAGGCGATGCGTGCGGTAGCCGATGCCCAGCTCTTGCTCGGTGGCGGCGCCGGTGCGCACGATCAGCTCGTCGTCGAACCCGAAGATCATCAGGGAGAACTTGTCGAGCCCGTCGCCCAGGTACTGGACCTTGGCCTGGTAGTCGAGCCAGCGCGGCGCCGCATAGAAGTCTTCACCCGCGAGCGCCGCGCCGAGGATCAGGTCGATGTAGGAATGACGCCCCCCGACGGCAAAACCCCACTTCCCCACTCGACCTTCGCCGTACATCCCGGTGTCGAGGAGGTCCGTGCGCAGGCTGATGTGCGGCCGTTCGGGGTACTCCTCCTGGGTGCGCACGTCGATGACGCCGCCGATGCTGCGGCCGTACTTCACGCCGTAGGTGCCGGGCAAATAGTCGACGGCGTCGATGAGCTCGGGGTTGAGGATCGAGCGGAAACCGCCAAGATGGTAGACCAACGGCACTTCCACACCGTCGACGTAGACATTGCTGTCTTCGGGGTTCGCGCCGCGCAAAACCAGCAGCCCGGTCGAAAAGGGCGCCCGCGCTGCACCGGGAAGACTCTGGATCACCCGGACCGGATCGCCAAAACTACCGGGGACTCGCCGCACTTCGGCCATCGACAACGTCCGGCGGGTGACCTCGGGCTCGCGCTCGCGGTCGTAGACGGCGACCACTTCATTGTCGCGATACGAACTGTTCCGGAGCCACAGGCGCGCGGTGGTGACCTGACCGGCGACCACCTCGACGCGCTCGTAGCCGTCCTGGTAGCCGGGACGCTTGACCTGGAGGCGGTACTTTCCGGCGGGCAAGCCGGGGAAGGCGTAGTGGCCGGTGTCGTCGGCCGTGGTCTGGGCAAGCTCCTTGCCCGCTTCGTCCCGGGCGATGACCACCGCGCCAGGCACCACGATCTTCGTCCCCATTTCTCTGATGTTTCCGTCGAGCGTGACGGGCAGCACCACCGGCACCACAATCTCGGGTTCCAGCGGCGGGAGGGTGAACGGGTAGTCGAACTCCACCTCGACCGTCACCGGGCCGTTGGCATCTTCCGCAGGACGAAACTTGAACAACCGCACCGCCGCCACCGCCGCCTCATCGAAGCCGTGCCCCGCGGGCCGCACAACATCGACACGCGACGCCGCGCCGGTCGCATCGACCTCGACGAGCAGGCCGACAGTCCCCTCCACCCCCGCTGCGAGCGCCTCGGGCGGGTAGGGCGCCTCGGGGAACTCGATGACTTCGGGGCCGTGGAGCAGGGGTGGAAGCTCTTCCGCGGGCGGAGGCGGGGTGGCGGGCGCCGCGGGCTCGGCGGCTAGCGCGGACAAGACCAGCAGGATGATCATTCGACCACCCGGAACGTGCAGGTGTGCGGAAGGCCGGTCACCGCGACGGGCACATCGCCGAGGCGACCCGAAGCGCAGCGCACGCTCTCCCATGCTGAAACGCAGGCGGCGTCGGCCTCGGCGTGCAGGGGCTTCACCACGCGGACGTCGGTTGGCCGACCGTCAGCGCCGACGTCCAACAAAATTTCCACCGAGCCGTGCACGCCCGCCTTGCGAATGCTCTCGGGCACCACGAGCGCCGGCTTCGGACACTTGGGCACCACGCTCGCCGCCGCCCAGGACACCGTCGCTTCCGCAGGTTTCATCGTCTCGGGCCCCGCCTTGGTGGTCAGGCTGGTCCCGACCCGCGCCGAAAACCCGCCATTGGTGCCCGGCATCGTCGAGTTGGGGTTGAGCCCCTGCACGCGCCGCACGGACTGGGTGGGCTGGTCCGGCGGCGGCGGCACCGGATCGGGCTCGGTCGGCTCCACCTGCACCTGCACCTTTCGAGGTTCCGGCTTCTGTTTTTCGGGCTCCGGAGGCTTGGACGCCTCCGGTTCGGGCTCGGGCGTCTCGGTGACCACCATCTCGACCCAGCGCCCCACCGCCCCCGCCGGAGCGACCTGCACCAGGGCCAGAAGCGCGGCGAGTCCGGCATGCACCCCCAGCGACAAGACCCACCCTGAAAGCCGACCGCGCCCCGGTTCGGGACGATCCAGCGGCAGTGAACGGCGAGTTCCACTCATGGTGTCGCGACTGCCTGTGGCGCCTCTCCCGGGAGCGGGACCGGATCGATGTTGATGGCGAACTTCGCCACCCCTTCTTGCTTGATCACGTCGATGAGCCGCACCATCTCACCGTGCGGAACCGCGTGATCGGCCGCGAGGAGGCAAACGACTGCATCTCCCCTTTCGACACGTGCAGCGCGGAGCACGACGCGAAGCTCTTCCACGCTGACGGGCTGACCATCCAGGTACCACGCCTTCTTCGCATCGATCGTGATCGCGAGTGAGGTGTCCTCGGCAGTCGAGCCGGTCGCCGCGTCGGGCAGCTTGATCTCGATGGCCTGGCGCACAATCGCGGTCGCGGTGACCATGAAGATGATCAGCACCACCAGCACGATGTCGACGAACGGGGTGACGTTGATGTCGGCCATCAGCTCGTCGCTGTCCCCGCCGAGGTGGGCCGCCATCAGGCCCCCGCCGCGCCGCGCGCCACGCCCTTGTAGCGACTCAAAAGCAGCCGACCCCGATTCTCAACACGGGCGAGCACAGTCTTGTTCTGCCGCTGAAAAGTGTTGTACGCCACGACTGCCGGAATGGCGACGACTAGCCCGACTGCGGTGGCCACCAAGGCCTCCGAGATCCCGGCCATGACGCTCCCCGCGGCCGACACGTCGGTGAGCGACAGGTCATGGAAGGCACGGATAATCCCCAGCACGGTCCCGAAAAGGCCGATGAACGGCGCGTTGGACCCGGTCGTCGCCAAAATCGCCAAACCAGACTCCAGTCGCGATCGCTCGGCGCCGAGCGCCGCCGCAATCACCTCTTCTGCGGACTCCGCACCCCGTTCCTCGGCTGCGTCAAGTCCGCTGGCGAGCACCCGAGCCGCGGGCCCTCGCGCACCCTCCAATGTCGCTGCGAAGGCGGCGGCATCCCCATCGCGGGAGAATCGAGTGAGCCCGGCATCGGCCCGATCGTCATCGCGATCCCCCCACCAGCGAACCAGGCGAGCCGCGGCGACGGCCGCGCACAAGACGGACATCGCCACCAGGAGCCACATCACCCATTCGGCGCCCAAAAGGGCAAAAGCAAGTACCCGAGACTGGAGCATTGGCGCCGACCCTACCCCCACAACGCGCCGACCGCTGCCTCCTGGATGCTAAGTTTCCGCCATGCCGCTGACCCGCGCCGAGTCAACCCACTACGCCGAGACCTCCCGCCACGCCGACGTCATGGCCTTCATCGCCGCGCTCCAGGCCCGGAACGACCCTCGCCTCGCGGTCACGTCGATCGGAACGAGCCCGCAGGGACGGGACCTGCCGCTCTTGGTGCTGTCCTCGCATGGGGTACGCACCGCGGCCGACTCGCGACGTCGCGGGCTACCTGTGGTCCTGGTGATGTGCGGCATTCACGCCGGCGAGGTCGAAGGCAAAGAAGCGGCGCTGATGCTGGTCCGTCACCTACTCGACGGGTCCGCCGGCGACGTGCTCGCCCACCTGACGCTGGTGGTGCTCCCGCTGTTCAACCCCGACGGCAACGACGCGATCGACCCGGGGAACCGCCGCCTGCACCTACCGAAACTCAGCGGCCAGCTCGGTCCCGACAGCGGAGTCGGCACCCGCGTCAACGCGGCGAAGATCAACCTCAACCGGGACTACCTGCGCGCCGACGCCGTGGAGATGCGCCTGTGGTTGGATCGCGTGTGGCAGACTTGGGAGCCCGACCTCACCATCGACAACCACGCCACCAACGGCTCCGTCCACCGCTTTGCGATGACGGTCGATATTCCTCACGTCGTCGAGAGCGGCCGCAGCGAGCCGATCGTGTATATGCGCGAACGCCTTGTGCCGGCCGTGACCGCAGCGGTGAAACGCGCGACGGGGATGGATTCGGGCTGGTATGGCAACTTCGTCGAAGACGAACGGGTGCTCGACGCGGGCGGCGACGCGGATCCCGCCGCGCGGGTCGCCGAAGGCTGGATGACCTACCCCCACCATCCGCGCTTCGGCAGTAACTACCGTGGTTTATGCGGACGGATGGACCTGCTGCTCGAAGCGTACGCCTACATCCCCTTTCCAGAGCGCGTTCGTGTCGCGTACGCGTGGATGGCGGAGAGCCTCCGCTACGTCGCGGAGAACGCGGACGATCTACGCGATCGGGTCGCGACTTGTCGCACCCCACCCTCCCGCATTGCGGTTCGTTACGGGCTCCAGGCCTTCGCCGAGCCGGTGGAAATCCTGACCCGGGCGCCCCGAGCTCTCGACGGAGCACCGACGAGCGTGACGCTTCCCCACCTCGCTCGGTTCGTCGGGACGACCGTCGTGGATCGGCCCACACGCTACCTCGTGGACGCTCGCGCCGCCGCGGTTTTACGACGGCACGGGCTCCAAATGACGCCTGCGGAGGGCGTCGTGGACGCCCGTGTTCCGGTCATCGAAGGCTACCGCGAGACCGGCGGACGGGGCATCCTGGAAGTGAAGAGCACAGACGACGTCCGCGTCGAATGGAGAGCAGTGTCGCGACCTGCACCGCACGGCTGGTTGAGTGTCGCGACCGATCAACCGCACGGTGCGATCGCGGTCTATCTGTGCGAGCCCGAGAGTGATGACGGACCGATCGAGAACGGACTGTGCGAGGCGGTGGCCCCTGGGCAGGAGCTGCCGATCTGGCGGGTGGGGTGAGCCGCCGGTCCTGGGTGCGGGTGCAGGCGGCCGGCGTCTGGAAATCTGACGACGATCAGCTCGGCGCGCCGACCTTTTCGAGCAAGGGGAACCCGTGCCACTCGCCCTGGTACGCTTTGTACGCCCCATAGAGGGGAACCAAGCCCAAAAGCGACAACGGCAGAAACAAGAGCGCCCCGACCCCACAGGTCACCCAACTCAACAGGGTGACCACGATGGCGAGAAATCCGCCGACGACGGAGAGCGCCACCTGACACAAGAGCGCCTGGATTGCGTGATATTTGATGAACGGAGACTTCTCCTGGTAAATGAGGAGCACGATCACCGGACCCAGAAACCACGCGAGATAGACGCTGATGTGGGCAATGAGCCCCCACGTCTTGTCGTCGTTCGAGGGGGACTCGCCCCAGGTCAGGGCGTGGGCGTCGGACATCTCGTACTCTGGGCTGCCGGCTTCCTACCACGCCGGAGCGCAATCGACGCTCCGACCCCGACCAATCCCGCCGCGAGGCCGTCCACAGCGAGGTCGTAGAGCTCTCCCGCGCCAAACCCGCGCGCCCCGACGACCTGTGCCAGCTCCTGAATCAAGCCGAGCGCCAGCGTGGCGCCCACCGCACGGACCGGTGACAACCGCATGAGCGCGAGCGCCGTACAGCCCCCGTACACCGCGATGTGGGCGAGGATGTGCACCGGCTCCGAGTTCGCGGCGCGTGTCAACAATGGATGGTGAACGAGTGGGTGGCCGGCACGAATCCACAACGCCCCGACGGTGATGCCGAGGCCCCAGAGGACGTAGAGGGAGGGTCGCATTTCTGGAACGTAGTCCCCCACCCCGGGGCGGCGCCCGGCTCAACGCCGCTTGCACCGACGTTGCACCAGCGTCAGTCGGTACGCACAAGGGCGGTACCGGCGCAGAGGTCGGCCGTGAGCTCGGCGATGACCTCCTTCGCAGGCCCGCCGGACGGCGGCTCGCCCCACACGGTCGGCGCCGAGTCGAGCACGATTTCGACCTTGGCATCCCACTTCACCTGCAGATCCGAGAGCCGCAGCGTTGCGCCCCGCGGCGTGACGCCGTCGCAAAGCACGAAGATGTCCCCCCACATCGGCGACTCGGTCCGAAGGACCAACGGAAACTCGACCCACTCTGGAACCCCGATGCCATCGACCGCAGCCATGCCGTCGGTGATGTTGCCACAGCCGTCGAGCGCGGAGTTCCGCGTCGACCACGTACACGCGCGGATGACGACGCCCGGCGGAGCATCACCTTTGATGACCAGGAAGGACGCTGGCCGACGGAGATCGGGCAGCGGCAGCGGCAGGCAGGCGGTGAGCGTAAGGAGGAGCATGGTGAGGGCGGGGCCGGCCTATCCTGTCTGGGGTTCGGCAACGCGACGCCATGACCGACCGCTGTCGCCCGGCTTGAACTCGTTTCCCGTTGTCGAAGGGTGACTATCCGGAAGCCGTCTGATGTGGTGGGTGTGGCAGGATTTGAACCTGCGGCTCCTACCGTGTGAAGGTAGTACTCTGCCGCTGAGTTACACACCCGAAGGTTCGGCGCTTAATGCGGCACGGGGTGTCGTCAAGCGGTGGGCCCGATGCTGGCTACTTCTTCTTCTTGCGCTTGGCGTGGACCTGGGCCTTGGACTTGGTGTTCGCCATGCTGCGAAAACCGGGGCGTTCGGCAGCGTCCGTGGGTTTCGTCAAAATCGACGGGGGCGCAGTTGTGGAGCGAGTTGCAGGCGTCGCGGCGGTGGCGGCGGCGGGAGTGGCTTCGGTTTCGTCAGACATAGCGGCCGTGTAACCCGGGCGCCCTCCCACTACCGGTAGTCGCCGACCACGAAGAAGGGGAAGCCCGACTCTTTCTCGCGGTCGCCCGGCCCTCGAAAAGCACCGACGCCCGAGGGAAGATCACCGACGGCCTCCAGAAACGCCGACGTGATCAGCGTCTCCCCGCCCCGCGCCACGTCCTCGCCCAACACGAACGCGCGGTTGACCTCGGGACCGAACACATCCTCGCCCGCGATGAGCAACATCGGCCCGTAGCCGACGCCGATGCAGGCCTGGATGCTGTCCTCGCCCTCAGGCGGGATCGCCGCCCGCAGCCGGGCGTGGCCGTTCAGGGCGTCGAGGAGCGCTCGCTCAGGGGAGTCATACACGGCGAAAAGGGTGTCGGCGACACGCTTGACGCGGGTACCGGCCAACGCGAGCGCAGCCGCCGCCTGTCGAGCGCGACCCAGCGCGTAGACGATGCCGCGTGCGTCGGTGCGACGCACCATGCCGGTGAAGTCGACGACGAGGATGGCCGCGCTCGTGCCGAAGCGGCGATGCGCTTCCGCCTCGGCGCCGGGGTCGGTCACCGCGCGAGCGACCAGCGCGTCGAAGTCGAGGAAGGCGAGGTCCGACATCGGCAGCATCGTACCCCGCCGCGCTACATCGGCGCGATGCGACCCCGCCTCACCCGCCGCCTCGCCGGCTTCGGCACCAGCGTCTTCACCGAGATCACCCGCCTCGCGAACGAGCACCGTGCCGTCAACCTCGGCCAGGGTTTTCCCGACTTCGACGGCCCGGACTTCGTCAAGGAGGCCGCGATCGCGGCGATTCGGGCCGGCCATGGGCAGTATGCCCGAATGACCGGGATTCCGGCGCTCAATGCGGCGCTCTCCGCCAAATACGCCCGTGATTACCGCCTCTCGTACGAACCCGACACCGAGATCACAGTCTGCAGCGGCGCAACGGAGGCGTTGTGGGCGACGATCGGCGCGCTCTGCGACGTGGGCGACGAGGTCGTCCTCTTCGAGCCCTTCTACGACAGCTACCGGGCGGGAATCTGCGCGGCGGGCGCCGTTCCCAAGGCGGTGACGCTCCACGCGCCCGGCAAGCGCGGCCCCGGCTGGAGTTTCGACCCCGACGCGCTCCGCGCGGCGGTCTCCGAGCGAACCCGAGTGCTGCTTCTGAACAGCCCCCACAACCCGACTGGCAAGGTCTTCTCGGCCGAGGAACTCGCCCTCATCGCGTCCCTCGCCATCGCCCACGACCTCATCGTCGTCAGCGACGAGGTGTACGAGCACCTCGTGTTCGTCGGCGCGCACACCCCAATCGCGACCCTGCCCGGCATGCGGGAGCGGACCGTCACCATCTCGTCGCTCGGCAAGACCTTCTCGCTCACCGGCTGGAAGGTCGGCTGGGCCTGCGCACCGCCGGAGCTCAGCGCCGCCGTCCGCGCCGCACACCAGTTCATCACCTTCGCGACCGCAACGCCCCTCCAATGGGGTGCCGTCGCCGCGATCGAGGTGGCGCCAACCTACTACCAGACCTTTCTGAGCGAGTATCGTGCGCGTCGACAGCGTCTGGGTGACGGCCTCACCCGCGCTGGCTTCGACGTCTACTGGCCCGAAGGCACCTACTTCATCGCCGCCGGCTTCGGGCGACTGGGTCGGGAAGACGACGTCGAGTTCGTGCGCCGGCTCATCCGCGAAGCCGGCGTGGCCGCGATTCCGCCCAGCGGCTTCTACCTCAATTCCGAACATGGTCGCGACTGGATTCGGTTCGCCTTCTGCAAGCGGGACGCCACGATCGACGCGGCGGTGGCGGCCTTGGAGCGCTTCGGGCGGTGATCGTCGGCCTGCTCGCCGCAACCATGCCCCTCGGAAAACGCGCGGCTGCCGAGCATCATGCTCCTCGCGATCGGACGCTCGGTGCGGACCGGACGAACCGGCGCCTACCCCAACGCTTCCGCCACCAGCGACGCCTGCTCGGCGAGGTGGCGGTCGTGGTACCCCGTGGCGGGCGCGGCGCCGGGGCGGCGGCCGGCGTAGCGGGGCAGGATCCCCGCCTCCATGAACTGCAGCGCAACGAAGGGCCAGGGGCCCATGTTCTTCGGCTCTTCCTGACACCACACCACCTCGGCGTCAGGATGCCGTGCCAACTCATCGGAGATATCGGCCAGCGGAAAGGGGTAGACTTGTTCCACCCGCACCAACGCAACGTCCTGACGCGCCCCACGTGCGGCCAACAGATCGTAGTACACCTTTCCCCAACACAAGACCACCCGCTTCCGCCCCGAGCCGTCGCCGATCACCTCCTGGAAGGCTCCCGTCGCGAGGTCCTCCAACGGCGACACCACCGTTCGCAGCAGCGACTTGGGGGTGAACACGACCAACGGATCGCGCACCTTGCGCAGCACTTGCCGACGCAACAGATGGAAGACCTGAGCGGGCGTCGTACAGTTGACCACCTGTAGATTCCCTTCCGCACACATCTGCAAGAACCGCTCGGGACGGGCACTGGAGTGCTCGGGACCCTGCCCCTCGTAACCGTGTGGCAACAACATGACCAAGCCCGACAGCCGGTTCCACTTGGCCTCACCACACGCGATAAAGTTGTCGATGATGATTTGCCCGCCATTGGCAAAATCGCCGAACTGTGCCTCCCAGAGCACCAGCGCGTCGGGGTAGTCCATCGAGTAGCCGTACTCAAAACCAAGGACGGCCGTCTCTGACAACAACGAGTTGTAGACTTCGAAGCGCGCCTGATCGGGTGCGAGGTTGTCGAGCGCGCACCAACTGGCGCCGGTCGTCTGGTCACGAACCACGGCGTGGCGATGGCTGAAGGTGCCCCGACCGGCGTCCTGCCCGCTCAGCCGCACGCGGTACCCCGAGGTCACCAACGAGCCGTACGCCAACAACTCCGCGGCCGCCCAGTCGACCGGCTTGGTGCCCGCCGACTGGTCCTCGCGCAGCTTGTAGATGCTCCGAGCCAACTTCGGGTGCAGGTGGAACCCGTCCGGCGTACGGTTGAGCCCGGCAAGCAGCTCGCGGAGGCGCGCGATGGGCACGGTGGTGTCGGCGACGTCGACCTGGCCGCTGTGGTAGTTGGACCAAAGCCCACGGAGCGCAGACCCCTCTGTGGCGGCATTTCCACTGCGGACGACGTTGAGCGCAACGTCCAACTCGGCGCGGAAGCCGGCCTCCATCGTGTCGGCGGCCGCGCGGGTGATGGTGCCCTTCTGGATGAGTTGGCGGAGGTACACCTCCCGCACGCCGGGGTGCTCGGCGATGCGCTTGTACATGATCGGCTGGGTGTAGAAGGGCTCATCCATCTCGTTGTGGCCGTGTCGCCGGAAACAATACAAGTCGATCACCACGTCGCGACGGTAGCGTTGGCGCCAGGCCACCGCCAGCTCGGTCACATGCGCGACGGCCTCGGGGTCTTCGCCGTTGACATGGAAGATTGGCACCCCCAACATCCGCGCCACGTCCGTGCTGTAGGGGGTGGACCGGCCTTCGGTGGGGGTGGTGGTAAAACCAATCTGGTTGTTGATCACCAGGTGGATCGTGCCACCGGTGCGGTACCCCGGGAGGTCTGAGAGGTTCAAGGTCTCGGCCACGACGCCCTGCCCGGCAAAGGCCGCGTCGCCATGAATCAAAAGCGGGAGTGCCACACGTCGGTCATCGGGCGAGGAGCGGTCCTGCTTCGCACGACACCGACCCTCGCATACCGGATTCACCGCTTCGAGATGCGAGGGGTTGAAACACAGCGACAGGTGTACTGCGTGGCCACCGGTCGTCACAATGTTGGAGCTGTAGCCCAGATGATATTTCACATCGCCCGAGCCCGTCGAGTCCTGATCGTCGTGCTGGCCGGCAAATTCGGCGAGCATCTTGCCCGCTGGTTTTTTCAGGATGTTCAAGAGCACGTTCAGTCGGCCGCGGTGCGCCATGCCGATCACGACCTCCCGCACGCCATCGTTGCCGGCCGCCTCGATGATCTGTTCCATCGCGGGGATGATCGATTCGGCCCCTTCCAGGGAGAATCGCTTGTTCCCCTGGAACTTCACCGCGAGGAAGCGCTCGAATCCATCGGCACGCGTCAGGGCGCCCAGAACGCGGATCTCGGCGGCCTTGTCGAGGCTCGACCGCTGAAACCGGGTCTCGAACTGCTCGACCGCCCAGTTCTTCTGGCCGACGTCGCGAATGTTCATGAACTCGACGCCAACGCTGCTGCTGTAGAGTTGTTTCAACCGCGCAATGATGGTCGCGACCGAGGTGTGTGACGGCATTCCGTACATCGGTGACGTCGAAACAACCACATCCATGTCGTGCGCCGTGAGCCCGAAATACTCAGGATCCAGCTCGGGATGTTTGCGGTCGGCTTCCAGGCCGAGCGGATCGGTCTGCGCGCCCTCGTGGCCCCGCACCCGGTAGGCGTTGATGAACCGAGCCACTTTGGCCTGCCGGTCCACCGACTCGTGGTTTGCCGCGACTACTGGGGCGTGACTACCGGCGAAGATGCTGCCGTGGGCCACGGACGGTCCGCGCGGCGAAGCCCCGCTGTACGCCTCGAAGGCCTGCCGCGACGCCGGATCGACCGAGCTGGGGTCTTCCTGGAACTGGAGGTACAGCTCTTCGAGGTACGCGGCGTTTTCGGCGTTCTGCAGCGGATCGTGCGACATGCCCCGCGCTTATGCCCGCGCGTGCCCCCATGCACGGGGATAGGCGCGGCCGCATGCGGATCACCACCCTGAACGTGAACGGATTGCGCGCAGCGGAGCGCAAGGGCTTCCGTGAATGGATCGCGCGCTGCGACCCGGACGTCCTGTGCCTCCAAGAGGTCCGCGCCGAAGAAGCCGATGTGCCGGCCGACCTCTGGCGTCCCGCAGGATGGGAGGCGCGTTGGCACCCCGCCCAGAAAAAGGGCTACTCCGGCACCGCCATCTGGTCGCGGTCGTCGCTCCCGGGCACGCATACCGTCGGTACCGGGCACGCGCGCGGGGACGAAGAGGGTCGTGTTATCGGCGTACACCTTTCCGATCTTGACGTCTGGAGCGTCTACATGCCCTCGGGCTCCAGCGGGCCGGACCGGCAGGCTTGGAAGGTCGAGTACATGGCCCACATCTTCCCGTGGTTGGAAACGATTCTCCGCTCAGGCCGCCCCGCGTTGGTGTGCGGCGACATCAACATCGCGCACACGGCGATGGACATCAAGAACGCAAAGGGAAACGCGAAGAACTCTGGCTTTCTCCCCGAGGAACGGGCGTGGCTCGACCGGATGGTGACGCTCGGCTGGCGTGACCTGTTTCGGGAGGCAAACCCCACCTCACAGGCCTATAGTTGGTGGTCCCAGCGTGGCCAGGCCCGCGCCAACGACATCGGCTGGCGCATCGACCACATGTGGGCGACGCCGGGCGTCACCGTCGGCGCGGTCACGATCGAGCGCGGCGCCGGCCTGTCCGACCACGCCCCGGTCACCGCCGAGATCATCGTCGGATGAGGTTTCTGCTCGTCGCCGCGCTGTGCGCCGTCGTCACCGCGTGCGCTCCGCATCAAGCGCCGACCTCGGTGCCCACGCCCGACACCAAGATTCGCTACCGCACCGGCGAGCCTCTCCCCGGCCTCGGGCCCCTGGCCCACCAGGATCTCGGCCTGCGCGCCGCCGCTGAAGCGCTCGCCGCCTCGGCCACCAGCCCCGCCGCCCGACTCACCACCGGCGCCGTCCGCGCCGCGCTGGAAAACGCGCACTACCCGGGGCCGGCCCGCTTCGTGGTCGTGGTGGGGGGAAACGAGCCGCCGTCATCCCTCTTCGAGTCCGTTCCCACCACGCTTGCAGTCGATGTCGGCTGGGCATGGCGGGACTACTCCGACGGCACGCGCTGGTGGGTTCTGGGCTGGTGTGCGAGGCGGCTGCAGTTGGACGATGTGCCGGCGACCGTGCTCCCGGGTCGGGGCGTGGGGATCCGGGTCGACGGCGGAAAAAACCCCCGACTCTTTGTCGTCGCGCCAGGCGGAAAGTGGCGGGAGTACGTGCTGACCGCGGGCTCGACGCGATGGGTGGGCGACATGAAGGAACGCGGCGCCTACCGGATGGAAGTTGTCGATGGAGAACGTGTGGAACTGCTCTTCGCTGTCCACGTGGCCGAGCCCATCCCGCCGGTGCCGCTGCTCCCGACACAGCGCACGCTTGAAAACCCTTACTCAGCTGTCGATCGGCTCTACACCCGCTTGAACGATTTCCGTAGGGTCAACGGACTTGCCGCCGTCAGCCGATTCCCGACCTTCGAGCCGCTGGTCCGTGAGCACGCATTGTGCCTCGCCGCAGACGGCGTCGCCGCCCACAAGACCGCGCAGTGCCCCAGCCTCCCGGACCGCGCCACCCGCGGCTACTACCCGCGCGGCCACTACTACGAGAACGTGGCTGTGGCCGACACCGTGGATGAAGCGTGGGAGACCCTTCTGGCCTCACCGGGCCACCTCGCGAATGTACTGTGTCGCGACTGTACCCACGTCAGCATCGCCGCGGTCATGGAGCCCGCGCCGGACCCGCGCCTGTACGTCGTGTGGGAGGTGATGGCCTTCCCAGCGGGCGAGCCGGCGGCTATCCGGAAGTGATGCCCATCGCCGACTGGTCCGCGCTCGACGCCACCTCCCTCGCCGCGCTCGTCGCCGAGGGTGAGGCCCACCCCCGCGAGCTGGTCCAGGCCGCACTTGCCGCCATCGACCTGGTCAATCCCGAGCTGAACGCGACCGTTTTCCGAATGGACGAGCTTGCGTTGGCGGCTGCGGATGCGCCCTTGCCCGACGGGCCGTTTCGCGGCGTTCCGATAGTCATCAAGGACCTGGACGGGTTCTGCGCTGGCGTGCCCTACACGATGTCCAGCCGTTTCTTGGCCAACTTCGTCCCCGATCACGACGCCGAGGTAATCGCGCGCCTGCGTCGTGCCGGATTCCTCTTCGTGGCCAAGACCAACTGTCCGGAGCTCGGCATCCTCGGCACCACCGAACCCGAGCTGCGAGGCCCCACCCACAATCCCTGGAACCTTGCCCACACCCCCGGGGGCTCGTCCGGCGGGAGCGCCGCCCTGGTTGCGGCGGGCGCAGTGCCGGTGGGTCACGGTGGCGACGGGGGTGGCTCGATCCGCATCCCAGCCTCGGCGTGTGGTCTTTTCGGCTTGAAGGTGAGCCGGGGGTTGTTGCCACTCGGTCCAGAGTTGGGCGAAGGGTGGGGTGGCTACGTTGTTCCCGGCGTAGTCACCCGCAGTGTGCGCGACTCCGCCGCAATCTATGACGCCCTGGCCGGGCCGAGCGCGGGGGATCCGTACTGTGGGCCTACGCCGGTTCGCCCCTTCCTCGCTGAGTTGGCCACCGACCCCGGTCCGCTTCGCATCGCCGTCTGTCGCGATTCGCTCTTCGGTCGGGCGATCGACCCGGAGTGCCTCGCCGGCCTCACCAAGACCGCGAAGCTCTGCGAAGGGCTCGGCCACCACGTCGAGGAGGCACGGCCCCAATTCGATCGGGATGCGTTGGTGCTTGCTTACCTCACCCAGGTTGCTGCCAGCGTATCGACAGAGGTCACCGATGCTGGGCGGTGGATCGGTCGTCCGCCGGTCGCCGCCGGTTTTGAGCCGGCCACCTGGTTCCTCCACCAGCTTGGCCAGAAGCTCAGCGCCGCGGATCTTCAGGCAGGTCGGGAGGCCACCCACGCCGCGGGTCGGGCACTGGCGGCGTTCTTCGAGCGCTACGATGTGTTGTTGCTGCCGACGCTTGCCTCGCCTCCCGTGCGGCTGGGGCAGGCCGCACTCAAGACTGGCGAACGCATCGGCCTCGGCGTGCTCCGCTCGGCCCCGATCAAATCGGTGATGATGGGTGTGCTGCGCGATCTGGCCGATCGCAGCCTCGAAGCCGTGCCCAACACCCAACTGTTCAACATGACGGGGGTCCCGGCGATGTCGGTCCCCTTGCATTGGAGCACCGACGGTCTTCCCGTCGGTATGCAGTTTGCCACACGTTACGGCGGGGATGGGCTTCTGTTCCAACTCGCCGGCCAACTCGAGCGGGCGCAACCCTGGGCCGCAAGGCGCCCGGCCGTCCATGCTTGAGCTTGCTCAGGTCCTGGAGCGCCTTGCCGCCCTGCCCCCGCCACTTCCGCTCCGGCGCACCGAACGGCTGCTCCTACGGCCCTTTCAGGAGCGCGACCGCGAGCCGTTTGCGGCCATGCATGCCGACGGGAAGGTGATGGCCCACGTGCAGAGCCCCTTGACCGAGGCCGAGGCCACCGATCTGTTCGATCGGCTGCGGGTTTCGGCGGCCCGACAGGGTTTCGGGGTGTGGGCGGTGGAGGACAAAGTCAGCAAGTCCTTCCTCGGCTTGGTGGGGCTTGCGCCCGTTAGCTTCGAGGCGCCCTTCACCCCTGCTGTGGAGGTGCTCTGGCGGTTCGCCCATACGGCGTGGGGGCAAGGTTTTGCGACAGAGGCGGCTCGCGAGGCGCTGGTGGTGGCGTTCGGCCCGCTCGGCCTCCCGCGCATCGTGTCATTCACGACGCCGGCAAACACCCGCTCCTGGCGGCTGATGGAGCGGCTCGGGTTGCGGCGTGAGGGCGCCTTCGCCCACCCGAAACTGCCCGCGGACCACCCGCTGAGCGCTCACCTGCTCTACGTCATCGACGCGCCGACCGCGACGGTGCTCCCCCCGGTCCCGGCGGCCGCTGCCACCACGGCGGCGCCTGCTCCGGAGGCGACCCCGTCCCTGCCGATCGCACCCGCAAGCCCGCCGCGCCCGCAGGTCTGGCTGGACGGTGACGGTTGCCCCCGCCCGGTCAAGGACATCGTGTGGCGTGCGGTGCAGCGCGGGGTCATCGCCTGCACCATCGTCGCGAATCGCCCGCTCGTCATCCCTCGCCACGCGCACATCCACAGCGTGGTGGTGAAACACGGGCTCGATGTGGCCGACGAATGGCTTGTGGCCAACGCCAAGCCGGGCGAGCTGGTGGTGACCGGTGATGTGCCACTCGCTGCTGAGTTGGTGGCCCGCGGGGTACACGTCGTCAGCCCGCGCGGCGAACGCTTCACGCCGTCGAACATGGGCGAGAAGCTCAGCGTCCGGGACTTTTTCACCGAAGCGCGCGCTGCGGGCATGCTGGAAGGGGGCGGTCCCGCGGCCTTCGACGAGCGGGCCAAGCAGGGTTTCGCCAACGCGCTGGACCGTTGGATCGCGCACGGGTCGTAGGCGTCGGTCACCCGCCGCGAGGCCGCGCTCGGCATGTCGATCAGCGCTCAGTCGTCTTCCGCCCAGGGGGGCAACTCGACTCGCGATGGCCCGACCAACAGCTCGTCGGATTGCACCTGGTGAAAGTGCCGGACGATCTGCGGCAGGTCGTCGGCCCTCGAGTCATGCCACCACCGCTGCACAGCGGACCGAAAGCGTTCCGCGAACCGTTGCGGTTCGATCAACTCAAGCGCGGCCATCGTCGCGATCCGTCTTGTGGAAGCGGGCCAACCTCGCAATCACGACGTCAACCACGTCCAGGTCCCAGAAGAACTCGTCAACCTGCGACATGGGCGGCTCGCACGGCCTCGGCGAAGTCAGCCGGCTGAAGGTCGCTGACTACACCCCACGCGATGCCAAGACCGGCGGGAGATGGGGTTCGGCTGGTGGATACGCCGCGCCATGACCCCGCGGGTGCTCGCGGCGCTGGATGCTGTTGCGCCATGCACCCCGTAATGCTAACATCTACTGTTAGAAACGCGGTATACGATGCATTCTCTTCGTTCTACCGAGCTTTCCCAGGCGCGTTGGCTGCTCGGCGTCTTCCCGGTCGTGGGCATACTGGGGCCGCGCCAGATCGGGAAGACCACACTCTCCCGCGAGATCGCCCGCGGCTGGGACGGAGCCACATCGACCTTCGACCTGGAGAATCCGGCCGATGCGGCGCGGCGCGGCTTGCCGACCCGATGCTGGCGCTTGGCTCGCTCCGGGGCCTGGTCGTGCTCGACGAGATACAGCGCCGCCCCGAACTCTTCCCGGTACTCCGAGTGCTCGCCGACCGGCCAGACTCCAGCGCTCGGTTCGTCGTTCTCGGCTCCGCGGCCCCCGAGCTCCTGAGGCAGGCCTCGGAGTCGCTCGCGGGCCGGATCGCGTACCAGGAGCTAAGGGGGTTCTCGCTGGCGGCAGTCGGCGGCGATCGCTGGAGGAAACTTTGGGTCCGCGGCGGGTTCCCGCGCGCCTTCCTCGATCCCGAGCCGGTTTCCGTGGTCTGGCGCTCCGAGTTCGTGCGCACGTTCCTGGAGCGCGACCTCCCGCAGCTCGGTATCGCCGTCCCGGCCACCACCATGCGCCGGTTCTGGACGATGCTCGCCCACCACCACGGCCAACTATGGAACGGCGCCGAGCTGGCGCGCTCCTTCGGCGTCTCCGAGATGACCGTCCGCCGTTATCTCGACCACCTCGCGCAGGCGCTGGTCGTGCGCACGCTCCAGCCATGGCACGCCAACATCGGCAAGCGACAGGTGAAGTCTCCCCGGGTGTTCCTATCGGATCCGGGAATCGTACACTCGCTCCTGTCCCTCGACGACGAAGCCTCGGTTCTCGGTCACCCCGGGTGCGGGGCCTCGTTCGAGGGGTTCGTCATCGACCAGGCGGCGCGACTCCTGGGCGCCGATCGGCAGGACCTCTACTTCTGGCGCACCGCGGACGGCGCGGAGCTCGACCTCTCATGGGCCCGCGGCGCGCGCCGCATCGGCATCGAGGTGAAGCTCACCTCTGCCCCAACCCTCACCCCTTCGATGCGGATCGCGTTGGCTGACCTGCAACTAGAGCGGCTGCTGGTGGTCCACGCCGGGGACGAGAGCTGGCCGATGGCCGAGCAGGTGGAGGCGGTGTCGATTCGGACGCTGGCGGAGCGGCTGCCCTCGTTCGCTGCGAAGGGCTGAGTGCGGATGGGCGATGGCGCAGACCTCGGTCGACGACCGCGAGGCTCGGCGTTGAACGTGGCGTGGGCGCGGGCTTGGGTATGTAGAACCCGCCCGCGAGTGTAGATGTGGTGGGAGAGTTTCGTTTTGCGTAATGGAGAAGATCCCCGAAAGGCGTAGAAAGCGAGGATTCAGGAAGCGGCAGGCCAACGACGGCGACGGAGGGTGATGGTTCGCACTTCCGTCGGCGACGCCCGCTCAGTCCGTTCCGCGACGGCGGACTCGCCGCCCCTGGGGAGACCGCGAATGTCACCAGGGATGATCCTGGTCAGCCCCGCCGCTACGCTCGAAGGGGGACGAGCCGCGGGTGAACCAGCATGAGCACAGACGTCGTCGCGATCCACTGGCGGTGCTCTTGTCACAAAATATCTCGAACTGTCAGTATCTGTCGCCCCCCCCCGCCTCGGTCGGCTCTTGGCTACGCTTGGCGCTCCACCAGGGACCTCCGATGCTCGACACCCATCTCGGCTTTTCAGAACCACAACTCGTGACCAGAGTACAGGGCGGTCAGAACGGGATCGTCTTCCCCATCTCACCGGTCTTCGACGCGGCTCAGATCAAGTTGATCCGCGCGTCCCTGTTCGCGCAGGCCTTCTCGGTGGGTAACGGGGTGTTGGAGGTCTCGGTCGGCTACCAAATCAGCGACGAGGGCGTCGTGTGGCCGACGTCGACCACAGCGCCCATCTTCCTCACCGCGGGGGTCTTGCGGACTCAGGAAGGGACGGCCTACGGCAGCTTCGAGGACATCGCGGCCAACCTCACCAAGAAATACGTCCGCTTCGTCCTCTGGGCCAAGAACACGCCCGGGAACACCGGCCTCGCGACGTGCCTCGCTTCGCTCAGAATCGAGCGGCGCTCGTGCTGAGCGGGGGCTGAGCTCATGGCCTGGACGCGGGTGCGCGACGGGGCGGTGCAACTCGTCGATTCCTCGGGGACGACATGGCTGGGGGATACCACTTCCACCGGCACGGTGAACCTGTACGAGTGGTCGATGGTCGGCGATGCGTTGCGGATGTTCCTCCTCGGCCTTGGCCCAGGGTACCTTAACACCAAGGCGGCGGCGGCGCTGGCCGGTGTCGACCCAGACGCGCCACCCATCATCTTCATTGACAGCCTCACGGACGCAGGCACGCAACGATTCATCGTCACTGCGAATGTGAATCCGGGGGACCCGAATCCGCAGGTCCGTAGCACGGTGATCCCGCAGGAGAAGCCGAGCCAGCTGTGGTACTTTACGCTGGTGTACTATGGCGCTGTCCTCCCGCCGGCCTACGCGGCCTTCCCCGTTCGGCACCCGGACGACGGGGTGTGGAGCGTTCGTGACCAGCAGGCCACCTTCGATGTCTTTTACAAGGACCCCAGCATTGTACACCTGCCTGGAGGCCAGGGATGGCTGATGTTATTGTCCCGGGCGCGTAAGCTGAGCAGCGAGGTGGCAGCGGCAAAAGCAGCCGGCACGCCGCCCGACCTTGGCCCTGAGGGCTGCCTCTCCGACATCGTGGCCTACCGGGCGCTCGAAGCCGACCCGGGTTTTGAGGACGCCACTACCGTAACAGGCCCCTATTGGATCGGAGTGAACATACGCACCCTCGGTGCGGTCAGCGCCGGCGTTCGCTTCTGGCTCTCGGTGCCCACCGGTGCGATGTTGTCCGCCAATACGCTGGCGGTGTACTTCGTCGTCGAGGCCACCCGGTACGCGGCCGGTGTTCAGGGTGACGCCGAGCCCATCTTCGACGCGCTCCGAGACCTGGACCGACAGAGCACGTCGAAGTTCGAATCCTGCCTGGGCGTACACCTCATCGGCCTGGCTGACCTCCTCGGTCAACCCTGGGGCGACGAGGACGTGTGGGCTGCGACGGCCTCAGCGGGGCGCTACAAGGTCCCGCGCACCGTTGGGGTCACGTACGTGTGGTACGACGACGGCAGCGGAGCTCCCTCCACGGAATTGGTGGATTTCTCGGAGTACGTGAAACTTGCCGATCCGGCCTGCGCCCGATGTTCGCTCGACCCGTCGACGATCGGGACGGTGGAGTATCTGCGCTTCTTCACCGCGGTCATCCCCCGGGGCCGCGACTGGCTGGACCTGGGCAACCGGGACGATCAGCACGGGCTGTGGATGGCAACGCCCATCGCGACTGGAGCCTACACGGTCGTGCGAAAGGATGGGAGCCGCGGGCCCACGGCGGCCGGGGTCGACTGGTTGTTGAAGGGCTCCCGTCCCTTCGAGCCGGCGGTGTACGATGTGGCCAGCCGGGAGGACGGTGCACTTACGCCCTTCGCCTACCCAATCGACCCCGATCCCGTGCGTCTGACCACAGGCGAATGGCGTGTGGACTGGGGCCTTCAGGAGGATCGCAACAACATCCCTGTCCTCATGGAGACCCAGAACGACGACGTCGAGGTCTGTGCGAGCGCGGTCGCCGCCCTGCTCGGCGACGAACAGCCGGCGCTGCGCCATCCGCACCTGTTCCACCTGTTCCGTCTCGCCGGCGACGAGGGGGGGGACTGAATGGCCCGCGCGGCCCTGCATGCTCGGGCGGCGATAGGGCTGCTACTGCTGGGCGGGCACGCCACCGCGCGCGGTGCTGAGCTTGTGGATCCGACGCTACGGCAGAGTTGGAGCGGCGCCACTGCTCGCGGGTTGCTCGGGTACACCCTGGCGTCGGCAGACGTCGATGGTGACGGTGCGGCGGATTTGCTGGCTGGGAACCCCGGGTATGATGGGCCAGGCGCAGTCGTGGTCTACGCGCACGATGGGGCGGGGTTTGCGACCGAGCCGAGCTACCTGCTACCCGGTGCCCGCTCAGACAGCGAAATCGGCCGGCAACTCGCGACCGGCGACCTCGATGGCGACGGCGTGGAAGACATCCTTGGCGCCGGGACGGTTCCGGGTGTCGAGATATTCTACGGAGGCGTTGCCGGGCCGAGCGCTGGGCTGGCGCTGGTCGGCGACGGCTTAGGTGACTTCGGCGAGCAACTGGCCGCAGGCGACGTCAACGGCGACGGCATCGCCGATGCCCTGGTGGGCAGCCCCCTGTATTCTGGGTCGGAAGACTACTTCGCTGTCCTCCACACCTACCTCGGCGGGGTGGAGGGGGTATCGACCCCCGACTGGTCGGACCCTTGGTCGTGCTACTCCGAGTACAATTGGTGCGCACTGACCTCACCAGGAGACGTCGACGGTGACGGCTTCGGCGACGCGCTGGTGGGCCTTCAGGGGTTCAGTGCCCGCGCAGAGATTTGGTTCGGCGGGACGGACGGGTGGCGGGACATGATCACGGTGGAGGGGGCGCCCTCAAGCTATCAGCTGTTCGGCTCGGTCGTCAGCGGCGTCGGCGACATCAACGGCGACGGTTACGCCGACGTCGGCGTGGCCGACCCCGCGTACTACTCGGACGGCGACGATCGGGCAGGCCGCGTCTACCTCTACTATGGCGCGAGCGACGAGCCGGCAGCGACGGGTGACATCCTCATCCCGGCTGCTGGATTCCGCGGCTTCGGCGGTGAGCTGGCTGGCGGCGACCTCGACGCTGATGGCGTGTCCGACGTCGTAGCCAGGGTCTTCATCTCGAGCGACGCCACCGATGACTGCGGCGTGCTAGTCTTTCCAGGGGCGCCGGCCGGCGTACTGGACGAGCCTCAACTGATCGTCGAGTCGGGGTACGTCTACGAGCAGCGCTTCCTGGTGATCGACGACGCCGACGGTGACGGGAGCGACGAGCTCCTGCTGGGGCTGTACTTGGACGGCACCGAGTTCCAGGGCACCCTCCACCTCTACGGCGGCATCCCGACCTCCGACGCGGACGTCGACGCCGATGGCTTTTCCGCCGGTCCCGATTGCGACGACACCGACGCCGCCATCCACCCCGGCGCCGCCGAAACCTGCGATGGCCTCGACGAAGACTGCGATGGCCAGAGGGACGAGGGGGCGACGGACGCGACCTCCTGGTCCACCGACGCGGACGGCGACGGGTTCACCGTTGGCGATGCCATCGAGGCATGCGCGGCGCCGGCGGGCACCGCGGCGCCAACGGCTCTGGACTGCGACGACACCGACGCGAGCGTGTTTCCCGGCGCCACCGAGGTCCCGGGCGACGGCATCGACCAGGACTGCGACGGGGTGAGCACTGAGGCGGGCGATTCCGGCGATCCGACGACCGAACCCGCATGCGGATGTGAGGCGGCTGGCCGCGGCTGGCAGGCGCTGCCAGTGGCGTTGGCGTTGGCGTTGAGGCGGGGAGCCTTCCGACGCTTCGCGCAGACCGGTCGGCAAGGTGGGAATGGCGGCCGCGTCTGATCCTGGACCACCGCCCCTCCACCGCTCCGCCACCGCCAGCCCCGCCCTCAAGACCTACTCCCAGGCACCCGCCGTGGTCCGCAGCCCCAGGCGCTCCTTCATGGCCTGCAACCTCCGGTACAGCGCCGGATCCACTCGCGCGCACACGTCCTTCCGGGCGGAGCCGCCGCGTCGTAGCCGAGCGGGTTCCCGATCGCCGGGACGAGCCACGCGGGCGCGCCGCTGGCCGCCGGGGGCACCATCTCCAGTCGCGCCAGGATAGCGACGAGCAGCGCAGTCGGTACTTCTTCGGTCCCCCGCGGCGATTCGGCCCGCGGCGCCTCGGCGCGCCGAAGCGCCGCTAGGCGCGGGCGGACGGGCGCAGCCTCGCCGCCCGCCTTGTCCACCGCCGGCACGACCTCGCGTTGGGCAACGGTTCCCGAGGTCACGCCCCCCCACGCCACGGGCCCGGCGCCCCACAGCGTCCCCGCCCCGCGGCGCTCCGCGGCATCGGCCTCGGCGCGCGCGCGGAGGGGATCAGGCATCGTCGTCCCAGCCGCGGATGTGCACGGCGGACGCCGCGTTGGTGCCCAGCGGCGGCAGCGCGCTGTCGGGGCGGATGCGGGCCCACACCACGCCGGCCAGCGATTCGAGGCCCTGGAGGAACTCGCACGGGGCCCCACGCCGGGCCAAAGTCCAGAGGGACTGGCGACAGTTGAGCGCCGCGCGCATCTCGTCGGTGCGAGGCAGCGGCCTCGGGAGGTAGGAGAACCCGCCGGTGTGGTCCGACGCGCCGTGAATGACCGCGGCATCGTGCACCCACTCGTGCTTGGGCACGGCGTCGATGCGGACGAGCACGATCTCGGTGTTGGCGGGGGTCGCCCGGAGCATCCGGATCAGGTTCGCAGAGGCGTCGGACCCTCGCGCCGGCCTTGCCGGCCGGCTCCGGGCCCGGGGGTCGGGCGGCGTCGCGCGCTCTGTCGCGCGCGTCGCTGCGAGTCTCGCGACCCGCCGCCCTCCCGTCGCCTTCGGCGACCACCGTCGGTGGGTGCGATGAGCAGGACACCGGGCCGAGAGCCGCCCTTCTTGACCGGCGGGGTGTCCACGACGATCGCGTCGAACCGCCCGAAGCGCCCCGGCCCGGAGCGGTAGCGCACGTCCATGGCGTGCGCCGCCGCGAGGCCGACCACGGTGATGCTGACGGCGCCGCGCTGAACGCGCGAAACGTCTGGATCGGACTCGGAGATGCCGAGGCGCCGGCGCGCGTCGAGCTGGTCGTCGGTGACCAGGTAGAGCACGTCCAGCCCGGCGAAGGCGAGCCGCTCCGCGAGGCTCGCAGAGGGTACGTCCTCCCCGCCCCGGCCGCCATCCGCAGCGGAGCCAACAGCTTCGGCGCTTCGTTACGGGAGCCGCCAGGTCATGCGGCCTCCGCTGGCCTCGTTCGCGCAGGTCTCGAGGATCATGCGCGTTCAAGCCGCCACTTGGCCCGAGTCGTAGGCGAATTCGTAGGGGTGTACTTCAAGTGGGAGAGTTTCGTTTTGCGTAATGGAGACGATCCCCGTGCACCGGAGAAAGCGCGGTGTCAAGGGGAGGATCGACGGAGCTCAGGAGGCGGGGTGACTCGCGCGCGGCCCGCCCGGGAGCTCACTTCGAGTCTGGGTCGATCCCCGCCGCGAGCAGGCGCTCGGTAAACACTCAGCGCGCCCGTGGGGGCCGGCTCCCAACTCCCGGGTGACGCTCCCGGGTGAGGTGCGAAATGGAGTCGGAGGATCAATTCCGGGTGTTCAGCCCCGAGGAGCGAGCGGCGCTCGTTGCGGCGGCGCAGGCGTGGGAGG
>CANFCK010000027.1 GCA_947445035.1 Deltaproteobacteria bacterium
GCCGCACGAAGTCACGGGTGTCGTAGGCCTTGTCCGCGGCGACCGTGAACCTTCGGCCCTTGCGGTTCTTCTTCTTGCTCGCCTTCTTCGCTTTCTTCGCCTGCTTCGTCCGGCGGTTGCGCTCGCGCTGAAGCATCGCGAGCGCCGCGCCGCGCCGCGTCGCGCTCGGCGGTGCCGGTGGCCGTGGTGAGTTCGGCGTCGACCACCAGGCCGCTGCGGTTCTCGATGAGCACATGGCCCATGTGGGAGAGCTTGGCCTCGCGACCGCTCCCCTTGCGGAACAGGCGTGCCTCGCTTGGCGCGGTGATGCGTCGATGCCGAACCCCCGTTTCAGAAGGTCCCCACCGAACGAGGGGTAGAACGGTGGTCATTGGCCAAGCGACGGGGTGGGTGTCAAGCGCTCACCCGGCGTCGGCTACTCCCGTAGCCCCGAGCGGGGGCGGAGTGCCTATCGGGACCCGGGAACGGGCAGCGGCTATACCGCCCGCTCAGCGCCGGGCGAAGGTCCAGGTCCGCGTCTCGGTCTGCGTGCTCTCGATCACGTTTTTGCCGACGTGACCGGTCACGCGGGTGGTGCGCTCGATGTTGAGCCGCCGCGGACGAAGATCATCGGCTTCGGTCACCAGGTTCAGGATCGCGTCCTGCGCCATCGAATCGACCACCATTCCGGGTGGCCCGCCCTGGCTGGCGCGTACCGAGCGGGTGTGGTCCGCCACGGCGATCGCAAGGTCGCTGGGATTGAGTCGGGATCGGAGCACGAACGACTCGCACGTCGAAGCCCCGCCGTACGCGCACGGCACCGGCCCTTCGTACACGCGCGACGCGTCGTTCTGGACCTCGCGACCGCCGAGTTGGGCAAGGGGCGTCTTGAGCGCGAGGTTGTCTGCCTGGCCCCGCACCAGCGCCCCGCCCCGCCAGTGGCGCACCAACCCGTCCCACCACTCGTCGGCCGATCGTCGCGACACCGCAGCGTCGACCAACTCGACGATCGAGCCAGCGGCGTCGAGCTGAAAGGAGGGGGCGGCGGCAGCGGCATTCGCGTTGGTTCCCTCCTTGATGTCGTTGGCCGGCAGCCCGGTGGTGCCCGCGGTCTTGTAGTCGGACGCGCGCACCTGGATGGCTGCAGCGGTTCCCGACACCGTCATCGTCCAGTTCGATGTGGTGCGCGCGGTGTACGCGTTGCCGGCGGCCGCGCGTGAGGACGTCCGTTCGAAGCTGACGGCCCAGACGTCGCCCGGGGCCCAGGCGAACGTGGGCGTGATCCGATCAGCGGCAAGGCCGTTGGCGAGCGTGAACAGCAGCGGGAGCATCGGCACGGGTTAATCGATTACCCTGCGAGCATGCCGGGCTCACTCTCGCTCTTGGGCGCCCTGTTGCTGCCCGAGTGATTCTCAACGGGGAACTCTACCGCGAACGTTGTGAAGCGCTCGACGATGACGACGGTGACGGCTGGTCGTCAGAAAATGGCGACCCCGATGGCGTCGAGCACTGCGACTCGTCTTGGTCCCCCTCGTCTACCTCCTGTTCATCCTACCGCTGGCGCGCATCGCGACCGGCGCCATCGCTCGGTGGGTCTTCTGCCTCGGTAGCATCGCGGCCCTGGTAGGGTTCGAGCGTGCCACCGATGGCCTCTCCAGCGAAACCGACTACGCCGACGATCGACACGTACAACACGCGCTGGAGGCGGTGGCGGACGCGGCAGAGCATGCCGACAGCGTGGTCCTGGTCGGCGCCCACAAGGACCTGTCGGTCGCGGTGATCACCTACTGGCTGCTCTACCCTGGTCGTGACCTATGCCGGCTCTCCGCGGGTTGTCGTGGTCACCGTGGCCGACAGCGGCGCCAAGGCGGGTGGCCGCCACAAGTGGGCGAGCGACGCGTGGGACGAGGTCGAGGCCTGCCTCGTGCCGCGCGGCTACCGCGGTTCGGAAGTTGAGGTCCGCTCGGCAGGGCTGAGGCTACCGGTGTATCGGTAGCGGCGTGATCCTCCCCATCGACAAGCCGCCGGGCTGGACGCCCCTCGAAGCTCTCCAGGACCTACGTGCCCGCACGCCCGCGCTCGCCGACGAGGCCATGGTGTATGCGGGCCGCCTCGATCCGATGGCCGAGGGCTTGCTGCTGGTGCTCACTGGTGAGGACCGCTACGCGCTCGACGCCCACCTGCTCCATGACAAGGAGTACGTCGCCACGTTGCTCTTCGGTGTGCAAAGCGACACCCACGACGCCCTGGGCCGGCTGACGTCCGGTTCCCCGCCGGACCACGTCGCCTGCGCAACCGCGGTCGACTCCTTGGCCGGGGCCCACGACCTCCCGCTGCCGGTCTGGTCGTCCTACCGGGTGCAGGGCCGTGCGCTCCACGGATGGGCCCGCGAGGGCCGGCTCAACGAGATCACCGTCCCCCGGCGCACCATGACCGTGACCGCGGCCACCCCCTTGGAGGCCCGTCCCATCGCGCTCGCAGCGCTGTTGCCAGACATTCGTACTCGCATCGAACGCGTGCGTGGAGAGTTCCGGCAGGCCGACGCGCTCGCCGATTGGCTGTACCTCTCGCAGACCCCCCCAAGCCTCGTTCGCGCCCGGGTGACGCTGGTGGTCGAAAGCGGCACCTACATCCGCGCGCTGGCGCACGACCTGGGGCAGCGGCTCGGCTGCGGCGCCCTTCTCCTCTCACTCCGGCGCACGCGCGTGGGACCATTCACGCTCGCTTCGTAGGCTCCGCACGATCCCGCGCTTGCCCTCGGGGGGTCGGGGGATAGCTTCCCCTCAACCCAGCAGGAGACACATGGCCTTCGACCCGCCCAGCTACGAACAGGGCGCCTCGCCGAACCTTCCGGCCGAGCTTGATCTTCCCATTCTTGCTATTCGCAACACGGTTATCTTTCCGGTCCTCGCGTTTCCGATCAACGTCGGCCGTGACAAGTCCCTCGAAGCGGTCGAGCGGGCCTTGGCCGGCGACAAGCTGCTCGGCATCGTCGCCCAGCAGGACGCGAAAAACGAAGACCCCGATACCTCCGAACTTTTCCTTACTGGAACCGTCGTAAAGATCCTGAAGTCGGTCAAGATGCCCGGCAACAAGCTCAACGTCATCATCCAGGGGCTCGCGCGCATCAAGGTTGAACGGTGGACCACCACTACGCCCACGCTCGCCGCACACGTCCGGGTGTACCCCGAATCGCAGGAGACAAGCTCGGAGCTGGAATCCTTGATGTCGACCATGCGCGAGTTGGCGCAGAAGATCATCGACTTGAGCCCCCACATCCCGTCCGAAGCCAGCTTCCTGGTCCGCAGCATCGACAATCCGGGCATCCTCGCCGATATCGTTGCCAGCAACCTTTCGATCGGCGTGGAAGAAAAGCAGGATCTGCTCGACACCCTCGACACCAAGGAACGGATGACCAAGGTCATCGCGCTCTTGAACAAAGAAATCCAGGTCTTGGAGCTGTCCAACAAGATCCAGACCGAAGTCAAGGGAGAGATGGACAAGGCGCAGCGGGAGTATTTCCTGCGCGAGCAGCTCAAGGCGATTCAGAAGGAGCTGGGCGAGACCGACGACCGGCAAGAAGAATTCGAGGAGCTCAAGAAGGGCGTCAAGAAGGCGCGCATGCCCAAAGACGTGGAGAAGTCCGCCTACAAAGAGCTAAAGCGCATGAGCCGGATGAGCCCGGGCGCGGCCGAGTACACGGTCAGCCGCACCTACATCGACTGGTTGATCGAGCTCCCCTGGTCTACCCAGACCGAAGACGTCATGGACGTGCTCGAAGCCGGCCGCATCCTCGACGCTGACCATTACGGGCTGGACAAGGTCAAGCAGCGCATTCTGGAGTACCTCGCGGTGCGCAAGCTCAAGCGGGACATGAAGGGCCCCATCCTGTGCCTTGTCGGGCCTCCCGGCGTCGGAAAGACCTCGTTGGCCAAATCGGTCTCTCGGGCGCTCGGCCGTAAGCTGGTCCGCATCTCCCTTGGCGGCGTGCGGGACGAAGCCGAGATTCGGGGCCACCGGCGCACCTACATCGGCTCGTTGCCCGGCAAAGTGATCAAGGGCATCAAAAAGGCGGGCACCAACAACCCGGTCTTCGTGCTCGACGAGATCGACAAGCTCGGCATGGACTACCGCGGCGATCCGTCCAGCGCGCTTTTGGAAGTGCTCGATCCCGAGCAAAATGACACATTTATGGACCACTACCTGGACGTTCCCTTCGATCTCTCGAAGGTGCTGTTCATCGCCACCGCCAACCTCGCCGACCCGATTCCGGGCCCCCTTCGCGACCGGATGGAGATTCTGGAAATCCCTGGGTACACCCAGGAAGAAAAGATGAAGATCGCTAGGAACTACCTGCTGATCGAGGCGATCGAGGATCACGGGCTCACTGCCAAACAGGTCGACTTCCCCGACAGCGCGCTGCGCTTCCTCATCGCGTCCTACACCCGGGAGGCCGGCGTTCGCGGCCTCAAGCGCGAGATTGCGGCGGTGTGTCGGTGGATCGCCAAGGAGGTCGCCTCGGGCCGCCTGGACGGCACCTTCGAGGTCAACCCCGAGAAGATCGAGGAGATTCGCGGCCCCATCCACTTCTTCCCTGAGGTCGCGGAACGCACCAGCGTTCCCGGTGTCGCGACAGGGCTGGCCTGGACGGCGGCGGGCGGCGACATCCTGTTCATCGAAGCGACGAAGATGAAGGGCAAGGGCGGCATCCAGCTCTCCGGCTCGCTCGGCGACGTCATGAAGGAGTCGGTCGGCGTCGCCCGCAGCTACATCCGCGCCTCGGCGCCAGAGTTGGGCATCGACCCCGACGTCTTCGAAAACACCGACGTCCACGTTCACGTGCCCTCGGGCTCCATTCCCAAGGATGGTCCCAGCGCCGGCGTTACCATGCTTACCGCGATGGTCTCGCTCCTCACCGGGCTCAAGGTCGATCCCACCTTGGCGATGACGGGGGAGGCGACGCTGCGCGGCGCGGTCTTGCCCGTCGGCGGCATCAAGGAAAAGGTCCTCGCCGCGCACCGTGCGGGCATCAAGACCATCATCCTGCCCGAGAAGTGCAAGAAGGACCTTGTCGAGGTCCCGAAGGAAGTGCGTGACGAGATGACCTTCCACTTCTGCAGCCGCATGGAGGAGGTGCTGAACCTCGCCCTGGGCACCGAGAACATCGCCCAGCTTCGCAGCACGCTGGCGGTCGATCTGGCGCGCCGCGCGACCAAGACGATTGCCCCCGTCAGCGAGGCGGAAGCGTAGTCATCGAGGCGGAAGCCTCGTCAGCGCGCGGGCATCCAGAACTCGACGAGCGTCGTCTCGTCGTCGTCGTGGGCCGCGGTCGGGACGACGTCGTCGGGCACGGGGACGTCCCGCCGGCGTCGCATGTGGCCCAATAACGCCTATTTGTGCCGTGCTTCTGCCAGCGTCGTCGGGCGCTCGTTCCGCGAAATAGTTGCCGCCGGTGGGGTCAGCGGTGGGAGTTTGGTCCGCGCGTGGGCGGGCACGCAGCGCACGGAAGCTCGAACCGCACCGCGGCGGGCGTACGCAGGCCGTTCAGGAGCACCTCGACGGACTCCTCAGGAACATCTTGAAGAACTCCGCAGGTGGGGCAGACTGCGTGGTGGTGCGGACGCAGATTGGGGTCGTAGCGCGCCTCGCCCGCTTCGTGGGGGAGCACCCGGACCGCGCCCACACGGAGCAAGAGCGCCAGCGTGTTGTACACGGTGGCGCGGCTGGCTTGCGGGTGTTCCCGCGTGACCGCGGCGAGCACGTCGCCGGCGGTCGGATGCGTCGGATTGTCGTGCAGAAAGAGCACGATCGCCCGCCGTTGGGCGGTGACCGAGCAGCCTTCCGCTCGCAGACGCGCTTCGACCGCGGCCGGCTCCATCAGCCGGCGGCGACCGCGTTGACCGCGGCGTAGTCGGGCTCGACGCCGGGGTTCGGCGCGATCCACTCGTACACCACCGTCCCGGCAGTATCGATCACGAAGACCGAGCGGTTCGCAACCTCCAAGCCCGCGATACCCGCGAAGTTCGGCCAGGTCACGCCGTAGGCCCGGGTGACCTCGCGGTGCACGTCCGACAAGAGCGGGAACGTCGCCCCGGTCTTGGCGGCGAAAGCGTTGTTGGAGAAGGGCATGTCGACGCTGATGCCCAAAACCTGGGCGCCTGAGCCTTCCAGCCCAGCGAACTGGTCCCGCAGGGTGCAGAGTTCTTTCTCGCACACGCCGGTGAACGCGGCCGGGTAGAAGGCGAGTACGACCATGCGGCCGCGGAGCGCGGAGAGGGTCACCGCCTCCTTCTTGTTGTTGAACAGGGTGAAGTCGGGGGCGGGTTGGCCAAGCAGGGACATGGAAGCTCCAGAGTGTGTTCAGGCGTGCGCGAGGTCTTCGGCCAAAGCCGCCCGCAGGGTGAGCGGCAGGGGGCAGGCCACCGCGTACGCGGGGTGGGTACAGACCAACGTAGCCGGACGGCCCAGATCGCGGAGGGTCACAATCTGTGAGGCAGTCAGGGCAATGCGGAGGAATTGTACCGCGGAGACCCGCGCGGCGTTGAACTGCTCGCCATCAAAGCGGGCCGGGGCCGGGGGCTCGTCAGCCAGATGCAACGCCACCGCTTGATGAAGGCCAACGAGACGCCCCATCAGGTCGGCGCGCTCAACCGGGTCGTCGACCTCGATGAGCAGGGTTGCGCTGAGCTCGGCCGGGCCGGGAAGCAGGGCGTTGTAGGTGTCGAGTTCGTGCTGGATGGCGCCGGCCGCGGTGATGCCCTCCACCCGGCACATTTCCTGCACCTGCCACAAGCACGTGGCGCGGTTCTCGAAGAGCAGCGTCATCTTCGGCCCGAGCGCAAAGCGGCGTATTCCTTTGACCTGCAGAATCTCCGCTTCCAGTCGGCGGCGTGATTCGGCGAAGTCGGCGCTCGAGCGCACATCGGCAAGGGTCAGGCTCATCGGTCGAGTCCGTACGCTTTCCACAAAAGCTCGATCGGGTGTTTCACGGGTTTGCCGCTCTGCTCTTCGATCTGGAGCTTGGCGATGAGGCAATCGGAGCTGTAGGTGTCCGCCTTGGCATTGGCAAGCCCATCCATCAGCTTTTTGCTGCCCTTTTTGCTTAGCTCGTAGAACTCGGACTTCATGCCCCAGGTGCCGTCCATGCAGCTGCACTGGTCCACGAGGCTGACCGTCGCCCCCGGCAGCTTCTTGAGGATGTCGCGACTGCGGAACCCGATCTTCTGCACTTTGAGGTGACACGGCAGGTGGTAGGCCACGCTGCCGACCTCGGTGGTGTAGTCTTCCCGCAGCTTTCCATGTTTCCGCAGGTTGAACAAGAACTCCATCAGGTCGTAGCTCGCGGCGGCGATACGCTCGGCCGCTTCCGTGCCCAAGTAGTCCTGCCACTCGCGCCGGAGCATGAACGAACAGGTCGGCCCTGGGCTCACGATGGTGCACCCGGCTTCGACATAGGGCAAGAGCCGCTCGACGTTGTGGCGTGCCCACTCTGTGGCGCGCGGTACGTCGCCGCCGTCGAGCGCCGGCATGCCACAACAGCGCATTTCTGGGGCGTAGACGGTGATGCCGTTGTGCTCCAGGACCTCGACGGCGGCACGCCCGACTTGGGGCTCGTTCCACTGCACCGAGCAAGTGTAGAACAGCACGACCTTTGGGCCCGCCACGGCGCCGGGCGGCGGCTGGAGCGGGTGTCGCCGCCCAAACCAGGCCAGGAAGGTCTCATCGGCGAACTGGGGAAGCTGGCGGTCCCGGTGGATGCCGACCGTCCAGTCCATCACCACCCGGTTGGCGCGCAGATTGGTCACCGCGTTGGCGATCGAGGGGGCGATCGTGCCGATGCGGCCGATCAGATCGGGCTCCCCCAAAATCCGATCCTGGAGGGGCACCCCACGCTCCCGGGCGTCGATCGCGCGGTGGCGCAGCATCAACCGCGGAAAGTCGACGGCGAACTCGTGCGGGGGGGTGTAGGGACAGATCGGATCGCAGAGCTTGCACTGGTAGCAGAGGTCGACGACCCGCTGAGACACCGATGCTGGCAGCCTTTCGAGGGCGTCGGCCTGCCCCATCACGTCGTCACGCATCGACGCGGCGTGCGCGCCGCTGGTGGCATGGGCGTGGTTCCCCAGCGCGTCGACCTCGGCCGGCGGGCCCGATTCCCCGACCAGGTGGCCGGTGGGGTCGAGCGCGTCGATGGCGTCAAAGAGCGCGGGGAAGCTCGGGCACAGGTTGAAGCAGAGCCGACAACCGTTGCAGATCTCGAAGACCCGCCTTTCCTCAGCGACGAGCAGGTCCCGGGACCAATAGGCCTCGTCGCGAGGGGATGGGCTCGAGATCGACATCGCGGTGGTCTAAAGGCCGTCCAGGCCCTTCTGGAAGCGGCCGGCGTGGGACTTTTCGGCCTTGGCGAGCGTCTCAAACCAGTTGGCGATGTCGGCGAAGCCTTCTTCGCGCGCGGTGCGGGCCATGCCTGGGTACATGTCGGTGTACTCGTAGGTCTCGCCGGCGACGGAGGCCTTGAGGTTCGCTTCGGTGTCGCCGATCGGCAGGCCGGTGGCGGGGTCGCCGACAGACTTCAGGAAGTCGAGGTGGCCGTGCGCGTGGCCGGTCTCGCCGTCGGCGGTGTCACGAAAAAGGCCTGCAACGTCGGGGTAACCCTCGACGTCGGCGACCTTGGCGAAGTAGAGATAGCGGCGATTGGCCTGCGATTCGCCCGCGAACGCGGCCTTGAGATTGGCGTGGGTCTTGGTACCGTTGAGTGACGACATTGGGCTCTCCAGGGGTTGGGACGGGGTTCCGTCGGCCCCGCCATTATCTGGACCCAGTCTAAATCGCCATCCTCATTTTCGTCAAGTCAGGTACGGCCGGGCCTCTTCGGTGCCCAGCGGTTCCAGGGCTGGTCTGCGTCTTCGATTCCGGCTTCCTCCACCTCGTCGTCGATGGTGACGTCGGGGCCAGCTCCTTTCGCGTGGCGACGCATCAGCCGTTCGTAGGCCATGATACCCGGCGCCGATGCGTCCGCCTCCCTTTCAGAAGGTCCTTGTCGCCAACCGCGGGGAGATCGCCGTCCGCGTCATCCGCGCCTGCCACGAGCTCGGCGTGCGGACCGTCGCGGTCTACTCCGAGGCCGATCGCACCGCGCTGCACGTCCGTAACGCTGGCGAGGCCTGGCTCGTAGGGCCGGCGCCCTCGGCAGAAAGTTACCTCCGCAGTGACGTCATCCTCGATGTGGCCAAGCGGTCAGGCGCGCAAGCCATCCATCCTGGCTATGGCTTCCTGTCCGAAAACGCTGACTTCGCGCGGGCGGTAGCAGGGGCGGGCCTGGTGTTCATCGGCCCGCCGGCCGACGCGATTGATGCGATGGGGGGGAAGACCCGCGCGCGGCAGCGGATGATCGCAGCGGGGGTGCCCGTGGTTCCCGGCACCTCGGAGGCCATCGAGACCGAGGCGGAAGCGCTCGCGCTCGCGGAGTCGTTCGGGTTCCCGGTCATGCTCAAAGCGGCGGCGGGCGGCGGCGGAAAGGGGATGCGCAAGATTGACCGCGCCGAGGACTTTGGCAGCGCGTGGCGGTCCGTGCGGAGCGAGGCGCTCAAGAGCTTCAAGGATGACGCGGTCTACCTGGAAAAGTTCGTTGCGGACCCCAAGCACATTGAAATCCAGGTGCTCGCCGATGCCCACGGGACCACCGTTCACCTGTTCGAGCGCGACTGCTCCGTTCAGCGGCGCAATCAAAAGGTCGTGGAGGAGACGCCCTGCCCTGTCCTGCCCGCGGCCACTCGCGACGCCATGGCAAAGGTGGCAGTACAAGCGGCCGAAGCGGTGGGTTATGTGGGCGCGGGCACCATCGAGTTCCTTTACAGCCAAGCCACGGGCGACTTCTACTTCTTGGAGATGAACACCCGGCTTCAGGTGGAACACCCGATCACCGAGATGGTGACCGGCGTTGATCTGGTCCGGGCCCAGCTCCGCATCGCCGCCGGTGAAAAACTATGGTTTTCCCAGGCTGATATCAAACAGACCGGCCATGCGATCGAGTGTCGCGTGTACGCCGAAGATCCGGCAAACAACTTCGCGCCGGCGCCGGGCCTGATCTCCGGCTTGCGGGAGCCTGGCGGGCCGTGGGTGCGTGTCGATTCCGGGGTGTATGCCGGGTACGAGGTGCCGATCCACTACGACCCGATGGTGGCCAAGCTCATCTGCTGGGGCGCCGACCGCGAGGAGGCGATCTCTCGCAGCATTCGTGCCCTGCGTGAGTACCGCGTCCGCGGCATCCGTACCTCCATTCCCTTCTTCAGCGCCATCCTACGCGACCCCGACTTTGTCGCTGGCAACTACTCAACCGGGTTCTTGTCACCCTCGCGTCTGGAAGAACTGTGTGCGGTCTCCCAGACCGATGAGATTGCGACGATCGCGGCAGCGCTGGCCCAGTACGAGCGGGACACCCGCCCGGCGCGCGCGGCCTCCGCCACGCCCACCCAGAGCGCTTGGAAACGCTCCGGCCGCCCGGGAGGTGACTCGTGAGCACCCTCCGGTACACGATCACGGTAGGCGGTGCGCCTCGTTCAGCAGTGGTATCTCGCGACGACGATGGTCACTTTCGGGTCGTCCTGGACGGCGTCGCCCACGTGGTCGACCTCGTGCGGCCGACGCCCGATGCCTTCCACATGCTCATCGACGGCCAATCGTGGGAGGCGGGGGCGGCCCCCCGGGAAGGGGGCTGGCTCATCGACGTCTTGGGACTGTCGGCCGAGGTCGATGTCGTCGATCCGCGGCGGGCGGTCGTGGTTCGTTCGGCGGCGCGCGGGGGCAAGGTGATTTCCGCGCAGATGCCCGGCCGCGTGGTGCGGGTGTTGGTTGCGGTTGGCGATACCGTCAAGAAGGGCCAGCCGCTCTTGGTGCTCGAAGCCATGAAGATGGAGAACGAGCTCAAGGCCGCTGGCGACGGCTTGGTGGCCGAGTTGTATGTGGCCGAGGGGCAGGCGGTTGATTTGGGCGCGCGGTTGGTGAGGTTTGAGTAGGGGGTGCGATACTCCTGCCCATGCTCCACGTCCTCCTCGCCTGCACCACCGCCCAACCCGACTCCGCCGACACCGGTGACACCGCGGACGGCGCGGTCAGCCTGCAGCTGACCCTGGGGAACACCTCGGTGGCGAGCGCGCTGTCCACCTCCGAGGGCGCGACCGACATCGTGCTCGCTCCCGGCCTGCTCTTGGTCCACGAGCCGGGCTGGATGCTCTTCTCGGTAGGAGACACCGTCGCCGGCACCGAGCTGGAGGCCCTCGCCGAAGACGGCGACCCCGGCGCGCTCCAAACCGCGCTGGCCAATGAAGCGGGGGTCACGCTGGTGCGGGTCATCTCCACCAAGGACGCCGTCACCTACGCCGCCGCGCCCATCCACCCCGGTGAGTCGGCGGCCACAGTCCTCACCATCGGCCCCGACGACCGCATCAGCTTCGTCGCGATGTTCGGCCAGTCGAATGATGCCGTCGTCGCGACTGCTCCTGGTGGCGTGGCGCTCGTCGCGGTCGACGGCGCCTTGCTCTCCCGGGTGCCGCTTGCGCTCTTCGACATGGGTACCGAGCTGAACCAGGAGCCCGGCGTGGGCGTCGACCAGGCGCCTCGGCAGGCCGCGGCCAACACCGGCGCCGACGAGGGCGGCACCGTCTCCGAGCTCGATGGCACCGACGTCGCAGGGTGGTCGTGGCCCGTGGTGGAGCGCTTTGTGGAGCTGGTAGCGACGGTGGAGTAGGGCTCGCGACCCGCTTTGTCCCAGGATTTGCCCCGCTCTGACATCGGCCGCGCCGCCGTCGGTTAGCTCCGGCGCTCGCGAGGCCCCATGAGCATTTTCGAGCAGCTCTCCTCCTACGACCACGAACAAGTGGTGTTTTGTCGTGACGAAAGTGTTGGCCTCAAAGCCATCATCGCCGTCCACAACACCACGCTCGGGCCCGCCCTCGGCGGCACCCGCATGCTTGACTACCCCAGCGAAGCCGACGCCGTCCGTGACGTGCTCCGGCTCTCCCGCGGCATGACCTACAAGGCGGCCGTGGCTGGCCTCGATCTGGGCGGTGGCAAGGCCGTCATCATCGGCGACCCGACCACCAAGACCGAGCAGATGTTCCGTTCGTTCGGGCGGTTCATCGGCACGCTCGGCGGTCGCTACATCACTGCCGAGGACATGAACACCACCGTGGAGGACATGGGCAACATCCGTCGCGAGACGCGGTGGGTCACCGGCTCGGAAGCGGCGCACGGCGGATCGGGTGATCCCTCGCCGGTCACCGCGTGGGGGGTCTTCCATGGCATCCGCGCCTGCCTAGAAGTCACCTATGGCAGCCCGGACGTCAGTGGGCGCACCGTCGTCATCCAGGGCGTGGGCAACGTCGGCTACTGGCTCGCGAAGTACCTCCACGAGGCCGGCGCGAAGCTGTCCTACGCCGACGTGTCCAGCCGCCGCCTCACGCGCGTGGTCGACGCGTTCGGCGGCAAGGTGCTCGAAGGCGACGAGTTCTACCGCGCCGAGGCCGACGTGCTCGCCCCCTGCGCCATCGGCGGCATCATCAACACCCGCACCATTCCGATGCTGCGCGCGCCGATCATCGCCGGCGGTGCCAACAATCAGCTTGACGACGAGCGTCGCGATGGTGAGGCGCTCACCCAACGCAACATCAGCTATGCGCCGGACTATGTCATCAACGCCGGTGGGCTCATCAACGTCTACAGCGAGCTGAAGAGCTACGGCCGCGAAAAGGCGATGCAGGACGCCGCGAACATCTTCGATACCGTCAAGCGCGTCATCAACAAGGCCAAGGTGGAGGGCAGCACCACCGCGATGGCCGCCAACCGTGTGGCCGAAGAACGACTCGCCGCGGTCCAGCGCCTCAAGCGCGTCTGGGTACCCAGCTAACGATAGCGCAGGTCCAGCTCGGCGCGGCGCGTGTCCTTGCCGAGGCCGGCGGCGACGCTCTCCAAGAAAGCACGCTCCTTCCTACAGCTTGACGGCACGTCGATCCACTCGTAGATGCTGCCGGTAAACGTCAGGTTGGCCGAGATGATGTCTTTTTCGACCTGCTCGCGGCTCTTCACGGTCACCCGCGTCTTGCCCTTGTGTTGGTCGACGACGACTGTCACCCGGTAGCGCACCTTTTCCGGGATGCGGGTACCGCCGTACTGGTTGTAGATGTAGTCGCTCTGCCCGACCACCCATTCGGTGGTAACGCGGCCTTCGCCCTTATTCATCCGGTCGATCGGCCAGGTGTCGCCGGCAACGGTCAGCACTTCTTCCCACACTTTGTCCGAGCCCGAATCAAAACTCACCTCGACCGGACGCTCTTCCCAAATGGGCAGCTTGTCTTCGGGAAAGGGGGGCGGCATACAGCCGACGAGGATGGGGAGCAGCAGGAAGGGAAGGCGCATCGTGGCCCCCACGTAACGCCCCCGGGTTGGGCGCCGCTCGACACGATAGCTGGAGCGGTGGTCCGGCCCTACCGCCCTCTGGTCACCACCGAGTCCGGGGTCGGCGTCGCCCGGCCGCCGACGGTCTGGTTTGGGCTCGGTGGCGCGCTCGTCATCGATCGGTTCACGGCGGTCGTGGTCGACGTGCGCTGCGTGCGATGAAGCTCGCCCTCGTCGCCTCCGCTCATGGGTACGGCCACGCGACTCGCAGCGTCGTATTGGCGGATGCGTTGGTCGCTGCCGGACACCACGCTACCCTCTACACGACGGCGCCGGCTTCGGTGCTCGGCACCGCACATCCGCTCGTGCCGTGGGCTGCGGATGTCGGCTTGGTGCAGCCCGACTCCCTCCGCGAGGATGACGCGGCCACGCTCAACGCCCTCGACGACCGCTGCGGCGATGCCGCGATCGACGAGCTTGCTGCTCAACTCTCGGCGTACCACGGCGTGGTCGTTGACATCGCGCCGGCCGCGCTGGAGGCTGCACGTCGCGCGGGCGTGCCGGCGGTGGCGATGGGGAATTTCGACTGGGCATGGATCTACGGGCACTACGAACGGCTGCGTCCGTGGGCGCAACGTTTCGCCGCGTGGCAGGGTGCGCATCCGGCGATTCAGCTTCGGCCGGGGCCCGACCTCACCGGGTTCGCATCGGTGACGCAAGGGGGGCTCCTCGCGCGGCGGTTTGCGCCGATGAGGGCGGTCGGCCGCACCCAGACCGCGATCCTCGTCGGCTTCGGTGGCTTCGGGCTTCCAGCGCTTGGCGAGCTGCTGCCGGTGATCGACGGAGTGGTCTGGCTCTTTGCGGCGCCCATGGTCGCACCAGCAAGGCCGGACTGTCGGTTCGTTGGTGAGGTGCCTTTCTCGGCGCTCCTGGCCGGCGCCGACCTCGTCCTGACGAAGCCGGGCTACGGCATGCTGGCCGAGGCCATGCTCAGCGGGGCGCGGCTCTTGTACTTCGATCGGGGTGGGTTTCCCGAAGCGCCGTACCTGGAAGCGGCCATGCGCGAGCGGGGGGACGTGAAGGTGGGCGCGCGGCCGGGCGTTGAAGGCGACGCCGCGGTACGCGAGGCGCTCCATGAGGCTGTTGCAGCCACGCTTTCAGGGCCGCGGCCGCGGCCGTTGCTTTGCGATGATGCGGAGGTGATTGTGGTGGCGGTCATGGCGGCGCTCCGCGGGTGAAGCGCGCCGCGCCGACGTCGCCGTGGACGCGCTCACGCTCACGCGGACCTGGGCATCTACTTCAACTGCTGCCACAAGAAGTTGTACGTCAGCCCCCACATGGTCGCCTTCTGGTCACTGGTCGAGGCGCCGCCGTGGCCGCCTTCGGTATTTTCCCACAGCAGCACCGGTTTGCCTTCGCCGAGCATCTTCGCCGCCATCTTACGCGCGTGGCCGGGGTGGACCCGATCGTCGTGGGTGGAGGTGGTGAAGAGCACCGGCGGCGACTTCCGGTCGGCCTTGTCCAGCTGGTAGGGGGAGAAGTGCTGGATGTACTCCCACTGCTTCGGGTCGTCGGGGTCGCCGTACTCGTCCATCCACGACGCACCCGCCAGGAGGTGGCTGTATCGCTTCATGTCGAGCAGGGGAACCTGACAGACGATGGCCCCGAAAAGCTCCGGATACTGCGTCATCATGTTGCCCATCAACAGGCCGCCATTGCTGCCGCCCATGGTGCCGAGGTGCTCCGCCGTGGTGAGCTTGCGGGCCACGAGGTCCCGCGCCACCGCCGAGAAGTCCTCAAACACACGGAGACGATTCTCCTTGACCACCGAGGTGTGCCAGGCGGGCCCGAACTCCCCACCGCCGCGGATGTTGGCCAGAACGTAGACGCCGCCCTTTTCCAGCCAGCCGTTGCCGATGATGCCGTTGTAACTGGGCAGCAGCGACACCTCAAAGCCGCCGTAGCCGTACAGCAGCGTCGGGTTCTTGCCGTCCGCGGCCACGCCGATCTTCGCAACTTGGAAGTACGGGATCTTGGTCCCGTCCTTGCTCGTGGCGTAGTGCTGGGTGATTTCAAGCCCCTTGGCGTTGTACATCGCCGGCATCGCCTTCAGGAGGGCGGGGGCGCTGCCGTCGGTGCTGCCGAGGGCAAGGCGTGTGGGGGTCACGAAGTCCGTCGTCGTGATGAAGAGGTCTTCGCTAGCGTCCGAGTCCACCGCGCTGACCCCGATGGTGCCGAACTCGGGCAGACCGGCCATCGCCTTGGTGACCCAGGCGCCGGTCTTGCGGTCGGCGATGAAAACCCGGCTCTTCACGTTGTCGAGGGTGTTGAGCACCACATGGGTCGGCGTGAACGCGACCCCATTGAGGGCCGTCGTGGCGGTAGGCGTGAAAAGTGGCTCGAACTCGCGCTTGCCCGCCATGAAATCGTCGAAGCGGGTCACCAGGAGCGAGCCGCCGGCCCAGGTCTTCCCGCCCGTGGTCCATGCGGTCCTCAACTCCACGAACAACCACTCCCGAAACACCGATGGTTGCGCGTCATCGGGGACATCGATGCGCGTAAACAGCCCACCCTGCGACACGTAGGTGCGACTGGTGAAGAAGGTCGGCGACCGCGTCGCGAAGTGCCTTGTGTACCCCGGCTCGTGGCTGGTCCACGCGCCTGCCGACACGTCGGTCACCGGCGCGGAAAACACGACCGGGGCGTCGGCGAGCGCCGTCCCGCGGTCCCACAGCCGCGCTTCGCGAGGGTAGCCAGAGGTGGTCAGCGACCCGTCGCCGGTGTCGGTCATCACCCACAGCTTGTCGGCCGTGACCCACGACACCTCGCTCTTGGCCTCGGGAAGCGAGTAGCCGTCGGCCACCCAGGACTTCGTCGCCAGGTTGAACTCGCGCTTCACGTCCGCGTCGGAGCCCCCCTTGGACAGCGCAATCAGGCAGTGCTCGTAGGCGGGCTCCAGGCAATTCGCGCCGTGCCACACCCAGGACACCGCCTCCGCTTTGCCGATGGCATCAACGTCGATGATGGTTTCCCACTTCGGCGACGCCTTCTTGTATTCGGCGAGGCTGGTCCGCCGCCACAGGCCGCGTTCGTGGTCCTTGTCCTGCCAGAAGTTGTAGTAGTGGTCCCCCATCTTCTGGACGTACGGAATGCGCGCGTCAGAGTCGAGCACGGCCTTGAACTTGCTGTGCAGCTTCTTGTAGTTGCCGTCCTGAAGCTGCGCGGTGCTTTCCTGGTTGCGCTCCTTGACCCAGGTCAGCGCCTTTTCGCCGGTCACGTCTTCCAGCCAGAGGAAGGGATCGGCGGCTTCTTCCGCGAAGGCGGTGCTGACGGAAAAACAGAGCGAGAGGAGCGCAGTGAGCATGGGGCGTCCGGAAGCGTGCGGCCTAACGCCCCAGGTTGTACTCGGCCCAGGCGGTCAGGAAGTCACGTCGTTCGCCCAAGCCGCGTCGTGTCGCGATCACGCGCGCGTCGTGCTCCTCGATCGTGTAGTACTTGTTGGGGTCGGCATCGAGCCAGTCCCTGATCTGGTCGTCCCACTCCAGAAGCTCGGCGTCCATCGTCTCGGCGTCGAACTTCTCGGCGTACTCGGCGATGTACTCGATGAAGCGTTGCTCGTACTCGTCCTGGGACAGCACACTTCGTTCGTGGGGAACGTAGTCCCAATAGATGCCGGTCAGCGGATCGTAAGAGGTCGCGTCGTAATAGCCGAAGGTCGCGTCGAGGTCCCAGGGCAGGTACATGAACCCGCGCTCGGGGTGGTCGTAGATGAAGTAGTTGTGCCCCGAAATCCAGTAGCCGTCCCAATCCGGCATCGTGGCTTCGGCCGCCCACTCCGAAACCCACTGATCGGGGTCGCCGTACCTCTCGAGGTCCTCGAACTCGTAGCTGGACCACCACCCGTCCACGCGCGAGGTGTCGGCCCCCGGGTTGTTCTTCAGCTCGTACCCGTACTTGTACAAATTCCCGTCGGCGTTTTCTTTGCCGAAGTTGCGCTCGAGGTACTCGCGGTCAGGCTCCTCCATATGGGCGTAGATACCGTAATATTCGTCGTTGATGTACATCAGTGCGTTGTTGGCGCACGGCGCCGGCTGACCGAGCCGGCGCAAGAAACGGGTGGCCGTCCGATTGTTCAACAGTGTGGGGTCGTACCAGGTGGCATCGAAGGCGACGTGGCGCTGGCCGTGAAAGCGTTGGTCCTCGTTGACCTCGACAAAGGAGATGACGAACTGCATCTTGGTGCCGACCCAGGAGTAGCCCTCGTTTCCTTTCAGGCGGATGGAAACGTCCGGGAGGGTCTCGCCATCGACCTCAAAGGCCTCGACGTCGTGGTAGCCCTTGGTGCCGTCGTGAGCCGTGAACTCGGACTGCAGGCTGTTCCACGTCCGGCGGTCCAGGGTCAGGTGGTACGTCGGGAGGCGGTCCTGTTCGAAGAGGTCCGAACAGCCCCACAGAGCCTCGTCGGAGTCTGGGGCGGGGTCGTCGTCGTCTGGCTCGGAGGTGTCGTCGCCGTCGGTGCTTCCGGGGAGCTCCTCGTACCCGGCGGGGTCGTCCGCTGCGGGGGCGTCAACAGGGGAGAGATCGCCGGCGACGCAAGCGAGGAGGAAATTGAGCACAGCGCAGCGTACCCGACTCGGCTCGGGAGCGTGACGCCTTGCAAGGCCCGGCATGGCATGAAACTGCTTTTGCAGCTGGGCGGCGACCGCCGGCCGGCGCACCTTGGACCCCTTGCGGCGCGATAGTAACAATGCTAACATAGGGCCGGTGGACACCCACCCCACCCCTCGGTCCACGGTCGCCGAGGGGTGGACACGCAAGCGCCGCTACCACCACGGGAACCTGGGGCCCTCCGCCGTTGCCCGCGGGCGGCAGATCGTCGCCCTCCACGGGCCCTGCGCGCTCTCCCTCCGCGGCCTCGCGCGTGACCTCGGCGTCACCGCCACCTCGCTCGTACGACTGTTCGGAAACCTGGCGGGCATGCGGGCCGCGGTGGCAGCGTCCGCGCTCGAGCTGCTGCTTGCGTCAGCGCGAGTCGCAAGCGGCCAGGCGGTCGCCCTGCATAACGCCGCCGGGCGGTGGGTCGCCTTCGCCGCCGGGCGGTGGGTCGCCTTCGCCGCCGCCCATGCCAACCTCTACCGCCTCGTCTCCGGCGAGGGCTGGCATGCGCCGGGTTCAGGCAGGAAGGGTCTGCACGGCATGGTCATGGTAGCGTCCCCGCGCCGCGCGCTGGAGGTCGCGCTCGGCGCACGCCGTGATCCCGAACGCGCCTGCTATCTGGCATCCGCGATCCACGGCCTCGCGCTCGCACGCATCGACGGCCTCCCCGGCCCCGCGATGGAAAAGGCCCTCGCGCGCGCGCTGCATCCGCGCAGGCATGGGGAGTGTTAGCAGCCGGCCCCATGAACATCTCCGTGGTGGGCGCCGGGTACGTCGGTTTGGTGGTCGGCGTTTGCATGGCCGACCTTGGCCACAGCGTCACCTGTGTCGACAGCGACGAAGCCAAGATATCGGCGCTGCTGGCGGGACGAGTGCCCATCTACGAGCCCGGCCTGGACCAACTCCTGGAGCGGAACGTTCGCGAGGGGCGGCTGCGCTTCACGCGCGACATGGCCGCAGGACTTTTGCATAGCCGCGTGGTCTTCATCGCGGTGGGCACGCCGTCGGCGGCGGACGGCTCGGCCGATCTCACCGGCGTCTTCGCGGTGGCGGGCGAGGTCGCCGCGCAGGCGGACGGTCCCGTCACCCTGATCATCAAGAGCACGGTCCCGGTGGGGACGGCGGATCGGGTCCGCGCGCATGTCCGCGCCCACACCGAGAACCCGGTCGAGGTCGTCAGCAATCCCGAGTTCCTCAAAGAAGGTGCGGCCATCGACGACTTCTTGCGGCCGGATCGGATTGTCTGCGGCGTGGCCTCGCCCGAGGCCCAAGCGCTGATGGAGCGGCTCTACGCCCCCCTGGTGCGCACTGGCAAGCCGATTCTGTTCATGGACAACCGCTCGGCCGAGCTGTGTAAGTACACGGCGAACGCCTTCCTGGCGACGAAGATCTCGTTCATCAACGAGATCGCCGCCCTCTGTGATCTCGTGGGCGCCGATGTCGATGCGGTTCGGCGCGGCGCCGGCAGCGACAGTCGGATTGGCCCACGCTTCCTGTTTCCGGGGGCCGGCTACGGCGGCAGTTGTTTCCCCAAGGACGTGCGCGCGTTGGTGGACACGGCCAAGCAGCATGGCATGGCGATGAAGGTCGTGCTCGCTGTGGAAGACGTGAACGAGCGGCAGAAACATCGCCTCGCCGACATGGTCATCGCGCGGTTCGGCGCGGATCTCACCGGAAAGCGAATTGCTGTGTGGGGGCTCGCGTTCAAGCCGGAGACGGACGACATGCGGGAGGCGCCCGCGCTCACGGTCGTGGACCGGCTGTGTGCGGCGGGTGCGACCGTGGTCGCCTACGACCCCGAAGCGATGCACGAGGCGCGCCGGGTGCTCGGCGATCGCATCGAGTACGCCGGCCGCCCGATGGACGCGGTGCACGGCGCCGACGCTCTGGTGCTCGTCACCGAGTGGAACGAGTTCCGCAGCCCGGACTTCGCCGCGCTCGCGGCGGCGCTGCGGACGCCGGCGATCTTCGACGGTCGGAACATCTTCAATCCCGCGGACGTGCGCGCGGCGGGCCTCGAATACCGCTGTATCGGTCGCCCCTGAGCGACGCGCTTTTCCATGTGGCGCTCGTCTGGCCGGAGATCGGCGGCAACGCCGGAAACGTCGGCCGCCTCTGCCTGAATGTGGGCGCGCGCCTGCACCTTGTGCACCCCCTCGGCTTCCAGACGGACGAGAAGGCGGTGCGTCGGGCGGGGCTGGACTACTGGAAGCACGTCGACGTCGTCGAGCACGTGGACCTGAACGGCTTCGACGCGTGGCTGGACGGCGGGGAGGGTCCCACCGGAGCGGGCACCGCAGGGCGGGTTTTCCCGCTGTCGTCGCACGGCGCAGCGCCGTACACGCACCTGCGCTTCCAAGCCGACGACGTGCTCGTTTTCGGGCGAGAGTCGGTCGGCCTCCCGTCGGAGTGGACGGATCGCCGCGGCGCGTGGCGCATCCCGATGGTGGGCCCCACCCGGAGCCTGAACCTCTCCAATGCCGCCGCTGTCGTCGCCTACGAGGTGATGCGGCAGTTGCGTCCGGGGCTCTTCTGATGGGGGAGGGGGCGTGATACTCGGCCCCGCATGAACGTCGGCGCCGTCATCCTCGCCGGGGGCCGCGGCACCCGCTTCTGGCCTCTGTCGCGACGGGCCCGCCCCAAGCAGGTTTTGGACCTGACCGGGGAGGGGACGCTCCTGGCGCGCACGCTCGCTCGCCTGGACGGCGTCGTGACGGGTCCCCGGCTGGTCGTCACGGGCCCTGACATGCTGGACGCGGTGCGGCCGGAAGCGGTGGGTGCCGAGCTGATCGTCGAGCCGAGCGCGCGCAACACGCTCCCGGCGATCGCGCTGGGTGTCTGGGAGGCCCAGCAGCGCGGTGCCGACGTCGTCGTCGCGCTGCCGAGCGACCATCACGTCGTGAACGTCACCGCGTTCGTAGCCGCTTTGAGCGAGGCGGTAGCAGTCTCGCAGACGGGCTGTCTGGTGACGCTTGGCGTGCGGCCCACGCGCCCAGAGACCGGATTCGGCTGGATCGAGCCGGCGGCCGACGGGGGGGTGGCTCGTTTTGTCGAAAAGCCGCCGCAGGCGGTCGCCGACGCGCTCTTCGCCGGTGGCCGGCACCTCTGGAACGCCGGCATCTTCGTCTTTCGGGTCGACGCCTTCCGTGCGGCCCTACGGCAACATTGCCCTGGCGCCGCAGCCGCCCTCGATCGACTCGACGGCGGCGCCTCGTTGCACGACGTCTGGCCGTCGTGCGAGGCCACCAGCCTAGACTACGGGGTGATGGAGCGCCATGCCGAAGTGAGGGTGGTCCCGTTGGACTGCGGGTGGAGCGACGTGGGCAGCTGGCCCGCCCTCGATGAGGTGCTCCCCGCCTCGGCGTGGGGTGCCGGTCTCTGCAAAGAGATGGTCGAAATCGACGCCCGCCGCAACCTTGTTCACGCCGAAGGCAAGCTCGTCGCGCTGGTCGGAGTCGACGATCTCATCGTCGTGGACACGCCCGACGTGATCCTGGTGGCGCGACGTTCCGATGCCCAGCGGGTGCGCGAAGTGCTGGCGGCGCTCGACGCCAGGGGCCTCACCCGGTACGGGTAGGTAAGGTGACCACATGTTGATTCTCTCCATTTTTTCCCTCCTCGCCTGTGTCGGTGACCCCAAGGTGGCGGTCTCGACGGAGGGATGTCAGGACTTTGATCCCGACGACCCCGCTGATCCCGCCCTGCTGACCGCCGCGGAGGGCGACACGGTCGATGTCTGGCGCTCCCCGATCCTGGGCCACAACCTCGAGGACGTATTCGAGCCGACCATCACCACCGACGGCGACCTCGTCGAGATCTTCGAGTCCTGGACCCCAGGAGAAGACGCGACGCCCACGTGTCTAGAACCTCATTTCTCGCTCAGCGAGTTCGGCGCCACGATCGAGATCCGATGGTTCACCGAGGACGATGCCAACGTGCCCTTCGACACCGTGAAGATCGATCCTCCCACATAGGCAACGCTGTTTTGCCCTGACAGCGCTTGATCGGGCTGGCTATTCGGCTAATTGTGACCATATCGGGTGGGGTTGGTGACCATTGCACGACCTGAGTCGGCGATCGGGGCCTGCCTGGAAATGGTCAATGCACCGGTGGACAGTATGCTTCTACATGTATCATTGTTAGGACGTGCCAAACTCGCGCCCGCCACGCGCACTCCATCGTAAGCCAACGGATGCCCGGTTTGACCGATCTGCGCGCTCGCACTCTACTCCTCGCTGCGGTGCTGCTTTTCGCGGCGCTCGTGTTCAGCGTCGTCTCGGGCGGGCGCTCGGTGTGGACCAGCGATCGGACGTCGCAGCACGCGGCACTCAAGGAGGGCGCGCGCGCTGCGAGCGCTGAACTTCGCCGCGAGTCCGAGGGGCTGCTCACGGCGCTCAAGGCGATCTCCGGCCGGGCCGACGTTCTCGCCACGCTCACGGCCGCGCCGCCGCCCGACGGCACGGCGTTTCAGACCCCGCGTGACGCGCTCGACGTCGATACGCTCGTGGTAGTGGTGGACGTCGCCGAGGCCGTGGCCACGCTCGGCGCGATGCGCGCGCAGATCGTGCCGGAGGTTCGTCAGTCCGGCATCGCCAGCAGCCGCTGGGTCCTTGCGGAGGATGAGGTCTGGCTCGTCGCCGCCGCGCCCGCCCGGACCGTCGACGGGCAGGAGGGCGTGCTGGTGGCCGCTCGCCACATGGACGGTGGGCGGCTCGCACGGCTCGGCAGCATGTTCGGCGCCACGGTCACATTGGGGGTGGGCGTGACCTCGCCGGACGGGCTGGTGGCCGAGTCCGAGCTGGCCGAGGGCGCACCCGTCAGGGTCGTCCTCCGTCGCACGCTTGGCGGCGAGGGGTCCCTCGTGGCGCAAGTGGTCGCCGCGGGCCGCGACCTGGCGCTGGTCGGCGGCCTCGCCACTGCGCTCGTGCTTCTCCTGCTATACCGGATGGTGCAGCGCCGGTTGCAAAGCTTCTCCACCCTCGCAGACCGCATCCGCGACGGTGGACAGACCGGACTCCGCCTGCCCGTGGTCGGGAAGGACGAGCTGGACCGGCTGGCGGGCTCGCTCAACGCGCTTTTGGACAAGGTCGAGTCGACGCACCAACAGTTGCGCCACGATGCGCTCCACGACGCGCTGACCGGGCTAGCGAATCGCGCGCTGCTCTACGATCGGCTGGACATGGCCCTGGCCCGCCGGGCCCGTTCCGCGGTGCCCGCCGTGGCTCTACTTTTTCTCGACATGGACCGGCTCAAGGTGCTCAACGACCGGCTCGGTCATGCCGCCGGCGACCACTTCCTGGCCGAGCTTGGCCGGCGGCTCGCTTCCTGCGTGCGCCCCGGAGATACCGTGGCGCGGCTTGGGGGCGACGAATTCGGAATCGTCCTCCTCGACGTCTCCGATCCTCAGGTCGCCCTGGCCCGTGCGCAGGCGGCGCTCGACTTGGTTCGCGCGCCGATTCTGTACCGTGGGGGGGTCTACCACCTGACCGCCAGCATCGGCGTGGCGCTGGCCTCTCGGCAGCACACGCCCGCGCAGCTCGTCCGTGAGGCGGATATGGCAATGTACGAGGCGAAGGCTGGCGGTCGGGATCGGGTCGCGACCTACGACTCAGTGCTACAGGGCCGCATGGCCGAGCGCGTCGCCATCGAACACGCCCTCCGCAAGGCGCTCGCGGACGGTGATATCCAAATTTCGCTCCAGCCGATTGTTGCCGCGCGCGATGGGACTCTGATCGGCTACGAGGCGCTGGCCCGGTGGGCGCACCCGACCCTCGGCGTGGTCTCGCCCAGCCACTTCGTCGCCATTGCGGAGGAGAGCCAGCTCATCATCTCGCTCGACCGGTACGTGCTCGAACGGGCGCTCGCGGCCATCGGCCGGCTTCGGCAAGGCGGACGCCCGCTCAGCATCTGTGTGAACCACGCGTCGCGAACCGTCGATGCGCCGGACTTTGTCGAGTGGGTGCACGAGGCGCTCGTCCACTTCGGTATCCCCGCCGCCGCGTTGGTCATCGAGATCAGTGAGACCCAGCTCAGTCGCAACGAGGAGCGTTGGCTCCCGCTGATTCGCGCCCTCAACGCCAGCGGTGTCGGCTTCGCGATCGAGGACTTTGGCATGGGGGTCAGCTCGCTGGCGCGGCTGCACCACCTGCCGGTGGCCCTGGTCAAGCTCGACCGCGAGTTGGTGCGTGCGCTGGGTTCGGCCGAAGAACCCGTCGTCCGCGCGGTGATGGGCATGGCCCACGAACTCGGCCGCACCGTGATCGCGGAGGGGGTGGAGACCCAGGCTGAGCGGGACCGTCTCGTCGAGCTCGGGTGTGCGCTCATCCAAGGCTTCCTCGTCGGGCGCCCCGAACCCGAAGCTGTCCACGCGGCGCGCCTGGGTTTGCGGCCGGGCACGACGATTCTGGACGCGTGATAGGCCGCCCCATGCGGCGGATCGTGGTGCGTGCGCCGGACCACCTGGGAGACGCCGTGATGGCGCTGCCGGGCATCTGGAGCCTCACGACGCTGGGTCCGGCCGTGATCTACAGCCGCGGACGCTGGGCGAAGGAGCTCTATGCGGGGCTCGATGTCCGCGACGGGGACGAGGTGCCAGCCGACGCGGACGTGGCGGTGATGTTCAAGCCGTCCTGGCACGCGTCCCGCCAGTGGCGCCACCTGCCAACCATCGGTATCGGCCCTCGTTTGCGCTATCGAAAAACGCTCGCGCCGGAGCGCGAGCATCGCCGTGATGGCTATGCTCGCATCGTCGTCGCAGCGGGGGCCGAGCCTCCCAGTGCGGCGGTTTTTTCGCCGCGTGGCGTGCCCGCGGTGCTCCCCGAGCGCTTCGTCGCCCTCAATCCGTGGACACCAACCCGAACCGCACGATGGCGTGCTTTCGGCGCGCTCGCCAGGGCCCTGGACATGCCGACAGTCGCCTTCTGCGGTCCTGGCGAGGGCGATGCCGTGCGGGCAGATCTGGGTACGGTGCCGGTGCTCGAAGGGCTCTCTCTGGCCGATTTCGCGGCTTCGCTGGCGGGGTGTGCGGTCTTCGTCAGCAACGACTCTGGCGCGGCCCACTTCGCGGCGGCCTGTGGCGTGCCGGTGGTGATGGTCCACGCCTCGACGGCACCGGAAACGACCGGGGTAGGCCTGCCGATCGAGCTGCCGACGCGTTTGTGGTGCCAGCCCTGTTACCGGAAAAGTTGTGGTTGGGGAACGCCCTGCCTCGCTGTAGACGTCGCGACGGTGCTCAGTGCGGTAACGACCATTTTGGGACGGGGGGCCAGCCCCCCGTAACGCCCCCCGAATCCTTGCGATATTCGGCACATTGCCTTACAATCTGGCGTGCCGCGGTGCAGGCCAGCCTGGCCGACAGCGAATACCGCGCCCTGCGCTCCATCGACGGCGGCGCGCGAGACGGGGTCCACGAGCGGCTGGTCTCGTCCGGTGGTCCGGTCCTGATCGTCGGCGCTGGCGTGCGTGCAACGGCCGACGGCGGCGGCCACTGGCTCGACAACGGAGTCGAGTGCAGCGAGGTCTACGTCGTCGATGGATCGACGGTGCTCGGGCGCCACGAGGGCTCATTCAAGCTCGGCGCCATGGAGCAGGGCGGGCCACGCTGGCTCGCCACCTTGACACGCGCCGTAGAATCCACACGCCGCCCGCCCAGTCGAACTGATCGCGGCCTGCGGGATAGGCCCCCGCTCGATGAAGCGCCCCGAAATCCTCGCCCCCGCGGGCGACGAGCCCGCGCTCGCCGCGGCGTTGGCTTCGGGGGCTGACGCGGTCTATTTGGGCCTCGACGAAGGGCTCAACGCCCGCGCGCGTGCCAAGAATTTTCCAGTCGCGACGCTACCCGCGCTCGCTGATCGTATCCACCGAGCCGGCGCCCGCGCGTTCCTCACCCTGAACACGCTGGTGTTCGAGGACGAATTGCCGCTGCTGGAGGCGCTTCTGCGGGCGGCGGCGATGGCCGGGGTCGACGCGGTCATCGTCCAGGATCCGGCGGTGGCGCTTTTGGCCGGGGCGCTGGCGCCGACGTTGCACATCCACGCGTCCACTCAGATGACCATCTCCAGCGCCGAAGCGGCGCGGCTGGCGGGGTCCTTCGGCTGTCGGCGCATCGTCCTCCCGCGCGAGCTGAGCCTCGCCGAGATCGGCCGCGTGGCGGCAGGGACCGACCTGGAGCTGGAGGTTTTCGTTCACGGCGCGCTGTGTGTGTCGTGGAGCGGCCAGTGCCTGACCAGCGAGGCGTGGGGCGGGCGCTCCGCCAATCGCGGGCAGTGTGCGCAGTCCTGCCGGCTGCCGTACACGCTCGTCGTCGATGGGCGGCCGGTCGACACCGCGGACGTACGCTACCTGCTGTCACCCCTCGATCAGGCCGCTTTTTACGCGCTCCCCGGGCTGGTCAAGCTCGGGGTGGCCAGCCTCAAGATCGAGGGTCGGATGAAGGGGCCGGCCTACGTCATGACCGCGGTCCAAGGCTATCGGCGGGCGCTCGACGCCATCGAGTCCGGCGCCGCTCCACAGCCCGCCGCCGACCTGGCGCGCATGGCGCTGACCTACTCACGCGGTCTCGGGGAGGGCTTCTTCGCGGGGGACGACCACCAGCGCCTTGTCGAGGGTCGTTTCCCCAAACACCGCGGCGTGTGTTTCGGGCGGGTGGTGGAGGTTGGCCGGTCGAGCGTGCGGGTGGAGCCCGAGGGGCGCCAGGGCACCGGTGGCGTCGGCCTTTCGGGGGCGATCGGCACCGACGCGGGCGCCCAGCGGGAGGCGGCGATCACCCCGATTCCGGGCCTCGGCGTCGGTTTCGACACCAGCCATCCGGAGGCGGAGGAGCCGGGTGGCACGGTTTGGGGCGTGGCCCCGGCGGGGGAGGGGTGGTGGTTGCAATTCCCCAGGGAGAACACCAGCCTAACCAGGGTGTCGGTCGGGGACCGGGTTTGGATCACGCGGGATCCTCGACTGGACCTCGAGGCCGAGCGCCTGTGCGCGCAGGGCGAGCCGGAAGGCCGCCTCCCGGTCGACGTCGTGATCTCGGGCGCGCTCGGCGAGCCGCTGCGCGTGCGGATGCGCTGCCGTGAGGTCGAGGTCGAGTCCGTCGTCGGCGAGCTGGCCGCCGCGGCGGGGGGCGGGCTCACCGTCATGCTCCTCCGAGAGAAGTTGGGCGCCTTCGGTGGCACCCCCTTCCGCCTCCGCGAGCTGGATGCCAGCGGGCTCGCAGCGGGTCTTCACCTCGCGCCGAGTATGCTCAAGGCGTGTCGGCGGGACCTGTCGCCGCAGCTCCTCGATCGGGTCCTCGCGTCGTTCCGGCACGAGGTCGCCGCGGAGGGTGTCACCGAGCGGGTGGTCGCGCAGGCGGTGGCGCTCCAGGCCGCTCGCCCGTGGCGCCCGTCGGCGGCGCCAGCGCTGGTGCCGCTGTGCCGAACCGACGCCCAGCTCGACGCGGTGATCGCGGCCGGTCTGCCCGCCGTAGAGCTGGACTGGATGGAGATGGTCGGCCTCGGCCGCGCCGTCGAGCGCGCGCGGGCGGCCGGGCTGAACGTGGGCATCGCGACGGTGCGGGTGCACAAGCCTGGAGAAGAAGCGCTCGACCGGCGGATTGCCTCCCTTCTACCTGACTCGGTGCTCGTGCGCCATTGGGCAGGCCTGGTCCACTTCTCAGAGTTGCCCGAGGCCGAGCGGCCGGTGGTCCACGGGGACTTCTCCCTCAACGTCACCAACTCGGTGACGGCGCATCACCTCCTGGCGCGTGGCGCGGACACCCTCACCGCCGCGCACGACCTCGACGAAGCCCAGCTCATGGCGCTCTTGGCGCGCTTTCCGGCGGAGCGGCTGACGGTCGTTGCCCACCACCACATCGCCACCTTTCACACCCAACACTGCGTCTACGCCCACACCCTCTCCGCTGGTCGCGACTACAAGTCATGTGGTCGCCCCTGCGAGGCCCACCGCGTCTCGCTCAAAGACGATGCGGGCCGCGAACATCCGGTGGTGGTGGACGTCGGCTGTCGCAACACGGTTTTCGACGCCCGCGCCCAATCGGCGGCGCGAGCGTTGCCCAGGTTGATGGCGGCCGGCGTTCGTCGGTTTCGTGTTGAGTTCGTGTGGGAGTCGCAGGCCGAGACCGCTGCCGTGCTCGCCGCATACTCGGGGCTTCTCGCGGGCACGATGGCCGCCGGCGAAGTGCTCCGCCGGGTATCGGCGCACGAACAGTTCGGAGTCACATCCGGCACGATGCGCACGATGCGCGACGAGGCCCGCGAATGAAATCCGCTCGCGACGAGCTCGACCGCATCGACAACGCAATCTTGGCGCTTCTGGGGGAACGTGGCCGCGTGGTGGCGGAGCTTTGGCACCAAAAGGGCGCGGCGGGGATGCCGACCATGGATGCCGAGCGCGAACGGTCGATTTTCGCGAGGCTTCGGGCGCAGGCGATTCAGGCGGGGATGGACGCCGACGCGGTCGAGCGGGTGTTTCGGCAGGTGGTGGGCGGGACGTTTTGGGCGGAGCGGTAGGCGGCCATCGTCGGACTGTCGCTATGAACCAAGCTCGTCGCCGCACTCGGGGGGGGGGCACGGTCGGGCGCGGGCGGTTGAGGCCGTGGCGAAAACGGCAAGAGCCGAAACGGTTTCCCGTTCCGGCCCGGCGTTCGCAGCAGCGGATAGCGGTGGCTAGTACGTCGCGGGCTGGTGGCGGCGCTCGTCGCGCTCGTCCTCGTCGTGGTGCTCCCCGTGGTCCCCACGGCACCCCTGATGATCGTCGGGGGCATGCTGCCCGCGGTCACGCTCCACCTGGCCAAAGTCAAGCTCCGCCGCTGCGTAGGGCGCGACCCGGACGAAGCTCCGTTCCACGAGTCGCCCGTCGAGAGTGCGCATCTCCAAGAGCACCTCGCCCAGAGGCAGGAGAAGGGTCAGCTCCTGACGGGGGGCCAGGGTGGCGAGGATGCGACCATCGGCGAAGACCCGGATCACGTCGTCGTCTCGGCTCTGGAGCTGGACCAGCCCGGTCTCCGGGGCGTCGACCTGCATTCGGGCGCCGCTGAAGGGGCGGACGCTCACGCGCTGACGGTCCAGCAGTTGGCCGCCGATCCGCTCGGTGCTCACCTCTACGAAGCCCACCGCAACGCGCTGGAAGACGGCACGTCCGCCCGCGGCGATGCGCTGTTCGGCGCGCCCCACGCTGACCTCGACCGCAATGGGCAGCGGGTTGTCGACCACCAGGTCGGCGAAGCGGGGCGCCTCGGCCACGAGCACGCTTTCGCTGAAGGCGCGCAGGAAGACCGACTCGGACTCCAGGCGCTGGCCGCGGGCGTAGGCCGTCAGCTCCACGGCGCCGAGGGGCAGGCTGACGATGCGGGAGGCGCCCGCGTCGAGCTCGGCGATCTCCCGACCATCGGCGAAGAACTCGGCCTCGACGCCCGTTTCGTTGATGAGACGAACCTTGGCGGAGCGGGGTGCCGTCGCGTCGACATGGGTGACGCGGTGGTCGTAGACCCGCACCTCCTTGTTGAAAAGCGAGAAGCTGGTGCCGTACATCCCGTAGCTGGCGCGCACGTCCACGCGGCCTTCCGGTGCCGAGAAGCACTCGATTTCGCCGGGGGAAAGGGTGCGGGTCCCGCCGCCTTCGACGCTCACCGTCAGCGTGACGCCGGCGCGGTTCTGCACCTCCACGACGCCCCGATCCCCGTCCCGGTTGTAGCGCGAGCGCGCCTCGGCGGGGGCGGAGATGGTCGCGAGAGCGAGCGCGGCGAGAGTGGTGAACAGTGCGGGTTTCATCTGATGACTCCTCGGTTGATGGGACCGGTTGGTCCACGCCTCAAGGACGCCTCGACCGGGGTGGACATTCAAAAGCGGCGCCGCACCCCGGCAACGATTTGTCGCGGGTGGGCGGTGACCTGAGGGGAGGTGGGCGCGCCTCACGCGGCGCCGCACAGGAGGCAGCCATGCAGTGGCGCTGGCACCCGCGCGCGACCGAGGGCGCACCGGTTCGCGCCCAGTTCGACATCGCCTTCGTGCGCCGGCGGTGCCTTTTCCCGGTTGACGGGTCAATCCCGGGTGCGTACCGTCGTCAAGAACCCGTGTGTTCCGATGCCTGACGTCTTGCAACTCAACGCTGATTACACCCCGATGAAGGTGATTCGTTGGGAACGCGCCGTCGAGCTCACCCTCGCTGAGAAGGTGGTGCTCGTCGACAGCTGGCCGGGCCGGTACGTCCGCTCCGCGTCGTTGGCCATGCCCTGGCCGGCAGTCGTAGCGTTGCGTCGGTATACGGTACTGCGAGGGAAAGTTCGTTTTTCCTCGCGTAGCGTCCAGGCGCGAGACAACTTCACCTGCGCGTACTGCGGCCTGCGACCGGTGCATCCTGACGGGAGGCCCGATCGGGTCCAGCTCACGATGGACCACGTCATCCCTCGCGCGCAGGCTCGCGACGGCATGGTGTACTTGCCGTGGTCGCGCAAGTGGGTGGGCGTCACCTGTTGGGAAAACGCAGCCACGGCCTGCCGGGCCTGCAACTGCCGTAAGGCTGCCAAGACCCCCGCGCAGGCGCACATGGGCCTCCGCATCTATCCCCGCGTCCCGACGCAGGGCGATGCGCTGCGGATGACGATGGCGCGGCTCAGCACGGTTCCCGAGCCGTGGTTGCCGTGGTTGCCGTCGTCGGCGGTCCGCGTGGAAGAGACCGCTTCCCTCCCCGACGACGCTTCTTTCCGGCGGGCTTGACACCTGAGCGCCCGTACAGTAGTACAGGCGTACAGGAGTCCACCATGGAACCGCTTCCCCCCCGCCAGCGTGAACTGCTCGATTTCGTGGCCGCGTACGCGGATCAGAAGGGCATTCCGCCCACGCTGCGGGAAATCGGGGAGGCGTTGGGAATCCGCTCCACCAACGGCGTCTCCGACCAGGTCAAGGCCCTCGTCAAAAAGGGGTACCTTGAACGAGTAGGGGACGCCCGCACCTCGCGCGGCATCCGCCTCACCCACGAAGCACGTGGCGGCTTCCGCGACAACTCCACGGTCGCGGTGCCCATCATCGGGCGGGTAGCGGCGGGCTCGCCGATCCTCGCCGAAGAAAACTACGCCGGCACCCTGCACATGGATGCGACGATGATGCCCCACCAGGCGCCCGTCTTCGCCCTTGTGGTGCACGGCAACTCAATGATCGAGGATGGCATCCTCGACGGGGACTACGTCTTCGTGCGCAAGCAGGCCGAATGTCGCAATGGCGACATCATGGTGGCGATGGTCGATGGCGAGGCCACCTGCAAGCGGTTTTTCCGGGAGCGCAATCGTATCCGTCTGCAGCCTGCAAACAGTGAGATGGAGCCCATCTATGTGGATTCGTCTCGCGACTTACAGGTCCTCGGCGTGGTGGTGGGCGTCTACCGCCGGGTGCAGGTATAGCCGCGCCAGAAGCGCACGCACCGAGTAGGCTCTCTCGGTGGCTCCCACTCCTCGCCGCCGCTCCGCTTTGTGGGTGGAGATCGGTGTCAACCTCGCGCTGTTGACCATCGCGGTCTCGGTCCTGGACGCCGGAGTCTTCTGGCTCGCGACACGATATGTGCTCCAGGAGGCGTCGGTGGACCTCGCGGAGAGTGCTGCCATCGTGGTTGCAGCGGAGGTCGATGCAGCCCCGCCAGAGCAGTGGGAGCTCATCGTTCGGAAAAACCGGGAGAGCGGGCTCCGCGGGCTCGCGATCTGGTCGGTGCGCGACGGAGTGGTGGTGGGGGACGCGGCGGAAGTGGACCACCTCGTCAAGCGGACCGTCGCGACGCACGCGGTGTATTCCGAGATCGACGGCGACGCGGTGCGAGTGGTGGCGCCGGTGGGAAGTGGACGTCCGAGTTCGGTGATTAGCCTGCGGTACCCGTTGGCAAGGGTGGAGCGGCCGGCGTGGGGTGTCGTGGTCGGTCACACTCTTTTCGCGTCCGCGGTCATCGGCATTTTCGGGTGGTTCTTGTTCAGGCGCAATGTCGTCGATCCGATCCGGCGGATCTCGGACGCGACGGTGCGGATCGCGGGCGGGGAGTTCGGAACGCCAGTCCCCGACGACGCGCCGCAAGAGCTGGCGGAGCTGGCGGCGGCGCTGTCTGCGATGGGGCAGGCGCTGTCCAGCTACCAGGCGCGCACCGCCGAGCAGTTGACGTCGTTGGCCGGCGCCAACGCCGAGCTGCGCCTGGCCCAGGACCTTCTGGTGCGGAGCGAAAAGCTGGCGGTGGTCGGCCGATTGATGGCGGGGCTCGCGCACGAGCTGGGCAATCCGCTGGCCGCGGTACGGGGCTACGTCGAGCTGGTGGTGGCCTCCCCCGGCGCCGACAACGTCGACATCCTCCGGCGTGCCCAAGTCGAGGTGGAGCGGATGCACCAACTCCTCCGCAGCCTTTTGGACTACGCGCGGGGGGATGAGTCCGAGCCGGGCCCGGTTTCCTTGGACGAACTTTTGGCGGAGGCGGTCCGCACCGTGCAACACCAGGTCGCCTTCCGGGGCGTCGCCGTCCGTGTTTCAGCGGGGGAGCCGCTTACAATTCAGGGCGAGGCGGCCAAGCTGCACCAGGTTCTGGTGAACCTGCTGCTCAACGCCGCCGCGGCCGGCGCGCGCAACGTTTCGCTGGCGGCGGTGGGTGTCGGGGCCACCATCCAGCTGATTGTCGAGGACGACGGGGAGGGGATCAGCGCGGAGAATCTACCTCGGTTGTTCGAGCCGTTTTTCTCTACGCGCCCGCCTGGGCAGGGCACGGGGCTGGGGCTTGCGACCGCGCTGCGAATCGTTGAACAGCACGGCGGGCGGATCGAGGCGACCAGCGTCGTGGGGAAGGGTAGTCGCTTCGTGTGCGTCTTTTCGGGGTGAGCTTTCGTCGCGTGATACGGAACTGGCGCGGCTCCTCGGGGGTCCGCCTCTACGTCGTGCCCGACTCGGTAAGCCGGATCCAGCAACTTTTGACCCTGACGGCCCGCCGGAGCGCGTGGTTGTCGGCAGGTCGGGCGGGCGCGCTCGCGTTGGCGGCGCTTTTCGTAGGTCTGGCGGTGGCGACGCTGGCGGTGGGGGAGGGGTCGCGGCGGCTTGGGGCGGTGGTCCTGGTTGCGGCGACGTCGGCGGCGCTGGCGCTGGTCTTCCTGCGGGTGCGCGGCATGCGCCAGCGGCTCTCCTCCCGCGGTCAGGCCGATGCGATCGAGGCGGTCACGCCCGACCTTCGTGGCGCGCTCACGACGGTGATTGATCGGGTGGAGCGACCGATGGGCTCGCCCGGGTTGTTTTTTCGGCTCGCGGACGAGGTGGCTGGCGGCGTGGGCAAGGTGCGGCCGGCGCTCGTTTGGCCGCTGCGCCCACTCTGGCAGGACGTGCGCTGGTCGGCCTTTGGCGCCGCGCTGCTGGTGGGGGTCACGGCTGTGGGTCCGCTCAACCCGATCGACGCGATGCGAAAGCTCCTGGGCGGCTCGCCGGCTGCAGCGGCCGTCACCCCCGTTGAGGCCGACGGTCCGAAAGCGCTCCTCGGCGACATCACCCTGCGGTACGTGTACCCACCCTACACCCAGCTCGATCCGCTCGAGGTGCCCAACACCAACGGCGAGGTTCACGCGCCGCCGGGCACCGTCGTCGAGGTGCGGGCCAAGACGGCTGAGGCGTGGACCGCCGCCGTGCTGGAGGTATCCGGTGAGGACCCCGTTCCCGCCGGGCTCGTAGACGGGCGCGTCGTCATCGGCAGCTTCACTGTCGGGGCCGAAGGCACGTGGCGGTTTCGCTTCGATGGCACCCCGTCGGCCGACTTTCGCATCGTGCCGGATCCCGATCTCGCGCCGACCGTGGCGGTCTCCAGCCGAGCCAAGCAGTCGATAGGGACCGACCAGCCCTTCTCGGTAGGCTTCGCGGTGAAGGACGATTACGGGCTCACCCGCATTGTCGCTGAGGTCACTGTGCGCGGGAAAGTAACCGAAGTCCTGCTGCGTACGCCGCTCGACATGCCGCGGGCGCTCAGCGACCAGCGGACGCTCCGCGCCGCCGACCTCGGCCTCACCGCGGGGGACGTGGCCAAGGTGCGCATCGGGGCGTGGGACAACGACGAAGTGTCGGGTAACAAGGTGGGTTGGTCCGCGATCTTCACGATCGAGGTCCTCGGAGCAGAGGGCAGCCAGGCGCAGAATCGTGAGCTGCGAGACGCACTTTTGGAGGCGCTCATCCTGCCTTTGGCCGAGTCTCTGCTCGATCCGGCGCTCCCGGCCGACACCGGGGCCGGGGCGACGACCTGGGCGGGCAGGGCAGACGATCGGTACGGTGCCTTCGACGAAGTGGCGCGTGGCGCGGAGGGCCTCAACCGCCGGAACTTCCAGGCGCGCGTCATCGAAAATGTCAATGGTGCGCGGCGGGACCTCTTCGCGTTCGTGCGGGGCCTGCCGGTCGGCACCCTCGGGAACATCGATGCCACGACGTTCGCAGCGCTGCAGGCCAAAAACGTCCGGACACTCGAGATGGCGGTGTGGACGCTCGACAAGGTTGCGCGCGCGGAAGCCTACGCGACCATCGTCAAGCTGGCCGAAGAGCTCGCCGCCGACGCCCGCGCCATGAAGGAGAGCCTCGAAAGCCTCACCACGCCTCAGGCGCTGGCTCGCCTGGACCGAATCGATCGGCAGATGGACGTGCTCGACACCCTCGCCCGCAAGCTCGACCGGGGTGGGATGCGTAGCTTCTTGGAGTCGCGCATCGCCGAACTGGAAGGGGCGATGGCGGCCGCTCGGCGCGACGTAGCCAAGGGGGCGGACGCGGCGAAGCAGGCCGCGGATATTCAGCGCATCGCGGACCTTCTGGATGAGATGGCCGGCGGCGTGGACGAGGCGCAGAAGCGCGGCGGAGAAGGCGACGATGCCCTACAAAAGGAGATCGAGCGCCTCGACAAGGAGTTCAGCGAGCTCGCTGCCGCGCTCGCTGCGCTCGAAAAGAAGACCCAGGCGGCGCGGGAAAAGCACGGCCAGAGCCTGGATGACGGTCTCAAGGCGTGGGCGGAGGTCGAGGCCGCCGCCAAGGCCGCCGAGCGCGCCCTCGCGGATCCTTCCCTGGGCGCCTTGCCCTCTCGTTCGGTCCAGGGTGGCGTCGGGGACGCGCAGCATGATGCCAAGGGGCTCAACGACAGCGTGCGTGCCCGCGACACCGAGCAAGCGGCAGACCGCGCCGAAGACACGGTGCAGTCGATCGAGCGAGCGCGGCGGCGACTCGACGGGGCAGCGCGTACGGGCCAGGTCGAGCCCAGCGCCGCTGCCGCCGCGGGCCGCAGCTTGGAGGCGGCGCAAAAGGCGGCCGTGCGCGCGGCGACCGCGCTGGAAAAGCTCGAAGCCGCGCAGTCCACCGGCTCGCCGGAGCTCACGGAGGCGCTCAAGGCGTTGTCGGGCGAGCAGGCAGGCGTGGCCGGTCGCGCGGGCGAAGCGGCGAAGGCCGCCAAGAAGGTCGCGCAGCAGATGCAGTCCGACGCGTCGGAGATGGAGGAGGCTGCCGGAGAGGGCGCGTCGCAAGCCAAGCGCGCCACCGGAGAGCTCGAGAAGGGCGACGCGATGGCCTCGGAAGGGGCACAAGACGCGGCCAGTGATGCCTTCCTTCGTGCGAGCGAGGCGCTCAAGCAGGCGGTCGCAGACCAGAAGAAGATGCAGCAGGAGGCGGGCGGCGGCGGAGAGCAGGGCGAGCCCGAGGAAGGGGCCGGCGGCGGCGAGGGCGTGGCGGGCGAGGGCAACATCGAGGTCACGATTCCCGCGCCCGAAGAGTTCGAGACGCCCGAGGCCTACCGCAAGGCGCTCCTCGAGGGCATGCAGGGCGAGGTGCCGGAGAGTTACCGCGCCGCCAGCCGCCGCTACTACGAAGAGTTGGTGCGCCAGTGACCCTCCTGTTCTGGTTGGCGACCGCGTTTGCGGGGGCCGGGAACGACGTCGTCGCTTGCCTGGAGCTTTACGACATCGCCTGTGCGCAGACGGCCGCGGGGCGGCTCGGCGCCAGCGCAGAGGACCGGGCAGCGCGCGCCGAGCTCGACTTCCACCTGGGCGAGTTCGCGACGGCGCGCGATGGCCTGAAGTGGGTCGCGGACAGCACCAAGGACGCCGAGTTGGCCAAGCGGTTGGCCCTTTTCGAGCGGGTCGCGGGGGCGACGACCGGGTTCACCACGGAAAAGCGGGCGGACGTGACCCTCCGCTACCGCGCCGGCATGGACGATGTGCTCCTCGACGAAGCGTTGGAGACGCTCCAGGCCTCCCACGACAAGATCGGCCCGCTCCTCGGCGGCGCGCCCCCCGGCGGCGTCCGCATGGAGCTGTTTCCCACCGCCCAGCGCTTCATCGACGCCTCGTCGCTCCCGGGCGAGGCCGTCCGCAAGACAGGTGTCATCGCGCTTTCCAAGTGGACGCGGCTCCTGGTCAGCTCCCCCCGCGCCCTCGGTCGCGGCTATGGTTGGAAGGACACCATCGCCCACGAGTACATCCACTTCATCGTGGCGTGGCGCACCAAGGACCGAGCGCCGGTCTGGTTGCAAGAGGGCATCGCCCGCAGCCACGAATCGATGTGGCGAGAGGACGAGCCGTCGCCCCTGACGCCAACTCAGGAGTCGCTCCTGGCCGCGGCGCTCAAGGATGACAAGCTGGTGCCGCTGGCTCGTATGCACCCGTCGATGGCGTTTTTGGACTCCGCCGACGAGGCGGCGCTGGCCTTCGCGCAGGTCTCGACGATGATCGTGCACCTGCGCCGGACGGCCGGCCCCGACGCGGTGTCGCGCGTGCTCGACCTGGTGCGGGACGGCCGCGACGCGCTCCAGGCGGTGGCCGACGTGGGCTCCGGCGGGGACACCACCGCGTTCATGGACGACTGGAAAACATACCTGAAGTCTCTCAAGCTTGTGAGCCGTAAGCTTTCGGAATCAAAGGTAATTCTCGATGGCGCGGGTGACGAATTCGACGCCGATCCGCAGCTTGGGCAACGCACCGACCTGGCCCGGTTCGCCCGGCTGGGGGACATCTTGTTGGACCACGGCCGCGCCGATGCGGCGCTGGTCGAGTTCCGGAAGGCGGCCCCGTCCGACGAGCCGCCCTCGCCGATCCTCAGCGTGCGCACCGCCGAGGCGCTGGTGCTCCTTGGTCGCAAAGACGAAGCGCAGGCGATGCTCTCGGCCTCCGCGGTGGACTATCCGGAGCACGCGCCGACGCGCATCGCGTTGGGCAAGATGCTCCTCGACAAGGGAGATTCTGCCGGCGCTTTCCGCGAGTACCGCGCCGGCGTCGACGTCGACCCCTTTGATTCTGCGGCGCAGGCTGCGCTCGCAGCCCTGTATGCCACCCGCGGCGACGCCCCCCTCGCCGAGCGCCACCGCCGGTACGCCCGCCTCCTCACCAGCTCCGAACCCGCCACCCGCTGAGTCTGCATGTCCGCTCCCGACGATTCCGCCCTCTTCGACCGCCTCACCCGCGTCCGCGCCGACGTGCTCGCCCAACTCGGCCGCCGTATCGTCGGCCAGACCGACGTCACCGAGCGCATGCTCGTCGCCCTCTTTGCGCGAGGCCACTGCTTGTTCATCGGGGTGCCCGGCCTCGCCAAGACCCTCTTGGTCCAGAGCACTGCGCAGGCCCTCGGACTGCACAGCGGTCGCATCCAGTTCACGCCCGACCTGATGCCGGCCGACGTCACCGGTGCCGAGCTTCTGGACGAAGACCGGGCCACCGGCCAACGCCAGCTTCGGTTCGTCCCCGGGCCGGTCTTCACCAATCTGCTCCTCGCCGACGAGATCAACCGCACCCCGCCGCGCACCCAGGCCGCGCTTTTGCAGGCGATGCAGGAGGGCCAGGTGACCGTCGGCCGGCACACCCACCTCATCGCGCCGCCGTTCCAGGTCTTCGCCACCCAGAACCCGATCGAGCAGGAGGGCACCTACCCGCTGCCCGAGGCGCAGCTCGACCGGTTCATGCTCAGCATCGACGTCGGCTACCCCTCCGAGGCCGAGGAGATCGAGATCGTAGAGCGCACGATCGGGGAGCTGGGGCCCGAGCCCGAGCCGGTACTGGATCGAGAAACGCTCCTGGCGTTGCAGGCGCTGGTGCGGCGTCTACCCGCCTCGGACGCCGTCACTCGCTACGCGGTGCGCCTGGCGCGGGCCACGCGACCCGGTCCGGACGCCCCCGACGTCGTCCGGCAGTACGTGCAGTGGGGCGCCGGTCCGCGGGCCAGCCAGTACCTTGCCCTTGGCGCGCGGGTGCGGGCAGCGCTGGACGGGCGGCTCAACCCCGATCTCGACGACGTCCGACGGGTGGCGCCGAGCGTGCTGGGCCACCGGGTGATTCCCAACTTCGCGGCCGAGGCCGAGGGTTTGCGCGCTGCAGAGCTGGTCCGCAGGCTGATCGACGCGGTCAAGGCCTAAGCAGTGACCGCTTCGGCGACACTTTGGCGCCCCGACGTGGTGGCACGGGTGCAAGCGCTACAGCTGCGTGCGCGCCAGACGGTCGCCGGCTTGGGCGTGGGCCTCCGCCGCTCCATCCACGTGGGCCAGGCGGTGGAGTTTGCCGATTACAAGCCCTATACGCCGGGCGACAACCTCCGCGACCTGGACTGGCGCGTGCTGGGCCGTCGGGATCGCCTCGTGGTGCGGCGCTATCGGGCCGAGACCGAGATGGGCGCCACTTTGTTGGTCGACGCGTCGGGTGACCTCGGCTCGACACCTGAGAAGTGGGACCTCGCGGTGGGCCTCGCGGCGACGATCGCGTGGCTGCTCTTTCAGGAGAACGAGCCCGTCGGCATCGAGCTCGTAGGCGGGGAGGGGGTCGCGGTGCGCAGCCTGCCACCGCGGCGGGGACGCGGGCACCTGGCGCGGATCTTCGGGCTCTTGGCGACCCTGCGCCCGAGCGGTCGTGCCGGGCTCGCCCAGGCGTTTGCCCGGGTCGGGGCAAGGGCTCGGCCGCGCGGGCTCGTGGTGCTCATCACCGACTTCATGGAGCCGCCCGCCTCGTGGGCGCCCGCGCTCGACGCGGTCATCCGCCGCCGCGCCGATCTGCGCGCGCTCCACATCTATGACGCCCGCGAGACCGGGCTGGCCTACCCCCACCCGCTGCGCCTGTACTCTCTGGAAGGCGGCGACGACGAGCTCCTCGATCCCGAGGCCATGCGGGAAGCGGTCAGCGGCGAGGCCACGCGGTTCTTCGGCGAAGTGCGCGACGAGGTGCGCCGGCGGCGAGGCGTCCACGTTCTGGTAGAGGCGCGCGGCTCGATGGTCGAGGCGATGGGGAGCTTTTTGTTGGGGAGGGAGGGGGGTGTCCCCTAGATGTCCCTGACCCTCCTCGCTCCCGCAGCCCTCGCGCTCGGCCTCCTCGCCCTGGGCCCGGTGATCGCGCACCTCGTTCGTCGTCAGCCGGTGGAGCGCGTCGCCTTTGGGGCGATGCTGCTGCTCGAACGACTGCGCATGCGCGTGGAACGCCGACGTCGCCTGCACGATCGCGCCCTGCTGGCCTTGCGGGTCTTGGCGCTGCTGTGCTTCCTGTTGGCGCTGACGCGGCCGGAGCTGCGCCTGCCCCAACGCCAAAGCGTGATGGGGGGGACGGGTCGCGTGGTGGTGATCCTGGACACCTCGCTGTCGATGGATCAGCGGGCCGGCGGCGAGTCGGCGTTCGTGCGCGGACAACGCGAGGCGGCGGGGCTGGTGCGGGGCCTCGGCGATGGGGTGCAGGTGGCGGCGTTTTCGGCGGGCGTGCTGGCGGAGCAGATTGCGCCGGTCTGGTCGACCGATCACGGCACGGTCGCGACCCAGCTTGAGGAAGTCCGCCAGGCGTCGGGGCGCACGGACATCGAAGGGGCGCTGACGCAGGCGCGGGCACTTTTGGATGGGGAGCCGGGCGAGGTGGTGATCGTCCACGATGGCGTCGGGCCGGGCAACGTCGCGGCGGCGCGGCCGAGCCTGGATCGGCTCGTGGCCACGGGCTCCACCGTCTTGCCGATCGTAGTGGGCGTGGACTCTCCGGCCAACCTCACGATCGTCGACGCGCGCTATGGCGACGGCCTGGAAGGGGGCACCGTCACCCTGAGCGTGCATAACTTCGGTCGCGACAAACGTGAGGCGCCCGCCACGGTGCGCCTCCCCGATGGCGCGGAGATGACGGTGTTTGTCACCGTGCCCGGCGCGTCCGAGGAGGGGCCCGGCGAGACCACCGCCGCGGTGACCGTGCCGCGCCAGGCCGCAGGCGGCGTGGCTTCGGTGTCCATCGTCGACCCCTCGTTGCCGCTGGACGACACCCGCTACTTCCACCTGCCGCGAGTGGGCCAGAGTCGGGTGCTGGTGGTGGACGGCGATCCCGGCTCCACGCCCACGCGCTCCGAGGTCTACTTCCTGGAGCGTGCCCTCGCGCCCTATTCGGGGCTGGGCGCCAGTCTGGACGTGGTGGCGCCGTCAGGGGCAATGCGGCTGTCGGAAGGGCGCTGGAAGGTCGCAGTCGTGGCCAATGTAGGCGACCCCACACCGCTTGCGCCGACCCTGGTTGACTTCGTACGGGACGGCGGCGCGCTGGTCCTGGCGGTGGGTGACAACGTGAGCGGTCCGGTTTGGAATGGGGCGCTGGGCGAGCTTTTACCGGCCGCGCTCTCGCGGCCCCGCGATCTGGTCTCAGCGGAGGTGGAAGAGGGCGTGCCCCTTTCGGTGCCCCCCGATGATGAGGAGCTGTTCAGCGCCTTCGCCGAGGGGGGACGTCATGGATTTGCGCGAGTGCGGTCGCGACGCATCTTCGCGGTGGAGCCCTACGTCGAGGCCGCACCCGGCTCGACCGAGCCGGACAGCATCCGCACGCTCACCCGATACCAGACGGGCGCGCCCGCGCTCATCGAGCGGCGAATCGGCCTGGGGCGGGTGCTCCTGTGGACCTCGACCGTGGACCTCGGCTGGTCCAACTTCCCCCTTCAGAGTGTCTATGTGCCCTTCTGGACGCGAATGTTGGCGTGGCTGGGTGGCGAGGTCGGCGGGGCCGCGGCGCGCCTGGAGGGCGTCGTCGGCGAGCCGGTCGTCGTCCCGCTCGCGGCGGGCGACATGGTCGAGGTGACGGGGCCGAAAGGGGAGCGCGTGGGACTGACCCGGCTCCCTGGGAGCGTGCAGTTCATTCCGGAGTTGCCGGGCGCCTACGCGGTGGGTCGGGCCGACGAGCCGCCGCAGGCGTGGGTCGCGGTGAACACGCCTGTCCTCGAGTCCGACGTCCGGCCCGACGAGACCCTCGATGCGGTGCAAGCCGAGCTCGATCCGGACCGCTCCCAGCGGCACGTGCCCCTGGACGCTGGGCTCGCCATTGCGGCCGCGGCGGCCCTGGCGGCGGCGGCGTGGATCGCGCGGGTGGGGGCCTCGTGAGCCTGTCTCGGCGATCCCTGCTCCTCGGCGCCGGCGGCGTACTAGCCTTGCGTACCAACCCGGCGCTCGGCTTCGGTGACGCCGCTCGCATCGATGTCGCAGAACTGCAGTTGGCCCGTGGAACGGTCTCGCGTCCCGACGCCTGGGTGCGCTTGTTGTTGGAGGCGGTGCAGACGACCAGCGTCGAGTGCGCCCCCCGCACGGTGCAGCTGGCGCCCGACGATCCGGACCTTTTCTCGCACCCGTTCGCGGTGCTCGTCGGCGACGGCGAGCTCCCGCCGCTCAGCGACCGCGCCCGCGAGCAGCTCGTCCGCTACCTCAGCTACGGCGGCTTCCTCTTTGTCGACGACGCCACCGGCGATCCGGAGTCGGGCTTCGACCGGAGCGTCCGCGCGCTCTTCGGACAGCTCTTTCCCACGCGCCCGCTAGGGGTGCTCAGCTCGGACCACTCGGTGTACCGGAGCTTCTTCCTGATTCAGCGCCCGGTCGGCCGGGTGGCGGTGCACCAGGTCCTCGAAGGCGTGCAGCTTGGCTCGATGCACCCGGTGATCTACAGCCAGGACGATCTTTCGGGCGCGCTGGATCGGCGGGCGGACGGGATGGATCGTTCTGCATGCGTGCCAGGGGGCGAGTCGCAGCGGCGCGAGGCAGTGAAGTTGGGGATCAACCTGTTGCTCTACGCGCTGACATCCAACTACAAGCACGACCAGGCGCATGTGCGCCGGCTGATGGAAGAGGGGCGCATCGAATGATGGCGTGGCTCACCAGCGGCGGCAGTTTTTCGGGAGGGCAGCTCGTCTGGTCGGGCGAGCCGTGGGTGGTGGGCGTGGTCGCGATGCTCGTCGTGATTGCGCTGGGCTTGGCGACGCGTCCGATGCCGCTGGCCGGACGCCTCGGAGAGCTCGCTGCCTTGGCCCTTGCGGGGCTTGGTCTCGTGCTCCTGGCAGCCCGTCCGACCTGGCTCGCCGAGGGGGAACGCACCGAGCCCGGCCGGGTGGTGGTCCTGGTGGATGCGTCCCGCTCGATGGGCGTGACCGAGCCCTCTGGACAGACGCGGATCGCCCTGGCCCGCGAGGTGCTGGCCCGCTTGCCCGACGCCGAGCGCTTCCACTTCGGCGGCGACCTCCGCCCTGGGGAACCGCTCACCGCCGACCTCGGCGCCACCGACATCGCAGGGGCGCTTCAAGCGCTCTCGCGTCGGTACGCGGGCGAGGCGTTGGCGGGCGTTGTGCTGGTCACCGACGGCATCGACCGTGGGGGCCTGCTTCGCTTGGAGGCTGATGGCAGCCGTCGTCTCGACGCGTCGGCGCTCCCCGAGCTGCCTGGTCCGCTCACCGTGGTGCAGATCGGGCAGGATCGCGCCGTCCCCGACGTGGCGATCGTGGATGTGCGCGCGGGCGCCTTCGCGTTTTTGCGGGCCCCCTTCACCATCGAGGTCGACGTCGTCCGGACCGCGGTCGACATCGACGCCACGACCGTGACGCTCACGCGAAACGGCCAGGCCGCCGGCACGCGGCGGGTCGCCTTCGATGAGGAGGGCCGCGGCCGGGTGAGCTTCCCCGTCACCCCCGACGCACCCGGCCGTTTCATCTACGAGCTGAGCGTCCCCGCGCCGCCCGAAGACGCGGTCCCCGGCAACAACAGCATGTCCCGCGCCATCCGGGTGGTGCGTGACCGGATGCGCGTGCTCCAGGTCTGCGGCTCGCCGTCGATGGATCAGAAGTTCCTCCGCTTGTTCCTCAAGGAGGACCCGGGCGTCGACCTCGTGAGCTTCTTCATCCTCCGGACCATGGTCGACATGGGCTCGGACTACATGCCGCAGGAGCTCGCGCTCATCGAGTTCCCGTACCGGAAGCTGTTTGCCGACGAACTCTCGACCTTTGACCTTGTTATTCTCCAGAACTTCGACCACGAGCCCTACTTCGAGCGTGACAGTGAGCGGCTTCTCGGCAACCTCGCCGAGTACGTCAAGAATGGGGGCGCCCTCGCCTTTCTGGGCGGCGATCGAAGCTTCGACCTCGGCAAGTACGGCCGGACCCCGCTGGCAGAGGTGCTCCCCATCGAGCTCGGCGTTCGCGGCGAGAGCGTCGACCCCGCCCCCTTTGCGCCACTGCTCACGGCCGCCGGCGCGCGTCATCCGCTCACCCGCCTCGCCGCCGACGGCGCCGAGAACGAGGCGCTGTGGGCCCAATTGCCGGTGCTCGACGGCACCAACCTGAGCCTCGGTCCGGCCAAAGGCGCTGCGGTGTTGCTCGCCCATCCATCGCTGACGACGGCCAATGGGCCGTTGCCCGTCCTCGCGGTCGGTCAGGTGGGGCTGGGGCGCACCATGGCGCTGTCGGTGGACAGCTCCTGGCGTTGGTCCTTCGCCGAAGCGGGCAAGGGCGGTGGCAACCAGGCCTACCTCCGCTTCTGGAAGTCCGCGATGCGCTGGCTGGTCGGCGACCCCGACGATCAGGCCGTCACCATCGAGGTTGCCCGCGAAAACGTCGAGCCGGGCGAGGTGCAGAAGGCCGTGGCGCGGGTCCGCGACGCCGGCTTCGCGCCGTTGACCGGCGCCACCGTCATCGGCGAAGTCCTCAGCCCCAGCGGGCGGACCCCGATTTCGTTGCCGACCGATAGCCAGGGCCTCGCCACGATCGAGGTCCCCACGGCCGAGCGGGGTGCTCATCGCGTCAAAGTACGCGCGGTGTCCGCGGCGGGGCTGCCCCTCGGCAGTGCGGAGACGGTCTACGCGGTGGTCACACGCGACCCGGAGTTGGACCGCATCGCGCCTGACAGTGAGGCGCTACGGGCCCTGGCCACGGCAACCGGCGGGCTGTACATCGCCCCGGGTACCTGGCAGGCGCCGCTTTACGACGACGACGCCGCGCGGCTGGTTCGCGAACGGCGGGAGTCGCCACTGTGGTCGGCGCCGCTGCTCGGCATGTTCGTCGCGGCGATGGCCAGCCTGGCGTGGTGGTCGAGGCGGCGGGCGGGCAGGCGATGACGCTGCCGAGGGGAGGGGATGGCTCGCCGCGCAGTCCGGCCCGCGTCGCCACGGACCGACACGAACGGTTTAGAACGCCCCCTGCACGCAGTCGGGCGTGATCTCCAACGAGTTCGCCGTTCCCGCGTCGATCGGCGTCGCGTCCGCATCGAGGACGATGGCGCTCCAACCGACGGTGCCGCTGGCGAAGAAGATCGTGGTGGCGCGGGCGAGCTCGGTTGGGGACGGTGTCCACAACATCGCTGCCGGCGTCGTGCCCGCGCACGCGGCGTTGCCGACGACATCGACCGTTGCGTCATAGGCCCCGTCGCCGTCGGTGTCGCTGTAGGTGTACGGCACCTCGACGGCGGCTGCACTGCCGATGAGCGCGGGCTCGTACATGTGCTCCTCCGGGGGCTCGCCGCTGAGCGTGAGGGTCCACTCGCTGTCCAGCGGCTGATCGATCAAAAGCGCCGGATACTCGCCGCCCGCGAAAGCAATGCCGGGGCTGACGACAATGCGCATGCCGTCGCGGTCGCCAGCGTAGGTGCCGCCGATGGTGAGCTCCTGGACCGGAAACAGGTTCGCCGACACCGGAACGGCGGTGATGTCGCCGACGACCGGGATGCCATCGCTCCCGATGGTCATGCTGTTCCAGCCTTCCACCACGCCGAACATCGCCAGGGGGGAGATGTCGCCGGTGGCGTACACCAACCATTCCATGCCGACGCCGACATAGGACTCGCCTTCGTCATGGGCACCGCTGGCGTCGACGTCGGTGTAGAGCGCCGGGAAGAAGGTGGCGAGGAACATGCCTGGAGCATCCTCGGGGTTCACCTCGACCAGCAGCGAGGCGTCCGGCGCCGGAGCACTGACGGTGACGTGATCGGCGCTGGCATCGACCTCAACGAAAGCGTCCCCGTACACGAGCGGCTCCTGGCCGATGGAGACCGGATCAAGCCAACGGAGCTCGATGCGCGTCCCGCCGTACTCGCCGGTCAGGTCGAAGCCAAGGGTCGTGTCGGTATCGGTGTCGGTGTCGGTGTCGGTGTCGGTGTCGGTGTCGGTGTCGGTGTCGGTGTCGGTGTCGGTATCGGTATCGGTATCGGTGTCCGCCGAGTCGGCGGCGGAGTCGCCCGAATCGGCGCCGAAGTCGGCGCTGTCGGCACTGCCATCGCAAGCGAGAAGAGGGAGAGCGGCCAAGATGAAGAGTCGCATGTCTACTCCAGGATCGTGATGGGGCGTTCGCCCTTGAAGCGGCCGGTCTGGACCTTCAGGACGGCGTCGCCGGCTTGGGCCCAGGTGATGAGGGGGGCGTTGCCGCTGTCGTCGATGACCCCGGCCGTTGCAGGCTCGACCGAGAGGCGGCTGACGCCCATCATCACCACATCGTCGCAAGTGAGCCAAAACGTCCAGCTGTCGTTGACGTGGGGCTCTTCGGGCCCATCGAACTTCACGACCGCCGGTTCGCACACCACCTCATCGGGGTAGTCAATTTCCTCGGGTTCGGCGGAGTCACCAGTGTCGACTGTGGTCTCGCAGGCCGCGAGCAGGAGCGCGAGGATCATGGGGTGCGGCACGTAACCGGCTCCAAGCCGTATGGCCGAGGTACGCGGTTACACTCCCGACGCGGGGGAAGCGCAGCTCATCGATGGCCGCTATGAGGTGCTGAGCGTGCTCGGCGCCGGCGGCAGTCGTTGCGTTTGGCGGGTGCGCGAGCGGGGAGGGGACCGCGACCTGGCGCACAAGCGATGGCGCTTTTCCATGGGCCCGCATGCATCGTTGACGACCTCGCCCAGAACAACAACAAGGACTGGTTTGAGGCCAATCGGAAGCGGTACGGCCGCGACGTGAAAGAGCCGGCGGTCGCCTTGGTGACCGCCCTGGCCCCCCGGCTTGCCACCCTTTCGCTGCACCTCCGCAAAGTCGCGAAGGGCAACGGTAGCTCTGTGTCGCGCATCCACCCGGGCCTCTGTCGCACGACGTTTGGAGCGGGCCGAACGGTGGACGTCACCCTGCCCCAGGATCAGCTCGTGGACGCGGTTTCAGCGGCGTGGCGTGACGCCTGGCCGCTGATGCGGCTCACGTGCGCGGCGCTGGGATTGGCGCTGTAATCGTGACGATGACGACCTCCGGTGGGCGGTTCCACCGGATGGGCAGCACGCTGGTCCCGATGCCGGACGTCACGTAGACGGGGAGCCCGTCGACATTTTTGCGGCCGTACCAGGACATGTCGCCCAGCAGGTACTCCGTCACCCACGGGATGTTCACCTGCCCGCCGTGGGTGTGGCCGGCGACCAAAAGCTGGGCCTTCCCCGCCAAGCCTGTCGCGACATCCGCACTATGACTCATCGCCAGGACCGGGGCGCCAACTGGCACATCGTGGAGGGCTACCTCGACGGAGGCGTGTCGCGTCAGCGCATCGCCGACGCCCACCAACCAGAACGTCTGCTCGCTCGACCGCAGCGGAACCGCCGCATTGTCGTGGACGGCGATGCCCGCATCTTGGAGCGCCTCTTTGATGAGGTCCTCGTCGTTCCACCAGTCGTGGTTGCCGAGCACGGCGTGAACGCCGAGGGGGGCGCGGATGGCGCCGAGCGAGGGCGCCCACTCGCCCGGTGGTACGTGGCGGCCTCCCGGGATCGCGTTGACAGCGTAGTCGCCGAGCAGAAGCACCAGATCGGGAGCCACCGCGGTCACGACGTCGGCAATGTCGGCTACCCGCGCCGCGTCCACGCCGGGTGAGCCGACGTGCAGGTCCGCGACGAGCGCCACCCGAATCGGCGCACCCAGCCAACCGGCAAGCTCGATCTGCTCCTCTCGCACGAAGAGCAGCCTCGGCTCGACGCCGGCCGCCCAAGCCAGCGCACAGAGAGCCGTGCCCAAGACCACGATCGGGAACCGTGGCCGTTTCCAAATCATTCGCTACCGTCACCCGCCCGCGTGCGCCTGCCGCTGCCAACCCGTGCAACCGGCGTGCAACGACGGCCGCAGCTGATCATGCGCGGCGGCGACGTCCGACGAGCACCAGGGCGCCGAGCACGGCCAAGCCTGAAGCCCCGCTCCCGACGCCACAAACGCCCACGTCCAGAGTCACATCATAGTTCTGTTCCACCTCGTCCGGCGCGTTTGGCTCATCGAACGGGGCGTCCTCCGATTCGGTGTCCGTGTCGGTGTCGGTGTCGGTGTCGGTGTCGGTGTCGGTGTCCGTATCCGTATCCGTATCCGCGTCGGCGTCCGTATCGGAGTCGGTGTCCGTGTCGGCGTCCCCGCCGTACATCTCTTCCCAGCTCAGCACCGGCGTAAAATCCTCGATCCAACTGAGGAAGTGATCGACGCGGGCGCCGCCGGTGGCACCATCAGAGCACGGATCTCCGCCCGCGATGGCCCACACGAACCCATTCACGGCGGCCAGCTCGAACATGTCATCGCCGAGAATCTCCAGGCCAGCGCCACCGGAGTCGCCGTAGCAGACGTTCTGGTTGTCGTCCGGGTCGTACGCGTAGAGCAAGGTGCTGTCGATGCCATAGAGCGGCAGATCGGCGGTGCGCTTGCGACCGCTGTCACTCGCGTTGTCGGACGTCACCCCCCATCCAACGTACCGATAGTCATCCCCGATCTGGGAGTTGCGGACCGCGTCTTTGTTGACCGGCATCGGGTCGATCGAGGTGATCTTGCTGGCCAGCTGTACGACGGCGATATCGTAGAAACTGTTTTCGCCATCCCAATCGGGGTGCGTGGTCCACTTCGACACCGCCGCATAGTCGTCAATCCCGCTGTCCGTCGCGAGGTTGTCCCCGACGAAAACGTAGTGGCTGTCCAGTCCGTACTGCTGTTCGTTGTCGGTGAAGCCGTCGGCGCAATGGGCCGCGGTGAGCACAAATTTTTCCGCGATGAGCGTGCCCGAGCAGAACGCAGTGCCGCCGCGGCTGCCCTCCGAGTACAGCAAAACCACTTGAGGGTAGTCGCTGGTGTTGTCCCCGTTGACAATCGGCGGCGGGGCGGCGTCAGAAGCGTGGGCGAGCGCGAAGGCCAGGAGCATGGGCCCCTCCGGAACCTCGATCATAGCCTGCCCGTGGCGGTCACGCGGGGTGGCGCGGGATAGGCGGTGCGGCGCCGGATACACCGTGGTCTTCTTCCTTGTCGCCTGCACGACGCTAAAACCGACGTGGATCGAGGCACCATCCTGTGACGCCGAGCCCTACGCGTGGTCGGACGACCTGTTGTCATGGATCAGTCAGGGGGAGGGAAGCGGCGCCTTCTCGATCGATCCGCCGGGCGACGCCGCCACGCTGGTCGAAGGGAACTACAGCCCCTACTCCGGGTCCTTCTCTTGGGAGCGCACCTACGGTAGCGAGTATTTCCTCACGCAAGATGTGGTCGAAGACGGGTTCGGCACCGCCTGGCACAACGGCGACCTGGACATCGAGTATGTCGCGACCACGACCGACCGCCTGGACGAAAGAACTAGCCTTGGTCATCGCGTAACGCGCGAGGGTTGCGAGCAGCAGTGGTGGGTGTGGGATGTCGCCGCGGACACCCTTGAGTACACTCGTTTCAGTGGCACGTTTTCGAGCACTTCTTTGTTGTGGACGGCCGACGTTGCCGATGTCGAGTGGACGGGCACCCAAGCCAAGGAAGGCTCTTCGATCGAGGACTATGTCGGCGCTGGACTCGAACAGCACACGCAACGCCGGGTGGACGGCACGGCGGAGCGCACGTTTGTCCAGGTCGTGGACGAATACACCTACGATGGCTCCGAATCTCGGGACTGGAACGGCGACCGCACGCAAGAGTACGAGATCCTGGAAAACGGGAAGCAGGTCTGTTCTGTCGAAGCCGAGTTCGACTACTCCGGTGCCGGCGCCGCCCGCTACGACTGCGGCAGCGCCGATGTGGACTGTGAGTATGTCGTCGATGACAATGGGTCTTGCACCTACAGTTGCACCGATGGGCAAGACGGCGACTGTTAGGGTGGTGGGTGCGTTGGGAGCGGAAGGAGAGCGGCCGCCGCTGCGCGTCGCCGGGCTATCGCTCCGGGGCAACCCCTCCGCTCTATCCCTTCCGCGGGCGGCCGCTCTCAGTACGGCGCCGCCGCGCACCGCATCCCAATGGTCCCGTTGAAGTCCGGCGCATGTTCGTGGGAGTTCCCGGAGATCGGACAGGCGATGGCCGATCCCGTGTAGTAGGCGCAGCCACGTTTGCTGGTGAGCGGCATGCCTTCGCGCGCATCGTCGCCCGAAAACCGCACGATCTCCGCGTCGTCGATGGTCAGCGCCACCGCGAGGTAGGTGTCGGCCAGGCTGGACGAGGCGGAGTCGTTCACCAGGTACCCGGCCATGAAGATGTCGTCGGGCCGGGCGAGCCCCTCGGCATCGAGGCTGACCACTCCCTCCGCGCTCACCTCCGGCCGAAGCGAAGAAAACACCACCCCGCGGTAGACCAGCCAAGAGACATCGCCGTCGGTTGATCGGAGCTGGCCATCCTCTGCAAGCTCGATGCCGTGGCCCTCCGCGGCGGCCCGTGCAAACCACGCGTCACGATTGCTGTCTTCTTGGGGGTCCACCCACTCCCAGGCGTTGCCCACCTGGTCGTAGACCCCGAAGGGGCTCACACATCCCGGCGCCGAGCCGGTGGGCTGAAGCGCGTCGACGACCGGTACGCCGAGGCTGTCCGGGAGCAAACAGACGCCCTCCTCAGCGGCTTCCCCGTAGGGGTAGCGCTGCCCGCCCACGCCGTAGACGCCGTCGCCCGCGTCCTCCCACTCGCTGTCCGTTGCGAGGTGTTTGTAGCCGACGACCTCGCCGTCTTTGGAGAGGACGGGCGTCGCCTCGCAGGCGGCGCGCGCCTCGATGAAGGTGACGGTCACCGTCGGCAGGGCGCCTGCGACACTCGCGTAGGTGCCGGTGCCGCTGACCTCGTAGGCATCGATGCAGTAGACCGGGTCCACCGCGGGCACCGGCACCATCCCCGCCGCGCAACGCGTACCCGGAGCGGGGGTGTCAGCCGTGTCGGCAGAGTCGCCCGTGTGCGCCGAGGTGTCGCCGGTTTCCGCGCCGCTGTCGCCGCCATCGTGGGTGTCGCGACCGGTATCGCCCTTTCCGTCGTCGCCTGAATCGGTGGGGGGGGCGACGCAACCGGCAAACAGTCCGAACCAGGGGGTCGCTGCCAGAATCCACACGTCAACTCCCGCCGGCGCGATGATACCGCATCGGCGGAGGCATCATGTCGCGCGTTCGCATCACCTACTGCCAAAGCTGAGGGTACCTCCCGCAGGCCAGCCGGGCGCTGGAAGCCCTTCGGGAGGAAGTGGAGATCGAGGCCGAGCTGGTCCCTGGCCGGGGCGGAATCTTCCTGGTCGAGGTCGATGGTCGGGTCGTCGCCAAAAAGACCATCGAAGGGTTTCCGACGACGGACCAGATTGTGCATGAGGTGGCGCGGGCGTTGGGGTAGGCGTGCCTGCACCACGGCGAAGCACGTCGCGGCTTATCCCGAGGCGGCTCGTCGCAACCAAGCCCCATAGACCGGAAGCCCCTCTTTCTGGAACTTCGCCTGGTATCCGGTGACGATGTCGTCGGGCCAGGGCGATCCGGCCCGGCGGATGTCCTCGCTGGTGCCGATCACCGACCACGTCGACGAGACCGCCACCGCCGCCAAGAGCGCCAGATGGTGGCCGTCAAAATCGGTCTTGAGGCGCAGCTCGCCGCCGGGCGCGACGAGGCGAGCCGCGCCCTCGAGGAAGCCCGGGGTGATCAGCCGGTGCTTGGCGTCGCTGGGGTGCGACCAGGGGTCGGGATGGTTGATGTGCACCGCGGCAAGCTCGCCGGGAGTGAAGAGCTGCTCCACCTCGAACCAGGAGTAGCGCACGACCCTGGCGTTGGAAGCCCCCACCGCGCGCACCTTTTCCGCGGCCTGTACGCAACGTTTGTATCGGATTTCCAGGCCGATCCAGTCGCGGTCTGGCGCGCGTGAGGCGGAATCGGCCAGCCAGCTACCGTTGCCGACACCCAACTCCAGGTGCCGAGGCACATCGCGACCGAACTCCGTGTGCCACCTCCCTTTGTGCGATGGCGCCTGCTCCGCAGCGATGATCTCCTTGCCGAAACGCTCGTGGTCCTGCCGATAGGGGTTCACCTCGTGGCGATTGCTGGGGCCGTGGGCGCGGGTGGAAAAGGGAGCGGCGCTTTGGCCGGGGCGGCGGTTCATCGCCACGCGGGGCTATCGCGCCGCGTTAGGTTCACCCTCCCATGATTGACGACATCCTCAGGGCCAAGCGCGCCGGCCAGCGGCTCTCCGATGAGCAGCTTGCCGCCTTCGTGCGCGGCGTCGTCGACGGGTCGGTGTCCAGGCCCCAAGCCGCAGCATGGCTGGCGTTTGTCTTCGTGCACGGGCTGGACGACGCCGAGGCGGTGGCGCTCACCCGGGAAATGACCGATTCCGGCGCCCGCCTGTCGTGGCCGGGCATCGACGGCCCCTTCGTGGACAAACACAGCACCGGCGGCGTCGGCGACAAAGTCAGCCTGGTGCTGGCGCCGTTGTGGGCCGAGCTGGGGTGGCGGGTGCCGATGATCTCCGGCCGGGGGCTGGGTCACACCGGCGGCACCCTCGACAAGTTGGAGGCAATTCCCGGCTTTCGGACCGACCTCGATGACGCGGCGCTCCACCGGGTGCTCGGCTCGGTCGGTGCGTTCATCTCGGGCCAGACGGGGGAGCTCGCCCCGGCGGATCGCATTTTATACGCGCTCCGCAACGAGACGCAGACGGTGGAATGCATCCCGCTCATCGTCGCCAGCATCCTGTCGAAGAAGCTGGCGGAGGGTCTGGATCGCCTGGTGCTGGACGTCAAGGTGGGCTCGGGCGCGTTCATGAAGACCGAAGCCGAGGCGCGCACGCTCGCCGAAGCGATGGTCGCGGTCGGAAACGGCGCGGGGGTCGAGACCAGCGCCGACCTCACCGACATGGAGCAGCCGCTCGGCATCGCCGCCGGCAACGCCAACGAGGTGAGGGAAGCGATGGACACCCTTCGCGGCGGCGGCCCCGCCGACCTGCGGGCGCTGACGTTGTCTCTGGCTCGCCATCCTGACGCAGCCCGCGTGCTGGACAGCGGCGCCGCCTACGATCGATTCGAGCGCATGGTGCGCGCCCAAGGCGGCCGCCTCGATGAGCTGCCGGCGGGTGCGCCGGCCGAGGAGGTGCTCACCGCCACGCTTTCAGGGGTGGTCACCCGCTGCGATGCGCTCGCGATCGGCCGCGCGGCGTTCGTCTTGGGCGCGGGTCGTCTTCGTGCGGAGGACCCGGTGGACCCTCGGGTCGGCGTGCTCGTCCACAAGAAAGTGGGGGACCGCGTGGAGCGTGGCGAGCCGCTCGCGACGCTGCAACACGCCGAAAAGAACCTGGAAAGAGCACGCCGCGCGCTGGCGGGCGCCTTCTCCATCGGTCACAGTGGCGGGCGGCGCCCTCTGTTCTACGCCCGCATCGAGGCTCCGTCGTGATGCTCCTACTCGCCGTCCTGACCGCCCTCGCTGACGATGCCGCCCCGACGGTCGCGCCTGCCGCCTTGCCCGCCGCGCCGACCCCTGTGCCCGCCGCGCCGACCCCTGTGCCCGCCGCGCCGACCCCCGTGCCCGCCGCCGCCGCTGCCCCACCGGCCGATCCGGCTCGTCCCGGCTACGTCGCGCCGGTCCCCCACCCGACGGTGGACCCGCTGATGCCGCAGTCGTACCGCATGGTTCCGCGTGGCGACTACCCCTGCAAGGTGCGGATCCTCGTGACCGACGCGGGCAAGGTCAAAGACGTCGAAAACATCGAGTGCAATGAGGAGGCTTACTACGCCCTGGCCACGGCCATCGTGCAGTGGAAGTTCGATCCGGCGCTTCAAGACGGCCAGCCGGTGGCCGGCGAGCTGCTGTACGACAATACGTTCTCCGTTCAAAGTTACCTCCCGCGAAAGCACATCGTCGGCTTTGTCGGGGCGGTGGTCAGCGGCGGGGGCGCGGGCTGGTTCGGCGCCGATGCCCGGGTCCATTTGGGCGAGCAGCTCAGCTTCTCGGGCGGCGTCTCGTTCGACCAGGACTACCTCCCGGGGAAAGCCGAGCCGATCTGGGTGCCGAACGTGCAGGTGGACGTCGCGATTTCCAGCCGGCGGCGACACTTCGAGCACCGCGGTATCTTCGGCTTTGCCGTCGGTGGCTTCGGCGACGCCTATGGCTCGCTGGGCATGCTTGCGGCCTTCCGCGGCGAGCTGATGACGCCCGTCCCCGGCCTCTCGCTGGGCGGGGACATCGGCATTTCGCTGCTTTTCGCCGATTCAGTGGCGATCGCGGATGTGGGCCTGTTCCAGCGCGACGGCACCAATCCCATCTACCCGTGGCTGCGCGCGTCGGTGATCTGGTACGCACCTTTGCCCAAGGACCGCTTCGTGGTGGTGCCTCGCGAGCATGACCCGACGGTGTACGAAGCGGTGATCCCTCCGCCGGACCCCCCCATCGACACCGGGCGGGCCTTCGAGGGCGTGTACAGCCTGCACTGGTCGGAGATCGAGGCGAGCGAGGGAGAAAACACGCCGGTGGGCGAGGCGTTTGCGCTGTACCCGCCGGGGGTCTACCGCTGCGACATCCGTGCGCTCATCAACAACGAAGGACGGGCGGAAGTCACCCGCGCTGAGATCTGTCCGAAAGCGGCGCGCGAAGCGGCGGAGCAGAACGTCAAGAAGTGGGAGTGGTCGCCCGGCCAGGCCTACGACGCCCTCAAAAAGGTCAAAAGGGCGCCCGACGCCCGCGCCGATGCCCGCGTCCAAGCTCTTTTTCCGGCGCCGGTCTTCGTGCGGCGCGACGACGCGGAGCCGGTGCCGGCCGCCTCAGTCCAGGTGTTGGACGACGGAGTCGCCCGCCCCCTTCCGCGGCGTGTCGCAACACCAACAGTGTGGGTATCTACCTTCCTCCCCCCCGATTGGGGGCAGACACGACCCACGAGTGCGTGTTTTGTGGACGTGGACCTCGACGACACCGGCCGTGTCCAGAAGATGCGCTGGGCCTCAGGCGAGATCGAAGTGAGCGGCCAGGTGATGGAGGCCCTACAGGGTTGGGTATTCTTCCCGATCATCGTACAGGGAGAAAGGGTGGCTGCTCGCGTCCGACTGTCGATGTGTGAGTACTAGCCGATGCGCCGGCTGCTTCACGGGCACGCCACTTTCCGACGCGAGTACGTCGCCGGCGCCGGCGCGCTGCTCCAAAAACTGGCCAGCGAACACCAGTCGCCCGGCGCCCTCTTCGTGGGCTGTAGCGACAGCCGCGTGGTGCCGGAGCTCCTGACCAGCTCGGCGCCGGGCGAACTCTTTGTGGTTCGGAACATCGCGAACGCCGTGCCCCCGCTCAACAACGCCGACGCCAGCGTCGGTGCAGCGCTTGACTACGCCATCGACGTGCTGCGGCTCGAACACGTCATCGTGTGCGGCCACTACGGTTGCGGCGGCGTCAAGGCCGTGCTCGGCGGGCATCAGAAGCTGGCCCGGCTGCCGTCGTTGTACGAGTGGCTCGACCACCTTGCCCCGGCGATTCTCGGCTCCCGATTGGAGCTGGTGGACCCCGAAGAGCAGTGGCGGGCCGCGGTCGAGGCCAACGTCGTGCAACAGCTCGCCAACCTCAGCACCTTCGCGGCCGTGCGCACCCGCCTGGACGACGGCACGTTGTCGCTCCACGGGTGGGTGTACGACATTCACTCCGGAGGGGTGACCGTCTACGACAGCGTTGGGGAGCGCTTCATCGCTGCGGCCCGCGCGGCGGAGGAGCTCTCGGGATGAACATGCGCCTGATGTCGGCGCTGGGGCTCCTGGTCATGGTGTTCTTGGCGTGGTTGATGAGCGAAAACCGCCGCCATGTGCCGTGGCGGGTCATCGGTTGGGGGCTTGCCTTACAAGTCGGGTTCGGGCTGGTGGTTTTGTCCCCGGCGGCCCAGGAATTCTTTTTCCACTGGGTCGACGCCGGGGTTCGAACCCTGATCGGCTTCGGCGAGAAGGGCGCAGACTTCGCCTTCCAATCGGTCGAGCCGCACCAGATCGCCGGCCCCGACGGCCAGCTGAGCTTCTACGCCGGCCACATCTCCCCACCGATGAAGACCTTTGCCTTCTGGATCCTCCCCAGCATCATCTTCTTCTCGGCGTTGATGGCGGTCAGCTACCACATCGGGCTGATGCAGAAGGTGGTGCACGGCATGGCGTGGCTGATGTTCCGGACGATGGGGACCAGCGGCGCCGAGACGCTCTCGACCGCGGCCAACGTCTTCCTGGGGCAGACCGAGGCGCCGCTCCTGGTCAAGCCGTTCTTGGCGCGGATGACGCGGAGCGAGCTCTTCTGCATCATGCTCGGCGGCTTCGCAAACACCGCTGGTGGCGTGCTCGCAGCGTATGTCGCCTTCCTCCACGACGTGCCGGGGATCGCGGGCCACCTCGTCACCAGCAGCATCCTGAGCGCGCCCGCCGCGCTGGTCATCGCCAAGGTGATGGTGCCCGAGCTGCACACGCCGGAAACCGCCCGCGACATGGGCCTCCACGACGAGCGCCCCGATGGCAACGTCATGGCGGCCGCCGCGCGGGGGGCCAGCGAAGGCATGCAGCTGGCGATCAACGTCGCAGCCATGCTCATCGCGTTTGTGGCGCTCATGGCCATGGCCGACTGGGTCCTGGGGCTTTTGCCGTTGTCGGGCGAGCCCCTCTCCCTGTCCCGCATTCTCGGCTGGCTTTTCACGCCGATGGCCTACGTGATGGGGATTCCCTGGCACGAGGCGGGGGCGGTAGGCAAGCTCCTGGGCGAGAAGTTGGTGCTGACCGAGTTCATCGCCTACATGGATTTGGGCAAGCTCCAGGCCAGCGCCAACCCGCTGTCGGCGCGCAGCGCGGTGATCACCAGCTACGCGCTGTGCGGGTTCGCCAACTTTGCGAGCGTCGGCATCCAGCTCGGCGGAATCGGACCGCTGGCGCCCCACCGAAAAGACGAACTGGCCACCCTTTCCATCCGCGCGATGCTCGGGGGCTCGCTTGCCACCTTCATGACCGCCTGCGTTGCGGGCATGATGACACCGTGATGATGCGATGAACGACCTCGTCCAACTCCACACCTGCGAGCCCATCGACGCCGAGCGGCTGGTGCGGGAGCTGCGTGCGCGTGTCGACACCCAGTGGCTCCACCGCTGGGCGCGGCTGAGCGTGGCGTTGACAGGAGCCTGGCGGCCCGCCGACGTCTGGGCAGGGGGGCTGGAGCGCCTGGTGTGGTCGGCGACCTTCTCGTACCCGGACGGCGGTTTCTTCACCGAAGCGGGCGAGCGGGCGGCTGGAGAGCAGAATGCGCTCGCGCGTCGGCAGGCGCCCATCCACCCCGCGGAGATGCTCGGCTCGGCGTTTGCGTCGGCGCTCGTGCTCTGGCACAGCGACGCCGGGCGGACCACCTGCGCGTCGGTGTGGCGGGAACGCCATCTGCGCTGGAGTCTGCGGCTTGACGACGGACAGCGCTCCGCCCGCTGCGACGGCGAGCGCGTGCTCATCGAGGCGCCACCGCGGCACCTGCCCGAGGTCGATCGCGTGGGGGTGCTCCTCGGTGGTTGGGCACGGCTCTTGGGGGAGTTCCCACCGGTCGAAGGTCGTGAGAGGCTGATGTTCGTCGACGCCTTGGAGGCGCTGACGGCCGAGTCGTCAGCGGAGTCGTTGTACGGCGGTGGAGCGTGGGCCGGGGAGCGGGTCAAGGCCTATGCGCGGGGGTAGGCGGCTCTTGGGGGCCGCGCTGATGCTCGCCGCCTGCGAGCCCGCCCCGCCGACGGTCGCCCCGCCGACGCTCACCGCTGACGACACCATCCCCGCCGTCCTGCATGCCAGGTGGAAGGCCGAGTCCGGCAGCACCACCTGGTTGGAGATCGGCCTCGACGGCGAGCTGGTGCGCACCACGCCGTCGGGCGCGGACCCGGCCGCGACGGTCCTCGGGCTCAAAGCGGGTAGGACGTACGCGGCGAGGGCCGTCGCCGAGAACCAGGACGGCCGGCGCTCGTGGTCCGACGAGGTGGCGTTCACCACCGTCGCCGCGCCGGCTCAGTTCCCCGAGTTCACCGTCAGCGACACCGATCCGAGCGCCTGGGGAGGGGAAGGCCCGTTTCTGGTGCCGATCCTCCAAGCCCGGGCCACGTTTGTGACGTTCATCGATCGCGACGGCGACTACGTGTGGTGGGAAACCATCGAGCCGGGCTTCATCATGCCGAGTGTGCGTATCACCGCGGACCGCCGGCACGTGCTCTACGAGGTCAACGACGTCACCTACACCCACCCCGAAGCCGGGGTCCATCTGGTGGCGCTCGACGGTTCGGCGCGTAGCTTCACATCGGCGCCGCTCGTCCACCACGATGGCATCGACCTTCCCGACGGACGCATCGCCTGGTTGGAACACGAAGAGCGCGAGGTTGTGGACGAGGACGGCACCCTTCAGTGGTACTCAGGTGACGTGCTGATGGAGGCAGAGCCCGGGGCGGCAGCGGGGTCCGGGACGCGCGTCTTTTCCTGGTTGGACGACTGGGGACACCTTCCCTGGCCCGGCTGCTCCCACATGCAGGAGACACCGTACGATGGGCGATCCTTCGATTGGACCCACACCAACTCATTGGGCTACGATGTTGCGTCTGACAACTACCTGCTCCTGGGGCACCACAACGACGCTCTGGTCAGCGTCGACCGCAGCACCGGAACGCCGGACTGGCAGCTTGGCGGACGTTTTGGAGAGTTTGTCGATCTCGCGGGCGACGCCATCGATCCCGAAGAACCCTGGAAGGTTGACGGCGCCGCGGGCACCTGGTGGAGCCACGGCCACATCGGTGACTTCTGGGACGGGGGCTTCGCGCTCTTCGACAACGGTCCACACCACGTCCGGCCGGTGTCGCGAGCGGTCGCGTACGCCTACGACGTGGCGACCAAGACCGTGGAGCAGACCTTCAGCTTCGAGTCGGAGAACGAGAGCTTTTCCCCGGCCCTCGGCGATGTCCGCCGGCTCCCGAACGGAAACTGGCTGATTGTCTGGTCGCTGGAGGGCATGCTCACCGAAGTGACGCCCGAGGGGCGCGTCGTCTGGCGGGTGCGCACGGAGCTGGGGAGCGCGATTTTGCGGTCGGGGTATCTGGATGATGCGGGGATGGTCGGCGGGTGAGGCCGCCAAGGCGTCGGGCCGGCATGAGGGGAGGCGTCAACGCCCGGGAATGGCGGCCGGGGGCACCCTTGGCCGCTTGCGGTCCTATGGTAGCGGTGCTAACATAGAGCCCATGGACACCCCCCCCCATCCCCGGCCCACCATCGCCGACGGTTGGACCCGCAAGCGCCGCTACCACCACGGGA
>CANFCK010000028.1 GCA_947445035.1 Deltaproteobacteria bacterium
CGGTGACTGCGACGACGCCGACGACACCATCAACCCGGACGAGACCGAGGTCTGCGACTCGATCGACAACGACTGCGACGGCACCATCGACACCTCCGGCGGAACCAGCCTCTGCTTCTCGGGGCCCCGCGAGTTCGATAACTGCAGCGGCTCCGGCGCCACAGGGCCGACGCAGGCACAGTGCGACACCTCCTACGCCAGCACCAGCCTGGACGGCGAAGTCACCGTTTCCGCTGGCATCCAGGCGTGGGAGGTGCCGACGGACGGCGACTACATCATCGAGGCTTGGGGCGCCCAAGGCTTCGCGGCGCAAACCACCCGCACCGGGGGGCTCGGTGCCTACGCCACCGGCACCTTCACGCTCACCGCGGGGGAAACGCTCTACATCATCGTGGGCCAGCGGGCGCCGACCACGAGCATCTACAACGGCGGCGGCGGGGGCGGTAGCTTCGTCGTGGACAGCTCCGGCAGCCCGCTCGTGGCGGCTGGGGGCGGCGGTGGCACGCGCCTGTCGGCCAGCAGCAACGGATGCGATGGCCGGTCCACGACCTACGCCGGCCTGGGGTCGGGCTGGTCGTCGTCCTCCGCCTGCGGGGTCAAGACCAGCGGACTCGGCACGGGCGGCATTGTTTCCAGCGCCTCGTGGGGCTCGGGCGGCGCCGGCTTCAACGGGAACGGTACCGGCGAGATCACCACCTACCCGTCGTGGGGCGGCTACGGCGGCTACCGCTATTCGGCGGGTATGAACGGCGGGTTGGGCCACACGGCGTGCTACCGAGGGGACGGCGGGTTCGGCGGCGGCGGCTCCGGCAACGGGTGCGCGGGCGGCGGCGGCGGCGGCGGCTACTCGGGCGGAGACGGCGGACTCGTCGCCGGCGGTGGGGGCTCCTACGTGGACAGCTCTGGCACCTCGACTTCGACCACGTCCGGGGTGCAGTCGGGCATGGGCGCGGTCACCATCGACATGTAGGGCGCTTCATGCTCGTCCTCCTCATCGGCTGCCCCTGGGTCGATCGCGACGACCTTCGCGATCGTGATGGCGACGGCTTCGCAGCGGCAGCCTACGCGGGCGACGATTGCGACGACGGTGACGCGGCTGTCGGCGCGCCCACGCTCATGACCTACCTCGACGCCGATGCCGACGGATTCGGCGACCCCGGTAGCGGCGCCTTGGTGTGCGTCCAGGGCGAGCGTGTCCTGGACGGCAGCGACTGCGACGACGCCAACGCCGGCTCGTTCCCGGTCGAGCTCTGGCCCGACGACGATGGCGATGGTGCCGGGAGCGACGCCCTGGGCCCCTCACTCGGCTGCGAAGGGGGCACCTGGGGCGGTGGCGACTGCGACGACGACAATCCGCTCATCCGCCCGGGTGCGTTCGAGGACTGTTTTGACGGTATCGACCAGGATTGCGACGGGGCCTCGGACGACTGCGGCGCCGGAGCGCCGATCGGGCGCGGCGTCGGGACCGGAACCCAGTTTGGGCAGGCGGGGATCATCGGGGCCGACCTCGATGGAGATGGACTCGGCGACCTCGTGATCGGCGTGCCGACGCTCGGCGCGCTGGTCGGCCTGGGCGGCGGTGCTGCGACCTCGGGAATCGAGCTGACCCAAGACGACATCCTGCTCAACGGGCAAGCGTTCGGCAGCCTTGGTGGGACATCGCTTGGGCTCGGTGATCTGTTCGGCGACGATAGCCAGGTTCTGGTGTCAGGGGCCCCGGCCGCCGACGGTGCTACGCCGATCCTGGCTTTCTTGCCGCTCCCGGCCACCGGCGTGCGCTCGCCCACGTTCTGGATGGACGGTCAGGGCGAGGAGCCGTACAGCGCGCTGGGCACCTCGGTGGTGGTCGGCGACATCGACGACGACGGCAGTCCGGAGGTCATCGCGGGCGACCCCAACGAGGGCTACTACTGCGGTGGCGCCTATGTCATCCGTACCCCACTTCCAAACACGGTGGGCAACATCGGCAGCGTGGACGACTACTACAACGATGGGAGCCTCGGGGGCGTCGTGCGCCTGGGCGCGTCGTGCAGCGACTACGCCGACCCGGTCACCAGCGAACGGCTCGGGAGCACCGTCGCGCTGGTCGCTGCGCCCGACGGCACGACGCGCATCGTCTTGGCTGCGCCGACCTCGAACCGGCGCGTCGAGGACGCCGGGCACGTGATCCTGGTGGGCGGGGACCTCGGCGACATCGGCACCATCAACCTTTCGGCGACCGACAACGGTGGGGTTGCCGGGCTGGACGGCGGCGCGGGCTTTGGTCAGCGGCTGGTCTCGGGCGATCTCGACGGTGATGGGGCCGAGGAGCTGCTGATCAGCGCGCCCGCCGCCACCGGCGACGTCGCCGACGGCGGCATGGTCTACATTCTGTTCGACGCGGCCGACGCGACGGATGGCGCGTGGGTCAACGCCGAGAGCGTCGCGCTGACCCTCCGCGGCAACACTTCGGACGCGCGCTTCGGCGCCGGTCTGGCGGTGCTCGACCAGGATGGCGACGGTCGCGCGGATGTGGCGGTGGGAGTGCCGCAGCTGGCGACGGGGCTCGGGAATGGAGCGGTAGCGCTGTTTTACGGTCCCTTTGCCGCCCAAACGCGCTCGCTCGCCGACGCCGATCGCTTCTGGGCCGCCGAGGTCGGGCGGGCAGACCTCGGGGAGTGGCTGACGGGAGGGGCGCTCGATGACGTCGCGGGCGACGAGTTGATCGCCGGCGCGCCAGGCGAAGGGAACGGCGCGATTTACCTGTTGCGGTGAGGCGGGGGGCACGTTGGGTTCACGCCGCCCTCCCGCCCCCACCTGGACGATCACTCCCCCAAGGGTTAGCCCCCGGGTCCGCTCGATCCTGAGCGGTCGGTGACCGGCCCACGAGACTCCTCTCGAACCCCCCGGGCACCGTAGTTTCGCACCTCAAGGAGCCAATAATATGGCACGTTATCGTGGACCGCGGATGGCTCGCTGCCGCCGTGTGGGCGTGGTGCTTCCTGGTTTGACCACGGCGGCAACGCTCGACCGTGCAACCCCTCCAGGACAGCACGGCGCTCGCCGCAAGGGCAAGTCATCCGACTATAAAGACCGCCTGATCGAAAAGCAGAAGATGCGCTGGCACTACGGCATCCTGGAAAAGCAATTCCGGAAGTACGTGGTCGAGGCTTCGCGTCGCAAGGGCCCGACCGGCCGCATCCTGGTCACGCTGCTCGAGTCTCGGCTCGACAACGTCATCTGGCGCCTCGGCCTCGCCGCGACGATCCCCGCCGCGCGTCAGCTCGTCGTGCACGGCCACATCACTGTGGACGGGACGCGGGTCGATCGCCCCAGCTTCCACGTCAAGCCCAACCAGGCGGTCTCGGTGCACGAAAAGTCGCGCGTCAAGCCGTTTATCCAGGCTGCCCTCGAAGTCGGCGCCACCCGCATCCGGCCCGGTTTCCTCGATTTCAACCCGGCGACCGCCATCGGGAAGATCGTGACCGAGCCCCAGCGCGAGGACATGCCGCTTGAGTGCGATCCCCAGAAGATCGTCGAGTTCTACTCGCAGCAGATCTGAGCTCGTCGCAAGACAAGACGCCCGGCTCCGGCCGGGCGTCTTCGTTTTTGGCTTCCTCTCTCGCCTACTGTGCCTCTGCAGTGTCCATGTCCGCCGGGTCCAGCGCCGCGATCACGCTCACTTCGTCGTGGGCGATCCGACCGGACAGGTCCTCGGCGTCCATGGTGACCAACAACGTTTCCCCGGCCAGCAGCTCTGGCGGGGTGTCGTCGGTGCCGGACTTGACGTCGGAAACGTCGAGGACGCCAAGCATGCCGGCATAGGTGCCGCCGCACCCGTCGTCATGCGGAACCAACATGACCTTGAAGCTGCCGTAGCTGAGGCGCACGTCGCGGGCGGGCCAGGTGATCGCGTACTGGAGGGTGACGATGTCGCCCGCGTGCCGCACGTCCGCGGCGCCGAGAATGTGCCAGCCTCCTTGCGGGCCGTGCACCATGATCTGCTCGCTGCCTTCAGGCATCTCGAGCCAGATGGGACGGTCCAGCTCGTCGAACCCGCTGCTCCCGGCGCTGACGTCCGCGCCCACGTCGAGGCAGCCCAGCGGAGCGGTGTCGCCAAGCTTGTCGGTCCCCGCGGTACACGCGGCCAGAAGCAGCACGAAAATCACGGCTTGAGTGTAGCCGCCTTTTTCTGGGCGGAGTCACAGACCATGCGTACGACTCCCGGCACCACCCGCTGGGCCAGCGCCGAAGTCCACCCGTCGAAGCCGGGGATGATCTCGAAGCTGCCCTTGCACATGCCCGCCAACATCGCGTCCGCCACCGCGGCGGCCGGGAGCGTCTTCACGTTGCCGGCGATCGCCTTGGTCTCGGCGGGTTTGTGCTGGTTCTCGAAGGCCAACTGGGGGGTGTCGGTGTCGGGCGGCAGGCACACGCTTACCTGGATGTTGTGGGGCCACATCTCGGCGCGCAGGCACTGCGAAAAGCCACAGAGCGCAAATTTCGTGGCGGAGTAGGCGGTGTATCCGTAGATTCCGATGCAGCCGGCCATGGACGAGACGTTGAGGATGTGGCCGCCCCCGCGCGCCTGCATGGACGGGATCAGCGCCTTGCAGCAGTACACGGTCCCGAAGTAGTTGATGTCCATCATCCAGCGGAACTGCTCCGTCGGCAGCTCGACGAAGCGGCCCGGCATCACCACGCCGGCGTTGTTGATGAGCATGTCGACGGGAAAGGCCGCAGCGTGGGCGCCGAGCTTTGCCATCACGTCGTTTTCGTTGGCGATGTCGAGGGCGAGCGCGCGCGCGTTGGCGCCCAGCTTGGCGCGGGCGGCCTCGAGCACGTCGGGGCGCCGAGCGACGATCGTGACGGTGGCGCCTACCTCACAGAGCCGCTGCGCTGCTGCCAGGCCGATGCCGCTGGAGCCGCCGGTGACGACGACGTGTTTGCCTTTGAAGTAGGTCTCGATGGACATGCCGCGCTGCTAATCCGGCAGGGTAGAGGGTGACGATGCGGGCAGTGGTTCAGCGGGTGGCGCGCGCATGCGTCCGCGTCGACGGGGTGGTGGTCGGCGAGATCGGCCGCGGGCTCTGTGTGCTTTTGGGCGTCGCGCCGGGGGACACCGAGGCCGAGGCGGGGTGGATGAGCGACAAGCTCGCCGGGCTGCGCATCTTCTCGGACGAGGCTGGGAAGATGAACCTCTCCTTGGGCGACGTGGGCGGAGGGGTGCTCGTGATCTCCCAGTTCACGCTGTACGGAGACGTGGCCAAGGGACGCCGGCCATCCTTCGGGGGTGCGGCGCGGCCGGAGTTGGCCGAGCCCCTCTACGAGGCCGTCGCCGACGCGCTTTCAGCAGCACGCGGTCGCTTCGGCGCCGACATGCAGGTGGAGCTGGTGAATGACGGTCCGGTCACCCTCGTTCTCGACACGCCGGAGCCCCGATGAGCCAGGAACTGCTTGCCTACATGGACCACGCCGCCGTCGCCGCGCGCCGGGCGGGAGAGCTTCTGCGGCAACGCCCCGGCGACGTTCGTCACAAAGGCGCCATCGACCTCGTCACCGAGATCGATCTCGCCAGCGAGCGTTGCATCCGCGAGGTGCTGGCGCCGCTGGGAATTCCGGTCCAGGGTGAGGAGGGCGGCGGCAACGACGCGGGCGACCGCTGGGTAGTGGACCCCTTGGACGGCACCACCAACTTCGTACATGGGTACCCCCACTACTGCGTCAGCATCGCGCTGATTCACGGCGGCAGTCCCGTCGTCGGTGTGATCTACGATCCGGTTCGGGATCACCTGTACGCGGGCGCCGCCCGGTGCGGGGCCCGTCGTAACGATGAAGTGCTGACCGTGTCCGAGGTGCGCACCCTGGAAGAGGCCCTCTGCGTGACCGGCTTCCCCTACGATGGCCGCGAGCAGGCCCACGTGTACCTGGCCTACGTGGAACGGGTGCTGCGCCGTACCCAAGGAATGCGCCGCAGCGGAAGCGCCGCGATGGACATGGCCACCATCGCCGCGGGCCAGGTCGATATCTTCTGGGAGTTCGGGCTCAAAGCTTGGGATACGGCCGCGGGCCAGGTCCTGGTGGTCGAGGCGGGCGGCATCGTCTCGCGCCTCTCGGGAAACCCCCACCGGCCCGGCGCGCCCAGTGTTTTGGCGACCAATCCCTGGCTGCACGAGGCGGTCGTCGGGCTGTTCGCCGACCTCGCCACTCACGATCGGAGCGCGTGATATCCGACGGGGATGGGCGTCGCGGTTGGCATCGATCTGGGGACGAGTAACTCCTGCGTCGCGGCGGTTCGTGACGGCGAAGTTGTGGTCTTCGCGGACCAGGAGGGGCGGCGGACCCAGCCGTCGGTGGTGGCCTTCGGCTACGGCAAAAGCGCGGTGGTCGGGTGGAAGGCCCGTCGGCAGCTGATGTACGCGCCGGAAAGCACCGTGGTCAGCGCCAAGCGGCTCATCGGGCGGCGCGCCGGCTCGGAAGAGGTGCAGAAGATGAAGGCGCAGAGCGCGTTCGGCATCACCGAGGGCGAAGGCGGGAACGTCCAGATCCGCGTGCAAGGGAAGCTCTTTTCCCCCACCGAGATCAGCGCCCACGTTTTGGTCCACATGAAGCGCATCGCCGAGCAGGCCTTGGGCGAGCCCGTAGAAAAAGCGGTGATCACCGTCCCGGCCTACTTCAACGACAACCAGCGGCAGGCCACGCGCGACGCCGCGACCATGGCTGGTCTGGAATGTCTCCGCATCCTCAACGAACCGACGGCGGCGGCGTTGGCCTATGGCTTCAAGCAGGGCAAACGCCAGCATGTGGCGGTATACGACCTCGGCGGCGGCACCTTCGACATCTCGATTCTTCGCATCGATGATGATTTCTTCGAGGTTGTCGCGACCGCAGGCGACACGTTCTTGGGCGGGGATGACTTCGATTACCTTGCCGCCGACGAGTTCTTGCGCCTTTTCTGCAGCCAGAACGGGTTGGACCTCGCCGAGAACCGCACCGTCCGCATGAAGCTGCGGGAGGCCGCTGAGCGCGCCAAGGTAGCGCTCTGCTCCGGCGACGAGGTAGAGGTCACCGTGCCGGCCCTCTACCGCTCTCCGGACGGCAAGGAGTACGACTTCGCGACGACGCTCGATCGTTTCACCTACGCCCAGTGGGTGCTGCCGTTGGTGCAACGCACCCTCGACGTGTGTGAGGACGCGCTGAAGGCGGCGAACATGTCCCCCCGGCAGATCGACCACGCGCTGCTCGTCGGCGGCATGACCCGCTTCCCGTTGGTACGCGACTCGGTCGGCGAGTTCTTCGGCAAGCCGGCCAACGCCAGCCTGAACCCCGACGAGGTCGTGGCGGTGGGCGCGGCGATTCAGGCCTATAACCTGACGAATGACAGCGCCGGGGAGAGTTCGGTGTTGCTGGACGTCACGCCGCAGTCGCTTGGCATCCGGACCGTGGGCGGCTTCTGCGAGATTCTGATTCCGCGCAACACGGCGATTCCGACGGAATCGGCCAAGGTCTTCCACACCGCATTCGACGCGCAGACAGAGGTCCGCATCTCGGCATACCAGGGTGAAAGCCGACTTTCGGACGACAACGAACTTCTCGGGGAGTTTGTGCTCGAAGGACTGCCCCCCCGGCCGCGCGGTCAGATCAAGGTGCGGGTCACCTTTGAGATCGACAACGACGGGATCGTCCACGTGCGCGCGCTCGACAATGCCAACGGGGCCGAACAGGCCATCCGCATCGAGGCCCGGTCCGGCGCGGCTCCCGAGGAGCTTCGTTCCGCTCGCTTCGACGACATCGAGTTCTAGGGTAGAATCCACCGATGGACCCGCGCCTACGGCTACGCTTCGAGATCGAGACCATGCACGAGCTGCTGCCGCAGCTGGACTACTACCAGCTGCTCGGCGTGAAGCAGGGCTGCCCCCAAGGGGAGGTGGACTCGGCCTTTCGCACCGAGGGTCGCCGCCTCCATCCCGATCGCGCCCTGGCCGGGGCCCCGCCGGAGTTCCGCGGGGTGGCCAATACCGTCTTCAAGGCGGTCAACGACGCGTACCGCGTGCTGCGGGACCCCGACGCGCGCGGTCATTATGACAACGAGCTGCGCGCCGGAAAGTTTCGTATGGACAGCGAAGCGCGCAAAGTCGCGGAAGCCGAGGCCGCGGCCCGCAACGACCCGAACAAGGCCGCTCGTACCGAAAAGGGCGGGAAGTTCTGGAAGCTCGCCCTTCAGGGCCTGGCAGACAAGGACTACAACGGGGCCAGCATGAACATCCAGTTCGCGATGTCCTTCGAACCCGAGAACGAGGTGTTCAAGGAGTACCTGGCGAAGGCCAAGGCCGGCAAGGAAGAGGTCAAAAAGGAAAAGTCCACTGCGAATGCGTACAAGATTCGCCTGTAGCCCGTGACGCTCCTCGCGCCGACCTCGGTCGGGGATGTGCTCGACCGGCTCACCATCCTCGCTCACAAACGCACCCGCGCGTTGGGGGATGCTGCGACGAATGTCGGCCGTGAGCAACGAGCGCTCGCCCTCGCCTGGGACCAGGCCGGCCTCCCCGCGCCAGAGGCGGTACCCGAGTTTACCGCGCTCGACCTGGTTAACCGTGAGCTCTGGGCCACGGAGGACCGGCTGCGCGCCGCGGAGGCAGCGGGCGAGTTCGGCGCCGCGTTTGTGGAGGAGGCGCGCGCCGTGTACCGGCTGAACGACCGGCGGGCGATGCTCAAACGCGCCGTGAACGTCCGGTACGGCAGCGCGCTGGTCGAGGAGAAGGTCCACCCGCACTACGAGGCCCCCAATGGCTGAGCTGACGCATCTGAGCGCGAGCGGGGACGCCCGCATGGTCGAGGTCGGCGACAAGCCTGTCACCCGTCGTGAGGCGGTCGCTGAGGGCGTGGTGCGCATGTCGCCAGCGGCCCTCGCAGCCGTGGTGGAGCGCACCGCAAAGAAGGGCGACGTGTTGTCGATCGCCCAGCTGGCTGGCATCCAAGGCGCCAAGCGCACCGGAGAGCTGATTCCGCTCTGCCACCCCCTGCCCCTCGACGGGGTGGAGGTGGGGCTTCACGTGGTCGACGGCGGCGTGCGAATCGAGGCCTCCGTGCGGTGCACCGGCCGCACCGGAGTCGAGATGGAGGCGCTGACCGCCGTGGCGGTGGCGGCGCTGACCGTGATTGACATGCTTAAGGCGCTGGACCGGGGCATGATCATCACGGAGGTGCGTTTGCTTCAGAAGTCCGGTGGGCGCTCGGGCACGTGGCGGGCGACTTGACCCGGTTCATCGGAATCGGGGGGTTCGTTGTCGTGGGCTGCCTCGATGGGGCGGACTCGGTCGAGGAGGCGCCCACCACCGACGCGTGTGACGCCTGCGAAGGAGACTGCCTGGCCACCTTCACACCGGCGGCGTCTGCCCACCACGACACCGGGGACCTCACCTACACGGACGAGCCGCCGACGTCAGGCGATCACCATCCGTGCTGGGCGGCGTGGGGCGCGCACACCGAGCCTGTCGCCGCCGAGAACTGGGTGCACAACCTGGAACATGGCGGCATTGTCTTCTTGTACGACTGCCCTGGCGGTTGCGACGCGGAGGTTGCGGAGCTGACCACCTACGTGACCGGGCTGACCCCGGGTCGCGCGGTTTTGACGCCCTACGAGCCCTCCGAAACGCCGTTCACCGCGGTCTCCTGGCAGCACAGGCTGGAATTGGGATGCTTTGACCTCGGAAGCCTCTCGGCCTTCTTCGATGGGCACGTCGGCAAGGGCCCTGAAGACGTGACGAGTGAGCCCTCCGCGGCCTGCCTGTAGGGCGCACCGCCATCAAGGCGTCTTTTTCGCCTTTGCGAGGGGCTTCGCAACCTCGAACGCCCCGCTGAAAAGCCCCTGCAAGGTGCGACCGGTGCGGCTGGCCAGCCCTTTCGCGCGGGCGATGACCATCGGTTCAGCGTCGACCCGCAGCCCCGCCCAACGCCACATGCCGCCACGCGAAGGCAACCGAGGAGCGCTCCGGAAGCAGCACTCTCCGTTCCAGCCTCATCTCCGCGATCTCGATCTTCTGGGTGTCGACCCCCGCGCGCTTGAGCGTGCTCCGCGCGTCCGCCAAGGCGGCCGGGGTCGCGACGATCGCCACCGTTCGGCCGGTCTCACGCGCCATCGGCACACCTCTGGCCGGAGATCGGCCAGGACGCGCGTCGGCATGACCCGGGCTACAGCCGGGGCATGAACACGCTCAAAGACGCGCTGAAGGTTGCCCTCGCGCCGACCGCTGCCAGCGTCGCCGCGGCGACTCCGGTCGCGGCGCTGGTCGCGAGGGAGCCGGGGACTCCGGTGGGCGTCGGGGCGCTCCCGCGGCCCGAGGCGGGCGTGTGGGAAACGCTCCTGGCCGCGGCGGGCGTGCGATTGGACCGGGGCGTGGCCGTGGCCGCCTGGGTGCAGCGGACGGCAGGAGCGGTGCGCACCCTCGAGGCCGCCGGGCGCAAGCACGAGGCACGCGCCCTGGGGCAGGCACGAGACGAATTTGTCCGCCGACGTGAGAAGAAGGCCTGGGAAGCGGTGAAGACCCGATTCGACGAGCTGGGACTTCCCGAGAAGACCTACCGCGCCCTGAAGCAGGAGGGCGCCGAGGTGGAAAAGGTGCTGGCGCGGCTCTACACCCGGCGCGCCGAAGAATGGCCCGGCATGGCCGGTGCCCGCCTGCGCGACATCCTGTTGGAGCGCGGATGAACACCACCGGAATGGTATACACTACAGTCCCCGCGGACCGAATCATGCGCAAGCGTCGTGGCGTTACCCTCGTCGAGATTGCGATCGTCATCGCGATCATCGGCATCCTCGCAGCCATTGGCGCCGGGATGCTCACCGAGACCATGCCCAAGTGGCGCACCCGCCGCGCGGCGTTGGACTTCGTGGCCCAGGTGAACCAAGCTCGCGCGATGGCGATCTCGGATTCTGTGCAGTACCGGATCCACGTCATCACCACCGACAGTGACCCCACGTCGGGGGACAACGAGGGGGAGTATTCGGTAGAAAAGGGCGATCTCGCCGCCGCCTCCACGGCTTGGGACGTGCTTCCCGTCGACATGAGCGGCGTCGACACCCTCACCGGTGAGGGCTACGTCAACATCCAAAAGGATCAGGAAGACAGCCTGCCTTGGGTCAGCATCGAGAGCCCGGACGCGGCGCTTGCGGGGGCCGACGGCTGGGCCGACAGCATCGTCTTCAATCCGCGGGGCCAGATCGACAATCCGGCCACAGACTTCACCTGCGACATCAACGGCTCCGGCGCGACGGGGTTCATCTGCGTGACCTTCGTCAACACCAAGGCCGCTGCAACCGGCACCGAGGATCGTTGGGTGGTGGCCATTTCCCGCGCGGGGATGGCCCGTATGTTCCACGGTGAGGACGCGGCCGTGGGCTCGTCGTCCGGGTCCTCCATCACCTCCACGCCGGGGGCGACCTCCAGCGGGTACGCAGGCGGCTCGTAGCCCTTGGATTCGGCCTACGGAGAGCGCCCCAGCGGCGGTGCCGAGCCGCCCGACGGCCCCGCGCAGATGGAGATGAGCGCCGCGTTCGATATCGAGCGCGGCATTCGCCATGGCGTCCAGGCGATTCGCCGCAACATCTGGGTGGTTTTGCTTGGCGGCTTTCTCAAGTCGTGCACCGAAGGCGGCGGAGGCTCGAACGGCGTGTCGGGCGACGACATCGACACCCTCAAAAAACTCTCGGACGGCTCGTTCGACCCCAGCCAGAACGCGCTCGGGGCGACGCTCGGACTGCCCCTTGGCCCGTGGGCGGGCGACGAGTTTCCGTTCGACCCCGAAGTGATCTTCGCCGGGCTTGGAATGGGCTTGATCGTGGCGATGCTCGTGGCGATTGTGGTGCTGTTGCTCGTCCTTCTCGGGCTCAACGCCTGGATCACGCCGGGCTGGATCCGACTGCACCATGAAATCCTGCGTGACGGCAAGGGGACCTTCGGCACCCTTTTCGGGGCCGGCGACATCTTCCTTCGCTCGCTCGGGTGGGTGCTTTTGTCGGGCCTTCTGCAGTTGGCGACCGTCGTGATCGCGATGCTGCCTTTGCTCGCATTCTTCGTTTTGGACGACCCCACCGCGCTTTTGATGGTGGGCATCGCCTGCGGACTCTGGGTCGTAGCGGTGGTCGTGGCTTGGATCTGGATGCGCCTGTGCCTCGCGTTTGTGACCCACGCCATCGCGCTCGAAGATCAGGGGGTCATGGCCGCGATCGATCGCTCTGTGGCGCTGACCCGCGGCGGTCGATTCTGGTTGCTCCTGTACATGGCGGTGCTCGGCTTCCTGGGCTTCCTGGCCTCGCTGCCGGGGTACTGCCTCTGTTGCATCGGCATCCTCCTCACGCGACCGCTGGGCGTCATGCTCCGCGACTTCGGCTACACCGAGGGCTTCCTGCGCCTGACACGCCCCGCTGACGAGGTTGCCGCCTGGGCGGCGGAGCGCTGGGAGGACTAGCTGGCGAGTACCGGCGGATCGACGCGGTTGACCATCCCCAACAGCTCGCCCAGCCGCTCGCCGGACAACGATTCTTCCTTGAGGAGGGCGGCGGCCATCGCTTCGAGGACGTCGCGGTTCAAGGCCAGCAGCTCCCGCGCCCGCGCTTGGGCCCCCTCGATCAACGAGCGGATCTCGGTGTCGATGAGCCGCGAGGTGTCCTCGCTGCGCTCGTTGTCCACATGCCGCGAGCTCATCCCGAAGGGGCTGCGACGTTCGCTGGAGTAGTTGATGGGCCCGAGCGCGGCGGACATGCCGTACTCCGTGACCATGCGCCGCGCGAGGTCGGTGGCCTGCTGAATGTCGTTGGCGGCGCCGTTGTTGTGCTCGCCGAAGATCAGCTCTTCAGCACAGCGGCCGCCGAACGACATCGTCATCATCGCGAGCAGCTGCGCGCGCGAGTGAGTGTAGCGTTCTTCCGGGTCGCGGAAGCTGGTGTAGCCGAGCGCGCCGATACCACGCGGGATGATGGTGACCTTCTGCACCTGGGGTGCGCCCGGCGTGCCAGCGGCTACGATGGCGTGGCCCGCTTCGTGGATGGCGGTCGAGTGCCGCTCCACTTCGGATAGGCGCCGACTGCGTCGTTCGAGCCCCATCGATATCCGTTCGACCGCGTCTTCGATCTCAATCTGGCCCACCTGATCCTTGTTTCGGCGAGCCGCCAGGAGCGCCGCTTCGTTGAGCGCCGTGCCCAAGTCGGCCCCCACAAAACCGGGGGTGACCTGCGCGATGCGCTTGAGGTCCACTTCTGGGGCCAACGCCAGCTTCGCGGCGTGCACGCGCAGAATCGCCTCGCGACCACGCACGTCGGGGCGATCGACAAGCACCTGCCGATCGAACCGGCCGGGACGAAGCAGCGCCGCATCGAGCGTGTCCGGACGGTTGGTGGCTGCCATCAGGATGATGCCTTTGCGCCCGTCGAACCCGTCCATCTCGACCAGGAGCTGGTTGAGCGTCTGGTCGCGCTCGCCCTCGCCCCCGCCCGGGACGCCGGCCATGCGCGCCTTGCCGATGGCGTCGATCTCGTCGATGAACACGATGGTCGGCGCACGTTCTGCCGCTTGCTTGAAGAGATCGCGCACGCGCGCGGCCCCGACGCCGACGTACAGCTCCATGAAGTCCGAGCCGGACAGCGAGAAGAAGGGGACCCCTGCTTCACCCGCGACCGCCCTGGCCAAGAGTGTCTTGCCCGTGCCCGGCGGCCCGACCAAAAGCACGCCCTTGGGAATTTTCCCGCCAAGCCGGGTGAACCGCTCCGGCGTCTTGAGGAACTGCACCAGCTCGTTGAGTTCTTCCTCGGCCTCATCGATGCCGGCCACGTCTTTGAAGGTGACGCCCGTCCCTTCTTCCGGGGCCAGCTTCGCCTGTGACCGGGCAATTCGCGCCGCATTCGGTGCGTCGGCCTGCGGGCGCAGCGTGTTGAACATCATGAAACCCATCAGCAGCACCAACAAGAGGGTCAGCGACGTCGCCTCGCCACAGTTGCTCGCCGGGGTGGCCCCGTACGGCACCTTTGCAGCCCGCAACGCCTGCACCACGCCATCGTCATCGGGCACGACCACGGCGGTGAAGCGCTGGGGTTCCTGACCCGGCCGTTCAGGCGGAAGCGTGACCTCCACCCGGGTGGGGCCATCGAAGTTGGCCTTCTGTACCTCGCCGCTCTCGATGAGTTGGATGAGTTCGGTCTGTGTCTTTTCCACCCGGGCGTTCATCTTGGCGTACAAGAAGAACACGGCGAGCAGGAGCAGGAGGCCGATGACGAGGCCATTCGCGAGGTTTACACGCACGGCTTAGCGATAGGCACGGGTACGGCGGCGGACAAGCGCGAGGCCCGCCACAACCCCGAACAGCGACACCCCGAGACCGCCCGTCGCGCAGCCGCCGCTTCCACCCGCGTCCCCGCTGTCCAATCCGTTTCCTTCGTTCGAGCGCGTCGGCTGGAACTGACATGCGCCGTTTGCCTCGTCGGCCTCCCCATCGTCTACCAGGCGGTCGCAGTCGTTGTCGTAGCCGTCACAGTACTCTCGCGCGCCCACGTAAACCCATGGGTCCTCGTCGTCACAGTCGTTCAACGCGAAGTCTGACTCCACGTCCTTGTAGCCGTCCCGGTCGTCGTCGATGGATGGGCCGCCCTCGTCGACGGTGCCGTTGCAGTTGTTGTCGCGACCGTCGACGATCTCGATGCCGGTGAGGCTGACCAACGGGTCGGTGTCATCGCAATCACCTTCCAGCTCGTTCCAGCCGTCGCCATCGTCGTCGTACGCCTCGGTGCCTTCGTCGATCAGCGCGTCACAGTCGTCGTCGCGGAGGTTGAACACCTCATCCGCGTCTGGGCCGACGAGCGGGTCGTTGTCGTCGCAGTCGCCGACGCCGCCGCACTCGGTCCCGGCTTCGCTGCAGCCGTCGTCGTCGTCGTCGTCGTTGACGCTGTCGTCATCCAGCTCGTCAAGCTCACCGTCGCAGTCGTTGTCCACGCCGTCGCCTACGAGCTCGTTGCGCGAGGGGTTGCTGTCTGGATCGTCGTCCTCGCAGTCGCCGCCGCATGCTGACCAGCCGTCGAAATCGTTGTCCCAGGACGCCGGGCTCAGCGAGTTTTCGCAGCTGTTCCCGACCACCCGCACGCCTGCGGTGCCGAGCGCGTCGGAGTTGCTCACGAAGCTGAGCGCACCGTCGACCGCCGCCGCGGACGGCACCCGCCACCCGATCGAAACTTCAGCGGTCCGTCCCGCCTGCACGCTCAACGGGACCAGCGTCCGCGGTTCCAACCCGTCGCCCGCAATCTGAAACTCGGCGATGGTCAACGGCACGATTCCGCAGTTGACGAGCGTGACCAAGGCGCTGAAATCCCCGCCCACGTTGCGAGGGCCGAAGTCGACGTAGTCCGGGTAAACCCTGCCACACGCGTAGTCGGCAAGGCCCCGGAGCTGAACCCGCCAGATCGCCCATTCCCGGGTTTCATCCCCGGGGAGCGGCAAGACCTCGGTCGAGGTGTTGTCGTTGGACCAGATCGTCAAGAGCGCTTCGTAGTAGCCCTTGACGGTCGGAGCAAAAACCACCTGCAGCGGGAGCGTGTCGTCGTCGCTGTCGTCGGTGTATTCTGCCAGGTCTCGGCAGTCGAAGAGGCCGTCCGCGTCAGAGTCGCAGGCGTCAGCCCACGTCGAGTCATCGACCAGGAAAGCCGGAGACACGGCGCCGGGGGGCACAGTGACGTCTTCCGTCGCGATCTCGAACACGCGCACTTGCGATGCCTTCGAGAAGAGCGGCACGGTAAACACCTGTCGGTCATTCACCGCGACCGCGCCCGCGTCGACGTAGGCGAAGCCGTCGAGCACGCGATCGGCAGCAGTCAGGTGTCCCTCGTCATCGCAAGCGATGAAGAAAATGGCGGCAAAACGGGTCACTGTGCGCATCGGGGCACTCATTAAGTCCGGCGCGTGGCCTGATCCAGCGTGTCCTTCGTCTTTCGGTAGAGAAAGCGCGCTTGCTGCCAGTTGTCGCCGATGCAAACCAGCCCCAGCTTGCCGAACTCCGACAACGCCCCGATGAGGTGGAACACCACGCCACGCTCGGAACTCGAGTGGAAATGCAGCTCGTTTAGCACCGCGAGGTCCACCAGATCAGCGGGGCCGAGCCCCTTGTAAGCGTCACTCTGAAGACTGTCGGACGCGTAGTAGTACTTGGGCCGGCCCGTCTGGCTGTAGAAGAGGCCGTCATCGGTGCTGTAGTTGCCGTCGGTCAAAAAGCGCAGAGTCAGAAACGGATGCGTAGTCCCGCCTTTGCGGAGGTTCACCTCGATCGCGTGGTGCTGCCAGACCCCATTTTCTTTGACCGACACGTAGTCGGTGGCGAACCGGCCGATGACCCCGCGCGATGCCAGCGCTTCGGCCACCCGGAGCCCGGACTCTTGAATCTGGAGTCGGTACTCGTCGTCGGCAGGGAAGGTGCAGCCCAGGAATACTTGCCCGCTGGGACCGCCCAAGAGTTGATCGTGCGTGGAAATCGACATCGCTTCGCCCCGGGCGTTGACCCGGTTCTGGGACGACGGCGAGCGTTTCTCGACGCCCTCGACAAAGGTCTCGACGACCCCTTGCATTTCCTTGAACTTGGCGTGGTACCGCTCCCAATGTTCACCCGGCGCCTCGAATCGAAGCATCGGCAGCCGATCGTGAATCCAACCGCGCAGGTCTGCCCCTTTGAGCCCGTCGGCGCCGTCGTAGTAGAAAAGTGCGTTGCCCTCGCCGGAGAAGCCATCGTTGAGCTTCACCACCGCGCGCCGCATCTCCGGGGTGCGCTCACGAAGGACGGCCAGGGCCTCGGTGATGTCGTTGCCATCTCGTAGATCTTCGAAGCCCGCGGGGAAGAGCACGCCAGAGTCGCGGAAAACCTTGCGACAACCGGACTTGGTCCCGAGGTGGTAGAGAGCGGGGTCGTTCGCGTACAGCGGAATGCCGAGCCGAACCGCAAGCGAGCGCTCCAACCCCGAACTGTTGAAGCACACCAGATGCGCCAGCGACACATCTGGAATCGCGGCGCGGATGCGCTCGATCAGCCGCGGACGGGCCAACACCTTGGCGGTCAGCGGGGTCTTGCCGGCGTCGGAGCAGTGCAAGAGCAGCAAACGTTCACGGGCATGCGATGACGGCACGCCGGTGAGCAGGTGCAAGAAGTAGTCCACGACGATGGGATCGAGCTGTTGCGAGGTGACGAAGATCACCCGCGTGCGCGGCCGGCGCAGCAGCATCAGCATGTAGAGCATGCGCTCTTCGTAGTGATGCACCCCGGAGACCTTCGCGAGCTCTTCCGGGTCCAGCGACAGGCTCGGGACCACGACCACCGTCTGCTCCTGCGTGCGACGCGAGGTGACCTTGGTGAAAAGCGTGGGCAGGTGCGCCTGGAGCGAGGCGAACGCGGCGATCTCTTCTGGGGAGCCGGGCAACATCGACACCAGCATAGCAGACGCCCCGGCTACGAAGCGCCCCGGCCGGTGACCACCGCTGGCACGGTGAGCACGATGAGCCGCGCATCCAGGAACAACGACCAGGTGTCGATGTACTCCAGGTCCAGGCGCATCCAGCCGTCAAAGTCGACCTTGTTTCGGCCGCTGACCTGCCAGATGCAGGTGAGCCCTGGCCGCATGGACAGCCGTCGCATCTGCCAGCGTTCGTAGCGCGCGACCTCGGCAGGAAGGGGCGGCCGGGGACCGACCACGCTCATCTCCCCGCGGAGAATGTTCCACAACTGGGGCAATTCGTCGATGCTGGTCTTGCGGAGGATGGCGCCGACCCGCGTCACCCGTGGATCCCGGCGCATCTTGAAAACGGGGCCGCTCATCTCGTTTTCAGCGACCAGCGCGGCTTTTTGGGCCTCGGCGTCCACCACCATCGACCGGAACTTCAACATCGGAAACGTGCCCCCGAAAAGGCCGCTCCGTTCCTGCACGAACAGGATCGCCCCGCCGTCCTCGAGCTTGATCGCTACCGCCGCAAGGAGCATCGCTGGCCAGAGGACCAGGAGCCCCAAGAGTGCCAAAAGCACGTCGGCCACGCGCTTCACCAGAAGTGCCGTGCCGTCGGAGGGCACCGAAGAGAACGACAGCACGCTCCACCCGCCGAGGTCGTTGACGTCGGCACGCGCGATCGACAGCCCGAGGAAGTTTGCGTCCATCGAGAAGGTGACGCCCACTTCCTCGCAACGGTCGGCGACGAACCGAAGGGTGGAGGTGTCCCAGGCACGGCCTGTCATGAACACCTGGGCGATCCGCTCGGCCTCGATGATCTGCGTCAACTGGCGGAGCCGGCCGAGCACCTTGACGCCGTGAACGCTGGTCACGTCTTCGTCTTGCGGCACGATGACGCCGGCCACGCGGAGCCCCCACTGCGGGTGGCGCAGAACGGTATCGACGAAGGGCGAGGCCTCCAACGCACCGCCGACCACGAGGATGTTCCAGGTCGGCTGGCGGCGCCGCGCGCGCCGGGCCTCGGCGCGGCGCGCGACGAAGAGCGAGAGGACACTGGCGATTGAGAAGCCGAGCAAGAAAGAGCGCGAGGTGGGTACTGCGGGGGGAAAAACGAACAGAACCGCCAGCAGAAGCCCGAAGGCCACCGCGACCGCACTCGCGATGCGCAGCAGGAGGATGTCGCCACGGAGCCGCCGGAAGTCGTCATACAGCCGATGCTGGGAAAGGCTGAAGAGCCAAAGCGGCACCACCGCGAAGACCAGGTGGAACTGGCTCTGGAGGGTGACGGCGGCGAGCACTGGCTCGCCAGGCACCACGTCGAACGACCAGAACTCCCGCGCGTGCTCACGTGCAAACGCAACCGCCACGAAGGTGATCGCCACCACCGCGGCGTCGATCGCCCGCGCCAACCAGCCGAGCGACGTGGCCTGGACTCTTTGCATCCGGGGGCCGGTCTATCGTTTTGGGCGCGGGGGCGCCTACCACGCCTTGTGCCAGCTCCAGAAGGGGTCCGCCCAGCTCGCGCCGCCGTCGTCGGTATAGGTCTTCGGAGGCTTCGGCTGCGGCGCCCATTCGGTGGGGCGATCGGTGTTCCCGCCGGTGACGAGGCTGCCGACGAAGTCGCCTTTTGCGTAGACGCGATCGATCTGTTTGCGGACGTGCGCGATGTCGGCGCTGCTCACGACGCCGTTGCTGGTCGCCTTGTAGAACTGCACGGTGACGCGGACCGGGAAGCGGGTGTCGCGCTCGATGGCGAGGTCGTGGAATTCGGTGAACGGCCCCTCGGTCTCGCCGTGCCCGACGACCGCCATTTCGACGTCGCTGGCCTGCTTCGACGCGCTTTCCATCGCGAGCGCGGTCGGCGCGGCGCCACCTGCGCCGTAGCCCCAACTGTCGCCGTCCTCCTCCCCGTAGTTGTACCCGTGCCGCTTGACCTCCCGCTGCTTCAGCGGCACCTGGATGAGCAGGACCACGTCAAGGCCGGCCTCCTCTGAGATCGCGTTGACATCGATGCCGCGGTCAGCCGCCCACTGGCTCACTCGCTCGGCCTCGAAGGGCGCGCGCTGGCCGTCATCGTTGAAGTACAGTGCCTCGGAAAGGTAGCCACCGTCGTTTTCGACCACCTGCATGCTGGTGCCCTCGCGGGTGGCCAGGATGGCGAGCACCGCGGGGTTCCCGGGTGAAGACTGGTAGTTGTAGAGCACCGGGGTGAAGGTCGCCTCGCCCTTTTCGGGGATCGGCAAGAAGCAGGCCTGCGCGCTGACCAGCACGTGTTCGTCGCGGGTGGCCCACAGCGAGTCGCGGGAGCCCGACCAGCTGTCCGGATCGTGCAGGAAACGACGGGGGTTCTGGAGCAGGCTCGCCAGCGACGTGGTCCGCAGCGACCGCCCGTCCTCGTTGCCGGTGCGGAGGTAGAATTCCTCCGAACGAACATCCGCCGTCTTGTCGGTGAAGTTGTCGAAGCGGATGACCGGCATGGGGTGGAGGTTGCCGTTCTGGTCGCGCACGCCGATGGTCATGTCCGAGATGTTCGGGCCGACCGAGCTGCCTTTGTAGCGGCCGGTGTCCTCCCAGGTGACGTTCATCACGTTGAGCCCGTACTTGGTGGCGAGGGCCTGGGCCTGAGGATTCCACACCATCTGCTCGACGGTGGTGATGGTGGAGGCGAAACGCTCCTGCCGACCGGCTTCGGCGTGGGGGGTGGCGAGGGCGAGAAGCAGGGAGAGAGTCATGTTTGCTCCGTTGGACGGGGCCACAACGACGCCCGCGGCGCCAGGCTTACAGTGGCTCGCACCGGCGCCGGAAAAACGCTAAGCCCCGCGCTTGCCGCCCCGCGCCGCCGTAGTCCGTGTCCTGGAGCACGCCGCCGCCTGGCTCGCGTTGGCGTGTGCGCTTCCGGTAGTCTGGGAGGTAGGGAGCGCCATCGCCGTACGCCTCTTCTTTCCAGGCGACATCGAGTGGATGGAGGGGGCCACGCTCGTATCGGCAATGCGCGCTCGCGACGGACTGTCGCTCTACGACGCGCCCGCGCCAGAGTACATCCCGTTCATCTACCCGCCGCTTTTCGCGTGGATCCTGGGCGGGCTCTCGCACCTTTTCCCCCTGGGGTACACCCTCGGCCGAACGGTCAGCATCGTCTGCACGCTCATTGCCTCTGCGGCGCTGGTCTTTGGGGCGCGGCGTGAGGGCGCAAGCTGGCCGTTCTCGCTTTCGCTGGTGGGCCTCTTCGCCGCGTGCTGGGACGATGGCGGCACCTTCTACGACCTCGTCCGCACCGACTCGCTTTCACTGGCGATCGTCAGCTGGGCGTTGGTGCTTTTGCCCGTGCCCGACCGGCGGGCGACGCTGGCGAGCGGCCTGCTCTTGGCTCTGGCGTTCACGGCGAAGCAGCACGTCGCGCTCCTCGGCATCCCGATGGTGCTGTGGATGTGGCAGGCGCGCGGGCGGGACGAAGCGCGGCGCTTCGTGCTCGCCAGCGTGCTCCCCGCGCTGGCCTTCGTCGGCGTGATGAGCGCGGCGACGGGCGGGCGCTTCTTCGCTTGGCTGGTGCTGGTTCCGTCCAAACACGGCATGGACGCCGATCGGTTTTTTCCAGGCGCCCAGCTGGAGATGTGGGGTTCGCTGCCGTTGACCACCACCGCGGCGCTGGTGCTGCCCTTCTGGTTCTGGAGGCGGCGGTATTGGGCGGGCATCGTGGCGATGATCTTCGTCATCGTGACCATCATGCGCGGGCACACCGGCGGCTTCCTCAACGTGCTGATTCCGAGTTTCTGGGTGCTCTCGCTGCTGCCCGCCATCGCCTCGCAAGCGGTGGGCACGCCGATGGCCAGGGTTGTAGGAGGAGTTTTGGTGGCCATCCAACTTCTGGGATGGCAGTTGGACGCGGGCAAGCTCCTCAAGCGGCTTCGCGCTTCGCAGCCGCCGAGCGCCGCGTGGAACGACTCACAGATCCGGCTCAGCCGCTACATCCCGACGGAGCTCAGCTTCGACCAGGCGAAGGGCGTGGTGGAGTCGATCCGCGCGCTCGAAGGCCGGGTGCTCATCCCGCACGCGCCCTGGTACGCGGTGATGGCAGGAAAGGAGCCTTCCTTCGCGCTCATCTGCTTATGGGACATCGACTACAAAGGCGGCCATTACCGGCCGGACGTGCAGTCGATCGACGCGGCGATCGCCTCGGAGTTCGACGTCGCGGTGCTCCCGTCGGACTCGATGGGACACGGCTTCAAGAAGCACTACCGACTGGACGCGGCCACGCGCCTGGCCGGGCCGTCCACGCTGACCGGGTGGCAGGTGAAGCTGCGGGGCGTGTACCGGCGAGTGGGCGATCCGGTAGACTAATCGCCGAAGATGGTCTGGCAGTCTTCGAGCACTTGCGCGGGGTGTGTGCCGACCGAGACCCGCTCGTACTCTACGAGCAGCACGCCCTCGGCGTCCAAGAGCATGGTGAGCCGGTCGGCCCAGGGCGCGGATTCATCGGCGGCGGCGCCGTAGGTGATGGCGAGGGTTTTGTCCTCGTCGGTCCAGAGATCGAACAAGTAGCCCTGCTCTTCCGCCCAGCTTTGGTTGGCGGTCGGCTTGTCGAAGCTGACGCCCACGATTGAGATCCCCAGCGCGTCGAATTCTGCTTGTTGGTCGCGGTACCCGCAACCCTCGGTCGTTCACCCAGAGGTCCCGGCGGCTGGGTAGAACCAGACCACGGTCGGATGACCGATCAGGTCGACGCGGCTGCGATCGCTTCTATCGCGGTTGGTGGCGACAAACTCCGGGGCGGCGGTGCGATCCGTTGCCCACTCGCCGTTGAGCTCCTTGGCGGTGTCGACCGGCGTGCCGTCGCCGGAGTCGTCCGAGTCGGCGGCGGAGCCCGAGTCGGCGGTCACGCCGGAGTCGTGGCTGGGATCGGGCGCGCCAGACGTACACGCGAGCAGGGTAAGGAGGGTCATGCCGAGTGGGTAGCCGGGCGCGGCGGGGGGTGCCACCTGGAGTCGCTGACGGCCGACTCCCGACGGCTGGCGCCTCCCCGCGCACCGACCGGCATTGAGGTTAGCCCACCACGTGACCGAACCCGTCCGCGATCCGGCCATCCTTGAGGCGTACCTCAGCGATGCCAGCAACCTGCGCGGCCACGCGGAGCTGCTTTTCCGCCCGCGCGCCGCCGACGAGGTCGCAGAGGTCCTGCGCTGGTGCCAGGCGCGCGCGATGCCGGTGACCGTCGTCGCCCGCCGCACGTCCACCACCGGCGCGCCCGTTCCCCAGGGCGGCGCCATCCTGTCCACCGAACACCTCAACCGCATGCACAGCCTCCACGACGTCGATGGTGGCGTGCTCCTGGGGGAGTATCAGGCGGCAGTCGAGGCGGCGGGCCAGTTCTTCCCCCCTGACCCTACGTCGCGACACGAGTGCTCGGTAGGCGGCGCCATCGCCTGCAACGCAAGCGGGTCGCGCTCCTTCAAATACGGACCGATGCGCCCGTGGGTGGAGTCGGTCGAGGTTGTCCTCGCCGATGGCACCCAGCTGACGGCGGACCGTTCGACGCCGCTGCCCTGGCCGGTGCCCCGATGGGTCGAGCCGAAGGTCAAGACGGCCGCGGGTCTGTACCCCGCGACAAACCTGCTCGATCTGCTGATCGGCTCCGAAGGCATCTTGGGGGTCGTCACCCGCGCCCACCTGCGGCTGATTCCCAAGCCAGCGGCCGTCCTGGCGATGCTGGTCTTCCTGCCGACGCGTGAAAGCCTCTTGGCGTTCCTTCCCCGCGCCCGCGCGCTGGCTCCCCGGGCGATCGAGAGCTTCGACCGCAAGGCCCTCGACCTCATCCGCGGCCGGCTCCCCGAGGTGCCTGAGGCCGACTGCGCCATCCTCATCGAGGTCGAGCACGACGGCGAGCCGCCGCTGGACCCGTGGTTCGAGCTTCTGGGCGACGTCGACGCGCTCCTGGACCACTCCATCGTCGCAACCGCTGAACCACAGCTTGCGCGCTTGCACGCCGTCCGCCACGCGCTTCCAGCCACGGTCAACGAGCTGATCGCCCATCATCGTGTCCAGAAGGTGGGCACCGACTTCTCGGTCCCGGCGGACCGCCTCGGAGAGCTGCTGGCGCTCTACGATGCGGTCCCCATGGCGTCGGTCTGCTTCGGCCACATCGGCGACAGCCATTTGCACCTGAACCTGTTGCCGCGTGACGACGCCGAGCTGGCGCGGGCCCGCGAGCTGTACATGGAGTTGGCCACGGCCGCGGTGGCGATGGGCGGCAGCGTCAGCGGTGAGCACGGCATCGGCAGGTTGAAGAAGGCGCACCTCTCCCTGATGGTGCCGCCGGCGGTAATCGACGGGTGGAAGGCACTCAAGGCCGAGGTCGATCCGGCGGGGATCCTGGGGCGGGGGGTGATGTTTTGATCCTGACGGACCCCACCTTGGGCGCGGCGGTGAGCGACGCGGTGCGGGAAGCCGAGGCGCGTACGTCCGCGGAGCTCGTCGTCGTCATTTCCGGGCGGTCGGGAAGCTACCGAGACCTCGTGCTGAGCGCGGCGATGGGTGGAGGTTTCTTCGCACTTTGCTTTCTGGCCTGGTCCCCGGTCGTGTTCTGGGGGTCGCTCTTCCCGCTGTGGACGGCGGTGGCGACGGCGCTTTCGGCGCTGGTGGCGTCGAGTTCGCCGCCCCTTTTGCGGGCGCTCGCCGGGCGCACCCGCCGTGAGCGACAGGTCCGCGAGGCCGCTGCCGCCGCGTTCTCAGCCGAAGCGGTGTACGCAACGCGCGGCCGTACGGGTGTCTTGGTCTACGTCAGTGTCCTGGAATGCCGCGTGGAGCTGGTCGCGGACCAGGGGGTGAACCGCATCCTGTCGGTCGCGGAGCTGGAGGAGCTGCGCCCTGGCTGCGGCACCGTTTTGGAGCTGGTCGCCGGTCTCGCCAAGCTCGGAGCCCGACTCGCAGTGGCCTTGCCGGCCGAGGCCGGTGGCAATCCGGACGAGGCGGACGACGCGCCGCGGATGCGCGGTTGATCTGGCTCCTGCTTTTGGCCAGCCAGGCCCTGGGGCGGGCTGGGGGCGGCGACTCGTTTGGAGGCGGCGGAGGCGGCGACTACGGAGGGGGCGGCGGAGGCGGCGGGGGCAGCTTCGGTGGCGACGCCCTCGGCGACCTGCTTGTCTTCCTGCTCTTCGAGTACCCCCTCGTCGGCGTCCCGCTGCTTGTGGTCTTCATGGGCGGGTTTTTGTACCTCAAGTCTCAGAGGGTGGTCGAGAGCCACCAGATCTATCGGGTCGGACACCCCCTCCCGCCGGAGCCTCCCCGGGGAGGGCCCGAACTCGCGCTTTTGGTGCGCCGCGATCCTGGCTTTTCCGAGGTCCTTTTCCTCGATTTCGCCCGGCTGGTCTACACCCGCGCCCAGGAGGAACGAGGAGGCGACCGGCTGCACGTTCTGGAGGCGGTGCTGTCCGAGGAGGCGCTGCGCGCGCTGAGGGTCCGCAACGCGCAGGCGGTCGACAAGGTGATCGTCGGCTCGGCCCGACTGAGCGGGCTGCGGGTCGGCCAGCGCTACGCCGAGTTGGATGTGGCGTTCGTGGCCAACCTCACCGAGGACGGCGTGCACCGCTACCTCGAGGAGCGTTGGACCTTCCGTCGTGAGGCGGACACCCGTTCGCCGGGGCCGACGGGCGTCCACGAGCTGCGGTGCCCCCGCTGCGGAAGCGCCCTCCAGACCCGAGTGGACGGCAGCTGCGTCAGCTGCAACGTGCCGCTCACCAACGCCACCTTGCTTTGGCAAGTGAAAGACGTCGCGGTCGGGGCTTCGAGGGTTGTTGACCCGGTCGAGTTGAGCCTCGGCGGCGGCGTGGAGGTGGGCACCCGGATGCCCACGGTGCTCGCGCCGAACCTCGCGGCCTCCCTTCGCGCCCTGGGTGCTCGCCACCCCGAATTCGCCGTGGACGCCTTCCGTCGCCGGGTCGCCGAGACGTTCTTGCTCATCCAGAAGGCTTGGTCAGAGCTGCGGCCCACGGATGTCCGCGCGCTCGAGACCGACGCGATCTACACCAGCCACCGCTACTGGATCGCACGGTACCGCGAGGGGGGCCTGCGCAACGGGAGTGGCGACGTCAACGTGCTGTCCGTGGAGCTGGTGCGCGTCCAGATGGACGCGTACGTCACCGCGATCACCGTGCGCATCCAGGCGAGCATGCTCGACTGGACCGAGGACCGGACCGGCGCGGTGGTTGGCGGCAGCCGCACCGAAGCGAGGCAGTTCTCGGAGTACTGGACCTTCGTTCGCAGCGCTGGCGCCTCGCTCACAGGGCGACCGGACCTCAGGAGCTGCCCCAGCTGCGGCGCGCCGCTCGACAAGCTCGGCGAGACCGGCGTGTGTGGCCATTGCGAGGCCACGATCACTACCGGAGACTACGACTGGGTGCTGGCCGCGATCGATCAGGACGAGGTCTACGGGCGCTGACGGCTGCGGTGCCCGGCCTCCTGCCACGGGCAGAACAGCGCGCGAAAACGATCGGTTCTCGGTTAGCATAGGAGCCGATGGTGCTGGTCCTTGTCGCCCGCTTGGCGTTTGCCGAAGAACCGGCCGACACGGACACCGGCGACGCCGCAGACACGCCCGAGGCGGCACCGGCGCCCCCGCCCCCGCCCCCGCCCGCGCCCGCGCCCCCGGCGGCACGGCCGGTCTTCGACGTCGTGGTGGTCAAAAAGGGCGCGCCGGGGGGAAACATCACGCCGGTCGCCACCACGCCCGCGGCGGCGCCGCCCATCGCCACGACACCGGGCGCATCCACCGCACCCACGCCACCGGCAGCGGTCCCCCCGCCAGCCCCCGAGAAGGCGGGCGCGCCTGTCTTCGACGTCACCGTCGTGAGGCAGGTCCCGACCACGCCCGCGTCCGCCGCTGCGCCCGCCGGCCCGCCGGCCCCTCTTGCACCGGCTCCACAGACCCCGGTGGTGCCCGCGCCCGGCGGCGACATCACCCCCCCGCGGGCGCCACCGGACGTGGCGATCCCCCCCCCGCCGAAAGAAGCGCCCGCGGGAGTGCCATCGGTGTCGATCCCCCCTCCCGCCCCGCCGCCACCACCACCCCTCGCGCTTGGCGTTGGCCTCCGTGTCGAGGGGGACCCCGCCGGGCGCTGGCGGGTATACGACGCTGCCGATCATCGCTACACCAGCGTACAGTTCGCCAGGCTCGTCGCCGACAAAGACATGTTGCGCCGGCTCGACAACGAGCGTGAGTTCGGCAAGATCGGACAGGCGGCGGTGGGGGTCGGCGGCGGGGCGCTTTTGGTTGCGGGACTTCTGGTGGTCCTCGGCGAAGGCGGGGTGCCCAACATCGACGACTACTCGGTCGTTCCCGCCGACTACCCCTCCGAGGCGTCGTACGAGGCGGCGGCCAGCTTCGAACAGGGTCAGTACGCCAAGGCGGTCGCCAGTTGGCAGTCCCAGCGCCTTGGGACGACCCTGTTCCTGATCGGGAGCGGGGGGGTGGCGCTGGCGGCTGCGCCGTTCATTGGTCGCGACAGTGAAATGCGGGAAGAGCGTCCCCATCTGGTCTACCGACACGCCCGCGCTGCCGAGCTGGTAGCGGCCTACAACACCGCGCACATCCCTCCCGTCGTCGCGACGCCGACAGACCCGTCACCCTCGAAGCCGCTCGACATCGACGACGATCCACCGGCGCCCTCGCCACCCTCGCCGCCCGCCGACCCGCGTGTGCCCGACCGCAACGACGGCGTCCCTGACGAGAGCACCTTCGACGACTTCCGCCCACCCTCCGGCATCCACCTGCGTCCGCTCTTGGGTCCCGCCTGGGTCGGCGTTACGGGGCGCTTCTAGTGCCCGGTTTCTCCGCCGATATCGAGCTGGTCCGTCCCGCGTTCACCCCGGGGGACACGCCGGGAGTCGACGCCCCCCGCCTCGGAGTGCCCGGCACGGTCACGGTCGGCTCGCTCTTGCAGTACGAACAGTCGCCGCTGGTGCTGTACCGCTACGGCGACGAAGACGGCACCGTCATCGAGGGCCGCGCGGGGCTGACCTTGGGCGCGAGCCTCGACTTCAGCAAACGTTTCGGGGCGCGGCTCACCATTCCTCTGGCCTACGACGTGCCCGGGAACCAGCCCGACTACGAGGGCACGGCCTTTGGGGCGGGGGACATGGGCGTCGGCCTGCGCGCCCACATCTGGCACTGGGGCCCGCTGGACCTCGGCGCGCACGCGGATCTACTCGTTCCCGTCGGCACGACAGAGGCGTGGAAGGGCGAAGGCATGGTCCGTGGGCTGCCGGGCCTTTTGGTGGCGGCGCGGGTCGGTCCGCTTTCGGTGCGCTCCGACACGGCGTTCATGTTGCGGCCTCCGGTCGAGACGGGGGCGGACTTCACGCTCGGCTCGGAGTTGGTCCAGAACGCGGCGTTGGTTGCCGACGTGTGGACCGACCACCTGGCCATCCACACCAGCGTCACGTCGCGTGTCGGGCTCGCCACCCTCACCGCGGGCGGCGCCGAAAACGTCGCCGAGCTGCTGGTCGGCGCGCAGGTGCAGCCGGCGAGGGACTGGACGGTCGATGTCGGCGTGGGGCGCGGGCTTACCGAGGGGTACGGCACCACCCGGTACCGCGTGTTTGCCGGGGTCACGTGGTCTCGCGCGCCCCGGCCGCCCAAGCCAGCGCCGGTCGTCGCCAGGTACGAGTTGCCGGCCGATTCTGTGCCTGACGAGCTCATCATCGAGCAGATCGCCAAGCCGAAGAAGGTCGAGTGGCGCGCGACCGAGCTGGCGCGGGTGGAACAGGACCAGATCGTCATCCGCGACCCCATCCAGTTCGAGTTCGCCAAGGACGTGATCCTGCCGATTTCGGCGCCGACCTTGTCGTTCATGGGCAAGCTCCTTGAAAAGCACCCGGAGATCGTCCACCTGGTCATCGAGGGCCACGCCAGCGAAGAGGGCAGCTTCTACTACAACTACGACCTGGCAAAGAAGCGCGCAGACGCCATCTGGCGGGCGCTCATCGAGGCCGGTGTCTCTCCCACCCGCATCTCGACCCGATCGATGGGCGAGGTCGAGCCGCGCAACGAAGCCGTGGACGAGGCCTCGCTCGCGGAAAACCGGCGGGTCATCTTCCACATCGTCAAACGTTTGGCGCCAGGCGAGCAGCCCCCGCCCTACAAGCTCGAGATCAAGAAGCCCTGGACGGGCGAGCCGGCCACGCTCCCCGTGCCGCCGCCGCCGCCGCCCCCTCCCGTCCCGCTTGGTCCCGACGGCAAGCCCCTCCCCGCGACCCCGCCCGTTGAGCCGGGTGCCCTGCCGGACGAGCGCACCTTCGATGACGATGAGGATGCGCCATGATCCTATCGCTATTCTTATCCGCCTTTGCAGCGGAGGATTGCACCAACGACCTGGTGCAGGACCTCAACTGCAACACCATCGAGGTCTACGACGAGACCCTGGTCGACCTGACCGACCCCGATTGCCTGGCCAACATCGACCCCGAAACCGGCGAGCCCTACGCGAACGCCGACTATTACTACGACTACTTTTCGTTTGGCTGTCAGTACCCGGTGGCGGGGTACGACGAAGACGGCGACGGGATGAGCTACGGCGCGCAGCCCATCCTCGGGGACCACGGGTTTCCCGACAAAGTGGCCATCTTCGCGTGTGACAACTGTCCGGTTGACTACAACCGGGATCAGTCCGACGTCGACTGTGACAACGTCGGCGACGTGTGTGACAATTGTCTGGTCGAACCCAACGGCGACCAGTCCGACATTGACTTCGACGGCCTCGGCGATTTGTGTGACATCTGTCCGTTCTGGCCCGACATCGGGCAGGAGGACCATGACCAGGACGGCGCTGGAGACGCCTGTGACAATTGCCCGAACCTCGTCAACCCGAACCAGACGGACAGCGACGGCGATCTGATCGGCGATGGGTGTGACAACTGCATCGTGACTCCCAACGGCGACCAGCTCGACACCGACGGCGATGGCTTCGGCGATGAGTGCGACCGCTGCCCGGAAGATGACACCGTCACCACTCAGGACCGCGACCAGGACGGCCTGGGAGACAAGTGTGACAACTGCCCCGATGTCATCAACCTTGACCAGGCCGACGTGGACGGGGATGGGGTAGGCGACCCGTGCGACGATTGTGTGTTTACCTGGGACGCCGACCAGTACGACAGTGACAACGACCTGCTCGGCGACGTGTGTGACAACTGCATCGGCGTCCCCAACTTTGCCCAGGTGGATTCCGACGAGGACGGCCTCGGCGACGAGTGCGACGTGTGTCCCAACGTCGTCGATCCCGAACAGCTCGACGTCGATCAGGACGGCTTCGGCGATGCGTGTGACAACTGCCCAGGGGTGCCGAATCCCGACCAGGACGATGGGTCCGACGGGGACGGGCTCGGCGATGCCTGTGACAGCTTCAGCCTGCGGGGCGGCGGCTGTCGCGACGGGTCAGGGGCGCTCTTGCTCGCCGCGCTCGTCGTGGGCGCGGCGCGGCTCAAGAAGCGGCGGTAGCCCGGTCGGCTGGCTAGTCTTCGCAGTCGCCGAGCAGGTCGTACTGTACCTGGATGTACGAGCCCGATTCGGGGATGTGGTCGGCATCGAAGACCACGGCTTGGCCGTCGGCATCGTAGGTCCACCCTACCGTGACGACGTCGCCGTCGATGGTCACGACCAGCGTGGTGGGATCGGCGGGGGTGCTCAGCGGAAAGCGGTCCGTCTTCCCAGTCGCCGACAACGTTGCGATCGCGTCGAAGTAGGTGGTCCAATCCTGCTCGCAGATGCTCAGGAAGGCGCCGTGGGTGGCCAGGGCCGCTTCGTAGTAGCCGTGCCCGGGATCGGCGCTGCCGACGTCGGAGAGGCAGCCGCTGGGGATGTCGCCCACGATGGCGGTGATCGCGGCGGTCGGCGCGTACGATTGGATGGTCGCAACGTAGGTGGCATAGCTGCCGGGCGACTGGTCGGGTTCGTCCGAGACAATCACAATCGAGGTCTTGCTGTCCTCCCGGATGAAGCCGTCGTTGCACTCGCCGGGGACGGATCGTTCCATCGCTTCGGAGGCCACCACCAGCCCCGCTTCGGTGTAGCGCCCACCGGCCCCGCGCACGCCTTCGAGGAAGGCCGACTCCAGATTGGGGGTTTCGGGCGTGAGGATCCCGGTATTGCTGCACCCGGTGTCCCGCGTGGAGATGACGATCTGCCAGTCCAGATCCAGAAGCGTCAGCGCGTCGACAAAGTGCGAAAAGTTGGCGATCATGTTGTCCTGATCGTCGGCCATGCTTCCGGACTGGTCGACGTAGAAGAAGATGTCGGTGCGGTCCCACGGGCCGTCTCCCTGCCAGAACTCGTCGATGACGCCCCTGTCGGTGGTTCCGTGCCCGCTGATGGGGGCGATGGTGTTGGGGACCAGGGAATTGCTGCTGACCCAGACCTCGCCGCCGTAATCGGCCACCGCCGTCGGACGGAAGGTGAGCATCACCGACGCGGACTCGTCTGGCCCCAGGTAGGCGGGAAGCGCGCTGGATTCGAGGGTGAAGCCCTCGGTGACCGTGACCGCGTGATCAACGATGAGCGTGCCGTTGCCGATGTTGGTGAGCGTGAGCGGCTGTTCCCGCTGGCATTCCAAGAGCACCGACCCGAAGGTGTAGGGGTTCGGCGACAGGTAAAGCTGGGGGATCTTGCCGGCGCCCGTGAGCGGCACTTCGAGCAGCCCACTGTCGGGGTCGTCGCTGGTGACCACGAGGCTCGCGAAGTCCTCAGGATTGACCGGCGTGAAGTGGATGGGCACGCTGATGCTGGAGCCGGGGGCGATCGTCGCCGCCGTTTCCGCGGTGCCGACGGTGAACGCGGTGGTTCCCTGGAGCACGAGGTTGGTGATGTGCAGGTCCTTGTCGCCACGGTTTTCGATGACGATGTTCTGGGTGCCGATCGAACCAGGATCCGCCATGTCAAACGTCAGAGAATCGGGCTCGATCTCGATATCGGGCTCCAGCTCCGTATCGCCCTTGTCCTTGGTCGAGACCCCGAGCACGTTTTCGACCGGGCAAGCGACAAGAAGGCTCAAAAACAGCATGAACGCTCCGACGCTCTCAGGGTAGCCCGGAAGGGGGGCGATCGACAGGCTGATCTGGATGTCGTGGAGTGCGACGGTACGGCAAGGGGCGGCACCCGGCGGGGCTCAACTTCGGCGACTGCGCCAGGTACGGGCTCGCGATCGCGCGCAGCGCAGAGCTGGCGTTCAAGGCAGATGACTTCGCACAGGCGGACATTGTGGCGGCGCTTCGGGGGTAGGTGAGCGCGGTTGCGGGCCGCTTACAGGACCGTGCGCGGACGCGCTACCGCCCCCCCGCCCAGGCGTCGTACTCCCCCAGGAGCGCGTCCGCAGCGAGGTTCCCGAGGATGTCGAGCCCCTTGGCGGTCACGTGGACATAGTCGCCGGTGCCGACGCCGCGGGCGCGAGCCCAGGTGAGCGCGCTGCCAGCCCCGCCCATCGCGGCGTAGGTGCTCCAGAAGGCGCAGCCTTTGGACAGCGCGACACGCTCCTGCACGGCGACGAGGTTTTTCATCCCGGGGCGCGCCTTCACGGTGCCGTTGTCCATCTCGTCAGCGAAACCCTGGTCCAGCGGCGTGACCACAAGGCAGGAAGCATCACCCTTCCCGGCGAGGATGGTGTCGAGCGCGCCCGCGTAGATGGGCGCGTACGCGTCGCCACCTTTGCCGAGCAGGGCCGGGTAGCCGGCCTCGTTGCCGCCGAGCATCACCACCACCAGGTCCGCGCCCCGTTGGGCGACCTGCGGTCGAAGTGAATCCTTGGCGTAGGTGGTGAAGGATTTGCTCCCGACGCCGATGACACCCAACGCCTCCCAGGTGATGCCGGGTCCCCCGCTCTCCAAAACCACGCCGTAGATGGGGACCGTGCCGCCGCTCGCGCCGAACGCGAGCTTGGTGAAGCCCTCGGGCACGTCGAGCGTGAAGCGGCGGTCGTCGGTAGCGGCCGCGGCGGCCGAACCCCGGCCGATCTCCTTGTCGTCGGCGGCGATCCAGTAGCTGCCATAGCCTTGGCCGCCCTGGTACCAAAGTTCGACGTGCTTCATCGGCGCCGGCGCCTTCGCGGCATCGATGGCGCGTACGGTTGCGTAGCCGCCCGGCCGTACGATCGCGACGATGCCGCCGAGGCCATAGCGACCGCCCCCGCCGCCCAATAGGATGGTCCGCCACTCCCAGCCGCCGCTCCGCGTCGAGGTGATGTCGCTGCGTTGGTGCCAGGCGGGGTTCAGCGCGGCGGTCACGAATCCGGGGCCAGCGTCGCCGAAACGTGCGCCCAAACGGGCGCGGATGGTCTTGGTGAACCCGTCAGCGGCGATCGTCGAGTCGCCGTACTGGATGGCGCGCGCCACGCCGGTCTTGGCCTCGGCGGCTTTGAGCGCGCCGAACCAGTGGGCGAGGCCTTTGTGGCCCGGGTCGACGACCGGCGTTGGCACGCCCAGAACGGGCGCGGCCTGGGCGGTACAGCCAGTGAGCAGGAGCGCGGCGAGCAGGGTGCGGAGCGTCATAGGCGGCGGTGGCTAACGCGCCCTACTCCGGCGGCACAAAGTGAACCTCGCGCGCCAACGCCTCGCGCCGTAAAACGGGGTGCAACCCGACCATGTTGTCGATGATCCAGGCCAGGCGTGAAGCGTTGAGGCGGCCGCCGACGTACTGCTTTGCCCAGCCGCCGCGGGGGTTGCGGAGAATACTCGCCAGAAAGGCCGCTTCCTCCGTCAACAGTCCGCGCGGCTCCTTCAGGAAGTACGCCGCCGCTGCCGCTTTGGCGCCGTGGAGCGCGGGACCCCACTCCACCACGTTGACGTAGATCTCGAGGATGCGGGATTTACCGAGTTCGCGCTCCATCTCTACGGCGTAGAGCAGCTCGCGCAGCTTCCGCGCGTACGAACGATCGCCGCTGAGAAACAAGTTCTTCGCGAGCTGCTGGCTCAGCGTGCTGCCGCCGCGCACGACCTCGTGTGCCTCGGCGTTGGCGCCCGCCGCCGCGAGCATGCCCTGGATGTCGAAGCCGGGATGCTTCAGAAAGCCGGCGTCTTCCGCCGAGATGATCGCCATGGGCAACAGCTCGCCCGCGTTTTGCAACGAAATCCATCCCGGTAGCTCATCACCGCCAGTGATCGGAATCGGCCCCCCAGTCGCGTCGTGGCCGAGCCAGGTGAACGAGCCGTACCGGTACTCCGGGCCGACGAGCCCATCCACAGCGAACCCGGCGATCTTCGGTTCGAAGTGGACGGACAACGGCTCGATCGTCATCCGACCGGTCCCGGAGATCGTGCCGCGCAGCTCCGCCCGTTCCAACTCGGGCACGATCGGCGCGAAGATGCTGTAGACCTGGGCGATCGGCGTCTCCCGCAGGGCAAAACGCCCGGTCAGCCGCGCCGGCCCGCCCAGGTGCGCCTCGACCGCCACCCGCACGCCCTCCACCATCACCTCCCCGGTGAACGCGGCGCCATCGAGGTTCCCGGCGATGCGCAGGTCACGATCGGACAGCGCGCCCCCGAGCGCCGGAACGTCAAGCGTGCAGCGGCAACGGGCAGCGATGGCGTGGCTCCCAGCGATGCCTGGGGTCACGGTCACCTCGACGTCGCCGAACTCGGTGTGCAGGACCAGCTGGGCTTCGTCGCCGTCGACCCGGGCGTCCTCGCCGACCAGGTGGCGCTCCGGGAGCACCTGGCCTGACAAGGGCGGGAGCGGCGTGCCCTCGACCACCAGATTCTCCACGTCGACCCGGCGGACGAAGGGGATGTCGGGAAGGCGCGCGGCGCTCAGCTCGGCGGCGGGTTGCGCCCGCGCGACCACGCCCGCGGCTGCGTTCTCGTCGGCGATGTGCACGTCTACGAGGTGAAGCACCCCGTCCCACCCCAGGTAGGCCGTCCTGACGGTGATGCGACCGGTCGTGGCGCCTTCGATGCACAGGCCCTTTCGGCACCAGCCCGCCGCGCTCACCGAGACGCCGTGGGCGCGCACCACCGGGGCCACGAGCCGCGGCAAGAGCACCGCGATCGGAACCAACGCTACCAGGACCGCGCCGGCGGCAATCGTAGAACGTCGCAAGCCTACCTCGCGGCGAGGACGGCGAGCGAGCGCGCGAGCTCCGGCGCGTCGAGGGCCGCGGCGAACAGCGCGCTACCCGCGGCGCCGGACTCGGTCAACGGGCGGGTGTGCTCACGATAGCGCCGGACCACGTCGGCGGCGGTGAGCTCTTGGGGAGGGCCTGCCGGCGCGAAGCCGCGGGCAGTGGCGTCGATGAGCCCCGCGGCTTCGAGCGTTCGGAGGGCCGACGCGACGTGGTCGGCATCGGACACCAGCGCTTCGGTGACCTGAGGCAACGACGTCGGGCCGGCTCCGGCGAGGAAGCGGCGCACGATCACCAGCATCACCTGGAGGGCGAAGAAGCCGTCGGACTTGCGATGCTCGGCGCCGTCGACGATGCGCTCCTCCGCGCGCAACAGCTCCGGCCAGCGCTGATCGACGCTGGCCACCTCGACCCCGGTGAGCACGATCACCCAGAGCACGAACACGAAGAAAAGCAGCACCGGCACAAACGCCAGCGATCCGTAGATGAGGGTGGCCGCGCCCTCGCCCCGGAACAGCTCGATGTAGGTGGTGAAGCCCACTTTTGCCAGCTCGAAGGCCACTGCCGACACCGTCCCGCCCAGGACCGCGCTGCGAAAGCGGACGTCGGCGTCGGGGAGCGCCCGGATGGCAAACGAAAATGCCAACATCGATACGATGATCGGCGCGACCACATGCAGTGCGGGCGTCGTGACGGCCTCGGCCTCTGCGGTGAGTGAAAGGCCGAGCGCGACCACCGCCGGACCGGCCGTCAACGTCGCGTAGTACAGCGCGAGGCGCGTCGTCAGCGCGCTACGCACACGAGAGTTCCAGATGCGGGTGTACGCCTCTTCTGCCGCGAGGAAGATGCGGGTGCTCGCGCCGAAGGCCACCACGAAGCCGGCGACCCCGATGCTGCGGGCGTCCAGCTCGGCGGGCAGGCCCACGGCGTCCCACTCCGGAAGCAGCGTCGCCAGCGCCCTGCCCGCGAACGTCTGAAAGTCCAACCAGGCTTCCAGGCCCAACGCGCGGAGCACCAACGCGGTGAGCACCAACGCCGGAACCAGCGCCACCAGCGACCAGTACGACAGCGTCCCGGCCCGCACGAAGACGGCGTCGCGAATCATCTTGCGGGCCAGCACTGCGATGTAGACGAGCGCCGGTCGCAACCCCCACGGCAGGTCGGGGCGTCGGACGAACTCGCGGTACCAGCGGTCGGCGAGGAGCATCCGGGCTCCGATAACCGGCCGGCGTCACCCCGCGCGCATCACCACCCAGCCCACGACCAGCACCGCGAGGACGACGGCTCCCAACGCAAAGGCGATCCCTGCGGGATCGAGCGTGCTCGCCGCGTCCGCGATCGGCGCGGCGGGGGGGGCGGGGCAGGCGCCGAGGTTGGCGGCACGGTCGGTGGGACCGGGACCCAGGCGACGCTCGATTTGCCGCTCACGGGCGGGTCGACGCGGCGGTTGGGGGTCGGCGCCGCATCGGCCGGAGCTGGCGTCTCGGCGGGCGTTTCCACGGCGAGCCCCGCCTCCAGCAGCGTGGCCTCCATCGCCTCCGCGGCGGCGATCAGCTTGCGGAGGTCGGCATCGCGGCGTTCCGGGTCGGGATGCAGGGCGCGTCGGAGGGCGTGCAGGAGCGGGGACAGCAGCCGGGTCGCGGCGGCGGGGTCGCCCCCGATCCGACGAAGCTCGTCCTCCACCGTCGCGCCCAGCCGGGCCTCGTCCGGCGCGGTGAGCGGCACCATCTCCTCAAAATCCAAGAGCTGACCCAAGGGTGCCAACCGGAGGCGTCGCAACTCCTCGATCTCTCCCTCTGTCAGCCGGGTGGCGGCTTGCAGATCGAGCAGGCGGCGGCCATCGGGTGTGTACGCCACCAGGCTCCCCTTGCTGTCGGGCTCGCGGCCGGTGAGGCACCAGTACATCGTGACCGCGAGCGCGTGGGCGTCGAGAGAGGGGTCGGGTGCCGCATCGCGAGTGAGTGTTTGCTCTGCGGGGCCGTATCGAGGGGTGTAGTGCAGCGTCGGGCGCGAGGTCGTCGCCAGGTGGTCGGCCCGGCTGCCGCCGAAGTCCGCGAGCACCACACGTACGACACCGCCAGCGACATCGACGAGGAAGTTGTCAGGCTTCAGATCGCGGTGGAGTCGTGGTGTCCCCGGGGTTTCGCCGGTGCCGTGAAGCCGCAGCACGGCGGTGGCGGCCTGGCGGAGCGCGGAGATCAGCTGGGGGAGCGCGGGCGCCGTGGTTTCCACCCAACTGCGAAGCGAGTGTGGGTACCAAGGCATCGCCGCCCAGGGGCGACCGTCGGGGCCCACCCCCGTCGCCAGCGGAACCACCGACCAGGCGGAGACACCGGGATCGCGGGCGGCCAGCGCCTCCAAGATGGCGATCTCGCGCCGGAGCCGCCCGGCATTTTCTCCGTCGTCGTGCGCGATCTTGAGCGCCACCTCCGTATCGCCAGGACCCATCGCGCGCCGGACTTCGGCTGAGCCGCCGCGCCGCACCTCGTCGAGCAAGCGGTATTCCCCGAGGTAGCGCGATACTCCTGTCATCTCCATGACCCTAACCCGCCCTCAGGTTCAGCTTCGGGTCGCGCCGGCAGCGGCCGTTTTCGTTGCTCCCGGCGGCATCGTCGGCCGACTCCACACGGCGGCGCTGCGGATCCCTGATCCGCGGGTGGCGGAGGCGGCCGCGTTGGTGTCGTTGCGAGGCCGGGAGCTGCACTTGCTGGCGCTGCGGGGAGCGCTCGAGGTCGACGGTCATCCCGAAGACGACGTGATCCTGGAGGAGGGGCTGGTCATCCGGTTGGCTGGCGTCGTGGACGTCGAGGTCGGCATGGTGGAGCTGCCCGAGCGGGTCATGGCGTTGCGCTTTCCCGGCCAGCTCCGCGAGCTGTGCGCCCCGGTCTACTCGTTTGTGGCCGAGCCGGAGCCCGATCTGGTGCCAAGCTACGTGGAGGGGGCGGCGGCGCGAGTGTGGAGCACCGCAGAAGGGTGGGCGGCGGACTTTGGGAAGGGCCCGGAGGCGGTGCGGGTGGGCCGGACCTGGGAGGTGCTGGGCATGACGGTCGAGGCGGTCGAGGTGACGCTAGGGGAGGTCGGAAGTGCTGCCACCACCGGCCTTGCAGAGCCGTTGACCATCGTGGCGCGCACCAGCTCGGTGCACCTTCAACGCGCCCGAAAGCCGCCGGTCACCATCGACGGGCTCCCGGCCAATCTGCTCAGCGAGCTGGCGCTCATCGGGGCGCCGGCGCCCTGGACCGTTGTGGCGGGCGAGCTCTGGGGAAAGCGCGACCCGACCCGCCACCGGATGAGCTGGGACCGCGCGCTCCGGCGCCTGCGCACTCGGCTGCGCGAGGCGGGCATCCGCGACGACCTGGTGCGCGCGGATGGCAAGGGGAACGTGGAAGTTTTCCTGTACCCGGGCGATCGCGTGGTGGACGAAGCGTAGGCCGGGCGGAGGGAACGGCGCGGTAGGGGAAGGGGCCGCAGGCCTCTTCCCCCAAGAGATCAAGAGTGCGGCCAGTTCACGCCGACGGTGGCGCCGACTCGGAAGTTGCCGTCGACGTCGGGGATGTAGCTGACCGCGACCGGGAGCTGGAGCTTGCCGACCGTGGGCGCGACCTCCACCGCCGCGACCATGTGGACCCAGGAGTTCCCGCTGAAGTCGGGCGTCACGTTCGCGCCGACGCCGAACTTCACGTAGTCGTACATCGAGAGGCCAACGAGCACATTGGAGGTCGGGATGAATTCGCCCTGGTTGATGCCGAGGACCAGGAAGTTGTTGACCACGATGAAGTCGAGCTTGCGGTCACCGGCGACGACGAACTCCATCTCGTACCCGAGGGCGAAGAGGTTGGGGTCCCTGAGGCCGACCTCGGCGGCGTTGTTGACGTAGACGTAGCCGGTGCGGATGCCGTGGCGAACGCCGTCCCACTTCCGCGCGGACGAGGGGTGGGCCTCGCCGAAGGTTTCGGGCTCGGCCTCCTCGGCAACGGCGACAGAGGCGAAGGAGACGAAGGAGGCGAGGGCGAGGCTGACCATGGGGGGCTCCGGTTGCGGCGGGTTGGTTGGTTGCCGCCCCCATCATGTACGGCACCGCTTCCGGGAAGTCAGCCCCCGTGTCTGATGGCAGTCTGGCTGGGTGTACACCTCCCCCGATGCTCTCCGCGCTGGTCGCCCTCGCCTGCTCCACCGACCCCGGCGCCGCCGACGCTTCGCCCGACACCGGCGCGCCCGCGGCGGACACCGACGACACGGCCGACTCGGCATGCGAACCCGGCAGCGACGACACCGCCTGTGTGGACGAGTGCGCCGCCGTCGCCGGGGCGCCTCGTGGCGAAGGCGACGTGCACGACTCGTGCTGGAGTTGCGACACCGCCGCTGACTGGCAGTTCGAGCTCTGGACCACGCCGATCGCCGACGTCGCCGCGTGCGAGGTCGGGGTCCGGTGCACGGCGTGTCCGGAGTGACGGACTAAACAAGACCCCGCAACCCAAACACCACCACATCGTCGGGACGCTCCACGATCCGCACCGGACCAAGGCTATCGAAGGTGGGAACCCCGTCGCGACGGCCGGCCACGTCGACCAGTCCAGCCGACGCGGCAACGAGCAGGTCGCGCTCGCGGGCCAGGCGCTGAAGCCGGCTGGCGAGGTTGACCGCGTCGCCGACCACCGTGTACTGCATACGCTCGGCGGTGCCGATGTTGCCGACGACGGCCTCGCCATAGTGGACGCCGATGGTCATCGCGAACGGGGGCACCCCTCGCTCGGCGCGGTCGACGTTGTGCAACACCAGCGCGCGCTGCATCTCGACCGCAGTGTAGAGCGCGCGGGAGGCGGCGTCCGGCATCGAGCTCGGCATCCCGAACACCACCATCAGCGCGTCGCCGATGTATTTGTCCACGACGCCGCCGTTGTCTCGGACCACCCCCACCATCACCCCGAGCCACGCGTTGAGCTCGGCCACCAGTCGCTCCGGCGGGACTTGGGCGCTGTACGCGGTGAAGCCGCGCAGGTCGGCGAAGAGCACGGCCACGGCTTGGCGCTGCCCGCCGGGCACCACATCGCCAGCAGCGAGCGCGGCGGCAGCGACCTCCTCCGAGACGTAGACGCCGAGGGCCTGACGGGCTCGTTCTCCTGAAAGCACGGCACCAGCGGTGTCCCGGGCGAGGCGCCGCGCGCGCAGGGCCATCCCGTCGGCGAGGAAGGCCACCCCGAAAAATGCCATCGTCCACAAGATCCATTCGTCCACCCGCGGCGGCAGCGAACCCACCGCCAAGTCCACCGCCAACAAGAGCAACATGCACGCAGCGTTGGCGACAGACGCCACACGCACGAGCGGGCGGCTCAGGCGCAAGCCCGAGGCGGCGATCGCCAACAGGAAGAAGACCGACGGCGGGTGGTGGAACGCCCCGGTGTAGGTGGCGTCAGGCGCCAGGGCGACGGGCAGGGCCACCCCCAGGATCAAGGCTGCATCGAGCGCCGCCGAGCGAGCGCGCGGCCGAGCACCGGCGCGGCGGAGTTGCTTGAGCCCCACGGCGGTCAGGACGCCGCCCAGTGCGAGCGAAACGAGCGGCACCCAGCCCAGCAGCGTGCGCCCGGTCACCGGGTGCATCGCCAGGAAGATCAGCTCCTCGACGCACGCGATGGCGACGATGAACAAGCGGGTGCGCGCGATCGAGACTTCGCCCCGCACCAGCGCCCGACCGAGCACATCGGCGAGGGCAACGTCGGCGGTGGCGCGGATGGGAGGCACCGAACCCGGGTAACCTCGCCGCCGCTCCCGATTGTAGACCGGCTCCTCGGCGAGCTGGGCGAGAATGTGTAGCTACATTCCCCCGACCATCATCATTCCCGCCATCCCTTCGTCGGCGTGCTCGAGGATGTGACAGTGGTACATCCACTCGCCCGGATTGTCGAGTTTTGACACAATCGTGACGGTGGTCCGGGGTGGAATGTCAAAGGTGTCCTTCCAACCTTGCGCTTGGGCCGGCGGGACACCACCGACGTCGACCACCTGGAAGCGGTTGCCGTGGATGTGGAAGGGATGGTGCATCTCCGAGTCGTTTTCGACCTCGAAGGTGGTGTCCATATTCGCCATCACCTCGACCAGGGGCACGTTGGGGAAGCTCTCGCCGTCGATGGTGACGGTGCCGCCCATCATGTCTTCTTCGAGAAGCCAGCGGTGGCCGAGGTTGGCGACCGCGCCCGTCCAGGTCGGGACATCGGGCATGGGTTGGGTCCAACCCGCGCCGGTGACGGTCGCGTCGTCGTAGACAAAGCTCATCACCGGGTTTTCGCCTTCACCCATCGGGTCGTACTCGATCATATCGCCGCCTTCTTCGTGGAGTTGGAAGCGGCGATTCATCAGGCGGTAGGTGCTTCCTGGAGTGCCCGTGGCCTGCACGACGACCATCGTGCGCTCTCCCGGGGCCAATACAACGTGATCGGTAGTGTAGGGCTCGGCGAGGAACCCGCCGTCACTGCCGACGACGGTGAAGGTGTGCTCTTCCAGACGGATGTCCCAATAGCGGGCGTTGCTGGCGTTGACGAGCCGGAGGAGGGTGGTCTGCCCCGCGGTCCATTGAACCTCGCGGTCCCGGCGTCCGTTCGCCATCAGTACGGTCCCAAGTCTCCCCATCAGCTGCATCATGTCGGTGTCAGGCGGCGCGAGCTGGAGGGTGTCTTGGTCGAGGAGCACGTCGTCGAGCACGACGGGAAGGTCGCAGTCAGGCGCAACTTCACCTGGAACATGCACGATGATTGGCGCGTAGAGCCCCGCTTCGATGGTGGTGGCGGTGTCCATGTGGGTGTGGAACCAATAGAAGCCGCCGTCGACGAGGGTGAATTCGTAGTCGAAGCTCTCCCCGGGGCTCACCGGGTCCCCCATCATCTGTTGGATGCCGTCCATCTCGGGGGTGACACGAAGGCCGTGCCAATGCAAGCTCATGTCGATCGCGGTATCGTTGGTGAAGTGCACCAGCACACGATCGCCGAGGGTGGCCTCGAGCACCGGCCCGGGCACGCTCTCATTGAAGGCGAGGCCGGCGCGAAGCGGAACGCCGGTGCCGGGGTCCCAGGCGAAGGCGGAGGCGCGAAGTTCGACCTGGACCACGCCCTCGGCGGGGTCCAGGTCGGGCATCGGGGTGTAGCTGCATGCTTCCGGAAACAAGGTGGCATCGGTGTCGTTGGCGCTGTCGCGCACGTCCGGAGCGGCGTCACACGCCATCGAAGCCAGGAGCCAGAGCGAGGTTCGCATCTAGACACTGTACCTTCGGCCGCTGAGGAGTGGGTCGTCCATCCACAGTCGCGGTGCAGACCGCCGAGGGAGTTAGGCCGCCGGCATGCAGAGGCTCCTGGACGGCATCCGCGATTTTCACGAGCGGGTCCGTCCGCGCTACCGCGAGCGCTTCGCCCACCTGGCCCTGGGCCAGTCTCCCGACTGTCTGTTCATCGCCTGCGCGGACAGCCGGGTGGTGCCGAACCTGTTCGCGTCCACCGACCCCGGCGACCTCTTCGTGGCTCGAAACGTGGGCAATGTGGTCCCGCCGTGCGGTGCGGAGGCCGGGGTGGCAGCCGGGGCAGCGGTGGAGTTCGCGACGCTGGTCCTCGGCGTACGCGACGTGGTCGTCTGCGGGCACTCCAGCTGCGGGGCGATGCGCGCGGTGCTCCTCGGCGATCGGCCCGACGGCGCGCCGAATCTGGACCGTTGGCTCCTTCAGGTGGAGCCGTCGGTGCGGCGCTTGGAGCGGGAGCCGCGCTTGGACCTCGCCCTGGACGCGGAGGACCGCCTCTCCCAGGCGCATGTGCTCCAGCAGATCGACCATCTGCGGACCTACCCGGCGGTCGCGGAGCGCGTGGCGGCGGGCGAGCTGACCCTGCGCGCGTGGTGGTTCGACCTCGCCCATGCGCAGGTGCTCGCGCACGATGCCGAGTCGGGTTCGTTCCGGCCGCTGGTGGAGTTGATGAACGAAGCGTCGCGCGAGTCGCACGTCAGGCCGGTTCCGTGAAGGTCACGACGACCCGGGGCTGAGCGAGCGCGAGCCAATCGAACACCCGCATCCGAATCGAGCGCGTGGCGCTGCCCGCAGCGAACACCAACTCGTCTCGAGCGGCGAAGTCCTCTCCCACCACCAACGTGGCTGGGAAAAGCGGCGAAGCCCACGCCGGCAGCTCGCCGTACGCCAGTCCCGTCAGCGACCGCAGCTCGTCAGGGCTCGAGAAGCGGTAGCGCTGCACGCCGAGCGCCTTGCGCAGCTGGCGACCGTTGATCTTCCGATCGGAGCCCACCACCACGACCACCTCGCCCAGCCGCTCGACCCGCATCAGCACCGACTTCCCCCCCATCGACAACGGGGTTCCTCGCGCGATCGCCGCCTCCTCCGCCGAGCGCCCCTCTACGTGTTCGAGCAACGAGAAAGTGCGGCCTGAGGCGGTGAGGATGGCCGTCAGCCCTTCGGACACGTCGTGGGCCATCGGTTCAATCTACCACCGCGCCGTGACGGAGCGATGGTGGCCTCGTGCTAGAGTGATCTCGGGGGTGGGCGTGCGAGTGAGCCTGTGCAGCGCTGTCGCGCACGAATTGGGCGCGCTGCCCGGCGTGGCCCTGGGGGTCGGCCCCCTTGCCGCGGCGGCCGCCGCGACCCGGTTCCTACTCGAAACTCGTCCTGAAGCGGTGGTGTTCGTCGGCTCTGCGGGCGCGTATCCATCGGGGCCGCAGGTGGGCTCGGTCGTGGTCAGCGGGGCGCTCGGCCTTGCGTCGACGGCGGTAGCCCTGGGGCTTGGGTACCAGCCGCAGGCACCGGCGGTGCTCAGCTCGGACGACGGGCTGATCGCGGCGAGCGCGCTGCCGTTCGCGAGGGTGCTCACCGTCTCGGCCATCACCACTGACGCCGCGCTGATGGCCCGCTTTGCCCCCGAGTGGGAGGTCGAGCACATGGAGGCCTACGCCGTCGCGTTTGCGTGCGCCGAGGCGGGCGTACCCTTCGCCGCCATCCTCGGCATCGCCAACCGGGTCGGCCCGGGCGCCCACGCTGAATGGCTCCGAAACCACGCGGCGGTGGAGGCGTCAGCCCGGGGGAGTGCGGAGGGCATGCTCTGTCGGTTGTGATACCCTCCGGGTCCACCCTCACTCCCCGAGCTTTTCCATGTCGCGTTCTACTGTTGTCGTCCTCGCCGCCCTCCTCCTTTCCGGCTGCTACAAGGCCACCGTCAACATCGGCGGCGGCGGCAGCCCCGGCGTCGAACACCGCGTCAAGGCACACACCTTGATCGCCGGGCTCATCTCGCTGAACGAGATTGACGGGCAGAGCGTCTGCGGCGACAAGGGCGTGTGGAGCACCTCCAGCCGCCACAACGTCATCGACATGATCCTGGCCAGCCTCACGGGCAGCATCTACTCGCCGGTCACGGTTGTGGTGACCTGCAAGGGCTGAGCCGCAGCTCTGACCCGAAGGCAGCGCCTACATGCCCGGCCGCGCACGCCGCGTAGCCGGGCGGCTGCACGCCCTCGGGAAGCACCTCGGCTTGGCCGTCGAGCCTCAAGACGACGTCGCCGCGCAACGGTCCACACTTGGCCTCGATCGAGCACGACAGCTTGGCCTCGTCCTCTGGCGTGAGTACGGCGTCACCGGCCATGCCGTGGCGGGCGTTCCACACCAGCGGGGACAAAAACGACGCACCCAGGCCCAGGCCGATCGGGACGAGCCAGACCCACTGGGGCAGGCGACGACGAGGCGCGGATGGCAAAGAACTGTCAGCCATGTCTCAGCCTAACACCTACCTGCTCTTCGGAAGCCCGAGCTCACCGGCGGCCTCCTTCCCTCGCGCATACCCGCGCTCGTCCACACGCAGACCGCGCCCCCGGCCGAGCCGAAGATGCGCCTCGGCCCACGCATCCACGGCTGTTCTCCTCGCCGCGGCGTCGCGGTCGAGCAGCGCGACCGCGGCCGTGTCGCCAGGTGGCAATTCGGGCGGCGACCCGCCCCCCGCTGCGAGGCGCCGCGTCACCTCCTCGGCCGCGCCGACTCGAAAGGCGTCGTGCCAGTCACGCTCGCGACCGGCGCCGTGACTGGCAGAGAGCCACTCCAGCCGCGGCGCCAGCCAGCTAAAAAGCGCGAGCACCACGCGCCGGTCCTCCGCACGGCCCGCCAGCCGCAGCTCGGTCTGGGGGCCCAAGGACACCGAATACGCCACACACCCGTTGGCCGCGGCCAGGCCCTGCGCCAGCACACCCCGCCACGCTCGCGGCCGTCGCGCCCGCTCAACGACCTCGTCCCCCACCGGGTCCGGCCCCATCCCTGCGCCAGCGGCGCGCGCCTCCAGCAGCGACGCCAGGCGGTGCTCCGCGATCAGCGCCTGGGCGCGCGCCGCAGCAGCACCAGCTTCGTGAACGTTGTTCGACGTGGCGAGCGCCAGCAGCTTCTCCACCCGGGTGAGCACGGCGTCGAGGGTTGGCATCGAGACGTCGTACCGCGTTAGCCCCGCCCCGCCATGAATCCAGTACTCCCTCGTGATGTCGTCCACCGTTGGTCTGAAGAATGTGCGGCGGAGGGCCTTGCCTTCCAGGCGGTCGCCCGCCGGCTGCTCGAGGACCAGGGGCGCCTTGCCCGCTTCTTCAAGGCCAACATTCCCGACATGCCCGGCCAGTCTGGCGAAGTGTCGTTGTACCTTTTGGCCGTCGTCATCCGCCTCTTCGAACGGGGGGGCGGCCGCATCGGCCGCATCGGCGGCAAGGAAATCGACGCTGCGACCAAGAAGATTGGCGCACACGCCGCGCTTTTGATGCCGGCCGACGAAGGCTTCCCCAACCGCGTCCGCGCCATCGAGGAGCGCGCCCAGCCGCACATCCTCGACGAAGCGCTGCACGCGCTCTTCGAGCGGGAAACCAAGAAAGAAGAGGAGGTCGAGATGCCCCCGGAACAGGCGGCGCTCGTCTTCCTGATGCTGTGGGCCGCGACCGAAGCCTGCGACCTGGCGTGGCAGCCGCCCAAGGCCGCGGATTGGATGGCGTAGATGGGGCTGCGGGACGCGCTCAAGGCCAAGGTCAAGGCCGCCGTTTTCGGCGCGCGCCCACCGTCACCGCCCGCGCCCTCGCCGGGAACGGCACCGGTCGTTGCGCCTGCCATCCCGTCTACGACACCGACGGTTGCTGGCGCCCAGAAAAACGTCGGTACGGAGTTCCATTCGGTGGGCCCGAGCGCTACGGTCCAGAATGGCAAGGCGGGCATGTTCACCCACGCGGGCAAGGTGGTGGCCGTGTTCCGGCATGACGGTCAGCTTTTCGCGATGGACAACGCCTGCGCGCACGAGGACGGACCCATTGGCGAAGGCGCGATCACCGGGTGTCAGGTGGCCTGTCCGTACCACGACTGGCAATACGACTTCACGACGGGGGCCTGCCTCACCGAACCCGACCGACCGCGCGCCACCTTCGAGGTCCGCGAGCACGAAGGGTTAGTGTGGCTCGGTCCCCAGAAGACGGCCGGCAGCGACGCACGCGGCGGCGATCACGACGACGGTTTGGAGGTCATACGACGATGAGTGAAGCGCTCGGTTCTGCCCTGGTCAAAGGGATCACGTTCGCAAAACTCCAGCCCCGCCTCGCCGCGGCGTCCGACGGGGGCAAGTCCTTCATCATCCGGGCGGAAGACCGGGTTCGGCCGTACCTCGACCATGTGGTCGTGGCCTGGACCGATGGTTCACCAGCCTCAGACGTTGCTTTTGTCCTGTCGGGTAAGGACCCGGACGCGGATCAGTGGCGGCGGTTCACGCTCAGCCGTGTGGCGCCGTGGACGTATGAGATCGGGGTTTTCCCGACTCCGTTCAACAACGGGGAGGATCCGCTTTCGCCGGGTGTGCCGCCGACGTCGTCGAAGCGGCGCTAGCGCCCCCCCAGCGCCCCCTCAAACGCCTCCACATCCCTCCAAACCCCGGCTACCGCGCGCCGCCAGGTTGCGACGTCGCCCAGGTCGAGTCCCAGCTCTTCGCGAGCGATCGTCTCGGCGTCGTCGTCACCGGTGCGCGCCAGGAGGCGACGATAGGCGGCTTCCGCTGCCGGACCCTGCGGCCGGAACGCCTCGTACACCAGCCCCGCAAACAGGTAGCCGAAGGTGTAGGGGTAGTTGTAGAAGGCCATGCCGGGGATGTAGAAGTGTAGCTTTCGCGCCCAGAACAGGTCGTCCACCGTAGCGAGTTCGCCGCCGTACCACTCGCCGAAGATGCGCGCGGTGGCCGCCGAGAGCGCATCGACTTCGAGGGGACCTTGCCGACGCTGACGGTACAGCTCGCGCTCGAGCTCAAAACGGGCGGGGATGTTGCACAAGAAGGCGGCAGCGTCCTGGAGGGAGCCGTCGAGCATGCGCAGGCGGGCGGCGGGCGTCGTGGCGGCGGAGCGGGTAGCCTCGCGCACCAGGGCTTCGGCGAACGTGGAGGCCGTCTCGGCGAGCGTCATCGGGAGTCGGCGTTGTGACACCGGATTGCCGAAAAGCACCTCTGCGTGGAACGCGTGGCCCAGCTCATGAGCGAGCGTTGCCGGCGCTTTGTCGTTGGCGCACCAGGTCATGAAGATGCGCGTTTCGTGCCGCGCCGCGACCTCGGTGCAGTAGCCGCCAGCGCGCTTGCCCGGCCGATCTTCGACCTCGATCCAGCGGTTCTTCAGCGCACGCTCCGCAAAATCTGCCATTCCGGGCGCGAACGCGCCGAACTCGCGCACGATCACGTCCTGGGCGGCCGCATAGGTGACCCCGGGACCGGACTCGCCAAGCGGTGCGGCGAGATCGTGCCACTCCAACTTCTCGAGGCCCAAAGCGCCGGCTTTGGCACGGAAGTAGCGCTTCATCGCGGGCTGGGCTTCGCGACAGGCCTCGATGATCGCCTCCAGCGTCGTACGCGCGATGCGTGCTTGAACCAGCGGCTCTTCGAGCTCGTCGATGCCGCGGCGATCGTTGAGCGTGACGCGCTGCCCGGTGATGTGGGTCAGCGCGGTGGCGCAGCGTCGGGCGGCGGTGGCCCACCCGGCGCGGACCCCGGTGTAGGCGGCCTGGCGCACGGAACGGTCGGCGTCCCACATGAGCTGTTCGCCCTGGCCGGCCGAGAAGGTCTCGGGGCCGTTGCCGCGGTCGATGGTCACCGAAAGAGCGCCAGACTCGACGTCGTAGAAGTGTCCCCACGCGCCGATGCCGTCCTGGGAGAGGCCTGCGAGGAGCGACTCTTCCGCCTCGGACAGCCGCAGCCGCCCCTGGGCGCGGTCGCTGACGAGCATGTTGCGCATGTGCACGATGCTGGGCTCGGCGAGGAGCGCGTCGAAGGCGGCCTGCGGCATCCTGGCGACACGGTCGCGCGGCGTGACCCAGGAACGCGCGCTCAGCCCGCCGAGCGCGGCCATGCGGGCTTCGGCGCGGATGGCGGCTTCGTCGCGACTGGCGGCGGAGGCGTGGCAGCCGATGAAGGCGTAGAGCGTGTCGACGCGAGGCGAGATGCGCTCCAGGTCGAGCAAGAGCCCCGCCAAACGGCCGGAATCGGGTACGGCCGGAAGCGCTTCCGCCGATGCGACCAGGGCCTTGAGGTCCACTTCGAGCGAGGCGTACTCGGCCTCGAACTGGGAGCCCGCGGGGCCGCCGGGGAGGATGACGTCGAGGTCCCAGGTTTCAGACGGGGCGTAGCTCATGTCATTCTTCCAGGTAGGTGTAGCCTTCAAGGCCGTTTTGATAGGCGCTGACCATCTTGGCGGCTTCGGTCACGGTCATCCGCCCTTCTTTCATCGCCAGCTCGGTGGCGCGGCGCACGCGGCGCACGAGGTCGGCTTTGGTGAACTGCACGTAGCTGAGCACCTCGGTGACGGTGTCGCCCTCGATCACGTGGTCGATGCTGTAGCCGCCATCATCGTCGAGCGAGACGTGGACCGCGTGGGTGTCCCCGAACAGGTTGTGGAGGTCGCCGAGGATTTCCTGGTAGGCGCCGACGAGGAAGATCGCCAGGTAGTAGGGCTCTTCTGGCTTGAACGGGTGCAGGTCGAGGGTGTCCTTGACGTCGCGGAGGTCGATGAAGCGGTCGATCTTGCCGTCGCTGTCGCAGGTGATGTCGGCGAGGATGGCCTTGCGTGTGGGCTCTTCGCCGAGGCGGTGAATGGGCATGACCGGAAAAAGCTGGTCGACCGCCCAACTGTCGGGCGCGGACTGGAAGACCGAGAAGTTGCAGAAATACGTGTCGGCGAGGGACTTTTCGAGCCCTTCGAGCTCGTCCGGCACGTAGGACTGCTGGCGTACGACGTGAAGGATGCGCTGGCACACCTGCCAGAACAGCTTTTCGGCGCGCGCGCGCTGCTCGAGGTTGAGATTCCCGACGTTGAACAACGTGAGAGCCTCTTCCTTGGCCGCCAGCGCGTCGTGGTAGGCCTCCTGGAAGGTTTTGCGACTGATGCCCTCGCACAGGTCGTGCAGCTCGATGAGCACGTCGGGATCGTCCTCGGCGACCGGATCGATGTGCGCCCCGGTGGGGAACTCGGTCACGCCGAGCACGTTGAACACCAGCACGCTGTGGTGGGCCGCCATCGCCCGACCGGACTCGGTGATGATGGTGGGGTGGGTGATCTCCGCCTCGTCGCAGGCCCCCTGCACCGCTGCGACCACGTCCGCAGCGTACTCATCGATGGTGTAGTTGACGCTGGATTCGAAGTTGGTCCGGCTGCCGTCGTAGTCGACCCCGAGGCCGCCGCCGACGTCGAAGTACTTCATCGGCGCGCCGAGCTGCACGAGGCCCGTGTACAGCCGCGACGCCTCACGCAGAGCGTTCTTGACGCTGCGAATGGCGCTGACCTGGCTGCCGATGTGAAAGTGCAGGAGCTGCAACGAGTCGAGCCGGCCTCGCTCGCGGAGGTACTTGACGCCCTCCACCATCTCCCCGACCGTCAGCCCGAACTTGGCCCGATCGCCAGCGCTGCCCTCCCACCGGCCTGCGCCCTTGGTCGCGAGCTTGGCACGCATGCCGATGACCGGCGCCACGCCCACGCGGTCGGCGACGTCGCAGACCAGCTTGAACTCAGAATACTTCTCGACCACGATGATCGGGTTGCGACCGAGGCGCTTGGCCATCAGCGCGGTCTCGATGAACTCGGCGTCTTTGTAGCCATTGCACACAATCAGCGCCTGCGGATCGTCCATCAGGGCCAGGACGATGAGCAATTCGGGCTTGGAGCCGCATTCGAGGCCCATGTGGAAGGGCTCGGCCACGCGCACATAGTCTTCGACGAGGTGGCGCTGCTGGTTGACCTTGATGGGGAACACCCCGCGGTATTGGCCGGTGTACTCGTACTCCTTCATCGCGCTTTTGAAGGCGTTGGCCATCGTCCGCACCCGATGCTCGAGGATGTCGGTAAAGCGGATGAGCAGCGGCGCCGGCAAGTCGCGACTCACAAGCTCATCGACGAGCTGCTTGAGGTCCAGGCTGCCGCTGCGCGGACCGGCGGGCGTCACCTCGACGTTTCCAGCCTCGTTGATACGGAAGAAGTCTCGGCCCCAATTGCGGACATTGTAGAGTTCCACGCTGTCCTGGATCGACCATCCACGCATGTCCGCCCCGCCGAGTGCGCGCGGTTATCATGATGCCCCTTCCGGGTCGTCCTCGCTTGCTGGCGGTGTTGCTTTCTCTTGGCTTCGGCTGCGCCCCCGAACCACGGGGGATCATCGTCGTGAGCCTCGACACGCTGCGCGCGGACCGGCTCGGCGCCTACGGGAGCGACGCATCGTTGACGCCAAACCTGGATCGTTTCGCAGGAGAGGCGGTGATCTTCGACCGCGCTTTCGCGCAGTCCAACGAAACGGTCTACAGCCACGCGTCCCTTTTCACCGGGAGGATGCCGAGCCGTCTCGCCCCCCTTGACGGTGACTTCAGGCTCCCGAAAGGAGCGGCGACGGTGGCAGCTACGCTTCAGAACGACGGTTGGGACACCGCCGCGGTTGTCGCAGGGGGGCACCTTTCACGAGGATTCGGCCTGGATCGGGGCTTCGACATCTACGACGACGGGTCGAGCTGGGGTTCGTTGCGAGAGACCGGGGCGCTGGCCCTGCGTTGGCTGGACACCCGCGTGGGCGACGACCCGTTTTTCCTGTTCGTCCACGGCTACGACGCGCACGATCGGTACCTCAAGCCGAGCCCCTTCGGCTACGCCTTCGCCGATCCTAAGGAGCAAGGTCTGGGTGCTCAACTCGGGCGCCAAGCGGGCGGCACCACCCACGTCGCCGGCGCCGTTCACGTCGATGACGTCGGGGTGATCGAGACGTTGAGCCTCACCGCCCCGCGCTTTGAAGGGGGGCGCCGACTGGCGCAGCTGGTGCCGGATGCGACGCCGATTTCGGCGGCAGACGTGGCCCACCTGACCGCGCTCTACGACGGCAGCGTGGCCTGGGTCGACGCCTGCTTCGGGCTGTTCATGGCGGGACTCGATGAGCAACGACTCCTAGACCACGTGACCATCGTGGTCCTTTCCGACCACGGCGAGCTGCTTGGCGAAACCGGCCAGTTCGGCCACCGCGGGTCCTTGGACGACGCGGTCACGAGGGTTCCCTTGATGGTGCGCCCGCCTGGAGGAGCCCCGAGGCGCCGGGTCACCGATCTGGTGGCGCTGGTCGATGTGGCGCCCACGATCTTGGCGCTGGCCGAGGTGCCGAAGGCGCTCTACGGCGACGGCTATTCCTTGGTCCCAGCGCTAGGTGGCGGACGCCCGCAGGCGCGTACTGCGGTGGTGAGCGAGGGCGCCCTGCGCCTGCTGAGCGCCCGGGGCGAAACCGGGCGGCTGACCGCGGAAGGGGCGGGCGTTCGAAACCCGTGGCTGCGGGCGCTCCTCGGTGTCACCCCGATCGACGGCGTCAGCCTGCGCAGCGTCGGCGACGGGGACCCCGAGCCTCTGCGCGCGGCGCTGCTGAGCCACCTGGCGGGCACGTGATCGGGCTCTTGTCGATCCTGGCATGTGCGCCGCGCTGGACCGAGGAGGGTGCGTTGGCGCCGCACCTGGCGCGGCTGGACGCGGATGGCGACGGCAAGGTGCGGGCGGCCGAGTACGAGTCGCACCTCTGGAACGGCCCGCCGTTCGGCAGCGCCGACCGCGATCGGGACGGCGTGCTGTCAGCCGCGGAGCTCACCTTGCTCGTGCGATCGCAACAGCCGACGAGCTTCGACGGGGGTTCGGTGGAGGTGGAGGGCCACCGCCCGCGTGTCGTCGCCGCCCCCACCGGAGCAGGCCGCGACGCGTGGGAGGTGCTGGTGTGGCTTAACGATGAGCTGCGCCTCCACGGCGACCCCGGCGTCGACCCCGAAGCCGTCGCCGTCGCGGTCGCGCGAGGCCGGCTCGACTCCGTAGAGGGGCTGGCGCTCCTGAGCGAGCTGCGGCCTCGGTGGGAAGCACGCGGCTGGGCCTGGCCTGCGGGGCTCCCGTGACCCTCATACTCCTGCTTCTGGGGTGTCCGGCCCCGCCCGCGAGCTTGGTGGGGGAAGGGCCGCCACGGAATCTGCCGCCGAGCGCGAACCTCCCGGTCACGCCGTTGGCACCGCGTTTGTCGGGCCCGGAGCCGTCCGCGGTGATCGAAGCCGAGCTGGTGGGGCGGCTGTCCCGGTCGCGGCTAGCGCCGGTGACGGCGCCTCGCCCGCCCGGAGCCCCCATCGCGGAATAGGAACCAGGCGGCAAGGGCGGCGGCGGCGATCATCGATGTGAGCACGGCGACGCGGGTCCAGGTGCGCGTGGGAACCGGGGCGCGCATCGGGGCGCTGACCGGGGCGCTGACCAGCGCGCTGACCGGGGCGGTTGCGAGAGGGGCGCGCAGAGTTGGCGGGATCGGCGTTGGCTCGGACATCAACCGGGACGGGGCCCGATCTTCGGCCCGAGGTTGTGTCACGGTCACCCACACGCCCAACTCGCTTGCGGAGACGGCGTCGTCTCGGTCCGCATCGATGGCATCGAAGGTAGGGGAGGCATCGACGCGGGTGTACTCCTCGCGGGAGAGGTGCCCATCGCCGTTCTGGTCGATGCGGGCGAGCACGGCCGCGAAAAGCTCCGCCTCGGTTGGCATGCCCGCCAAGGCGACGGCGACGGCGGGGAGCCACATCGGCGCACGGTATCCGCACGCGGGGGCAGCCGCCGCCGCGGCCGCGCCTACTTCTTCGGCCCCCGCGGCATCGCGAACGCGGCCGACGGCGGTGAGGGCGCCCTCACCGGCAGCGTCGGTCCGCCGTGCTCCAGCTTGTCGGGCCACCGAAAGCGCTCAAACTCCACCTCCGTCGCGCCGTTCCATCGCCCCATGTCCCAGGCCTGCGCTTTCGGACCGGTCACGGCGGCCTGTCCGAAGAGCCCCTCCAAAATCTTGCTGTAGGCGCTGGTCAGCTCGCTGTACCGCCCCGGGAAATACTCGCGGTTCAGGGTGATGGTGAGCACCCCCTGATCGAACAGCGCTGTCAGGTCGTTGCCATCGAACACAAAGCGACCATCAAGCTCCCCGCGCTCCAGACGGCGGCAGGAGGAGAGGAAGCTGTTCGCGTCCACAAAAGTGTCCCAGGCTGCCGGCCGCACCCGCTCGACCCACAGCGCGTGCCCGTTCAAGAGCGTCTTGCCGTGATCAAGCTGGTACATCAGCGTCGCCTGCGAGGCGGCGAGGTCGGGCGTCAGCGGCGGCTCGATGAGGACCGTGCCGGGAAGCGCGCCGACTTCCTGGTAAAAAGCGACCGGGACGTGCGCTTCGGAGAAGAGCGCGCCGTACGGCGCGCGTCCGAGGGAGAGCTGCAGCGGGATCGAGAGCGACAAAAGCACGCTCACCGCTGTCTTCACGCGATCCCCTCCGGGGAGATGATCCACCGCCAACGCCGCCAGGGTGATGTAGACGAAGTTGACCACGACCACGTGCCGGTAGGGCCACCAGAAGCGCTGGAGCGGCTCCGCCAGCCCGTACAACCACTCATACGGCCCCTGCGGAATCAGCGGCCCGGCCATCAATGCTGCGAAGACGACGCCCACCGCTGCAAGCCCGATGGTGACCCGATCGCGGCGACGGAAGAGCACGAATGCCGCGAGCAGAACGGTCGTGAGTGGAAGGGCGCGTCCGGCGTGCCGCCCGGCCCCCGCGAGGAAGGGGATTCCGGGCCAGCAGCTATCGGCGGTCGCCTCCGGGTGGGGGAAGAGCGCAGTCTCTCCGGTGCCGGGGATCGCCTCCCAGTTGCTCAGGAAAACCCACAGCAGCGGAGCGATCAAGAGGAGAAAGCCCCCCGAGAAAAGCAGCAGCGGCTTCCAGAGCGTCCAACTTCGCAGGTCGCGACCTCGAAACGCCAGGAGCGAGGCGCCGGCGATCACGGCGAAGAGGCCGTAGTACCAGTACAATGCGGAGGTCGTTGCCAGCAGCAGAGCGCTCAAGAGCGCGCGCCTGATCGAAGGCGCGTCCAGCAGTCGCAGCCAGCTTGCCAGGAAGAACGCCAAAAAGCCCATGTCGGCCTGCGAAAACCTGCCGGCGCCAAGCTCGAAGCTGGCGTAGACCGTCATCGCCGCCGTGGGAGCCGCAGTCAGCGCCGCCGCTGGCGACGCCCCCGCCGCCCGCGCCAGCGCCCATGCCCCCAGCCCATTGAGCGTCAGGATGGTGAGCGTGTGGGCCGCCGCCGCGCGCGGCCAACCCAAGAGCACGTGCCACGGAAGGTAGAGAAAGCCGTCGCTCCCATTGCCTGCAAGCCAGGGCGCGTCGCCGATGGGCCAGTAGTAGCGGTCGTTGTGGACGAGGCTCCGGCCGTGCGAAAGCTGGTCGGCCACCCACGTCAGGAGCCAGTGGTTGCCGAGGCAATCGGGGTGCACCCACCCGCAGACGATGGTGCTCCCCGGCGCCGCGAGCACCGGCGCGATGACGAGCGCGGCGCCACCGAGGGCCAGGGCGATGGCAGCGAGGGTCCAGCGCATCGGCCGCCCCTTAGCGCAGTGCGGCGCGCGTTGACCGTCGGTTACGCTCGGCCCCCCCCGTCGAGACGCACACCCGTGCTCGCTTTGCTGCTGACCGTCGACGAGTATACGCTGGCCAAGGCCTAGGTCGACGGGAGTCGCTGGTTGCTCGGCGCCTGGGACAACCCCGAGCAGCAACTCCGTGTGGAGCGCATCACCCGCCGCATCGTCGCCAACAGTGACCGACGGGACCTCGTGTTCAACGTGACGGTCTTGGCCTCGATGGAGGTCAACGCGTGTGCGCTCCCTGGTGGCTTCATGTTCGTCAATCGCGGACTCTTGGAGAAGGTAGACGACAATCAGCTTGCGTTCGTCATCGCGCACGAACTGTCCCACGTCACGCTCCGGCATTCCACGGCGAAGTCGAACCTGCAGGCGGCGACCAAGGCGGTCGCGGGGCTTCAGGGGGCGCCGGCCGGCGGAGGCGGTGACCGTCGGTGCCACTACTGGTACGCCCACGGTCTGCAAGCCGTGGTCCATCAGGGGAAACTGGTGGAGCTGCCGATCAACGAACCCTCATCGCTCACGATGGCGTCGTCGGCCAGCGCGCGGCATCACCGCCGTCACCTATGAGGGTGTGGTGTACCTGCTCTCGCTCTGGGAACCTTCGGCCGGGCGCTACGAGCGGAACGCGCGCCCCAGGGCCTCGTGCACCGAGGCCCCGGCGGCGCCATCGATCCGGGCGAGGGCGAGGCCGTGGATGGCGGAGGCGAGGTAGCAGGCCCGCTCGGCGTCTCCGCGCGGATTCCCGAGCCGCCGTGTGCGCCAACGAATCGCGTCCTCCAAGGTCCGGCGCGGGGAAGCCACCGTGAGCATTCCGTGGAAGCCGCGGAGCCCGGCACCGCCGTCTGCGATGCCTCGGTCTACTACGACGTACGCGCCGAGCTGAGCCCCGAGAACGTGGACCTGTACTTCGACGGCACGCTGGTCTACTCGGGCGACGCTGGTTGCGACAACTTCTACCGCACCGGCGACGTTGGACTTCAGGTTCACCAGGACCACGTCGCGTGGTTCGACGAGGTCTGCGTGGAGTGGTGAGCTTGCCAAAATGTGGTAAAGTCGCTCGATGCGACTTCTCCTCCCTGGACTCTTCCCGCTCATCCTCCTCGCCTGTGACGACGGCGATCAGATCCCGCTCGACAAGGATGTCGACACCGCGGGCCTCGCCGACGCCGACGGCGACGGGTACACCACCGAAGCGGGCGATTGCGACGACACCGACAACACGGTCGGTCCTGAGGGGCTCGAGGTCTGTGACAACATCGACAACAACTGCGACGGCACCGTCGACGAGGGGCTCACCAGCCTGTGGTACCCCGACGCCGACGAGGACGGTTTCGGCGAGGCCGCGGGCGAGGTGACCGCCTGCGAGCCGCCCGACACCACCTACATTGAGGACGGGACCGACTGCGATGACACCCGAGACGACGTGTACCCCGGCGCTCCCGAGGTCTGTGACGAGGTCGACAACGACTGCGATGGGGAAACCGACGAAGACGGCACCACCGCGTACTACGACGACGTCGACGGGGACGGGTTTGGCGCCCCCGCGACCGAGGCGCTGAGCTGCCGTGACCCCGGCGAGGGCTTCGCCGTCGACAACACCGACTGCGACGACAACAGCGACGTGGTGTACCCGGGGAACCCCGAGCTGTGCGACGGCCTCGACAACGACTGCAACGGGGAAACCGATGAGGGCGTGACCACCACGTTCTACGAGGATGTCGACGACGATGGCTACGGCGTGGACTCGGCCCCCACCGAGGCGTGTCTGGAGCCCACCGGCTACGCGGCCGTCAGTGGGGACTGTGACGATGGCGACCCGGCGTTCAACCCCGGGGCGAGCGAGTCCTGCGACGAGGCCATCGACTACAACTGCGATGGCTCGGTGGCCTACGCCGACGCCGACGGGGACGGCTGGGCCGCATGCACCGAATGTGACGATACCGCCTTCGACGTGAACCCCGCCGCCGGCGAGGTCTGCAACACCATCGACGACGACTGCGATGGCGCCATCGACGACGACGACGCCGGACTCGATGTGTTCACCGGCACGCAATGGTACGCCGACGGCGATTCCGACGCCTACGGCGACCTTGGCACCTGGGCGTGGAGCTGCGTGATGCCCGCCGGGTACACCGCCGACAGCACCGACTGCGAGGACACCGATAGCGCCGTCAACCCCGCTGCCTCCGAGGTGTGCAACCTCGTCGACGATGACTGCGA
>CANFCK010000029.1 GCA_947445035.1 Deltaproteobacteria bacterium
AGCCGGTGTCGGAGCCGGTGTCGGAGCCGGTGTCGGAGCCGGTGTCGGAGCCGGTGTCGGAGCCGGTGTCGGAGCCGGTGTCGGAGCCGGTGTCGGAGCCGGTGTCGGAGCCGGTGTCGGCCGTCTCGGCGGTGTCCCCGCCGCCTGTGTCGGTATCTGCAGGAGCCGAGGTGTCAATCGAAGATTCGGGCGCGCAGGCCACGAAAGCGAGGAGGGTGAGCAGACGAACGGTCATTCTGGAGTCCGGGGTGGGGGGTAGTTAGCGGCCGGACTTGAGTCTGTGACCCTCACTCAACCCCCAATCGCCGTCGCCACGCCTACCCCTCCAAAACCCCCGTCGCCCTCGCAACCTGATCCTCATGCACGTACAACCTCGTGATGTGCCGCGCTTCCTGGTAGCGGGCGAAGATCGCAGTGGCGTCTTCGAGGCGGCTGGTGGCCTCGCGCGCGCCCGGACTGCGGTCGATCACCCAGATGGCAGGCGCGCCCTCCCGTTTCTTTCCCATCGCCGAGTACCGGGAGAGCTTTCCGGTCGAGCCGGCCGCGAGGTGGTCGATGCCGGCGGCGTCCAGGCGAGCGCGGGCCTCGGTCAGGTCCACCTCGTGCTCGTTGCCGTGGCGTTCGACCACCCGCCGATAGGGCCTGCGCTCGACGATCCGCCGCGCCCACTCGTCGCTGTTGCCGCGGAGGTAGCTGTGCATTGCGACGTCGTCGAGGTGAAGGTAATCCTCGATCTCGGTGGGAAAGTTCCAGGCGCGGGCGGGGCTCGCGAAGTGGCGCCGCAACATCTCTTCGTACACCACGCTTTTGTGGTGGAAGTAGACCGACATGAACATGTGGTAGCGGCTGATCATGAAGTCGTCGAAGGCGTAGACCGCACGCTGGTCAAGCATCAACGACACATGACCGTCGGGACCGTCGTGCCACTCGAGGTTGCTCAGAAGCCAGTTGAGATCGATCTCACCGTAGCGCGCACCCGAGTAGTACGAGTCGCGGACGAGGTAATCGAGGCGGTCGACGTCGAGCTCGCTGCTGATGAGCTGGCTGAGGATGCGGCGGTAGTCGCGCCCCCCGTGGATGAAGAAATCGTCGGGGACGCTGACCTCACGGGAGACCAGCGCCGCCACATGGTGGCCGGTGAACGGGAAGTGCGCGCTGATGGTGCGGTTGAGCGTCGACTGCGTCAGGACCGCAATGGTGTAGTCTTCGTGGGAGGCGGTATCATCCAGTCGCGACCGTACCGCATCCGGCTCGTAGGCGCTGACGCCGAGCGGGCGCAGCGGCGGCATGGCGAATTCGGTACAGTGCGAGAAGGGTGCGTGGCCAAGGTCATGGCAGAGCGCCGCGACGCGGACGATGTCGCGGAACCGCGTACGCGCGGCGGCATCACCGAAGGGGTCGCGGCGAAACACGCTGTCGAAGCCACGTCCAGCCAGCTCCATCGCGCCGAGACTGTGGGCGTACCGGGTGTGGACGGCGCCAGGAAACGGCAGCTCCGAAAAGCCCATCTGCTTGACGCCGCGCAGCCGCTGGACGAAGGGGTGGTCGACGATCGCCACCTCGGCCGGGCCGAGCTGGATGGCCCCATGCAGCGGATCGCGCACCTCCATAGCTTCACCCCGCCCGAGATATAGCCCGGCGATGGATAGCATCGCCGCCGTCGACTCCTTGCGCTCTGGCGACGTCGTCCATCATCCGGCATTCGGGTTTGCGACGATCACCGAGGTCGACGACCGGGGAGCGCAAGTCCGATGGGCCCGCGATCCCGCCGCACCGACCACAAATGTGTCGCGACACTCGCTGAGCACCAGCTATCGCCGTTGCCGGAGCGACGGGGTCCTCGCTCGGCACCTCGCCGAGCCGGAGTCGGTGCGTCGGCTGGCCGCCGATGATCCGGTCGCGGTCCTGGGGCTTTTGCTCGTCGACCTTGGCGGCGGGGCGAGCGCCGAAGACCTCCGGGAGTGGGCGGCGCAGCTGATGGCCGACGAGAACTTTACCGGGTGGTGGGGCGCGGTGCTGGTCCTCGCGGCGGTGGACGGCCGTTTTGTCATCGACGACGAGAGGGTGCGCCTGGCGCCATCGGTGACCGAGTCCGACTTTACCGAGCCCCTGGCGATAGCCGAACCCGCGGTCATCGCCGACGTGGCAGCCATTCCGCTGGCCCCCGCACCGCGCCGCCAACGCGACGGCGCCGAGATCTGGGACAGCGCCGAGGCGCTCGCCGCCGCACTCGCAGGGCTACACGCCCGCGGTCAGGCGCTCTTGCGCCAGCACGGCGCCTGCCACCCGACTGCGGATGGCTGGTCGCTCCGCGCCGACCCCGACGGGGCGGCACCCTCCCACGACGTGGCCTGGGCGTGCCGGCGCCTGGTGGAAGATGTGCTCGGCATCGAGATTCCGGTGGCCGTCGCCGACCACGAACTGGTGGACCTCGCCCCGGCCGCCGAGCCAGCCCTGCCCCCCGAGCTGCTCGGCGTGCTCCGATACGGCCTCGCTCGGGATCCGACGCTCCGCCCGCCCGACGGCATCGCGCTCGCCCACTCGCTGGGCATCGCTCGCGCGGTCTGGAAGCTGCGGGCTTCGCTTCCGTCGCTCGCCCACGCCGAGCTGGTCGCCGGGTTCGACACCCACATCGGCACCTTCAAATCCCTGGCCAGTCAGACCAACCAGGACAGCTTCCTGCTGCTCGGCGACCCGGAACATGCGCTGGTCATGGTCGCCGACGGGATCAGCACCGCGACGGCAGGCTCGGGCGACCTCGCCAGTTCGCTGACCGCGCGCACCATGCGCCTGCAGTGGACCGGCCACCACGAGAAGCTTCGCCGGGCGACAGCGGCCGACGCCCACCGCTTTCTGACCAACGCCCTCGACCGCGCCAACCGCGTCGTCGCCGAGGCCGCCGTGCGCATGGCCGGTGGTGACCTGTCGCGACATGTGCCAATGGGCACGACGGTGGTCGCCGGGGTCACTGTTGGGGACACCGTGCACATCGCGGCGCTGGGCGATTCGCGGGCCTACGTCGTGGGTCGGCACGGCGTCGCGCCGTTTCTGTGGGACCAGAACCTCAACGCGATTCGCCTGCGCCAAGCGGCGGCCTCGGCCACCATCGCCTGGGACGAACGTGGGTACGCGCTGGTCGGCTACCTCGGCCACTTCGACGAGCTGGGCGACCCGCTCCTGGCGCCGCTCATCCTCCGTAGCATCCGGCTTCTGCCCGGCGAATGGCTGATCCTCGCCAGTGACGGTCTCAGCGACCACGCGGCCGAGGAAGAAGCGGGCGTCTACAAGATCCTCGAGCGGGTGTGCGCCGAAGAGGGCGACCCTGGCGACGCCCGCGCGGCGATGCGCCTCGCCCGCAGGCTGTGCCTCGCCGCCAACGACGGCACCGGCGGCGACAATGTCACGGTGCTTGCCCTCACCCTTCCCGGAGTCGGTCGTGGCTGAGCTCCCCTTCCGTGACGCGCTCGCCCAGCGTGTGCTGCTCTTTGACGGCGCGATGGGCACCGAGATCTACGCGCGCGGTGTGTTCATCAACCGTTGTTACGACGAGCTGAACCTCTCTCAGGCCGACACCGTCACCGAGATTCACGCGGCGTACGTACGCGCGGGTGCCGACGTCGTGACCACCAACACCTTCGGCGCCAACGCCATCCGGCTCGGTGCGTACGGCCTCGAAGGGCGGGCGAGGGACATCAACGCCACCGGGGTGAAGCTCGCACGTGCAGCGGCCCGCGACAAAGCTTGGGTGGCCGGCAGCATGGGCCCGACCGGCGCGCTTTTGGCCCCCGTCGGCAAGGTCAGCCCGGGTGAAGCCTACCAGGCCTTCCGGGAGCAGGCCGAGGTGTTGATTGACGCCGGCGTGGACCTCATCGTGCTCGAGACCTTCTGCCACCTCGCCGAACTTTGGCAGGCGGTCCGTGCCGTGCGCTCGATCCGCGCCGATCAGCCCATCGTCGCCTGCATGAGCTTTCCCTTCATCGGCCCCGATCAGTCCCAGATGGAGGGGGACACGCCCGAGGTCGCCGTCCGCACCGTGGAGCGCTGGAAGGTCGATGCCTTCGGCACCAACTGCGGCAACGGCCCGCGCGGCGTGCAGAATGTGCTGGAGCGCATGCTCGGCGCCACCAACATGAAGCTCGTCGCGATGCCGAACGCCGGGCTCCCCCAGGTGGTCGAGGGGCGAACGCTGTACCTCGCCGCGCCCGAGTACATGGCCGAGCACGCCCGTCGTTTCGTGCAGCTGGGGGCGGGCATCGTCGGCGGGTGTTGCGGCACCACGCCGGGGATGATCAAGCAGATGCGCTCCTTTGTGCGTTCGGTCACGGCCGAACGTCGGATGGTGGTGCAAAGCAGCGACGACGACACCGGCAAGAAGCCGCAGCTTGCCCAGCCGCTGCCGATCGTGGAGCGGTCGGAGTTCGCGCGGAAGTTGTACAGCGGCACGTTCTGTGTGTCCGTCGAGCTCGATCCTCCCCGCGGCGTCGACGCCGGCAAGGCCGTGGAAGGGGCGGACATGCTCCGCGAGGCCGGCGTGGACGTGGTCAACATCGCCGACGGCCCCCGCGCCGTCGCCCGCATGGGACCGAGCGCGCTGGCCCAGCTGGTCCGCGCGGCAACCCGTGGCCACAAGAGCGCCGACGACCCCGGTATGGAAAGCGTGGTCCACTACTGCTGTCGCGACCGAAACCTCCTCGGCATGCAGATGGACCTTTTGGGCTCCAACGCGCTGGGGCTGCGCAACATCCTGGCGGTCACCGGCGACCCGCCCAAGATGGGCACCTATCCCGACGCCACGGCCGTCTTCGACATCGATGCCATCGGGCTCATCAGCTTCATCCAGATGCTCAACCGGGGCTTGGATTTCTCGGGTCAGCCCGTCGGCGGAAAGACCGGGCTTTTCGTGGGAGCCGGGTGCAATCCCGCCCACATCGACCTTGACATCGAAGTCGAACGTTTCGGCCGCAAGGTCGCCGCGGGGGCCGAGTTCTTCTTCTCCCAGCCGGTCTTCGATCCCGAGGTGCTCATCAAGTTCCTCGAGCGCACCGACAAGTTCCCCAAGGTGCCCTTCCTGGTGGGGATCATGCCGCTGGTCTCGTTGAAGAACGCCGAGTTCTTGCACAACGAGGTGCCCGGCATGCAGGTGCCGGAGCGCATCTTGCAGCGCCTCCGCGACGCTGGCGATCGCGACGCCCAGCGCGAGGTGGGCATCGCCTGCGCGCAAGAAGCCCTCCGCGAGTTGATGAACCACCCACGCATGGCCGGAACGTACGTCTACCCGCCCTTCGGATCGTACAAGGCGGTTCTTCGGGTGATCGAGGTGCTGGCGGGACGCTCCGGCCCCACCAACTTCGGGCCCAACGGCTGGATCGAGCCCGCGAGTGGGTGAGATCGACGCCATCGCCCAGCTGCGGGCAATCTGCTTGGCGCTCCCGGGCACGCACGAGGAAATCACCTAAGGCCACCCGACCTTTCGGGTGGGTGCGAAGATGTTTGCGGCCTGCGGCTGGTTGGGCATCCGGTTGGACGGCACCGTCCCGTGGCCCGACGTGCAGGTGCAGGTGCAGGTGCAGGTGCGTCGGGCGTGGGCGCTCACGGCGCCGAAACGGCTCCAGAAGGGGTGAGCCGGGCAGCTTCCGTCCTGTCCCCCTCGACCAACTCGACCCGCTCCACCAACACAAACGCGGTCTCGCTATCGCTGCTGAACCGGCTGTTCAGCGCGCCAGCGCCGTCGACCAGCGGACGGTCCAGCGGCAGCGCCAGCACCCCCTCCCCGACGTCAGCCAAAGGCACCGAGGCCTCGATGAACGAGCCCGCGTCGTTCTCGACGCTCAGCTCGACCCGATCGCCCTCGGCGACCTCGCCCAGGACGCGCAGGCGCACTCGCAGCGTCGTGGCCCCGTGCCGAAGCGTGCCAAGACCAGGCTTCTCGTCCCGCGTCCGCACGGTGTCCCCCGGGTAAAGCCACAGCGCGCCGTGACAGCGGCGGCCCGCGTCGAGGAGGGCGCGCACCTCCTCACCAGGCGCTTGCGCCAAACTCACCGACAGCCTACCCTCCCGAAAGGCCGAAGCGGGCGGCCCCCCGCGTGCTTTTCCAAGCCCCCGCGGATGCCCAGAAGCCAGCTTCCCCGCCACCTCTACCCGGACCGGCGAACATCCTTCGAATCCGACGCCCCGCGGCCCGTCGCTCCCGAGCGGCGCCAGCGAGGGCAGGTCCATCGACCAGCGCCCCTCGCCGTCGGCCAGCCACTCGGCCGGCGGCAAGGGCGGCGGCGTCGCCTCGAACGTCCAGTTGCGGTTGCCGATGCGCACGTCCGGGGCCAGCGCGCCGACGAGCACCCGCCTGTCGCCGCCCGACTGCACCTCTACGGCTTCGATCACGGTCCAGGGCCCACCCGCGGGGCTCGCCACCGAGAGCGTCCACGCCTCCGAAAGCCCGTCCAGATCGAGCTCACCGTCGTAGTCTTCCCCTGCTTGGACCAAGCCCACCGCGCGGTCGCCCACCCGCACCACCGGCGCCCCCCCACCGAGCGCCCGGAGCTTGATGGTGAGCACGCCCTCGGCCGCGTCACGAACGGGAATCTCCACGCGTGTGCCCGGGTAGACCCACCACGCCTCGTCGCCACCGCCCTCGTTGAGCGGCAACGCAGGATCCAGCGCCAGGCTGAGGCGGTCGGCGGTCCCGGGGCCCACCGTCGCGATTTCGAGCCCGTTGGCCGTCGGCAGCCACGCGCCAGCGCACTCCGCCTCCAGCTCGGCCAGGTTCCGGGCGCGCACGCGCAACAGGTCGTCGCCGCCACGCACGCGGAGCGGGCTGGCTCGCCCGAGACCCCGCGCTCGCAGCGACCCCTCCGACAAGAAGTCCAGCCCCACCGGACGGACCAGGAACCGACAGGGGGTCGCGCCCCAGCTCACGGTCGCGGCAAGCGGGGCCACGTCGCCGACGCGGACGGCCTTCCCCGCGCTGAGCTGAGCCTGCGCCGACGGCAGACGTTCGGAGTGCAGCGGATCCATCCGCGCCAGGATCGGCCCAAGCTTTTCGTTGATCGCCGCCCGCCCGACACGGTTGACGTGCAGCCCGTCGGCGAACCCGTCTTGGCCAAGGTCGAGCCCGCCCAGGTCGATCCAGCCCGCGCCCAGAGAATTTAGCACCTCGAGCAGCGCCGGCTCGAGCGCCCGGGCGGGGCCGGTCGCGGGTTCGCCCGGTCGGTCGGGAATCCGCACGAAGATGATGTGGGCGCCGTTGTCGTGGGCCAAATCGACCAGGCCGCGGACAACCTCAAGCTCGGGGCCGAGCACGGCACCCTCCGCCGCCTCCTCCACCACGTTGAGCATGTGCGACGGGAGCTGGCCGGGGGTGCGCGGCGCGGAGAAGACACGGGCCACCGCCGGTACCGCCGCCGCGTGACCCGCCGCGAAGACGCCTCCTTTTCCACCGAAAACCGCGCCCACTGAAAGGTCCCGAACCCCCTCCCGGAAGACCGTGTGCAGGGCCGCCCCACGCGAACGCGCGCGCCCCAACGGCCCGGCGTCACCACCGAATAGAATAGAACTTGCGACGTAGCCGTCGGCGGCGAAGGCCTCGGCATCGAGTCGTTGGGTGGCGCTGGCGAATCCCGACTCGACGATCCACGCCAAGGCGCCGATGATGAGCACCAACCGGGGCCGGTAGCCGCCCCCGTACACGCCACCGTCAAGGGTGGCGAGCCACCCCGGCGCGCTCGACCCATCGATGTGGAGCACGGTCGGCGCCCCCGCCATCCCCACCGCCTCGGCGACCACGGTGGGGTCGATGTCGGTACCGGCCGTGGAGTTCCCGAGGATGATGACATCACTGGCCTTGGCGAGCGCCGCCTCCACCATCACCTGCTTATACGTCGGCTCCCGCGGAGTGGTCGCGACCAGCGCATGCACCGAAACGCCCACGAGCAAGACCGGTAAAAGCCAGGTGACGCCACCGAGCCAGCGATCAGAGTCCGTCATCCCTCGGACGCCCCCAGCCTGGCCGCCCGCACCTGCCGGACCCGCTCAAAAAGCAGCACCGCGGCGCTGACACTGACGTTGAGGCTCTGAAGGTTCCCCGCCAGCGGAATCGCCACCACCACGTCCGCCCGCTTGCGCAGCGCATCGCTGACGCCCTTGTCTTCCCCGCCAAGCACGAACGCCACCGGCCCCGTCAGGTCCAAGTCCCACACCGGCACCCCATCCATGTCCGCCGCCAGGATGCGCACGCCCGCCCGCTGAAGCTGGGCCAGCGCGCTGCTCAGACCCTCGCGAATCACCGGCACCGCCTCGGCACCGCCCATCGACACCCGCTGCACCACAGGCGTCAGCCCCTTGCCCCGCTCCGTGGGGATGATCACCGCGGAAACATCGGCGCCGAGCGCGCTGCGGAGGATCGCGCCGAGGTTGTGTTCGTACTGCACCTCGTCCACAAGGACAAAACAGCAGTCCGGTCCGGCGTCGGCGATCGCACCTTTGACCGAGGGCTGCGGCAGCCCTTCCGCCTCGGCGATGATGCCGTTGTGAACGCCGGTCACGCTCATCCGGTCGAGGCGTGCGCGTTCCACACGCTCGACGGGAACACCAGCGGCGCGGGCCATCACCAAGACGCCGTCGAGTTTGTCGTCCACGCGCGCGCCCACATCCAGCCAGATGCGGAGCACCTTGCGGCGGCGGCGAATCAGGGCCTCTTCCACCACGTTGCGCCCTTCCAGCCGGTCGCCCCGCACCGGGGGGAGCGGTTCGGGGCGGTTGGGCTGGTCAGCGTGCACGGGGCCGGGGCGGCGTTTCATGCACCCAGGGCTATCACCGTGTCCATTGTCGCGGCGCCGGGTACACTGCCGCCGTCGGAGCCCCCATGACCGCCACACTGCTCGTTTTGATGCTCTCCCCCGCCCAAGCCGCCGATGTCTTCGGCGACGTCGCCGACGAGGTGACCATCGGCATGGGCGGCACCTGGGCCCGGGTCTTCCCGACCACCGACGGCTTCTGGTTCGGACAGGGCGCGGGCGGCGACTTCTGGATCGAGGACATTGGGGTGGATCTCAGCGGCTACGACGACCAGAAGCGCATCAAGCTCACCGAACACGCCGGGCTGCAGGACACCCAGATCGAGCGCTGTGACGACGGCGGATGGCTCGTTGTGGGGAGCGCAAGCCTCGACACCTTTGACGACTCGGCCTACGCATGGCGGTCGGACAAGGACAACGATCGCGGTCCCACCGTGGTCGTAGAGGAGCGCGAGGATGCCCGCGCCCACAACGACATGGCGGTCTTGTGCACCAGTGGCAACGAGGGGGTTGCCTTCCAGAACGGCCGTGGCGGGGGGGCTTCCAGCTTCTTCCCCATCCGCGACAACGCCGTCGCCAGCGCCAAGACCGTCGAGTTCAACGCGCAGGGCGCCGCCTTCGCGGTTCGCCCCAAAGACGGCAAGGTAGTGGGCGCCGACACCGCGAACAGCGCCAGCAAGGAGATCCGATTCACGGTGTTCAACGCCGACTGGTCCACGGCCGACATCTACACCGCCGATGTCCCCCAGGACTACGCCTCCTGGCCGCAGCGGTTGCTCCCCTATGGCGACGGCTGGCTGGTGGTGTACGTCACCACCCCCTCGCAAATGGCGATGGGGGGCGAAGGGCCGGTGTGGGTTCTGGCCTTGGACGCCGACTTCCAGACCATCGACTCGGTGCAGGTGACCAACGACGGAGAGATCGGCGGGCGGCCGTGGATCGGTCGTAACGGCGATGTGCTCGCCGTCTCCTATGATCGTGGTGTTCAGCCCCGCATCACCCTCATCAAGCTCGGCGCCGACACCGTACCGGACGACGACGACATTCCCGACACCGCCAACGACGGCGACACCGGCGACACCGACTGCTGTAAAGACGACGACAGCAGCGCGGGCAACGGCGAAGACCCGCTGTGCTGCAAAGACGCCGACATCCTTGACTGTGGCTGCCAAAGTACCGAGGTGCCCGCCAGCGCGCTCGTGCTCGCCCTTGTGGCCACGCTGGCGGCGAGGCGGCGCCGGTCGGCGTAAGGTCGCCGCGATGGGCAAGCTGATCCTCGGATGCATGAATTTCGGTAGACGAACGCCGGCGGCCGAGGCCGAGCGCGTGCTGACGGCCGCGGTGGACGCGGGCGTCACCCACATCGACACCGCAAACGTTTACGCCGACGGAGAGTCGGAGCGCATCGTCGGCGACACGCTCCGCGGCCGCGTCGTGACCCTCACGACGAAGGTGGGGCTGGCGCGGGCGGGTCGAGCGTGGGAGGGCCTCCACCCCGACACCGTGCGCGCGGCGTGCGACAACAGCCTACGACGATTGCGCCGCGAGCAGGTGGACGTCTACCTCCTTCACGCGCCCGATCCCCTCACCGCGCCGGAGGCCACACTCGAAGCCATCGCCGGCCTGCTCTACACCGGCAAGATCGCCGCATGGGGCGTGTCCAACTTCGCCGCCTGGCAGGTTCTGGAGCTCATCACCTTGGCCGACCGCGCCGGCATGCCCCGCCCTTGTGTTGGACAACAACTCTACAACGTGCTCGTCCGGCAGCTTGAGCTTGAGTATTTCGCCTTTGCGCGGCGCTACGCGGTGGCCACCAACGTCTACAATCCGCTTGCTGGTGGCCTGCTCGCCCTCGCCCCCACCGGCCCCGTGCCCACCGGGGCCCGTTTTCAAAAAAACCCGCTCTACCAGCGCCGTTACGCCACCCCGACGATGGTCGGCGCCGCTGCCGGGCTGAATTCGATCGCGACCAGAGCCGGGTTGACCCTGCTGGAGCTGGCCTACGCCTTCGTCTTTCAACGGCCGGAGGTGCAGGGTGTCGTGGTCGGTCCGGCGACCGAAGCCCACCTTGTCGCGGCGCTCGCGGCGGCCTCGGCGGTGGCTCCAACCGAAGCGCTCGCCGCGGTGGAGGCGTGGTCGCTTGCCCGTGCCGGCACCGACGCAACGTACGCGCGTTGAGATGAGTCCCCTCGCCCAGGCGGTCGCCCACTACCGCGAACACGGCTGGGCACGGATTCCAGCGCTGGCGCCTCTCGAAACCCTGGAGCGCCTACGCGCCCGAGCCAATGAAATCGCCACCGGACGGGTGACGTACCCGGGCCTGTTCTTTCAGCCGGACACCCCCACCGGAAACTACGCCGACCTGGCCTTCGGGCAGGGCTGGGCTGGGCCGGACGTGCCCTACCGAAAGATCGAAAAGTTGGAGAAGGACCCGGAGTTCTGGGCCTGGTTGGCGGGTGAGCAGCTCCGCGCCTTGGTCGCGGAGGTGATCGTCGGACCGGTGTCGTTGTACCGCGCCGTGCTGTTTTCGAAGGCGCCGACCACCGGCAGCGATCTGCCCTGGCACCAGGACGCCGGCCGCTTCTGGGGGCTCAGCCGCGATCCGGAGCTTCAGGTGTGGACCGCACTGGACGACGCCCCTCCCGAATCCGGCTGCCTTGAAGTTTTCCCCGGCAGCCACAAACTCGGCCTTGCGACGCCGTTGGGTGGGGTGGTGCCGACAGCGCGGGTCCTCGAAGCGCAGGCCGACGAACACGCGATCCGCGTACCCGCCGCCGCCGGAGACGTGATTCTCTTGCACAATCACCTATGGCATCGATCGGGACGCAATCGAACCGGCAATATCCGGCGCGCCTTCACCGTCTGTTACCTACCCCGCGACACCCGTTGTTTGCGGAAGAAGCGCGATCCTCGGGTTTTCGTTCCCGTCTTTGAATGATGGGGCAATCGAACCATCAGCACTCCGAGACCCGCTGGCCAAGCCCACGGTCACGCTTCGCACCACCGTCACCCCCCAGGCCCCGAGTCCCAAAACAAGCCAGTGCAGCGAGTCTGGACGCCCTCGCGCAGCAAACGCGGCCGGATGCGCGATGAAGAGGGCGAGCAGCGCCGCCGAGGCTACCCACGCCACCCGCCGACGCGGCTGCTGCGCCGGCCAGACCAGCGCGTGCGCCGCCGCGGGCAGGACCAGCAGCGCCTCGTGGTAGTGGTGCGACCCCGCAACCATCACCCCCACCGCCGCCACCGACACCGCTGCGAGATCGACCGCGCCTGCATCATCGAGCCCCCGTCGCCACGTAATCCCATACGCAGACAGGGTGCCGGCGGCGAGCACCGGCAGCCGCACCGACCACAACGCCTGCACCCAAGCCGGCTCACCCAGCCAGCTGGGCAGCGGGCCGCGGCCGACGAAGGCCAAAAGCGACTCCCCCCACACCAGCGGGTGCAGCGGTACGCCGAGGACGCCGAGCCCGAGGAGCAGCGCGCCGAGCACCCCCCCGAAGGCCGCCAACGCGCGTCGTTGCCGACGCAAAAACCACAGCGGCAAGAGCACCAGCGGTACCAGCTTGAGTGCCGCGCCCACCGCCGCGACCGCCGCCGCCGCGCGGGGCCGTCGCCAGCCGATGAGGAAAAGTGCCGCCCCGACGCACAGGACCACCCAGGGTCCCGGCTGCCCCGTCGCGATCACGATCCGCGCCGGCCGCGCCATCGCCAGCCCCGCCACGACTGCGCTCACCACCACGATGGCGGGAACCGCTCCCACGGTCCCGGCCCGCCGAAAACCCGCCGCCGCGCCAAGAGCGATACCGACCGCGGTCGCGAAAACCGCCCCCCAGCGCCACAGCGTCACCGCATCGCGAAAGGGGAGCGCCCGCAGCGGCGCCGCCAGGAGCGAGGCCGTGGGCGGGTAGTAGCTGTAGAAACCACCCGGCCGCAACGGCAGTCCCTCGGCCTCGAAACGCGCCGCCGCCGCAACCGGATCGGTGGGATCGCCGCCGTCCAGGACCGCGCCGGCCCCGAGCCACAGCGGGAGCATGTCGACCGCGGCGGTCGTCGGCGCGGAAAGACCCGGAGCGCTGGTGGCGCGCACCGAAATCGCCGAGCCGACGACCGCGGTAGCGATCACCACCACCAGCCCGGCGCCGCGGAGGCGAGGACCCACGTTCACTGGGCGGTCCCAGCGAGCGCCACGCGCAAATGCGCACGCGAGGCAACGAACCGGCTGAGGTACGTCCGCGCGTGCGCTTCGATCGAGGCAACGGTGGAGGGGCAGCGTTCGCGCACCCGCTGCCTTATGCCGGCGGTGCGCTAGCGGGGCCGCGGCCCAGCGGCACCCTACCTACCCGAGCGGCTCTTCTTGCCGGACTTGGTGTTGGTGTCGCTGCCGACGCGGCGGCTGCTGCTCACCGACGGCGTGACGCTCTTGCCGCCGGCGCGGCTCGCGACCACGGTGCTGCGTTGCTTGGAGCGCTCACTCTTCCCCTCGGCGCGGGAGCTGTCGGCCGACTTGCGGTCGTCGCTCTTGCTCGCGACGCTCTTTCGCCCGGCGCGGTCGCTGTCGCTGCGCTCACGGCGATCGTCGCGGGAGTCCGCACGGTCGTCACTCCGGTCCTGGCGATCGTCGCGGGCTTCGGCACGGTCCTCTTTGCGCTCGCCACGGTCTTCACGGGCCTCGCGGCGATCCTCACCGCGCTCCTGGCGATCCTCGCGCACTTCGTGGCGGGTCTCAGCGCGTTCATAGACGCGGCGGGAGTACCCGTCCCGCCAGTACCCTTCCGACCACACGCCGTAGCGGTACCCCGGGGAAATCCAAGCGTAGCCGCTGCGGTACAGCGGGCGCCAGTACCCTTCGATGTAGCTGTGGCCGGTCCAGTAGCCGGAGACCCAGTCGTAGCCGGAGCGCGCGTACGAGGGGCGCCAGTGTCCCGGGGTCCAGTCGCCCCAATTGTCGTAGTGCCCACCAACCCACGACCAGCCGGCACGGTGCGCGGGGGCCCAGTGCGGGGACCAGGCGTCGACCGCGAACGGGAACGACACCGAGACGTAAACCCCAGCGTCGGCGGGGGTGCTTGCGAACAGGGCGAGGGCGAGGGCGAGGGTGCTAAGCATCTGGCGTTCTCCTGGGTGAGGTACGCGCCGGGGCCGGGGACATTCGAGGCGGCGGAAGAAAGGGTGGCGCTACACCGGTCGGGGCGGGTTGCATCACCGGTACGCGATGCAGGCCGCCTCGGCGGCAAGACACTGGTCCGCGATGTCGAACGCCAGGCGCTCGCCGGCCTTCACGTGCCAGTAGGCGTGGCTCTGGTGCGGAACGCTGGCGGTGCCGGCTACGTCTGGCCAGATCACGGCGTTCACCTCGAAGGGGCAGCTCGCCTCGCTGTACCAGAGGTTTCCGTAGGCGCTCTCGTGCGTCCACGTGCCGGTGCAGACGAGTTCGTTCTTCGGGGTGAGCACACAGTCGAAGGGCTGACCGTTGGCGAGCGTGAGCGTGTCCCCCGACCAGGTCCAGTCGCCGGCCGCCAGCTGCGCCGACCATGCGGCCGAGCTGCACCCGTCGGTGTCCGCGCTCAGCTCCAGCCCGGGCCAGGCGATGTCCGCCTCATCGGTGCCCTCCGGCACCGGGAACCCACAGCCGGTATTGCTGTGGTGGTCGTCGTCTCCGCACCACGGACCGAAGCTGACGGTGCCGTTCGCGCTGCCCGAGAACGGACCTGCGTACAACACCGGCTGCTCGGGGTTGCCGGTCGGGATGAGCTGGTCGACTCGGAAGTCCGCCGCGCCGATCTCGGCATCGTCACCATCGTAGAAGCGAACGACGTCGTTGCCGATCGCGGCGACGGGAACGACCGCCTCCTGGTAGCTCCCGTAAGTCATGCGGACGGAACCGCGGGCACCGTCGACCTCCGAGGTGGTCCACTCCTGGGTAAATGCCTCCAGGGCCTCGGCCGAGAATGAGAGACCCAAGGCGTCGCCGCCGGAGGTCTCGGGCGCATAGTTGACAGTCGACCCGTCGAGTTCAAGACTCAACGCGGGCTCGATCGACGGGCCGCAGGCGACGAGCAGGAGCGTGAGCGCGCCGAACACGCGGCGCCGGCCAAGGGTGGCGTTCATGGGGCTGCACATACCACGAGCGCCGTGGTCCAGCGATTGCGCGTCGGGCGTTCGGCGCCTTCTGCACGCGTGGCGCCGAGCAGACGCGCGAAAGCCGATCGGCCTTGACACGAACTGGTAGAATTCTGTTGGATTCAACTGGGCAAAACTACCGGGATGGGACCCCCGGTATCTGATTCGGCTTGTCTCCCATGCGGCGTTCTTGATAGCGCCCCGTCGTGCCGCGCCATCCCCAGCTGATCGTAGCGACCGCCTGGACGCTCGGGGTGGCGGGCGCTGCCCTGGTCGCGCTGACGCTCGGTGTGGCCGGCCGCATCGGCGAGGCGGACGCCCCGCACCTGATCAGCACCGAGCTACGCCTGGCGCAGCTGGTCCTCGATGGGGAGCCCGGGCGCGCGCTGACCTCGTGGTGGGCCCTCTTGGCGCCGCACCCTCCACTGGGTGCCGTTCCCGGCTGGGTGGTCCTGGTGCTCACCGGCGGCGACCCGCGCGCGGTCTGGCTGACCGTCGGCATCGCGCTGGTGGCGGCATTCGACGCCTACGTGCGCCTGGCGCGGCGCTTCACCGACGGACCGTTGCCGGCCGTCGCTGCATTCGCTTGGCTGCTGGGGAGCCCGATGTTGTGGAGCGGCGCGGAGCAGTACTCGCGCGACCTCTTCGTGGGGGTCGCCGGGTTGCAGACCGTGAGCTGGGCGGTGGCCCCGGGAGGCCTCGCGGTGCGTCGAAACGCGCTCGGCTTCGGCATCGCGATGGGGGTGGCATTTGGAACCAAATACACCGGACCGCTCTTCCTGATCGGTGGCGTCCTGGCTCTCGGGGCGACGATGCTCGCGCGACGCGACCGCGGCGAGTGGCGGGGCCTCGCGATGGCGGTCGCGGCGTTCACGCCGGTGGCGGGCCTGTGGTACGCCACGCACCTGGCCAGTGTCCACGCCTATTTTTCGGTCTCCAACGACGTCGCCGCGCTGGCCGGGCAATCAGGCAGCATCACCGACACCACCACCGCGGGGGCGCACACCTACTACTGGGTCACCCTGTGGGAGGCGATGAGCGGTCCGGGCGCCGGGCTGGCGCTCCTGGGCACGCTGGCGGGCTGCATCCGCGGCCGCGATCGGCTCCCGACGGCCATGCTGGTCGCGGCGGCGGTCGGCGGGGTGCTCATCCTGTCGCGACTGGCGCTTCAGGTCGATCGCTACGCGCTACCGGCGCTGCTGCTGGCGTGCGCGTTGGTCCTGACGCTGGCCCGTCACCCGGCTGGCCTGCTCCTGGTGCTCGGCCTCGCCGCCCCCCGCGTCTGGGCCAGCGCCGACCGCTTCCGGCCGGGTCGGGCTGGCCACCGACAGGACTACGCCCATCCCGTCGCCGGGTTCTCGTCGGCCCACTACCCCGTCGCCCGGGCGTTCTGGTACCCGTCCCCCTTCGACCCGGGCGCGTGGGCGCTCGCGGCGGCGGCGCGGGGCCTACGAGCCGCGCAAGGCGAGCGGGGGACCGTCGGCCTCCTCGTCCCGGGCGACCCCACTTGGCCGGGGTTCGGGCACCTCTCGATCGCCGCCGCCGCGGTGGGCGGCCACTGGGACTGGGCGACGGTGAATCTGCGCGGGGTCGGCGCCAACGCCCCTCCGGTCTTCGTCGGGCCGCTCTTCGACGAGCAGTGGCCGCCCTCGTCGTTCACCGTGCTCCTGGCCTTTGAAGGGCCCGGGGTCGACGGCGGCGTGGGGCGATGGCTCAGCGAACATCCGGGCCGGGAGTTGTCGCGGACGCACAGCGCCAAGGGCGTCGACCTCGTGGTCTACCGCCTGGCCGACTAGTTCAGCCGATCCAAAATCTCGGTGCAGATTTTCCTAGACAGTCCCGCGTCGACCGACAGGGCGGTCAAGGGCCGCCCCAGCAAACCAAGTTACCATGAATAAATGCGCTTCCTCCCCCTCGCCCTCCTCGCCTGCGAACCGATCAGCCTCGGCGGCAAAGATAGCGCCGACGCCCTTGAGAGCGCGGACGACGTCGCCGCGCTTTGCGCCAGCCAGACGCCCGAGACGACAAACCTCATCATCACCTTTGACGAGGAGAACAGCGACTGCCCGTGGGGAGAAGACGACAACGTCGACGCGGAAGATGGAGTGTACACCGCCCGCATCGAATCGACCGAGGCCCTGACGCTCCCGGCCGACGCGGTCATTTGCGACGTCGGGTACAACTTCCAGATCGACCCGGAGACGGCGCAAGAGATGCGGTACGACGACCACATGGTGCTGAACTTCAACGACGTCGTCATCGCGGCGTCTACCCGCCAGTTCCTCGATGTCCTGCCTACCGAGGGCACGTTCACCCTTTGGGACTGGAGCGCGATTGCCGGGCTTCCGATCGACTGGGAGGAGACCGACAGTTGGTGCTACGGCGAAGACGATGGGCTGGCCAGTTGCACGATCCCGAGCACGGACACCCCGGGCGACATGGAGCTCGACTTCGACCCGTCGGTGGTGGCCGAGCTCTCCTATCGCGCGGTGCAACAGGGGCAGGTCGCGTTCACCTTTGTCACCATCGGCGACAACGATCCCGGCTCGGACTGCACGCACAATGAGTTCAAGTTCGAGGTCGCGCTGACGTACGTCACCAGCCCCTGACCGCCTCATCGGCGCCGACGGCGTGGGCCTGCACGCCTTCGACAGCAGCCGCGAGCAGCTTCCGGACCGCGCTCGGATCTCTCCATTCGAGCGCGCGACGGGCCGCGATCGCGCCGAAGGTGGCCCAAAAGCGCGCGAGCCCGCCCTTTCCCCGATGTTTGGCGACAAAGTAGGCGGTCGAGCGGAAGCGCCAGCGCTCACCCCGCAAGGCGTCCTCCACCCGCACGCCCCCGTTGGGCGCACTCAGGTGGATCAGCTCGGCGCGGGGCTCATAGCGGAGGGACCACCCCGCGCGGTGCACCCGCCACGAGTAGTCGGTGTCCTCCAAAAGTGCGGTACCGGTATATTGCCGGTCAAAGCCACCGACCTTGCGCACGGCATCCATGCGATAGCTCATGTTGGCGCCCTTGAGGCCGAGGAGCTCGCCGGGCTCGTTGCCCCAAAGATTGGTGAGGGTACGGCCGCCCGGGCTCAGATGGGCGGCCACGTAGTCCACGTTCGGACGCACGCTCCGCTCGACGATTCGACCCGAAACGCCGCCCACGCGCGGGTGCTGAAACATTGATACATGTGTCGCAAGAAAATCGTCATGCATGAGGATTACGTCGTCGTCAAGGAAGAGTACAAGACGGCAGTCTATGCGCGAAAGTGCTTCGTTACGGGCGTTCGGTAGGCCCTTTTGTGATACATGAATATATCGCAGCCGTGCATCGCCCAACCCGGCAACGACGGCTTCGTTGGCCGCGCGCTCAACCGGATCGGATTGGTCGATGACCCACAAGTCGAAGTCGCCAAACACCTGAGACAAAACCTGCCGCGCGCTGTCGTGGAACAGGCGCCCGCGGTTCAGGGTGGGGATGACGACCGAAAGCTCAGGCACGGGGGTACAGCTCCACGAGGCGATCGACGCTGGCCCGCCACGTAAACCGCTCCTGCACCATGCGGCGACCCGAAGCGCGGACGGCCGGCATGGGCTCGCTCATCGCCCGCGAGAGCGCGCGTCGGAGCGCATCGACGTCCTCCGACCGCACGAGGAGCCCGTTCTCACCATCCCGCAGGTAGTCGTCTCGGGCGGCTTCTACGGCGCTGCTGACGATGCAGAGCGCATCAGCGTACATTCCCTCGAAGACGACTCCGCCCACCGTCTCACCGCGGCTGGGCAAGGCGACGATCTCTGCGGTCCGGAAAAGCGCCACCTGCTGGACCCTCGGCAGTTGAGTGATGATGATGTCGGCGCACCCGCGTGCGAGGGCGACGACCTCCGCTGCGTACTCGCTCTCGTTGACCGGTCCGGCGATCACCAGCTTCCAGGCGCCGGGTTTCGCTTCGAGCAACGGTCGCATCGCCTTGACCAGCAGATCCGCGCCCTTCTGGTGGCTGATTCGACTCGGCGCAAGCACCACCCGGGCCTCCCCGAGGTTCAGGCGCTTTCGGACCGCCGCCATCGCGTCGGGTGTCACCATGTCGAACTCGGCAGGATCGACCGCCATACCGACGTGGGTCTTGACGTTTTGCAGATCAAGCTCGGATCGGAGCGCGCCCGCGGCCGCCGGAGAGTCGGCCAGCACCACGTCGGCAGTAGCGAGCGCCGGCCGGACCCAGCGCCGCCAGTATTCCGCTCGAAGGTGCTTTTTCCAGCCACCTTCACCCGCGAGGATCTCCTTGAGGAACGCGGCGGTGACGTAGTTCTGGACCACCAGGGGGGTGCCCACCGCGCGCTTGCGGAGCACCAGGGCGTCCAGGTGAAGGCTTGGGTAGCCGACACAAACCAGCAGGCTCGCAGGCAACCAGGCGTCGGCGGCGAAGGCGGCAGTGACCGCGTTCTTTTCGAGGGGATTTCGCCCCGGCATCCAACGCGACGACCGCCGGTGGACCTGGACGCCCCCTTCAACCGTGCTCCCCGTCGTGGTTTCCGCCGAGCCGTCGAGGTTGATGTACGGGGTGGTGTGGACATGCACCTCATGGCCGCGCCGGGCCAGCTCTTCGGCCTGGTGCTGAAGGATAACCTCGCCGCCGCCGATGCAGGGCGGGTAGAAATAGCTGAAAAAGCGGATGCGCACGGTCGCGCGAAGCTATCCCTTCGGCAACAACATCACCCAGCTTCGAGCACCCCGCTGGTACAGGATGACCTTGTCCGGACTGGACAACGCCAAGAGTCCCGCCCACTCCGGCTCGAGCATGATGCCTTTGACCAGCTCGGGCTGGTAGAGGTCCAGCTCCACGTAGTTGGCGCCAGCAGCCTTGGCGACCGCGGGACCGTACGCGTACTTCGCGGTGTCTGCCGAGGGGTAGATGTCGTTGTGCACCGCCCCACCATACAGGACCATTGTCGCGTCGGGCGTCGTGACCGCAGCGAGCGCGAACTCCTGCAGCTTCACCGTCAGGAGCGACAACAGGGGCCCAAACTGCACGTCCCCAGCGGTGTCCAGGAGACCCGCGTGTTCCGCACAGGTCAGCGCGAGGTCGTGGGGACGGACGTCGGCAGCGACGGCCGCTTCGACCAGGACCAGCAGATCACTCTTGACCGACGGCGCGCGCTCTGTCTGGACCTCCACCTGCGTGGCCACCGTCTCAGCTACCTCGCCACAGCGGCCGTCGATGCGCCAGGTCTCGAGGATGAGGTCGGAGGTGTACGGCGCGAGCACGGGGAAAATATCGGTGGTGAAACGCGAGAGCGTCGTCGGAATCGCGGGGCCGCTGGTGGTGCTGTGGAGCTCCCCGACGCCGAGAATGCGCGGATTGGTGGCCAGGACGACCTTGAGCGCCTCGGCGGCGGTTGGGAAGATCTGGTGCGGTGGGATGGGCCCCGGAGCCGGCGTGACGACAGCCGGAGTCACGACGGTGGGGCTGGCCTGGGCGGGGTTGAGCGCGATGGCCGGGCCCTCTTGGGCGGCGGCCGACAGCGACAGCGACAAGAGCGTGAGCGTCAGCATGATGGGGTCACGGGACAGCGTAGAGCGGGGCGGGTTCCGGGCAATGCGGGGAGGCGACGTCCCAGTCAATCTCCAGCCGTCGCAAGAGTGCCGCGAACTCCACGCTCAAGGGTGCATCAATGACCAGCGGCTCCCCGGTTTTCGGGTGCACCAACTCAAGCCGGAAACAATGCAAGGCCAGGCGCCCAAAAGCATAGTGATCGCGGAAGATACGGTTGTGTTCGCCCTTGCCGTAGCGGACGTCGCCGATGATCGGGTGGCTGGCGTGTTTGAGGTGCCGCCGGATCTGGTGCACGCGCCCGGTCAGCGGCGTCGCTTCATAAAGCCCGTATCGGCCGTGGTGCCCCAACAAACGGAAGTGTGTGACGGCGGGCCGACGCTCCTCCCCCTTTTCGGGAGCGAGTGGGTGATCCACCACCTGTAACGCCGGGTCATGGCCGCGACACAACGCGATGTATCGCTTGATGACCGTGCGGGCGGCGAACTGATCGCTGAGGTGCCGGGCCACGGCGCTGGACTTGCCGAAAAGCAGGGCGCCGCTGGTTGCCCGATCCAGCCGGTGAATCGGGTGCAGGCGCTGGCCCAGCTGGTCGCGTAGCCTCTGCAGCAGCGGCTCGTCGTCATCCCCCCAGCCACGGTGCACCAGGGTGCCGGCGGGCTTGTTGATGACCACGAGGGCGTCGTCTTCGTAGAGAATCGAGAGTGGTTCTCCATCGGCTTGGGCCGCGACGTCGCCGCCAGCGACGGTGGCACCGTCAGCCGGCTCAGGCAGGATCGGGGTTGCGCCTCGCATCTCCCACGACTCCTTCACCATGAGCCGGAAGACGTGCATCATCGCCGCTTCAACTTCGGGCCCCTCGATGACGCCGAGCGCGCGGGCGATGGCCTCGAAGGTCGCGAGCCCGCCGTCCTTGGTTTCCAGGCGAATGCCCCATTCGGTGGGCGCCCCGGGGGCCAATACGACCGGCTCCGCCCGCTCGACGCCGGGAACGCGCCGAGCCGCCCGCTGCGCCTGTCGCCAGTTGCCATCGGGCACGATGAGCGCGATGGGACGCGGATCACCCTCGGCCACGACCTCGTCGAGCACCCGCGCCCCCTCCCCTGGGTACAAAACCAGCACCCGGGCGCCGGTCTCGAAGAGCGGGTTCAGGTCCAGAGGGTGGCCGAGCACCCCATGAATCAATCGTTCGCTGTTGGGAAGGCAGCACAGCGCCAGCGGGCCGGTCGCGCTCGGCTTGACCACTTCGTTCTGGTGCATGACCAAGACGACGCGGGTACGCAGGTCGAGGCGCGGCATGCTCGCACACACGCAACGCTCGAGGTGCAGTCGGCAACGCTCGCACCGTGGGACTCGGCTTTTGGAGCGGTTGGGCACGGTCCTACGACGCCCCTACGCTCGTCTGAATCGCCGCCAGAAACCGCTCGCCGAACTGCTCCAGCTTGGCGGCGCCCACCCCCTTGATCTGCGCCATCTGGCTGAGCGAGCGCGGCAACTGGCGTGCCATCTCCAAAAGCGAGGCGTCGCCGAACACGACGTAGGCCGGCACACCGCGGTCTGCGGCCAACTGCCGGCGTACGGCGCGGAGATCGTCAAAGATGCGCTGCTCGCCCGGCGAGAGCGACACCCCCTGCGCCCGGCGCCGCTTTTTGTCTGTCGCGACCAACACTTCGGCCCCGCGCACCCGCAGGAACTGCACGGGCTCGGTACCCTTGAGTATCGGTCCGGCCGGCGCCGCCAATCGAAGCACCGGAAACTCACCGGGGTCGCGGGTCAACGCTCCGAGGTCGACCAGCTGATCGACAAACGAAACGAGCGTGTCCTTGTCGAGCTCCTTGAGCAGCCCATAGGTGGAGAGTCGATCGTGGCCGCGCTGGTTTACCTTCGCCCCGGTCGAGCCCCGAAGCACCTCGCATAGATAGGCGACCCCATAGGGGTCACGCATCCGCGCAACACAAGAGAGGATCTTACGCGCCACCGTCGTCGAGTCTGGAAACTCGTCCAGCTCGGCGTTGCAGACGTCGCACGCGCCGCAGTCGTTGGGAATATTTTGCCCGAAATAAGCGGACAGCGCTTGGTGGCGACAGCGGGCGCTCGCGGCGAAGCGCTGCATCTGGTTGAGCAGGTCCCGTTGGGCGCGCAGCACGGGCGCGGGCACCTCCGCGTCGGTCGACGAGCGCTCCATGAGCTGCGTCCACTTCACAGCGTCGGAGGAGGCATAGAGCAGCAGACACTCCGCCGGGAGGCCATCGCGACCCGCGCGGCCGGTTTCCTGTTGGTACGCCTCGACCGATTTCGGCATCGACGCGTGGATGACCGCGCGAACGTCCCCCCGATCGATGCCCATTCCAAAAGCGACAGTCGCTACGACGACGTCCAGACGCTCCCCCAAGAAGTCCTCCTGCACCCGCGAGCGCGTCGAGTGGTCGAGCCCGGCGTGGTACGCGGCAGCGGAGAACGTACGCTTGACGAGGTGGTCGGCGAGCGCCTCGGTCTGCTTGCGGGAGATGCAATAGACGATGGCCGCCTCGCCCGCATGGCGCCTCAGAGCCGCCTCGACCTGATCTTCCCCGGAGCCGACCCTCGGAATCACCCGATAGGTCAAGTTCGGCCGATCGAAACCCCCCACCAAAACCGCGGGGTCTCGCATCTCGAGCTGGGAAGCGATGTCGTCGCGCACCCGCAGGGTCGCCGTCGCGGTGAACGCCTGGATGGCCACGCCGGGCAGCGCCTCCCGCACCTCGGCAAGCCGGCGATACTCCGGGCGGAAGTCGTGCCCCCATTGACTGATACAATGTGCTTCATCGATGGCCAGGGAGACCACGTTCCTGTCGGCCAGCCAAGTCAGAAAACCATCAGACAAGAGTCGTTCTGGTGATACATATAAAAGCTTCAGCTCGCCACGTTCGATACGTCGACGCACCTCCGCCGCTTGGGGTGCCGGCACCGCGCCGTGCAACGCCGCCGCCGGGTAGCCGGCCAGCACCAACCCATCGACCTGGTCCTTCATCAGCGCGATGAGCGGCGAGACGACCACCGTGAGGCCGGGACGCTCCCGCAAAAGCGGCGGCAGCTGGTAGCAGAGCGACTTGCCACCCCCGGTCGGCAGGACAACGACGGCGTCACGGCCGGCGCAGGCGGCCTCGACGGCCTCGGCCTGTAGGGGGCGAAGGGTGTCAAAACCCCAATACTGTTTGAGAACGTCGCGCATCGTCGGGGCGGGCGACTAACCGCCCCGGCCGTCGCCCACCCCAAAACGAAACGCGGCGCGTAGAACCAGCCCTCCGGTGGCCAGCTCCACGCGCCGCTGCAATCGAATCAGTCGCCGCAGACGCCGAGGCTCGGCTGAACGTTTCCGGCGCCGTCCCGGAAGGCCACGTCACCGCACGCATGGCCGTCGAGGTCGCCCCCGGCGACCGTCGCCGTCCATGTCGATTGCGACCAAAGAGACGGCGTAGCTGGCCCAGGAGTACGCCTCGAAGGTCAAACCCATCGCGCCGGAGCGGTCGACGAGCAAGAGCTGGGCTGAGGTGGCATTCACCGCCGGAGCCATCGCCGTTGGCTGGGAGCCGGACGACGAATCGGTCTGCAGCGCCTCCTCGACCGGATCCCCGCTGTCGGGCGGTTCGCCGATCCCGGTCTCTTCGTCGGCTGAGTCCGCCGGCGTCGACCCGCCGCCCCCGCCACTTGGGTCCAAGACCGTCGCATCCCAGCTCAGAGGAGGCCGGATGTCGGCGCAGCCCACCAGCGAGAGCGCCAGCATCATCGACCAGGCGGGCCTCACGCGTCCACCCGTAGCCCGGCGGAGACCTGCATCGACGGCGGCGATGGCTGCGTCGCGAAGGTGTCGACCTTAAGGTCCTGGACGTCGCGGGCGAGACGTCGAGGCCAAGCTCGCCGCGCACCCTGCCGCCGGCGCCGGGACTGAAGCCCAACCCCGGCCGGTAGCCGCCCACCCCGAATGCAAGCACGCCCAGGCCTAGCCGCCAGGGGCATAAGGCCGGCGCCGCCGAAGCGAGGGCGACGAGCGACAGGGAGAGCACCCCGCGTGGAGCGGGGCGGATGTTTGCACCGATCGGAAACCGGTGATGACGCCGATTTGGCATGATAGCTCGCGCCCGATGTCGGGCATCCTCGTCAGTCAGGACCTCCGCGAGCTGGTTGCCACCGGGGCGATCCGCTCGCTGTACCCGATCGCGCCCGAGCAGGTGCAGCCCTCCTCCCTGGACCTTCGGCTCGGCGCGAAGCTGTGGCAGCTCCAGTGCAGTTTCCTTCCTGGGGCCACCGGCATCGCCGCCAAGATTGGGCGCCTGGCCATCGACGAGGTGCGGCTGAATCCGGAAACGCCGACCGTCCTGCGGCACGATGGCGTCTACCTTGCCGAGGTCGAGGAGGTGCTGGAGCTCCCAGCGGACGTGTGGGGGCGGGCGAATCCCAAGTCCTCCAGCGGGCGGCTCGATGTCTTCGTGCGCCTCTTGACCGAGACCGGCCACGCCTTCGACACCGTCCCCGCCGGGTACAACGGTCGGCTGTACCTGGAGATCACGCCCCAGAGCTTCCATGTCGCCATCCGACGGGGCGACACCCTGGGCCAGCTGCGACTGGCGCGGGGCCGGCCACGCTTGGGCACCGACGCGCTCGTCGAACTTCAGCAGCGCGCGCCAGTGGTCTTCTGGTCCGACGGGCGGCCGGCGGTGGTCACCGACCCCGACGCCCCCGGCGTGGAGATGTCGGTGGACTTGCACGATGGGGATCAGGGGATCGTGGGCTACGCGGCACAGCGCTACCGGCCGCCCATCGATCTGCGCCACCGTGGCCTCGACCGCTCGAAGTACTGGACGCCGGTCCGCGCCGACCGCTCGGGAGAAGGCTTTGTGTTGGAGCCCGAACAGTTCTACATATTTGCCACACGCGAACGCCTCGCCATCCCACCCGAACTGTGCGCCGAACTGATCCCCTTCGACGCCACCAAGGGTGAGCTTCGCACCCACTACGCCGGTTTCATCGACTCCGGCTTCGGCGTCGATGGCAGCGGCCGCGGCGCCAAGCTGGTGCTGGAGATTCGGACCCACGACGTCCCGTTCTTGTTGGAGCACGGGCAGCCACTTTTCCGCATCGAGCTGTTGCGGAACCGCACGATTCCCGACGTGCTGTACGGCGACTCCACCAAGAACAACTACCAGATGCAAGGGTTGAAGCTGGCGAAGCAATTCGCATAGCGTTGCGACCGACAGCATGCTCCTGCTCGTTGTCTACAGCCTGGTCGGGTCCGCGATGGCGGCGTCCGGCGCGCTGGACGACGATGGGGACGGTGACTGCGATGACACCGGTGAACTTCCCGCCCACCGTGTGGGTGAGGATTGCGACGACACCGAACGACGATCGACCCGGACGCGCCCAAGGTGCTCGGGCATCTGATCGATCAGGACTGCGACGGCCACGGAGTCTGCTACCCAGACGCCGACCACGACGACTTTCGGACCACCGACACCATCCAGAGCGAGGACGCCGACTGCGACGACGCATGGGAAGCCCACTTCGACGTCCAGCTCGACGATTGTGACGACAGCGGCGAGCGCGACGGTGTCCATGCTGAGTCTAGTCGCGACCGTCTTTGCGATTGAAGCGGAGGTCCGGGGAACACGATGCCGACGCTGAATATCGTGTGTCCGAGGCCAGCGGCCGGTGCGGGGGTGGCTTGTGGATGGCCCCAGACGCAGACGAGCTGATCCCGAATCCCTGCTGAGGCTGGCACCCACGGGTGACCGTGGTGGTGACCAAGGGTCAAGGCGAGGGCAAGGACATGGCGGCCTTCGCGACGGCCGGGCAGCGTGACGTGCTCGTCAGCTCCGTGCGTTCGGAGCGGATTGAGACACTGGGACCGGGGGCCGCGCGGGCAACGACAACGCAAACTTCGAGGCGTGGCTCACCGACCTGTTCATGTACGCGGGCACTCGCTCGCTTGCGAAGGAGGTCAGCCGCGTCTCCGCCGCCGACGTCGCGCCCGGCGATGTGCTCGTGGTGCCGGGCTCGACGGGGCACGCTGTCCTGGTGCTCGACGTCGCCCGCGAGGGGGACCGCGCCCATCGTGATGCCGTGGAGCGCGCTGCAGAGGTTTCGATAGCCTACTCCCCCCCAGCCGGCAGTCGAATCCCAAAGCGCGCGCCCTTGCCGACTTCGCTGACCAGCCTGATCTCGGCCCGCATCGCCGCGCAAAGGTGTTTGACCAACGCCAGCCCGAGGCCAGTGCCACCGACGCCGCGGGAGCGGCCTTCGTCGACCCGGTAAAAACGCTCGAAAAGCCGCGGATGATGGATGAGGTCGATGCCGGGCCCGGTGTCTTCCACCCAGACCTCGACCGCGCCGTCCAGCACCACGATCGCCACCCGCACGGTACCGCCGCTGGGAGCGTACTTCAGCGCGTTGTCGACGAGGTTTGCGAGCGCGTGCTCCAACGCATCGGCGTTGACCAGGGCCTCGGCGTTGGTTGAACCCGGCCCGATGAGCTTGACCCCCCGCCGCTCGGCCATCGCCACGAAACGCTCCATGGTGGTTTCGACGATCGGCGCCACCGGCTCACGGCGCAGCGGCAGGTCCACCTGTCGCGACTCGATGCTGGACAGGCTGAGCACGTCCTCGACCAGGGCGCGCAGCCGCTCAGAGTTGCGACGGATCGCATCGAGCATAGGAATGACGTCTTCCGGGAGCCGCGCACGCTCTTCGTCGAGCGCTTCCGCGTAGCCGACGATCGAGGTGATCGGCGTGCGCAGCTCGTGGCTGACGTTGGCGACGAAGTCCCGGCGGACCCGATCGGCGCTGCCCATCGACGTGACGTCGAGCACCACGCCCAGAACGCCGCGACCGTCCGCCGAGGGTACCGCGCGCAAGAGCAACTCCTTGCCCGCGTGCGTGATCGCGCGCTCGCAGGTTTCGCGCGTGCGCGACGCCTCATCGACCACATACTGGAACGCCGGCAACGGGATGCTTTCGATGGGGCGGCGCCCGACCGGATCCCCGTCGAACTCGAGGAGCCGGCCGAGGGCGGGGCTGGCGCGACGGACGATGCCTTCGGCATCGATGACGACGAGCCCGTTGGGGGTTTCGCGCACCATGAGCCGGTCGAGATCGCGCTCGGCTTGGACGTGCAGCGCGCGTTCCCGCACCGCGGCCACGAGGCGATTGACCGCCTCCGCCACCTGTCCCGCCTCGTCGTCGTCGCTGGCGGGAAGGCGGATATCGGTTTCGCCTTGCGCCGCGCGCCGCACAGCCTCAAGGATCTCCAAGGTGCGGTGCCGCCGGTCCCGATGCAGCGACATCGTCCGCAGAAGCAAGAGCAAAAGCGCGACCGTGCCCGCGCCCGAGACGACGCCGGGCGCCGTGGCGCCCACGGTCATGAGCACCGCCACCTGGGAGAGCGCCAGGAGAATGCCCAAGGCCAGATGCAGCCGAATCGACGTCGCGCGCATGCCTAGCCCCTTACCCGACCGAAGGTCTGGCCGAGCGCGAGAACCCAAGAACAGGATTGCCAGGGCAGGTCCCGCAACCTCCAACCCCAGTTTCCCGTCGCGATGCCGGGCGTGTTCATGCGCGCCGCGCTGCCCAGCTTGAGGAAGTCCTGCATCGGCGCGATCGCCGTGCCCGCATTGCTGGCCCAGGCCTCGCGGCACAGGGCCCACGCCGGGTCCTGTCCGTCGCGACCGGTGTAGAGCCGGAAACGATCCTGCGCGCCGGCATCGGTGCTGGCGTACCAGCCCACCGCCGTGTCGTTGTCATGGGTCCCAGTGTACGCTATCCACGCGGTGCCATCGTAGTTATGGGGCAAGAATGGATGATCTGCGTCGCGACCGAACGCGAACTGCAGGATCTTCATCCCGGGGAGGCCCAGCTCGTCACGCAGCGCCTCGACATCGGGGGTGATGTCGCCGAGGTCCTCCGCCCAGAGCGGCAGGGAGCCAAGCTCCTGGCGGAGCGCTTCGAAGAGGGCCCGACCAGGACCGGGTGTCCAGGTTCCATTGCGGGCGTCCGGCTCGTCAGCGGCGATGGCCCACGCGGCCACGAAACCGCGGAAGTGGTCCAGCCGAACCGCGTCGACCAACGCCAGTTCCCGCGCCAGCCGGCGCCGCCACCACCCAAAACCATCGGCGGCGTGGGCCTCCCACCGGTACATCGGCGCGCCCCACCGCTGCCCTGTGGGCGAGAAGTAGTCGGCCGGCACGCCGCTGACGGGGTTCGGCGCCTGAGCCTCGTCCAAGAGCCACAGGCCAGGGTTCGCCCAGAGATCGCAGGCGTCGTGGGCAACGAAGATGGGGATGTCGCCGACGATGCGAATGCCCCGGACTTTCGCCGCATCCCGCAGCGCCGACCACTGCCGCGTGAACAAGAGCTGCAGCCCCGCGTGGACCCGCACCTCTTCTGCGAGTGCGCTGTCATCGACCTCGTCCCACCGCCACCACTCGGCGTGACCGAAGTGGGCAACCCGCGCGGCGTAGCGGGACCAGTCGCTGAGCCAGGCGCCCTCCCGCTGGACGAACGCCGCCAACTCCACCGGATCGACCCGCAGTGCGGCAATGCGCAAAAGCGGCAATTTCCAGGCCTGGACCGCGTCGATGTCCACAGCCTCGGACCCCCACGGAACCGCGACCGCCTCCAAGGTTCCGTCCGCCACGAGGGCCTCGACGCTGATGAGCCGAGGATCACCCGCGAAGGCCGACGGGCTGCCGTACGGCGACGCGCCCGGACCCACCGGATGCAGCGGGAGCACCTGCCAGGTGTCGAGCCCAGCGTGGCTCATCCACTCCAAAAAAGCGTGCGCGTACGGCCCGAGTTCGCCGATGGGCCCCGGCCCCGGCAAGCTCGACGGATGCAAAAGCACCCCCGCGTGTCGCGTGCGCCCGGGAGCGGGCAGCATGACGAACTAACGACGAAGGCGACGGCCGCCGCCGCGCTTCTGCAGCATGCCCTTGGCCCGCATCCGCTGCTTGGTGTGCTTGGCCTTGAGCTTGGCCCGGTGATGAGCAGACTTGTTGCGCTTGCGGGTGTTCGAGGTGCGCGCCATGGGAAACTCCAGAATCGAGAGGGCGCCGGGCTAACGCGACCCTGGCTCACCGTCCACCGGGCTGCGTGACGGCGGCATCGTACGTCCGAGTCGCTCGTACACTTTTTGCATCTGTCGGAACTTGTAGAGGTCGTGGCGCGAGTCGCCGCGTTCGTTGCCCTCGTCGGATTTCCGATCCACCACCTGGAACTCGACGAGCACCGAGACCACTTCGCCGAGGACCGCCCGGTGGCGCGGCGGCGACACGCCAGGGACGTCGGAGATCCGCACCGGGAGCCCGACGATGAAGTTGATCACGTGGTAGTCGCCGCCTGAGTCGGGATTGACGGTGAGTGCCGCTTGCCGTTGCAGGCCGAGGGTGCGGCGCTCCCCGTCGTAGTGGCCGTCAATCTCGAGTTCGTCGGCGCTCAGCAGCTGGTTGAGGCTCTCGCCGGGGATCACCGAGGGGAACGGCACGAGGTTGCGAAAGAGCCACGCGATGCACGGCACGATGTCTTCCCGCTCGGCGGTGACGATGCGAAAGCGGAGTTTGTCGAAAACCGTCGCGGCCGTGGACTGCCGTTTGGCAAGCAGCTTGGTGATGACGCTCGGACGCGTCTTCCGATTGCCGTAAAACGCCTCGACCGGCAGCCCCTCGTCCCGCATACGCTGCGCCGCCTCACCCACCTTGTGATTGGCGACCTCCAAAAGGTCCATCTCGCGAAGGGCGGTCTGGTTGCGGAGCTCCTGCATCTCGAGATGGTTGATGACGTGAACCAGCTTGAGGATGGCGCAGTATTGGATGCGGTGGCGACTGAAGCGCTCCCGCATCGAGGCGCGGAGGAAGGCGTCACGCACGTCGCGGGGGCGCCGGACGTCAGGGGCGAAGTGCAGGCCGAGGTGCTCTTCCAGATACTCGACCGCTTGGTTGTAGACGTAGCGGACACGTTCGCGCGCCCAGCCGTCGCTCTGGAGATCACAGCCCCACAACCTCAAAAAACGATTGACATCATCGTGAGTACGGAACGACAGCCGGTTCCACTCCACCACCGAGCCGCCGGCGAGCGCCAGCCGCACGGCGTCTTCGTCGAGCATGGTGAGCGGCGCGCGGAGCATCGGCCCGGGCTGTTCTTCGTCGAACTCGATCGGGTCTTGCCGCACGACTGGCGCTGTATCGTGCGGCGGCCGGTTCGCTCACCCTGCCGTACGCCGCACATCTCCCGGCAACGCCGCGGCAACGCCAACCGTGACCAAAACAATCCCGCCCAGAAGTGCCCACGGCGCCATCCCCTGCCAATCGTCGAGCACCGCCATCGCCACGATCACCACGACGCCGCCGCCGTTCCCGGCCAGCATCACCAGCGCGGTTGCGGCGCCATTGTCCCGAGGCGCGACTGCCTCACCCGTCATCGTCAAGAGCAGCGCGAAGGCGGGCATGAACGTCATGCCCAGGAGCGCGCCGCTGATGAACAGCCCCTGCGAGCCAGGCGCCATCGCCATTGCAGCGTAGGCGGCCGCGGCGCCGATGGCGCATAAAAGCAGCGGGAGCTTCCTCAGCCGGAGCTTGTCGGCGATGGGCGGGATGACGATGGCGCCGACGATGCCCCCGACGATGACGGCAGCGCCGAGCAATCCCGCCGCCGCGGCGTCGAGACCACGGGGCGCGACCAGCTGCTCCAACCAGGTGGTCAGCCCGTTGAAGAAGCCGAGCCCCGCCGCGCCCAGCGCCGTGAGCAGCATCAGCGTGCGATTCCGGAGGAGGCTCCGGAACGGAGAAGGACGTTCTGCGACGGCCGCACCGGTTTCAGCGGCAAAGACAAACCACGCGCCCGCGGCGGCAAATGCGACAACGCTGTTCACCAGCATCGCGCCCCGCCAGCCGAGCTCGGTGTACAAGGGCGGCGTCGTCGCCATCCCCACCGCCATGCCCAGGAACATGCCCACGGTGCCGAGCCCGGTGGCCATTGCGCCCTCATCCGGATCGAACCAATCGGCGACCAGCTTGGAGATGCCGTTGACGACGTACGGCTGCGCGCACGCGATCACGATCTGCCCTGCCAGCAGCGAGCCGAAATGGGCGGTGTCCAAACGAATCAGCGAACCGAACGCGCCGACGAGCGCGCCGATGCCCACAACGCGCTTGTAGCCAAGGCGATCGATCAGCCGACCGCTGTGGGTGGAGAGCAGGCAGTACAAGAGCGGAAACACCAGGATCAGCAACGACGCCGTCGTCTCGTCCACCTGGTAGTCGCGCTGGACTTCGATGAGCAGCGGCGCGAAGTTGAGCCACAGCAGCTGGCTGACGAGCGCCACCAGGACGAACGCGCCGAGCACCCGCCAGCGGCGGGGACGTGCGGGCGAAAGCGAGCGTGCGGTCATCACCAACCTTGGGTCCCGCCCGGTATCACGGCCCCTCCTCCTCCCCCGGCGCGGCGGGTGCGGAGCCGCGCGACGAGGAGACCGAGCCCCGGCAGCCCGTCCGGTTCCAACGCCCGGACCGCCTCCGCAAGGTCGATGGGAAGGCCCTTGTCGAGGAGGACGGCGCGGGCGGCGGCCGGGTCTTGCGCGCGCAGAAGGGGGCCGAGGAGCCCATCCCAGGGGTCGGGGGCGCTCAACCGACCCGGAGCGTGAACGCCCCGCCGTAGCCATCCCCCCTGCAGGTGCGGCCTCCGCCGAGGCAAGTGGGGCCAGATGCGGCCTCGGCTGGCAGCGGGGGCGGCGAGCGCAGGCCGCCGAACGGGCCAACGCCGATTATCTCCCGCGGTGTGCCCGCGGTCCCCACCTCGTTTAGGAGCAGGCCGCATCCAGGGGGGTATGGGCTTACGACAAGCCCCTCCCAGGGGTCAATGGCACTCACGAGACGCTGTCACGGATGCGGCGCAGGCTGTCCGCGAGGATGGAAACGTCGGCAGTGCTTGGGCGGCTCAGTCCGAGCCGCGCCGCAGCGGATCAACGGGTGGGCGCCCTTGCCCGGCAGGTCTACACGATCGAGGACGTTGCGGGGTGGAACGCCGCCGCCGGGCCTCCTGGTACAGTGTTCCCGGAGCGAGCGCAGGCGGTTTCGTTGGAGACGCTGATGGCCCTGCGCGTGCGCTATTCGTACCCCGGAAGACCGGGAAAGCGCTCGATCCCCTTGACACTGTGCTCACCCAGCGATCGGTAAGCCTCGAACTGCTCCTCGCCGAAGAACTGGTCGGCCGTGCTCTCGTGCGGAAAGGTCGCATTTGCCGCGGCGTAGGTCTCCATGGACAGGCTCTCGTCCCCGGTCAGTCGTGCTTTGATGTAGATGAGCACGCCTACTTCGGTGGGCGAGTAGCGGATGTGACCGACGGCATGGTGGGCCACTCCTTTGCGTGCGGAGGTGCCGCGGAGGTCGTTCAGCTCGATGTCGACCACCACACCAAGGTCGATGCGCGCATAACGGAGCGCCGTCGCGAGGCTGCCCATCGTCAAAGCGTCATCTTCCTCGCCGTCCACGCTGATGATCAGCGAGGCGCGGCGTCGCAAAAGCTCGTAGACGCCCAGGTTCTCGATATGGCCGCCGTCGGACGCGTTGACATAGCGGTGCCCGGCGTTGAGATTCCGGAAGGCCTCGCGCCGCAGATACTCGGCCCCCGGGGCCAGCTGGAAGGTCTGGCCACTCATCGCACCGGCGAGGATGTGCCGCGGGTTCGGCAACCAGTAGCCCATGCGGAGATTGAACAGGGCCATCAGGAGGGTCAGACCCGGGCTGGTCATGGTTCCCATCGAAGGGTTGGCCACACCGCCCGAGATGGCCATGGCGGTGCCCAGGTTCATCGCCGGATCGACCCGCTCGATCTCAGTCGTGGCACACCAGCCGGTGTGGCAGGAACCTACGAAGAGCTTGCTGAACAACAGGAAGTCGCCCTGCCGCCCCCGCAAGCTGGGATCCGTACTGCTGTTGAGGTTCAACGTCGCGTTGATGAGGTGGTAGGGCGCGTAGGCCCCCTCAGGATCGGCCCCGCCGCCCATCTCCGAGAGCTTCAAGACATCCCCAGGGCTCTTCGAGCCAACCGCGTCTGCCAGGAAAACCCGGCTGAGACGGTCCCGGTAGTAGCCATGGGGAGAGATCAGGTTGACGTTGAGGAGGCGGGCATTGATCAGCCAGATCGCCAGCATGGCCGCCACCAGGATGGCGCCCCCTGGACCGGCGAAGGCGCCCTGAAACCGCACTCTCACTTCGTGGTCGTCGGCGATCAGGACTCCCAGAAACTGTCTTTTTTTTCCCTTCCCCGGCGTAGAGGTTCCAGTTGTAGCCATGGGCCTCGTCGTAGATCCACCCTGAGATCTCCTCGACCTCGACCTCACCGATCGAATCCTCGAACAAGCCAGAGGTCTTCAGCGCCGCCATCAGGTGGGGGTTCAGCAGTCTCTCTCCGCTTGGGTCCCGGAAGGCGAAGAGCTGTCCGTCCGGATCCCTCCCGTTGGGAATCTCGTCGACGCCGCCGATCTGGGTGACACAGAGTAGTAGAAACAGCGCGAGCGCCCCGGCGGGGGCGAGCGAACCCAAAAGAAGCATGCCGAGGCTGCGGCCCAGGATGCGACCAGGCCGTGTCCAGCCCAACCCCGCCGCCACCACGGCGCCGAGCCCGACGCCCCAGGCGTGCACCCTGACGAAGCTCAACACGTCCGCATGCACCCCCGCCACCTCGCGAGCGGCCTGCGCCTGCGTGTGCAGCACGGCGTAGTCCACAAGCCACCACACCGGGAGGATCGCCAGCGAGGCCAGCGTCATTCCCAGCGTGACGCGGATCGCCCATTCGAGTTGCTCACGTCGAACCAGCGCACTGCCCGGCCGCCGCGCGAAGGGGTAGGCCGCGATGAGGCAACCGAAGAGCCCGCCGAAGAGCTTCGCCGGCCACAGGTTCGGCCCGGTGGCCACAACGTAGCCCCACGCTTCGAGCTTGGGGAACACGACCTCGTAGAGGATCGAGGCGGCCAGAACCGAACCCAGGAGCAGCGGGCTCCAGCTGACAATGGTGAGGGCCAGGCCTCGGGCATAGACGGCCGGCATTGCCAGCGAATCGAACGCGCCTCCGGCCTTGAGGTAGTTGCTGGAGTTGCGCAGGTGCTGCAACGCCGGTGGCTCCACGGTGCCCGACCCCATGCGTAGCGGAAAGGCGTCCGGAGTTGTCTTCTGCTCTTCCCCGCGACCGTTGAGCAGGTGGCTCAGCGCAGCGCCGAGGTAGCCCCCTCCGGAGACCGTCGACAAGTAGTCCATCCGCGCAAACACTCCGCGGTCCGCCAGCGCCTGAATCACCCCGAGGCAGAACGCCGCCGATCGAATGCCACCGCCGGAGAGCGCGACCCCGGTCAACTTGAGGTTGGTCGAGGGTTCGGGCGCACCGCCCACCAGCACGGGCACGGGTTCCTGGCCCACCAAGGCGCGCCGCTTCTGTATCTCGTTGATCTCGCCGGGGAAGACCGTCTGAGCGAAGTCCCTGGCTTCCATCGGGTCAAAATCTCGGGATGCTGACATCAGACACTCACGCCGGTTTCGAGGAACCGTGGGTTGAAAGTGTTGCAAGGGTATTTGCGGGTTTCGTTGGCGCGGTCGATCCGCTCTGAGAGCGCGACCAGCTCACGCTGAAAGGAGCCAAAGGCCTCCGCGCCTGGGCGATCGAGACAGACGTGCGAAAAGTCGTTGAGCAGCGCCGGCATCCGCAGCCCGGTCAGCCCCACGACGGCCAGGCATTGCATGGACGACTGCACATCCGCCATCTCCCTCCCGGGGCGGATCTTGGTGCTGATGAACGAGGGGTCGATGGCGTACTCCAGCAAGACACCGACGGCCTCGTGTAGCCCAGTGACACACCACATGAACTGCGCGAGCATCGCGACGACATTGGCGCGACGGAGAGGCGGAATCCCGATGGTGGCCGTGGCCTTGCTGATCGAGTCCCAGAAGGCGATCACCTCGGGGTCGCGCTCCAACGCGTCCCCCGTGTAGTACCGGCCGACATAGTCCTCGACGAAGGCCAGCATGACGTTGTACAGCGCAAGAGCGTCGGTGGCCCACGGGAAGGCGTCGCCCATGCCCGCCGCGCCCTTGCGCGCGATGAGCTGCGGCGTCGTCATGTACCGCAACAGCCCGACGGAGGCGCCGTATGCGGCGGTGAGCGACTCGTAGGTGAGCGCAGACGTCCGGTGTACGAAGCCCCGTTCCGGACACAGGCTGAAGGTCGCGTTGTAGTTGATGGTGACCGTGCGCCACGTGAATGGCTTCAGCAGCCGCCGGATGGGGTGATCGAGCCCCATGAAGCTCCGCGACGCGTTGGTGACGTAGTTTCCGATGAGCCAATGCACCCCGACGAGGTGGTCGGAGACGGTGGTCCCGACCATCACCGTGCACTTCCATGCCCATTTGGCGTGCGCCCACTCGGGGTCGCCCGGGCGCACGTCCTTGCCGCCATGGCTCCAGCGGATGCGGACGATGCGCTGCGCCACGTCGAAGTACGCCGCCGCCCCGTAGCGTTCGAAGCCCTCCCGCACGGGGAACGAACCCAGCCACGTGAAGTCGCTCACCCACGCAGCCCCGTCGGCGTCCGCGACCGTGACCGGCATCAGGCGCAACGCCGCCAGCCCCGCGAACGCGAACCGAGACATCGCCGCGTCGGAGCTCATCTCGTCCCAGTGGTGGTTCGGCACCGAGAGCAGCTCGGGGATGGGCAACATCTCCTGAAAAGCAGCGCGCGCCTCCTCGCGAGAGGACCAGGCCTCGTCCAGGTCGACCACCGGAAACAGACCGCTGCGCAGCGCCCGGAGCGTGGCCGACCGCACGATGCCCTGTTCCGGCCAGTCTTCGTCGTCACTGGGGAGCGTGAGCCCGCCGAAGGGCAAGCCGACCGTGCCGAGCACGCCGTCGTGGCTGGGTGCGAGGATGCTTCCGGCGGTGGGGACCTTCGTGTTCCAGTCTTTGATCGCGCTGCGCGTCATCTCAAGGAACGCGAGCGTGTGGCGGTCGAGCGCGTTGACCTTGTGGTTGCGGCTCTCGGCCAACGTGGCGTCGTCATGCTCCTGGTCGTCGGATGCCGACAGGCTCGGGAAGATCAGCTTGGTCAAATCTACGAACCTGCCCACGTGACGCACCGGTCTCGCGGGACGGTATCACAAAGGAATGAGGGGAAACCCGCACGCCGCGACGTGCAAAGGGGGCTGGTCCTCGGCCGACCCGGAGCGAGCCTCGCCTCCGCAAATCCCCACGCCGGCCTCCGCCACGCCCCCTCTGAAAATGCACCAGAAAAAACGCTTCCGCCGGCTTGACCATCACCCGCGATCGGGGCACAGTTCCCGGGTCGGCAGGTGGTGGCTCCCCCGGGAAAGGCCTACCGACACAACCACCCTCTCGTCGCCCCCGCGAAAGGTCAACAAAAGGAACTCATCGTGCCTACCGAAGAACTGTTTGGTAATTATCACTTCCTCCTGGAAATCCAGGGAATCATCAGCGACAACAAGATCATCGTCGGTGGCTTCAAGTCCGTCTCGGGCATGGACAGCCAGACCGAAGTGGTCGAATTCAAGCAAGGCAACGACAAGGCCGTTCGCAAGAAGCCGGGCCGCACGACCTACAGCAACATCGTCCTCGAGCGCGGCTACACCGCGACCGACGACCTGTGGCAGTGGCGCAAGAACATCGAGGACGGCAAGATCGACCGTCGCTCGGGTTCCATCATCGTGCTGGACCAGGATGGTGCCACCGAAGTGGCCCGCTACAACTTCTTCGAAGGCTGGCCCTGCAAGTGGAACGTTCCGGACATGAACGCCGACTCCTCAGCGATGGCGATCGAGAAGATCGAAATCGCGATCGAGAAGGTCGAGCGCGGATAATCGTCGTTCGCTGCGGCTCGACCGCGGCCATGATGTGTCCACCCAGCCCGGGGCTTTCCCCGGGCTGTGGTGTTTTTGGCCTGGCGTCGAGGGGGCGGAAGCGTTCATTCCGCCGCAATGTGTGGCATGCTGGTTCCTCACCGCCCGGAGCAAAAGTGTTCGGACTCTTACTCGCCACCGCGCTTTCTGGATGCACCCAGCCGATTCCGGTTGGCGACGCCAAGGATTCCGCCGACGATGACAGCGGCGAGGCCGCCCCCAACGAAGCGCCCGTGGCGCGCGACGACGACAGCGAGGTCTTCGCCGGGGGCACGGTGGAGATCGATCTCACCGCCAACGACAGCGACCCGGAGGATGACAACCTCAAGATTGTCGATGTGAGCCGCCCTGAGCACGGCAATGTGAACATCGTCGCCTCGGGCGACGTCGAGTACGAGGCCGACGACGACTTCGACGGCCTCGACTCCTTCACCTACATCATCGAGGACGAGGCGGGAAACACCGCCGAGGCGCTGGTCGAGATCGAGGTGCTGCCGCTGCCCTGGCTCACCATCGTCGATCCCCTCGACGACGCGACCATCGTAGGCGACACGGTCCAGATCACCTTCGAGGTCGACGGCTGCGACTTCGAGCAACCAGACGGCGATGAGTTAGCGTGTCACCTACATAAGTTCGTCGATGGCGTCGCCTGGAACGATCCGGATGGCAACGCCTTCGGCCAGTACACCGTGGCCCCGTTCGACATCTGGCCGCTGGATCCCGGTTCGCACGAAATCACGCTCAAGCTGGCGTTGAACGACGGTAGTGATGGCCTGTGGAGTCCGGAGATCTCGGACACGGTGAGTTTTGAGGTCGTCGCCGAGTAGTTCGGCGCGCCGCGTTCCGTGGGGGCTAGGCCTGAAGCGGCAGCGGTCGGAAGACCACGCTGGGCGCATCCACCTCGTCGCACCGCTCCTGGTCCGACCCCACCTCGCTGACGGCGCTCAAGAGCGCCGAAACGGATGTGTCCAGGGTCATCGTCGCGGTACCGACCCGCTCGCCGGCGGTGACGACCCCGAGGATCACCCGCCCCACCACGCGGCCGGTACTCAGGTCGATCGGCGGCAACGCATCGACCAGGAGGTAGTTGCGCAGCTCGGACAGGATGACGTTGCGCGTGCGCGAGCCCGGCCGGACGATGAGGTTCGACGCGCGGAGCTGGCCGCCGCGGACGTGGCCCGTGGGCCGAAGACCCGCCGCCCGCGCGCTCTCAGGATCGTGCAGCAGGCTGTTGGGCACCCCTTCTTTGAGCAGCGGGACCGCGATCGGCGGCACCCCCCGCTCGTCGAAGGGCCAGGTGTACAGGCCGCTGGCGAGCCCGCCGTCATCGGTCACGTGGAGCACCGTAGACGAGAGCGCACGACCCAGTCGGCCCGTGAGCAGGTTCCCCGCACCGACAGCCGGGGCCGCGAACGCCGGCGCCAAGCTCCGCAAGAAGGCGGCGATGGCCCGGGGTTCCAGCACCACCGGCAAGGAACCGGCGGGCGCGGGCGCGGGGCGCGACAGGTCCTCGATCCGGCGGCGCAGCTCCGTGCCAAAAGGCAGGCTGGCCACGTTCGAGAAGTGGCGACTGGCGATGCGGTGGCCGAGCTCGAGTGAGCCGAGGGAGGCCTCCGCTTCGAGGGAATAGGTCGTGGCCGCCGCGGACAGCTCCACTTCCCGCGTGGAAAGCCAACTGCGCCGCTCGCGCACCTCTTCGTAGCGCAACCGGCGCAGCATCACCTGCCCCTGGTTGAGCGAACGCTCAGCGAGGCCGAGCATCTCATTACGATCGTCGTCCTCCACGCTTCCGTACCGGCGGTCGTCAATGCCCAGCGGCCCGGTGATGGGCGCGAAACGATCCGCTGGGCCGGCCCACGGCGAGGCGGCAGCACGTTGCGCCGCCGCCATCGCTTGGGAAACCAGGGGCTTCCGCAGCGGCCCGGTCGCGACGCCGACTCGGCCGCCATCCAGCCACAACCGAAGGGTCCACGCTTCTTCCTCCACACGAGCCGGGCGCACGCGCATCCCGGTGGTCAGGAAGCGGTCGAACCGTTGATGCATCACCTCGACGGCACGCGCGCCTGCGGCGCGGGAGGCGTCAAGGAGCGAGAGGAGCTCCGCGCGGTCGTCCATGGCCGGAGAGTATGTCATCGCGTCAGGGAAGCGTCAGCGCGAAGTCACGCACGTCGGCGATGAGGCTCCCGTCGTCGATGGCGGCGTGCAGCTCGGTGTTCATGTCGTCTTCGACTTCGCGTCCGTCCCCTTCGTCCTCGGCCACCAGTTGGTAGTTGAGCACCGTGCCCCAACAACCATCCAGCGCGGTGACGTTCTGGGCGACAAAACTGACCTCCCCGGCGGCGTCGGTCGTGCCGGAGCCGAGGATCGTGTAGGTCCAACCTCGGTCGTCCAAGTAGACCAGGATGCCAGCGGCCGGCCCGCCTGCGTCCTCGACTCGGGCTCGGATCTCCACGTCGTAGGGGATCGGGTCGCCGCACTCGACGCCCGCCGGATCAGAATCTCCACCTTCGTCCACGGTCTCGTCAACTGGCACGCAGGCCCACAAACAGAGGACCAAGAACACACACGACATCGACATCTCCCGGGATAGATTCCGCGGCCACAGAGGCTACGCCGGACCAGCCGGTGTGGCCACCCCAGCCAGGAGCAGCCCGTGCCGAATCACCCCTATCTGCAAGCAGCCGAAGCCGAAGGTCGCGTCCGCGTCCGCGTCCTCATCGAGGACGGGGATGTCGTCGTGCGCGTCTACCAGCCCACCGAACTCACGCTCAGCGAACTGTTTCCGATCATCGACCACTTCGGGGTGGTCGTCAGCGACGAATGGGCCGAGCCGAACGCGAGTGAAGGCGGCGCCACCGTCGACAGCTTCCGCGTGGCGCGGGTGCCTGGGCTCTCGACCGCCGAGCTGATGGCCCGGCAGGACAAACTCGTGGCCGGGCTCGAGGCGGTCTTCGAAAAGAAGATGGCCTCTGACCCGCTCAACAAGCTGGTGCTCCGCAGCAACCTCACCTGGCAGGAAGTGGACCTGATCCGGGCGTACGTCGGGTACGCCAAGCAGATCAAGCTCGCGCACACCGTTCCGCGCGTCCAGGAGATACTGGTGAACCAGGCCGGCGCCGTGGGCGCCCTTGTCAGCCTGTTCCACGCGCGCTTGGACCCGGCGCTCGGCGAGGCGCGGGCCGCGGCAATCGGCGCCGCGACGGCCGCGGTGGAAGATGAACTGCGCAAGATTCCGACGGTTGACGAAGACTTCATCCTCCGTTTTCTGTTCAACCTCGTCGAAGCGTCGTTGCGCACCAACTTCTACCGCACCGACCGGGTCTTCCACTACATCAGCTTCAAGGTCGATCACGCGAAGATCCGCCACATTCCGCTGCCGCGGATGATGGTCGAGGTCTACGTGCACCACTACGAAATGGAGGGGGTGCACCTCCGTGGCGGCCCGATTGCGCGGGGCGGCCTGCGGTACTCCGATCGGGCGGACTTCCGCACCGAGGTCCTCGGCCTGGTCACGACCCAGATGGTCAAGAATGTCGTCATCGTGCCCGAGGGCAGCAAGGGCGGCTTCTACGTCAAGTACACCATCGACGACGCGGGTGAGCGCCGGCGCGTGGGCGACCGGCTCTATCAGGTGCTGATCCGCGGGCTCCTCGACATCACCGACAACCTCGTGGCCGGCAAGGTCGTGCACCCACCGAACGTGGTTGCTCACGATGGAGACGACCCCTACCTGGTGGTCGCCGCTGACAAGGGAACCGCCCACCTGTCCGATACGGCCAACACCCTGAGCAAGGCCTATGGCTATTGGCTGGGCGATGCGTTCGCGTCGGGCGGCAGCCAAGGCTACGACCACAAGGTCGTCGGCATCACCGCGCGTGGCGGCTGGGTGCTGGTCAAGCGCCTTTTCCGCGAGCTTGGCATGGACGCCGACAAGCAGGACTTCACGTGCTTCGGCATCGGCGACTGCGGTGGGGACGTCTTCGGCAACGGCGTCATCGAGACCCCGAAGATGAAGCTCATCGCGGCCTTCAACCACCAGCACATCTTCTTCGATCCCACCCCAGACCCGGAGCGGAGCTTCGTCGAGCGCAAGCGCCTCTTCGACCTCGTCGGCGGCTGGGAACAGTACGACACCTCGCTTTTGAGCGCGGGGGGCGGCGTCTACTCGCGGCGGCAGAAGACGATTCCGTTGAGCACCGAGGTCAAGGCCATGCTCGGCACCGACGCCGACGAACTGAGCCCCAATTCGGTCATGAACCTGATCCTCCGGCTTCAGGTGGACCTCTTCTGGAACGGCGGCATCGGCACCTATGTGCGCGCCACCAACGAGACCAACGCCGATGCCAACGATCCGTCCAATGACGACGTGCGCGTCTCGGCGACCGAACTTCGCTGCAAGATGGTCGGCGAAGGTGGCAACCTCGGCTTCACACAGCAGGCGCGTATCGAGTTCGCGCAGCGGGGCGGCCGGCTCAACACCGACTTTGTCGACAACTCGGGCGGCGTCGACACCTCTGATCACGAAGTCAACCTGAAGATCTTGCTCAACCCGATGGTGGCGTCGGGCCGGATCACCGAGGATCAACGAAACGAGATCATTCGTTCGATGACGGACGAAGTCGCCGGCATGGTGTTGGAGAACAACAACCAGAACGGGCGACTCATCTCGCTGGACGAAGTGCGCTCGGCGCGGGACCCCCACCCCTACGGCCGCGCCATTGACTGGGTGTGTCAGAAGGGCAGCGTCAGCCGCCGCTTCCTCTGTCTTCCCGACGACGACCAGATCCGGCGCCGGGCGGCCAACAACAAGGGCCTGGTCCGTCCCGAGCTGGCCGTGCTCCAGGCCCACGTAAAGATGCACGTCTTCAAGATGCTGATGCAAGAAGATGCGTCCACGATCCCCGCGTTCGACCGGCTGCTCAAAGGGTACTTCCCGGCGCGCATGAACGCTGAGTTCGGAGATGACCTGCCCAAGCACATGCTCGCCAAGGCCATCGTGATGACGACGCTTTTGACCGAGGTCGCGACCGACGCGGGCGCGGCCTACTTCCCCATGATGTTGGAGCTGACCGGCGCCAGCGTCGGCCGCATCGCGTCGTCGTGGACCGAAGCCATGCGGCTTTCGGGCGGCCCGGAGGTGCGCAAGGGGCTCATCGCCGCCCATGCCCACCCCGAAGCCGCCTACGCCGCGTGGACGCGCTTCACGGACGGCATCCTGCAGCTGGTGCTGTCGTGGCTGTCCCCTGGCAGCAGCGGCTACGCGGGCGAGGACCAGACGCTGTTCAACGACGCGCTGGACGCCATCGCCGCCACCCGCGCGGGCACCGATGCCACCTACAGCAAAAACACCATCGACAAGATGGTGGGCGCCGGCATCCCGGAAGCGACCGCGTCTCGTGTCGTTCGCGCCGGCAGCACCGCCCGCGCCAGCGAGATCTGCCTGATCAGCAAGCGCCGCGGCGAGAGTATCCGCGACACCGCGCTTTTGTACCAGGCCGTGGGGGTCGCCTCGGGCCTCACCCCGACCCTCCGCAGCATTGCCAGCCGTCGCGGCGAAGGGCGGTGGGACCCGGTGGCCCTGGGTATCCAGCGCACCCGCTACCGCGCGCTGCTGCGCGATCTCGCCATCCAGAGCCCGGTGCAAGGCGCCAGCCTGCGCTTCGGCGTGGAGCGCGGCGTGGAGTTGGTCTCGACCGACAAGGTCAAGGCCGTGGCCGACGTCATCGTGCGCGTGGTCGGGCGTGAACCCGACGTCGCGGCGCTCCTGGTGGGCGAGCAGCGAATCCGCGCGGTGATTTGAGCGCAGCGCCGGGTTCCCCCTCCCGGTGGCGGGGGGGGGGGGCGTCGCGAGCCGGCGCCGCCGGTCGCGGCCGGTGGGCTACCGCGGCACGTTCTTGTTCTTCCGGTTGCGCTGGAAGTCCTCGTCCATGACGAAGCTGACCTGCTCGAGCTCGGCTTCGCCGGCGGGAAGGCTCTCCAAGAACCCAGAGGCGCGGATGAGCTCCTGGAAGTCGGCGCCGCCGCTCTGGGCGGCCGGCTTTGCCGGCTTGGCCCCGGCGCGAGCGGGTGCGGCGTTTTTGGGGGGGGGCGCGCCCGTGAGTGCGCGCTCGAGCGCGTTGTTCGCGTAGCGGATCTGCGTCGCGAGCGTGGCGAGGATGCTTTCCCGCCAGGCCGTCCGCGCCTCACCGCGGAGCCCATCGAAGGCCTCCCGATCCATGCGGTAGAGCCAGCCGGCCGACGCTGCCACACAGGACGCAGTGCGCGGCGCGGGGTCGACCAGCGTGTTGGCGCCGAGCTGCTGACCGGGCCCGAGGCGCACCAAAAGCTCCGCCTTGTCGCCCAGCACATTGCGTAGCACGTCGATCTGGCCGTCGGCGACGAGGTACATCGCGCTGCCGGGCTCGCCTTGCAGCAGGATCACCTGGCCCTCCTCGAAGCTTTCCGGCGAAAAACCGGTGGAGAGCAGCTGTTCCAAGTCGGGCTCCATGTCCCGAAGCCCCGGCTGACTGCGCAGCAGCGGACCGACCGGCGGGCACGGCCCGGCCGGACCGCCAGGGCGTAGCGTCCGCCACAAGCGCGCGAGCGTGCTCGGCTCCTTCCGCGTCGGCACCGCCTGACCCCCGGTAGCGACGTTGGCCACCCGGGCGTTGGTGGCCGCGATACGGCGACAAGCTGAGCGCTGGGCCTGCTCCAGGATCGCATCGTACACGCGACTCTTCGCAAACCGGAGCGCCCGGAGATCGGGAACGGCCAACGCCAATAGCTCGGTGGGACGGGCCGCCTTGAGCGTGGCGGTGCGGGTGCTTCCCGCCACGAACGCGCCCGCCTCACCGACAATGTCAGGCGCACGGACGCGGCCGACCTCCTGCAGGTGAGCGTGCGCGACCAGCTCGCCCACCAGCACGATCGCCATTTCGTCGACGACCGCACCCTGCGACCACAACATCTCGTTGGTTTCTAGCTGAACCCGACGGAAATACCCGGCCGCCCGGTCGATGTCGTGGCGCGCGAGGCGCGAGAAAAACGGCAACAGGGCGAGGTCGTCTGCAACGGAGGCCATGAACTACCCTATCACTCGTTGCGCCAGACCTCGCGCACCCGCAGGTCGCGCCCGCAGCCCATTCGGTAGGGCAAATAGCGCCCGGGGTCCTTGTCGCGGAAGTCCTGGTGGTACACCTCGGCCGCGTAGAAGGTGGCGCCGGTCTTCACCGGCAGCTTGACGGGGCCGGGGAGCACCTTGCGGGCTTCTAGGGCGGCGATCGCCGCGTCGGCGATGACCTTCTGCTTGGCGTCCTGGGCGAAGATCACCGCGCGGTAGCTGTCGCCGCGATCACAGAACTGGCCGCCGTCGTCGGTGGGATCGACGTGATGGAGGAAGTAGTCCACCAGCTTGGCATAGCTGAGCTTCGCGGTGTCATAGACGACGTGCACCACCTCTTGGTGACCGGTCGTTTCGCTCACCACGTCCATGTAGGTGGGGTTCAGGGTGTGGCCTCCCGCGAAACCCGAGGTGGTGTGAACCACGCCGTCAAGGTGGTCGAAGTCCGTTTCCATGCACCAGAAACAGCCGCCCGCGAAAACCGCGACCGCCTGCCCGGTCGTCGCGACCGGCACCGGCGCGGGGAGGTTGTCGTCGCTGGGGCGCGCTTCGGAAGGCGTGGCGCAAGAAAGCAACAGCGCGGCGAAGAAAAATCGCATGGAGACTCCATAGGTTCAACGGGCCAGATGCCGAGGCGTCAGCCCCGATTCACACAGATTGTCACTTGCGGTGGACCCCGGCCAGCCAGACCTGCTCCGGCTCGGCGAGCACCGCGGCATCGGCGAGGGGGTCCGCCGACAGGACCAGGAGGCTGCCCGCCTTGCCGACGGCAATCGTGCCGAGGTCGTCGAGGCCCCAGAAGGCAGCGGGCGCCGAGGTTCCGGAGGTGAGTATCTCGGCGGGGGTCAGGCCTGCGGCGGCCATCAGTTCCAGCTCGCGACCGTCGATGCCGGCGGCGCGGGTGTTGCCGAAGTCGGTGCCGTAGAGGACAGTGGCGCCTGCGTTCTGGAGCGCGATCAGGTTGCTCAAGGTGGTGCCACTGCCGCCGAACGCGCCGAGGGTGCTGACCACCGCGCGACCCGTCCAGGCCGCTGCGCTGGCGGCGCTCAGACCGCCGGTCGGCGTGTGCGCGAGCACGTCCGCTCCAACCTCCGCAGCGACGGCCGCTTCGCTGTCGGAAAGCGCGTGGCTGACCACGGGGAGCCCCAGCTCGTGCGCGAGCGCCGCCGCCGCCGTGAGCGAGGCGGTATCAAGCTGAGCGCCGCCGGTAATCGGCAGCTTGATCACCTCGGCGCCAGCCGCGAAAAGGGTGTCCACCGCCGCGACGGCGGCCGCGCTGTCGACGCACTCCAGCCCGTAGCCACCCGAGCCCCACGAGCGCGTCGGATAGCCCGCGACCGCCGTGACCATCGGCCCCGACGCGACCACGCGAAAGCTGCCGTGGGGTGCCGCCAAGAACTCGATCGGGGCCGCGAGGTCAACGGCCGCGGCGATGCCGCCGTCAGCCATCGCGCCCTCCGCCGGGAGGTAGGCAAGGTGCACGTGACTGTCGATGAACGACGGGACCAGGAAGCGCCTGCTGACATCGACCACCTCCGCCCCCGCTCGATCGAGCGCCGCGCCCACCTCGACGATCCGCCCCTCGCCAATGCGAACGTCCGCCACCCCGAGGCCCACGACCGTGCCCCCGGCGAGGAGCACCGAACCCACGACATTGGGGACTGGGGCGCCGGTGTCCGTTGCCGAGGCAAGGTGGGGGGCACACGCCAGCAGGAGGAGCAGTGTCATGGCAACGGTACGCGGGGCCGCCTCCGGAGGATCGGCTACGTGACCGCTCGTGACGATCCCCTGCCCTCGTTGCCGTCGCCCCAACGCCTCCCACCGTATTTTGTGCCTCTACTGCGGCGCCCCGATGCCGGCGCCCTCGGCGCCGCCGGCGGCTCAACCGGAGCGCGTCCTACCCGACAACCTCGACGAGCTGGTGCGCCGCGCGATGCGGGGGGGCGGGGTGGGGGCGCTGAAGCAGGCGTTGACCGTGGCGGTGCCGGTGCCGGTGCCGGTGCCGGTGCAGGTGGCGCCGGGGGCGGCCGCGCCGATCGTCGCGCGCCCCGCTGCCGCCACCGATGAGCCAGCTGACGGGGCGGTGGCCGCGCCCATCGCAGACCCCTTGGAAGCCCTGCGCGTCGCTGCCGTCGACGCGATCGACGCAACGGACGTCGCGACACGCCGCGCCGCGCTCCACCGCGCGCGGGCGGCCCTGGACGAAGCCGACGCGGCCACGGACGGCGCCAGGAGCGCAGAGGATGCCGCGGAGGCGGAGGGCACCGGGGAGGCGCAAGGCGCACCCGTCGAATCGCCGCCAGAACCGCCCGACGAGGGCCCCCCCTTCCGCATCCCACTCGCGCGCCACTCCGTCGCGCTGGTAATCGGCGCGGTTGGGGTGGGCGTCGAGGTCGGCGCGCTGGCCGCTGCCCTGGAGGTGGACCTTGCGACGGCGCGCGCGGCTGTGCTCGCAGGGGGCACCCGCATCGTGCTGCGGGCCGCCTCCCCGGAGGACCTCGAGCGCCGACGCATCGCGGTCGCCGCCCTGGGTGTGCCGGCTGCCGTCATTTCTCGCGACGCGATCCTCGCCACCGAGGCCGCTCTCGCCTGCGTCGCAGCAGCGGCGGCGGATGCCTGGCACGTGATCGAGGCGCCGCGGTGGGGGGCCGAGCGACCCGACCCGGCGCGCCTACCGCCAGGCGAGCCGTGCGTTCCCAGCGAGCCCTTCCTGGTCACCCTCGGCGAGGTGGAAGAGCGTCGGCTGCGTGTGGAGGCCGAACCCTCCCGCTGGCAGCGCACCCGCTACTCCGCAGGGACCGTGGCCGGCGGCGAAACGCGCATCGCCGTGATCGACGTCCACACCGCCGACGGCATCTACCGCTTTGTCGAGGGCGCAGTGGACCTGCGCCACTTTCCCGGTGCGGACGCAAACGCCCAGCGGCAGGCGATGAAGCGGCTCCAAGAGGCGCTGGCCACCCGCTGGCCGGCGGTTCCCGTCGAGCAAAGGCGAACTTGTGTCGCGACCGCTCGGCCCGGCGCCAAAACGGCGGATGGTTGGCCGGCTTGGGAGGAACACTCGCGGGTATGTCGGCTTTTGTGGCTGCAGGTCGCCGCACATGACACCGGCGAGGGGCCCTGATCGCTGCGCGGCAGCGGGCGCAGGGAGCCTCCGGCGACCGGAGCACGCGGCGACGCCGCAGGCGGCGGCCGCCCTCGGCACGAGCCTGGCGCCGTCCCCGCGCCTACCCCGTGAGCAACTGCTGAGCCAACGCTGTCGTCACCAGCCCGGCGCTCCGTCGAACCCCCAGCTTTTTCAGAAGGTTGCGGCGGTGAACCTCGACCGTGCGTTCGCTGCACCCAAGGGCCAGTCCGATCTCGCGCGACGTAGCTCCGGTCGCGACACATGCAAGTACGGTGCGCTCCCTCGGCGTGATGGCTGCGGTCGCTACCGGCGCTTCTGCCGACCCGCGCGGGGCAAGCTGGTCGAGCCGCCGGCGCAGCTCCACGGCCGTGACGTCCAGGCGAAGCACGGCATCGACGCCAAGCTCCTCGGCCGAAGGAAGGCGTTCGCCGCCCCCCCAGATGACGACGGTCTTTGCCGGCTGAGCCAGCACCGCGCGCCGGGCCATGAAGCGGATGCAGACATCGGCGTCGGGCGCGCCTTCGACGACGCCGTGGCCCAGCACCATCGCGCGGATGCCGGCGGCCAGAAGGGGCGGCATCGCTTCGACACGGATGGTGAACATGGAGGGCGTATCGGCTCGACACAGGCCTAACGTGAGGAAACTAGAACCGTGCCAGCGTCCACGTCGATCGACCCTGCGTTCCACACCCACGCCGCGACCGCCCCCGGGCCCCAGGCGCAGTCGGGCCCTGGATGTCACCCCCCAAACGCCTCCCCGGCGATCCTCCCCCGCTGCAACTTCCCCAGCGCGTTCTTGGGCAAGCCGGCCACGAAGGCAACCCGCCGCGGGCGCTTCAGTCCGCTGAGCTGCCGTGCCGCGGCCTCTAAAAGCCCGCGCAACTCGCCCTCCTCAACCGTTCCGTCACTCACGACGGCGGCCCCGACCACCTCGTTGAGATCAGCATCGTAGAGGCCGCAGCACCCCACGTCCGCCACGCCAGGCACCGTCGCCAGAACGCGCTCCACCTCGGCCGGGGAGACGTTGACGCCACCGACGATGATCAGGTCCTTCTTGCGGCCAATGATGCGGAGGTAGCCGTCGGGGTCGAGCTCCCCCGCGTCGCCAGTGCGAAAGTACCCGTCCGCAGTGAATGCGGCCGCGTCCGCCTCCGCGCGGGGCCAATACCCGCCGAAGACGCCGGGTCCCCTCACCTGCACCTCGCCGTCGATGACGCGGATGTCCGTTCCCGGGAGCGCCGTCCCGACCGAGCCCGCGCGACGCTCGCCAGCGCCGGGATTGCTGGCGATCATCACCGTCTCGGTCATGCCGTAGCGTTCGAGAATACGGTGCCCGGTCGCCGCGAAGATGGCGTCGGAGACCTCCACGGGCAGCCCATCGCTGCCGCTCACCAGCAGTCGGAACCCGCCGAAGAGCTCGGGCCGCACCCGCATCAGCGGCAACCACCGCCGAAAGTAGGTTGGCACCCCGTAGAAGTGGGTCACCTCCGCCGGCGGCTCGACAGCATCGAAACGGTCACGGAGCACCACCCGCGCACCCCGAAGCCACGCCCCATGCAGCCCAACCACCAGTCCGTGCGTGTGAAACAGCGGCAATGTCAGCAGCAAGACGTCGCGATCACCCAGCTGCCATCGCGCTTGCAGGGCGTCGAGGTTCGACTCCCACATCGTCCAGGTCTGCGGGGCGCCCTTGGCACGCCCTGTGGTGCCCGAGGTGAACAGGAGACCGGTGACGTCGTCGAGGCCGGCCCAGTCGCAAACCGGCGGGCCCCGGCCCGGAGCGGAAAAGGTCGGCACCCCCGGGAAGCACGCTGGGGACGCGCTGAACGCGAGGGCCGGCGCAGCGTCCTCGACGATCGGGGCCAGCTCGATCGCCCTGTAATGGGCGTTGAGCGGCACACGGACCGCGCCCACCGCCATGCAGCCGAGGTGGGCGGCGAGCAGGTCGATCGATGTGTCCAGGTGGATGCAGACCCGGTCGCCGGGCGTGACCCCCTGCGCGCGGAGCCAACCCGCGGTCGCTTCGCCGAGCTCGCGGAGGTGGCCAAACGACAGGGCCTGCTCGCCGTACTGGATCGCCACCCGCGCGGGATCGTGGGCGAGGAAGCGGCGGAGGAAGGTGGGTCGGGTCATCGACGGGTGCGACGTCGGATGCCAGCCAAGAGCGAGAGCCCAGCGGCCACGAATCCGACTCGACGCGAAGGCGACGCGCAGCCGCAGCCTTCCTCGGCCTGTGGCGCGGCGCGCTCGCTATCGCGAGAGTCGTCCCCGTCCGGGTCCCCGGTTTCACCGGTTTCGCCGGTGTCCACCGCCCGGTCGGTCCAGACCACGAGCACATCGTCCAGCTCGGCCGTGCCTACCACATCGAGCGCCACCGCTCCCGACATGCGGGCCTCGCTGGACGGCATCTCGGCCCCATCGATTGCCGCGGCCAACGTGCTGCCGTCCCACCGCAACCGAAGGTCGAACCACTGTCCGGGCGTCGCGACTCCTTCGGCCGTGCCCAGGCGCTCAAACCCGTCGGTGTAGGTGTAGCCGTTGTACCACATGCGCCAGGTGGTTCCGTCGCGCGCAAGGGTCGGCGCCTGGATGTAGCCATCGTTCCACCACGACCAGCCCTTGGTGAGCACGACGCCCGCCTCGACCCAAACATCCGGGGTCGCGACATCCGCGCTGGCGCGTACGAAATAGTCGTCGCGATTGTAGAAGGCTTCGAGCCCCCAGGGGGTTTCGGCCACCCCGAGGCCCTGGAGCGCCGTCTCGAAGGGGAGAATCTCGCCCTGCTTCACCCACGACCATCCGTCCACACTGGTCGCGTACCCGGTGGCCCCGTAGTGCTCTTCCGGCGCGGTGCCATCGTACCAAAGATGCCAGTTGCCGTCCGGCGCCAGCCAGACATCGGGCATCCGTAAGCTGCCTTCGTCGAAGCTGCCCGGCGCGCCCCGGTCGAGGCCAACCCCCGCTTCGGTCCAGGCGTAGCCGTCGGGGCTTGTCGCGTGGCAGATACGATTGCCGACGTTGTTCTGGTAGCAGGCGTAGACCATGTGCCAAAGGCCGAGCTGATCGACGGTGACCGAGGGCATGTGGACGTGGACGCCGTCGATGTCGCTGGAGTAGTCGATGGTCAACACCGGGTTGCCAGTCCAGCGCGTCCAGGTGTGCCCGTCCGGACTCGTCGCGAGCCCGATCTGACGGTAACCGTAGCCGGGTGGGCCGAAAAACCCGGTGTAGTAGAGAAACCAGGTGCCCGAGTCCGCGTCGTGCACCACCTCGCAGTGCAGCACGCCTCCCGCCTCCCAACTGTCCCCCGCCGCCTCGAAGACCGGGTCGGCTTCGGGCACCCACGTCAAATGAGACATCGGGAGTGGCCAACGGGTGTCGCCAAAAGCGAGCGCGCCGCCCCCGTCGAAGTCAGCGACAATCGGTGTGTCTCCAGCGCGCAAGCCGAGCTGGCCCCCATCGAGCATCCGCACCCGAGCGGTGAGCTCGAAGCTCTCGACCTGCCCCGGCGACATCCCCACCAGCTCCGCCCGGCCGTCCGTGACCCGGAGCGCCCCGTCGATGACGACGCCGTCCCCCGTCCAGGAGCCCGCGTCAAGCGAGAAGTCGTCGGCGAGCGTTCCCGCGGAGGCGATGTGCACGAGGAGGAGCATCGTCGAACGTACCACGACGCGACCGCAGCGCGGCCGCCCGTTAGCCCCTGGTGACCATGCTTCTGCTTGTCGCGCTCCCTCTCCTGCCGCTCGCCTGCGCCCCGGTGGAAGCGGGCGCGACGACTGCCACTGGCGCCGCCTCGCCCACTCCCTCCCAACCCGAACCGCGATGGACGGCAGAAGAAGCGTCGACCGCGGTGGAGGCCGCGCTAGCCGGCGGCGTCCCGCTGCCCGGCCCCGCCCTCGATGTCTGGTTCGAGCTTTTGAGTCAGGGCAACGACAACTGCCCGGGTGGGGCGTACCAGGACGGCGTGCTCACCGCGCTCGCGGGGGGCGGCTGCATCGCACCCAGCGGCTACCGATACAGCGGCGCGGGCAGCGGCAGCCGGGGCTGGACCGACGCCGACGGCGACGCCGAGGACGACACCTGGACTGCCGAACTCAAGGCGGACGGCCAGATCCGCGACCCCGAGGGCGCCGCGTTCTTCTTCGGCGGCGCGATGTGGTTGACGCTGGCGGGCACCCGCGAGGCCGGCGGGAGCTTCGTGGGCGAGGTGCTCGGGACCTACCGCTATGAGCGCGCGGAGACCGACTGGCTACGTCTGGGAACGAGCACCGCCAGCTACGTGGCCGGTGCCATCGACGCGGAAGGGGGGTGGACGTTCCGCGGCGACGGTGGTTTCGCGGTCGGCGAGGCGGCGCTGGTCATGGTCGACTTCGAGCTTGGCGGCCGCTGCGGCGACCAGCCCGCCGGCACGCTCGGCATTCGCGACCCCGATGGTCAGTGGACCGATCTACGCTTCGACGAAACGCGCTGCGATGGGTGCGGCGAGCTGACCTTCGATGGCCGGGTCGCGCTCGGGGAGGCCTGCCCCGCAGTGGTGGCGCCGTTCGCCGCGGCGATGGCCCAACTGGTGGCGAGCGCCGGAATCGGGGCGGCCGAGTGATCCCGCTCTGGTTGGCCCTTGCCTGCGACACGCCCGTTGAGGCGTCCGCGCCACCCGATCCCCTCACCGACCTGACGCCCCTGCCCGCCCCCCGGTTGCTGCGTCGCATCTCCCTGGACCTGCGCGGTGTCTTGCCAACCCTGGCAGAGCTGGATGCCGTCGAGGCCGATCCCGCCGTGCTTCCGGAGCTGGTGGGCACATTCTTCGCGGCGCCGACCTTCGAGGACCGCATGGTCTCGCTTTTGTCGGAGCGTTGGCACACCGTGCTCGACACCTACGAGGTCGGCCCCGGCGACTACGCGCTCCCGCCCGGCGAAGGTGACCAGTTTGCGCACTCGGTCGGCGAGGAGCCGCTGCGCCTGATCGCGCACGTCGTCGCCCAGGATCGCCCGTGGAGTGAAATCGTCACCGCTGATTACACGATGTCGGACGAACTACTCGCCAGCATCTGGCCGATCGACTACCCGGAGGGGGCGTCCGGCTGGCAGGAGTCCACCTATCGGGATGGCCGGCCCGCGGCGGGTGTTTTGGCGACCAATGGCTTTTACTGGCGATACGTCACCAACGTCTCCAACAAGAGCCGCGGCCGCGCCGCAGCGCTGACCCGCCTGCTCTTGTGCACCGATTTCTTGTCGCGACCCGTCGTCTTCCAGCGCGACCAGGACCTCGACCCCGAGACGGCGCTGCGCACCGAGCCGAGTTGTATTGCTTGCCACGCCACGCTCGACCCCATCGCGGCTTCGATGTTCGGCTTCTGGACGACGATCCAGTACAACCCCTACGAGATGGAGACGTACCACCGGGAGCGCGAGCGCCTTGGCCCCGCCCTTCTCGGCACCGAGCCGGGCTGGTTCGGTACCCCGATCGGCGGTATGGTGGACCTGGGCTTTGCCGTGAGCCACGATCCGCGGTTCACCCGCTGTGCCGCCGAGTCGCTGTCGGAATCGTTGTGGCACCGCCCCGCTGACATCGATGATTACGGCACGATAGAGGGGCTTCGCGCAGAGTTCGAAGCCGATGGGCAACGGCCGCAGGTGCTCTTACGCGCGATCGTCGCGACCCGCCAATACGGCGCCGGGTTCGATGGGGCGGCTCCAGTCGAGCACCTGCTGAGCCCGAACCAACAGCGGCTGGTGCTGCAGGACCTCACCGGGCTCCAGTGGGTCGATCGGGGGTACACCGTCCTGGAAAACGATGTGCTCGGGCTGCGGGTCCTGGGCGGCGGTGTCGACGGCTACAGCGTCACCCGCGTTCAGGACCAGCCCGGCCTGACCTGGGCGATGGTGAACCAGCGCGCGGCCCAAGCGGCGGCCAGCGAGCTCGTGGCCCGGGACCTCGACGCCGCCTCGCCGGACGTGTTGACGGTGTCGAGCGCAGCAGTGCCCGGCGAGCCCGTGTTCACCGCGCAACTTGAGGCCCTGCATTGGCGGCTGTACGCCACGCGGGCACCCGAGGAGTGGCTTTCCCAGATCGGCGCGCTGTGGACGACGATCGAGCTTGACGAAGGGGCCGAACAGGCCTGGGGCGCGCTGATCGAGGCCATGCTCCGCGACCCACTTTTCGTGAGCTACTGATGGCGCGAGGCACGCTTACACGCCGCTCGGTCCTCACCCTGGGTGCGGCGGGGCTGCTTTTGCCGCGCTTCGGGCTGGCCGATGCCGTCAGCGCCAACCGGCGCCGCTTCTTGTTCATCCACTGCGCCGGGGGCTGGGACACGACCGCCTGTTTTCAACCCAACTTCGGTTCGTCCGAGGTCGAGATGGAACCCGACGCCACCCAAGCCAACGTGGGCGGCATCACGTTTGTCGATCATGCCAGCCGACCCAACGTACGCGCCTATTTCGACCGCTACGCCCCGCAGACGTGTGTAATCAACGGCATCGAGGTCCAGAGCATCACCCACGAGCGCTGCCACCGCATCATGATGACCGGCAGTGCCGACGGAGAAACCGATGATTGGGGCGCCATTCTCGCCGGCGAAAGCACTGAGCACCACTTGCTCCCCTACCTGGTTCAGAGCGGCACCGCGTTTTCCGCGGCCCACTCCCGGGGGGTGGTTCGGGTGGGGAGCGCGGGCCAACTCTCCCGGTTGCTTGACGGGAGCGTGCTGACCGAGGCCGAGGGACAGTACCCGCTTCCATCGGCGGCGCGGCTGGCGCAGGTCGATGCCTTCGTGCGCGCCCGAATGGCCGCGGCCGCCCCGAAGAGTCCGATCGCCTCCGCGGCCACGCTGGCACTTTCCGACGCCGAATCTTTCGCGCGGTACGCGGGTCAGCTCGCGGTCACCAACACTGGCGGGGGGTGTTATCAACTCGAGAAGAATATTTCTTCGGTGTGGGATGTGTTCTCCGAGGGGCTCGCCCGGACGGCCCTGGTCAAATATTCAGGCTGGTGTTCGGAAGGCTGGGACACCCACACCCAGAACGAGCGGCAATCGCGCCACTTCGACGAGCTGTTCCAGATGCTGGGACTGGCCCTCGACGATCTCGCCACACGCCCCGCGATCGGGGGTGGTAGCCTCGCCGATGAGACCGTCGTTATCGTGCTTTCAGAGATGGGACGTACGCCAAGGCTCACGCCGGTCGGCGGGCGCGACCACTGGACCTTTACCAGCGCCATGGTGATCGGCGCGGGGGTGCGCGGGGGGCAGGTCGTCGGTGGATACGACACCTCCGGCTTCGGGGCGGGTTGTGACTTCGCCTCTGGCGAGGTGTCGGTGTCCGGGCCGGGAATCTCGGCGGCCAACTTTGGCGCCACCGTGCTGGCGCTGGGTGATGTGGACCCGGGGGAGCACGAGCCGATTTTGGCGGTGGTGGGGTGAGTGCGGCAGGGACCGAGCAAAGGGCCGTCCGCGACGCCTCACCCCACCAGCCCCCGCGCCGCCTCGACCCAGCGGTATCCACCAGCGCAACCGCATCTCTCCCCGGCCGTGGCATCGCGTGAAGCTCGGGCCGGGAGACGACCATGCCTCGTGCCAAGCCGTTGTCGGCGCGCCAGAGCGTTCAGTCCGATCGTTGGATCGCGCTGGTGGCGGCGTTTGAGA
>CANFCK010000030.1 GCA_947445035.1 Deltaproteobacteria bacterium
CTTTTTGCGTTTTCGGACCGCGACGCCCCCTTACTCCGCCAACTCCTCCACCAAGAACTTCACGCTTCCCGCGGCGGGATTCGCGCTGTCGGTGATGGTGACGGTCACTTCGCCGACGTTGATGAAGTACAAGGACGGCGCGCCGAAGAAGGTTTGAACCTCGTCTTCGTCCACATGCTCGACGTTGCCCGCCGGAACCACCATGCTCGCCGGATCCGCCGACATGTCGGCCCCGAGGTCCCCGAGCAACCGCTCCCCGTTGATGTCCAACGGGATCGGCAACCATGCGAGCTGGGTGCCCGCCGCCACCGTCACGAAGTTCGCCTCGGTCGCGCCGCTGTGCTTCCTGAAGTCGTCTTGCCATGGCCCACGGAGAAATGTGGCCAGATCCAGTGTATTCGGCCGGTCGAAGGTGAGTTGGATGCGGTCGAAGGTCTCGTCGCCGAGGCGGGCCTCCATTTGGTACTCACCGGGGTCGCGGACGGACACGTTGAAACTCGGCGCAATCTCGCCGTCGTGGTCGTCGTCGCCCGAGTCCTGGTCCGGCCCCGGCTGCGAGAGCGTCACGCCGTCGTCCGGGGTGATGACGTACTCGATCTCGTCGGCCCGGGTGCCTGCGTCGTCCTTGCCCTCTCCTGTCAGGTCGATCCCGAAGGACTGCTCGTGCTCGGTGACGATGGCGGAGTCGGTGATGTCGTGCTCGTCAAGGTAGTAGTCGCTCACGAGCGTGAACGTCATCCGACCGAGCTCGCCGTTGGTGCTGGCACTGTCAACACCGCAGCCAAAGGCGAAAAAAGCGAGGAGGGGCGAGAGGCGCATCGAAGGCTCCGGGTGTCCCATTGGGAAGCAAGCGCCATGCCATAACGGTGGAACGTGCATTTTTCCCTCGGAGATTCGCCCGACCACGACGCGGATGTCGGCTCAGGAACGGCCGAGCGGGTCCGCAGCCGCGCGCCCCTACGCCTCCGCCGCGATCTCAATCGGTGGCGCAACCCGACTCGCGCACTCCCTTTCCACGGCCGCCAGGACCGTCTTGCGCGCCTTTTTCGCCGCTTCATAGCGACGCACTCGCAGCAGATCGACGAACGACAACGTCTGGACCGCAGCCTGCACCTGCTTCACGTTGAGCTCGTCGTAGCCGGCCAGCGGCACGGCGACGGCGCGTTCGAGTTGCCGGGCGACGAACTGCTCCGCGACGTCAGCGGCGCGCGCGACCAGCGGCACGCTTTCGGGGGCCTTGCCGAGCCACGCCGAAGCGCGGGTGAGCACGTCGGTTTCGAGCGACCAGAGGCGCGCGACGCCCTCGTGACGAGCAACGTGAACCCGGTGGCGGGCATCACGGACGAGAGGGTGAAGATCGAGTAGAGACATAGGTTTCCTCCGCTGAATGGCCATTCATTCGCTGCGGAGTAGGTAAGCGCCTCGCCATCAGCGTCAAGTAGACGTCGCGGACCCGCCGCGTTCCGGCTACCGTCGACTACTCCTGGCCTCCCACATGTTGCTGCTCCTCGTCCTCGCCTGCACTTCCGCCACCGACAGCGCCGACGAGGACACCGACCCGGCTGTCGACCCCGGCCCCGCCTCGGTCCTTGGGGATGAGGGGGGCGCCTTCGAGTGGACGCCGATTCTCACCGACGGAAACCGCCTCAGTGACCCGCGGGACCTCGGCTTCGACACCGCCGGACGGCTGTGGGTGGCCAACCGAGAAGACGACCGAACCTTCATCGTCGTGGACCCCGGCACCGACGACGCCCAGGTGGAACGCCGGCGCGACGGCTACGCCGAACACTTCATGGAGGAGACGGCGGCGTTCTCCTTCGAGGGACTCTCTGGCGAGGGGAAGTACGGGCCCGAGTTCGGGTCCTGCGGCGAGTCTGAGAACACCTACAACGGCATGGCCCCGCCGAACGAGTTCATGGGCCCGGTTTTGTGGACGACGATGCTCGATGTGTTCGCCGAAGAGGACCCGTTGGGTCTCGGCAGCCACCTCGACATGCTCCACCAGAGCCCGCTCTGCGTCGGCATCGCCTGGGAAAAGGACAACGTCTACTGGGTCTTTGACGGCTTCCACGATCGCATCGTCCGCAACGACTTCCTTGCCGACCACGACATCGGGCAGGACGACCACAGCGACGGCGTCATCTACCAATACTCGGAGCCCGAGGTCAAACGGGTCGAGAATGCGCCCGGCCACATGGCCTTCGACCATCAGAGCGGCATGCTCTACGTGGCCGACACCGGCAACGACCGCATCCTCCGGATCGACACCGCCACCGGCAGCCAGGGGAAGAAGCTGCGGCAAGGCGACGAGCCGATCGACACCTACGCGGCCTGGGACGACGTCGAATGGGAGGAGGTGGTCACCGACCTCGACAAGCCGGGCGGCCTGGCCCTGCACGAGGGGACGCTCATCGTCGGCGAATGGGGCACGGGGATGTTGTACGCCTACACCCTCGATGGCGAGCGGATCGGGAGCCTCGATACCGAAGTGGGTGACGAGGCGCTGTACGGGATCGAAGTCGGTCCCGACGGCAAGCTATGGATCACCGAGACCGCGACGCCCGCCGTTCTTCGCCTGGATATCCTCTGATCGCCGCGCACATGGGCACCACACCCGGCGCCTGAATAAGGCGGCGACGGTGTCGTAGACACGAGGGGAGTCACGATGGGTATCCGAGACTGGTTCAAGAAGAAGCCCAAGACTGAGGCTGGGGCTGCCAGCGAACCCAAGCGGGAACGCGTGGGGGACCCCGACGTGATGGCCGCGATCCACGCCATCGACGGGACCGCACCCAGCATCAAGGCGGCCCGGAAGGCCGTGACCGACTCGCCGATGTCCAATTCCGAGCGCGCCGAGGCCTTTCGGCTCATCGCTGCTGCCGTCCCCTACCGAAACCAGAGGGACAACGCCGCCGATGGCGATGTCATGTGCAATATGACCAGCATGGCCATGTCGCTCAACGGTCTCGGCGTGGGCACCGACGAGTCCGATGGTACCCAGTTCGAAAACACACTCGACGCGAGGAGGAAAAAAGCGGGGCTCAGTCGCTACGATGAGAACCAGCGCGAAACGCTCGCTGAGAAGCAGGGGCTCGACGCCTCGACGCTGAAGACGCCCTCGTTCAGCGACGCCGCCGCCGCGAAAGACTGGTACGGAAAGAACGTGAAGCCGCGGTTGGAGGCGGGGCAGACGGCCACTTTCGGGGTGGAGGGCGACGGGTTCCGCCACGTGATCCGGCTTGAATGGGTGGAAGACAAGGGCCTCAAGATCGACGATCCGTTCGGCCGCGGGGTCAACGAAGATGACAAGGGCAAGGTCGGCTACGGCGCCCTCAACGCGCAGAAGGGGCAGGGCGGTGTCGGCGCGAACGACTTCATGCCCTGGGCGCAGGTGGCGCGGCTCAACGGCAACAAGTACGTCCAACTGTACGGCGAACGCGCCCAGAAGGTAAAAAAGCGGGCGTAACCGCCGTCAACCCGGCAGTCTCTCCCACCACGGGGGCAACGTCGCGGGCGACAACCGTGCATCGCGAGGTCGCGGCCCGAGGCCCAGCTCGCCCATCCGCGCCGGCTCAACGCTTCCAGAGGCGAGGCGCGCCCGCACCGCACAGGCGAATCCATACCAGCTCGTCTGTCCTGCGCCCGCAAGGTGCGTGATGCCCCGCGGCAGCTCCAGGAGGGCGCTGGCGACGTCGTCACAGTGGGTAGGCTGCACGACGACGTCGTAGATCGCGCGCACACGCTCGCCCTGTCGGAGCCGCCCCGCCACCGTCGAGGCAAAGGTCTTCCCGCCCGGGCCGAAAACCCATCCAACGCGGACGAGGTGCCCCCCGGCCGCGAGAACTCCGCCCTCGGCCTCGACCTTCTGCCGCGCGTACACCGACCCCGGGCTCGGCGCCCCCTCCGGCGCGTGCGGCCCAGACCCGCCGAAGACGAAGTTGCTGGACAGAAACCAGGTCGGCGTCACCCGCGCCCAGGCCACGGGCGCCTCGACGTTCACCGCCCGACTGCGGGTATCTCCGGCTGCCCCATCCACGTTGGTGAACGCGGCGCAGAAAATCGTCGCATCCGGGAGATACTCGTCGAGCGCCTGCCCCATCGCTGTCACATCGGTCACATCGCACTGATCGCGGGTGAGTCCAACCGCCTCGACCCCGGCCTTCGTCGCGGCCCGGAGCAGAGCCCGTCCGATGAGACCGCCTGCGCCGACCACCAGCACGCGCATCAGCCTACGGACACCTTTTCGAGGGTCGGGCGAACCTTTCGTTGCGTGATCACGATGACGATGGCCGCCGCGGTCAGTGCGATTGCGGTGGCTTGTCCGGTGCTCAAAAGTCCGCCGAATACGAATCCCCGGTCATCCGCGCGCATCGTCTCGTTCCACGCCCGGAAAATGCCGTACAGCGACAAGAGCAGCGCAAGACGCTGTCCGACGAAGCGTCGCGGAAGCGACCAAAAAAGCGCGAAAAGCGCCAAGTTGAACAGGACCTCGTGGACCTGCGTCGGCACCCGCGCCACCCCCGCCGGCGCCACCGCCCCCTCGGGAAACGTGACCTGCCACCAACTGTCGGTGGGCGCCCCGTAGCAGCAGCCCGCCAGGAGGCAACCCACCCGACCCAGTGCGTGTCCGAGCGCCACCGACGGGGCCATCAGGTCGGTCAGCGCGAAGAAAGAAATCCCTTTCCACCTGCCGTAGGCCGCGTAGGCAGCCAGGGTCAGGATCAGGCCGCCGTAAAAGACCATGCCCCCATCCCGGAGCGCGAACACCCTCAGCGGCTCGTCCCAACTGAACCGCCACAAGTGGGAGCGCACGTATTCGGCCCGAGAGCCGACGATTCCCGCCACCATCGCGATGATACCGAGGTCCCAGGCGATCTCGAACGGAAGCCCATCACGACGAGCACGTACGCCGCCGACCAGGAGTCCGATTAGCAGGCCGAGGGCCAGACAAACGCCATAGGTCGGAATCGCGTAACCGCCGACGTCGAGCAGGACCGGATGCACTAGTCCGCCGTGGGCTTGGCGTCCGGGGCCGGAGGAGCCGCGATCTCCGTGGGCTTTTCAAGCTTATCCCACCCCTTGATGTACACCAGGGCGAAGATGCCAACGCCCACGACGATGGCCGCGTCCGCCACGTTGAAGATCGGGTAGGTGTTGGTGTTCAGCTTGGCGATCATCCAGCTTCGAAGAGGTTCGAAGCCGGCGTACACCTTGATCATGTCGGTGACCTCCCCGGCCATGATCCGGTCCACGAGGTTGCCGATCGCGCCGGAGAGGATGGCGCCCATGGCGAAGGCCTGGAGCCGATCTTTGTCGGGGAGCTGTCGCCAACCCTGCACGATCACGACGACTGCGACGGCGGTGAACACGTAGAAGACTTGGAGCCGATATTCGAAGTCATCCAGCGCCGAGAAGGCAGCGCCCTTGTTCTTCGCGTGGGTGATCGACAGAAAGTCCGGAATCACCTTGAGTTCCTCGCGCATCTCGACGTTGGCTCGCACCCACCACTTGGTGGCCTGATCCAACGCGAAGAGCACGAGGGCAGCGGCAGCAAAAAACACGGCTTTCGGTGACATGGGGGTCCGATCCCGGCGACGATAGCCCAACGGCCTCCGTGCGTCGACCGCCCGTGACGCTCCGGTGCAAAGCCAGTGTCGGCCGGTTAGATCGCACGCCCTCGAGAAACTGATGCAGCGCGAAACGATGCCGGTCGATGTTCTGTTCGTGGGTGGCGGGCCTGCTTGCCTCGCTGGCGCGATCCGCCTGCAAGACCTCATCGCCGCGCATCAGGCGTCCGGCGCTGAGCCCAAGCTCGCCGACCTCACCATCGGACTGATGGAAAAGGGCTCCGAGATCGGCTCCCACGCCATCTCAGGCGCCGTGCTCGATACCAAGGCGTTGGACGAGCTGATCCCCAGCTGGAAGTCCCTTGAGCCGACCTTCGTTGAGCGCATCATCGAGAAGGAGAGTTTCGTCACGCTCACCAAGAAGCACGCCATCGCCGCCCCGATGATGCCTCCTGGCATGGAAGATCACGGCCGGCCGATCATCAGCATCGCCAAGTTCCAGAAGTGGCTGGCCGCCCAGGCCGAAGCGCGTGGCGTCAGCTTGTTCGCCGGCTTCGCGGGCACCCAACTGCTCTACGAAGACGGCGCTGTCGCGGGCGTGCGTACTGGGGACAAGGGCATCGGTCCCGACGGCCAGCCCAAGCCCGGCTTCGAGCCCGGCATCGACATCCCCGCCAAGGTCACCATCCTCGGCGAAGGCCCCCGCGGCACGCTCAGCCGGCAGCTCATCAACCGCTACCAACTCGACAAAGATAGCCAGCCGATGGTCTACGAGATCGGCGTCAAAGAGGTCATCGAGATGCCGCCGGGCAGCGTGACCCAGGGCGAGGTCATGCTCACCTTTGGCTATCCGCTGGACCTGCAGACCTTCGGCGGCGCGTTCATCTACTCCCTGGCCGGCGATCGGTATGCCATCGGCCTGCTGGTGGGCCTCGACGCGCGCGATCCGGCGATGGACGCGCACTATTTGCTCCAGAAGCTCAAGGATCACCCGACGATTCGCGCCAAGCTCGCCGGCGGCAAGGTGGTCAAGTACGGGGCAAAGGCGGTCACCGTCGGCGGGTGGCCCTCGATCCCGAAGCTCTACGCACCCGGCGCGATGCTCGTGGGCGACAGCGCCAGCTTCCTGAACCCGGGCCGCATCAAGGGCATCCATCTGTCGATGAAATCGGGCATGCTCGCGGCAGAGGCGGCGTTCGAAGCTCTTAAACGCGGCGAGTCCAGCGAATCGGTGCTGTCCGTCTATAAAAAGGCGGTCGATGACAGTTGGATCCGCACCGAGATGGAGCCGATGAAGAACTTCCATCCGGCCATGGAAAAGGGCGTCCTCGGAGGCATGGCCTCGGTGGGGCTGTCGTTGCTCTTCGGTCCGGGGGCTCAAAAACCCTTCCACGCCGATCACGAGCACATGCACAAGAACGCAGCCGTCCGGGGGCAGCACCCCTACCCCAGTCGCGACGATGTAGTGTACGACGGCACCTACATCGTGGACAAGCTGACGGACGTGTACCACTCGGGCACCAAGCACGAAGAAAAGCAGCCCGCTCACCTGCATGTGGTCGATACCAACATCTGCGCAACCCAATGCGCCGAGGAGTACGGAAACCCCTGCACCCGCTTCTGCCCGGCCCAGGTCTACAACATGCACCACAACGAGAAGACCGGGCGCAAAGAGCTGCAGATCGACTTTTCCAACTGCGTGCACTGCAAGACCTGCGACATTCGCGACCCCTACCAGATCATCACTTGGGTGCCGCCGGAGGGTGGGCAGGGTCCGGAGTACGGGACTCTGTAGGGCGCAAGGGTCTGCGGCAACATCGTCACCGGCGTGGCCGCACCAAAGCGCAGGTCCACGCAGCCGAGCTCGGTCTGGGCCGCGGCGACGTTCACATGTTCCACGACGGCGGGTGTGCTGCCCCACTCCGCAAGCGTGCTGGTCGCTTCTCCCTTCCCCACGCGGCTTTCAGGCACGCGGCCGGTCAGGGGTCGATGCGGGTCACGGGGGCGGCAGCGTCCGACATCTGGGGCTCTAACGGAGGGCGGCCGCCGCCAAGGCGTCGCCGCGTGCTGCGGTCGCCGGAGGCTCCCTGCGCCCGCTGCCGCGCTACCGCAGACTCATCCCCCCGTCGGCCACGATCACCTGGCCGGTCAGCCAGTGCGCGCGCGGATCGATGAGCAGGTCCACGATCTTCGCGATGTCGTCGGGCTCACCGCAGCGCCCCAGCGGCGTGAGCTTCTCGGCCAGGGCCACCATCTGCGCGCCCCCATCGGGGAAATAGCGGAGCGCGTCGGTGCGGATCACCCCCCCACAGACCGTGTTCACCCGCACCCGCGGGGCCATGTCCACCGCGAGCTGCCTCGTGAGCGCCTCCAGCCCCGCCTTCGCCGCACCCATCGCCGCGTAGCCGGGGACGTGCTGGCGGCTCCCCATCGACGACAGGCCGATCACGCTGGCCCCGTCGTTGAACCGGCACAAGCGCGTCAAAAGCCAGAAGGGCCGCAACGAGGACTCCATCGTGAGGTCCCACTGGGAGGTCCGGATCTGGTCCCACGGCTTGAGCACCCCGATCGCCGCGTTGTGCACGAGCACGTCGACGCCGTCCAGAGTCGCGGCCAGCCGCGTGAGGTCGGCCTCGGAGCGAACGTCGCCCTGGACCACCACGGCATCGGCACCGTGCGCTCGCACGTCGGCCGCTACCGCCTCGGCCGCGCCTTCGTTCTGGAGATAATTGACCACGATCCGCCTACCGGGCGCCGCAAGCTGGCGCGCGATGGCGGCGCCGATGCCGCGGCTGGCGCCGGTGATGAGGATGTTCATGGGGGCGGGTTAATTCGCGCCGACGCCCGAGCCCCCCTTGACTGGCGGGTCTGGTCGCCGGCACGCCCGGCTGACCCCGCCCCGCCCGCCCCTCACCCCCTGCCCAACCGCCGCTTCACTCCCGCAAGCGCCAGCCGCGCCTCGGGCACCCCCGCCGCAAGGGTGCCAGCGGCGTACACCACCCCGAAACACGCGACCACCCCGGCCCCTCGGAGCACCGGATGCCACGACTGCCCCAGCAGCGAAGCGCAGCCGAACGCCACCACCCCCGCCGCAATCGCCGCAGTCCACAGCGGGAGCGCCTCACGCCAAGTCGAGGCCAGCGCCCCAATGCGTCGCGACAGCGCCCGCCGCAGCAGCACGAACTCGAGCCATGTCGCGCACCCCGAGGCCAGCGTCAGTCCCACCGTTCCCCACCGGGGCTCCACGCCAAGCGCGCCAGGCAGCCACAGGGCCGCCAGCCCGCCCAGAGTCACGCTCAGCGCCACCCTCAAAACCGCGTAGCGCAGCGGCGTCCGGGTATCCGAGAGCGCGTAGAACGCCGACGCATAGAGCCGCCCCTGCGTCGCTGCGAGCAAGCCCAGCGCGTACCCACCGAGGACCCACCACACAAACCGACTCACGTCGGCATCGAAGGCGCCAGTCTGAAAAAGCGCCGCCACCACGACGTCGCCTAGCGCCAAGAGGCCGACCACCGACGGCACGATGAAGAACGAGACTCGCTGCAGCCCCCGCTCCATCTGACCCCGGAGCACCGTCGCCACCTCCGCCTCGGTGCCGGTCACGCTCGACATCGCCGGGAGCTGCGCGGCCGTGACCGACATCCCGAACAGGCTGATCGGCAAAAGGTACAGCGTCTGAGCGTACGCCAGCGCCGAAACGGCGCCGGTCGGCAATAGGCTCGCCAACGCATTGTCCACGTAGGCGCTGATCTGCACCACACCACGCGCACCGACCACGGGCAAGAAGTTGCGCACGACCGTCCCCGTCACCGCAAGGTCCAGACCAAGCTCCGGCCGCAGCCGGCGGACCAGCGCCAGCGCGCTCGGAAGCTGAACCGCGAACTGAAGGCCGCTCCCGGCCACCAACCCCCACGCCACCCGCTCCGCCAACACGTAGTCCCGGTGCTCGCGGCCGAACCACAACATCGCCGCAATGATCGCCGCGTTCCAGGCGACCGGCGCCGCGTAGCTCAAGAAGAACCGGCGATGGCTGTTGAGAATACCCAGGCACCAAGCCGAGAGCACCAGGAGCCCGGTGCCCGGGAAGAATATCTGCACCAACTCGATGGTGGCGACCCGTTTTTCGCCGGAAAACCCGGGCGCGATGAGGTCAATCAAGAGCGGCGTCGCCAAAACCCCGCTGAGCGCCAGGACGCTGACCACCAGGGTCAGAATCGTCGCAACCGAGGACGCAAGCCGCCTCGCTGAGACCTCGTCCCCCTCTGCCAAAAGTCGGGAGTAGGCAGGGATGAAAGAGGCGCTAAGGGCCCCCTCGCCGAACAGGTTCTGGAGGAAGTTGGGGATCTTTAGCGCCGCCCGGAAGGCATCGCCGGCATCGGAACTCCCAAAATAGTGGGCGAAGGCCCGTTCGCGCACCAAGCCGGCGACCCGGCTGAGCAGGATCCCGGCCGCCACCCACTGTGCGCCTTGGGCGCGGGTCGGCGCCGTGGAGCCTGGCGGGTCGCTCGGCGGCTGAGCCATGGCGCCGCATCTATCATCCGAATGGCATGGTGACCGACCGGGCGCTAAGGGGCGCCCCTTCCCGAGTTCCGCCCTTGATGTACCTCATTGCTGTCGAGTTCAATGCCCGCCCGGTCGACCAGTACCCGGACTTCGACAAGGCACTCAAGGCCCTGGGAAACTGGTCCAGCCGCATGCGCGGCGTGTGGTTGGTCGAAACCCGGTTCACGCCCGCGCAGGTCCGCGATCTACTCAAGCCCACCCTCGTCGCAGGACAGGACCGGATGTTCGTGTCGCGCATGACGACCAGCTGGGCCGGCACCGGCATGGGTGACGGCTTTCAGGACTGGATGAACCGCCGCAACTTCACCGGGAAGAAGTAGGAACCACAACCTTCGGCTGGATCACCTCGTCCACGATGCCGTAGGTCACGGCTTCGTCGGCGGTCATGATGTAGTCGCGGTCGGTGTCCTTGAGCACGCGCTCGTAGGGCTGCCCGGTGTGCCGCGCCAGGATGTCGTTGAGCTCCTTGCGCATGCGCCCGATTTCCTTGGCCTGGATCTCGATGTCCGCCGCCTGGCCCTGCGTGCCGCCCAACGGCTGATGAATGAGCACTCGTGCATGCTGGAGGATGCGACGCTTCCCCTTGGTGCCCGCAGCCAGGAGCACTGCGCCCATCGACGCCGCCTGCCCGATGCAGATGGTGTTCACCGGGGGGCGGATGTACTGCATGGTGTCGTAGATGGCCATGCCGGCGGTGATGCTGCCGCCGGGGCTGTTCACGTAGACGAAGATGTCACGCTCGGGATCCTGGGACTCCAAGAACAACAGCTGCGCCACGATGACGTTGGCCACTTCGTCGTTGATCGGGAAGCCAAGGAAGACGATCCGATCGTTGAGCAGCCGGCTGTAGATGTCGGAGACGCTTTCCCCACGGTGGGTGGATTCCTTGACGTAGGGAACGAACGGCATGGCTACTCCTCCGACTTCTTCTTAGCGGTCTTCTTCTTTGGCTTTTCCTCGGCAGCGGCCTCGACGACCGGAGCGGCCGCTTCAACGACCGGCTCGGCCTTCTTCTTGGCGGCCTTCTTGGCGGGGGCGGCGTCCTCGACGGCGGGGGCGGGCGCGGCGTCTACGACCACGTCGGCCTTTTTCTTGACGCCCTTCTTTGCGGGGGCGGCCGCGGCTTCCGCGGGGGCGTCGTTGTCGCTGACGTACTCGAGGTCGGCGCGTTCCAGGACCCAGTCCAACGTCCGCTCTTCAAGCAGGTGCTTCTTCAGGTCACCCACGGCGCCTTCTTTCTGAAGGTAGCCGCGAATCGCCTCGATGCGCTGGCCGCGGGCATCTGCGATCTCCTGGTACTTCTTTTCCATGTCGGCCGGCGTGACCGTGATGTCTTCCTTGCGCGCCACGGCTTCAAGGATGAGGCCGGCCTTCGCTGCGAACTCGGCGCGGACTCGCAGATCGGCGATCTGCGCGTCGCTGTAGCGAATGGAGCGGGGGTCGCGACCACGATACGAAGCCTGCACGCCAAGCTCTTCGAGCAGCAGCTTGAGGTTCTTGTCGGTCAGGGCCTCGGGAACGCTGACGTCGTGGCCCTTCACGAGGGTCTGGAGCACGTGGATGCGGGCCTGATTGCGGGCCGCTTCGTTGGCGTGGGTTTCCATGTCCATGCGGACGGCAGCGCGCATGGCGTCGGCGCCGCCTTCGAAACCGCCGGCTGTGGCCGACGCATCGTCAAGCGCGGGCACGCTCTGCACCTGAATGCCGAGCACCTTGACCGACGCGTCAAACGACCGGCCGCGGTTGGCGGCAGTGGCGCTGGTTTCGGCGATGGTGACGGCGCCCGTCTTGGACTTACCCACCTTCATCCCCATCAACAGCGACTCGATGCCTGGCCAGTAGCGCTCTGCGCCGGTGTTGACCATCGTCCCCGCTTCGAGGACCGTGTCGCCGTCCTTGATCTCAGTGAGCACAAAGTCGCCGGCCTCGACCGCACGACCTGCCGCCGCGTCCACAAGGCGCGCCTGGCCCTGAAGCCGACGGCCGATCTCCGCCCCGACCTGGTCATCGCTGACCGCGGCCAGCGGGTACTTGATCTTCAACCCCAGATACTCGGCGAGATCGATCTCGGGGCGGACCTGCACGGTGATGGAGAAGTGGAAGTCGCCGCTGCCAAGCTCGGTCGATTCTTCGACCTTGGGCTGGCCCAGGAACTCAAGCTCGGAGGACGCGCCCTGGAACTTCATGTTCATCAGGTCACTGGCGACTTCGCCGCGGATCTGCTTACCGTAGCGATCCTCCAGCAGCTTGCGCGGAATCTTACCAGGACGAAAGCCTGGAATCCGGACGCGTCCGGAGAGGTTGCGGAACGCAAGGTCCAGCTTCTGGGACACCTCGGCGCCGGTGACCGTGAAGCGGAGACGCTTCTGGATGGGGGAGACCTGCTCGATCGCGAAAGACATGTTTGGTGCGACTCGGGTACGGGGGTGCGAGAAGGGGGGGTCGAACCCCCAAGGGTTTCCCCACCGGATCCTAAGTCCGGCGCGTCTGCCAGTTCCGCCATTCTCGCGATGTTTGTGGTGGGCCCTCCGGGGATCGAACCCGGAACCTGCGGATTAAGAGTCCGATGCTCTACCAATTGAGCTAAAGGCCCGGATGATGGGGTGGATGACGGGACTTGAACCCGCGACCACTGCTGCCACAAAGCAGTGCTCTACCAACTGAGCTACACCCACCGTAGCGCGGGGGCTTCTAATGCCCAAAAGGAGTGTCGGCAAGAGGCGGGCTCGCAAAGGTCGGGCCGGGAAGCGTCAAACCCGGAATTTCTTCGGCCGCGACGGTGATCTCGGGCCCCAACAGCGCCCGGAGCAGCCCGTCGTCGTCGGCCGGCTCCCCTCCCATTGCGCACCGGAGCACGAAGGCGGCAACGGGGTCTTCGTCCAAGGCAATGGTGCCGTAGCCCGAGACCGGCGCCGGCACAGACCGCGCCAACGACGCGGGTAGCCACGGCAGGCCCGGCGCTTCGGCAGGCTCCGGACCCCCGCCGGGCAACATTCCCGCGCCCGTCAGCATGCTCAGCGGATCGGTCCAGGCCTCTACGACATCGAAAGGAGCTGCATCCCAGAAGGCGTCGGTCGCCGAATCCGGCGCGGCGAAGGCTGAAGCCGACGGGCGAAGCTCGGGGTCCAGGGGAACCCAAGGCCAGCGGTCTGGGGCGGTGCTCGCGCCAGAGAGTGGGTCGGTGGCCCGCAAAAGGTCCACCAGCACCCCACCGGGCAGCACATATCGGCCACCGGGGCCGGTCTCCGCTGCGTCCACCGCGCGCAGCCACCCGCTAGGCCAGGGAAAAAGGGCGCCCGTCCGCGGCACGAAGGTGGGGTGGCCACGAGGGTCGGAAAACACCGCCCCGCCGGGACGGGCCACCGTCCCCGCCGGTAGCGGCACCCGCACCGCATCTCCGACCGCCAAGAGTCCTCCCCAGCCTACGAGCACGTCCGCACCGACCTTGCGGAGCCGCCCGAACCCGTCTCTCGACACCGCCACCACCCGTTCTCCGAGGGTCAACTGCACCAGCCGCCCGAGCGGGTCGTGGATCGCGACGGCCCCCCCCGCGGTGCCATCCAGCCCGCTGAGCGTGCCGCCCGAGCCCCACCGATAGTGCGCCTCGCCGACCCCCAGACTCCAAGGGCCAGGCTGGGCAAGCTCGACGACGGCCGGGTGACCCAGCGCGTCGGTGCGGATCGTCGTGCCGTCCGGCATCCGCATGCGCCCCGGCTCCCAGGCCCACTCGCCGAAGGCCCCGACGATCCGGAGTAGGTGCCCGGCCGGGTCGCGCTCCAACTCCGATGGCGTGGATCCTCCCAGCCCGATCAACGCCCCGGCGCGATCGAGGGTCCATGAGGTGCGCCCGATCGGGGCGCCGTCCTGGTCGCTACCGACGAGCTCTCCGGCGTCGGCGCTCTGGTTCCGGCGAATGAGGGCGCCGTCCGCCAGCCGAACGAGCTTCAAGGCACCGCCCGGCTCGTAGTCCGCTCCCACCGCCCCCAAGCCCTCCACCTCTGCCCGGACCACCCGCCCCATCACATCGCGACTGATCGTCCATGTCTTTCCGGCGCTGATCCTGCTGATCCGCCCACGCAGGTCGCGACCCAGCGTGGTCGCTCCCAGCTCGTCACTCAGCCGGGAGATCAGGCCAGCCGCGTCCCGCAGGACCTCCGTCTTGCGGCCGCGGGCATCGACAACGCCATCAACTCGCCCCGCAGAGTTCCTCTCCAAGCGCCACTTCTCCCCGCCCGACTCACCGGCGCGCACGGAGTGGATGCGACCCGCGGGATCGCGGGTAAGCTCAAAGGCCACGTCGCCCAACCCGAACCCGGTGACCCGACCGCCGGTGTCTCGAGACCAGCCCCCCAAAGCGCCCGCCGGCGCGCGCACCTCGCTGGCCCGGCCGCCCCCGTCCCGCACGATCCGCCAGTCGTCGATCTTCCGGATCCGGCCAAGGAGGTCGCGCCCGATACGCGTCGTCTTACCGGCCGCATCCCGGACCGTGACCACGCGCCCCGCCGCGTCGCGAGACCAGGTCGTCGCCCGGCCCTCGGGGTCGCGGAGTGCCGACACCCGTCCGCTGGGGTCGCGGGACCACATCCATCGCGAGGCTCCGCGCACCAACTGACTCAAGGCGCCGCCCACCCGCACCATCGTGTAGCGCTCCAAACCGGCCGTGGTGAACGCGTCCAGCCGCCCCGCCGCCGAGAACCGGAACTCCCAGCGCGCGCCGTTGGGCGCGACCAACGCCGTGGGGTGCCCCAGACCGTCGCGAGCGACGAGCCAAACCCCGCCGCCGGCGTCGATCACCTTGACCAGCTCGCCAGCCGCGTTTCGCTCCAGGCGCAGCTCACCCTGAGCGCCGACGCTCAGGCGTTTCGGTCGCCCGCTTTCATCCCAGGTTGCGGCCAGCACCTCGTTCCCGCGGCGGACCATCCGGGTGAGGCCCGCAACCACGTCCCGCTCGACGGACCGGCCGTCCGGCTCGACGCGCCGCGTGACGCCGTTGCCGCCGTGGGCCAGCGCCCATTTGCCGCCGTGCTCGTCGCGCAGGCCTGTCAGCCCCGCTCCCTCCCAGCTCAGCGCCGCGACCGCGTCCCCGCCGCGACGCACCTCGGTGATGCGCCCGTCGGCGGCGCGACCGATACCCACTTTCAGCCCGTCGGCATCGGTCCATCCGAGCAGGACGCCGTCGCGCCAGCGCGTCTGCATGCGCGCGCCCGCCGGGTCCTCAACCTCGACCGTCCCGTCGCCATGGCTGACCGTCCAGGTCAGGTCGTCGTGCTGGATCCGCGTACGGATGCCCAGAACTGCACAACGCCAGGATCCTCCCACACCGGACGTCCCGCCAGCCTGCACCCGGAGCGCCTCTCCCGCGCCCCACGATATCCCCGCGAGGCCGACACCATCGTACTCGTAGGCCACCCGTCCCGCAGCGCCGCGCGCCACGTCCAGGCGGTCCCCGGTCCGCTCGTAGGTCACGGTGCTGCCGAACGAAGCGCGGCCCCCCTCCTCGGTCAGCTCAACAGACACGCCGCCCGCGGACATTCCACGAAAGGCCCCGTCAGCCGAGCGGAGAATCTCGACCCGCCTCCCCTCGGACGTTCGGGAGGTCACGCGGCCTTGCGCATCCGCTTCGAGCTGGCCGGCCACGCTCCCCTGGGGAACGGCACGCCGGCCGGGGCGCTCCAAAACCCCGTCGCGAAGCATCCAGTCGTCGCTCCAACGCCAATTCTTTCCGTCCCAGATTCGGGCAAGGCGCACGTCGCGCGCGTACGGCCCTCCGTCGAGGTCCACAACCGCCACCCGGACACTACAGTCGGCGTCCGAGAACACCACCGTTCCTCGCCGTGCGTCCGACAACGGACCCAGCGAACCCCACCCGAGGGGAAGCGCCACAGGGTCCGTCGCCAGTGGCGCGACAGCCACCAAGAAGGCGAACGGAAACGTCAGGGCTTCCCGGAGATCAGGTAATGAACCCAGTTCACCGGACGGTTGGACGCATCGAATTCACGCAGCGTCGAGGCGCGTGATTCGTAATACGACCGGGTGGCGGAGTAGCGCCGGTTCACGCCCTCCCAGAAGTGGACGACCGTCCGATCGTGGAACGTCGGGTCCAAAGCAGCCGCCCCCACCAGCATCTCGATGAGCCCCGCCCGGCGCAGCGCGGCGATCCGTGCCTGGGCCAGCTTGGGGTCCGAGCCGCCACCGATGTAGCCGTTTTGCGCGATGAGCGAGGTGCGCACCACGTCGTCGAGGGTCAGTTCCCCGTCCGCGAGTTGCCACCCTCCCGAGGGTCCGGTCGGGAAGTCCCCGATATGGACGAACCGCGCGCTTCCCGCGTTTGCCTTCCACGCCGCCGCCGTGGCCGCCGGCCCTTCCAAGACCATCGCCTGTGGATACAGCCGGCGAATCATCTCAGACTCGCTGGGCGTCGCGCACAGAGCGACCAGCGTCTGCTGGTACTCCTCGAGACCGGCCGCCGGTACCGCGACCAGCGCATCGAAATCTGGCATGCGTGCGACCGAGCGGATGTCGGCCAGGAATCGAAGCCCATCTGACTGCTCGGGGAGAGCGTCAATGGCGAAGGTACCGAAGGGAGGCGGCCCCACGACGACAAACTTTCCGGTTCCCGTCAGCACCTCCTGGGCGCTGTCAAGAACCGCGGCGCGCAACCGGTCGCCGGAGGACACGGCATTGTCGCCGCCGACGACCGCGCGGGTCCAGGAGGCCATCGCGTCGGCGGTCTGCGGCTTGAGCTTGACGAGCTTGCCGCCATCGGCCGTGACGTAGAGCACCTCGACCATGCCCGGCAGGCGTCGGAATGAGAGCACCGCCGCGCCGTCGAGCGCGCCACGAAGCGACGTGGCGCTCGGGGACTGGAAGCTGGTCAGGCCAGCTGATTTTTCGGCCGAGGTGAGCGCGTCGCGGGTGGCGGTGGGGAACGGCCCTGATCCCGCCAACCACGTCAGTGAGGCGACGCGGTACGCGGCGGCCGCGTCCCAGACGGCCGCAGACTGCTCAGCGCTTGCCTTGCCGGGGACAGCCGAAACACCGGACTGCCAAAGAAGCGTGCTCGTCTCATGGCGGTGGCTCCAACCGTGCAGCTCGATCGCGGGTGTGACCGGATCGAGCGCGGCGCGGACGCGGTCGGCATCGGCGCCGAGCTGCTGCGGGGCGGGACCGTCGAGAACGAGCACCGGGGTCCAGGGCCCCGTTCGCCAGCTCGGCACGGCAATCGCCATGACGCCGAAGTCTCGGGAAGCGGTCGCGACGTCCCCCGCCTGCAAGGCGGCGCGCGCGCGGGCCCAGCCCGTGAGCCCCGACCCCGGCGCACCGGCCTCGGCGTTGATGGCCGCGTTCCACGAGGCGGTATCCGGGTGGTCGCCGACGAGGGCCGCACCGCTGCCGCTGCTGAGGTACCGGCGCGCCGCCGCTTCTTCCGCGAAGCCAGCACCGCCCGAGCCGGAGAGGGCCCCCCGGTCCGCCATCGCCGCGCCCCACAAGCGCAAGTCCGGCGCCGCCGCCGCCGACGCACGTTCCCACGCCACCGCAGGGTCGTCGACCCAACCCGCCGCCAGCAAGGCAACGAGCGCGGCCCGATCAGGATCCAGGCCCGCGCCTGGAACGCCCGCCCCGCCCCGAAGCGCGGCAGCCAACTCGCGCGCCGCGGTGGCCTCGGGCTCCGCAAGCGAGGCCACTGCGGTGTCAATGCACGACGCATCTCCGAGCGATGCGCAGGCCAAGGCGAGTTCCCAGTTGCCGCGGGCCTTGCTTCCGGTGCCGGCCGCGGCGACCCGAGCGGCGTCACGGGCGAAGATGGGCCTGCCGGCTCGCAGGTTTCCGTGCGCCTCGACGGCCGCCAGGGACGCGCTGCCTTCGGCGTTTTTGGCCTCCTCGGCCTTCTTCCGCAGCTCCGCCGCCGCCGCCGCGACCCGACCACCCTCCCACGCCGACAAGGCCGCGGGCAAGCCCAGATCGAGCGATTGCGCGGCGCCGACGACGTCGCCGTTGGTCATGGCGTCGCGCGCAGTGGCCTCCGCCGCCGCCCAGGCAGTGGTCGCATCTGGCGCAGCGCCCAACGCGAGCGGCAATCCTTGCAGTCGTGCGAGCCCAGCAGGAAGCCGCGCCAGTTCGGCGTTGACCCCAGCCGAGTCCCCCCGGCCAGCTTTGATCTTCGCCCGAACGAGGGCGACCCGCCAGCCCGGAAGCGCGTCGACCGCGGGGTCGATCGCCGTCTTGGGATCGGACCCCGACGCGACCAGCAGCGCCGACGCCGGGTCGAGGCCTTCAGGGGCGGGCGCACCGAGGGCGACGGCACCCGCGACGAGCGCCGCGGCATCGCCTGGCGCCGACGCCGCGAGCGCACGCGCCGCCACCAGCGCGTCCGCCGGGCGATTCGCCGCGAGCGCCAACGCTCCGCGGAGCGCATGGTGACGGTCGGCCCGGCCGCCAATCGCCTGGTCCGCCGAGAGCCGGTCCACCATCCCGCCGAGGTCCCCGGCGCGGTGGGCGAGCAGCTCGACGAGGTCCCAACCGGCGTCATCCTCGGGGTGCGACGTGAGCCAGCCCTCGGCGAGCTTCAAAGCACCCGCAGCGTCGCCGGTGGCGAACGTCGCGCGCGCGCCCTCGATCCCGACTTTGGGTGCAGCCACCGGCTCGGTGGCGAGAGGTACGACGGGCTTTACGGGCTCTTCGCCCGTGCAACTCAAAAAGGCCAGGGTCAGGACGGTGGACAGCATTCGGGTCAATCCTCGCTCAAAGCGCAGCTACGCTACCACAAGCGGGCAACACCGCGTCAGCTCCACGCCCGCACCTCAGCGACAGGTGCGGGCGCCACCGGCAAAGCACTGGTACGCGCGGGGCCCAGAAACCGTGACCAGGGTCATCACCGTGGCATCGCCAATCCGCCCCACGACCCGGCAGTTGCCCTTGATCGCATCGGCCACGGTGACGCTGGAGCCGGAGCCCCCCCCCTGCATGCACTTGACCTCCAAGGTCATGCCGGGCTCGGCCGCGGCGAAGCTGACCTGGAACGGTCCGGTGGCCTCCGGCGTCGGCGCTGCCGGCGGTGCACCCGTGGGCGTGGGCGAGGGGACCGGCGCGGCGGGGGCGGGGGCGGACGGAGGAGCCGCGGCGGCCCCTCCTCCAATTCGCACCGGGCCCGCGTCGGTTGCCGCCGGCTTCGCCGCGGCAGGCGGCGGCTTGGCCGCGGGGGCCGCGCGCGGCAGTGGCTTCGGGGCAGGCGGAGTCGCCTTCGCGGAGGCCGCTACCGGCGGACTAGCCGGCTTCGGTTCGGCGACCGGCGACGGCGCCACGACCTCGGGAGGGAGTGCCGGCGCAGCTGCGGTGGGCGCCGACGGCGAGTCCCCAACCACGTCCGCCAGGGTCGGCACCCGAACGACCTCGGGTTCGTCGCCCCCGAAGAACCACCCAGCGGCACCAATCACCAAGATGGATGCCAGCAAGAACAGGGCAGTGAGCCCCCCCAAAAGCAGCGGCAGCATGCTCCGGGCGGGCCTCGGCGCTTCTTCGTCATCGTCGAGGATCGCGCGGTTCCGCGCAACCGGTGGTGGCCCGCCGGGCGCGCCACCCGAGATGGGAACGTACAGCGGATCCACGCGTGGCGCGGCAACGGGCACGCGCTGAGCGGGACGGGCCACCACGGTGTGCTCCGCTTCCTCCGACCCGTCGCCAATCAGCGGCAGGGCCGGCATGCCCGCCAAGCGGTCGGGCTGGACCGCGACCGCCCCGATCGACGGCCCGGCACCGCCGGCGCTTGGCCTCACGGCCGGCCCCGGTGCCACCCGCTGGGGCTGCGGGCGTACCGTGGAGACCGGCACCGGCACCGTCTCCGACGGCGTTTGCATCCGCGGAGCGCCGCGGCTGGGCATCGGAATGCCCACCATCGTGGGCTCCGGCTCGGGGTCGTGTTCCGGAAACTCGCGAAGCGGGGGCGCGAGGGGCGGCGCCGGAGGCACGCTGGAGTGGGGCGGCGCCAGGGTGCGGTTCACAAGCGCTCCCGCCGCGTGCCGCTGGACGGCCGGCACCGTGCCCGGCGCCCAGGCGCGCAGGCCCGGCGTCTGGAGCTGCACCGCGAGATCGCGCAGCATGCGCCCGAAGGCACCCGGCGTGCCGCGGGCCTCGGGATCAAAGGCAAGCGCCTGTCGGACCGCCTGGAGCAGCGCCTCGGTGGGGGTGTCGCCTGGGCGCGCCACCAGCTTGAGCCCGACGCGCCTGAGCATCGCCTCGTGCCGCGCGGCATCCCGCACCACCTCGCCCGGCGGTTCACCGGTGAGCAATTCGAGAAGCAGCGCGCCCACCATCCAGGTTGCGGCCTGCCAGCCCCCGGCACCCTCGGGCGCCGCGTAGCCAGGCGGCGGCGGCGGCCAAACTTCCCCGGAGCGGAGCGCGCAGACCCCGCCGAGCTTCACCCGGCCGGCGGTGTCGACCAGCACTTCCCCCGGGGTGGGCCCTGGGTGGATCACCCGCCGCTCGCCGTCGGTAATCTTCAGTGCTTCTTCCAGCGCAATACCCACCGCTGCCGCCACTTCCACCGCGACTCGTGACGGCAGAACTTGACCGCGCGCCAGTAGCGCGCCGATCACGTGGCTCATCGCGACACAATCGAAGCTCTCATGCACCAGCGCCAGCATTCCGCCCACGCCGCTGGTCTGTTCCACCCGGAGCACGTTTTCGTGCTGCAACCTAGCGAGCAGCCGACCGTCCTCGCGCAGGGAGGTCAACGAGGCATCGTCAGCCGGCCGCCCCTCCAAAACGCGCACGAGCACGGCCGACTCAGCACCGCTGGCGCGTTGCAGACGACCGGTGCGCACGTGCGGGCCCCAGGCCTCGTACACACCCGTGAGTTTGAGAGTCGCCCTCGCCACGTCGATCGAACCCTCAACCCCATAGCATGCATCCTGCGACCGGGGGAGAGGATAGGCGGGCAAGATGACGGTCTACCCCGAGCGTGCCGAGCGCATCCGGCGCGTCCTGGCCCACGCCGGCAGTGTCGCGATGGCGGCGTGGAGCGCCGATCTTCGGCCGCGGAAGAAAGCCGACGGCACGCCCGTCACCGAAGGCGACCTCTTGGCCGAGGTCGCGATTGTTTCCGGGCTGCGACAACTTTTTCCCGGCGATGCCTTCGTCACCGAAGAAAGTGGGGGCGACCGCGGCGACGGCGCGTGGTGGACGGTCGACCCGATCGACGGCACCAGCAGCTACGTCGAGGGGCTGGCCCACTGGGGGCCGACGGTGGCGCGCGTGGTTCCTGTGGCGGGGCGACCGGTCGTCGAGTGCGGTGCGCTCTGGCTCCCACGGCTCTCCGAATACTATCATGTCGAGACGGCCGGCAAAGGACGGGGGGGGTGGCACAACGGCGAGGCGCTGCGACCGTTCTCGAAGCGGGTCGCGCCCAGCACGGTGTACCTGCCGTCACGTTTTCACACACACTTCCGACTCCGATACGGGGGCAAGACTCGCTGTATCGGGGGGACGGCGGCCCACCTTGCGCTGGTGGCGCGAGGCTCGGCGGAGGCCGTGATCGTCGCCCCCGGCTGGTCGAGCTGGGATACCGCCGCGGGGCTGGCCTTGATAGCGGTCCTCGGGGGCCGGGTGGTCAGCCTCGAAACGGGCGGACCGGTCGACCCCTTCGCCAACGAAGGCGAGTCCTTCGTGGCCGGCAGCCCCGACGTCGTAGAGGCCTTTCTGCGCCCCGGAACCATCACGGCGCTACCCGAGGAGTCATGAGCAGCGAACCCGACGACGACGAAGAGGACGACGACGGCAACGAGGACCAGATCCTCGACGCCTCAGGCGAAGTCGTGGACCCCCTGGGGAATGAAGCGCGGCGCCCGTTGCCGAAGCTCCCCGCGGTCAAGGGCACCCACACCCTGGCCGGCGGCGGGGACCTCCTCACGCACTACCTTCAGGAGATCCGCCGCTATGCGCTGCTCGATCCTGACGAAGAAAAGAAGGTGGCGCTCCGCTACTACGAGGACGGCGACGCGGCCTCGGCCGAGCGTCTCGTCACCGCGAACCTGCGGCTGGTGGTGAAGATCGCCTTTCAGTACCACCGACAGTGGGCCAACGTGCTCGACCTGATCCAGGAAGGAAACGTCGGCCTCGTCGAGGCGCTCAGCCGTTTCGACCCCTACCGGGGCATCCGCTTCAGCTCCTACGCCCAGTACTGGATTCGGGCGATGATCCTGCGTTTCTTGATGGATAACTTCCGCTTGGTGCGCCTCGGCTCCACCCGAAACGGCCGCAAGCTTTTCTTCCAACTCCAGAAGGAGCGGCAGCGCCTTCTGGCCGAAGGCATTCCGGCCACCACCAAGGCGCTGGCAGAACGGCTCGAGGTTCCCGAAAGCGAGGTCATCGCGGTCGATCAGCACATGCGGGCACCGGCCATGTCGCTGACCACGCCGATGGCGGGCGAAGAAGGACGCCCCCTCCAGGACATCGTTCCCGACGAAGAGAACGTCGATCCGGAGACCCGCGTGGCCGACGGCCAGCTGGGCGAGTTGGTCCGGGCCAAGCTCAACGCCTTTCAGGCGACCCTCGATGACGAGCGCGAGCGGGCGATCTGGAAGGAGCGCCTCATGGCCCAAGACCCGGCTAGCTTGTCCGAGATCGGCGACCGATTTGGGGTGAGCAAGGAACGGATCCGCCAGATTCAAGCTCGCATGGAGGCCCGACTCAAGGTGTACCTGCAAAACGAGCTCGGCGATGAGATGGACTTCGACTTCGACATGCCCGGCGGGTGACGTTTTCCGAGCTGCGGTCGCGCGCGAAAACGGCGCTCTGGGGCGTGCTTCAGGGTCCGGTTCCTCACGCGACGCGGCCTGTGGAGCCGCTCCCGGGTCCGCTGGGTCCCCTTGCCTTCCGCCCCGATAGGGCGGAAGACGGGCCGCTGAGCGTCCCCCCCCAGCGCTGGGACGCCCCGGGTGACACCGCCACCGAGGCCCGGACCGCCCACCGTCACGGCTGGTTCGCGGAGCTGGCGCGCCGCGCCGCCAACGGCGACGCCCAGGCCGGCGCAGGCGCCATCGCCGGCTTGGAAGGGTGGCTTCGATTCGACCTGCCTGGGCAGGGGGGCGGCTGGACCCACCCCACGGACGCCGCCGTGCGCGTCGTTCACTGGGCCGCGGGTCTCTCCTGGCTCGGCGCCAGCGCACCCGCGCCGCTGGTCGCCGCGGCGGCCGGGAGCGCCGCCTGGCACATCCGCTACCTCGAGGCCACGCTGCCGCTGGGGCGCCACGACGGACACCGGCGCGTGGCCCACCACGTCGGCATCCTGGTCGCCGCGCTCACCTTTCCGGCGATTCCGAACGCCCGGAGCGCGTGGACCGAAGCCGCCGCCGCGCTGGCCAGCGAGCTCGATGCGCTGACGATGGGCGATGGCAGCGACAAGGGCGGCGCGCCCGCCTTCCTGGCGCAATCCGTCTGGCTCACCGCCATCGCCATCGCGGTAGCCCGCGCCAACGGCGCCGCGCTGCCGTCGCACGCGACCGCGGCCTGGGCGCGGGCCGTGGCTTTTTTGGACCGACTGAGCGGGGAGGGGCGTCTGCCGAGTCTGGGGGAAGCACCGTTCGGGGATATCCTGGCGGTCGACTCCCCTTCCCTGCCGACGTCGCTCCGGACGCTCGCCGTCGGATGGGGCTTGGACGGAGGCGAGGCCGGCGCCGGTCCGGACCCCCGGGCACGCTGGTTCGGCCACTCCGTCAGCACGACAGTAGCAGCCCCAAAGGGGTGGTCCGTGTGGTCCTTCGCTGGCGACGGCATCACCATCGCGTCCATGCCGGTGCGCGGGGAGAGTTTTCGGGTGATTCTTGCCGTGGGGGCCGCCAGTGGCGGCCCCCACGCCCACGACACGCCGCTGCAACTGCTCGCGGACCTCGGCCAGCGCCCGCTCCTCGCCGACCCGGGCAGTGGCGTACGGGAACGCGAGGCGCACGACGGCCTGGTTCTGGTCGGCTTCGAGCCTGGTGAAGCGCACTTGCTGGTTGCCCGCGTCGATGGGAAGAAGGCACGGCTCGAGGGCTCGGCGACCCTCGGTCGGGGCCGGCTCTGGGCACGAGACGTGCTATTGAACCAACAACGGCTCCGCGTCACCGACCGATTGGAGGGCGTCGGCGGGGCCGTCACCCTCACCTGGACGCTCGGCGCCGACTGGCAGATCGAGGGTGCGGCGTGCGCGTGGACCCTGCGCGCCGGGGGCCACACGGTGAGCGTCGACCTTCCCGCGGCCCTGACCTGGCGCTACGATGCGCGGCGGCACTGCATCGTCGGCCGGGGCGCCCTGGATTCGGGAGGGGACATCACCTGTAGCTTTGAGCTGCGATGAAGGGCCGGCGCCTACTTACAAACCGTCGTCGTCCCGGAGATCGAGCAGTTGTAGGTCCCGCCCCCCCGCACCGACGCCTTCGAGGCCACCACCCCGCCCTTGGGGATCATCTTGCACTCGCCCGAGGTCGGCACGCCGGCGACGATTGCGCTCCCGCCCGAGAGAGACTGCTGCTTGCGGAAGGCCTCGCCACAGTCGATCTCGATCTTCCCGGGGATGGACGCCCCAGTGAAGGTGACGGTCACCGTCCCGGTGGCCGACGCCCTCGGCGTCGGCGTGGGCACGGTCCCGCCGCCACCCCCGCCGCCCCCGGTCCGCTTGACCGGCTTGGCCATGGGCGGCGGCTCGTCGGGTTCGCCGTCGACGGGATCGGCGGGCTTCGGCGGGATCATCTTCGGAGCCTCACCGGCGTCCGCGATCAGCGGCTTTTCTTCCTGGGACATCTTCCACCACACCACCGCGCCCGCCGCCACCACCGCCAAAAACACCATGGCGAGCGCGCCGAAGATCAGCGCGAAAACTCTGGTGGACTGCATCCGCGACTCATCCGCGCTGCCCTGCGTTGGCATGTTTCCAGCCACGTGGAACGGCGTGGCGCCCCCAGAGGCGTGCCCCACGCCGATCGCAGAGCCGGCGCCCGTTCCGATCGCGTGCGCTGCCGGCCCCTGCTGGACTGACGCCGACCCGGGCGTGGGAGGCTGAAAGGCCATCGGCGGGCTGGTCGGCCGGGCGCCGGTGGGCGGAGCCTGGTAGGGCGAGTTTGGCGGAAGCGCGGCGCCGGGCACCAGGGTGCGCGGGCGCTCGTTCTTCGGGGCAGGGATCGCGAAGAACGCCGTTGCGCTCGGGTCCGCAGCGGCCTCAGCCTCGTCGGGGTTCCCGAGCGGAACCATCTCGAGCATGCCGGCTTCGGTGGGGCTGCGCGCGCCGACCGGCGCCCTGGGCTTTGGCGCCGAGGGCCGGGCACCGCGCACGCTGACGGGCATGTCGTCGTCGTCCGGTAACGGCGCCGCGGGCTTGGCAGCCGCCGCCGCCCGTGGCGTGATCTTCGGCGGCCCAGCGGACCGCGGGACGGCCATCACAGGCGGCGCCATCGGCGGGCGCGCCAAGGGCGGCGCGAGGGCAGGGGCGGCACTCACCGCGGGGGCGGCTCGCCGCACCGGGACGGGTGCACGAGGCGCCGGTTGCCCGGTTTCGTCCACGAGTTGTTCGGCCAGACGCTCTTCCATTGTCTTACGTGACATCCGGGCTCCCTGAGGTGCATCCGGGTCCGGAGGCACACTGAGTGGATGGAGACTACCAAAGTAGAACGAAACGAATTCTTTGACGTACGAGCCCCGGTCCCGGTAAAGCTGCCGGCGGAGGTCCACCAGCAGGTCTTGACCGTTGGGGTATCGATTTCTTGGGTTTGCCTGCAACAACCGCGCCACCACCGGTCCCATTCCCGGCAACTTGGCTTCCAACTCCCGGCACTGCTCATCCAGGGCGCCGGCTTCGATGGCGGAGAGCGTCGCCCGCACGGGGTCGGCAACGTCGGCGGGAACGCGGTAGGCGGGGCGTCCCATCAGGAGCTCGTAGAGGATGAGGCCCAGCGCGAAGAGATCGCTGCGGTGGTCCAGCTCTTCGCCGCGCGCCTGCTCGGGCGACATGTAGAGCGGCGTGCCACGCACCAGGCGGGTGTCTTCACGAACGAAGTCCGCGTTGTGGACGCGGGCCAGGCCCAGGTCGAGCACCTTGACCTCCCCCTCGCCCGTCAACATCACGTTTTCCGGCTTCAGGTCACGATGGACGAGTCGGAGTCTTTCCCCGTTGTCCGCCGGGCTGGTCCACGCCTGGTAGAGCGCGTCGGCGATCTCGCACCCGATTTCGATCGCGCCTTCGGTGAAGACCTGCTCACGGGCCTTGCCGCAGTCGTCCAGCACGGTGCGCAAGGTCACGCCGTGCACATACTCCATCACGACGGCATGCTGGTCTTCGAAGTACTCGAACACCCGAACGATGCTGCGGTGCTTCACCTGCTCCAAGAGCGAGAACTCCTGGCGCAGCAGCCGGATCGAATCCGCATTTCGGGTGTCGTGCAACGCCTTGATGGCCACGACCCGTCGGCGGCCCGGCGCACCGTGGCGCCCCGGCACCTCCCCCACCGCCAACGACACCCGTCCGAACTGGCCCTGGCCCAGTTCCCGCAGCACGTCGTATTGGTGGATGCGCACGCCCGCAGCGTAATGCCGCGGCCGGATCGGCGTTGGCCTTTCCGACTACCCCTTGCGACGACGAGAGCCGGCCACGATCCCGAAGAGCGCCCGACGAACATTGAAAACCGACGCCGGGAGGTAGGTCCAGGCGGCGACCAACGACAAAATCGCGACCAGCACGACGACGGTGGCCCGAAAGGGCGCCGACGCCGGCCATCCGTCGACGCCAACGACGCCCGGCGGACCATCGACCCATGCGTTGGGGTAGATCGGTACGGTCGCTTCCACCTGGTAGGGCTGCGTCAGGCGGATGGTCACGTCGAAGCCGCGTCGCAGGTGAAACGGGTCGACCTTGTACCGAATCTCGAACCACATGTAGCGCTTCTGCGCAGCCGCCTTGAACGCTTCCGCAAGGCCCGCCGCGTCTTTCTCCACGTAAGATTCGCCGTTGCCGACCTGGGCGATCCACGCAAGCGCCGCGTTGTCGACGCCGCGCTCCTCGACGCCGCCGTTGATCGGGTACTGGCCGAACCCGCCGCACAGCTGCGTCGGCGCGACCGAAAGCCCTTCCGGCACCTTGAACGACCGCCACGCCCGTTTGCCGAGCCCTACCGTGAAAATTTCGGGTTGATAGCCGCGACTGCCACGCCCCAGCCGGACGTCTTGCAACTTTTCGAGCAGCGTCGTCAGTCGCGGGGCGTTGTCAGCGCAGACATCCGACGGTCGCTCGTTGTTGAAGCCGTCGGTCAGCGCGATCACCGTCGGCGCCAGGCCACGGTTCTCGATCGCCGAGCGGATATCCGGAACCTCGGCGATCCCGATCGATCCGTAGTGCACCGCCTGGTACAGGAACGTGTAGCCGCTGCCCACCTGGAGCTCGTCGCGGATGAGCCGCCGGTACTCCTCGGGCTCCCGGACCACCCACTTTCCGCCGAGGGGCTCCCGATTTTCGCCCCGAAAGACCACCAACGCGACCTCGCTCGACGCGCCGTCGCCCCCGAAGAAGGCGTCGACCACGTCGCGACGGAGCAGGGCGCTGCGAAGTTTGTCCATCCGGGTCAGGCCGTCCTCGGGGCGGTCGACGATGGCCATCGAACCCGACCCGTCGATGAGCAGGATGTAGAGGTTGCCGGTCGCGGATGGTTGATGCGGGATGATCGCGACCCGCTCTTCGTCCTTGCTGGACGGCCGGCTGTCGTTGTGCAAAACGGTGATCGCGTCGGGCCGCAGGCTCATCGGGGCGGCGTTGCCATCGACGCGTAGCTGGTAGGCAAGCCGTACCGTCCCCGAGGCGCGGTCGACGAACGGAAGGCAGGCGGCGCGCTCGGCGTCGCGGATGGAGTCGGCGTTGCCACAATCAGCTTCGGAATCGTAGATCTGGAGGGCGTAGGCCCCGGACTGGCCCTTGGTCACAGGCTTTCCTACCCGGATGGTCGAGCCGGAGATGGTGCTGACGTCATCGTCGCCGCAACCGAGGAACAGCGAACCCGAAAGAAGCGCCGCCACAGCGAGGCTGCCGCGCATCAGCGCTCCTCGCGTGGCAGCATGAGGAACTCGACAACGGCCTCCTGCCCGGGCGTGCCCAGAACAATGCGATCCCCGCTGGACAGGCGCGTGTCCAGCGGGGCAGGACGCCGTTTGTCGTAGCTGAGGTCGACACGCTCCAGGAACCGCCTCACCACGGTCCGTTGCAGGCTGAGGCCCCGCGCCCGGAACTCCCCGGCGCGGTTGACCAGCACGCTGACGTGAAGCTCTAAGACCCCGTCATCTGCGGGCAGAAAGAGGTCCAGGCCGCGTGGGAAGTGACCGACGAAGCGCTCGCGCGGCTGCCCGTCGGCGGCGTCAATGGGGATGCGCCGACCATGCCTCGTTTCGCTGAGCACGCGCAGCCAGCCCGCATACAGCTCGTCGGGCACCCCCCACGCGAACAACCCGAACGCCGCACCGAACGCGACCGCACCGAGCGCCCCAGCCCAGAAAAGGTCCTTGGCAAAGGGATAGGCCGAGTACCCGACGACATACCAGACCAATCCGCCGATGAGCCCCGAAAGCACGCCGCCCACGAGGTGAGAGAAGCCCCCTTTGAACTTCCGGGCCAACATCGTGCCCGCCCCCGCGCCCAGGCCCGCCGCCATCCACGAAAAAACGCGGTGGCGAAGGCTGACCAGGGACGGGTCCGCAAGCTCCGGACCGAAGAGTAGAGGGCCAACGAGCCCCGTCCACATCCAATAATTCGCGATGGTGAGCGCGACGGAGAGCCCAGCCGCGAGCACGCCAAGACCCGCCCGCTTCCAGAGTGGCCACCGTCGCAGCGCCCCCTCCGCCAGGAGCGACCCCCCCCCCGCGCACCCAGCCACGGCCCCCAGATAAACGGCCCCGTCCCATCCCCGCGTCCACGGCGCGCCCATCCAACACACGGTGAGGAACAGCCACCACCCGATGAGGCAGAAGCCTGCACACGCTGCCGCCACTGCGGTGTGGCGCAACGGGGTGAAGGGGATGAGGAAGATGTTCATGGACGCTTGAGCCTATCGTCCGGCGTTATGCTTCGCCCGCGATGGCCCGCGACGAACTCGCCCTCTACCTTGTGCTGTCCGCCGAATTCGGTGGAACGCGCTTCGGACCGTTCGAGGGTCTCGAGGTGCGGCTCGGCGCCGACCGGGAGCGGTGCCACATCGTCTTGCCGGAAGCGTTCGGCGTCGCGCGCGAACACTGCAAGGTCATCCGTCAGGGCGATGGTGGGCTGATCGTCGCGCCGAGCGAGCGCACCGCCGCGGTCTTCGTTTGGAAGGGCGATGCGCGGCGCGGACAACAGATCCAGACGCCGACCGCGCTCCGCCCTGGCGACCGCTTCTCGTTGGTGGCCCTCGAGGGGGCGCGGTTCACCATCGAAATCGCCGCGCTCCCGGCCGAGATCCTGGCGCAGCGCGAACAGAAGCGCGGACGGCGCAACAACCTCACCGCGGAGGGCTTCGCCAAAGAAGGCTGGCGACTTTTGCTGGCCAGGATCTGGACGCTCGGCCCCTTCGGATTGGCGGCGAAAGGCTGGTACCTTTTCACCAGCGGTGCGCTCCTCCAACCCCGGATTCTCATTCCACTGGCGATCGCCGCCGTCGGCTACATCGGCACCCTCGGCAGCTCGTGCGCGGCGTTCAAGTATAGGTTGGACGCCACCAAGAAGACCGACGAGCTGGCTGAGTGCAAACAACGCGAGGGCTTCGGCAGCTCCGGCGGGGGCCTCGCCGACAAGTCCTCGCGGAAGCTCATCGCCGAGATCGTGGGCAGCACCGCGCTGGGAGCGGCGCTCGAAACCCAGGACGAACTGTCGGGGAAGATCGAAAAGGAGCTCGCCAGCGTGTTTGCCAGCCAAACCGAGTACCAGTGGCTGCTGGGCGAGGGGGGCGATGCCAAGGGTCAATGGATCCGCTGGCGCGAGGCCATCGGCGAGTCGGACAGCTTCGACCCCGCCACCAAGGTTCTTTTGCCGTTTGCGGCTGCCATTCCCAAGCGGAGCCGGGAGGATTGGAACGTGCAGCTCGACGTCACGAACAAACGTTCGTGCATGCGCGGCCCGGCGATGCTCACCTTCCGCCAAGCCCGCTCGCTGGGCCTCGCGCCGCTGCTCGACGCCTACCGCGGCGACGAGACCGCCGGCTTCACCAACGACGACGCGGGCAGGCTGAAACTCCTGACCGACGCTGCGTTTCAGGCCAACGAACCGCCGCCCGACCCCGCCATCGGGATCGAGGAGTCGCAGCTGGCCTCTGGTCGGGAATTCTGTCTTTTTGCGACCGGCGAGGACGAGCGCTCCAAGATGCAGAAGGCGCTTGGCGCGTTCGAGCGCCACTTCGGCAGCAATGGCAACGCCGTGCCCGAGACCAGCCAGAACGAAGCGACGATCTCGCGGCTCATCAAGTTGTATGCGTCGGACGTCCCGGGAAACCGGTACGAAGACAATGACACCCCGACGCTGGACTTCCGCAACAGCTTCGTCGCGCCGCTCAAAGAAGAACCGACCAAAGAGGCGATCCTCGACGGGAGCGCCGAGATCATCGCCCGCTCGGTCGGGCTCCCCTGCATGATGGCGCTGGCCAGCCCCGACACGGTGGACGCCACCTTCGGCCGAAGCGTGGACCCTGTCGTCTGCCTGGTGCTCGAGTACAAGATCCGCCACAAAGGCGAATAGCCACCGACGCGATCAGCGCGCGCTCTGTTTCAGCCGCTTGTAGAGCGCGCGCGCCTGGTCGTGCTTGGGATCGATCTCCGTCGCGGCTTGCGCTTCCCGCAGCGCGTTCTGAGCCAAGTTCAGCTCCACGTACAGCTCGGCGAGGGCCAACCGGTACTCCACCCGCTTGGGCTCCTTGCTGACCGCCTTCCGTAAAAGCGCCATCGCCTCTCGTTTTTCGACGTCCTGCTTTCGGATCAGCTGACCATAGGCGAAGTACGCCGCACCCTCCTCGGGCTCGCACTCGACTGCCTGTTTGTAGTGGTTGAGCGCATTCTGCGTGCTTCCGAACTGCTCGGCCTGCTGCCCCAGGAGCACCAGGTTGGCCGCTCGCCCCTGCTTCCCCTTGACCTGCGCCCGTTTGAAAAGATCAGCGTAGGAAGCATTTTTTGGATCGTACTGCATCGCCAGGTACAGCGAGGATTCCGCCTTGCCGAAGCGTCCAGCCTCGAAGTCATCCAAGCCGGCCCGGTAGTAGCCAGCTGCCCGCGAAAGCTGGTCGGCGACTTGACCGCGCATCCTCTCCGCAACCAGGGCCGCAGCCGATCGTGGCGCTGCTCCGTTTGGAGGCGAGGACGTGGCTGGAACCGGAGCCTTCCCCGCGCTCCCCAGCGGCGCCGCCATGCTGATCGTGGACGCCGGCCGCGGCCCCGCGTCGGGGGTGGCCGCCGGGCGGCGGTTCAGCCGCACCTCGAAGGCGGGATCTTCGGCCGGCGCGGCCACGGGTGCTTTCTGCGCGACGACCACGCCGCGCGAGCCCAGGTCGGCGTCGTACACGGCGCGCTTCTTACCGTCGCGCAGCGTCTTGTAAGCCCGGGTGACCTGCACGAAAAGGTCGTCGATCGCCTCTGCATGACTGGCCGCATCGCGCGAAAAGAAGCGGTCGGGATGCCAGTCCCGGACGTAGTCGCGGTACGCCGCTTCGACCTCTTCACTGGTCGCCCGGCCATCTACCAGCAACAGGCCGTAGAAGGTCCCCGACGTCGCTTCACGCTGCAATCGGGCGATTGCGCTACGTTCCACGCTGGTCAGCGGTGTCTTGGCCATCTCGGCGCGAGTATATCCACAACCTGAGCAGGGGGAGGACGCTCGCCGCAGGGCGACGCTTCAGCGTCGGGCGTGGGGGTGCGCGTCTCGATACGCGCGCTGCAGCGTTTCCAGGTCCAGCCTCGTGTAGCGCTGGGTGGTGGACATCGAGGCGTGGCCGAGCATTTCTTGGATCGAGCGGATGTCGGCCCCCGCCGAGAGCAAGTGAGTCGCGAAGCTGTGGCGGAGCGCATGGGGGTGAACGTCCGGGAGTGCTTCGGCGCGCCCGGCTTCGTGAACCACGGTGTACGCGCTCCGAGACGACAGGCGGCGACCGGCTCGGTTGAGGAAGAGCGCGCCGGGATGCCCGCCGCGAGCCATCACCAAACCCTCAACCGCGATCGCTGCCGCCTCGCCCAGAGGGACCACTCGGTCCTTTCCCCCTTTGCCTCGCCGGACCAGGATCACTCGGCCCACCAGGTCCACGTCATCGACATCGAGCGCCACCAACTCGGACACGCGCAGACCAGAACCGTACGCGACCTCGATCAGGGCACGGTCGCGGGGCCGGACCGGGGACTCTGCCAGGCGACTGGCTTCGTCGACCTGGAGCACACGAGGGAGGGGAGCCTTGACCCGGGGCGCCCGAAGTCGCTCGGCGGGTGAACGCGCGGCGAGCCCCTCGCGCTGTGCCCAACGCCAAAATCCCTTGAGGCAACTGATTCGGCGGGCGAGGCTGGAAGGGGCGGAGGCCCCTTTCGCCAGCCAAAGGCGCAGATCCGCGGTCGTCGCGGCCAGGAGGGGCCTGGGCGAAAGTGAGCCGGAGACGCCCCTCAATTCGGCACCGTAGGCCCGAAGGGTGTGCGGACTGGCACCGCGTTCGGCGCGGAGGTGGTCAAGGTATCGGCCGATCGGCTCCACCATCGACAAAACGTATCCCCCCTTGGCTTGACGGGTCGGCGTGGGGTATTCGGCGGCGCCATGCCCAAGCCACTAGTCATCGTCGAGTCTCCGACCAAGAAAAAGACCATCGAGCGTTTCCTCGGCAATGGCTACATGGTCGAGGCCAGCGTCGGGCACATCCGGGATCTGCCCGAGACGGCCAAGGACATTCCCGACGACATCAAGGCTTCCGGAGTGCATCCGGACTTCGCGGTGAACATCGCCGACGGCTTCCGCCCCTACTACGTCGTCTCGCCGAACAAGAAACGGCAGGTGGCCGAACTCAAGGCGCTGCTGAAGGACGCCAGCGAGGTGTACCTCGCAACAGACGAGGACCGAGAAGGGGAAAGCATCTCCTGGCACCTTCGTGAGGTCCTCAATCCGAAGGTGCCGGTGCATCGAATGGTCTTTCACGAGATCACGCCCGAAGCGATCCGCGCCGCGTTGGCCAACCCCCGCGTCATCGACGAAAACCTCGTGGCCGCACAGGAAACGCGGCGGGTGCTCGACCGCCTCTACGGCTACGCGGTCAGCCCGGTTTTGTGGCGCAAGATCCGCGGCGCACGCAGCGCCGGACGGGTTCAGTCTCCGGCAGTGAAGCTCCTGGTCGATCGGGAACGGGCGCGCATGGCGTTCCGGTCCGCCAACTACTGGGACATCGAAGGGGTCTTCGGGGCAGGCGGCGGCGCGCTCCCAGGGAATCTCGCCGCCGTGGGCGGCCGGCGGATCGCGCGGGGCAAAGATTTCGACGAGACCACGGGGCGGCTTGCCGACACCAAGGTCCTGCTTCTGAACGAGCCCGCGGCACGGGCCTTGGTGGCGCGGCTGTCAACGCACCCGGCCCGCGTGGGCGGCGTCGAGCAGAAGCCGTGGAAAGAACGTCCCTTTCCCCCCTTCACCACCAGCACCCTTCAGCAGGAGGCAAATCGCAAGCTGCGTTGGACGGCCAAGCACACGATGCGCGTGGCCCAGGGACTCTACGAGCGTGGCTGGATCACCTATATGCGAACGGACAGCGTGCATCTGTCCGATCAGGCCATCACCGCCGCACGGGCCAACATCCTGAGTCAGTACGGAAGGGACTACCTTCCGGCCGAGACCCGACGGTACAAGAGCACCGCCAAGAACGCCCAAGAAGCGCACGAGGCCATCCGGCCCGCGGGCACCTCGTTCCGCTCGATCGAAGAGGCCCGCGGGCAGATGGAGATCGACGAAGCGCGCCTTTATGAGCTCGTCTGGAAGCGCACGATGGCATGCCAGATGGCGGATGCGCATGGGCAGCAGGTCAACGTCGAGATCAACGTCGACGACGCCCGCTTCGGCGCGTCCGGTCGCACCATCACCTTCCCTGGATTCCGTCGCGCCTATGTCGAGGGCAGCGACGACCCCGACGCCGAGCTGGCCGACCAGGAACGTGTGCTCCCGACGGTCACGGAAGGCCAGGTGCTCGACATCCGCTCGCTCACGCCCAAGGGGCACACGACCCAGCCTCCCGCACGATTGACCGAGGCCACCCTCGTCAAAGAGCTCGAGCGGCTCGGAATCGGGCGCCCCAGCACGTACTCCGACATCATCGAAAAGATCGTCGATCGCGCCTACGCCTTCAAGCGCGGCAACGCCCTGGTCCCGACCCACCTCGCGCTCTTGCTGACCGCCTTCCTCGAGGCCCAACTCGCCGACCTCGTGAGCTACGACTTCACCGCGAAGGTCGAGGACGACCTGGACCGGATCGCCGATGGAAACGGCGATCGTGTCGCCTTCTTGACGAGCTTCTACCTGGGTGATCTCGGCCTAAAGGTTCGACTCGAGCAGGCCCTGGCGGCCGACAGCTCGGGCTTGTACCGGCTCCCCATCGCGGGCGACAACCCTGGCGCGATGCACGTCCGCGTCGGGCAGTACGGCCCGTACGTGACCGATGGCGAAGGCGCCACAGCCAACGTCCCCGAAGACATGGCTCCCGACGAAGTCACGGTCGAATGGGCGCTGCAGGCGCTGCAGAAGAAGGCCGCTGGACCGGCGCTGCTCGGTGCTGACCCCGCCGGCGTCTCTGTTTTCGTGATGGATGGTCGTTTCGGGCCCTACGTGCAGTTGGGCGAGGCCCAAGGGAAAGCGAAGCCTCCGCGCGCGTCGCTGCTGCCGGGCATGACCCCCGCGACCGTGACGCTGGTCGAAGCGCTCGGGTTGTTGTCGCTGCCCCGTGTGGTGGGCAAGGACGCCGCCGGTGTCGATATCGTAGCCAGTAACGGTCGTTTCGGACCGTACGTGCGCCGCGGCGAAGACAGCCGCACCATCCCGCCCGAACAGAGCGCGCTGGCGATTACCCTGGCCGAGGCGATCGCGCTCTTGGCGACGGAGCCCACCCGGCGCGGTGGAGGACGTTCCTCGCGACCCTCGGCCCTCCGCGAGCTCGGTGCGGACGCCGTTTCCGGGGGCATGATCCGCATCATGGCCGGTCGTTTCGGCGCCTACGTCACCGACGGCGAGACCAACGCGACGATCCCCAAGGACATCGCGACCGACGCGGTGACGCTGGCCGAAGCGGCGATCTTGTTGGCCCGCCGTCGGGAGGCGGGGCCGCCAAAGGGCAAGTCACGACGCGGCGGAGCGCGCCCTGGCAAGAAGTCGGCCCCGGCGCCGCGCAGCCGGACCGCCAAGGCACCTGCCGCGGGTGCGGCGCCGGCAAAGAAGGCCGCCACCAAGACCGTCAAGGCCGCCACCAAGACCGTCAAGGCCGTCAAGGCCGCCACCAAGGAGCCCGCGGCGAAGCCGGCCAAGAAAAAACCAGCCGCCAAGAAGGGCAAGGCCTGACTCCCCGCTCCGGAGGTGACGCATGACGCCGCCCCCGCTCCGCGCCGCCGTCACGATGTTGGCCGCATGCGTCTGTTTCACGGTGATGTCCCTCGCCGTTGGCGCCGCCCACCGCGGCGAGCCCGGGCTGTCCAGCATCGCCAGTAGCGCCGTGCGCTCAGCGGTGAATCTGGCGATCATCCTGGTGGTGGCGCGCGGCAGCGTCGCGCGGCTGCTCGGGGACCGCCGCCCAGCGCTTTGGCTGCGAGGTGTAGCTGGGGCCATCGCGCTTTTGACCTATTTCGCGGCGCTGCCTCGAATCGGGGTCGGCGAGGCGGCCTTTCTCAACAACACCTCGGCCTTCTGGGTCGCGGCTCTTTCCCCTTGGCTTTTGGGCGAGCGGGCGCGGGCCTCGATCTGGCTCGCGGTCACGGCTTCGCTAATCGGCCTCGCCCTTTTGGGGTGGCCGCGCGAAGGGCATCAAGACGGAGTCGGCCGACTGCTCGGCGCAGTAAGCGGTTTATCTGCGTCATTCGCCTATCTTTCGGTGCGGCGGGCGTCAGGCAGCAACGCGCCGGAGACCATCGTCTTCTACTTCATCGCGCTGTCGTCACTGCTGTGCATCGTCATCGCCGCCACGACGACCGTCGTCTGGCCGCACCAGCAGTCCACGTGGGCGTGGTTGGTGGTGGCGGGGGTGGCCGCGACCGGCGGGCAATACACGATGACCCGCGCGTACCAACTGGGCGAGGCCGCCCCGTTGGCGGCGTTGGCCACCGCGAGCCCGCTGCTGTCAGCGTTATCGGGCGTCGGCCTGTTGGGTGAACGACCGGACGGCCTCGCGTGGTTGGGCATGGGAATCCTGGCGGTGGCCGGCGTGGGCCTGCCGCTTTGGGACGCCGGGTTAGGCCGGGGCCGTGAACCGTCCCGGTGACCGCGTCGGACCTTTTGAGCTGACCGAGCTCGTCGCGTCGCGTCCCATCGCGAACCTGTGGAAGGCTGAACGCGCGGACGGCAGCCGTCGGGAGCCCCGGATCGTCATCATCCGCATCGCCCACCACACGATGGACACCCGGGCGATGTCCGAACTGCGCCGAGAATACGACGCGGTCCGCGCCATCGACGACTCCCGGGTGCGCAAAGCTCACGGCTTCTTCGCAGGCTTCGGCGCGCTGGCCTTGGAGTTTGTCGACGGTGCAACGCTCAGTTCGGTGCTCGGGCACGTCCGGGCCGGCCTGTGGGATCTCGACACCGCGACCATCGTCGACATCGGAATCGAGCTGGTGGGCGCACTGCGGAGCGTGCATGAGCGGGGAATCGTGCACGGGCGAATCTGCGCAGAGACGGTGCGACTCCGGCGCGATGGGAACATCGTGCTCACCGACTTTGCCATGCCTGAGGACAGGCTCGCCGTGGTGCCTCCCGAACTCAAATCAGGCCACCAGGCAACAGCGGCCACCGACCAGTGGCTTGCCGGCGCGCTCCTCGCGCATCTGGTCACCCGCGAAGCACTCCTCGCCGCGCAGCCGGGCGACCAGGCAGATGGACGTCGCGACCTGCGCCCGTGGACCAGCGGCGTCTCGACCGTAGACCCTGCACTCGGGCGGGTCGTCACCCGGATGTTGGCCCGGGATGCTCGAGATCGCTACGGGGACATGGGCGCGCTTTCCCGGGAGCTCTTGGCCGTGCTCCGAGGGTATGCGGACCCTCCCGATCGTGAGCTGCTCGGCCGCCGGGCGTCGGGTCGCCGAACGACGGCTCCGCCGCCGCTCCCGCCGCCGACGCCGGTCCTCGCGCCCGCCCCGGCGCGCTCCGAAGTGCGGCTCCGGCCGCCGCTGGAAGACGCGCGCACCGTCCCGCCCTACGCAGTCGCCGCGGCCCGGACGCAGGACCCCGCCACCGAGATCGAGTTCCCCGACTCGACGTCGGCACCCCGGCCAAGCCCAATGGCGCCCCCACGTCCTGCACCCGCGCCCCCGGCGGGACCACCGCCGACGCCCGCTCCGCGCCCGCCCGCACGGCCGCCGGAGCCGCCAGCGCTGCCGCTCCCTGGCCCCGCGGTGCCGACGCGACCCCTCGCGCCGCTGCCCCCGACCGAACGTCCAGCATGGACCCCGGTCGCGCTCGACCTCGTCGCCCCCGAGCTGATCGCAGCGGTCCACGAAGAAGAGATGGACACGCCCGACCCGCAAGACGTCGTGCGTCCAACGTCCACCGCGCAGCGCGGCGCCGCGGCGCGACTGATCCCCGACTGGCTGGCGGCGGTCGCGCTCATCCTGCTCCTGGGCGTAGGCGCCTGGGCGATCCTCTCCCGGCTCCTATGAGCTTCGACGTGCTGGCGGTGCGGACCCCCACCCTGCCGCCCGCGACCCACACCAACTGCTATCGGCTGGGCGATTGTGTGATCGATCCGGCTTCGCCGTACCCGGAGGAGCAGGAGCGGCTGCGACGGTGGGCAGGTCCGATCCGGCGGGTGCTCTTGACGCACCACCACCACGACCACATCGGCGGCGTCGAGGAGCTCGTGGCCACGACCGGGGCCGCGGTATGGGCACACGCGGACGCACAGGTGCCGTTTCGGGTGGACCACCGCGTGGCGGACGGTGACCGCGTGGACACCGGGGCCGGCGTGCTCATCGCGCTGCACACCCCCGGTCACGCCGACGGCCACCTGGCGTGGCAGCTTGAGGGCACGGGGGACGTCATCGCGGGCGACCTGGTGGCCGGAGAAGGCACGATCGTGCTCCTGCCGCCGGAGGGGAACCTGGCCGTCTACCTGGCCAGCCTGGCCCGTGTCCGAGGCCTTGCCGAGCGCCTCTGGCCCGCCCACGGCCCGCCCCAGCCCGCCGCCCTCGCCGACCACTACATCGCCCATCGTCACATGCGCACCAGCCAGTTCCTGGACGTCCTGGCGACCCGCGGCGCCAGCACCCCCGAGGCGGTCGCCGAGTCGGTGTACGCGTCGGTGCCGGGCGCGAACCTCATCCTCGCGGCTGCCCAGGTGCGAACCCACCTCGCGTGGCTTCTGGCCCAGGGGCGGGTCACCGAGTGTGGTCCAGAGTGGAGCCTGGCGTGAGGGTGGCGCCGGTGATTTTCGTGACCGGAACCGACACCGGCGTGGGCAAGACCGTGGTCACCGCGGCGCTGGCGGCAGCACTGGCCGACGCAGGCGTGGGGGTCCGGGCGCTCAAGCCCATCGCCTCGGGGGTCGAGCCGGGAAGCGCGGGTGAGGACGCCACCCTGCTCGGACTCGCGGCGCAGCATCCGCCGAAGGTGGCGGTCGCCCTGGAAGCAGCGCTGTCGCCCCACCTCGCCGCCGAGCGCCAGGGCGTGGTGATCGATGCCGACGCAATCTTGCGGTGGATCGCCTCCGAGCGCGGCGACATCACGCTCGTGGAGGGTGTCGGCGGCTGGGAGGTGCCGCTCACCCGGAGCTTGCGGGTGTCCCGGCTCGCGCAGATGTTGGGCGCGCCGGTCCTGGTCGTCGCGCGCAACCGGCTGGGCGTGCTGAGTCAGGTGCTGCTGACGGTGGCGGCGGTGCGCGCCCGAGGGCTCACGGTCGCCGCGATCGTGCTGACGCCGCCCTTACAGGACGATCCTTCCGTCGCGAGCAACGCGGCGGAGCTGGCGAGCCTCTGCCCCGGCATCGCCGTGCGCTCGATGATCTGGGTGGCGCCCTGGAACCGGGCGGAGCTGGCCGACGCTGGGCGCAGGCTGCTCATCGGCGCTGGTCAGTAGTACGAGTAGTAGGTGCTGTACCCGGTGAGCACCGTGTTTCCATAGGCGTCGGCCGTTTCCACCACCGAATAGAAGTCGCCGTAGGTCCTTCCGTAGTAATATCCCCCACGCCCGCCGGTGCCACGCTCGTCGAAAGAAACCTCGTAGTACGAGGACAAATAGTACCGCTGGAAGGTGGCGTCATCAATGGCCATCCGCAGTTGGGAGCTCCGGGTGTCGAAGTCGAGGTCGCCTGCGCTGTCGTTGGCGATATTCGTGCAGCCGGTCACGATGGAGGACAGCGCCGTGTCATAGGTGTAGGCCCCATCAAAACTATAGGTACAACCAGAACAGTGGGTGTCCTGCGCCGCCAGGATCGACCACACGGCATAGCAGTCGTTGTCGGTGTAGTAGCCGCCGCTCATGAAGATGTCCCAATTCACGGTGCCAGTGGCCGAGTAGTCGCCCGCGGTGTCCGTCGTGACCGTCAGCTCGATGTTCGTCGTGATGCGGTAGCCGACCGGCGGCATGATCTCGGTCGCATCCGACAAGAGCGTGACCGTCGCAAATCCGTCGCTCGCCTCGACCTCACACTCCCACTGCTCGCCGGTGATGGTGGCGGTGTCGGGCACGGTGTCGTCGTTGCCGATGTCGGTGGCCTCGATACCGTCGCGATACCAGGTGTAGGTGTAGCTGAGCGTGCCGCCATCGGGGTCGCTGCCGCGTGGGGTGCACAGCAGGTCGTCCGCGTCGGACGGATCGGTAGGGGTGATGGTGACCGAGGTCAGCTCCGGTACGGTGTTGGCCACGGTCACCGAGGCTTCGACGGTGATCGGGTCCGAGTAGCCGTCGGTCACCGTGACTACGGCGCGGAAGGTCTCGCCCCCGTCGACATAGACGCCAGCGACGCTGGTCTTGTCATCCCAGCTGATGTTGCGCGCACCGTCGAAGTACCAGACGATCGTCTGAGTGATGACGTCGCCATTGCCGTCGTTGGCGGGGGTGTCGAAGACGAGGGTCAGCTCGTCCCCGGAGACCGGCGCCGCCGGATCGAAGTGGATGACGGGCGCAGTCGGCGGCATGTTCCCAACGGTGGCCGTGGAGGTGCCCGCCGGGCCTTCGAGCTTGCCGTCGGTGGCAAAAACCGAGACCGCCCAGATGTCGGCGTCCGCAGTCTCCGCAGCGGCGACGGTCCGGGTGTCGAGCTCCGGCCGCTCGACACCGTTCTGGCTCCAGACGTAGCGGTAGCTGACCGGGTCCGCTTCTGCATCGACCGCGTCGGTGACGATGGTCGCCTTGAGGTCGGCGCCGTCGCTCGGGGCCGCAGGATCGATGGCGACGACAGGCGCCCCCGGCGCGGTGTTGGCGCCACTGGTGTCCGAGGTGTCGCTGGTATCTGTCCCCGTGTCACCTGACGTGTCGGTGTCGCCGCTGCCTCCAGTGTCGGTGTCGGTGCCGCCGTCGCAGGCGAGGAGGAGGAGGAAGGAAACGGGGAGTGCGCGCATGGTGCCCATTATCCCGATCCGGGGAGCCAGCCGCTACGGTCAAAACCGATCGTGAGGCCAAGCCACGCGTCGTTCTGTCCACTGAGTCGGCCGGTGTCGTCCGGCCCCGCTCGTCCGATCGCAGCGAAACGAAAGCGCTGCCCCAGCTTCGTTTGCATGACGACGCCGACCTGCGCCGCGACCGCCGGCGCCCACATCGACTCCGCCGCGACCTGCAGATCGACGGCCACAAACGGGGCGACCGACCATGGGGCGATGAGCTCGCCTCCCAACTGGGCGGCAAGCGGCTCGGCATCGCGCACATCGTGGATCAGCGTCCTCACCCCCGCGTAGACCCGACCCGGGCCGATGTCGCGACTCCCGAGGATGCGAACCCACTCGCGGCTGTACGCGACGGTGTCGGGGAGCGTCCCCGTCTGCACGGCCGCCCCATCGGCCCAATGGGCGCTGGTGTGCGCCAGTTCCAAGCGAGCGGACCATTCGCCGTTGCGGACCGAGACCGGAAAACAGAAGGAGCCATCGAAGGTTTCCAGATTGAAGCGAAGGCTCGGCTCTGGGAAGAAGCCCATGCGGCCGACCGCCTCGATGCCCGCCGAAGCGCGCCATTTCCCCGCCCGACCCTCCACCAGCGGAAAGTCCGCGCCCAGCGCCGCATCCACCGCGAATCGGTCGTCCCATCGCAGCGTCAGCGACGAGGCCGCAGCGTGCGTATCCGCGACCGGGAGAGCAAAGATCGGCTCCGGAAACGCGACCCACTCCATGGCCGTCAGAGGCCGCCGCGGCGCAAGGCCTGGGTCGCGGCCAGCGCGAACGCCCGCGCCGCCGGCGTCGGCGGCTGCACCCGCAAGACATGGTCGCCGGGAAGCGGCCACTCGTCGATCGGCGCCTTCGCCCGCGAGCCCAGCTGGACCAAAACCGTGCCGCCCCGCGCAATCTCGACGTAGGCCACCCCATCAAGCGCGGCAACGGTGTCCACCAGCTGCCCGGTCAGCGCCAGCGCGCCGGCTCGATCTTCCGCCAAGACGGCAGCCCCGTAAAACTCCACCGCGCGCGCGAGCTGATTCGCCTCGCGCGACTGCCGGGCACGCGTCAGCCCCCCCTCGGCAATCGTGTAGAGGTCACGCAGCTTGAAGGGCTTGAGTACGAAATCTGCCGCGCCCAGACGCAGCGCCGCGACGACGTGATCGACCGTCGCGTAGCCAGTCATGACCACCCCAGGCACCGGTGGCAGCCGCCGGGCGGCGTGCTTGATCAGCTCGAGCCCGTCGGTGTCGGGAAGCTTCAGGTCCGTGAGGATCAGCTCGTAGCGGCCAGTGGAGAGCAGGGCGCGGGCCTCGCGCCCGTCGCGCGCGCCGTCCACCGTCCAGCCGCGGCCGCACAGGTACTCGGAGATCAGCTCGAGGATGGCGACCTCGTCATCGACGACGAGCACGTGAGGGACGGCTAGACTCATATGCCGCGCATGGTATTCCTTTCGCCCGCTCCTTGATACGCAGTTGGCATGGCGCGCATCGAGCGAATGGACCAGGGCTTGCGAGGCCGCCTGGACGAGATCGAGCAGAAGCTCTTCCTGCTGAAGATCACGTACGAGAAGTACTTCAGCGGCCTCGAACGGGTCGAGCCCTACCGGGATCGTGAGGAGATGCGGAAGATGATTCGGGAGTTGGCCGAGTCAGGTATCAAAAACGCCACCCAAGCGTTCAAGTTTCAAGGACTCAAGGCACGTTTCCAGATCTACGAACTCTACTGGACACGAAACCTGAAGATGATGGAAGCGGGCACACATCCCAAGATGCGTTTCCGCGCCGACAGCAAAGCCGCGGCGCGCGCGGCCGTCGCTGCTGGCGCGGCCGCTGAGGAGCGCCTTTCTCCCGAGCAGGAGCTGGTGCTGCAACAACGCCAGGACCGCATGGAACGCGAAGAGCGCGCCTACCGCCTGGTCTTCGACAAATACATCGAGGCCCGCGGCAGGTGCGGTCAATCGACCGAGCTTGGCTTCGACATGGTCCGCGAAGCCCTGGTCAAGCAGGTCCGGCAGATCAAAAGCACGTACAACGTCGAAAGTGTCAAGTTTCGCGTGGTGGTCGAGGACGGCAAGGCCAAGGTCAAGGCCGTGCCGCAGGCGGCGCAGTAGCCGCGGGGTGACGGGTTAGCGTAGCACCGTGTTGCTCTGCTTCGTCTCGATCGTGCTCGCGGAGGAACCTGAGCTGGAGCTTCTTCCGGATGCTCCCCTGGCCGTGGTGCCGTTCGGGGTCGCGGAATTCGCCTGGGGAAAGCCCGTCCGTGGCGCCGTCTACGCCGCGACGCAGGTCGCCGGCGCAGGGGTCGCGACATGGGCGGGCATCAACCTGGACCTCGCTGGAGAAGCCGGGGACGAAGAGGCGGCCGAACTGTACCAGACGACGATGGGCATCGGCGTCGGCTTGGCGGCGCTGTCCTACGCCATCAGCGTAGTCGATGGGTCGCGACTTGCCGAAGCACGGGCGCGCGCTGCGAGCGAGGCGGGGACGCGGCGGGAGGCGGTGCTACGCTTCGACAATGCGCTCGCCGCGGCGACTCCATGAGTGACCGTCGACTTTTCGAACGGAGCGGCCTTCTCCACGGCCTCAGCGACGTCGATCGGGACGAGGCCATCACCGCGTTCAAGGCCTACGACCTGGGCCCGGGCGAAGAGCTCTTGGTCGAGGGCGAGACCGATCGCACCCTGTGCTTCATCGTCGAGGGCCACCTCATCGCCACCCTCAGCGGCGCCAAGATCGGCCGTATCGGCCCCGGAGAGACGGTGGGGGAAATGGCGATGTTCGGCTCGCTGTCGCGACGGGCCGCGACCGTGGTCTCAGAAAGCCATGTGCGGATGCTGCTCCTCGATGAAGAAGGGCTCCGGTTCATGCGCATGCGCGACAACCCCGTGGTGCAACGCCTGGAGTCGCAGGCCATGCGCACCATCGCCGCCCGGCTGCGCGCCGCCGATGTTCGCATCGGGGCGGTCGCCGACGGCGAGCTGATCCGCGAGCGCACGGGGCGTGGGCTCTTGTCCAAGCTCGCCTCGAGCTTGGGTTTTGCCGGCGCCAAGCCAACGACGCCACCGCCGCGCGCCAGCGTCGTCCTCCGCAACACGCCCGGGTTCGCCACGCGCGACGACGGCGTGCTGGAGCGCCTCGCGGCCCGGTTCTCGCCGGTTCCGGTCCGCCAGGGCGAGGCGCTCATCAGCCAGGGCGAGTACGGCGAAGACGCGTTCATCGTCGCCGAAGGTCGGGTGGCCGTGTACCGGTCGATCGACGAAGACCGCGCGGAGCGCATCGCCCAGCTGGGCCCCGGGCACGTGGTCGGCGCCGTCGCGCTCGCCGATGCGGGGGGCCGCTCCGCCACCGTGCGCGCCATCCAGCCGTCCTGGGTGCTGCGCATCACCCACGACGCCTATCGGGAGCTGGAGGCCGACCTCGGCGCCGAGGGGCGCGCCTTCCGCCGCGGCATGACCGATGCGATGTCGGCGCAGCTGCGACTGGCGAACGAACACCTGGTTCGGTTGTCGGGGAGGTGGGGGAACATCTGAGGGGGGCGGGCGCTTCGGCAGGCGGAGGGCTCTGGCGGCGCCGGGGGCCGAAGCGCCCGGACGGACCGCCGCCTACTCGTACGTCACCAACCACGCGTTGAGCCAGATGGTACCGGCCCCATCGGGGGGCGGCGCCTCGTCGTCGTACATTCCCCGATAGCCGACGATCGCCTCGCCGTCGGCGCCGACGTCGGCGGTCACGTCCACGTCGTAGGGCATCACGATCTGCCCCGGACACCACCCGCCCCGCCCATACCACCAGGTCCCCGACTGGTTGGGCGTCATCTGGTTCTCGATCTGGTCGATGCACCCCGTCGCGGTGCCCGCGGTGGTGAACTCCTGGAGATGCGTGCTGCCGTCCACGCTGAACTCGTGCTGGTGGTTGCAGAATTCCGCGCAGTTCTGGGCCTCCATGCCGTGGCCGCTGGTGATGGCCCACAGTTGGACCTTGGCCGCGCCCGCGACGTCCACGCTGACCGCCTCGCGACCATCATTGTAGGCCGAGTTGAACCCGCCGCCGGTGGCGACGAGGGTGGCGGTGCGCGGCCTGACGCCTTTGCCCTGGTTCGAGAACCGAAGCTGCAACCGCGTCTCGGTGGGCTGAACGTTCCACGAAGGCGCCCAGCTCCAGCGGAAGGTGCGACTCCCACCCGCCAAAAGGTGGGGGAGCATGGGCGTGGCGTCGGCGACCCAACGCGCTTCTCGATGGTAGGTGGTGATGAAACGACTCAGCTCGATCCAGTTGCCGGCGTCGTCTTGCACGTAGAAGTTGGCCAGGTAGTCCCAGGCCCCGCAGTTGCCCTGTTCGCGGTCGTTCGGTTCGGGGCAGCGCATGTCCACATCGATCTCGAAGGTGTCGAAGGCCGCCATCTCGCCGGCCGTCGGTAGCTCCACGAGCATATCGGCGTACTCCGAGATGATCTCGCCGTTCCACAGTTGGACCAGGGTCGGATCGACCTCGGCGTCCAGCCGGTCCTGTCGCGCGCTCTCCATGTTGAAGAACCTGCTTTCCAGCGCCGCGAAGGCCAGATTGTTCTGGAAGGGCCAGCCGCTGTTGCTGGAGTCGGTGCGGGTGTTGTCGGCGAAGGAGCCGAGCCCCCGAACGTGCTGGGTTCGGTCAATGCCAAAGCCGCCCTCGCCAATCCCGACGCGCAGCATCTGCCGCAGCCACCCATTGAGCTCCTTGGCCGGGACCGAGGCGACGTGCAGGTGATCGGACCACCAGGCCGCATCCTCAGCCTTCAACCCGCCAAGTTCTTCCTCCACCTGCGCCACCAAGGCGTCCCGGTTGGCGTCGCCTTCGTCCCCCCCGTCCTTCGAAACGAAAAAGTAATGGGTGTTCCTGGGAGACCCGGCGATCATCTCGTCCAGGTCCTTGGTCCAGATCGAGTCGGCGGCGGACACGGTACGTACGATATCGTCGGGTACGAAGATGATGTTCTCGCAGCCGGTCCATTGCTCGGACAACGTCCAGTTGCTGCCGTCGGTCAGGGGCACCAAAAAGTCATCGGCGAGGTCGTGGCGAAGGTCCCCGTAGGGCCCGTCCGGGTTCCAGGGGTGGTGGGTGCCAAAGCCCTCGGCGGCGCACCAGGCGGCGAGCTCGGTGACCGTGTCACCAGCCGTGTCACCCGAGTCCAAGCCCGAATCGAGGGGTGCGGGGACGATCTCGGGCTGGAGGCAGCCGGTCAGCAGGAGGAAAAGATGGAGCACGGGCACCTCGCGAGGACCGCAGCGTATCACCCTCCCATGACCATCAGCTCGCACGGATCGCCATCCACGAGTTCGGCGTGAGCGGCACGGTAGAACGGCCAGGTGCCCACCGACGAGGTCAGGCAGCTGTCCACCCACCCGGCCAGCGCCCACTGGGCATCCTTCCGCACCGCGTCCAGGTCCGCCGCTGCGGCGCCGTCGCGGGCCAGTTCACCCTCAGACACAAAGTCGGTCCAGTCGTAGTGATTCATTCCGGCGACCATAACGTCGGCATGAATAAGGTTTAACCTTGTCATATCTTCCACTACATGGTCATGCGTCGCGACCTTGTCCGCGCTGCCGACGATGGCGATGACCGAGCCCGTGACCCTGTCCTCCACCGGGGCGTCATCGGCCGGCGCCGCGCCGAGCAGCGCGAGCCCGCCAACGGCCTCATCCTCGGCCCACCACGTGGACGCGACCTGTCCGCCGAGACCGTGCCCCAAAACGCCCACTGGGACCGCCGCATCGACGTCCCCCGCGTCTACGGCTGCGGCGAGCGCGCGGGCCCCCGCATCCACGTCGAGGTCGGCGGCGTCAAACGCGTGGTGGGGCACCAGCACGACGGCCCCGCGAGACGCCAGGTGCACAGCCAGCCAGTGGACCCGCGTCGGCACCACCCCCGCGCCCTGGATCAAGACCACGGTCGCGGCCGCGAAGCCCACATCCGCGGGCGCTCCGGCGACGTCCGTGGGAACGAAGACATCGGCGGGCGGATTCCCACCGCCATCGGCAGTGCGAAGGTGAACGCCCCACGGGCCGTTGGCCCCTTCCAGGCCGGTGCGAGCGGCATCGTAGAGCAGGGGGTCCGACTCTTCGGAGGGCGTGCAGGCGAGGGCGAGCAACAAGAGCATGCCGGACGTTAACGTCCCCGACCTGCCGCGTACTGCCCAAGCAGCTCCCCGACCGCTCCCCGCGCATCACGGCCCAGGGTCGAGGGCAGGGCCCGGAGCAGGCTCGGCAGGTCTGGGACCGTCGGGGATTCGCCCGCGAGCTGGCGTTGTCCGTGGATCGCGCGTGTCCGTTGGAACGCCTCGCGAAGCCGACGAGGGTGACTGTGAAGGACCGGCGCATCGGGGAGGTAGCCGATGCGGTGGCGGCGGCCCCACAACCAGTCCTCGGCGATGGGGACCGAGTCGAAGGGATCGGCCAAGAGCGCGTCCCGACGGTACAGCGCGGCCACGTTGTCAAGCATCGGGCTCGGCCTGTGCCCGTGACCTGCAGGCGTCCACGCCCGGAGCCGCGCGCGGGTGACGACATCCGCGGTGGGCCAGGGAATCTGCCGAGCGACCACGGCGTCGTAGTTCCCCGCTTCGGCCGCCTCGACCAACGCGCGCACGAACCCTGCGCCCAGCGGCAGCGCGTCGTCCACGGTGAACAGCACCCACGGGTGGCGCGCCAGCTCGACACCGACCTGCCGCGTGCGCCCGTGCCCCTGCCACGGCACTCGCACCCCGTCGGTATAAGCGCCGTTCGCCAAGACGATGACCTCGACCTCGACGTCCTGCGCCCGCAGCGCGTCCAGCGCGATCGGTCGGGCACGATGGGTCGGGATGATCGCCGTGACCTGAAGCCCCGAGCCCCCCATGCCGGCGGGAGGCAACCATGCTGAAAGCTCGACGTCATCGACTCCGTGGAACAGGGGTACCAGCTCGTCGAGGGGCTCGGAACACGCAGGCGTACCGACGAGCTGGACGGGCTCGCCGCGCCGGATAGCCGCTTCCAGGAGTTGCAGCCCGGCGGGGTCGAGGCGGGTCAGTTGCACCGGAGAGGGTGTAATCGGCGGAGGCACCTGAGCGCGGAGGCACCGGCGCGGCATCGACCGGCATCACGGCCCTGTCCGTCAAAGCGGATTCCCCACCAAACTCACCAGCCGCCCCCCCACCGCGAGGACGAACAACGCGCTCGCGCCGGTACACCCGACTAGCACCAGCCGCCCCCACCGACCATTCCACCGTCGAGACGGGCAGTTCGGGCTCACTGCGTTCTGGACCAGCTCGGCCGGCAGCTGGGCAACGCCGATGTCCACCACCGATTCAGTGGATACCTCCTCGACCTTGATGGTGCCGATCGCTTCGAGCCCCATCCACCCAAGCTCTCGCTCGGCCCCGATCGCGTGCGGCGGCGACACCTCAAGCGTGCCCTCGCCGATGGCCTTTTCGAGCCGAAGCGACACCTCGTAGCGGTCTCGGATCGGAAATGCGGTCTCGCCGTGAAGGACAGTCCCGCCGGCGGTGGTCTCCAGCGCGTACCGAAACGCGCCAGCGCCATCGGCGCTCATCACCGAGAACCCAGGAGGAACCAGGATGTCGAACTGCCGCGTGCCCGCCTCGAGGATCGAGTAGCGCATCACCGTGAACAGCTCCACCGTGCGCGCCTCGACCGACAAGAGTGACGACGTTTCGGCGCAGATGCGCGCCGCCACGCCCTCTTCGTCACCAAAGTCGCGGAAGCCGACCAGGTGCACCCGACTGGTTGGCGACAACCACGCGCTCAGTCTCGTTGAATCCGCACTTTCTGTGCGGGTTTCCTGGACCGCCCCGCCCAGGCGCGGCTCGATGCCCAGCTCCGGGAAGGCGCAGTCAAAACGAGTCACCGGCGTGCGCGAGCTGCTCCCGGACAAGTGGCCCAAGGCCGCGCTACCCACCGCCTGACCGGACGGCGGGCACCCGCGCGGCGCCGCGGCCCCGTTCTGACGAGACGCCCTGGCCTGGCGCGGCGCCCAGACGGTCGTCAGCCTCGCACAGCTACGCGAAGGGCCTCCCCCTCACGATCACCTCGTCGCGACCGGCGCCCGTGCCGATGACCACCACTGGCACGCCCACCAGCGCCTCGATGCGATCGACATAACGGCGGGCGTTTTCTGGCAGCCCCGCGAAGGTCGAGACCCCGGTCAACGACTCCGACCAGCCCGGCAGGTCCTCGTAGATCGGCATGACCGATCCCAGCGCCACCGCGCCCGTCGGCACGTCCCGCAGCCCCTCGTAGCCGACACACACCCGCAGCGTTTCCATTCCGCTGAGCACATCGAGCTTGGTGAGCACCAGGCCCGTCATTCCGTTGAGCATCACCGCGTGCTGGACCATCGCCGCGTCGAACCAGCCGCAGCGGCGGGGCCGCCCGGTGGTGGCTCCGAACTCGTGCCCAACCGCACGAAGCCGCTCCCCGGTGGCGTCGGACAGCTCGGTGGGGAAGGGTCCAGAGCCCACCCGCGTGCAGTAGGCTTTCGCGATGCCGATCACCTCGTCGATGGAGGTCGGACCCACTCCGCCACCGGCACAGGCCCCGCCCGCGACGGTGTTGGAGCTGGTGACGAACGGGTAGGTGCCATGATCGACGTCGAGGAAGGTTCCCTGTGCTCCCTCAAAGAGGATACCGTCTCCGCGACGCATCGCCTCGTGCAACAAGCGAATCGTGCTGCGCGCGTGGGGCCGCAACCGTTCGGCCAGGGTGTCCAACTCGGCAAAACAGGCGTCCCCATCAAGCGGTGCCGCCTGGTAGTCGGCCACCAGCCGTCGATTGACGTCGGGAAGCACGATCGCGATGTGCCGGGCGAGCGTGGAGCGATCCAGGAGATCGGCGATGCGCAGGCCGCGGCGGCCCACCTTGTCCTCGTAGGCAGGGCCGATGCCACGCCCGGTCGTGCCGATCTTGCCCTCGCCCGCCGCCGACTCCCGCGCCAGATCGAGCGCCTTGTGCCAGGGCAGGATGACGTGCGCCTCAGTGCTGATGACCAGCCGGTACGGGTTCACCGTCACGCCCGCCGCCATCAGCGCATCCATCTCGCGGACCAAGACCGCCGGATCGATGACCACACCGTTCCCGATGATGTTCACGCAGTTGGCCTGAAGGATGCCGCTGGGGATCAGGTGGAGCACCGTCTTGACGCCGCCCACGACCAGCGTATGGCCGGCGTTGTTCCCGCCCTGAAAACGCACCACGTAGCCGACCTTCTGCGCGAGAAGATCGACGACCTTGCCCTTCCCTTCATCGCCCCATTGGGCGCCCACCACCACGACATTGACCATGGTCGGCCCGTATCACGCGGGGCGTTGAAACCCGCCGCCGCGGGTTGCGCCGGCGTGGGCGCGGTCCGCACGACGCAGGGCGAGCTCGGCCATGCCGACAGTGTACGGTGTCCTGCCCGCGGCGTCAGTGGCCCGCAGACTTAGGCGTTTCCCCCGTCTCGTGCATCCAGCGCACGAGCACTGGAGACATCGCCAGCAGCACGCCCGCAGAGATCAGGCAGGCGATGCCGATCTGCCCGAACACCGACGAATACACGCCCAGGGTCTCCGCGGGGACCGGAATGGTGCGCTCGTCGCCCCCTCCGTGCCCAACGCCGGTGAACGTCGCGATGATCCCCGCCAGCAGGCTCGAAAAAGCTGTCGCGAGAAACCACGCGCCCATGACCGTGCTGACCAGGCGACCCGGCGAAAGCCGCGTCACCATCGAGAGGCCGACCGGTGAAAGGCAGAGTTCGCCCGTGGTGTGGAGCAGATAGCCCAAGATCAACCAGGACATGTTAACCATGCCGCGGCTGTCGGCCTGGCCGGCGCCGTACCACAGCACCCCGAAGCCCAAGCCCAGCTGGGCGAGGCCGAGGCTGAACTTCACCGCGGTGTTCGGCTCGATCCGGCGGGCACCGAGGAAACCCCAGAGGGCGGTGAAGCCGAGCCCGAAGAGCAGGATGAAGACGGGGTTTGCCGCCTGGAAGGTGGAAGCGGGGATCTCAGAGCCGCCGACGCCCATCCCGACGTCACCTTGGGCGACGACCCAGTCCGCCTCGACCTTGGCCTCGACCTTCGACCCGCCCTTGCTCGCCTCATCTGCCATGCGCCGCGCTTCGCCGCGCGCCCGGTCCAGGTGGGTGAGCGAGATGACGCCGGGCGACCAGGCGCCGCCGGCGACGACCGAAAGTTTGTCGTCCGCGGCCTCCTTGCCGGGCTCGTCCATAACCGCGGGATCATCGATCCAATCGAGCCCGACCGCGCTGCCGTTGACGTACAGCGTCGACGAAAGCGTGCGCCCGACCTGCTCCTGCGTCAGCTCGAGCTTGACGGTCTGACCGACCTCGTTGGCGGCGATGCGCCGTTCTTCGCGGACGCGATCGACATTGCGGTCGGTGAAGTTGTTGATGCTGCTGCCGGCCTGCTCGAAGAAGGCCCAGAAGAGCATCGAGAAGAACATCATCACCACCACGACGAAGAGGCGCTGGCGCTCGACGATGTCGGACTTCAGCGCGTTGCTGAGGATGTAGTAGAGCGCGACCGCTCCGCTCGCGAAGAGCACCAGGCCCGGTGGCGTCGCGATCTCCTGCAAGAAGCTCGCGGCCACGGCCATCACGGCGCCCTGCCCCGACAGCGACTCGATCAGCGCTTCGGGAACCAGCCGGACGCTGCGCGCCGAGTTGACCAACCACGCCAAAACCGGAACCAGCAAGAGCGTGCCGCCGATGACCGCGGGGAGGGTCGGCAGGCCCAGGATCGAGGTGGGCGCCGTCACCGGAGGCTGCCCCGCTTCGCCAGGAATGCCGCCCTTGTTCAGCGCCATGAACGCGATGACCGCGCTGGCGATGAGCGCCAACGCCACGAAGGAGTTGATCGCGGTGAGGATGGCGTCATCGGCGAGGAAGAACATCGAGCCGCCGGTCGCGAGCGCGCCGCCCAGGATGAGGAACTGCGCCACCCGCGTGGGAACGGCAAACACTGCGAGCCCGATGAGCATGCCGACGGTGGCGAGGCCGAAGCCATAGTGCCAACCATAGGTTTCGCCGACATAGCCGCACAAGAGCGGCGCCATGGCGGCCCCGAGGTTGATGCCCATGTAGAACAGCGTGAAGCCCGCGTCCCGCTTGGTGGACCCCTCCGGGTACAACGTCCCGACGATCGTCGAGATGTTGGGCTTGAAGAAGCCGTTGCCAACGATCAACAGTCCAAGAGCCAGGTAGAAGGCCTCCTTGGACTCAATCGTCATGGTCAGGTGACCGGCTGCCATCAACA
>CANFCK010000031.1 GCA_947445035.1 Deltaproteobacteria bacterium
AATCCATAGCTATTTCCTGGCGAAAGCGTAGTTTCAGGATAGGTGATGCGTGTGGGAATCGCCTCCATCCTCGCCGAAAACCAGCGTCTGCGTCGCGACCTTGCGGCGCAAGCTGCCGCCCTGGCCGAACGCGACGCCCAGGTGGCCGAGCGCGACGCCCAGATCGCGACGCTGACTGTCAGCAACGAAGACATGGCGCAGCGGCTGGAGCTGCTGCGCATCAAGGCCTCCGACCGGCGCAACCAGCGCCACACCGAAGGCGACGCCGCGGTGATCCCGCTGCCCTTTGTCTTCGTCGAGCCGGAACCCCCGCCACGTCTGCCACAACCCGAGCCGGTCGAGCCGCCGCCGGTCCGGTCCCCTCGGGCCCCGTCCAAGCGCCGTGACCTCTCCCAGCCGAGCGGCCGGCCGGTGCGCAAGATCCGCTGTGCCATCGACCCTGCGGCCGCCTGTGCCGGCTGTGGGGGTCCACTGAAGGTCTTCGCGGTGGCGCACAGCTACCGGCTTGAGTGGGTGCCGGGCCATTTCGAGACCCTGGACATGGAGCGCGAACGTTGTGCGTGCCTGGCCTGTCCTGCTGCGGGCGCGCTGGTGGCGCCTCCGCCGAGCTTCGCGCTGCCAAAGGCGATGTGTGGCAATGGCCTGCTCGCCCGGGTGTTGGTCGATAAGTTCGCCGATCGCATTCCGCTGAACCTCCAATGCAAGCGCATGGAACGCGAGGGCCAGGAGTTCTCGACCACCACGCTGTCGGACTGGGTGCTCCGCGCCGCGGCCCCGGAACTGCTTGGCCGGATCGCGGTGGCGATCGACGAGCGCTTGATGCGCGGTGCCTGGTTGCAGGCCGACGACACTGGCTACCCGGTGCAGGACGGGCTGGACGGCAAACTGCGCAAAGGACGGCTCTGGGCGGTGACCGACCAGCAGGAGGTGCGCTACCACTTCACCGACACCAAAGAGGGCCCCAATCCAGCCAGTTTCCTTGCGAAGTACAGCGGCAAGCTGTTGCTGGTGGATGGCGGCAGCGAGTTCAACCTCGCCGTCTCGGCCAAGGGCCTGTTGCGCGCCGGCTGCGGCGCTCACGCCGGCGCCACCCTGTTCAGCCTCATCGAGAGCTGTGCCATGCAGGGCATCGACCCCTGGGCCTATCTGGCCGATGTGCTCTCGCGAATCCAAGAGCACCCGGTCAACCGCGTGCACGAGCTCACGCCGATGAACTGGCGGCTCGCCCAGGAAGGGCGCGCCAGCGTGTAGACAGGGGCGGCGGCTGAGCATCGATGCCGAGTCTCACGCGATCCGGGGCGGTGCGGGGGGATGGGGTTCGGCGGGTGGATACGCCCCGCCTACGCTCCCGCGTAAGCCTCCCGGTCGTCGCCGCCTCGGGGCGGCCGGGGCGGCCCGGTGGAGCGCAGCAGGCTTGTGGTGATCGTCAACGCCGCCGGCGGCGCGAGGGCTGCCCAGCCTGACGATCGGGGACCGGACGCCTTACCTCCGCCGCCGCGTGTTCCGGCGTCAGCGTCGGGACGCGCGCTGACATGGGCCGGCTCCACGCGATGCACCGGCGACATCGCGCGCGGGTGGGGAAAGGCGATTGAGCTGCCGCGTGCGGAGGCGGGCGGGAAGTAGCGGGGCGCGGCCGCTGGCACGGCTACTTCGGCGGCGCGGTCGCCGCGGCGGCGTTGAATGCGACCGGTAAGCAGATACAGTGCCTCAAGTCGGCAACGCAACCCGCCGGCTGGGGCGAGAAGATGAGCTTATTCGCGTTACTCGTGATTACGGCGGGCATCAACGTGGACGAGGCCGGCGTGGTGTGGGTGGTGGCGGGCGTGTGGACGAGCACCGGCGTCAACGGCACCACGGGGGCCGATACCTGCGCGGGCTGGACGGACGCCGCCGCCACCGGGGGCTTTGGGTACACCGGGCTTACCGACGTCCGTTGGACCGCAGTCGACGTGGGAACCTGCGCTGACGCGTACCACTTGTATTGTTTCGAACAATAGCGCGGCCGAGGATGCGCAGACGAGCTGAGGCCCTATCCCTGCTTGCCCGCCCACTCCGCCAGCGTCCGGCGGTGGATCTTGCTGGCGTGGCGGCGGTCGACCGGAAACTTGGGGTGGAAAAGCACCCGCTTCACGCGCCCGTCGTCGATGACACGCTTTTCCAGCGCGGCGTCCGCGTTGCCTTCGATGACCAGCCACGGTTCCCCCCGCACGCCGACCAAGGCTGTGCGCCCACAGAAGGGGTTGTAGATGCCTTCAATGCAGTCGGGGTATAGCTCGCCGACCGCCTCGGCCTTCCGCCCGCACAACCAGAGGTTTCCGTCGGGGTCCTGGTAGCCGACGTCACCCATCCGGTGCCAGACCTGGTCTTCGTCGATAGGAATCTTCGCCCGCTCGGTGGCGTCCCCGTCGTCGGCGTAGAGTTGGGTGACGACCGGGCCGCGAACACAGAGCTCACCCACCGTGCCGGCCGGCAGCCAGGTCGCTTCTTTGTCGTCACCGACGGGCTCGTTGCTGATCGCGAGCACCCGCACTTCGACGCCATGGGCGGGTTTACCGACACACGTGCCGGCGCCGTTGGCCGAAGCTGGCGCATGCTTTTCGATGTCACGACCCCACACCGTCGCGACCGGCAACGCTTCGGTGGCGCCGTAGGGTGTGCCGACATCGCCGTTGGGCAAGAGCGATCGGAGCTGGGCGATGAGCGCGGGCGGAACGCTGGCACCGGCGATCATCAGGCGTTCAACCGTAGGGAAGGTGAGCCCCTGCGCAGCGGCCCAGGGCGCGAACGTGCGCCAGATGACCGGACTGCCGAAGACGTTCTGCGCGCCGTACCGGGTGATGGCCTCGGCGATCTTCTCCGGTTTGGTCGCGGCCATGTTGGTGGCGTCTAGATCAGGGATGACGCTGGTGATGCCGAGCGCCGCGTCGAAGAGCGAAAATGGCGGGAACGCGGCGACATCGACCTGGCCGGTGCGGTAGCCATAGGTCTCCCGCAGAGACACCACCTGCGCTGCGAAGTTGCCATGGCTGTAGATGACACCCTTCGCGGGCCCGGTGCTGCCCGAGGTGAATAGGACCGCTGCGGTGTGCTCCGGCAAAACGGTCCGCGGCTTGTCGACGCCGGGGCTCCCGACCAGCTCGGTGATCGTCGGCCCAAACAATCCCGCCTTCCACGTGGTGTACACCCGGTTCTGGAGGTTTGGCCAGGCCCAGGGCGTCAGGTAGGACAAGATGTGCGCTTCGGGAATGCCAATGAGCGCCGCGGGACGGATACGGCTGACACAGCTCAAGAAGTTGCCGACGCCCATGCCAGGATCGATGAGCACCGGAATCACGCCGGCCTTGAAACAGGCCCAGACGACCAGGATCAAGTCGATGCCGGGCCGCACCATCACCAGGGCGCGGTCGCCGGGGGTGATCGAGTGCATCACCAGCCCTTTTGCCATCGCGCCGGATTTCCAATGCAGGTCGAAGAAGGAGATCGTGGCGCCGGTCGCGGCCATGACCACCGCCGGGGCGTCCCCGCGCTCTTTGGCGGCCTGTTCCAAAAGGTGGGCGATGTTCACGACGCCTGCTCGCGCACATGCCGCACCAACTCATCGCGCGCATCTTCGGCCACATAATGGCCGATTCCGGGGAGCGGGAACGAGCCCGCTTGGGGAAAGTGGGCTTCGAACTGCTGTCGGTACCAGGGAGTAAAACACCAGTCGGCCTCACCCCACACCAGACGCATCGGTTTGTCGGCCAAGCGAGGCAGCCCGGCTTCGATGGCACCCAGGGTTTCCCAGGAGGGGTGGCTTGCGTCCATCGGGATGTCGAGGACGAACCGGTGGGTGGCGATCCGGTCAGCCCAGGAGTCGTACGGAGCGAGAAGTCCGGCGCGCGCGGCGGGGGACAACCCCTTTTCGGTGGCCATGTGCACGGCGGCGCCGGCGAAGCCGTTGGCCCCCCGCACCGCCAACTCGCCCAAGAGTGGGATGCGGCAAGCGGCGATGCGCATCGGGATGTGTGGTGAACGGAAGGCCGCAGTGTTGGTGATGACAAAATCACGGAAGCGCTCGGGCTGGGCCACCGCGGCCCCGAGCCCGATCGCGCCGCCCCAGTCGTGCACCACCAGCGTGATATCGCGCAGATCGAGCCTTTCAATCAGCGCTTCTAGGTTCTTGATATGGTCGGCGAGGCGATAACTCCACGTCTGTGGTTTATCCGAGAGGCCGCAGCCGAGGTGATCGATCGCCACGGCGCGATGCGTGGTCCGCATCTCTACGATGGGAGCACGCCAATAGAAGCTCCAGGTCGGATTTCCGTGCACGAAGAGTACCGGGCGCCCTCGGCCCTCGTCCACGTAGTGGATGCGTCCTGCCGCCGTGGGCAAGAAGTGGCTTTCGAATGGGTACTCCGCCTTCCAGTCCGCCGCGCTCATCGGCCTACCAGGTCAGGCTCATCATCGCGACGTTCAGCCCGCTGCCGATGCCCATGAGCGCGACGTGTTCACCCTGGCGCACCCGCCCAGAATCGGCGGCGAGGGCCAGCGTGAGTGGCACCGCCGCGGGGCCGACATTCCCAAAGTTGGGGTAGGTGAGGTGACAGCGGTTGGGCTCGATCTCCAGGGCCTGACAGAGGGCGACGAAGTGCGCCTTGCCCACCTGGTGACAAACGTAGTGTTGGATGCCGTCATGTGACCAGTTGGGCAGCGTGTTGGCGGCGGTGTCCCAGGTGCGTCGCGCCAGACTGACACCGGCCTTGAGCAGTCGGGTGCTGTCGGTGACCATGCGGTCGGGCGTGCCCAGACAAAGCCGGTTGTTGGCGGTGTCCGCCAACGACACGCTGCCGTTGACGCGGTGGCTGCCTTGCGACAGGTCGGCGCGCGACAGCACCATGGCCACCGCGGCGCTACCCAGCGTCAACGTCGCGAAGTTGTCCCAGAAGTCTTGCGGCGTACTTTGCGGTTCGTGCAGGCGGCGAATCGTGGTATCGACGATTTCCCCGGCACTTTCCCCGTCGACGATCAGCGCGTGGTCGATGACGCCCGCTTCGATCATCTGCCCCGCGACTTCGATGCCGTTTATGAAGCCCAGGCACGCATTGGCGATGTCGAGGTTGCGGCAGGTGGCGGGCAGGCCCAGATCGCCGTGTACCAACGAAGCCATCGAGGGTTCGAGGTAATCCTTGCACACCGAGGTGTTCAGCAACAGCCCGATGCGCGCGGGATCGACCCCGCTCTTGGCGATGGCCTTTTTCGCAGCGCGGGTGGCGACTTCGTGCACCCTCGTGCCGCTGTCCCAGAAGCCGCGCTCGGTGATCCCCGTCAGCAGCTCGATCGGCTTGGGCGGCAGGCGCATGCGAACCAGCGCCCCGTTGAGCCGTTCTTCCAGTTGCGAGGATGAGACTCGCTGCGGGGCGAGCTCGTAGGCAACGGATTCGATTGCGACGCGACTGAAGAGCATGTAGAGGGCGGCGGCTATCCCGCCTTCACCCCATTCGCATGGGAAAGTCTTGGAAAGGTCGAATAGGTGACCGATGGCGGTCGCCCAGAACCGCGACGCTCACGCCCCAATCGCCCGCACCCGCGCCGCCCACGCCGCGTCCGCCGCGGCAAGGGCGCCAGACGCCTCGATGACGCGCAAGAGCTCGGCCCCCGGCGCCTCCACAAGTCGCGGTTCCCCCTCCGGCGTCGAGACGTCCGTCCCCAGCTCATCGATCGCCGTCGCGACCCGCTGCCGCCGCTCGGCATAAGGCAGAGCCGCCAACGTCGCCGCCAAAATCGGCGCCCCGATGACGTGGACCTGCGGCCCGATGGGAATGTCCGTGCGCGCGCCGTTGACGCCGCCGCGGAAGGCTACCGGCACGATCGCACACCCCCGCTCCAGCGCCAGGTCGGTCCAGAGCGACGACACCTTCTCGATCGGAGCGCCGGTGCGCAGCTGACGCGTGCCCTCCACATGCGCCAGGAGCGACACGTTGCGCGGCACCGCGTCCAAAACCGGCCGCAACGACGCGGGGCGGTCCTGGTCGAACCAGGCGATCCGCGGCGGGTCCCGATGGCCGGGGTAGCTCGTCATCGCGGCGTGGAGCTTGCCCAACCACCGGGTCTGGTGCTCCACCTTCGCGAGCGCCCGGATCGGTCGATCGCAGATCGCGGCGGCGATGGCGGTAAAAAGAACACTTTCTAGGTAGCTTTCATGGTTGGCCAGGAACAGCACCGGGCCGTCGATCGCGGCGAGCGCGTCGGGGTCGACCACTCGGAACTCGGCCAGCCACGCCCCAGCCAGCGCGGTGAGCACCGCCTCGCCCGCCCATTCCCCGGTGCCGAGCTGGTTCTGCCACCAGCGGGTGACCCGGCCCAGATCAAGCTCCTTGACCCCGCCCAGGCGTGCGGTGGCGGGGTTGACCTCAGCCGCCGAGGGCTCGACATCCACGCTCCGGAGCGGCCGATGTCGCGACCAGGCTCGTCCGTCCTCGACGCGGATCTGGCGCGGATGACCACCAAGCACGGTAGCGGCGAGCTCGCGCACGGCGATCTCGCCGGCAACGTCCGTCCCGTAGACCGCGGCGACGGTCCCCGGGAGCCAGTCCGACCCGGCGACGTCGAGCCGGGAGAGGGACGCCTCGCCCCCAGTGATACGGCTCAGTGATACTTCTGGTACGGCCTCGCCCATGAGGAAACGCCGCCGAACCTCCGGCGGCGCCTCGCCGATCCGACCCTTCGGCAAAAGCACTTCTTCCAGCTCTTGATACGCGATACATGTGTCGGTATCCCCGGCGAACAACCAAAGCCCCACGACGGGCCGCCCCTTTTCCAGAGCCAATGCCCGCGCCTCGACGCGTGTGGCACCCGAGGGGAGGGGGCCCGTGAGGACCAGCCGGCGCAGGCAGGCGGGGTACGCCGCCTTGCCGGGTGCGACGTCGAACCACCGGTCCATCTGGCCGTGCGGCACCGGATGTGTCATCCCGTCCAGGAGCACGTCCGGCGCGAGCAAGGCCCTCAAAAGCGCTGTCGCCCCGTTGTCCCCGCGCGCGACGAAGCGGTCCAGCGCCTGGAAGCTGGGCCCGTGGAAAAGCGCCCCGGACGCATAGATTGTATTGCCGGATGTATCGTCGGGCACAGCGTTGACCAGCGCGGGGACCTCGGGAATGTTTCGATCGCCCCCGACACGCGCCTTGAAGTACGGAGCATCTTCCGGCCCCAGGATCACGCTGCCATTGGATAGATGACGGATCGGCACATCGCGCGGCTGGTCGTCGGGGAAGCTGAGCCAACGAAGCGCGACGCCTCCTTCGAGCACGTCAGCGCCGGTATGGGCGAGCGCGTGCATCGCCATGGTGAGCATGGCCGTTGCGGGCAGGGTCCAGGTGGGGCGGTGGTCTACCGGGACCGGCAGGCGCACCATCGCGGGGCGATCGTCCTCGACCAACCGCATCGCGAAGCGCGGCATGGTGTAGATCTTCTTGCCGTCCACCCAGAGGTGACCTTCGGCGATGGCCAGCACCGCGTTGGGTTCGGCGATGGTTTCGAGGATGCGGACCTCGGTCTGGACCAGATGGCACTCGGGGACAACCTGGCCGCGGTACTTCCAGGTCGCGATCTGCCCGTTCGCCACTGGCTCAAAGCGCGGCTTGCGCAGGGTCGAGGCCAGTCCCTGGTCGACCATCGCCACCTGGAGCACGTGGAGCAGCGCCTCGATGCCGAGCGAGCCCGGCTGGACGGGGTCCTGGAAGAAGTGCGCTTTGAAGAACCACTGATCGGGGCTCACATCCATCTCGCCGCGGGTCCAGCCGTCGGCACAGCGGAAGGCGCGGTCCAAGAGGCGCAAGCGCCCGCTGGAGCCGGCCGGGCTGTCGCCTTGGCGCGGGATATCGATCGGTGTCGCGGGAGTGGCCAGGCGCGCGCGTTCGGCCTCGGTGCTGCCGACGCCCACTTGATTCTCGAACGCGGCGGGTGGGAAGAAGCCGAAGACCGTGTTCATGTCGAGGATCGGCCCCTCGGCGTCGGCCACGGCCACGACGAAGGTGACCAGCACCATCCCCGCGGATTTCGAGATGCGCGTCAGGGTGGTCGTGGTGGTGATCATGCCTGTTCGCGGCGTGATTTCCCGGTGGATGGTGGTGCTGCCATCGAGGTTACGGAACAGGAAGTCGTCGTCGGCCAGCGCGCAGCCGGTCCAACTGGCCAGCCAACCGCACGGCTGGAGCGCGGCTTCGAGCAGCACGGCGTACGGCATCACGGGGTGGCCGTTGTCGCCGAAGTACCAGGCTTCGGGGGGGACGTCGTACTCGACGACCGCGCTGGAACCCTGTTCGCGAGCGCCCATCTGGCCGGTGGTGCTGCGGACCCGGGACATGAAGTGGTAGGGCGGTCCGGGGAGGCGCGCCACGCGACGGGGGCTGTCGTACCGCGCGTACATCGCGCCGAATGCGTCGGACGGACGCCCCCAGGCGCAGGCAAGGAGGCTCGGCCAGTCGTAGGCGGGCGGTGGGCCGGTGTGCGCTTTGCCGGCGTCAAGCCAGTGCGCCAGCTCGGGGCGTGCCAGCGGCCAGTCCGGTACCAGCTCGACCGCCATCGGATCGGCGTGGAAACACTTCAATCCGTCGACGGTGCACAGGACCTGTGCCACCAGCCGCGGCACCGGTCCACAGCGGACCTCGGTGACAAATACTTCGTAGACCAGCTTCTTGCTCTTCGGCGTGACCTGGCCACGACAACGGAGCTTGAAGGGGACGTCCTTGACCGGCTCGAAACGCCAGCCGTCCCGACGCAGGGTGTGCCCGCGCGCGGCCAGGAGCAGGTACATGGCCTGGAGGCACCCATCGAACATCAGCGTGCCCGGCATGCACGGATCGTTGAAGAAGTGGCCGTGGAAGAACCAGAGGTCGGGCCGGATGTCCAGCTCGGCGCGCACGTAGCCGCGACCCCACGGGCCTCCCGCCAGCTCAAGTTCGGCACGATCGAAGAGCAGGAGTCGGTCGTGGGGCAGCCGGGGCGTGTAGGTATGGGTCTGGGCGCGGGCAAAGTTCGGCCCGAAGACGCCGGCGACATCACCTTTGCCCAAGCGTTCCAGCGCGACGCGGTCAAGGGACGTGCGCGCGGGGATGGCCTCTGGCGCATCCACACATCCGTCTCCCGGCTCATGTGTCACGGCATCCCAGAGACAACCACCAGAATTCGACAGCTCTTCGTCTGTGAAGAAGCCGGCTTGCCCTTCGGTCACCGACAGGCGCTGTGCGTCGCCGACCCAGCAGTCGTAGCGGAAGAAGAACATGCGCACATCGCCGAGCTTGGCGTGTTGGTCGATGCGGATGTCGTAGCGGAGCGTTTCCCCGAGCTTCGGCAGCTCGCCCTTGTAGGTCAGGGTGCAGCCCAGAAGTCGGTAGATACGCTCCGACTTGTTCAGGAAGTCGATGCCTTGCCAGCTTCCCAAAAGCAGGTCCGCCTGCCCCGACTCGATCATCAGCCCGCCCGGCATGCGCCCGTCGTGCAGGTACCAGGCGTCGGCGGTGATGTCGGTCTCGGTGATGATACGGCCCTTGCCCAGCACCAACGCCGGTCCTTCGATGCCGAGCACCCGGTCGGCGAGCAAAAGTGGCGGTTCGGGCATCCGCACCACCCGGGTGTACCGATCGAGTTCAGCGAATTGCGGGCCGAAGATGGTGGTGATCGAGCCGTTGGCGCCCATTTCCAGCTCGGCGCGCGAAAGGTGCGGTCCAGCGAGTTCGTTTGGCCACTTGGGTTTGGTAGGGACAGGTGTAGAGTTAGGTTCGGCACGGGTCACGACGGTGCGTTCCACGGTCCCGGACGTTGTCTTGGGCGCGGTCGGCGGCGGTGCACTGGGGGTCTGTGCCGGTGCCGGTGCCGGTTCGTATCCGGGGCGCCAACCAGCGGGGGGCGGCGTCTGGACGGCCGCAGGCGCAACGATCTCCGGTGCTTCGAGGGGGATTGTGCCGCTGCGCGCCGCCTGGAAAAGCGCGCTGGTCATCGTGCTGTGGGCCTGTAGGAAGGCGGCGTGCATCGCGGCCTGACCCTCCAGGAACCCGCCGTGGGTGGCGCCGACGGCGCGGCGCCACGCCGCGAAGCCGGGCTCCCAGCCGGCGCTGGAGGGCTCCGCCGCCGCGGCCGCGGCCTGGGCCTGAAAGCTGACGAGCCCCCCCGCGGGCTGCGAGGGCAGCGCGGGGGCCGCGGACGGCGGTGCGGCTGCGGCGCCGGTCGTCGCGAGGGGTCGGGCCGCGGCGACCCCTGGCGGGGCCAGAAGCCCGGAGCGGCTGACGGGAACCAACGCGGGCGGTCGGGGCAGAATTCGAATCTCGGACTTCAACGCGGGCTCCTGGGCAGTCCATTCGGGGGGGTGCATCGGGACGGCAACCGAGGCGCCCGCTTTCTTCGTGGCCCTCAGGGTCGCGGGATGGCCGGCGCTGCGTACGCCGAGCGACGCCCGCTCTCCGCCGATCGAGGCAATCTGCACCAGGTGATCGCCGCTGCGGTGCACGGCATCGGCCACGACGACCATCGCATCGGCGGCGCCGTGGCGGGGTGGACGCGGGCGGAGGACGGGTCCCTCCGCGTCTTCGGAGAGGGTGGCCAGGATCCGCCCGCCGGCGGCATCGTCGCCGCGGGTGAGGACCAGCATCACGCCGGCGTCGGCCTGGACGTCGGTGCGCCCGAGCGCGGCGCGGGCGGCCAACGCGCGCGGGTCGGAGGCCACGTCCACCGCGCCGACCACCGCCACGTCGATCTCCCGGCGCTCCAGCGCGTCCCAGGCGGCATCGAGCGCTCGGAGTCCTGAGAGTTCTTCGGCGGAGAGCGTGAACCCCGGACCGGCCGCATCCAGCTGCACGCCGAGCCGGTTCGCCACGATGTTGGGCATGGTCCCGACCACGTCCTCGGCCCGGAGCGGGGGCGCGATGGCGTCGAGATCGGGGGGGGCCTGGTCGCTGTGAAGCAGGCGCCAGCGGTGTCCCCAGCGGGTGATGCGGCCGTCACAGGCCATGCCGACGTAAAGGCCGACGCGGCTACGCTCCGGTTGCAGCCGGGCGGTTTCCCAGGCCTCCCGACCGAGGGCCAGCGCCAGGGCCTGCTGGGCCAGCGACGTGGAGATGTCGGCCGGCGGGGAACGCAGCCCCGCGATGGGCATCACGACCTCGTCGCCGCCGCGCTGCTCCGCCAGGGCCAGGACCGCGAGCGGACGTCGGGGAACCGGCGCGACCGCCGTCGGCACCCAGCGCCCGGGCGCCCAGTCCTCCACCAGGAGGTGGCCGTTGTTGCCACCGAAGCCGAACGCGCTGACCGCCGCGCGCCGCACCCCGTCGGCGGCCGGCTCCCAGGCTTTGCCCTGGTGCAAAAGGGTGAAGGGGGCGACCCCCTCGGGACCCACGTCGCCGTGCAGCGTCGGCGGCATCGTGCCCTCGCGCATGCCGATGAGCACCTTCAACAACCCCGCGGCCCCGGCGGCGGTGATCAGGTGGCCGAGGTTGCTCTTCAGCGAGCCGATTGCACCCCCTGGGTAGACGGCGCGCAGGCTTTCCAACTCGACCCGATCGCCGGTGGGCGTACCGGTGGCGTGACACTCAAAAAGCTGAACGGCGTCCGGCTTCCAGCCGGCCTCGCCGAGGGCGCTGCGCATGGCACGGACCTGCCCCTCGCTGGATGGGGCCAGGAGACTCTTGCCGCGCCCGTCGTTGGACAGGCCGATACCACGGATCACGCCCAGGATGGGCTCATTCCCGGCGACGGCGTCCGCGAGTCGGCGCAGCGTGAAGACCACGCACCCCTCACCGGGAACCAGCCCGTCGGCGGCCGCGTGGAAGGGGCGGCTCTGACCGGTCTTGGACATCGCCCCAAGACGACAGAAGCCGACGTGCAAGAACAGGCTGTCGGCCCGCTGCACGGCCCCCGCGACCATCCGGTCCGCCCGTCCGAAGGCCAGCGCGTCACAAGCGAGCTTCAGCGCGTACAGCGAGCTGGCACAAGCCGCGTCCAGGCAAGTGGTGCCGGCGTCGAGGCCCAAGGCCTTGCCCACCAGCTGCGCCGGCAGGCCGGACATGAAGTGATTGCGGGGGTCGCCGGGGTCCGTGCCGGCCGCGAGGCCCTGCCCCCACTGCGCCATGCCGTCGGTCGGGAAGGAGAGGTTCCCGAACACGGCGCCGGTCCGGACGGAGAGAGCGCCCGAGGCAGGGGCGCTGTCTCGCAGGGCGATGCGGCTACAATGCAGCAGCCATCGAGTCAGCAGGTCCAGACGCTCCACGTCGGGCACCCCGGTTCCCAGGTCGAGCGGACCAGGCGCGACGTAGCCGCCGGCCAGCGACCAGGCCTGGTCCGCGCCGCTGCCACGGACGCGCCCGTTGGGCACGCCGAAGCGCCCTTCTGGCGGTTCCCCCACCGCGTCGAGCCCGTCGAGCACCAGCCGGCTGAACGACGCCAGGTCCGGGGCCCCAGGGAGCAGGCAGGCAGCGCCAGTGATGGCGATCGGGGTGCGGGTCATGGCAGGTCGTCCGGGCGCGCGGTGTAGCGCAAACCGCGCCCAAGGGTGTCACGGCGAGGTCACCGCAGGCGTCGAGTCCGCCGCATCAGCCCCCACCCAGCGAGTCCGGCGGAGATCCAGGCCCCGCCCCGCCCCGCTTCGCAACCACACTCCTCGCACTCCAGCGTCTCCGAACTGACACATTCCAGCACATGAAGCTCAAACTTTTCCCCTTCTGAACTTGACCATAGTGAGCTGTCCTCGGCGAAGGCGACCGACTCGCCTTGGAGCTCACCGACGAAAAGCAAGTCCACGGGGCTGGCGGCCCAGTCGAGCGCACACCCGCCGAACACCCAGCCTGTCTCCAGCGAGCGCAGCGCGACCAGGGAGCCGTCGGCGGACACGCTGCCCCCGGTGACCGACGCGCCGAGCACCAGCTCCGTTTCCTTGGAAAAGATGTTCGTGGAGCCGTCACAGACCAGGGCGTCGATGTGGAAGACCTTGGCGTTGTCAGGGTCCTTGGTGACGATGCGGAAGGAGCCGTCGGGGAAGGCCAAAAGCGCCTCCGCGTCGTGCGGGCCATCCTCGTAGCTCACGACGCAAGCGACGCCGGCGAAGCTCATCTGGTTGGTGATGGGCGCCCGCCAGATGGTCACGGTGGCGCGGTTCTCATCGTTGTCGCCGATGTCCGCGATCCAGGCGCAGGTGCCCTCGTCACAGGGAGTGACCGCGACGTCCTCCCAGTCGGTGTTGGTCGCGCCATCCACAGGGATGGTAGCCAAGAATTCTCCATCGGCATCAAAGCGATATATCGATGCGTCACCTCCTGCATCGTCGATGGTCAAAAAGCCGCCGGACACGACCGCCAACCCCGAGGACTCGGTCGATGGCATGCCGCCGACGTTGGTCACCAACTGCGACGGGTCCCACTCGGTGCAGGTGGGGTCGGCGGCGTTGGCGAGGGTCAGCCAGAGCATGGGCGCGATGATATCCCGAGGATCACGTGCTCTTCGGACTTCTCGTCTCCGCTTGCCCGGTCGAAACGCTCGGTGTCGAGCTGCCGTCGGGTGGGGTTGACGCGATCTCCCACGAGGACTTGCGTCGTGATGTGCGCTTGCTGGTCGAGGGGCCCGCCGCGCAGCGTTTTTCTGAGCGCCTGGGGCAGATGCAGATGTTGCCGGTGGCGTTGCCGGTGGCGCTGCCGGTGGGCACCACCTGTCTCGGCCGTGGCGACGGCTCGACGGTGCTGGTCGCCCCCTGGCCGTCAGACCCCGACACCGCCACGGCCGCGGCGGCGCTCATCTCGGTGGCGAAGGCCTGGGACCTGGGCGGCGGGCCGGCGCATGGGGCGATCCTGTGTCTGCTTCCCGATGGCGCGTCCCTCCAGGGGACCGGCGGTGCCTTGCTTGTCGGGCCCCTCGCCAGCGGGCCCGCGGTGCGCGAGGGCGCCTCGTTCCATTCCGATCCGGCAGACCCGGCGCGGCCGGCGGGGCGCATCGTGTACACCGAGCTGCAAGAGCGGGTGAAGGCGCTGTTTCGCGGGCTATAGCCCTACCAAACCTGCGCCGACGCCTCGATAGCCACGGCCTCGGCCTGCACTTCGCGGGCCAGCTCCTCGATCGCGGCTGCTTCCTCGCGCAGCGCCTGAAGGGTCGGCCCGCGCTCGGAGGGCGGCAGGGCCTTGAGTTCATCGAAGCGACCGGCGAGCGCTTCTGCACGCGCGGCGACATCGCGGGATCGGCTCGACAGCGCACCGGCGCGCTCCGCCAGTCTTGCGGAAGGAGACCCCTGGGTCGCGGGACCCGGAGCCGGTTCGCCGCAGGCCAAGAGCGCCAGTAGCGCTACCATGCTCAGAACGTGCTGACCTTCAGCCCGGTGACCGTCGCACCAGCGCTGACCGCGTGCGGATTGTCCCGTGCCGATCCGACCACGCTGTCGCGCGTGGTGGCGTCGCCGTCGGGATCGAGCATCACGGCCAAGCCGACGTTGGTCGACGTGCCGATGCTGGCCACGATGGAGAAGGCCAACGCAGTGTCCACGGCCGTGGGGCAGGTGAAGGTGGTGCTGGAGATCGCGGCGACCCCGCTCGCGAAATCGGGCACGCCCGTCGCGTCGAGGTCGGCTTCGTCGAAGACCTGGAAGATGCAGTCCGAGGAGGCGGAGATCCCGGAGGCCGCGGAGTAGTTGCCCTCGAAGGTCGCCGTGGATGCGGAGGAGGTGTCGGTGCCGGTGTCGGTCCCGGTGTCGGTGCCGGTGTCGGTGCCGGTGTCGGTGCCGGTGTCGGTGCCGGTGTCGGTGCCGGTGTCGGTCCCGGTGTCCGTGTCGGTGTCCGCGTCGGTGTCCGCATCGGTGTCCGCATCGGAGTCGGAGTCGGTGTCCGCATCGGAGTCCGCATCGGTGTCGCTGTCGGTGTCGGCGTCGGTTTCGCCGCCGAAGGGGTAGCAGTTGCCGTTGTCGGCGCGACCGAAGTTGTCGCCGCAAGGGACGGCCTCGCTGGTGCAGGAAAGGAGGGCGAGGGTGAGTACAGGGAAAACACGCATGACGGACTCCGACGGTTGGGTGGAGTATCGCCCGCCGCGGGCTAAACTGTCAACCTCGCTGCGCCAGCGCGATCGGAATCCAGAACGAGAATCGTGAGCCTGCACCCTCGACGGAGTGAAGGTCGACCCGGCCGCGGTGGCCCGCCACGATGCCGTGGACAATGGCGAGCCCCAAGCCGCTGCCCTCGGTGCGCTTCGAGAGCAGCCCGTCGGCGCGGTAGAATTTCTCGAAGACCCGGCGCTGTTCGAGGAGCGCGATGCCGGGGCCGTTGTCTTCGACCGAAAAACGCACGCCGCTCCCGTCCCGGTGCGCAGCCACCTTGATCAGCACCCCGGCGCCGCCAAACTTCCGCGCGTTGCCCAGCAAGTTCAGGAGCGCCTCGAGGATGGCGTCGGGGTCCGCCAGCACCCGCGGGAGCGTGCGAGGAACCTCGGTGGTGAGCACTGCGGCATTGGCGAGGTCTTGGGCCCGAAAAGCGGATATTGCACGCTGGACGATGTCGGCTGGCACGCAGGGCTCCGGCTCATAGATGCGGCGGCCCGCTTCCATTCGGGCCCAGGTCAGCACCCGCTCGATCTTTCGCGTCAGCCGCTCGGTCTCGCCGGCAACGATGGTTAGGCACTCCTGGACCTTCTCGGGATCGGTCACCCGCCCGCTCTGGAGCGTCTCCACGAAAAGCCGGATCGAGGTCAGCGGGGTCCGGAGCTCGTGGCTCACATTGCTGACGAAATCCGTCTGTAGTCGCGACAGTCGAGTTTGTTGGGAGACGGCCCGGCCCAAAAGCACCATTCCGACGACGGCGAGGCCGAAAAGGGTGATCATCGTGGCGCGTAGCCCGGGGGCCGTCGGCGCGTCCTCCACGGGGTCGTTGACCTCGATGCGCCAGTGTGCAAACGGCGCTGCCAACGATCGGGACACGAAGGGTTCGTCTTCGAGCAGCGTCTCGGCGAGGCGGCGGCGTAGACCATCGAAGGAGACCGGCTCGCCGACGGCTTCGGGGGTCGACGCCCGGAGGTGGTAGCGGGCCCCTTCGTTGGGGAAGAGCCGCCCGACAATCTCGGGGAGGGCCACCGCGTCGATCACTTCGGTGTCCATTCGGTAAGCGACAACCACTCCTTCGCGAATTCGCGAGAGCGCAATGTCGCCGTCGCCCGGCGATCCCGGCAGCACCGTCACCGGCGACTCTGCGGTGAGGGCCGCGGCCGCCTCGCCGACGTCGATTGGCAGCTCGGGGTCGCTGATTGCCCAGATTCGCCGGATGAGTCGGGTGCCTCGCCAGGTGGCGATCGTCAGCTCGATTTCGTCATCGGCGCGTCCCGTGAAGCTGGCGCGGAGCTTCTCATCCTCGTCCGCAAGCCGGGACAGCACGGCGCTCTCGATCTCCCGGGCCTGCAGCGTGTACCGTTCATGCAGTCGCCCCTCTTCGGCGTCGGCGCGGTCTTTCAGCCCCGCGAGCCCATACGCGAAAAGCGCCACGGTCGGCACGACGACCAGGGCAACGAGCGTCCAGAAGACGCGGCGGCGGGCGATGCTCTCGCCAAGCGCAGGCATGGCCCCCGCAATACCACGCTGGCCATGAACCTCGCCCACATCCTCTCGACGGAGCTTTTGCCGCGCGTCGAACGCCCCAGCCGCTACCTCGGCACGGAGCTCAACAGCGTGCACAAGGTCGGTGCGACCGTGCGCCTGGCCCTCGCCTTCCCCGACCTCTACGACCTGGGGCTCGGCAACCTCGGCCTTCACATCCTCTACGCCATCCTCAACAAGGTCCCGGGCGTGTGGGCGGAGCGGGTGTACGCGCCCGCTCGCGACATGGAGGACGTGCTGCGGCAGGGCGGCCACAAGCTCTTCGCGATTGAATCCAAGGACGAGCTGAACGACTTCGACGGCATCGGATTCACGCTGCAGTCCGAGCTGACCTTCACCAACATCCTCAACATGATCGACCTTTCGGGTCTGCCGCTGCGCACCGCCGATCGTCGTGAGAGTGATCCGCTCACCTTCGCGGGCGGGCCCGCTGTTTTCAACCCAGAACCGCTCGCGCCGTTCATCGATTTCTTCGTCATCGGCGACGGCGAGGACATCGTCGTCGAGATCGCAGAGGTGTTCCGTACGGTTAAGGGTCGCGATGCGCGCTTGCGGGCGATGGCCGCCGTCGATGGGGTGTACGTGCCGGCGTTGTACGCGATGGAGACGCTCGCGGATGGGAGCGTACGCCCTCCGGTCGATGCCCCCAAGATACGCAAGCGCACGGCGAAGGCGCTGCGGGCCGATCAGTTTCCGGTCGACTACATCGTTCCTTATACCGAACAGGTACACGATCGGGTGTCACTCGAAGTGTTGCGTGGGTGTACCCAAGGCTGTCGTTTCTGTCAGGCCGGCATGACCACCCGGCCCGTGCGCGAACGGACCGTGGACGACGTCGAAACGCTGATGCGGCGTACGTTGGCGGCCACCGGGTACGAAGAAGTGTCACTCGTGTCGTTGTCGACGTGTGACCACTCTCAGGTGCGTGGCTTGGTTTCGCGCGCGGCCCAGGTCGCTGCCGAAACCAACGTAACGATTTCCTTGCCGTCGCTGCGACTGGACAGCTTTTCGGTTGAGTTGGCCGACATGGCGTCGGGCTCCCGGCGCACTGGCCTGACGTTCGCGCCCGAGGCGGCGAGCCCGCGGCTGCGCGCCGTGATCAACAAGTGGATCCCTGACGAGGAGCTCATCGACATGGCCACCGCCGCCTTCGACAAGGGCTGGGACCACGTCAAGACGTACTTCATGATCGGGCTGCCTACAGAGCGCGATGAGGATGTGTTGGCCATCGCCGACCTCTGCCGCCGCACGGTCATCGCGGGGCGCAAGAAGAAGCAGGGGGTGATGGTGCACACCGGCGTCAGCACGTTTGTGCCGAAGCCGTTCACGCCCTTTCAGTGGGCCGAACAGATCGACATCGACGAAACCCAGCGCCGGCAGGGCCTGCTTCGTGAGGCGTTTCGGACCCAGAAGGGGGTCAAATTCGGGCGCCACCACCCGGAGGAGACGTTTTTGGAGGGGCTGGTCTCGCGGAGCGACCGCCGCGCTGGCGACCTGATCGAAGCCGCCTGGCGGGAAGGCGCCCGCTTCGACGCCTGGAGCGAACACCTCAACTTCCCAGCGTGGCAGCGGGCGATCGCCAAGACCGGATTCGATGTGAAGGACGCGCTCCGCGCACGCGCCATCGACGAGCGGCTCCCCTGGGATCACATCGACATCCACATGCCGAAACAGTGGTTCGCCGACGATTGGCTGCGCGCCGAAGCCCTGCAACACGCGCCCGACTGCCGTCAGAAGAAGTGCCACAAGTGCGGCGTCATCGACGTGGAGCGTGAACTGTGCGCCCACATGTTGCGCGGCGCCATCGAGGGTCGCAAGGCCGAGCGTGCGTTCGTACGTCCGGACGTGACCGTGGCCAAGGTGCCGGAGGTTGTGCAGCGAGTGCGCTTCCGCATCGGTCGCATCGGGGACGCCCGCTTCCTGGGGCATCTGGAGTGGCAGAACGTGTGGACCCGCGCCCTGCGACGGGCCAACGCGCCGGTGTCCTACAGCCAGGGTTTCCACCCGCACCCGCGCATCGACTTTTCCAGCGCGCTGCCTAGCGGGGAAGAGAGCCTCGCCGAGTATGTGGACGTGCGGATGACCCGGCTGATGGAGGTGGGCGCGCTCACCGCCGCTTTGCGCGCGACGGCGCCGCCGGGATTCCTGGTCCTTGGGGGGGTAGAGGTGCCGATGCATGGCCCCGCGCTGATGGCGATGGTCGTGGGCTGGGACTACGAGATCATCTCCGGCATGGACGTGGACACGCTGCGAACCGCCGTGTGGTCGATCCTCGAAGCCTCTGAAGTGCTGATCCCGCGCCGCTCGAAGTCGGGTCCCATCACCGTGGACGTGCGGAAAATGATTCGCCATCTACGTGTGCGAGACGACGGTGTGGTGGAGCTGGGCCTGTGTGCGGACGGGCTGCGTCCCGGCAAGGCGCGGGACTTCACCGCGCTTTTGGGCTTGCCGCCGACGACCCGGTTTGTGCGCACGGAGGTGCTGGTGCAGACCGCAGAGCGCCTGAAGTCCCCCGGCGAGGGGTGGTCGAGCGGGGCGGCGAGGAGCGGCTGAAGCGGGGCTGCTCGGCCCCGCGACGCGCATCCCGCCGCGCTTTCAGCGACGCGGCTCGGTCCTGGCGCGTCGCCCAAATCGCCGCCACGCCCAAAGACCCGGGCCGAAAAACCACCCGGCGCTCTGGGCGCCACACCCGGCGAAAAAGCTCTCCTCGTCCAGCGGGAAGTCCAGCGCCACGTCCTGCTCCGACGTCGCGCCGTCGGCGCTGGAGGCGACGGTGACCGTGGTCGCAAACCCCGGCGTGCCCTTGACTAGCGCCTTATGCAGGTGTGTCGGCAGACTTTCGCGGACATCGACGTCAGCGCCCACCACCGCCGTTGTGGCGGCCACGTTGGTCGTCCAGGCGACCCACACCCGCCCGTCCTCCGAATAGTCGGTGGTCACGTTGTCGATGGCCACGGTGCCGCGCTGGTAGAAGTAGCCAGTGTCCACCGGGAACGCGAGCGCGGCCATGATGTCGAGCTCTCCGAAGCCGGTCTGGTCGTCGTGACCCGGCGCTTGGAGGTCATGCGCGCTCTGCACCAAGACCTCGGCGATCTCGGCCGGGTCGGACCAACCGTTCTGGACCAAGAGCGCCGCCGCGGCGGAGACGTGGGGCGCCGCCATCGACGTGCCCTGCGAGAAAACGTACCGCCACCCATTCATCGTGACCGATTCTTGCACGATACCGTCGCCGTGGCCGTCACCGTCACGATCCTCGTCAGATTCACCACCGGGCGCGACGAGGTCCAACTCCGGGCCGCCGTTGGAGTAGAAGGGGATGTTCTCGTCCCGGCCGATGGCGCCGACGGCGAAGGCGCAGGGCAACGACGCCGGGTACAGCACGCCGTCGGGATCGCCGTCGTTGCCTGACGATGCCACCACAAAAACCCCGCTCTCGTAGGCGTACTCGCAGGCATCGGCGACGGCGTCTGAGCGGGTGGGACTGCCGAGGCTCATATTGATGACTTGCGCCCCGTTGTCGACGGCCCACACGATGCCGTTGGCGATGTCGTCGGAGGCGCCCCACACCGCGCCCGATTCTTCGTCATAGTGCAGCACACGTACGGGGAGGATGCTCGCCCCTGGCGCGATGCCCACCACGCCCTCGATGTTGTTGGTGGTCTGCGCGATGGTACCGGCAACATGGGTGCCGTGCGCGAGGCCGGAAACCATCGCGTCGTCGTCGCTCGCGTCGTCGTCCTGGCCGATGAAGTCTTTGCCCGTCAAAAGCGAAGCAAACGAATCCGCGCCCCCGGGAGTGACCCCGCTGTCGATCACCGCGACAACGACGCCAGTTCCGGTGTGGGTGGTATGGATGGTCGCGACATCCGCCTCCATCATGTTCCACTGAAAGTGGTACCAGGTGTCGTTGGGTTCGTCGGCGAGGGCGCGGAGGTGGGTGCGCGGCTCTACCGACTCGATCGTGTCGGTGTCTTCGAGCTGGTCGCGCAGCTCGGCGAGGCTGAACTCGGAGCGCACAACGAAGGTGCCGGCGAGGCGGCGGCCGGGGGCGTTGTCGGTACGGGTGGGGCTCCGGAGCATCGGGCGGACATCGCCCACCAGCGAGAGCCGCTCGGCAAGCGGGCCGCTGCCCGGGAACCCGGTGAAGCGCCCCGCCTCGACGCGGAGGCCGGCGAGCGCCTGCGGGTGAACACGCACGATGTACTCGCCGGCAATGATGTCGTCGTTGTCAGATGCGGCGGCGGTCCACGTCGGTGCAACCGCAAATTCGGCGGGCGCGGGCTTGGCGCCCAGGAGAAACGTCAAGGCCAAGAGCGACATGGGCAGCTTCACGCGGTCACCCTACCACGGTCGATTACGGGTGAGCACGGTGGGTGGATCGGTTTGACGCTCGCCGGGACGGCATGAGGGGAGGCGTGGACGTCCGGGAATAGCGGCCCGGGGGACACCCTTGGCCACTTGCGGTCCCATGGTAGCGATGCTAACATTGGACTGATGGACACCACCCCCCATCCCCGGCCCACCGTCGCCGACGGTTGAACCCGCAAGCGCCGCTACCACCACGGGAATCTGGCGCCCTCTGCCCTTGCCCGCGGGCGCCAGATCGTGGCCCTCCTCGGGCCTTGCGCGCTCAGCCTCCGCGGCCTCGCGCGTGACCTCGGCGTCACAGCCACCTCGCTCGTCCGCCCGGTCGGAAACCTGGCGGGCATGCGTGCGGCCGTGGCCGAGTCGGCGCTCCAACTGCTCCTGGCGGAAGCGCGGGTCGTAGGCGGCCAACCGGTCGCCCTCCAGCACGCGGCCGGACGCTGGGTTGCCCTCGCCGCCACCCACGCGAACCTCTACCGCCTGGTGTCCGGCGAGGGCTGGCATCGACCGGGTTCAACGGAAAGGGCCCTCGCCCGCGCGCTTCGCACACCGCGCGGATGAGTCGGCGCGGAACGAGTGGTCAGCCCGCGCTCACCCCCGCGTCAACCGCTCCACCAGCGCGCGGTGCTGGGGAAACCTCGCCGCCAGCTCGTCGCGACCACCCATGCGGAAGTCGGCGAAGTCAAAACCAGGCGCCACCGCACAGGTGACGTGGGCCCCCGTCGCGCTGAGGCACTCCGCCGCCTGCCACAAGCCCGCTGGAACGACCGCGACGACGGTCTCGCCGCGCGTAAAGTCCCCCCCCAGCTCTACGACGCTGTGTTTGCCGGTGTCATCGAGGCGGTGCAGCCACACGACGTCCCCCGCCGCCCACGTCCAGACCTCGTCCGAGCGCACCACGTGCCACGCCGAGAACCCGCCCGGCGGCAAGACGAAATGGATAACGGTCAGCAGAGTCCGCTTGCCCCGCGGCAGCGGCAGCACCGCGTCGGAGCGGTAGACCTCGCGGTAAAAGCCCCCTTCCGGATGGGGCGACAGACCGAGGGACTCGACCCTCGACCGGACGAACTCAGTAAGGGTAGACACTGGCGTCGGCATCGTCGGTGTCGCCACAGTCGACGGTCCAGCCGTCGCCGTCGGCGTCGCTGCTTCCGTTGGGCACGCAGAAGAAGGCGTGGGTGTAGTCGAGGTCGTTGTCTGAAACGAAGAGCTCGTGTTCGAAGTCCTCGATCCCGTTGCCGATGCCCGGCGCGCCGTAGGGCAGGTTCGCCATCTCGCTGGTGATGTCGATCTCGGTGCTGGTGGCCGAGCTGCCGCACGAGAACCCGACCAGCCCGTCGGTCGCCGCGAGCTCTTCCCAGTACATGAACGCCAGGCCGCCGTCGAGCAGCACCACCGCGAAGGTGTGGGAGTCGGTGTAGACCCCGTACTGGGGAATGCTGTTCCAGTAGAAGCCGTGCTCGGTAGCGCTGTGGTACGCCACGGCGACGTCGTTGGTGTACGCGTACAAGTCATCCCAGTGGCCAGCGAAGCCGCGGAGGGCGCCGAACGACGACGCCGACTCGCTGTAGCTGGTGGAGCTGGTCCCGAAGAGCACCAGGCCGTTGGTAGTCTGGTAGGCGCTTGAGTAGGACGTGCCGCACATATTGTAGGTGAAGCCGCGGCGGAAGGTGACCGTGCTCGACTGATCGTCGCCAGTCAGGGTGCTGGTGGTGGCCGTGGTGTCGAGGGTGTCGATCAGCCCGTCGCAGTCGTTGTCGATGCTGTCGGTGGTGACCTCCCAGTGGTAGGGGAAGATGCTGTCGTCGGTGTCGTCGCAGTCGTCGCCGCCGTAGGCGTCGCTGTCCCAGCCGTCGAGATCGTCGTCGTAGTCGCTGTAGCCGTCGCAGTCGCCGTCGATGCCGTCGTAGGGGGTGTCGGTGCCGCCGGGGTAGGCGGTGGCGTCGGTGTCGTCGCAGTCGTCGCCGCCGTAGCTGAGGACCTCGTAGCCGTCGCCGTCCTGGTCGTAGTCGTTGCCCCCGTCGCAGTCCTGGTCGTCGCCGTCGTACCAGACCTCGGCGGCGCCCGGGTTCACCGTCGCGTCGTAGTCGTCGCAGTCGTCGCCGCTGTAGCTGTCGCTGACGTAGCCATCGCCGTCGAAGTCGTAGTCGCTGGCGCCGTCGCAGTCGCTGTCGATGCCGTCGTAGGCCACGTCGTAGGCGGCGGGGTTGATGCCGATGGCGGTGTCGTCGCAGTCGGTGCCGCCGTAGGTGGCGGCGGTGTAGCCGTCGGCGTCCTGGTCGTAGTCGTTGGCCCCGTCACAGTCGGTATCGACGCCGTCGTACCAGGTGTCAGTGGCGCCGGGGTTCACGGTGGGGTCCACGTCGAGGCAGTCGCTGCCGCCGTAGCTGTCGGCGATGTAGCCGTCGCTGTCGCGATCGTAGTCGTTGGCCCCGTCGCAGTTGGTGTCGACGCCGTCGTACCAGGAGTCGACCTCGCCGGGGTTGATGGTCGCGTCCAGATCGTTGCAGTCGTCCCCGCCATAGATGTCAGCGGTGTAGCCGTCGGCGTCGGCGTCGAAGTCGTCATTGCCGAGGCAGTCGCTGTCGATGCCGTCGTAGGCCGCGTCGGCAGCGCCCGGGTACGTGGTGGGCTCGCCGTCGTCACAGTCGTCGCCGCCGTAGAGGTCGCTGTCGGCCCCGTCGGTATCGGCGTCGTAGTCGCTGGCGCCGTCGCAGTTGGCGTCGATGCCGTCGTACCAGGCGTCGGTGGCAGCGGGGTTGATCGCCGCGTCGGCGTCGTCGCAGTCCGAGCCGCCGTGCGATTCGAGCACGTAGCCGTCTTTGTCCTGGTCCCAGTCGTCGCCCCCCGCGCAGTCCTGGTCGACGTCGTCGTACCATATCTCGGTCGCGATGGGGTTGATCGCGGGGTCGCTGTCGTCGCAGTCGGTGCCGCCGACGGTGTCGCTGTCGTACCCGTCGCCATCGACGTCGGTCCAGTCCGCCCCCGTGCAGTCTTCGTCGATGCCGTTGTAGGCGGTCTCGGTGCCGACGGGGTTGATCAGCGCGTCGGTGTCGTTGCAGTCGAGGCCGCCGTAGCTGTCCCCGTCGTAGCCGTCGTAGTCCTGGTCGTAGTCCGACCCGCCGTCGCAATCGCCGTCGACGCCGTCGTACCAGATCTCGCCCGCGTCGGGGTTGATGGTGGCGTTGCCATCGTCGCAGTCGTCGCCGCCGTAGTCGGCAGAGACAAAGCCATCGACGTCAGCGTCGTAGTCGCTGTCGCCTTGGCAGTCGCTGTCGATGCCGTCGTACCAAGCGTCGGCCGCGCCGACGTAGATGTTGGCGTCCAGATCGTCGCAATCGTTGCCGCCCCAGTCAGCGCCGTCGGCGCCGTCCTGGTCCTGATCGTAGTCGCTCTCGCCGTCGCAGTTGGCGTCGATGCCGTCATACCAGGTTTCGCTCGCGACCGGCGAGATGCTGACGTCGGTGTCGTCGCAGTCGCCGTCGAGCTCCGAGTAGCCGTCGCCGTCGTCGTCGACGTAGGCGGCGCCTTCGTCGGTGAACCCGTCGCAGTCGTTGTCCTTGCCGTCGGCGTCGTCGGGGGCGTCGGGGTAGATCGTGGCGTCGTCGTCGTCGCAGTCGTCGTTGCAGGTGGTGAAGCCGTCGAGGTCCTTGTCGGTGCACTCGTTCATGAAGATGGTGGCGCCGCAGAGGTCGGTCAGGCCGCGTTCGTCGGTGACCGTCAGCGCCAGGGTGTGGTAGCCGGGGGTCAGCGTCGTGAGCGAGGTGGCGATCGAGCCGGAGGTGTCCGGCGCCCCCGCCCACAGTTCCCCGTCAAGGTCGCTGGTGAGCACGGCGGCGAGCGTCTGGCTGTCCTCGTCGGCGTCCTCGGCGTGGGCCGCGAACTCCACCACCGTGTTGGCCTCGAAGCCGGCGCCGTCCGAGGGGGCGATCACGTCGCAGATGGGAGCGGAGTTGTCGGTGCGCAGGAGCGTGACGTTGTCGGTGCCAATCTGGTCGGCGATGTCGGTCACGGTGACGACGACGCCCTGGTCGGCGTCCGAGAGCAGCGCCTCGAAGGAGAAATTCCCCCCGTCGCAGGCGACGGGCTCGCCCTCGAAGACCCAGAGTTGCCCGTCCACGTTGGACTGGGCGTTGACCTGCATCGCCGCGTCCTGCGAGTTGTCGGCGATGGCCACGCAGAACTGCACCGGCACCAGCGGGTCGAAAAAGGCACCTTCGAGCGGGCTGACGATCGACACCTCGGGCGGGTCGTCGGCCACCTTGACCGTGTTGTCGCCGCCGGAGCAGCCTGTCGCGACCAGGATCAGCAGCGGCGAGAGCGAGAACTTTGACATGGTGGGCCCGGGGTGCGTGGCGTACATGTTGCCCGATCGCGGTTGGATGTCAACGGTTCCCCTCGCCCGGTGGTCTTCCCGCCGCGCACGCTGACCACCGCCCGCTTGCACCTTCGCCTGCCGACGCTCGGCGACACCCACGCGGTGTTCTCGTACACCAGCGATCCGGTGGTCAGCCGCTGCATGTCGTTTCGGACCCAGACCGGTCGGGCCGAGGCCGACGCGTGGATCAGGGGCGCGCTCGACGCCTGGGCTACCGGCCCTGGGTCATCGAGGAGCGGGCCACGGGTGAGGTGCTCGGCGCCATCGGCGCGGGGCGCAAGGACGCGACTGTCTCCGTCGGCACCTCCTGCGACGGACGGCGTGGGGGAAGGGGTTCGTGCCCGAGGCGCTCGCCGCGGTCAGGGACGCCGCGTTCGCCGACCCCCGGGTCATCCGTTTCCAAGCGCTCCACGATACTGAGAACCTCGCATCGGGCAGGGGCCTGGAGAAGGTCGGCCTGCGGCACGAGGGCCTCCTCCGTCCTCACTCGGTACTTCCCAACCTCGGCGACGCGCCCCGCGACGTCTGGATGTGGGCGATGGTTGGGGGCGACGCGACGCCCGGCGTCTGATACACCGCGGCCATTCCGGAACCCCCATGCTCCGCTTCGTTGTCCTGTCGGCCGTTCTCTGCGCCCCCGCCCTCGCTCACGCCGAGTGGAAGATCACCAACAAGGACGCCAACAGCTACTCAATCGACAAGAACTGCAGTGGAAAGCAGGAGGACTGGTCGATCGCGGGGGGTGTCACCAAGACCCTGTCCATTCCGGCGGGCGCCACCCAATGCACATTGACCCTGAAGGGAACCTCCTGCTCTGTCCGCGACGGTGACGCCTGCGTGGTCCAGTCCGGCAAGATCTCCAAGCAGTAGGCGGACATGCTCGAACAAGACTGGTTGGCCCCCGGCATCTTCACGGTGGAAGGGGTGTTTTCGGCGCGGGAGTGCGCGGCGGCCATCGCGCGAGCCGAGGCTGTCGGTTTTGACGATGCCCCGATCACGCGCGTCGAGGGCCCGGTGATGGACAGGCGAGCCCGGGACAACCGACGCGTCATGGAAGACGATCCCGCGTTGGCCGACTTCCTGTGGGAGCGTATCGAATCGGTGGCGCCCGGCCCCATCGGCGAGAGCGGTCCCAACGGGCTTAACGAGCGATTCCGCACCTACCGCTACGACCCCGGCCACTTCTTCGCGCCCCATCGCGACGGCGCCTACCGCCGGCCCAACGGTGACCGCAGCTATTGGACGATGATGGTCTACCTCAATGAAGGCTTCGTCGGCGGGGAGACAAGGTTCGTCCTTGCTGATCACACTTTTATCGACGTCGTCCCGCGCACGGGGTTGGCGCTTTTCTTCTTCCACCCCGAGCAGCACGAGGGGCGCGCGGTGGTCGAGGGTCGTAAGTACGTGTTGCGTACAGATGTGATGTATCCGGCGTTGACGAGCTAAAGAAGGGAGCGGCGGCCGTCGCAGTCTCCGGTAGGGTAGAAGTCGCGGGCTTCGCCGTTGCCGTTGCCGTTGCCGTTGCCGTTGCCGTCGCACGCCAGCCCGACAGCCAATACCGTGCTCGTCAGGTCGGGCCGATAGCCGTCGCCGTCCGCTTCGAAGGGGTGCGGCACGATGCGGCCCGGGAGCAGCAAGGCCGCCAGGGTGAAGGCCGGAAGACGTCGGGGGAGTTGCATCGGGACTCCGAACGCGGTCTTGTACGCTGCGCCCGTTCGGTTTGTGCCTCCTTTTTCGGCGGGCGAGGAGGGCGCGGCGGTAGCCCCCAGCCGCCGGCGCGGCGGTAGCCCCCAGCCGCCGGCGCGGCGTCTCCAGTCCGGAGTCACCCGCCATGTTCGTCCTGTTGACCGTTGCCCTGGCCCACGAGAGCGCTGAGGCGCCGCCCGCGAAAGAAGCCCTCGCGCGTTCGGAATGGAATTTCGAAGCCAGCTCGCAGCTGATGCCTGAAACCGTCACCCTCGAGCGCCGGTGCGCGCCGACGGAAAGCGCGATGGCTACGTGCTGGCAGCGATGCGCGTCGATCCGTCGGGGCAGTGGCTACGCCGCGCTGGCATCGGCTTCGACCTCTTCGGGGGCGGCGGGACTATCGACCTGAAGCTCGGCTTTTTCCTGGGCGGAATTTGGCGATCTCGACGGCTTTGTCGGGCCGATGGAGGCCCGGCTGCCAGAGGACGAACTCCGCGTGGGGTTCCCGATCGCCGAGTACGTCGGCGTGCACGGACAACTGGTGGCGGTGAACCCCGGCACCGAAATCTGGAGCGGCGGCGCGGGGGTGGCGTTTTGAGGGCCACTGCGACGTCGGTGAGCTGCCACCCCTTGACTTGTGGCCCTCGTTCTCAAGATCGGACTGGGCCCGCCACGGGAGAAAGCCGAGTTTCGGAGGGTGGGCTCGGCGGTTCGCGTCGCCTCGAGCGGCTGCGCGGACGTGGAAGGGCCACTGCGAGGTAGGTGAGGCGACACCTGTTGAGTTATGGCCCTATCCGTGACACTTCGGGGGGCCGTGGCGGTGGGCTAGCGGGTGAGTGGAGGTCCCCGCCGCGGGACGATCACATGTCGCGACACGATAGTGAGCGCTGGCGCGACGGACGCAGTGAGCACCAGCAGGGCGCCGACCGCCCGCCATGATAGCTGGCGCCCCTCTCCGAGACGCTCATGCCTCACGAAACGGTCATCATCGTCGGCTCCGGCCCCGCCGGGCTCACCGCCGCGCTCTACGCCTCCCGCGCCAACCTGAAGCCGCTGGTCTTCGACGGGCTGCGCCCCGGCGGCCAACTCACGATCACCACCGAAGTGGAGAATTACCCGGGCTTCCCCGACGGCGTGCAGGGCCCCGAGCTGATGGACCGGATGCGCGCGCAGGTCGAAAAGTTCGGCACCCGCTTCGTGTTCGACGAGGTCGCCACCTGCGAGCTGGGCCAACGCCCGTTCAGGTTGAACACCGCCAACGGAGACGTCTACACCTGCGACGTGCTCATCATCGCCACCGGGGCCGACGCCAAGTACCTGGGGCTTCCCAATGAAGAGCGGCTGCAAAAGCTCGGGGGCGGGGTCAGCGCCTGCGCCACGTGCGATGGCTTCTTCTACAAGGGCCTGGAAGTCGCGGTCGTAGGGGGAGGGGACACTGCGGTGGAAGAGGCCACCTTCCTTACCCGCTTCGCGACGAAGGTGACCATCGTGCACCGTCGGGACAGCTTGCGCGCCAGCAAGGCCATGCAGGCCAAAGCTCACGCCAACCCCAAGATCGAGTTCATGTGGAACACCGAGGTCATCGACGTTTTGGGCGAGACCAAGATCCGCGCCCTTCAGCTCCGCAACACCGTCACCGGCGAGGTTTCAGAGAAAGCGGTGGGCGGCATGTTCCTCGGGATCGGCCACACCCCGAACACGGCGCCCTTCACCCCGTGGATTACCCACGATGAGCTCGGCTACCTCGTCACCACGCCGGGGCGCACCGCGACCAACATCGCGGGAGTCTTTGCGTGTGGCGACGCGGCGGACCACTTTTACCGGCAGGCGGTGACTGCCGCGGGCACCGGCTGCGCCGCGGCGATGGAGGCGGAGCGCTGGTTGGAGGAGCTGGCGTCGGGTGGGGGGCACTGATGCTCGCCCTGGTCCTGGCGGCGACCGCCGCGGAGCCGTCCCTTCCTTTCGTCCGGTACGAGCTGCCCAACGGATTGCAGGTGATCCTGATGGAAGATCACCATCTGCCGCAGGTCGTCGTCGACACCTGGTACCGCGTCGGGAGCAAGGAGGAAGCGCCCGGGCGCAGCGGGTTCGCCCACCTGTTCGAGCACCTGATGTTCATGGGGACGGACCGGCTGCCGGGCTCCGGGTTCGACCGAGTGATGGAGGCGCAAGGCGGCTGGAACAACGCCTGGACGATGGAGGACGCGACCAACTACTACGACGTCGGTCCGTCCAACCTTTTGGAGACGTTCTTGTGGATGGAAGCCGACCGCATGCAAGCGCTCGGTCGGGCGATGACCCAAGAAAAGCTCGATCTGCAGCGTGAGGTCGTCCGCAACGAACGGCGGCAGAGTCTGGAGGACCGACCCTATGGAATGGTCGAGATCGAGCTGTGCACCGCGCTTTTCCCCCACGGACACCCCTACGCACACAGCGTGATTGGTAGCCACGAGGATCTTCAGGCCGCGTCGTTGGAAGACGTCCAGGGCTTCTTCGCCAGCTGGTACGTGCCCAACAACGCGTCGTTGGTCGTGGCGGGTGACTTCAACGTGGACGAAGCGAAGCGGTGGATCGAGACGTACTTTGGCGGCTTGGCCCGTCGTGAGCTCCCGGCGCGCCCGGAGCCGGCGCCCGTGCGCGCCCCGCAGAAAGCGACCGTCACCATCACCGACCAGGTCGACGCGCCCCAACTCAACGTGTATTGGCACAGCCCGGCGAAGTACCAGGCGGGTGACGCCGAGATGCAGCTGGTGGCGGACCTGCTTGGTTCGGGGGAAAGCGCCAGGCTCTACCGCCGGCTGGTCGATGCCGGCCTCGCCCAAGAAGTGAGCGTCTTCCAGTACGGCCTGCACCACGGGGGCATCTTCGGAGTCACGGTCATCCCGATGAAGGGTGTGACCGTCGAAGAGCTCGATGCGATCGTGCTGGAAGAGCTGGGGCGGCTGGCCAACGCGCCGCCGACCGCGGAAGAGATGGAGCGCGTTCGCAACCAACACGCGATCGCGACGTTCCAGGAGCTGGAGCCGCTGCAGAACCGGGCCGAGGCGCTCAACCGATACTGGGCCTACACCGGCTCGCCGGCTTGGCTGGGCAAGGACGTCGCGCGCTTCGCCGACGCAACCGCGCCGTCGTTGAGCGCCGCAGTGGCGGAGTGGCTGCCGGCCGCCAAGGCCAGCCGCATCATCGTCACTCCCCAGCCGCCCGTCGCCGCCGAGGTGAAGCCGTGAACCCCATCCTCCTTGCTCTCGCGCTCGTCATCGCGCCCGCCCAGGCACGCTCCCGGAAGCCACCCCCGCCGCCGCCGGTGATGGAGGTCGCGCCGGTGGTGGATCCGCTGGCAACCATGCCGACGCCAGGTCCTGCGGTTGCCTTCGCGCCCGCGCTCCCGGAGACCGCGGCGCTTTCAAACGGCGTGCCGGTGTGGATCGCGCCGTCGCCGACGCTCCCCATCTTCACCCTGATCGTCTCGACGCCCCGCGGCTCGCAGCTGGATGCCAACGGGAAGGAAGGCACCGCGGCGATGGCGATGGAGGTCATGCGTCGTGGCGCCGGAACGCGCGACTCGGAGGCCTTCGCCGCCGAGGTCGAACGGCGTGGCCTGTCGATCGGCAGCGATGTGGGTCCCGGCGGGGCGTGGGTGGCGTTGAGCGGGCCGACCAGCCAGCTCACCGTCGGACTCGAGCTTCTGGCGGACTGTCTGCTTCGCCCGCGGCTGGACGGCAAAGAGATCAAAAAGACACGCGAGCTGCTTTTGGCGGGGTTGCAGCAGGACCTGAGCGAGCCGAGCTTCGTGGCGGCGCGGACCGCATCCTCGCTGTTTTGGGGGCCCAAGCATCCGTACGGCCGGCCCGCGGGGGGGACCGAGGCTGGCCTCGGCAAGGTTGGGGCTGTCGACGTGCGGAAATGGCACGCCGCGGCCTGGAAAGCGACCGGCGCCACCATCGCGGTCGCTGGCGCCGTCACCAAAGCGCAGCTGCTTCCGCTCCTCGAAGCCCAACTGGGCGGCTGGGCCCTCGGCAAGGCGATCGACGTGCCCGTCCCGGCAGCGCCGGTGCACGCGGGCGAGCCGATCTTCGTGGTCGATGCGCCCGACAGCGCACAGACAGGGTTTTACCTTGCCTTTCCTGGGCTGGCGCACGGGGCCGGGGCCGAGGCGCCCACCCGTCTGGGCACGATCGTGCTCGGCGGGACCTTCACCTCTCGGCTCAACGCACTTTTGCGCGAGGAGAAGGGCTACACCTACGGCGTCCGGGCCGAGATGGACCAGGAGCGTGCCGGCGGTACGCTGGTCGTCCGCACCCGCATCCGCACCGACGTCACCGCTGAGGCGCTCATCGAGCTCAACGGGCAGCTCGACAAGATGCGCGCGGGCATCGACGCTGCTGAGCTTCAAAAGGCGTTCGGCGCGGCGCGCGGGGACGTGATCGCGGCGTTGGAGTCGCAAGCGGGGGTGGCGGGGACGTTGGCCGAAGCGCTCACGCTGGGGCGATCGCCGGATTCGGTCGCGACGGACCTCGCTCGATACGCGGCGGTGCAAGTGACGGACGTGACGGCCCCGATGGCGCTGTGGGATCGGAACCACGCGGTATTCGTGCTGGTCGGGGATCGAAAGCTCATCGAACCCAAGCTGCGCGAGAAGGGGTTCACCAACCTTAGCTTCGTGACGCCGCCGTAGGGCAATGTGCCCGCCGGGGGCGAGGTGACGATTTCTTGACGAGGCCGTTGCGGGGCGCCGGGGCGTGGCATACCGGCGGTGGCATCGTTGGCGCCGGCATCGGCGAGTAGGGGCCGGATGGCTGGATCGGGAGCACGGGGCGCGGTTCGTTGGTCCGGCCGGGCGCAGCTCGGTGCCGTCGCGCTCCTCTTCATCCTCGCCGCCGCCTGGCCGCTGCGGGCCGCGCTGCTCTCCGGAAAGGCAGCAGGCGCCGGGCCCGACGTAGCGGTGACGATGTGGGGAATGTGGTGGTTCTCCGAAGAGTGGTCCGGGGCCGCCTGGAGCGGCGTGTCGACCCTCGCGAACTTCCCCGACGGCGTGATCGGTGGCGTGCTCGCGCCGGCGACGTCGGGCGTGTGGGCGCTGTTCCATGCGGCGCTTGGCTCGGAATGGGCGACGACCCTGACCGATTTGCTGTCGCTGGCGGCGTGGTGCGCGTGCGTCGCGTGGATCGGGCGGCGCGCGGGACTCGGATTCCCAGCGGCGTGCCTCGCTGGACTATTGGCGTTGGAGGGACGCTACCTCGTGTATGCCGTGGGCGAGACCTCGGTGGTGGGCATCACTGCGATTCCGGCGCTCGTGGCGGGGGGCGCACTGTTGGAGTGGGCGGCCAACCCGCGCCGTCGGTGGTTGGTCCTGTTCGTGCTCGCCACGGCGCTGGGGGGGATGGAGTTCCCCTATCTCGCAGCATTGCCGGCGATCCTGGGGCTGTTCATGCTCGTGTCTCGTCGCGACCCGATCCTGGCCTTCGCGGTGTTCGTTGCGCTCGGGCTCGGGGTTTTGGCGATCGCCGCTGCCGGTCGTGGCCAGGTGCAGGACTTCGGCTCGCTAGCCCAGGGGATGCACGTCACGGTCGGTCGCTGGCAGTGGCCGCGGGGCGAGCACGAGTTCGCCCGGTCCATGCCGTTGGGCCTTTTGCTGCCAGGTTCCGTGGCGTGGTCGCTCGACGGCACCTCGACTCCATTTGCGACCGGCCGGGAGTACCTGGGCCTCCCGCTGGTGGCCGCCGCGCTCCTTGGGGCGTGGTGTCAGCCGCGGCGCGCAGGTCCGTTTCTGGTGGTGGCGGCAGTTGGCGTGGCGTTGTCGACGGGGTCGGAGTGGTTCGGTTTTCCTTCCCCGTTCGCGATGATCAACGCGCTCACCGGGAAGTTGGTGCGGGTGCTGACGCAGCCCACCCGCTTTTTGCCGATGGCGTCGTTGGGGCTGCCGATCGCCGCCGCCTTCGCGATCGAGCGGCTCAACACCACTCGCCCCTGGGGCTGGGTGCTTGGCAGCGTCCTGGTGGCCGACGGCCTTTGCTTCGGTGGGTTGTCGCTGCGCTTGCCGACCACCGAACTCCCCGATGCCACCTGTGTCTCAGCGCTGTCGAAGGAGCCTCGGGGCGCGGTGGTCGCCTGGCCCTGGGACGGCTTGGACGGCGGAGAGGCGAGCATTCAGACGCGGCGCTGGCAGCTGCTCCACCAACAGCCCGGGCCGAGCCGGGGCGTGGGCTCGTGGACCCGGGTGGGGACGGTGGCCGGCGACGATCAACTCGCGGCGCTGGGGCTGGAGGCGGCGGTCTTTGGCGCCGGACCGGTCGACCCCGCGGCCCTGCACCGGCTGGGCTATCGCTGGGTGGTCGCCGACCTCGGCGCGGGGGACTGGGTCCTGGCCACGGCGCGCGCCTCCCTGGGCGAGCCCGCGGCGACGTGTGAAGGGGCGGCTGTGTTCACGCTCGCCCCAGACAGCGCCACGCCCTCGCCCTACGTCTCGACGGCGCAGCCGCCGACGGACTGGCACCAGCACGACCGGCGCTCGCGCCGACCCCAGTTTTGACTGAGGCCCTCCACGGGAACCTTCGCGACCTGCTCCGCGACGCCATCGGCCACATGGAGCCGACGCCGGCGCTGATCCTCGCGGATTCGCGATCGCCGCTGTCGCGACTGCTCGCGCAGGGCTACCGGGCCGTTCGTCCCGAGGCTGCCTGCTTGGACGTCGATGCCATCGCGCCGACAGCGGTGCTCGCCGCGATCGACGCGCTCCCCTCCGGCAGCCTCGTGGTGCTCTTGGAGTCCACGCGCTTCGACTTGGCCGAGTTCCGCTTTCGGCTGGAGCTGTTCAAGCGGGGACTCGCGGTCGTGGAGCACCCGCACCTGGGGCGGATTCCTGACCAGGAGCTCTCGGTGTATGTCGCCGCCCTCGCCCATGACCGCCAGTGGCTGGGTGAGACCGGGCGGGCGCTCAAGGCCAGGATCGATCGGGCGAGTTTGGTCCAGGTGCACACCGCGGCCGGCGAGGCTCGGTGGCGGGGCCCCTTCGAAGCGGCGCGGCTGAACATCGGCGATTACACTGGCATGCCCAACGTGGGCGGCCAATTCCCCATCGGGGAGGTGTTCACCGAGGCCGTCGACCTCCAGGGGCTCGATGGCACCTTGTCCATCGGGGCGTTCGGCGCCGCGGACTTCTCGGTGACCTTCGGCCCGCCCTTTGCGTTGGAGATCGTCGCGGGTCGCGTGGTCGGTGCACCCGGAGCGCCCCACGCCTTCGGGGAGATTCTTGCCGGCATTGCCGCGGTCGAAGGCGAGGTCTGGGTGAGGGAGCTGGGCTTCGGTCTGAACCGGGCAATCACCGAGACGCGGCGGCTCTCCGACGTCGGGGCCTACGAGCGGATGTGCGGTGTGCACCTGTCGCTCGGCGCCAAGCACTCGGTCTACCCCAAAGCCGGCTTCAACAAGCGCCAGGTTCGTTTCCACGTCGATGTCTTCTGCGCCGCGCCCACCGTGTTCATCGATGCGGTCTTGGTGTACGACGCGGGAGAGTGGGCGCCGTAGGCTACACTGGCCCCGATGGCGCACCGCGTTCCGCTCCCGCTGCTGGTCATGGCGCTGGCGTGCGCCGACGGGGAGTCAGCGGCGGAAGACACGCAAGTCGCGCCCGCGGCGGAAACGCCGGCGGCCATCGACGCCCGCGCGCAGATGGTCCGGTTGAGCATGCAGTTGGCGGGTCGAAGGCCCGATCGCGCCTGGCTGTCCGGAACGCCAGACGCCGAGCGGGTCGCCGAGGTGCTCGACGGGCTTTTGGACGACCCGGCGCTCGGTCGTCGGGCCGCGTGGGCTTGGAACGAAGAGCTGCACCTTGCCGCCTTCGCCGAAGACGGGTCGCGGTGGAACGAGATCGATGTCGCGACACGTCGCGCGCTGAACTGGGAGCCGCTCGCCGGCGTCGAGCGGGTGGTCAACGAGGACCTTTCGCTCGCCACCTTGGTCACGGCGACCGAGTGGCCGGCCAACCCGGCGTTGGCAGCGCTCCGTGGCTCGACCTACACCGGCTCCGATGGCGAGTGGGCGTGGGCGCCGTACCCTGACGGGCGTCCGATGGCGGGGATGTTGTCGACGGCCGGCTTGTGGGCGCGGCATGCCGCGGACGCCACCAATTACAACCGGCGTCGGGCCAACCTGATTGCCCGGGTGTTTGTCTGCGCCGACTTCTTCGACCGCGACGTGAACTTCGAGCTCGCCAGCGCCGACGTCGCCAGCTCGGCGGTCGAGGAGGCCATTCGCACCGATCCAGCCTGCACCACCTGCCACGCCGCACTGGATCCGCTGGCCGGATTCCTCGGCGGCTTTGGGGAGCGGTCGGAGCCGAGCCAGCTTCGCCCGTGGCTGACCTACAGTCCGCGGATGGCGGAGTTCTCCGCGGCGGCCTTCGCCCCGTCCTGGTACGGCAGTCCGGGAAGCGACCTGAGCGAGCTCGGGCGGATGATCGCTGACGACCCTCGTTTCGCACGCTGCATGGCGCGTCGCACCTACACCTGGCTGACCGGCGCCGACTTCGACGCGGCTCCGGAGCGTGAGGCGATCGTGGCGGCCTTCGTGGACGATGGCCTGCGGTTCGACGGGTTGGTGCGCTCCGTGGTTGCCAGCGAGGCCTGGGGCGCCGAGGTGGAGCATGTCGCCTCCGCTGATCAGCTCGCATCGGCCTTGTCGGACGCCTACGCTTTGCCCGACGGTGGCAGTGGCGTGTGGGCCGGGCTCGAGACCGCTCTCTTCGACGGCGAGCTGCGCGCGATGAGCGGAGACACCGACGACGAGACCGTGCTGGTGCGCAACTCGAGCCCGGGCGCCGGGATGCAGCTGGTGGCGGAGTGGATCGCCCGGAGCGCGGCCGCCGACGCGCTGGCACTGGACGCGAAGCGGTCGCCGGAGGAGCGTTTGTTGCTCCCGATGGTGGACAGTCCCGGCGAGGCCCACCACCGCCAAGCTCTGGCGGCGCTCTACGTCCGGTTTCTCAGCGTTGAGGTCGACGCCGACGGCGCTGAGGTCGACCGGCTGTGGGCGCTGTGGAGCGCCACGAGCGAGGACCCCGCGGCGGCCTACGCCGAGGTGCTCCTGGCGTTGTCGCGTCATCCATCCGTCGTGGTGTACTGATGCTCCTCTTGGCGCTAGCGGCCAGTTGCGACGTCGAACCGGCGGCGGTGGTTGCGGCCGCCGAGTGCGGGACGTGGGCGAGCGTGGGGGAGCCCTTTGCGCTGACCTGGTGCACGAGTTGCCATAGCAGCACCCTGCCTGAGGGCCTGCGCTACAGCGCGCCCGTGGGGCTCGACTTCGACACGCTGGACGCAGTCCGCGAGCACGCCGAGGTCGTCGCGACGGCGGCTCTCGGCGACAGCCCTCGCATGCCGCCTGCGGGCGGTGTCCCGGCCGCGGAGCGCGCGCGGATGGCGGCGTGGTTGGCGTGCGGCGCGCCCGGGGATGCCCACCGCATCGAGTCCGGCGAGCACGACGAGCGCCTCGTGGCGGCCGACTACCTTGCCGGCGGGCTCGCCGAGGCGGCCCCAGGCCGGTACTACTCCTTGTTTTCGCGGGGCCAGTACGGCTCGGTGGAGCTTTTCTACGAATCCGGCGAAGGCGACACGCTGCTGCTCACCGGGTGGGAGGTGTCGAACGAGGACGGCGGGGTGGTGCTCGGCGAGGCCACCTTTCTTCCCGGCCTTCCGTTGTGGCCGCCGGAGCGCGCCGGCGACGTCGAGGTCGAGGCCACCACCACCTGGGACGGCGCCGTCGCGAGCGGCCCGATGACCTGGACGATGTCGCTGCGCGACGAGCCCGACCCCGACCCCCGCTTTGCCAACCTCGACACCTTCGTGGTCGAGCTGCTCGCCGATGACGGCAGTCGATTCTCTTTCTGGCTGTCTGACCGCGTCGGGCTCGTGGCGCTCGACCTGAGGTGGGGGCCGCTGTCCGACGATCGAGTCGACCGCCTGCTCATGCTGAGCGCGTCGCCGCCCTCGGACCGTGGCGACAGCTTCCCCATGTGGGTGGGAGATGGTTTCCTCGTTCGCCGGACCGTGCTCACGGAAGCGACACCGTGACCATACCGCGCCGGCACCTTCTCGGCGGTGCGCTCGCGGCGCTGGCCGCCGGGCTGGTCACCCGTCGGGCGCGCGCGGCCGACTCGCGACGGCTGTTGGTGTATTGGATATCTGGCGGGTGGGACCCCACCTACACGATGGACCCGCACCTGGACTCCTCGATCATCCAGAGCGACGACCAGGCGACGCTCTCCACGGTGGGCGGCATCCCCATCGCCGATGCGGCGTCGCGACCGGCCGTACGCGACTTCTTCTCCCGATGGGGCGCCCAGAGCGTGGTGTTCAATGGCGTCGCGGTGGGCAGCATCTCGCACGACGCGTGCACACGTCTGGTCCTGACCGGCACCCGCAGCGGCACCGACATGGACGTCTGCACGCGCGTCGCCGCGGGTTCAGGCGCGGAGCTCGCCTTGCCGCACGCGGTGCTCGGCGGCCCCCGATTCGCCGGCGCCAACGGTGCGCTTGTCCACCTCGTCTCGCCCACCTTCGTTTCAGTCGCGGCCGGCCGATTACCGACGCCTCGAGACGAGGACCAGGAGGCCCGGGTTTCGGCGTGGTTGGAGGCCGAGTTGGCCGCCACCGGTCGCGACACCCTTCGGCAGCGGGAGTTCCTCCAGGGGCTGAACCGTCTGCCGGTGCTCGCCAGCTTCGCGCGCGAGTTCGCTACGGTCGATCTCGGCCAGGAAGCGGGCCGCCGCGAGGTGGCGATGAAACTTTTCGCGGCCGATGCCACGCGCACCGTGCTCCTGGGAAGCTCGGTGGCCAACATGGCGCAGTGGGACAGCCACCTTCAAAACCATCTCAACCAGGACCGCTGCTTCGAGCACAGTTTTGGGCAGCTCGCGCTCCTGATGGACGAGCTGGCGGCGACCACCGGACCCGACGGCGCGCCGCTTTCGACCAGCACCCGGGTCCTCGTGCTCTCCGAGATGGGCCGACAGCCGGTGCTCAACCAGCAAGAGGGGAAGGACCACTGGCCGATCACCTCGGCGCTGCTCGTTGGCGCCGATGTCCGCGGGGGGCGGGTGGTCGGGGGCACGGACGATGTGTTGGCCCCGAGGGCGGTCGACCTTGCGTCCGGTGAACTGGACGACGGCGGCGAGATCTTGCGGCCGGGACACCTCATCGCCACCTTGGCGGAGGGTTTCGGGTTGGATCCGGCCGAGTGGGCGGACGGCGAGACGGCGGTCGCTGGGATCTGGGCGTAGTCGCCGATGCGCCGCGCCCTGGGCCTGCTCGCCGTTTACATCGCTTTCGCGACGATTCTGCTCCTCCCCTGGCGCGGGCTGCTGGGCCACCCCGAAGTCGACGTCTGGAACCACGCGTGGGGGTACTGGTGGGTCGCGGACGCGTTGGGATCAGGCAGCTTGCCGTGGCGCACCGAATTGATGGGCGCTCCCGGGGGTGGGGTCCTCTGGTACGTCGATCTCGTGGGCGCCCTCGGACAGTTGCCGCTCACCGTTGTGGGCGGTCCGGCGCTTGCGTTCAACGTCGCCGTGGTGGGGCGGGTGGCCCTCGCCGGGCTGTCGGGCCATCTGTTGGCTGAGGCGTTGAGCGAACGCGGCCCCCACGGCTGGGTGGGCGGCGTCGGTTTTGCGACGGCGCCCATGCTTCTGTGCGAGGTCCACAACGGCATCTCCGAGGTGGTCGCGGTTCATTGGGTGGGGTTCACGCTGTTGGCGACGGCGCACGCGCTGCGCGGGCACAGCAGCCGAGAGTGGGTGCTGGTTGGCTTGCTGGGCGGTGCTTCGGTTTTCGCGAACTTCTACTATGGGCTCACGGCGGGCCTCCTCGTGGGAGTCGTCATCGTCTTGCACGGGCACAGCGCGCCGGGCCGCTCGCTGGACTGGCGGGGGCCGGTGATCGCGCTGGCCGTTGCACTCCCGTTGGCAATCGTGGCCCTTTGGTGCCTGCGCGCCTCCGTCGCGGCGCCGGATGCCCTGGTTCGGCGTAGCGCCGCGCTCAACACCGCACTGGCCGAGCACAACGCCGTCGACCCGCGCATCTACCTCATGCCTGGAACCTTCTGGTCGGTGGACCTCGAAGCGCGCTACGGCGAGCCCTTCCGCCACACCGGGTACCTGCGCCTGAGCGCCACCGCCCTCGCGCTCTACGCGCTGCGACGGCCCGAGCTGCGCCGTTGGGGGGTCGTCGCCTTGGTTTCGATGGTCTTGGGCCTCGGTCCGTACCTCTGGTGGGACGAAGCCTGGGTCAAAGCGGGCGGCCGCCTGCTTCTTCTGCCTTTCGGAATGATGCAGCGCCTCGTCCCGGAGTTGGCGATCACCCACCCGCTGCGCCTGTCGGTGGGCGCGCAGGTCCTGGTGCCCGTGCTGGCGGCGGCGGCCCTAGTTGGTCGTGGTCGGCTCCTCGCGGCTGTCGCTGCCGTAGCCTTGACGGCCGAGACCGTGGCGTTGAGCGTCGCTCCATGGCCGGTACCGGTGAGCCCAACCGAGGTCCCGTCGATCTACAAGGAGATCGGGGCCAGCGCCGACCCCCGCGCGGTCCTGGACCTCCCTGCCGAGGTGGGCACCACGATGGCGACGAGCCGCTACTTCTGGTTTCAGACGGTGCACCACCACCCCGTTCCCTACAAGCCGGACGCGCGGGCCGGCTCGACGGGAGACCCGCTCACGTTC
>CANFCK010000032.1 GCA_947445035.1 Deltaproteobacteria bacterium
GCCCCGGCCGCCCCGGCCGCCCCGGCCCCCCCGGCCGCCCCGGCCCCCCCGGCCGCCCCGGCCCCCCCGGCCGCCCCGGCCCCCCCGGCCGCGGAGTTGTTGGTCAGCTCGACGGGCGGCGCGGGGCTTCCCTCCGGTCGGCGCCCCCCGCGCCTGGCGGCCGTGGTGTCGGAGGAAACACCGCCGCCGGTGGCGCCGCCTTCGGTCGTGACGTCGGTGCCCAGCCGCAGCCGCATGGCGGCGGCCGTCGATTCTCCTCCGATGACGGCACCGGCGGCGGCACCTGCCCCCGAGGTCCGTCCCCCAACGCCGTTCGGCGCTGCGCGCCTGCCTCCGGGGCGGCGCTCCGCACCGGTTTCGCCCGCGGATTCGGCACCCGGTGGCTCGACGGCCATGCTGGAGGCGATCCTCTCCCAAAGCGGCGGCGCCGGCGTCGCAGAGGTGCGCGAACGGGTGGAGCGGGCGATGCTCGCGTCCGGGAGCGGCCCCATCGCGACCCCGCGGGTCACGCCGCCGCCGCCGGTGGTCGGACCGAGTGTCGGAGCGTCGTCGGCGTCGTCGCTGGGCGACTTCGTGGCGGTGGAGACGAACCTTCCCGCCCGTGCGGTCACGCCTGCCCCCACGGCGGCGCCGCGCTCGCTTCCGCCACCGCCGCCGCCGCCGCCGCCGCAACCGGACGATGACGACGAGCCCCCCACGGGCCCAAGCGCGTCGGGGCCGCGCGTCGGGTCGCCAGCGCCGCCGGTGGCCGCTCACGCGGCGCCCGCGCCTCCCCCGCCCGCGTCGGCTCCTACCCCCCCGCGCCCGCCGCCGCCCCCACGTACTGCACTCGCGATGCCGATACCCCGGGTTGGGTCCACTCCCGCGGGTCCGTCTGCGCGCCGGGCCCCGACTCAGGTTCGGCCGGCGGCCCGCGGCGAACCGGTCGCTGTCCGCTTCGCTCGCGCGCCGGGTGTGCGCGGCCATCGGCAGCGGCTCCCCGCCGACACGACCCTTGCCCAGGCGGCTCACCAGCTCGTCGGCGTCCTGGTGCCGCTGCGATGCGCCCCGGACGGCACCCTTTTGGGTTGGTATCGGCTCGGCAACGAACTGGGGCCCTTGCCGGTCGACCTGACGGTCGGCGAGCTGGACGATGAAGAGACCTGTTTCCTGCACTTCGTGGAGAACCGCGCCGAGTGGAGATCGATTGACGTCGACGGTCACCGTGTGTGGCAGCGAATCGGACTGGCCGTGCCGATCGTGTCGCTGGTGGACGCTTTCGCGATGCAATTCGGGCTGGCGGACGAACCTTGGCAACTTTCGCTCGATGGCGTGGTTCTGGATGACTTCCACATCCTGGCCGACCACGACGTCACCGAGCAGAGTCAGCTCGCGATTCGGCGTGGGGCGGCGGGGTGAGTCAGGAACGTTGGGACGTCGTCCTACGTTTTTTGGACGGCCCCCTCGCCTACCAGGGGGATCTCGTCCTGCGCGGGCCGGTGGTGCGCATGGGGAGCAATCCGGGTCCTGGGGGGCTCAAGCTCGACGGGTACCGTGCGCTGGACGATCGGCACGCGGTGATCAGCGCCTACCAGGGCGGCACCGTACAAATCGCGCAGGTCGGCCCCAACCAGGTGCGGATGGCGCCGCATGAAAACGTAGACTGGAGCACCATCCAGCCGCTTCGGGGTCCGGTCTTCCTCTCCGATGGCGCCGCCGTCCACCTTGGTCCGCCCGGCCGGGGGGCGACGTTCACCTTCGTGGAGTGCCGCCGGCTCGGCGTTTGGCAGGCCCAATCCATTCAGTCGGAGGTGGTCGACCAGGTGGCGGGGGCCGAAGGCACCGCCGGCGCGGTCAAACAGCTCGACACCCGGCGTCGCATTCCGTGGTGGTTCTTGCCAGGTGTCGCGGCGATGGCGTTCGGCACGCTCGGCGTGATCACCCTCCTCGTCTTGGTGATCGTGCAGAACGAGGTCGAGCCGCTCGGCCCCAAGAGTGAAGGCAAGGACTACTACGAATATGGCGACGTCTTCGACATCACGGAGGTGGACGCAGGGCTGCGCGCCGCGAACTCCGGCGACGGGTTGAAGGACTTCGTGACCTCGATCAACGCCCGACTGGCCAAGGACGATTCCCTGGCCGACCCCGAGAAGGCCGACCCCAACCTGCTGCTATGGGTCACGAAATCCCAGCAGATGTACATCGGCGGCTGGGCGTTCTGGATCAAGCTCGACGATGCGCGTGAGCGGTACGCGATGGTCGTTCGAAAACTACGCGCCAAGCGGATGCCCGAGGTTCTGGCCGGCGTGCCCTTCCAGGAGTCTGGCTACAACCCCACGGCCAAGGACCGGATGCTGTGCGCCTACGGGATGTGGCAGTTTCAGCCTGAGATCGCCTATCGGAACGGGCTGAAGGTCAGCGGTTGCCACAACAGCAAAAGTGGAAGTCTGTTGTGGGCGCCGACCGAAAAGGCCCTCCCCGTCAACGCGATCGAGAAGGCCGAGTACGTTCAGGACCGTAAATGCACCATCAGCTCTTGCGACGAGGACGAGCGCGACGATGCAGAGCGCGCCACCGACGCCGCGATTCGCAACTTCGAAGAGCCGTGGAACGACCTGGAATTTCAGAGCTCGGGCGCGATGGTGCAGATGATGATCGCGACGCACAACGCGGGGTACGACGACGCCCGCTGGCGGTCGAGCGGGAAGGTCAGCCAAACGAACATCGCCCGGGCATACGCGGCGTTTCTCACCAATAACAACCTTCAGCGGGCACCAGACTTCATCGGGCGGAACATCACGTGTCGCAGCGCCACCGAGATGGGAAAGCTCGACCTTCAGGACTTCAACGGGCGTTGCGGCGGCTACCTGCCCAGCGTCACCCAGACCTATGTGCCCTACGTCATCGCCCAACACATGCTCGCGGTCTGTTATTATGGGCAGAACTACAGCGATATGGACGCATTCGCGCCGTACGCCAAGTACACGGTCGGCTACTGCTCACGCATTGGAGTGCCGACGCCAGAAGCGGTACAAGCGCGGAAAGGGGGCGCGAAGAAATGAACGGTCGCTTGGTGGCTGCCCTGGTCGCGCTGATGGTGCTGGTCCCGGTGACCGGAGGCCTCTTGTACGACGAGAAGATCGCCGCGCGTACCGACGTGGCCGACGCAGCGGTCGCGATTGGCGACCCGCTTGCAGCCCTGAAGTTCGTACCCAGCCAGCGCGAGTCGAACTTCGCGGCCATGGGTTTTGACGCCAAGCAGGTCGGTGAGATCCTGACCCGGGTCGGGGCGTTGGAAAAGCGGCTCAACATCGGCGACCCTGCTCAGGACACGATCCGGGTCCTGATTGATCAGACGGACGACCCGACGATCATGGAAAACTCGCTGTGCGGGCGTGCCAGTCCCGCTCGCTACACCGCGCTCCAGCTCCTCGTCGAGGAGGATGGGGAGGAGCTGCGCGTGCGGGACTTGTCCGGCATGCCCAATTTCGAGGTCCAGGATTGGTACAGTCGCGACAGGCCCTTCGCGCTGGTCACCGGCATCGAACTGGTGGAAAACCGCGAGCCCGACGCGACCCGCATGGGCCTGGGGGCGGTCTTCGCGCGGCAGGTGCCGATGGTGCTGGACCGCAAGCCCCCGTGGGGACCAGCCCTTTTCAAGAACTGGTCCTGGGAGAAGGTAAAGGACAAATGGCCCGGGGTAGAGGGGAAAGTCCAGGCCTACGCTGCGCTCCTGCACTTGACGCTGGAGAATGTGACGGGCGATGGTGGTCTGTGCCGCACAGACTGACGACCAGTGCGCTATAGTCGGCCGCCCTGGAAGGATGGAACCCCGCCGACGATTCAAGTTCCTCAAGGAGCTCGCACAGGGCGGGTTCGGGAAGGTGTATCTGGCGGAAATGATTACCGGGGAAAACTTCTCGTCGGTGGTCGCCATCAAGTTGCTCCACGGCAAGTGGCTTAGCAACGACGAAATCGTCATGCGCTCGCGTGATGAGGCGCGGCTGTTGGGCCGGCTCCGGCATCGAAACATCGTGCGGGTCGAGGACCTGACCTCGATCGGCGGTCAATGCGCCATCGTGATGGAGTACCTCCAGGGAATGGACCTGAAGTCCGTCACCGTGACCCTCAAGGAAGAAGAACGTCCATTCCCGCGGAAGGCGGCCATCGAGTCGATCGGGGCGATCGCAGCGGCGCTCGACGCGGCGTACACCCACCGCCCCCTCCAAGGCGGGGAGGCGTTGCAGGTCATCCACCGCGACATCAAGCCGTCCAACGCGATGATCACCGTCGAGGGTGACGTCAAGGTTTTGGACTTCGGCACGGCCCGGGCGTCGTTTGAAGAACGCGAGGCGAAGACGCAGGTACTCGCGTTCGGCAGCCAGGCCTACATGGCGCCGGAGCGCATGCTGGGCGAGGCGGATGCCCCTTCGGGTGACATCTTCAGCCTCGGCATCACCCTGTATGAGTGCATCACCCTGGACAGTTTCGGCAAGATCCCGCTTCGCCAGGAACGGTACGAGCCGACCGTGGCGGCGCGGCTCGATGCGATCGATCTGACGGACATGACCCCGGCGGGGCGTGAGGGGCTGCTCTCTTCGTTGCGGCGGATGCTCGCCTACGAACCGGAAGCGCGGCCCAGCGCGGCGCAGGTGATCGACGAGATGGAGGCGCTCGCCGACCTGGCCACGGACGCCGGACTGAAGCGGTTCGCGCGCGAGCTGGTGAAGAAGGGCTGCGACGCCTGGCGTCCGGAGCAGGATCCCAACGACCCGTACACCGGCGCGATGATGTTCGAAGACGTCACCGGCGTTGGCGAAGCGCGAACGGCGGACCCCATCGGCGCGCCCGCCAGGGGTGACGACGAGTTCCAAGTCCCACCTGAGCTCGCGGACCTGCCGGTGGACCTTCCGAGTGGCCGCCCTGCTGCTGCCGCGGGGGCCTCCGCGGCCTACGCCAGCCCGCCGTCGCCCCCTCGCGTCGCCAGCTTTCTCCCTGCCGCACCCGGCGCCGCGCTCGAGCCGAGCGGCCCCAACGTCACGTGGCCGCCTCCCTCCGCTGTCGACACCGGTCAGAAATCGGGTCCACGGGGCAGGCCGGCCGCCACCTCGGGCCCGCTGACCCACAGCGCGCCCACGCTCGCGACGTTGTCGTCCACCGGCACGTCGGAGGATCCGGCCCCTCCTGGCGGCTTCTGGAAGTATGGCGTGGCGCTGGGCGCCGTCGCCGTGCTGGGGCTGGTTGCCGCGCTGGCGCTCGGACTCGTCGCGATCGGCACGACGACGGCCACGCCGACCGTCGTGGCGGACACCCCCAGCGCGCGAATGCCGCCCGGGAAATCGGATGTGGACTGGGCTCCCAACACCAAGGGGAAGGGGGGCGCGATACTCAGGGTTCCTGATGGCGCCAGTGAAGTCGTGATCACCACGAGCAGTGGCTTCCGTCAGGAGTGGGATGGCTCGATGAACCTTCGCCTGAAGGACCTCGAACCGGGAAGTGCCCGGGCAAAGCTCAAGCTCAGCTCGGGCACCAAGTTGACCGACTTCGCGGTGTCCGCGGACCAAACCTGCCTTCTCACGTGGCGCAGCGGCGCCTGGGAGCGTGGCGAGTGTCGTTGATCCTCCTTTTGTTTGCCGCTGGTTGGGCGCAGGACTTCGGCTACGTGGCCATCGTGCAACAGGCGCGGGAGGCGATTCTCGCCAAGGACTACAAGACGGCGAAGACGCTCTTGACCGCAGCGGAAGCGGCGGCGCCCACGTCCAGTTCTCCGCTGGCCGAAGCGGACCTGGCCAAGCTCCACTTCTTCCGCGGCCTGGTTGAGTGGCGCAGTGGCGACAAGGACAAGGCTGCGCTCGACCATTGGCGGCGCGTCCTCACGATTTCCCCCCAATTCGAGCCCGACCCCGCGCTTCTGCCGGAAATCGACGCGCAAGACGTGCTGTACGCGCTTCGGGGCGAGGTGCGCAATTACGACCAGTTTCCGACGGGTCTTCCCGACGACGCGGGTGACGCGCTGATCTTCATCGACGGCAAGCGCATGGCCCCCGAGGACATGCTGATCAAAGGGCGGCATCTGGTTCAGATCAGGTGCGAGGGCGGGGAGTTTGCGGGCTCCTGGTACGACTATGGTCCGCCGCCAGTCGATTACCTCATCCTGTGTAGCGGCGGCGTGCTCGGTGGAAAGCTGGACCCCAAGGCGGACAAGGCCAGGATTGAGGCGGAGAAGCGAAAGGCCCTCGCCGATGCCAAGCTGGCCGAAAAGGCCAAGGCCGATGCGGACAAGAAGGCGCTCGCCGATGCCAAGATAGCTGAAAAGGCCAAGGCTGACGAGGACAAGAAGGCCGCTGCTGACAAGGCGCTGGCCGCAAAGTCCACGGACAAGGCCGCCGCCGAGAAGCTTGCCGCCGAGAAGCTTGCCGCCGAGAAGCTTGCCGCCGACGCAGCGTTGGCCGCGAAATCGGGGGACAAGGCCAGCGCTGACAAGCTTGCCGCTGACAAGGTCGCCGCCGAAAAAGCTGCCGCGGACAAGGCGCTCGCCGCCGACAAGGCCGCTGCCGACAAGGCGCTCGCCGCGGACAAGGCCGCTGCCGACAAGGCGCTCGCCGCCAGCACCGCCAAGGTCACGCGTCCGTCGGGACCGAACGTCCCTGCCCTCGTGCTGATGTCGGCGGGGGGTGGGTTGCTGATCGGTGGGGCGGCGATGAACTTCACCGTGGTCGAGCCGGCCTACGCGGCTATCTCCGAGGCCAATGCTGCTCCCGGGTCGATGTCGCGCGACGCCGCCACCGCGTGGGAAGGCCGCTTTGACATTGGGCGGTACAGCACGATGGCCATGGTTGGCGGCGGCGTCGCGCTGCTCGGCGCGGGCGTTGTCTTGCAGGTCATCGACGCGCCGGTGATGATTCTACCGAACGGGATCGTCGTTTCCGGTCGTTGGTAGGACCACGGGCCATCGGGGTGTGAGCTCGACCATCGTGCCCGCGCGTGTGGGCCCGCTGGTCGTGACCATCTTGGCCGGCGCGCCCAGCCACGCGTCCGCCGCCCACAGTTGATCCCAGGTATGCAGCGGCAACGGCCACGCTGGCCAGTTTGGCGCTCGCGACACCGGCAGTAGCTGAACGGTCCGCAGCGTGGCCGCCAACCGGGGACCGGCAAGCGGCAGCGGCGCGTCGATCGAGACCAACAACAGCGACGAGCCAAGGCTGTCCACGGTGCTGCGCAGCGCTGCCCGTCCCGCCCGAAGTGAACTCTCCCAATCGCCGACGCTGCCCAGCTCGGGCAGAGTGGCCGTGACCAGCGGGATGGTAGCGCCGGGAAGGGAAACGAAAACCAGCCCCAGCGCGGTTCCTGTCGCGGGGGTGTCGTTCCACGAGTCGGCCTCGCCGCACAGATCGAAGCTCCCTCGAGAAAATACCTGGACCATCGGATCCCGGCCGAGACTCAACACCTCCCCTCCGAGAGCGGCGCCAAGCGCGACGACCTCGCCCGGAGTCAGGGCGCCACGCACGATTGCGATGTCGGGCGCCGCCTCGGTGACTGCGGCTACGACGCCTTCGTGGTCGGAGGACAGCGTCCACTGAAGCACGCGCACGGTGCTCGTTGGCAGCGGCAGCCCTCGGGCGCATGCCCGGGTCCGCTCGGCGAATGGCGCGGCGTCCACCCCGGCGGCCTCGGCAGGGGGTCGGGGAATCCGCGCACTAGCCGCGGCTGCAACCGCCCCAAAACAGATGCGCAGGGCCAGCGCGGTGTCCCCCCTCAAGAGCGCGGCGTAGGCCAGCCAGCAAGCAGCGACCCACAGCACGGGCTCCACAAGCAGCACCATGCTCGCGACGACGCTGTCATCGGCCAGCCAGCCGAGGACGGCGCCGCACAACGCGAGCGAGGGCACCACCAAGATGCGGAGCCATGGCCTCAGGCGGCGCATCGCTAACGGGCGATGGGCTTGTACTTGATGCGGTGGGGCTGGTCGGCTTCGGCGCCGAGGCGCTTCTTGCGGTCGCGCTCGTAGTCGTCGTAGTTGCCTTCGAACCAGACCACGCGGCTGTCACCCTCGAATGCGAGGATGTGGGTGGCAATCCGATCCAGGAACCAGCGGTCGTGGCTCGTGACCAGCGCGCAGCCGCCGAAGCCGAGCAGTGCGTCTTCGAGGGCGCGGAGCGTGTCGACGTCGAGGTCGTTGGTCGGCTCGTCCAAGAGCACCACGTTGCCACCCGTTTGCAACATCGTCGCGAGCTGGAGGCGATTTCGTTCGCCACCTGACAGCGTCCCCACCTTTTGCTGCTGGTCCGTGCCCTTGAAGTTGAAGGCGCCGCAGTACGCCCGCGTGTGGATCTCGCGGTTGCCGACCTTGATCACGTCGCGACCGCCGCCGATGGTCTCAAACACGCTCTTCTGGGGGTCGAAGTTTCGGGTCTGCTCAACCGAAGAAAGCTTCACGGTGTCACCGACGATCAGCTCGCCACCATCGGGCTTCTCGTGCCCGGTGATGAGCTTGAAGAGCGTGGATTTCCCGGCGCCGTTCGGGCCGATCACGCCGACGATGCCACCCGGGGGCAGGTCGAAGTCGACGTTCTCGAAGAGCAGGCGGTCCCCGAATCCCTTGGTCAGCCCCTTGGCGCGCAGGACCACGTTGCCCAGCCGGGGCCCAGCCGGAATCACGATGTCGGACTTTCCCCGCCGCTCTTCGGGCTCGGCTTCCAGCAGGTTCTCGTAGGCGGAGATGCGGGCCTTGGACTTGGCCTGGCGGGCGCGCGGCGACATGCGGACCCACTCCAACTCCCGCTCAAGCGTCTTCTGGCGGGCACCGGCGGCTTTTTCCTCCTGCTCCAGGCGCTTGGACTTCTGTTCCAGCCAGGAGGAGTAGTTGCCTTCCCACGGGATGCCGTGCCCCTGATCGAGCTCGAGGATCCACCCGGCCACGTTGTCGAGGAAGTAACGATCGTGGGTGATCGCGACGACGGTGCCTTTGTACTCGTGCAGCGTACGTTCCAGCCACGCGACGCTTTCGGCGTCGAGGTGGTTGGTGGGCTCGTCGAGGAGGAGCATGTCCGTCGGTTGCAGGAGCAACTTGCACAATGCGACGCGGCGCCGCTCTCCGCCCGACAGCGTCGCGATCTTCTGGTCAGCCGGCGGCACCCGCAAGGCATCCATCGCGATTTCGAGGCGGCGGTCGAGCTCCCAGGCGTTCTCGGCATCGATCTTGTCTTGGAGCAGCGCCTGTTCTTCCATCAGCGCGTCGAAGTCGGCGTCCTCTTCGCCCATGGCGTTGGACACTTCTTCGAAGCGCAGCAGCAAGCCGCGGACTTCCTTCACCGCCGACTCGATTTCGTCGCGCACCGTTGCGGTCTCGTCCAGCTGAGGCTCTTGCGGGAGGTAGCCGATACGGGTGCCGGCGGCGGCCCAGGCCTCGCCGGTGAAGTCGGCGTCGACCCCCGCCATCACCCGGAGCAACGTCGACTTTCCGGCACCGTTGTTGCCGAGGACGCCGATCTTGGCGCCCGGGTAGAACGAAAGCCAGATTCCTTTGAGCACTTCGCGTCCGCCGGGGAAGGCTTTGCGAAGTTGCTTCATGACATAAATGTACTGGTGGGCCATGGTCGGGCTCGGCTATCCCGCCGCGACCCTTCCGGCCTGACCGCAACCGGTTAGGCCCGCGCCCTCAAATCCGGAGAATCCAATGCTCGCTCTCACCCTCGCCCTGCTCGGTTGTGCTCAGAAGACCGATGTGGACGCGCTCACCGCTCGTGTTGTCGCCCTCGAAGAGAAGGTCGGCGGCCTCGAAAAGCGCCCTGCCGGTCCCGCTGGCCAGGTGGCCGCCGACCCCGTCAAGGAAGAAGCCGCGGGGGTGCTCATGAAGGAGGCTTCCGAGCTGCTCAAGGCCAACGACTACGCGGCCGCCAAGCCCAAGCTCGAACAGTTGATCAAGGACTACGGGGACACCAAGGCGGGCAAGGCCGCGGACCGGCAGTACAAGGAAGTGGGCCTCATCGGCTCGCCCGCCGGCCCCATCGAAGTCGACAAGTGGTTCCAGGGCAAGGGCGACTACAGCGCCGCTCCGGTCACGCTGATGGTCTTCTGGGAAGTGTGGTGCCCCCATTGCAAGACCGAAATGCCGGAGCTGGCCGGGCGCGAAGCCGACCTCAAGAAGAAGGGCATCCAGATCGTGGCCTTCACCAAGGTCACCAAGTCGGCCAGCGACGAAAAGGTCGCCGAGTTCATCAAGGAACACAACATCAAGTACCCGGTCGCCAAGGAAAAGGAAGGCAGCATGTCCAAGGCGTTCAACGTCTCCGGCATCCCGGCGGCCGCGCTCGTCAAAGACGGCAAGGTGATCTGGCGCGGCCACCCGGGCCGCTTGGACGAAGACACCTTGGCCAAGCTTACGGGCTCCTGATCGCTGGGGCTGTGGCGATCGTGGCGCCCCGCGCTACGGACCGACCGGCGTCACCAACTCCACGCGGACCTCGCATGGAAGGGGGTGGCGCACCTGCACGACACGGTCGGTCGCGACACGCAATGCCTCCGTAGAGTGGGCTGCTCGTGACGCGATCATCAGCTCGTGGCCGTTGACGCTCTCCATCTCCATCTCGACGCCGTCCAGAAGTACGGTGAGTGCGTCTTCCGGAAGCGCGGCGTCGAACGTGAAGAGGGACACGGAGACCCCTTGCACGCTGATTTGCACGCCGGCGTTGGTGAGGAGGCGTTGAAGCTCGGTGCCATCGGCAGTCATCACCAGTTTGCCCGGCGCTGCGAGGGCGGCGGGAACGCGGTCATCACCGGGTACGCCCGCTAACGTCAGCCGCAGCGTGGTGCCCGTCCAGATGCCGGGGAGGCCGTAGTCGGCAAGTCTAGCCGAGATGGTGTCGGCCGCGCATGCGCTGTCGAACTGCACGTCCACGGTGGGGCCGTTCGCGGTTCCGGAGGTGGAGAACACCGTTGCAACCCAGCCCACCCCGCCCACGAGCATCATCCCCGCAAAGACGATGGGCACCATCAGACTCCACGCGCGCGGGCTCGCGAACGGAGTGACGCCACCGGTGGGCGGTCGCTGGGATTCCTCGCTCATCCGGACACCGGCCAGTCTATGCCGTGGCTCGGTTGGTAACCGAGGATGTCGCTGGCACGTCGCCCATCGAGGACCCCGCTGTAGTGGAAGCGCCGCCGGTTCATGCCGTAGCTGAAATCATGGCCGCGAAGTTGCCGCCGCCACCGATACAGCGGTGTCATCCACGCGCCGGGCACCGGGATGGCGGGGCGTCCCCACTTCCGGATGCACAACGACAAGGGCAGCGTGTCCTTCCCCGGAACGTTGAAGATGCCGTGTTCGCGGGCGTGCACGGCCTTCTGGAGGGCTGCGACCGCGTCGCGCACGCTCATCAGGTTCAGCATCGGGTCGTAGCCCATCGGCCGGAGGCAGATCGGCGAGCTGAGGTAGTCGAAGAGCTGGGAGCCCGTCCCGGGCGCGAGCACTTCCGCGCAACGAAGCACCAGGATGCGCAGCGGAGACAGCCCCATGTGCACGCAGGTGTGCAGGTCGGCCTCGACCCGGTCGCGCACGTACTGGGGCGCGTTGGGGGAGAGGTTGATCGGATGATCTTCGCCGATGAGCACCGGAAGATCGGCCTGCACCTGGTAGACCTCGGCGTAGCTGCGCAGGACGAAGGTGCGGATGGTCGGATGGCGCTCGCAAAGTGCCAATAGGTCGCGGGTGGCGTTTACGTTCGCCTCGTGAACGGCCTTCCCCTCTTCGCCGGCGGCGCGGCCCATGGCCGTGTGCACGATCACGTCGATACCCAGGTCACGCGCGGGCCCGAAAAGTAGCTCACGGACGCGCCGCTCGCGGGTCAGGTTCACTGGCAGGTAGGTCAGCCGGCGGGCGTTGGCGAAGGGGAGCGCCTCTTCCATCGGGCGGGTGCCGACGGCAAGGACGTGCCCGACGTGTTCGTCGTCGAGCAGCGTGCGGACCAGCCGTTCGCCGATGGGCGTGTCGGCGCCCGTCACCAGGACGCCGCGGCTCATGCGAAGATGCCGGGGCGCTCGGCCAGGCCCTTGTCCAAGAGCGCCTGGACGGCGGCCTTGACCCGGGCCGCCGCTTCACGGACCGCCGCTGGATCATCGGCATGCTCGGGCCGGTATTCGAGATCGGTGCGGATTGGCGCGCCGTAGTGCAAGTGGTAGTGAACGGGCATCGGCAGCGGGGTCAGCGTCACCGGCACAAAGGGCGCCCCGGCGAACTGAATCGGGATGCGCCCGATCTGAGGCATCTGCTCTTCAGCGCCGACCACGCCCACCGGCACCACCGGCGCGCCATGGCGGATGGCCAGCTCGACATGCCCTACGCGCCAATCCTGCAACTTGTAGCGGTCTCGGAAGTGTTTGCCGATGCCCGGCACCCCTTCCGGGAAGATGAGCAGGAGCTCGCCGGCTTCGAGGAGCACTCTGGCGTTTCCGCGGCTGCCGCCGACCATGCCGCCGCGCGCAAAAAGGGTGCCGATGACCGGCAACATTGGCACGAAGTGGTCCGCCACGGTCCGCGCTACCCGCGGGGGGGTGGTGTGGCGAAGTACGTCGAGCCAAAGCATGGCGCCATCGATCGGCAAGGCACCCGAGTGATTCGCGGCGATGACCGCTGGGCCTTCCTTCGGGATGGCCTCGGCCGCACCGTAGGAGGAGACGCGGAAGTACCGGTCGTACAACGGCGCCAGCAGCACCTCGCCGAGGGCCACGATGTCGGGATGCATGCCAAAGGCGTCGAATCCGTGCCCGGCGTCGGCGAAGCGGAGCGCCTTGAGCCGCTCACGTTCTTCGGCGGGCAGGGCTCCGGCGGTGAGCAGACGCGCGATGGCAAGCGACAAGGACATCGTGGCCGGTGACTAACTCCCGGGGCGCCGAGCTACACTGGGCGGGAATGGACCGTGACGCGCAGGCGCGCTTGCTCCTTGAGCAGCTTGGTGAGCCTGGCGCTCGTTGTGTGCACCTCCGCGACGGTCGTGAGCACCACCTTTTCCGGGTGCTGCTCGCGCGGGGGGAGCGCGTCCTCAAGATTCCGCGGCATGACGGGCTGGCCGACCCCTTTGATCCCTCCCGGACCAGCGCCGCGCGCCTTCTCTGCGAGGGTGTTGCCATCGGCCTCGCCCGCGACGTGCCCGTGCCTGGGAACTACGAGTGTCACGCCACGCAGCCGGCCTGCGCGACGATGGATGTCCTGCCGGGCTCAACCGCGGAGCAGGCCCTCGAGCGCGGCCAACTCGACACCGACCAGCTGATGCGGGTGTGCGTGCAGATGGGCAGAAGTCTGGCGAACCTTCACAGCGTGCGGCGGACGGGCGACGGCTCCGGCCTCCCCGACCTCGATGTCGACGCCTCCGGAAACGGCCGCCTCCTCCACCTCGATTACCACCTGGGCAACGTTCTGGGCCGCCTCAAGCTTGGTGTCGGGTGGGAAGTGACGGGGGTCGTCGATTGGACGTGCGCGCGGTGGGGTCCGCCCGAGGCTGACTTTGTCGAGATGCAGGTCAGCGTCTTCATCATGAATCCTCGGGCGCGGGACGCCTTTGTCGCGGGGTACCGGCAGGTCGCTCAGCGCGCGGTGGATTTGGCCGAGGTGGAGCTACGGGCCGCACGCGAGGTTCGACGGCGACTTGCGGCCTCTCCCGACGAAGGCGGCGAGGCCCGTGGCTATTGGTTGGCGTTTGCGGAGCGACATCCGGGGTAGGGCAAAATGGGCTGGCGCACCCCCGAAACGGGCAAGGCCCAGGCACACGCGGAGCGATAGAGGCTCCGCCATGGTGACCGTACGCCCCATGGCCGCTGCGGAGTGGCCCGCGCTCGTCGAGATCCTCGCCCAGTCCTTCAATTTCCCGGCCGCCGGCTGGGACAGTTTCCGCGCCCGCCTCGGTGACGACAACTTTCGCGTGGCGTGCGACGGCGCGCGGATCGTCGGTGGCTGCGGCATCTACCGCATGGGACAGGTCTGGATGGGCCGGTCGGTGCCGCTTGCGGGTCTTGCCGGCGTCGGCGTTGCACCGGACATGCGAGGGAAGGGCGTGGCCAGGACGATGATGACGTCGGTCTTGCGGGAGCTCCGTGCGTCAGGCGCTCCGATGGCTGGGCTCTACCCGGCCTCGTGGCAGGTGTACCGGGCGGCGGGGTACGACCTCGCCGGTGAGCGCGTGCAGTGGGAGCTGCCACTCCCCGCCTTGGCTGGGTTCCGTGCCGAGCTCCCCGTCGTACCAGTCGATCCCGCCAGCCCGGAGGCAACCGCGGCGTTCGCGTCCCGGTATCGCCCGGCTCACGGGAACCTCGACCGGAGCCCGGCCATCTGGGACCGGCTCGCCAAGCCCCACGTCGGGTCGCGGTACGGCTGGCTCATCGGGAATGACGCCTACGTGATCCTCGGGCACACGCCCGCTGATGCGCCGCATTGGGACATCGAGGTCTTCGATCTACACGCTCCCACCGCGGCCGCGGGGCGCACGATCTTGTCGCTTCTCGGCGGTCATCGGTCGCTCTCTGACAAAGTACGTTGGTACGGCAGCCCTGCGGATGCGCTGGTCACGCTCTTGCCCGAGCCGCAAGTCACCGTCGCGCAGTGCCAGCGGTGGATGCTGCGCATCGTCGACTTCCCCGCCGCCCTCGCTGGCCGGGGCTGGCCGCGCGGAATGGCGGGCGAACTGCATGTCGACGTGGACGACCCGCTCCTCGTTGAGCACGCTGGCGCCTGGGTGATCACGGTGTCCGACGGGCGGGCGGTGGTGCGTCCGGGCGGTCGCGGGGAGCTGAAGCTGACTTCGCGATCGCTGGGTCCGCTGTACAGCGGCTACCTCTCCGCGACCGCGCTTGTGGCGGCCGGACTTGCGTCGGGTCCCGACGCGGCCCTCGAGTTGGCCGACGCGCTCTTCGCGGCGCCGACGCCGTGGATGCGGGAGATGTATTGAGTATCGCCACCCTGCCCTTGCCTTGGCGCGCCCACCTCGACGAGCTCGCCGCATCGCGACGGCTCTTGTCATCTGGGCACGTCGTGAAGCTGACGCTGCCGCTGCGCGAGGTCTCCGAGGCCTACAACAGCGGCAACTTCTCGCTCCCGTGGACGCCCGAGCGTCTCGCCGCGCGGCTTCACTTCTTCCTTCCACGCGACCAGGCAAAAGTGGTCGCGGCGATGCGCGACATCGCGGTTCCGCTGGAGTGGCTGGGCGAAGGCCGGGCGCTGGTCATCGTGGACGTCGGCGCGGGTATCGGTGCCAGCGCGCTCGGGGCGGTGCGCGCGCTGCGGGCGGCGGGGGTCACGCGGGGGCTGTCGCTGTCGCTCATCGACTCCGATGCCGTAGCACTGTCGGTGGCGAAGGATGTGCTGGCCCGTTGCGATGGCGTGCGGGTCGAGGTGGCGACGTCCCTGCCCGACCAGGCCGATCTCATCGTGTTCGCAGCGGTGTTGCTCGAAGTGGCGGCGGGCGTGGCGGAGGAGGCTGGCGACGGGCGCTGTGTTGGGCGATTGCAGGACGCCGTGGGGCGGCTGTCGCCGGGCGGGCGCGTGGTCGTCGTCGAGCCGGCGCTGCGTGACCCCACACGACGGCTGATGCGGGTGCGCGATCGCCTCGTCGAGCAGGGGGTGCGGGTGCTGGCGCCGTGCACCCATGCGGGTCGCTGCGCGATGCTCGACGTCCAAAAGGACTGGTGCCACGACGATCTGCCGGTCGATCTCCCCGCGTGGGTGCAGCCGCTCGCGCGCGCGGCGGGGCTGCGCTGGCAAGGGCTCACCTTCGCACGGTTGATCCTGGCGCGTGAGGGTGAGGGGGTGCCGAGCTTCCGGGTGGTTGCGCCGCTGCGTGACTCCCGGGGCCGCAAGGAACGGCAGTTGTGTGGGGCGTTCCCCGACGGGAGCAGGCTGCGTTGGGTCGATCGCTTGGAGAAACATCGCAGCGAGGCCAACGCCGTGTTCGCGGAGCTGCAGCGCGGGGATGGGCTGGAGATGGTGCCGGCCGAGACGCGCGTGGGGGTGGAGACGGTGGTGAGGCGGGGGTAGAGGCGGTGGGGCCGGCGGCGGCGGGTTGGCCATCGATGCGTCCCGAACCCCGGGCGACGGTGGCGACGCCGGCTTCGCCGTGCGAGAGGCGGGCGGAACGGTGACCTTCAGCGCCGGCTACGACGTCATGCGCGTCAAGGGAGAGGTCGGCCCGTAATAAGCGCTACTCATGCCTCCGCCTCAGCTCGAAGAAACCCTCCTCGCCTGGTCGACGCCGCGCGCGCCGAGCGCCGACCTGGTGGCGGTCGCTCGCGACACACTGCGCGCCTGGGAGGCGATGGGCGGCACAACGGCGCCCGGCCTCCCGTCCGGCACCATCGGGCCGGTAGAAACCACCTTGCGTTGGGTTGTTGCCATAGGCGAGGCCGACGCCGCTTCGGGCGCCGACCGCCTCGGCGACCCGCGTTACTTGTCCCGCTGCCTAAGCAGTTGGCGGTGGGTCCCTGATGTCAGCCGGCCAAAAAACCACATCCGATTGACACGATACCTGGTTTATTCGGTGCTCGGCCGTGTGGCGCCCGAGGGGCTCTTCCAGTTTCCGCTTTGGTCCCTACCCAAGGACGAGACCGGCATCGACGCGGTGACGGCCGATCAAAACCGCGGTCTCACCCGGTTTCGCTACACTCGTCAGGACGTCGTCGCTGGCGTGTTCAAAGCGGGTGGCGCCGCGGCGGGGCAGGCTGAGCCATTGGTTTGGCTCGATCGGGAGGCGCACGAGCAGGCGCTGCTCCAGGGCACCGTCGCGATGAGCTTGGGGGAGGGGACTCAACTCTACAACGTCCATCGCAACAATGGGATCGCGTATGACAAGGCGGAGCGTGACACCCGCAAGCAGCGCGGCTACTGGTATTTTCGGACGATCGATGCTGTCCGCGGCTGGGCCCAGGAGCCGGTGCCGGGGCCGGCGCTGCGGCCGTACGTTGCGGTAGCGGGCGATTTGCAGAACGTCGGCTTCGGTCGACTGCTGGCGCTCCAGTCGGACGACGGCCTGCGGTTGGTGGTCGTCGCCGACACCGGGGGCGCGTTCGTCGACAATCGGCATCAGTTGGACCTGTACACCGGCGTCCACTCGTCGTTCTCCTCGTTCCAAGCGGCTACTTCCGGCGTCGGCGACACCGCCGCCGCCTGGGCGCTCAAGCCCCGCCTGGATGTGGACGGATGCCAATGAGCGCTCCCGCGTCCCCGTTGCGTTTGGGTCCGGCAGCGGGGCTCGCGGCGCTCGCCGCGGTCGCGGCCCAGGCGGGATTTCCACCCTTCAACCTGTGGGGGTTGGCGCTATTCTGCCTCGCGCCGCTGCTGGTCGCGCTGCGGGGACAGCCTCTGAAGCGCGCGTTTTTCATCGCTTGGGTTTACGGCTTTGTCCACAGCGTCTGGGGCTTCCGTTGGCTGACCGGTACGATCGAACGTTTCGGAGACCTCGGCGTTTTTCCGGCCTTTGGCCTGCTGGTGGTGCTGAGCGCCTACCACGGTTGCCGGATGGGCCTCGCCGGGTGGGCGGCTGGGCGGGCAGAGGCCAACGGCTGGTCGCACACCTTGAGTTTCGCCGCAGCCTTTGTCGCGACAGAGGTGCTGTTTCCCCTGCTTTTTCCCTGGTACCTGGCCACCTCGGTTCACAGCGCCGCGCCCGAGCTGTTGCAGGTGGCCGAGCTCGGCGGGCCCATCGCCGTGGGGCTGCTGATCCTGGCTCCGAGCCTCGCGATCGGCGAGGGAATCACTGCACTTCGGAAAGGCGTCACGATCCCTTGGCGCCTCGTCACCGCGGGCCTTCTGGTACCCGTCGTGGCCGCGGTCTACGGGCGCGTCCGAATGGCGCAGGTCGACTTGGACATTGCGGCGGCCCCACCCGTGAGGCTCGGACTGGTACAGGCCAACCGGCCGATGAACGACCCGACCGGCTACCTCGACGTCTTGTTTCAGCTCACTGCAGAGGCGCGGACCGCTGGAGCGGAGCTCATCGTCTGGAGCGAGTCGGCCGTGCAAAACGCCTACCCCCACCTCACCTACACCACCGCGCTCCCGCGCGACATCACCGGAGCGCTCGGCGTCCCCACGATCTTCGGGGTGCGGATGGTGCGCCAACCGGTGCCCCCCGAGACCGCGAAGGAGCGATGGAACTCGGTCATCATCGCCGACGCGACGGGCACAGTGCTTGGTCGTTACGACAAACACATTTTGCTGCCGTTCGGCGAATACACCCCGCTCGGCGACTGGCTCCCCGCCCTAAAAAAACTCCTCACCCACACCGGGAGTATCACTGCCGGCACCACCAATGAACCGCTGCCGTTCGGTGACCACCGGTTGCTCGCGTTGATTTGTTATGAAGACATCCTTCCCAGCTATGTCAATCGAGCGGTCGTGGCGGTGAACCCAGACCTTCTGGTAAATGTCACCAACGACAGTTGGTTTGGTGACACTGCGGAGCCTTGGATTCATTTGGGCGAGGCCCGGCTGCGTGCAATCGAGCATCGCCGTTATCTTGTGCGCGCCACCAACTCCGGACCGTCTGGCGTCATCGACGCCAATGGAAGGGACGTTGTCCAGAGCGCGGTGTGGGCGCGAGAGCTGGTCATGACCGAGGCCCGGTTCATGCGCTCGGTCACCCCCTACGAGCGCTGGGGGGAGGCGCCGTGGCTGGTCGTGAGCGGGTTGGCGTTCGCGATGGCGCTGCTGAAGCGGCGCTGACGCCTACTTCATCGGGCTGGCACGACCGATCACGAGGTCGTACAGCCAGTTGGGCAGGATGCGGGCCAGGCCCATCAAGAGCTTCATCTGAAGGGGGAACGTCAGCTCGCAGGGTCGGCCTTCCAGGCCGTCGGCGATGATGCGGGCGGCGCGGTCGGCCTTCATCAAAAACGGCATCGGGAACTTGTTGGTACTCGTGAGCGGCGTTTCGATGAAGCCAGGGTTGATGCTGGTCACCGCGATGCCCTTGCGGCGCAGGTCGACGCGAAAGCTCTCCAGGAGCGTCGTGACGTAGGCCTTGCTGGCGCTGTACCCACCGCTGCCGGGAAGTCCCCGAAATCCCGCAACCGAGCTGACCGCGGAGATGTGTCCGGAGCCGCGCGTGAGCATCCCCGGCAAGACCGCGCCGATGCTGTAGAGCACACCACGCACGTTCAGATCGAGCATGCGCTCGATCGCGTCGATCGGCACCTTGGTGGCCGCGCTCGGCTCGCCGGCGCCCGCGTTGGCCACCAGCAGATCGCAGGGCCCGAGCTTGCCCTCGATGAGCGAGATGGCGTCGACCACTGCGGCCCGATCGGTCACGTCACACGCCGCCCAGGCGGCCTGTCCCCCCGCGGCCTGGACTTGCGCCCCCACCTCGGCCAACAGCAACTCTCGCCGGGCAACCAGCCCGACCTTGTGGCCGCGACGGCCGTACTCCAGCGCCAATGCGGCGCCGATGCCGGTGCTGGCGCCGGTGATGATGACGACCATCAGACCGCCGGGAAGGTGAGCGCGAGCACCTCGTCGACGTTGTCTACGAAGTGGTACGTCAGCTCGTCGCGCAGGACCTCGGGAACGTCGTGGAGATCACGCTCGCAGAGGCGCGGCATCACCACGTGGGTGATCCCGGCTCGCCGCGCGGCGAGCACCTTTTCTTTGATGCCGCCGACCGGAAGCACCTTCCCGCGCAGCGATATCTCTCCGGTCATCGCGAGGTTCGGCCGGACCGCACGCCCCGTGAGCAGCGAGATGAGCGCGGTGACCATCGTCACACCCGCAGAGGGGCCGTCCTTGGAGATGCCGCCCGCAGGCAGGTGAAGATGGAACTCGTTGTCAGCGAAGACCTGGGTGTCGATGCCGTAGCGCGGAGCGTGCTCACGCACCCACGACATCGCGGCTTCGCAGCTTTCCTTCATCACGGTACCGAGGTTTCCGGTCAGCTTCAGACCCCGCGGCCCGGCCATGCGGCTGGCCTCGATGAACAAGATCTCGCCACCCGACGCGGTCCAGGCCAGCCCGATCGCGATGCCCGGCCGGTCGGTGCGCTCCGCCAGCTCGGCGTGGTGTTTGGGCGGGCCGAGCCAGCGGTTGACCAGCTCCGTGTCCAGCACGAAGGGCGTGGCGTCGCCTTCGACGATGCGGCGGGCGGTCTTGCGGTAGATCGCGGCCAGCTCACGTTCCAAAGAGCGGACGCCGGCTTCCCGCGTGTAGCTGCGGATGATGTGTTGGAGGATATCGGTGGGAAACTCGAAGTTGTCAGCGGTGATCCCGTGACTGTCACGAAGACGGCTGTGCAGGTGACGCTCGCCGATGGCGACCTTTTCTTCTTCGATGTAGCCGTGGATCTCGATGATCTCCAAACGATCGTGCAGCGCCGCCGGAATCGGCGATTCCGAGTTGGCGGTGCCGATGAACAGCACGTTGGATAGGTCGTACGGGGCGTCGAGGTAGTGGTCGCGGAAGTTGCTGTTCTGTTCGGGGTCCAACACTTCGAGCAGGGCGCTGGCGGGATCGCCGCGGAAGTCGTTGCCGATCTTGTCGAGCTCGTCGAGGATGATCACCGGGTTGCGGGTCCCGGCGCGGCGAAGCGCTTGAATGACCCGACCCGGCATCGCTCCAACGTACGTGCGACGATGGCCGCGGATTTCAGCCTCGTCTTTCATGCCGCCGAGGGAGATGCGCTCGACCTTCCGACCGAGCGCCTTGGCCACCGAGCGGCCGAGTGACGTCTTTCCCACGCCTGGGGGGCCGATGAAACAGAGGATGGGAGACTTCGCGTCTTTCTTGAGTTGGCGGACGGCCAGGAACTCAAGAAGTCGTTCCTTTGGCTTGTCCAGGCCGTAGTGTTCGGTGTCGAGCACGGCCTTGGCTTCGGCCAATGACGCGTTGTCATCCGTCTGAGTGGTCCAGGGAACCGCGACGATCCAATCCAACCATGTGCGCGCGACCATGTATTCGGAGGCATCGACGTGAATCTTCTTGAGCCGGTCCAGCTCCCGGCGGGCGTCCTTGGCCACCTCTTCGGGCATGCCACTTTCAGCGATCTTCTTTTCGTACTCGGCGACCTCGTCGTTGACGGTCTCGCCGAGTTCTTTCTGGATGGCCTTGAGTTGTTCGCGTAGGTGATATTCGCGTTGATTCTCGTCCATCGCCCGCTGCACTTCGGCCGCGATGCGGTGTTTGAGGAGCCCGTATTCGCGCGCCCGTTCCAAGAACCACACGAGGCGTTCCAAACGAACCGGGAGCTTGGGTTCGGCCAGGATCTCCTGCGCTTCCTCCGGCGCCAAGCCGATCTGACCGGCGAGGTGGTCGCACACCCGCTCGGCGCCCTCGATGAGATCGAGGGCGCGGGTCAGGGGTTCCGGAGGTTTGTCGGGCCCAAGCAGCGCGAGCACCTCGACCGCGAGCTCACGGATGCGCTTTTCGGCCGCCTGCACCTGCTTGGGATCGCCGGGCTGGGTCTGGAAACGACCGGGCGCACAGCACAACCCAAGGTCCGGGGACTCCTGGAAGTCGCCGATCACGCAACGATCGAGCACCTCGACGAGCACCCGGACGGAGCCGTCGGCGAGGTTCAGCGAGCGGAGCACCCGGGTGGTCACCCCCACCTTGGCCACATCCTCGGGACCGGGGTTCTCCAAGCCGGCGTCCGGCTGGAGGATGCAGACCAGGTCGAGCTTCTTGTCCAGGTGCGCGTCGAGCGCGGCCACGCTTGGCCCCCGGCCGAGCGTCACGTTGGTGAGCATGCCGGGGAAGAGGACGACGTTACGGAGGGGGACGGCTGGGAAGTAACGAGGCATGACTGGGCGGCGCCGCTAACCGATCATGCGCAGACTCGGAGAGGGAATACACTCCGCGCGCTTGAAACCATCGCTTCCCATCGCCTTCGGCGACTACCAGCTGCTCGAACGCATCGCCGTCGGCGGCATGGCCGAGGTTTACCTGGCGCGGAGTTTTGGGGTCGAGGGCTTCGAAAAGCGGCTGGTCATCAAGAAGATCACTCCGGAGCTGGCGAAGAACCCGCGCTTTGTCCAGATGTTCGTCCACGAGGCCAAGCTCAGCGTCGCGCTGAACCACACCAACATCGTCCAGGTCTTCGACCTCGGCAAGGTCGGCAACGACCCGTACATGGCCATGGAGTACATTCACGGTCGCGACCTGACGCAGACCCTTCGCGTCTTGCGACGGGGCGGCGCGCGCATCGATGTCGGGTTGGCAGTGTACATCGCTGGGAAGACCCTCCGGGGCTTGGGGTACGCGCATTCGCGCACCACTCCCGACGGTCGACACCTGCAGATCGTCCACCGCGACGTCAGCCCCCACAACATCGTCATCAGCTTTGAAGGAGCGATCAAGCTGGTGGACTTCGGAATTGCCCGGCTGGTGGGAGAGAGCCTCGGGGACGCGGATCCGGCGCAGGCGGGCCGGCCGGGCGGTGGCAAGTTCGCCTACATGTCGCCCGAGCAGGCGCAGGGGCTCCCGGTCGACGGGCGCAGCGACCTCTTCTCGTTGGGCGTCGTGCTCTACGAGATGCTCGCTGGAAAACGCTTGTTCTCCAACGATGATCCGGACGCAAAGCTCCGGCAGGTCATCGATTGTGTGATTCCCGACCTCCGCCCGCTTCACCCCGATGTTCCCGATGAACTATGGGCGCTTCTTCAGAAGGCGCTCGCCAAGGACCCTGCCGACCGCTACCAGGATGCGGCGACCTTCGAAGAGGACCTGCGGGCGCTGTCGTTCGCTCGGCGCTGGCGCGCGGACGCGCGCATGCTCGGGGAGCTCATGCGCGAGCTGTGGGCGCCGGAGCTGGCCGGCGGCAGGGGGATCAACGACTTGGAGCTTTTGGCCGAGGACCTCAACGCGCTGCACACCGGCAAAGACCCCGAACCCGACTCGAGTCACTCCACCAACGAGTCGGCATCGAGCGCGGAGGAGCGCGGGCCGCGCCATCTGCTGGCGATGCAGGGCGAACGAAAGAACGTCACGGTCATGGTGGTCGAGGTCAACGGCCTGACCGAGTTCTCGGCGCGCGCCGAGACGGAGGAGGTGGGGCGGGTCCACTTCAAAATGCTGAGGATGATCCGGAAGCTGGTCGACCATATGGGCGGCGTGGCCGAGCGTTTCGACGACGACACGCTTTTCGTCTTTTTCGGCCTCCCGCGGGCGCTGGGCGAAGACCTGGACCGCGCGCTGGCTTGCGCTCGAGAGTTTCATAGATTGGCCGCCCGCTTACGGCGTCGAGGGTTGCCGACCGAGTTCAGCATCGGCATCCACGTCGGCGAGCTCAATGTGGGCCGTCGCCACGGCCGTCACTACCGCTACACGGCGCGCGGCGACACGCTCAAGACGTGTGTCCGCTTGGCGTACGCGGCCGATCCTGGCACCACGTTGGTCTCGGACCGGGTCGCGGCCCTCGCCGGGGACCGCTTCCCCTTCGAGCGGGGTCCGGAGCTTCGTCGCAAGGGCACGCGGGCCACGAGGGCCAGCTTCTTGCTGGGAGCAGGGCGCCGTCGCGGTGGTCGAGGGGTGCTCGGGCGGTGGCTGCGGCGCGGGAACGAGCTCGAAGTCGTCCGCGACGCGCTCGCTTCGCTCCGGGACGGCCGCGGGGCCCGTATCGGGGTGGTCGGTGACGCGGGGTCGGGGAAGACGAGGTTTTTTCGAGAGCTACGCGACCTTGCCTCGCGACGGAAGATTTCCGTTTTCCATGGCCGGGCGATGCCGTTCGGGGCCGACCGCCCGCTCGCACCGTTTCGGGACCTCGTCAGCGACATCCTCGGTATCGAAGCGGACACCGGCGCTGCGGAGGTGCGCGAGCGCCTACAGCGGCTCACTGAGCTGCGGCTGGAGGACAGCGAGGTCGCGGTGATCGCCACGCTGTACGCCATGGATATGGGCGACGGCGTTTTCCCGGCCCGGGAAGCCTTGGATACGGTGATGGTCAAGCTCGTGCGGGGTCTCGCTCACGACCGTCCGGCGATCGTCATGCTGGAGGACATCCAGTACCTCGACCCCTTCGAGACGCAGCTCTTGTCGCAGCTTCTGGACGCCACCGAGGGCGAGCCGGTGCTGCTTTTGTGTAGTTGGCGTGGCGACGGCGACCCCCGGCTCACGGGTCGCATGGAGCAGGTCGCGCTGGGACCGCTTGAGCACGCCCAGATCGAGACCATGGCAGCAGACGTGCTCGGGGCCGAGTCTATCGGGCCAGACCTGTCGCGACTGGTTCGGCGCAGCACGGAGGGGAACCCGCTTTACCTGGAAGAGGTGCTCAAGGCGCTGCGGCAGGGGGGCCGCATCTGGTGGGAGGGTCGTCGGGCCCGGCTCAAAGACCCGCATCTCGACGCGAACTTGCCTGACACCCTCGCGGGCCTGCTCGCCGCGCGTGTGGACGCGCTCGATCCGCTGGCGAAGGGCGCGCTCCAGGTGGCCGCGGTGATCGGCCTCGGCTTTTCGCCCGTGCTCCTCGGCGAGGCGGTGGGCGCGGACGAGCCGATGGGACTCGTGGGCGAGCTCGTGCGCGCCGGGCTGGTGTCGCCGGATGGCCGCGCCCCCGACACCGCGTACAGCTTTTCGTCGGTGCTGGTCTGGGACTGCGTCAACCGCGGCATCCTCGGGGTGCAGCGTCGCGAGTACCATCGCATGGTCGCAGCGGCGATGGAGCGAGTGTACGGCGCCCGCCTCGACACGGTCGTGGAGTCATTTGCGCAGCACTGCCACGCCGGCGGGCGGGCGTGCGATGCGATCACCAGCATCTACCGCGCGGGTGAGGACCACCGGAACGCACAGTACTTCGAACGTGCCCTCGACTGCTTTCTCAAGGGCATGGGCTGGCACGACGCCGCCCCCCGCGCCGAGCGGGACCCGCAGATGGAGGCGCGGCTGCACGTCGCCGCGGGTGAAGTGGCCCGGCTCATGGGGCTGGCGTCGGCGGAGCGCATGCTCAGCGTGGCACTGGACGTGGCCGCCGAGGCGGGACCCCGCGTTGCCGAGGCGAGGGCGCTGCTCGGTCTCGGTCAGATTTTCGCCGCCCAGGGCAAGCCCATGCTGGCGCGCGCCCATGTGGAGGACGCGGAGGGCATCGCTCGGCGCTCGGGTGAGCTGTCCATTCATGTGCAGTGCCTTGAGGTGCTCGGCGCGCTCGAACTCGACGCCGGGCAGGTCGAAGAGGCCCAGAAGGTGTACGAGAAGGGCCTGGCGGCAGCGGGTGACCGGGGCGACCTCGCGGTGCGCATGCTCCTCGGCCTCGCCCATCACGCCGCGCGCCTGGGCGACAACGACGCCGCGCTGGACATCCTCCAAAAGGCGCTCCCCCACGCCGAGCGCGCCAACGATCGGGTGCTCTTGGGCCGGGTCATCAACAACATCGGCATCGCTTTTCTCGATACGGAGCGCCCGGCGGAAGCGCTTCTGGAGTTCCGCCGGGCCCTGGAAGTTCGCCGCGGCCTCGGGTACCGTCCGGGCGAGGTGGTCAACCTGCACAACATCGGCGATGCGCTTTTGCGCCTCGGGGACCATGGGCGCGCGTGGGCGGCGTTCGAGCAGTCCCGGGACCTCTCGAAGGAGTGTGCTTGGAACCGCGGTGTGGTGATGAACGAAGTGTTCCTGCACTACCTGCGGGGCGTGCGCGGGGAAGAGGTCACCGCCGACCTCACCACCGCGGCCGCCACCGCTGATCGCCTCGGTGAGCCCGAGTCGGCCTACCTCGCAAGGTGGTCGATCCTCCGTCTCTCTGGTGACCGTGAGGGCGCCATCCGGCTCGCGCACGCCTGCGCCGACGCCGGCTTCCCCAACCTCGCTGTGCACATCCGCAAGACGACGGAGCGCTCGTGAGCGCCAGCGGCTCCGCTGGCTTCGCAGAAAAGGCCCGGGAGCTCGTGGAGGCGGATGCGCGCCGTTTCGAGCGCATCGCGGCGATCTTGCGCCTGGTCTTTGGCGGCCTCGGGGGCTTGGCGATCCTCGGCAACTGGGACAGCAACAGCCTTGCCGCGATGTTGTTTTCCAGCTCGATCTTCGCCGTGGAGTTCGTCTGGGCGATCTTTGTGTACGTGATGGTTCGCGCCCAGACGGCGCCGGCCTGGTCCAAGTGGGCCAGCGCGGTGGCCGACGTCACGTTCGTGACGGCATTTTCCGCCAGTGGGATGCTCAACTACAGCGGCGCGTACGAGACGCTCCTGGCGCCGCTTCTGCTTGGGCTCTACCCGCTCTTCATCCTGCTCACCGCCCTCTCCGGCAGCGTCCGGCTGACGGTTTTCGCCGGCGCGCTCGCTGCTGTCGAACGCCTGGGGCTCTTGCAGTACATCGTCGACCGCGGCCTGGTGCGCACCACCGAGATTGCGTCGTACGGCACCGACTCCGTGAGCATGCCGGATCAGTACACCATCGTCGCCTTCCTCCTGGTTTTGGGAGGGCTCTTCGGCGCGTTGTCGTGGCTGCTGCGGAGCGAGTGGCAGCGCTCCGCCGAGGAGACGCTCCACAAGCTGGAGGCCGAACGGCAACGGACCCAGTTCCGGAAGTACTTGTCGTCCGCCGTAGCGGACTTCGTCGTGGCCAACCCGGAGGCGCTGACCCTGGGCGGAGCCCGACGCGTGGCCTCGGTGGTGTTCGTCGACATCCGCGACTTCACGCCGTTTGCCGAAGCGCAGCGGCCGGAACGGGTGGTCGAGTTCCTCAATCACGTCTTCTCCGAGCTCGTCGTCATCGTGTTCAAGCACGGCGGGACCCTGGACAAGTTCCTCGGCGACGGGCTGATGGCGGTCTTCGGCGTGCCTCAGGACCTGCCCGATGCGGCCGCGCGAGCGGTGAGCGCCGCCATCGAGATGCAGGCCTGCATCCATCGGATGGACGCGAGCCACGCCGCCGGGGACCACGAGCTCCGGATCGGCGTGGGCATCGCGCACGGTGACGTCGTGGCGGGAAACGTCGGCTCGCCGGACCGCATGGAGTACACCGTGATCGGCGACACCGTGAACTACGCAGCGCGCCTTCAGGGGCTGTGCAAGGACCTCGATCAGGGCATCGTCGTAAGCGACGCCGTACACGATAGCGCACCGGGGTTCCGCTATGTGCAGATGCCGCCGGTGCGCGTCAAGGGCAAGACCGGCACGCCGGTGATCTGGGCCGTGCTCGATCGCTGAGGGTTACTTGTTGGCCTTCTTGAGGAAGCCGACCATCCGATCGCCAATCTGCTCGGCGCAGCTGCGCATACGCTGGCCCGAGGACGCGAAGATGATGTCGGCGTCGCGGGTGGTGGTGACCTCGATGACGTCGAGCACCTGGCCGCCCTTCTGGAACGTGACGGTCGAAATGACGGTGGCGGGCATCTTGGCGACGCCCACGTAGAAGCCGGGCTCGATGAACTTGATGTTCACGACGGCTTCGATCTCGCCGCCATCGAACGTGTAGCCGGCCTTGTTGCCCCCGAGTTGCCGACGAACGGCCTCTTCCATCCCGACCTTGTCGCCGGCGAAGCTCGCCGCGGTGTCGGCATCCTTGCCCGAGACGTACTCGCGCTCCGACTTCTGGCCGATCATCAACCCGTCGTAGGTGACGCTGACGGCGAACGCGGTGGTGCCGGCGAGGGCGGAAGGCATTCCCGAGGTGGTGAGCACCTTCCAGGGGCTGCCGCAGGCGAGGAGGAACGCGGCCAGGGTGGCGAGGACAGCGAGGCGAATAGACATGGGGCTCCGGGGAGGGTGAGCCGCACTGAACGTGCGGGTGCGGGGGCTATTCAATCTCCTGCGCTCAAGCTCAATGCGCCCTGGCCGAAACGGCCTTCGGAGGCTCCTGGTGCGGGTCTATGACGACAATGCTCCGGTCATCGACCGCCTGCGGGTTCGGTTGGCGCGTCGTGTTGCCGGCTACCCGCCAGCTTTACGCGAGCTGGCGGCGGCTTTTTTGGAGCGCGCGGGTCCCAGCTACTTCTCGCTGCCCGACGCGGCGCCGCTAGTGCATCTGCCGATCTGGATGCATCGAGGTCTCGAGCCCGACGCCCTCGATGACATTCTGGAAGCCACGGCGTTGGCGTACGCCTATGTCCGCATCCAGGACAATGTGCTCGACGAGCCCGACGCGCGCGGCCATCCTCCGTTTTTATTGGCGGCAAACGCCTTTTTGTGGGACGCGCTCGAGCTTTACCGCGGCCACGGTGACGCGCGGTTCTGGACGCTGTCCCGATCGGCGTGGTTGACCTTCTCCGAAGAAACCGAGGCCGAGCGACGACAACTGGCGTCTGACAAGGAGTACGCGCACGCGGCGTTCGTGCGACACGCGCGGAAGTGCGCGCTGGCCGAGGTTCCACTGTACGCGGTCATGTCCGCGAGTGGCGATTGGCGCGGGGCGGAGAGCGTCCCGCAGCTGATTCATGCCTTGTCTAGGTCCTACGGTTGTTTCAACGATGTCATGGGCTACGAGCGCGATCTGGCCGCGGGGGGGCGCACCTGGTTGTTGTCGCAAGCTCGCGCACTCGCGAGCGCCCGTACAGGAGCGGCCGCTCCCGACGACGCGAAGATCCGCTCCACGCTCGTCACCAGCGAACTCATGGAAGCGCTCGTGCAGGAGTCGATTACGACGTTGGGCCTCGCGCGCCCGGCCGCTTTGGCGATCGGTATGCCCCCCTTCGAGGCGTTCGCCACGGCGCGGACGACGCGGCTCGAGGAGATGGCGGCGAAGGTGATCGTGTTGCGACTCATGGCGGCGCTCGCGACTTGAGGGCTCATCCCCGGCCCGGTCCGTGCCGATCCCCGGGCTGAACCCGGAGTTTCAATGTCCGCTCCCCCCTCGACTCTCCAGCTCATCGTCGGCCGTTCGCTCATCGACGCCGAGTTCCGAAAGTCCCTCGTCGAAGATGTGCGCGGCACCCTCCTGAAGGAAGGCTACGGCCTCGACGACGAGACCATCGTCGCCATCGAATCGGCCACCAAGGACGGCCACCGGGTCCGTTCCTTCTCCGACGCTTTCTCCGCGGAGTTCCTCTCCCGCGGCGACTATCTGGCCTAGCATGGACACCCCTCCCCTGGAGGTCGTGGTCCGCCGCGAAGGGGCCGGCTTCGTCATGCATCGGCTCGATCCCGGCGCGGCGCTCTTGCAGATGCGCCCGTGCCCGCTGCCCGCCATCCTCAGTGACGTCGAGGGTGGCTGGGTGCTGATGACGCCCGATCGTTCGGTCTACCTCCGCCTCGGCAACGAAGAACGCCACCTCTGGGGCCTCATCGACGGACAGGTCACCGTGGCTGAGATGGCGACTGCGTACTTCGTTCGGTTCGGCGCGCTCCCGGTCGGCCGGGTCATCCGCTTCGTGCAGATGCTCCGCCGCGCCGGGCTGGTGCGCGTGGAGCCCGCGGGCTTCTTGCGTCGGCGCTTCGTGCACGTGTCCTGGCTACGTCGTGAGTGGATCTGGGACGGGGCGCACGACGTCGCCGCGGCGATCTGGCGAGCGATTGCGCCGGTGGTGACCCCCTGGAACGCGCCCATCGCCGTTGCGATTCTGGGCCTGGGCGCGACGGCGCTTCTCGTCGACGCGCGCGCCAACCCGGCGAGTGTGGGACTCGCGGCCGGACTTTTCGTGTGGGCCTTTGCGATCCACGCCGTGGTCCATGAGCTCGCCCACGCGGTCACCGTCGTCGCCTTCGGTCGTCACGTCCGGGGCGCCGCGATCGGTCTCGGCGGCGTCCACGTCGACACCACAGACATGTATCTTGGGTCGCGACGAGATCATGCCGTCGTAGCGATGGCTGGCCCGGTCAGCAATCTCGTGCTCGTCGCGCTCGCCGCGACGGTCGGTTGTGCGCTGCCTGTCGATGCCCTGCCCCCCTTTCGCGCGCTCATCGCTGCCGGGCTGACGGCCGCCTTGATCAGCGGTTGGCCCTTCCTGCTGGACAACGACGGCGCGCACGCGATCTCGGACCTGGTGCGGATTCCCAACCTGCGCCGCGCCACCTGGGAAGCGCTGCGCCATGCCAACCTCGGCCGCGTACACCTCGCGTACATTGCAGGGTGCATGGCCACCGTTCTGGCGCCGCCCCTGGTGCTGCTCTTGAGCAGCTGAAGGCGATAGTCCTCTGGCCGGATGTCCCCCGCGCTCGCTCTTCGCGTCTGTGTTTGGGGACTGGTGGGCCTCGTGGTGGTGCTGCCACGGGGTGGGCTGACGGGGCACCCGGACCTCGACGTCTGGAACCATGCCTGGGGCCTGTGGTGGGTCGCCGAAAGTCTGCGTTGGGGGGAGCTGCCGTGGTTCACCCAGCTGCTTGGTGCTCCGGACGGTGGAGTGCTCTACTATATCGATCCCCTCGCGGCGATCGTGGCGCTACCGGTCACGCTGGTTGCGGGGCCGCACGTCGCCTACGAGGCCGTGCTCGTGGTCCGGGTCGCCTTGGCGGGGATCGCCGCCCAGGCGCTGTGCGAGGAGCTTTTCGGCGACGGGCTCCACAGCTGGTTTGCCGGGGTCGCGTTCGCGACGAGCCCGATGCTCTTGTGCGAGCTTCACAACGGGATCACCGAGACGCTCTCGGTGTGGTGGACTCCCGCTTGCCTGCTGGCCGCGGTGCGCGCTTCACGGCGTGGCGGCAATCGTGATTGGATGCTGCTCGGATTGGCGGTCGGCGGGTCGGTCCTGGCGAGCTTCTACTACGGGTTGGTCAACGCGCTTGCGGTGGCGGGCGTCTGGCTCGTTTGCTCCCGGAACGTGCGCGGGGCCTTGATTGCAGGGGGTCTCGTCGCGCTCGTCGCGATGCCAGGTGCGCTGGCGCTTCGGGCGTCGTTGACCCATCCCCAGGCGTTGATCGCCCGTGCGCCGGGGCTCAATCGAGAGCTGGCCGAACACAACGCGGTCGATCCGCGCACGTACGTGGCCACGGGGAAGTTCAGTAGTGTCAACCTGGAGAAGAGCTACGGGGAGGCCTTCCTCCACACCGGGCAGCTGCGCTGGACGGTGATCGTGCTCGCACTTTTTTCCGTGGCGAGCGCGCCGAGGCGGCGTGTCGGTTGGCTGCTGCTGCTGCTGGCGTCGTTGGTCCTCGGCTTGGGGCCGCAGCTCTGGTTCGACGGGCGCTTCGTGGTGTGGGGCCGGCAACCGATGGCCCTGCCCTTCGCGTGGTTACAGAGGTTGATCCCCGAACTGGCGATCACCCATCCGTTGCGGCTCTCGGTGGTGGGTCAGGCGTTGGCCTGTGTTTTGGCGGGAGGCGCGCTGGTGGGACGCCCGCGCCTTCTGGTCATGGCGATGGCCGTCGCGGCGGCGGCAGAAGGACTGTTTTTAACCCTGGCGCCGTGGCCTCTGGTCGAAGCGCCCGCCGAAATCCCCGCGATTTACGCGGAGATCGCCGCATCTCCCGATGAACGCGGCGTCTTGGAGCTGCCGGGCGACATCGGCACGTCGATGGCCACCAGCCGCTATTTCTGGTTTCAAACGCTCCACGGCCACCCGCTGCCCTACAAACCCGACGCCCGCGCCAGCGACAACGGCGATTCTCCGTCCTTTGCCTTCCTCCCGTCGCGATTCAACCGTACGCCTAAACCCCTCGATGACGCAGGTGTGGCCCATCTGGAAGCGACGTACGGCTGGGTGATCGTGCATCTGGATCTCGAACGGCGCGCGGGCGCTGTCGGCGGATTCCGCGCGGTGCTGGAACCCGCGCTCGGCGCGCCGTTGGAGCGTGAGAGGATGCTCGTGTGGAGTCTCCGTCGGGCGCGTTGACAGGCCGGCCCAGTGTGGTACCGGGGTGCACCCCGCGAGTTCCGATGTTTCGTTTGTTTCTCCCTCTCCTCTTGCTCGCCTCGGGCTGCCCGACGACCGACGTGCCCTCGGGGGTGCCCGGCGCCGTGGGCGGGCTGCCGCCACCGACCTCTCCGGGGGAGCCCGGCGGCCAGCCGGGCGGCGCGCAGCCCCCCCCTCCAGACGGCACGCCGGCCGCAGCGCCGGGTGCCCCAACCGGGGAGTCGGCCGGCGCACTCGACCCCGGCGACCCGGCGCTCTCCGCGCCTCCCGGCAAGCCGGCGCCCGGCTTCGCGTCGCTCATCCAGGGCGGTCCTACGGTGACGATCTCGGGGACGCTGGTCGGGGCCAAGGACGCTCAGGTCGACTTCACCCGCGTGAAGGAGAAGGACGGTCGCAAGCTCCCCGAGCCCCTCGAAATCCTCAAGGTCACCGACGGAAAGTTCAAGCTGGAAGCGCCGGCGATCCTTTCCGGTGAGATCTGGGTGACCGCGATGACGACGGGGCCAGATGGTGGACTTGGCGGCAAGGCTGGGGTGGCCACCGCGCCCATTCGTCTCGAAGGGAAGGATGTGTCGGTCACCATCCAGCTTGGCGATGGCCCAGACTGGATGGCGGTCTTGCCCTGGCACGAAGCCAACATGCCGCTGGCCGGGGCGGCGCTCGACCCAGCGGCGGGGGCGCTACCGACTCCCCCCAACCCGCCCCCTTAGCGCCCTCGCTTCTGCTAAGCTCCGCCGCTCTCCCGGAGCCATCATGTCCATCCTGATCAAGAACGGTCGCATCATCACTGCGGTCGATGACTACGTCGCCGACATCTTCATCGACGGCGAGTCGGTGACCCACATCGGCAAAGACCTGAAGCTCCACGCCGACCGGACGTTCGACGCCACCGGCAAGCTGGTGATCCCCGGCGGCATCGATCCGCACACTCACATGGACATGCCGTTCGGTGGTACCACCAGCGCCGACGATTTCGACACCGGCACGGTTGCGGCGGCGCACGGCGGGACCACGACGATCATCGACTTCGCGATCCAGGCCAAGGGGCAGAGCACGCTGGACGGTCTGGAGGTCTGGCACGGCAAGGCGGAAGGAAAGACCACGATCGACTACGGCTTCCACATGATCGTCACCGACATGGCCGTCGATCGTCTCGGGGAGATGGAGAAGCTCGCTGAGGCCGGCGTCACCTCGTACAAGCTGTTCATGGCCTACCCAGGCGTGCTGTACGTGGACGACGGCACGCTCTACCGGACCTTCCGTCGTGCCGGTGAAAACCGCACCCGCATCTGCATGCACGCCGAAAACGGCATTGTTATTGACGAAATTGTCCGCGAGGCCGTGGAGGCCGGACACAAGGACCCCATCTGGCACGCGCGAACCCGGCCCACGCGGATGGAGGCGGAGGGTGTCCATCGCGCCATCGCCATCGCCGAAGTGGCCAAGGTCCCGCTGTATATCGTGCATCTATCCAGTCACGACGCATTGGAGCAGGTGCGCCTCGGCCGCGCTCGCGGCGTGGACGTGCAGGCTGAAACCTGCCCCCAGTACCTCACGCTCGACGAGAGCTGGTACGAGAAGCCGAACTTTGAAGGGGCCAAGTGGGTCATGACGCCGGCACTCCGCGAGAAGTGGAACCAGGCGTCGCTCTGGCAGGGCCTCAAGTTCGGCGACCTGAGCGCCGTCGCGACCGATCACTGTCCCTTCTGCTTCAATGGTCAAAAGGAGCTTGGTCGGGACTCGTTCACCAAGATCCCCAACGGCGCCCCGGGAGTCGAAAACCGCGTCTCGATCCTGTACGACGCCGGTGTGCGCGCTGGACGCATCTCGATCAACCGCTGGGTAGAGCTGACGAGCACATCGGCAGCCAAGACGTTCGGCCTGTTCCCGAAGAAGGGCACCGTCGCGGTCGGAAGCGATGCCGACGTGGTGATCTTCGACCCCAACGAGACCCGCGTGGTGTCGGTCGACGACCCGCGGACGCACCACATGCGCGTGGACTACTCGGCCTACGAGGGGCACACCGTGACCGGCTGGGCCGAGACGGTCATCAGCCGCGGGCGGGTGATCGTGCACAAGAGCCAGCTCGAAACGCGTGGCGGGGGGCGCTTCGTGAAGCGGGCGCGTGTGGGCGACCTGTTGCGCTGACGGCGGCCGCTACAGCGGGCAGGTGACGCCGGTTCCGCCGAGGCCGCAGTACCCGTCGGGATGTTTGGCCAGGTACTGCTGGTGCTCGGCCTCGGCGTACCAGAACGGGCCGGCGTCGAGGATTTCGGTGGTGATGGGAGTGAAGCCGCGGGCGGCGATGCGCTCACCGTACAGATCACGACTGCGCTCGGCCTGGGCCCGTTGGGTCGGGCCGCAGACGTAGATGCCGGAGCGGTACTGGGTGCCGCGATCGTTGCCCTGCTGCATGCCCTGCGTGGGGTCGTGATTCTCCCAGAAGGTGCTCAAGAGCGCGTCGTAGCTGCACGCCGCGGGATCGAAGGCCACCTGGACGACCTCGTTGTGCCCGGTCATGCCGCTGCACACCTCTCGATAGGTAGGATTGGCCGTGCTTCCTGCCGAGTAGCCGACCGCCGTGCTGTAGACCCCCGTGACCTTCCAGAACTTGCGCTCGGCCCCCCAGAAGCAGCCCATTCCAAAGGTCGCGAGCTGGGTGCCCTCGGGGAACGGGGCAGAAAGTCGGTTGCCGTTGACGAAGTGGCGCTCCGGAACGGCGAAGGCGGGTCCCTTTCGACCAGGCAGTGCCTCACTCGCGGAGGGGACGCGCAGCTTTCGCGGATCGAAGAAGAACATGGTGGGAGGCTAAGCGCTGCGCGCATCGATGCCCAACGCCGACGGAGCCGCGCTGTCCGCCGTCGGGCCACACACCCGCTTGACATTCGCGCCCAAGGCTGTAGAAGCCCGGCGTTCCCCCGGGTCCCCGATGCGTCTGTTCGCCCTCGTGTTTCTCTCCGCGTGTAACGCTGGCTTCGGCGGCGCCGGGAAAGACCCGGTCCTCGGGGATTCTGCCGATGGAACCGACACCGACACCGGGGACACCGACAGCGACGTGGTGCCGGTCGACGCCGACGGGGACGGTCACGACAGCATCGAGACCGGTGGCGACGACTGTGATGACACCGATGCCACCGTGTACCCTGGCGCGCCCGAGCTCTGTGACGGCAAGGACAATGACTGCTCGGGGGGCACCGATGGCGAAGGCGACACCGACGGCGACACGCTCCGCGACTGCGAGGACTATTGCCCGATCTACGCCCTGTCTGGCGCGGTGGGCGACGGTCGCATCTCCGACCCCGTGGGCAGCATCCAGGAGGCCGTCGACGAAGCGGGCGCAACCGCCTGCAACGAAGCGCGCGCCTTCTACGGTACCTATGAGGAGAATGTCGACTTCCACGGCTACGGCGTGAACCTGGAGTCGGTCTCGGGCGCCGCATCGACCATCGTCGACGGCGGCGGCACGGACAGCGTTTTCGCCATCGAGGAGGACGGCGACGGCGACCTCGACGAAGACGGTGCTCGCATCGCCGGGTTCACCATCCAGAACGGCGGCGGCGGCGTGGGTGCGGGCATCCGGATCATGGAGTGTTCGCCGACGATCGAGGACAACGTCATCACCGACAACCACATCAACGCCGATACGACCGGCGCCCCCATCGGCACGGCTGGCGGCGTGGGTGGCGGCATCCGCAGCTACAACGGCTCCCCCTCGATTCTCGGCAACGACATCATCGGCAACGACGCCTGCATGGACGGTCCCGAGACCGGCTGCGACGGCGGCGCCATCGACATCCGCGGCGGCGCGCCCACGATTGTCGGCAACTACATTGCGGAAAACACCGCGGGCGACGGCGGCGCCATCTGGGTGGCGTACAGCGACGCTTGGATCGCGCAAAACTGGATCCTCGGCAACGAAGCCGACGACAGCGCCGAAGCGGATGGCGAGGGTCTGGAGCGGGACGGTCAGGGCGGAGGCATCGACGTCCAGATTGGTGGCTCTGTCGGAACGGTGATCACCAACAACATCATTGCCGACAATCGGGCCAGCGCCCTCGGCGGCGGCTTGGTCATTTACGAGCCCAACTCAACGTACGGCAAGGTGACGGTGACCAACAACGTCATCGCCTTCAACAACGTCATCGAAACCGATTGGGGCGCCGGCTTCACCCAATGGAACGGCACGACCCCGATTGTGTACAACAACATCATCTACGGAAACCTCGGTGTGGGCGCGTTCGCAGACGACTCTGCCTCCACGTTCACCTTTGACTACAACGACGTATCTGGCAACTTCCCGGACTACGAAGACTCCGACGGCAGCGCGGACCTATGGTCGGGGAAAGGGGCGGCGAACCTGTCGGTAGACCCTGGCTTCACCCTGGTCAGCAGCGACCTCGACTTCACCAACGACGACTTCACGCTCAAGACAGGGAGCGCCTGCATCGACGCGGGGAAGATGGGCGTCTTGGATGTGGATGGGAGTGCGAGTGATTTGGGGGTGTTTGGCGGGCCGAACGGATCATGGCCGTGATATCCATCGGCGCGGCAGATGATCTCCAGTCCGCCCGGTGAAAGCTCGACTTTCTCCAGTACGCGGCTGAGCGCCTGCCGCCGCTCGTCGAGGGGCTGACTCGTCCAAGCCTCGCGCACGGCAGCGCGGAACTCGTCGGCGTCGATCACCTCGGCCTCGGGGGTGTCCGTCTGCTGCGGAAGCGCGGCCAGTTGGAGCCGCGCTGTCTCGCGCTGGGCGATGAGCGGGGCGGTGATGGCCTTGGCATCGCCCTCGTCGATCATGCCGTTGATGGCGTGCATGGCGGTCAGGCGGATCTTGCGATCCAACTCGGCGATAACGGTTGCGAGGCGCTCGCGCTCGCCGGCCAGTTCGTCGACCTGGGTGCCGGCGAGGCCGTCGAGACCGTTGCCCAGGATCACGTCGAGCGCCTCGGGCGCGAGGACGTGGGACTCGATGGCGTCGAGCACCATACCGTCGAGCTTCTCGACGCGGATGGTGACGCCCGAGCACGCGGCGCTGCTCTCCTGGCGGGTGCGGCAGGTGTACAGGTAGGTCCGCTTCTTCGGCTGCCCCCCGGCCGTCACGCAGATCGGTCCGCCGCAAGTTCCGCAGCGGAGGAACGGGGTGAGCACGCCGCGCTGGCTGGCGGTGATTGGGTTCTCGCCGTTGCCCTCGCCCTCGTCGCGGCTCCGGGCCTTGAGCGCGCGGATCGCCAGCACGCGCTCGAACGACGCTTCGTCGATTGCCGCTTCGTGGCAGTTGCGCGCGGCGATCTCGCCGTCGTAGACGAGGTGCCCGCAGTAGAGCGGATTCGTGAGCATCGACGCCACATGCTTGGCCCGCCAGGTTCCCTCGGCGTATTGCCTCGGCATGTCGGCGCGGCCCGGCGGCTGGATGCCCTCGCGGGTGAGGCGATCGGCGATCCTGCGAGCGCCGCCGACTCCGTCGAGGGTCTCGCGGAAGACCCGCTGCACCACCTCGAACTGCGGGCGCACATCGTCGGTGACGACGAGGCGCTGCCCGCCTTGGCTGCGGTCGATGGCGTAGCCGAAGGGCGCGTGTCCGTACTGCCAGAACCCCTTCTCCGCGCCGCTACGCATCCCGCGGACCACGTTGCGGGACAGCTCTTCGCTGTAACGTTCGGCCAGCCACGCGAGGATCGGGCGAATTAGCTTGCGAAACGACCGGTCCCCGGCGTCGGGCTCGGTGAGGGAAATCACGTCGATGTCGGCTTCGTCGAGCGTCGCGAGGGCGCGGAGGCAATCGAACATGTTGCGGGCGACGCGGCTGAACGCCCAGACTTAGAGGCGATCGATCTTCTGCGCGCCGCGCTTCTTGGCGCGGATGCCGTCGCGCTGGGCCTCGGCCGTCTTGATGAGCGTCAGGTACGAAGCTCGCTTCTTGGTGGAACGGCCGGAGATGCCCTCGTCCACGAAGAAATTCTGGGGCGGGATCACCACGCCATCGGCGGCGGCGCGAGCCAGGATCTGTTCTCGTTGTTGTTCGATGCTTTTGTCCTGGCGGGGGTCCGAGCAGCGGAGGTAGGCGGCGCCGATCATGGGCATGGGGGCTCTCTGGGTCAGGGGGTTGTACCTTACATAATTGCGAACGGCTACGCTACGGCCTTCCGGTTGGCGGCGCGGAGGATCGCGGTCTGGAGATCACCAAGGGGGATGCAGGACATCCAGCCGGCAACCGAGGGGCGGCCGACGAGCTTGACGGCGTCGCCGACCTCGGGGAGCCGGAAGCGGAGGCCTGCAGTCGCCTCGCGGATCGTCGTGAGCAGGAGGAGCAGGGTCGGGTACTCGTCGCGTACCAGCGGCCGGGCGCGTTCCGCGAGGCGGTCGAGTTCGAGGGGGAAGGCGCGATTCGCGACGGCTTCCGCCAGCGGTGCGGTACCGCCGCCAGGTTGCCAAAGGCGGACGGTGGGGATCGGGGCGGTGAAGGCGCCGTCACTGGGGCCGCCGCGCATGCCTTCGGGGCCGAACACGTCGAGCCAGCCGACGCCGTCGGGGTGGTCGTAGGTGACGATGCAGGAGCGGCCGGCGCGGACGTCGGTGCGGAGGGTGTCGAGGACGCGAGGCGGGATGTTGGTGGGGCTCATGAGGGGCTCCGAGGCGCGGGTTGGTGCCTCGGACCGTAGCCAGTGGAGCCGATCCGAATGACGAGTTTCGCTTGCCACTTCCTACCGCAGCCCCGCTGAAAGTGCGGTAAGGAAGGCAGGATACGGATCATCGGGGGTGCGTCGCGTCGCCAGCGACATAGTGTTCGCCGCGATCGGGGACCCGGCCTCTGTAGGTGGCGCGGCAACCGCTGTTGGCGCCCGCGGCACTTCGGCCAGCGACGCGGCAACCGCTGTTGGTGATGCGGCAACTGCTGTTGGCGGTGCGGCAACTGCTGTAGGCAGTGCGGAAAGTGAGGCGGCAACTGCTGTAGGCGCCTGCGGCAAGGGCTGTAGGCGGTGCGGCAAGCCCGTGCGGCAAGCGCTGTAGGCGCTGAAACTGGCGAATTCGGACGCAATTCGATGCTCGCAGGGCGGTTTCAGCGGCGGATTCGTGCTCTGCGCGCGTGGCGGGCTCCAATTCGACGGCCGGAACGGCGCAGTGCCCGGCTTCCGTCGCGATCATGGGGCTCGGTGTCGCTGTCGTTCGTGCTGCGGGGCGCGACCCGCGACGGGCTCCCGCCTGTCCCGTCCCGGCAGTTTTGCCCAGTTAAATCCCACCGAATTCTACCAGTTCGTGTCAAGGCCGATCGGCTTTCGAGGCTCGGATCTTGCTGGTCGTCCGCCGGGACACTGGTCGCGCCATGTGGGATATCCATAGGTTTTACCGGGC
>CANFCK010000033.1 GCA_947445035.1 Deltaproteobacteria bacterium
AAAAGGTGGGTGGTCGTGCTCTTGCCGTTGGTGCCGCTGACCGCGAGGATCGGACACGACAGCGCCTCGGCCGCGAACGCCAGCTCCCCGATCACGTCCACCCCCGCCGCGATGGCCGCCACCAGCTCTGGCATCGCGGCCGGAACGCCTGGAGAAACGACGATACGTGCGGCACCGAGGAAGTCCGCGAGACGATGCTCGCCGTAGACGGCCGCGGTGCCCTCGATGTGCGGGGCTTCGGCCCGGCGGTCAGTGCACGTGACTTGATACCCTTGCGACAACGCCAGCTTCGCGGCGGCTACCCCGCTTCGGGCCATGCCCACGACCAGGAGGCGCCGCGATGCGCCGCGGCTATCGTCTGACGAAGGCGGCTGGGTCTGGCGCATCGCCCCGATCTACCTCAACTTCAGCGTCGACAGGGCCACGAGCGCCAGAAGCCCGGAGATGATCCAGAAACGCACGATGATCTTGGGTTCTCCCCAACCGAGCTTCTCGAAGTGGTGATGGATTGGCGCCATGAGGAAGATGCGCCTCCCGGTGCGCTTGAACCACAGGACTTGCAGCGTCACCGAGATGGCCTCCATCACGAAGACACCCCCGACCAACGCCAGGAGTAGCTCCTGTTTGATGAACACCGACATCGAACCGAGGGCGCCGCCGATGGCCAAGGACCCGACGTCCCCCATGAAAATCTGGGCCGGATAGGCGTTGTACCAAAGGAAACCGAGGCCGGCGCCCAACATCGCCAGGCAGAAGACGGCCAGCTCGCCGCCGCCCTGGATGTAGGGAATGTGCAGGTACGTCGCAAATTCGCTGTGACCGGCAACGTAGGCGAGCACCGCGAAGGTGCCGACGCTGGTGATGGTGGTGCCGATCGCGAGACCGTCCAGGCCGTCCGTCAGATTCACCGCGTTGGACCAGCTCATCACCAAGAAGATGCCCCAGACCACGTAGAGCCAGCCCAAAAGGGCCGGCGCGCCTTCGTAGAGCTTTTCCAGATCAAAGACGGCGTGCTTGTAAAAGGGCACATGGAAGGTCGCGTCCATCAGGCCCGTGGCGTACGCGCCGCCAAAGACCACGAGGCCGGTGAGCATCTGAAAAAGCAGCTTGTACCTACCCGCCAGCCCATCGCTCGACCGCTCGATGATCTTCTTCCAATCATCGACAAAGCCGATGACGCCGCAAGCCAGCGCCACCGCGAGGACCAGCCAGGGCAGGGGCTCGTCCAAGCGCGCCCACAAGAGCGTGGAGATGGCCACGCCCCCCAACATCACCAGCCCGCCCATCGTCGGCGTTCCGACTTTGCTTTCGAGGTGTTCGCTGGGACCGTCAGCGCGAATGATCTGCTCCATCTTCTTCTTGCGCATCCACTCGATGAATGTCGGATACACAAGGTAGCATATGGATAGTGCGGTAATCATCGCACAGGCCGAACGGAAGGTCACGTAGCGGAAGACGTTGAAGGCCCCGCCGAGGGGGATGAGCAAGTGGTAGAGCATCAGCCCCTCCTGGCAGCGCGAAGCCGCTCGACAACACGTTCCATGCGGGCGCCGCGGCTACCCTTGACAAGGAGGACATCCCCCGCTGAAAGCTCGGTGGCGAGGGCCTCAGCGAGCCCGTCGGCGTCCGCAAAGACCCGAACCTGTGCATACGCCGCAGCCGCCCGGGCCATCCGCGCGCCGGTCACGCACACCTGATCCACGCCAAGGGCCAGCGCCTCGCCCAAAACGGACGCGTGGGCGGCCTCTTCTTCGTCGCCAAGCTCGAGCATGTCGCCCAGAGCGGCGACCCGACGCCCGCGCAAGCTCACCAGGGTCCGGAGCGCGGCGATCATGCTGATGGGATTGGCGTTGTAGGCGTCATCGAGGACCGCGATCCCCACGATGTCCTCCAGCCGGTTGCGCATCCCTTCCGGGGCGAATCGGGACAGCGCTGGACCCATCGATTCCACCGGCACCCGGAGCGCCCACCCTACGGCCACCGCGGCCGCCGCGTTCTGCGCCAGGTGGGCCCCGGGTACGTCAAGCGTGGCGCGAACGGTGCCGTCCGGCGTCTCGATGCGGAGCCGGGTCTGCATCCGGTCGCCATCCACAGCAACGTCGGTCAACCGAATCGTCGCCGCCTCCGACGCGCCGTAGGTCACGACGTGCACCCCCTCTGGAATGGGCATGGCAGCGATGCGGAAGTCGTCCACGTTCAAGCAGATGACGTCCCCCGCACGCGCCCCGTCGAAGAGCTCCTGCTTGGCTAGGCTGACCCCTTCGATGCTCCCACAGCCCTCGACGTGCGCGGCCCCCACGTTGGTCAGGAGCCGAACCGTGGGCTGGGCGATGTCGGCGAGCAGCGCAATCTCGCCCCGATGATTCATGCCCAGCTCCAGCACCATGGCGTCGGCGTCGGGGGCCAGCGCGCACAACGTCAGCGGCAGACCGATGTGGTTGTTGAGGTTGCCCTGGGTGTGGTGCACCGCGCCGAGGGCGGCCAAAACGTCGACGACCATGACTCGGGTGCTGGTCTTGCCTGCGCTGCCGCTGATCCCCACCACGGGCCCGAGGAAGTTTTCCCTTACCGAACGGGCCAGGTCCTGGAGCGCGACCAGCGTGTCCGGAACAAGGACCAGCCCTGCGTTCCACGACTCGGGGACCGTCGAGACGATGGCGCCCGCCACCCCCGACGCCGCAGCCACATGCAAGAAAGTGTGCCCGTCAAACTTGTCGCCGGTCAAGGCCACAAACCAGCTTCCCCGGACGACCCGGCGGCTGTCGGTGCCGACCAGACCCGCCGGGCCGTCCTGCAACCGCGTGCCCCCAGTCGCGCGGGCAATGGCCGAAGCATCGAAGATCATCGGAGCACCTCACGCGCCACGGCGCGGTCGTCGAACGGGACCTTCCCCGTGGCCAGCTCCTGCGTGCGCTCGTGGCCCTTGCCGGCGATGAGCACCACATCGCCTGGACCGGCAAGGCCGAGGGCGAGTCGGATGGCAAGAGCGCGGTCGGGCTCGACGTACCGAGCACCGCTGCCGAGCCCGGCCACAACGTCGGCGATGATCGAAAGCGGGTCCTCGGACCTCGGGTTGTCGCTGGTGAGCACGGTGACGTCGGCGCCCGCGGCGACCGCAGCCCCCATCAGCGGCCGCTTGCCGCGGTCCCGATCTCCACCGCAGCCAAACACGCAGATGATCCGATGCGGCCTCAGTCGGCGCAGCTCTGCCAGCACGCGGGTGAGCGCATCATCGGTGTGGGCGTAGTCCACGAAGACTGCGAAGCCGCGCTCGGTGGGCACCCGTTCCAGCCGTCCAGGGGCGCCGGCTGCGGTGGCGAGGCCAGCCAGCGCCACGTCGAGGTCGATCCCCATCGCCAAGGCCGCACCGAGCGCGCCGAGCGCGTTCTGCAGGTTGTGCTGGCCGACCAGCGGCAAGGCGAGGCGGCCGGCGCCGCGGGGCGTCCGCACGTCGGCTTCGATGCCCGCCCAGCTCGTTTGGGTCGGCGTGGCCCGCAGGTCGGCGGGACCGGTGGTGGAAAATGTCCAGGCGGGCCGGCCACGAGGGCGCATCTGCTCGACCGCCGGGTCCTCCGCGTTGAGCACCGCCGTCCCTTCGAGGAGCTCGTGGAACAGGCGCGCCTTCGCGATGGCGTAGGCCTCCATCGTGCCGTGCCAGTCGAGGTGATCACGGGTGAGGTTGGTAAAGACGGCGGCGCGGAACGGCACCGCGTCGCAGCGCCAGTCGGCCAGGCCGATGCTCGACGCTTCCACGGCGCAGAGGCCGACACCCGCGTCCCGCATGCGCGCCAAGAGCCCCTGAAACACGGGCGCCGACGGGCTGGTGTGGGTGCTCTCGATTTCCTCGTCGCCGATGAAGTGGCCGGTGGTGCCCACGATTCCGGGGACGAGGCCGGCCGCGCGAGCGATCGCGGCGAGCAAAAAGGTGGTGCTAGTCTTGCCGTTGGTGCCGGTGATGCCGACGGTCGGAACGGTACGCCCCGGATAGTCCAGGGCCGCAGCAGATAAGTGCGCCAGCACCGGACGCGTCGCGGCGACCCGGACCAACGCGACACCCGGCCGCGGTTCCACTTCGCGTTCGACAACCACGGCGGCGACGTCCAGGCCGGCGACGCGGTCGTGCCCATCCACCCGGGCACCGGCAATCGCCACGAAGACGTCGTCCACGCCAACCTGGTCATCACGGTCGCTGACGCGGCCCACCAACCGATTGCCCACCCCACGGGCTAGCACGGCGCCAGGGGCAGCGGACACCAGAGCTTGTAGGGTCATCGAGGAGAAGTGGGAGGAGGGGGGGGTCTTCCGGGCGGGGCCGCCCTGCAGTGTGCGGACGATTCGGCGGTGGCACGGTGCCGGGACCGGCTCGGGGACTGGGTCGTGGGAACGACCCGGAACTACCCGTAGGGTGAGCCGATTCGGCAGCCGGTAGTCGCAGCGGGGAGCCGCAACCGGGTCCACCATTCTGGCAGACCCACCCGGAAGACCTGGGGATGAAAAAGAATCAGTTCAGGTGGAGAACGACCCGCGCGCCGGGCGCGAGCGGGGTGCCCGCGAGGGGCTCTTGCGAAACGACGCGGCCGGAGCCGTGAAGCTCCAACGTGGCGCCAGTGGGCTGCAGTGCCGCGAGCACCGCGCGGGCCGACCGGCCGGAGAGGTCTGGCAAAAGCCAGGCCCCAGCCGCGTCAGCCGCAACCTCGATCGGACCCGTCGCGAGGGTGCTCACGAACGGAGCCGGCTTGCGCGCGACCTTGGCGACCGGCGGCAGCGCGAGTGGATCAATCGGAATGCCCGGTGCCGGCTCGACGACGGTCCCGTCGGGATCCGGCACGATGCCGAGGTACCGCATCGTGAACGCGCCAATGGACGCGAAGGCCGGCGCCGCTGCGATGCCGCCGTACTTCGAGCCGACCGTCGGCGTATCGATGATGATCGCGATCGCGACCTCCGGACGGTCGGCAGGCAAGAAGCCGACGAAGGATGAAACTCGTTTTGTAGGGCTGTACCCGCCGTTTTCCACCTTCTGAGCGGTGCCGGTCTTGCCCGCCACCCGGTAGCCGGGAACCCGAGCACGGGTGCCGGTGCCATGGTCCTCGGTGACGGTCTCCATCATCCGCGCGGTGATCCGGGCCGTCTCTTCCGAGACCACGCGCCGATCTTCGCGAGGTTCGCGGGCCATCTCCACCTCACCGCGCCGGTCGAGCACCGCGTGCACCAGCCGCGGCGTCATCCGCATGCCGCCGTTGGCAAGCGTCGCAACGCCCGAAGCAAGCTGCACGGCTGAGGCGGTGACGCCCTGACCGAAGGTGGTGGTGGCGAGTTCAATTGGTTTGATGCTGGCCGCGGAGCGCATGACCCCGGAAACCTCGCCGGGTAGGCCAAGGCCCGAGGCGCGGCCGAAACCGAAGTCCTTCAGGTACCGGAGCGTCTTGTCGGCCCCAAGCATGAAGCCCAGCTTTGCTGCCCCGATGTTCGAGCTGTACTTGATCACCTCCGTGAGCGAGATGACGCCCTTCGGATGGTCGTCCTTGATGGTCTTGCTGCCGACGGTCCAGCCCCCGAGCTCGCAGTCGATCATCGTCAGTGGGGTGACGAGGCCTTCTTCCAGTGCGGCGGCAGCGACGAAGGGTTTGAAGACACTTCCCGGCTCCAGCTGGTCCATCGCCGGCCGGTTCTTGAAGTTTTCCTGCTTCTCCTTGGCCGCGCCGTCGTTGGGATTCCCCCCGGGCCGCGACGCCATCGCGAGAATTCCGCCGGTGCGGACGTCGATGACCACGGCCATGGCCGCTTCCGGCTGCGACAGCGCCATCGCCTCGTCCAGCGCGCGCTCGGCGGCGTACTGGATGGACGCGTCAAGCGTCAACTGCACCGAGTGCCCCGCGTTGACGGTCTGGGCGGCGTCCACGCTGCCGTCGATGACGCGCCCCTTGCGGTCCTTTTCCTGAAGCACCCGGACCGTCTCGCCCATCAGCTCCTTGTTGAGCAGCTTTTCCAGCCCCGCGGTGCCGTCGTCGAAGTTGTCGGTGAAGCCCAGCAGGGGAGCCGCCAGCTCGCGACCCGGGTACACCCGCACTGGCTCCTCCACCAACCACATCTGGTCGCGAGCGACACCCTCGATCAGCGCGGCAGCAGCGTCGGGATCGAGCGCGGAACCCAGCTTCACTTCTTGGGCCCGGCGTCCGTCATGCGCGTCGAAGCGGCCGCGGATCCAGGTGTCGCTCCGGCCAGTCAGCGCGACGATCCCGGCGAGGCGGGCGTCGAGCAGCTCCGGCGCCAACTTCGAGGGGTTGGCGTAGAGCGAGGGTAGATTGACGGTGGAGGCCAAAACCCGGCCGTTCCGGTCTACGATCGAGCCCCGACGCCCACGCATCTCTACTGCGAAGCGGAACTGTTCGCGCCCGCGGGCCTCCAGCCGCTCGTCGGGCACGCCCATGACCCAGCCGGCGCGCAGGGTGAGCAAAACCAGCACCGTCGCCAGCCCTCCGAACGCCCACCGGGCGCGGCTTCCCGCCTCGGCCAGGATCTCGATGTCGGCTGCACCGCTGGGGCGCGACGGCGCCATCCGCGCCCACAGACCCTTGGGCTTGTGCCGCGGCCGGTGCGGCGCGTGAGGCGCATGCGGCTTCACGGCGCGTCCGCGGCGGGGACGACATCGACCACGGCGGCCGGCGCTTCGAGGTCCAGACCGACCGCCAGGGCGCCGAGCCGACCGGGCGCGCGCAACATGGTGCGCTCCACCAGCAACCGGTCGTGATGGGTCCGAGCCCGCACCAGCTCACTCCGCGTCCGGTCCAGGAGCACCGCCCGCTCACGCACCTGGGTCCGGGTCCATAGGTAGACCGAGATCGCCGCGGCCATGAAGACCATCAAGCCCATCAAGCGGAAAAGGGTTCGCACTTCGGGCGCCATTGCCCCAAATCGAGACGGGAGCGGGCGTGACCGCAGGTCGGCGAGCATGCTCATGCAATCCTCTCGATCGCCCGGACACGAGCCGAGCGCGCACGCGGGTTGTCGTCGTCCTGCCCCTTGCGGGGGCGGCGCTCCACCAGTCGGAAGTCCGGGGTCGTCATCGGGCGGCCGTACAGGTCGCGCGCCGCGCCCTCGCCTGCCAGTTCCCGAAACCTAGCCTTTACCGCCTTATCTTCGAGCGAATGGAAGCTGATCACGACCAACCTCCCGCCCGGTGCCAGGCAGCCCGGCAATGCAGCGAGCGCCCGGTCGAGCTCGCCGAGCTCATCGTTGATGAAAATCCGGATGGCCTGGAACGTCCGCGTGGCGGGGTGAATCCGGCCATCGGCCGGGACGACACTGGCGACCAGCTCGGCAAGCTGGCGTGTGGTGCGCAACGGCTCGACGTCTTCTTCCAAGCGCCGGTCGACGATGGCACGCGCGATGCGTCGCGACCGACGTTCGTCGCCAAAGCGCCAGAGCACGTCTGCAAGCGCGGTGGCATCGACCCGATCGAGCCATTCCCAAGCCGGCTGACCGCTGGTCGGATCCATGCGCATGTCGAGCGGGCCGATCCCGCGGAATGAGAACCCGCGCTCGGGCCGGTCCAGCTGCGGGGACGACACGCCCAGGTCCAGGAGGATGCCGTCGGCGCGACGATCACCCAAAAGAGCGGGGAGCGCCGAGAAGCGGGCGTGGTGTAGTTCAGCAGCCGGGCCGAGGCGCTGTCGGGACGCCGCGAGCGCATCCGGGTCACGGTCACACCCGAAAATCCGCCCACCGGCCGCGACGATGCCCGCCGCGTGGCCGCCAAACCCGAGGGTGCCGTCGACATAGAGCCCGCCCTCGGCAACGGCGAGCAGCTCCACCACATCGTCGAGGAGCACTGGGCGATGGACAGGCTCATCCACCCATCCCCCCGAGGTTGTCCCTGCGAGAACGCGCGGCGGCCCACGCCCGACCAAAGCCGTCGGTAGACCAGATCTCGATCCGGTCCAAGAGCGACAACATCGTGATCTTCTCACCCAACTGCGCCAACCATCGAAGCTCGACCGGCAAAACCAGCCGCCCCTGCCGGTCGACATCAAGCTCGCACGCTGAGCCGAGCCGCAGCAGCTGCTTTTCGTCCTGGTAGGGATCGAAGGGGTCATCCCCGAGCATGGGCTTTTCCACACGCTCCGAAAAGTCCTGCGGGGTGTAGCCCCGCAATCGCTCACCGTGCGCGATGAAGACCAGACTGTAGATGCGATGGGTGTCGAGCGCGGCCTTCAGGCGTGACGGAACCGTTACCCGGCCGCGGGCGTCCATCGAAAGCTGCTGGTTGAATCTGACTTCCAGCATGGACCTTGCCGCTCGAAGAGGAGCGAATCTCCTAGTCGTGGGAATGTAATCCATTTTGTGGGAAGAAAAGGTAGTGATGTCACCCATATTTTCAAAGATGACTTTCCCATAGACTTTTCCACACTATGGATAACCCAAAAACTTGACGATACAATAGTAAGCAACGGTGCTTCTTGGAGCGTCGGCCGCTGGCCACTCCCGTGGCCCCGATTGGTGTCGCACCCTTGCCGAGCCCGCCTCCGGTGCGCACCCATTGGGCCGGAGGACGCCATGGGCGCACGCAAGGGGGAACGCCGAAACATCTGCGAGAACCGCCGCGCCCGTCATGAGTACGACCTCGAAGGGCACACCGAGGCCGGGTTGATGCTGATGGGCTCGGAGGTCAAGTCGTTGCGCCGCGGCGAAGCTCACCTGCAGGATGCGTGGGTCGGCTTCGAGAATGGCAAGCCGTTCCTGATGAAGGCGCACATCGCGCCCTACCAGCAGGCCACCCACATCTGTCATGCGCCCGACCGACCGCGGCCCCTTCTGCTCCACTGGCAAGAGGCGGCCCGGCTGCGGCAGGCGGTCAAAGAAAAGGGGCTCACCCTCGTCCCGCTGCGCATGTACTTCGACGGCCCGTGGGCCAAGCTGGAGTTCGCGATCGGGAAGGGCCGTAAGAACCACGACAAACGCGACTCCATGCGCGAGCTTGAAGATCGAAAAGAGATCGCCAGAGCCATGAACCGCGGCTGAGCCACGGTCGGCGGCCCGGGTTACCAAGCTCGACGATGTTCGGAACCCTCCTTTTCGCCCTCGTTCACGCCGCGAACGCCGCAGACACCGACGCCGTCGAGGCCAGCGCCGAGCTGCCCGCCCCGGTGCTCATCGGTGGCGTGGTGCTGGTGGCCGCCATGGTCGCCGTTGTTCTCGCCCGCAAGACGGTCGACGGCATGCTCGCGGCCTCGGCGGTCGGCGCCGTCACCGCGATGTACCTCACCGTGCAACATTTCGTTGCGATGCATGGTGGCAGCAGCGTTTGCAACGTGTCGGCGGTCATCAACTGCGACAAGGTGAACACCTCCCCCCACAGCGAACTTTTTGGCACGCCGATCTCATTGTTCGGGCTCGGTTTCTACGCGGGCATGGGGTACCTCGCCTACCGCGCTCGGGCGGGTCGCACGCAGGCGGCGCCGGCGCTCTTGCTGGTCGGGGCCTGCGGCGCCATCGGGTACGACGTCTTTTTGGCGTGGATCTCCTACCAGCTCGGCGCCATCTGCGTTTTCTGCGCACTCAGCTGGACGCTCAACGTGATCTTGCTGGTCGGCGCCGCCCAGCTCGTCCGCCAGATGGAGCCGGACTTTCAGACCGCGCTGGGCAAGTCCCTGGTCGGGGATGCCGGTCCCGCCGCGGCGATGGGACTGTCGGTTTTTCTGATTGGCGTGCTGGTGGTCAGGCAGCAGGAAGCGGCACTGCTCCCTGGCGGCGGCGGCGAGCCGGTCAGCAGCGAAACCGGGGGCTTCCCCCCTGGCCTCGTCGAAAATGTGCGCGGCGTGCTGACGCTCGACGGCACCGAACCGGTGCGCGGCGACCCCGCTGCCCGGTTCACAATCGTCGAGTTCGCCGACTTCGAGTGCCCTCACTGCGGAGCATTCGCCCCGGTGCTGAAAAAGATCCTCAGCGAAAATCGCGACGTGAAGCTGCTCTTCAAGAACTACCCGCTGTCGGTTGTCTGCAACCCGCACATGGAACACGCCATGCACCCCAACGCCTGCGGCGCGGCGGCGGCGGCGGAGTGTGCGCGCATCCAGGGGCGATTCTGGGAGCTGTCCGAGGCGATGTTCGACAACCAGGAGTACCTTTCTCCGCAGGACATCTCCTACATGGCCAAGCGCGCCGGGCTCGACGTGCCGGCGTTCGAGGCGTGTGTGGCCAGCCCCGCCGCCGCCGAGGCGGTCAAGGCCGACCTCGACGCCGGCTGGCGCGCCCAGATCGACTCCACCCCCTCGATCTTCATTCACGGCGCCTACGGCGACAAGTGGGTCCGCCTCGACGTCTCTCCGGGGGACAAAGACGTGATCACCGCGTTCCTCGACGCCGCCCGGACGGGAAGGGCGCTGCCGGTTCCGGTCGATCCGGAGCCGTGGCCCACCGAGTAGCGTTGGCAACCTGGCACGCCCTCTCGGTGCTCCTGGCCCGACCCGCCGTCGCTTCCGTCGGAAAGGCGCTCATGGCGCTCGGTGCGACAGGTCTGCAAGAAGACGTCCCGCCGGACATGGTGGTGCGCTACAAGCAGCCCTGGGACAAAGGACGCAACCCACGGCCGCCAAGCACGGTATTGCTGCGCGCTTGGTTCCGGACGCCCCCCCCGGATGCGGCCGTCAGCGATGTGCTCGGCGGTCGCGACGCGACGTGGGAGTTACAGCCCGACGAGGACTGGAACGAAGGCTGGAAAGTGCACTTTCAGCCGGTGCACATCAGTCCGCGGCTGGTGATCGCCGCGCCGTGGCACCAACTTCCGGGGGCGGTGGTCATCGAGCCGGGCAACGCCTTCGGAACCGGCGAACATCGCACCACCCGGAGCTGCCTGGCCGCCGTGGACCGCTACGCCACGCCGGGCGGGTCCTGCCTGGACGTCGGCTGCGGCTCCGGGATCCTCGCCCTGGCCGCCGCGCACCTTGGGATGCACGCGCTCGGCACCGACATCGACCCCGAGGCGATCGTCGCCGCCCGCGCGGCCGCGGTGGCGAATGACCTCCCCGCCGAGTTCGAAACCATCGCACTTTCAGCGGTACCCGGCCGCTACGATCTGGTGGTGGCCAACCTGTATGCCGAGGTCATCGTCGAGCTGGGACCCGACCTACGGCGGCTGGCGGGCGGGGTGCTGGCTTTCGCGGGAATCCTCAGTGACCGCGCCCACCTGGTCGAGGCGGCGATGGAGGGATTGACCTGCATCGACAAAGACGAAGGGGAAGGGTGGACGGCGCTCACCTACCGAGTGGCGTAGTGCGTACGGTGCTGCTCGACGCGGTGGTGCCCGGCGACCGAACGCTCTCGCCGCGCGAAAGCCACCATCTGCTCCACGTACTGCGCGCCACGCCAGGCGACGTCGTCCGCGTCACCGACGGAGCTGGCCTCGAGGCCGAGGCCGTGGTCATTGCGGAGCGCACCGGCGTCGCCCTCCTCCGCGTTGGCCAACCGCTCCACCGCTCGCGATCGCCCACGCGCATTGTGTTGCTCGGCCAACCGCGCCCGGCGCTGGTCGAAGAGGCGCTGATCCTCGGGACCGAGCTGGGCGCTACGTCGTTCTGGCTGACCCGCTGCGAAAACGGCCACCCCGCCGAAGTCCGGTCCGAGCGCCTGGGACGGATCCTCGACGGCGCGCTGAAGCAGTGCCGCCGCGCCGATCGCCCAACGCTCTTGAGCTACCCCCGGCTCACCGACGCCCTGGCAGCCCTCCCAGACGTCCCGAGGTTCGTCGGCGCGCTCGGTGGCCCTCCCGCTCTACACGACGCGCCGCTCCCCGCGGTGGTGCTCGCCATCGGCCCGGAAGGCGGCTGGCACCTGGACGAGCTTCAGCGTCTCAACGCTGCGGGGTTCCTTGCCCTTGGCCTGGGTGCGCACATCCTACGGGCGCCCACGGCAGTGGCCGCAGGGCTCACCGCGCTCAGTCGCTGGTGATGACCGCGGTCGTACGGATCGACTCGGCGCGCCCAAAGACCGGCAGGGACTGATCAGTCGCCCGGGCTTCGAAGCGGAACGACTGGCTGTCGGCTCGTTCGTAGTTGGTCCCCGAGAAGGGGGCGCTCCCCGAGACCCCGTCAGCATCGGGCAGATAGCTGTCGCCGTGCAACACATACTCGCGAGCGCGGATATGCGCGTTCTCGGACGCGAAGATGACACTCCACAGGTAGTACAAGGACATGATCCCCATGGCCACCAGCGGGACCACCATCATGGTCTCCACCGCGCTTTGGCCACGTTTTTCCCGCGCCATCAGTGCTCGAACTTCGACGTGTCCCAGCTCTTGGCGAGCCGGGCGCCGTCCATCGAAATGAGCGTCGTCGGCGCGAGTCCGCCAGTGAGGTTGTCCTGGATTCCCGCCATCCGCGCCCGATATTCGTCGTACATCGTGAGCTTTGGGAAGCGTATGCTGGCCGAGGGGTACACCAACCCGGTCCGGGTATTTCCGGTCCGGGTATTGCCTTCGGTGCCGGTGCTGGGGCCCACGCTGCCGTCGTAGGGTTTGGCCACCGCATAGGCCACGAGCACGTCGTCCCCGCCCGTTGACGAGGCGCCGAAGTAGCCGCCGTCGCGACCGGTGGAACGGTAGGACGTGTCCAGGTAGCGCTTTTCCGGCGTACCCATCACGCGACCGGCCACCCACACGTCCGGGTCGCGGTCGTCCTTGTAAAACCAGGTGGGCAAGGTCGTCGTCGCGCTCATCGTTGGGACCGGCACGCAGGAGCTGTTGCAGTAATTGAGGAACTGGTAGTTGAAGGCGGTTTCCGTCACCTGACGAAAGTCGGCGATGGTGGGAGTGATCCCCGCGTAAAAGGGCGTTCGCCACATCGTAGAGTTGGTCCACCGGGCGGTGGGCGAACCAAAGATATCCTGCATGAAGCTGGTCTTGTCTCCGGTCCCGGCGAAGTTCGACTCGGCCGTGGCCCTGCCCGCCTCCAAGGCCGGCTCGACCGACGACGAGTAGTCCGCCGCCGCCACCCACTGCGAAATCGCAACGTCGAGCTCGACGCGACAGCTCATCAGCGCGATTTCCGCCCCGATATCGGTGGTGCCGCACTGGCAGGGGATCGTGCTCCACGGCACACCCCCGTGCTCCAACGTGCGCCGGCAGTCCCGCGCGACATCGGCAATCGCCTGGTTCTTCTTGGTGATCTCGTTGAGGGCGGCCGCCTCACTGTAGGCGGCGGCGTAGGTGGCGAGGTCAGCGGTCGACTGCATGCGGATGCGGTCGTTCACCGCGATACCGGTGTTGACCGAATAGGCGACCACGAGCATCAAACCCATGAGGCACAACGCCACGAAGACCGCAGCCTGTCCCCTTCGCCGGGATGCGCGCATCAACACCCCGACCCGCAGTTGTTGTCGCCGTACCGCCGCGCCCGATTGCCGGTGAGCCCTTCGTAGCCCTCCTCATCCGGGCCGGCGGTCGCCGACACGTCGTAGCTCATGTCCCCAACCGCGTTGGTGAAGGGGAGATCGGCGCGCCACGGCATGTCCACCGTCACCGATTGCCCATCGGCCGTGGCTCGCGCACGCTTCGTCGCACGCCCGTCGAGCAGCATCCCCACGGCATCGTCGGCGTCTCGCCCGACCTGCTGCGCCCGCGCGCCCGCGAACGCCGCATAGGTGGTGTAGTGGCTGCCGCCGAGCCACAGCGCCAACTCGACGACGACGAAGAGCAGGCCCAAGAGTACGGGGAGCATGAGCACGAGTTCGGTGGCACTCTGACCGCGACGCGTCCGCATGACGCCAGGTGTAGCACAAGCCGTGCCGTCGCACCAACGCCGTGAAAGTCCGGTGGAGGGGCGAGCGCGCCCCACGATCCGGGACATCCGTGGGGCGGCGAGCGCCTACTCGCGACGACGGCGGCGAGTCGCGAGGGCGCCCACCAAGGTCAGCCCGCCGACGAAGACCAGCGGGGAGCCGGCGCACAGGCCGGTGGCGGCGGCTTCACCGGTGTCGCTGCCCGGAACCAGCTCGCTCCACGCGTCGTGCAGCGCATAGTCGTCGGGGTAGACCGCGATCTTGGTGTCGGCCCACACCTGGTGCGCGTCGGTGTCCTGGGCAAGCACGTAGACCGTCACGTTCTTGCCGCCACTGCCCTCAGCAAGGGCGGGGCAGGTGAAATTCACGGTCTGGGCGAACGGGTTGTCGAAGAGCGCCGCGCCCTTGGCATCGTCATTGCCCCAGCTGAACGTCGGAATCTGGCCGTCTGCGTCGAACACTTTGACGGTGATGGAGATCTGTTCGTTCTCCAAGCACGCGTTCTGGCTGGGGCGGGGGTAACCGACGACCATCGGCTCGCTGTTGGTGGCGAGGCAGGAGTCGGCGCTGTCGTAGAGCCCGTCGCAGTCGTTGTCCAGGCCATCGCAGACCTCGACCTCCGAGGGATTTACGTCCGGGTTGGTGTCGTCGCAGTCGTTGTTGATCTCCGCGAAGCCGTCGCCGTCGTCGTCGTAGAGCGCAGTGGACTCGTCCACAACGCCGTCGCAGTCGTTGTCCACGCTGTCGGCGCGCTCGGGGGCGCCTGGGTAGGCCTGCGCGTTGTAGTCGTTACAATCCCCGTCGGCTTCCGACACGCTGTCCCCATCGTCGTCGAAGCCCTCGGTGCCTTCGTCGGTGATGCCGTCGCAGTCGTTGTCCTCGCCGTCGAAGACCTCGGTGGCGTCTGGGTAGGTGTCACGATTGCCGTCGTCGCAGTCGGGGATGATGCCGTCTTCGCCCATTTCGTCGCCGTAGGCATCGCCGTCATCGTCCCCGTCCGGGTACGCGGAGTTGACCAGGACCGACACCGACGCGCTGCCGGAGACGCCGTTGGCGTCGGTCACCACCACCGTCAGGGTGTCGGTGCCGGAATCGAACAGGTCGCGGGCCAACGAGACGACCACGTGCCCGGACTCATCGCTCGGGGTGCAGTCGGCGATGGTCGAGGTCGTGAGCGAGCTCTTGATCTTGCACGTCAACGACTCGGCGGGCTGGTTCTTGTCGAAGACGTTGAGCTCGATATCGAGCGGGTTGGGGCTGTTGTACTCGTAGCCGGGCTCGGGCCAGCGAATCGCCGCCGTGGGGGGCGTGTTGTTGGGATCGGCACCGGTGTTGCCCTTCAGAGTGACCTTGAGCTCGACATTGTTGACGTCGTTGGAGCCCACGACCAGCTCGCAAATGGCCGGATCGGTGTCCGTGGGAAGGAAATCGATTTCTACGAGCGTGCTTTCTCCCGCAGCGAGCGCCGCGCCGGGCGTGAAGCTGTTGCGGATCACGAACTCGGTGCCGCAGGTGCCGGACAGCACGGCGTCGGAGAGCAATATCTCACCGGTGCCGACGTTGCGCACGGCCACCCGCGCGGTCTCAGCGTGGCCTTCGGGGAAGACGTAGCCGTAGTCGTGCGACCGGGGGGTCACGACGATCGTACCCTCGCCCTGTTCGCCCTCACCGTGCAGATAGACCTGCTGCATGAAGCGGACAGGATCGCGCAGGTAGTCCGGAAGCTCGTTGTCTTCGGCCTGCTGGACAGTCTGGTCGGCCTGGACGCTCTGCACGATGAGCGAGCCCCACACGTCGCCAACGTCGACGGGCGCGAACGTGACCGTGACCGGGATGCTGCACGCCGGGCCAAGGGTGAATCGGGAGAAGTCGTCCTTGCCATCGCCCTCGCCGCCGCCGCCGCCGCCGCCGCTCTCTTCCTCCTCCTTTCCCGTTTCACTTCCGCCAACACCGGTCTCTTCCGTGGTCGCCGTGTCCTTGGCCTTGGCGTCCGCGGAGGCGCCGTCGCCGGTGTCTTCTTCAGAGCCTTCGGGGCAGGTGATGTCCTTCTTGTTGTACTCGACCTTGAAATTGCCATCCATGCCCGGACCGATGTCGATGCCTTCCGCCAAGTAGGGCTCATCGGACCTTGAGCCCACGCCCATCAACATGCCCAGGTACACGTCCTGGAGGACCGTGTAGCCGTCGTTGGTGATGATGACGTTGCGCGTGGCGGTTTCGGTGAACTCCAGCGAGCCGAACTCAAGGGTGTCCTGGTTCAGGGACAGCTTCGGGTAGGGGCGCTCCCGGAATTCCGGCGCCTTCGGCTGGCAACCGACCGCAAGGAACAGGACCGGGGCCACGATGGAGAGGTGCGCACGCGACATGAATTCACTCCGCTCGCCCCGGTTGGAGAGGCGACGCCGGAAGGTAGCCGCCCGGAGGGGGCGATGTCAACGACTTGTCGGCCCCATCGTCGCGTCAGAGCAAGTGCCCGCTCTTGTCGCGTTTGGTGTCCAGATACGACGCGTTGTGGGCGTTGGGTACCGAACGAAGGGGAATCTGGCCCACGACCGGCAGGCCCGCCCGCTCCAACCCCAGGCGCTTGGTCGGATTGTTGGTCAACAGCACGACCGATCGCACCCCGAGCTGCCGCAGAACCTCTGCCGCGGTGTCATACCGCCGCAGGTCGTCAGGGAAGCCGAGAGCGAGGTTCGCCTCTACAGTGTCCAGGCCTTGGTCCTGCAGCGCGTAGGCGCGGATCTTGTTCGCCAGGCCGATGCCCCGCCCCTCCTGAGGCAGGTACACCACCGCACCGCGCTCGGCGCGGCCGATGAACCGCAGCGCGACCTCAAGTTGGTCACGGCAATCACACTTGAGGCTGCCCATCACGTCCCCGGTGAAACACTCGCTGTGCAAGCGTACCGGAACCGCCTCCGCTCCCTCGATCTCGCCGCGAACGACCACGCCATACTCTCCCTCGGCGCACTCGAACGCCACCACCGTGAAGTCCCCGAACCGGGAGGGGAGGCGCGCGCGAGCGGCAAGGGTGACGGCCGTGGGGATGCGGGCCTGATTCATGCCGCCCAGCTTTCACGCCAGACGCCAGCGGTCAACCACGAACGGCCGCGACGTACCCACCGCTACGCACCGGGACCGAAAACGACACGAGCGCGCCCCCATGACGGAAGCGCGCCCGGTACGGCAAGCCCGCAGGCTTAGGCGTTGAGAGCTTCCTTCAGACCCTTGCCGGCCCGGAAGACCGGGATGCGGCGGGAGGGGACCTGGATCACCGCGCCGTTCTTCGGGTTGTGACCCTTGAACTGGCGACGCTGCGACACCGTGAAGGTGCCGAAGTCGGAAATGGTGACCTTCTCGCCCTTGGTGAGCGCGTCCTGGACGGTGTCCATGACGATGTTCACGTACTGCGCGGCGCGGATCTTGGGGATCCCGGCCTTGATGGAGAGCTGCTCGGTGAGGTCGGCTTTGTTCATGGTGACTCCGTAGGGGTGGGCGGTGCGCTGCAATCCAAAAGACTAAAATTCTTACAAGCCACCGAACTTTGACAGGGTCAAGTGCGGCTGCCCGTGTTTCTCGAATCGAGGAAACGAGAAAGCGTGGTGTCCTGTGGTTTCAGCGCAACCGTCTTAGCCGGATGTGCTAGAAACGCGCAACGCATGATCGCCACTTTTTCCGATTTTTCATAAATCGAAAATCTCTAAAATTATCCAAGTGAGATGGGCGGCCGACGCCAAGCCCCGCGGACTTGGAGTGCGCGGGGTCGCACGGAAAACTGCGCGGCGCCTGCATCGTGGGGCTCACCATCGGTTTCGACGGCGAGAGTGCCTCGCATCTGCACCGAATTCGCGCGAAAGCAGCGCGCACCCGGAATCCGGTCCAGCGCCCCGGTTCGCGACCGCACAACGGCGACCGCCGCATCCGCAATACTCAAGCGCGGGAGCAGCGTCACGTCGAACGCACCATCGGCCATCGAACCCCCGCGGCCCACCCACAAGCCGGCCCCGCAGTAGTGGGCGTTGGCGACGAACGCAGCAAGGGTCTCCATTTCGCACTCGCCGTCCCCGTCCGGACCCGACCAACTCCAGCTAGCCGGCTGCGGCTGAAACGACGCGACCGTGGCAAGCGTAGCCCCCAGAAACGTCAACGTGCCGCCGAACCGTTTGTCCGAGCGATTCACGCGCTGGCAGACCTCGGCATTGGCACCCACGCCGGCGACGTTGATGAACCACCGCCCGCCTCCTCGCTCGAAGTCCACCCGGCCCACGTCGACGTGCACGGTCGTCCCAGTGCTGGCCACCCATAGGGCGTCCGCGAGCGGGCGCGGAACCTCGAGGCTGCGCACCAGATCGCCGCCGGTCCCGAACGGGAGCGTCGCGAAGATCACCCTCGGCGCCACAGGGCCAGCCTCCCCCATCAGCCCGTTGACGACCTCATTGCAGGTGCCGTCCCCTCCCAACGCGGCGACGATGTTCGCGCCCCCCAGGGCCGCCTCGCGCGCCAGCGCCGTCGCGTCACCCCGTCCCCGCGTCCACACCACCTCGGCGTTCTCGAAGGCGCGCGACACGGCAGCCTCGATCTCGATCCGTGCCCGACCGGCACGACCGCCGCCCGCGTTGGGGTTGGCCACGACCACCAGCCGCTCGCCGCGGTTGCGGGCACCGGCGCCCTCTTGGGCGCGGAAATCACCCGGGCTGGTCGGCACGAGGACCCTCAACATCGCCGGCGTGGGCGCGCAACCAGGCCGCACAGTGGGAATCGGCGCACCCGTGCTTCCGCGCGCCCATGCGTCGGACCCCTTCCGCCGCCATGGCCCCGGCGATCCCGGGCTGCCGCAGCTCGTAGCCCTCGCGCGCTCCACAGCATGCGATCTGCCCGTCGTCGCCGCGCGCGCCCTCCCAACAGGTGACGAAACGAGGCCCACCGTCAGGCGGCGCGTCCATCAGCACGTGGAGTCCCCGTCCTGCGGAGGCCGCGGCCGCAGCGAGCACCTCAGCGATAGCGTGCGAGCCCGTCAGGACCGTCCAGCCGGCGAAGTGCGCCGCGACCCGGTCAACATGGGCCTGGTCGCCCGCCATGACCGCGGCGTGGCCGAGCGCGTCAGGGGTGTTCGCGGCACCCAGCGCCCCCTCCGTGCCGACCTCGACGCGGATCGTACGCTCATCACCGGCAACCGACAACGCTGGGAGCGCGGCGGGAACGGGCCGATCGCGGCGGCCGCGGACCAGGGCGGGCACGTCCTGCTGGACGCCGCAGTGCCGGGCGCACGCGCCGCACCCGTTGCAGAACTCGAGCGCTGCGGTCGCCAGTTCGCCGGGCAGCTTGCCCTCGCCGACGAGGCGGAGGACCGTCGCGATGGCCGTGGGCGTCGCCGCTTCTCGCGCGGTCGCGGCGGTCACCGGGCAGACGTGGCGACAGAGGCGCGGGCAGAACGGGCAGGTGTCGAGGACGGTCATCCCGCGTCCTCGGTTCGCGCGCAGAGCGCTGCGAGCTCCGTCGCCGCGGGGCCGCGGAGCTCCCACCCCTCCCGCGTGCTTCGCGCCGGACGGACGTCAGGCGCCAGGCGGCTGACCAGCACGGCGTGTTGGGCGAGGGGTAGGACGGGCACCGTAAGCGTCTCGTAGCAGTCCGCCGGGAACGCCGCCCGGGGATCGGGGCCCGCCGACGAGCGCGGCACAGCGACGAGGACCACCCGTTTGCCGTCGAGGTGCAGCGAGGCGCCGAGGACCGCCGATTCCCAGGGCGCCCGCGGCTGTCCCGCGGAGGCCGCCAGGGCGCCGTCGGTCGAAAAGCGCAACATGTACCCGCGCTGGGCCAGCCAGGCGTCTCGCTCACCTGCCGGTTGTTGCGCCGGGAGTGTCGCGATGAGCGAACGCGGGTCGACCCCGACGACGGGGGCCTCCGGTTCAGGGGTTTCCACCGGGGGAAACAGCCTCCCCGGGTTGAGGATGCCGGTCGGGTCCAGCTCGTCCCGGAGCTCGGCGAAGCGCGGCGCGAGCCCGGCCAGCTCCCGCGCGGCGGCCAGCATCTTGTGCGGGCCCACGCCGTGGTGGTGGCAAACGGTTCCGCCGGCGCCAGCAGCAGCAGCCAACGCGCGTGACCACACGCGGTCGTAACGGTCCTCTTCACCCCGCCCTACGAAGGTGAAGTAGATCGCGCACCCCTCCCGATACACGTGGGAGTAGTGCGCCATCACAAAGCAGTCCTCCCCAAGGGCGGCGCGCACCGCCGCGTCCAGGGCCGGCAGACGCGACCATGTACAGGCAACCTCCATGGTATCGGCGAACGCGCCCCGCATGAAGATCGGCGCCAGCTTGTAGCTGACGTCGTGGCGGTGGGCGTACCAGTGGTCGCCCGGTTCGGCGCCGAGGTCGAACCCGCCGGCCTCCAAAAGGAGCCCGTGACCGTGCCGGGCCAGCACCTCCGCGACGTCCGTCTGCCCTTCCCATCCGACGATCAAGACACACTCATCCCCGCCCCAGCCCGCCAACCGGTTGAGCAGCCGGGGCAGCGAAAGCGGCAGCGCCAGGTTGGCTCGCGAATCGAGTGTGCCCACCAGGTTCTTCAGCAGCCCGGATCCCCCGCTCTTGACCCCTTTCCCGCGCCCGCCGATGCGGGTATCGACCGGGTCGTAGAGCCGCACCGCACAGGGATGAAGCTCGGCCTGCATCAGGCGGCGCATCGCCTCCCAAGCGGCAGGCACCGAGGCAAACCGGTACCCCCGCATCCATCGGGATTCCGGAAGCGGCACCACACGGACGAGGAGCTCCGAGATCACCCCGAGCGCCCCCTCGCTGCCGAGCACCCATGGTCCGAGGTCACGACCCTGCGCCCACCGCCCTGTGCGATAGGCTCGCGCCGGGGCGACCACCCGCATGGCCGCCACCATGTCCTCGAACTTCCCGTAGCGACTCGAGAACTGCCCGGCCGACCGCGATGCGGCCCACCCGCCGACCGTGCTGCACCAGATCGACGACGGGCTGTGGCGCGAGGCCCAACCCTGGCGGGCAAGGTTGTCCTCGAGGTGCTGTCCGATCACGCCCGGTCCGACGCGCACCGTGTGGGTCGCCGCATCCACCTGCCCGATCCGGTTCATCCGCTTCAAGTCGAGCGTCAGCGCGCCCTCGACGCCGGCTGCAGCCCCGCAGACCCCGCTCCCCGCACCCCAGGGAACGACTGGCACGCGGTGCGCCACCGCCCAATCAAGGGCGGCGCGAAGGCCGCCCTCATGCTGGGGAAAGCTCACCGCCGCAGGCGAAGGAGGCAGCCTCCCGTCAACCATCGCGAGCGTGCTGCGCGGCCAGAGATCACGCGCGTGGGCGAGGCGCTCAAGCGGCGTCACATCTGTGTCCACGAAGGACGACAACCGAGCCAGCGCCTCGACGTTCATCCGGGGGTCCCGGGGGCGCCCGGCCTCCAAGCCAAGCGCCCCCAGTTGGGCAGGCGGGGGGTACCCGCTTCTGCACCGGCCGTCGCGTCTCTGCTTGGGAAGCTATGCAAGTGGCGTGCCACGTCAAGGGGAGTGGTGCGATACGCCTTCTTCACCCTACGCTTCCTTCCGCTTCGTGCGAACGGCTCGACGCGCCGGAGGCGGCAACCGCGACTTGCCTGTCACGGTCGGCACCGTCCGGCCGTCCCCGTCCACAATAGCGCAAAGTGTGTCCGCCAACGTCCAGGGCATCTCCAGGGGCCAGGCATACCGGCCACCCGACGCGACGCGAATGGCAACGTTCCCCCCGGAAACGGCGGCTGCATCGGCCTCAGAGAGGGGGTGGAGGCGGTCGTTGTCACCCCAAAACAGTGTGACTGGAACTGGCGACGAGTGAGGGGCGGGCCAGGGCGTCCGCGTGCTCTGCAACCATGCGCAGAGGGCTTTGCGAGCCGCTCCGTCGACCACGAGCCCGCCACAGATCGCGGCAACCGTGTCGTGGTCCATTGCGTAGGGGTTGTTCACCGCCCGACGCAATCCAAGCGAGGAGCGCAGCCACATCAGCCAAGCACCGGGTCGAAACATGCTTTCAGCAGCACCCGGCAGGGCCGCCATCCGGACGACCGCTTCGGAAAGAGGGTCGAGGGCCAAGAGCGGGCCGTTGATCAGGACGACATGGCCGAGCGGCCGACGCGCCGCCACGCCCAGCGCGACCGGGATCGCCAGACCGTGCGCGACCAGCACATCGTCAGGACCCACGCGCTCCGCCAGCGCGGCCGCCGACGCATCCCAGCCGGCACCAAGCGAGACCACCGAGAGCGAGTGGACGTCTGGACGCCCGGTCGCCACCAGGCGCGCCACCGTGTCACCAAAAAGGGGCGCGTCGAAGGGAGGACCCGCGAGGAGCCAGATGGCCGCGCCCATCAGGCCCCCCTCGCCGGACGCACCAAGGTGCCTCGCACGTCGTCGTCGATCATCCGCCCGGCCGCTGCAACCAATCGCCCTCCAACCAACACTTCGTCAGGATGCGGATGGGCCAGAACGCCGAGAAACGGCGTCCACCCCACCCGAGTCAACGCGTGCGCTGCCGTGACCGACACGAGGTCAGCGGGCGCGTAGATGAGCAGGTCGGCATCGGCACCTTCGGCGACCCGCCCCTTGGACACGAAACCGAAAAGCCGAGCCGGAACCTCGGCGCACATCGACACCATGCGCTCCACCGACAGCCGACCCTCGCGGACCGCGCCGGCGAGAAGCGGGAAAACCATTTCGACCCCCGGCAACCCGGCGGGAGCTTGATCGTAGGGCAGCCCCTTCTCTGCCAGCGTGTGCGGGGCGTGATCGCTGCCCACGGTGTCGACCACCCCGCGGACAAGCGCGTCCCAGATCGCGGCGCGATCCGCCGGCGGACGCAGCGGCGGATTGACTTTGCCAAGGTTGGCGAGCGGCATGGTGTTGTCCAGCCAAAGGTGGTGCGGGCACACCTCGAGGGTGAACGGCAGCTGACCCCGCACCGCTTCCAGCTCGACCAGCTCCGCCGCCGTTGAAACGTGGCACACGTGTACCGGACGGGGACGGGCGCGGCAGAGCTCGATGAGCCTGCGGACGGCTTCGACCGCGACGGCAGCCGGTCGCGCGTCGTGGTGCGTGGGCGGGGTTCGACCGGACCACACCGCCCGCTGCTGAACGAGCAACGCCTCAGACTCGGCATGCACACCGATGAGCGCGTCGGTGCGCATGAACAGCTCCGCGAGCGTGGCGTCATCGACCAGAAGCGGCCCGGTGCTGGCGCCCATGAACACCTTGATTCCGCACGCCGGGCCCTCGTCGGCCATTCGCCGGGCCTCATCCACCTGGCCGGCGGCACCCCCGAACCAGATGCCGTAGTTCGCGCGGGAGCGGGCGGCAGCGCGGGCTGCCTTGTCCTCCCAGGCTGCGACCGTGATCGTGGGGGGGGTGGTGTTGGGCATGTCGCAGACGGTGGTCACGCCGCCGATGACCGCCGCCCGCGACCCGCTTTCCCAGTCTTCTTTGTGGGGATGACCGGGATCGCGGAAGTGCACATGGGTGTCGATGAAGCCGGGGAGCACGTACCGGCCGGCCGCAGAGATGCGACGACGCGCCCCTCCCGCCGGACGGGGCCCAACGTAGGTGATGGTGCCATTCTCGATGGCGACGTCCGCCACCCGACGCCCCGCGCCGGAGACAATGGTGCCGTCTTCGATGATCAGGTCGTACACGGGGCGCGGGCTAACCGCCGCGAGAGCCCTACGCCTCTGCGACCGCGCGCAGCCCCTCCGCACAGAGCTGCCCGCGAAGGGCGGCGACGACCTCCGGGTGGGCGTCAAGGTGCTCCAAAAGCCGTTCGCGGCCTGGACCCACGCGCGTCTCTCCGAGCGCGTACCACGTGCCGTGGCGTTGGAGCGCGCCCTGGACCTCGGCCAGCTCGATGACCTCCCCGACCTTGTGGATACCCACCCCATACAGGATGTCGAACTCCACCGTCCGAAACGGGGGCGCGAGCTTATTCTTCACCACCTTGACCCGGGTGCGCGCGCCGACAGCGACGTCCGCCTTCTTCAATGTGCTGACACGACGGACGTCCAGCCGTACGCTGGCGTAGTACTTCAGTGCGTTTCCTCCGGTGGTGACTTCGCTCGGCCCGAAGGTGACGCCGATCTTCTGCCGGATCTGATTGATGAAGATCACGGTCGTCGCCGAGCGCGACGCGATGGCGGCGAGCTTGCGCATCGCCTTGGACATCATCCGCGCGTGCAGACCCAGCTGCATGTCGCCCATCTCGCCCTCGATCTCGGCCTTGGGAACCAGCGCCGCCACCGAGTCGATGACGACGAGATCGACCGCTGCAGAGCGGACCAGGGCCTCAACGATGTCGAGCGCCTGCTCGCCGTCGTCGGGCTGGGAAAGGATGAGCTCGGGCACGCGCACCCCGAGGCGGGCGGCGTAGGCCGGGTCGAGCGCGTGCTCGGCGTCGATGAACGCAGCGGTCCCGCCCAGGCGCTGGATCTCGGCCATCGCATGGAGCGACAGGGTGGTCTTTCCGCTGGCCTCGGGCCCGTAGATCTCGATGATGCGGCCGCGGGGGTACCCGCCACAGCCAAGCGCGAGGTCGAGCCCAACGCTGCCGGACGGGATCACCTCCACCGGCTCCGGCGGCCCGTCCAGACGCATGATCGCGCCCTTGCCAAACTGCTTTTCAATGCCGCTGAGCGCGGAGGTGAGCGCGATTTTGCGCGCGGCGACGTCGATGGACAACATGGAGACTCCGTTTCAGTCTGGCGTGGGGAAGGAGATGAGCGGGACAGGTGGGGGAAGGGATGCCGAAAGGGGTGCTTGCTGCAAGCACAGCCGCAGGGAGGCCCCCTCGAAGAGGCCCTCGACCAGCGGGACATCGAAGGTGAGCACGCCGAGCTCCAAGACCGCGATCTCCTCCTCGATCCGGTCCACGATCACGGCGACATCGAGACAGATAATCATGGCAGCAGCTCCTCGCCGTCGAAGCGCAGCGCGATCGCCGAGGTGACGTGGGATGCCCCCACGCGCACGGCGCCATCGATGTCGGCGAGGGTACGAGCGACACGCAGGATACGACGCCCGACCCGCGCGCTGGTCCCGGCGCGATCGACATGCTCGACCAGGAGGCTCATGGCGGGAGCCGTCGCGTCCGCCAGGGCCAAGACCTCGTCGGCGCCGACCCCGGCGTTGGTGCGCCCAGGGCCATTTCGGGCCGTCTGGATTGCGCGCGCCGACTCGACGCGCGCCCGCACGTCAGCGCTCGACTCCCCCCGCCGCTCTGAAAAGAGGGTGTGACCCTCGACCGGTTCCAGCTCAACCCGGAGGTCGATGCGGTCGACAATGGGTCCCGACAGGTGCGAGCGGTACCGCTGGCGCGCGCCGGGCGGACACACGCAGGCGCGCCTGGGGTGACCGAGGTAGCCGCAAGGGCAAGGGTTGGCCGCCGCGATCATCGCAAAGTCAGCCGGGAAAACCGCGCGCCCGCCTGCCCGAGAAATCACGATGGATCGATCTTCCAGTGGCGCGCGGAGCGCCTCCCGCGCGTCGCGCCGGAATTCGGGGAACTCGTCGAGGAAGAGCACGCCCCGGTGGGCCAGCGCGGCCTCCCCAGGACGCAGATCGGCGGTGCCCAGGAGCGCCGCGGTGCTGGCGCTGTGATGGGGCGCGCGGAAGGGCCGCTGCGTCACCACCCCGGCGCCTCCGGAGCGGAGGCCGGCCGCAGAATGGATGCGCGTGCACTCAAGCGCCTCGGCCGGCGTGAGCGGGGGCAGTATCCCCGGTAGCCTGGCCGCAAGCATCGTCTTCCCGCAGCCCGGCGGCCCCTCAAGCAACATGTTGTGGCCACCCGCCGCGGCAACTTCCAGCGCCAGGCGAGCGCTGGTCTGGCCTTGGACCTCGGCGAGGTCAAGCCCGTGGTGCGGCTCGCAAAGGTCTGGCGCGCAGCCCAGAACGAGCTGGCCGTCGCCTTCGAGGAAGGCGATCACCTCCCGGAGCGTGCGCGCAACGCGCACCTCCACGCCGACGACGAGCGCCGCCTCCGGCCCGTTGGCCAGGGGCAGGACCACGCCTCGAAAGCCCGCGGCGCGCGCCGCACAGGTGATGGCCAGCGCGCCGCGGATCGGCCGGAGCTCACCCGCCAACGACAGCTCTCCGGCAAACATCCAACGGGCGGCCTCCTCCCGATCCACGCGGCCCGCCGCCGCGAGGATCGCCAGCGCCATGGGCAGGTCAAAACCCGTGCCCTCCTTGCGCAGGTCCGCGGGCGCCAGGCTGATCACCACCCTTGCGCGTGGAAACTCCATCCCCGACGCCAGGATCGCGCTGCGGACCCGCTCGGCAGCCTCGCGAACGCTGGGCGATGGCAACCCGACGATGGCCACCGACGGGAGCCGCCGCAACAGATCGACCTCCACCGAGACCAATGCCGCATCCACCCCGAACAGAACTGCACCATGCACCAAGGCCGACATCCGGACCTCCACGCCGCGGCCCTCTGCGAAGTCCGTGCCATCGCCAAGTGGCTGAAATCAGTGGGCGCCCTGGCGGCAGGGTGACCGACGTCCGTCACTGTCCGCCGACGTCCGTCACCCCGGAACAGTCAAGGTCCACGCGAGACGAGGCGGCCAGCGCGTCACGGTGGCCTACGCCAGCGCATCCCATAGCGGCGTGCCCAGCCCCGGATCGACGAACTCGCCAGGATCGACATCCGCCAACGCCAAGAGCGTGGCCCCGATGTGCCCGGGCATGATGGTCTCGCCATCGAGCGGCGCACCGGTCAGGTCTTCGTTCCAGGAGCCGATGGTCTGACCACCCCTGACCCCCGAGCCGATGAGCATCGCCGAGGTCCAGGTCCAGTGGTCCTTGCCCCCGGCGGCGGTGAGTTGAGGTGTGCGGCCCATTTCGCTGAGCACGACGACGGTGGTCTCTTCCAGCATGGTGGGCGCCCACTCCCCGGGCAAGGCGTCGAGGTCGGCGAGCAGCCGATGCAGGGTCGAGAAAAGCTCTTCGAACAGCCGCTCCTGGAGCGCATTCCCAGAATGGGTGTCCCAAAGCCCGTTCGCGCCTTGCCCATAGGCAAGCATGCCCGTCCGGGCCAGCCCCGTGGTCAAAGCGCGCACCGCCACGCTCGCGACGCTGTACAGGTCGGTTTTGGCAAGCGTGAGGTCGGCGGCGGCGTCCTTGAGCTGCACCGCGCGGTCGAGCGCCAATCGTTCTGCTGCGGCGAGGCGCGCCGGTTGGCCGGATGCCTGGCGCAGCGCCCATCGGTCCAAGCGCGCCGACACGAACGCCTCTTCAGCGAGGTCTCGCTCGGGCGTCAGATGCGGGAGAGGGACGTCCGAACGAAGCAGGGCCGATCCGTCGACCAACTTTGCGAGCTGGCTGGCCAAGCCGACACGGACCGAGGCCGAGGTGTAGCGCTGAGGAAAAATAGGCCCCGAAAGGTGGACGTTCGGCAAGACCCGGTCGCATGTGGAGTTCCCCGCAATGATCGAGGCCCAATCGTCCGCCGCTTCGTTGGCGCCCCCGGTCATCGTCCACCGCGAGCAGACGTCGTGCGCGACGCTGGGCACCTGAAGGCCGTTGATGAGACAAGTATTCCCGCCCCACGTGGCGAAGAAGTCGCGAACCGACGGGCGGGCGGCGCCGTCGGTGATGCGGAATCCGCCGACGTCGGCCGGCTCGTCCCCGGCTTGATGGTCGGTGGTCTCATTGAAGATGGGGGCGAAGACATCGCACACGTCCCAACCCCCAGGACAGAAAAGGAACAGGAATTTCCTCTCGTTTGTGCCGGTGGCGAGCCCGCGGCGCGGGAGGAAGAGTCCGGCGGCACCCAGTCCGGCGGTGAAAAGTGCGCGACGGCTGAGGCTGGACATCAGTAGGCCCAGAAGAGGGGGTCGCGGAGCAGAACCGTTACCACCGACATCCACCCCGCGGCAGACCCGGACACCGCGGCCACCTCCGTGTAAAGCGCCGTTTCTGCGGCAAGCTCGGTGGCGTCGGCCTCCGCGGCGTGCAAACGCAGGTGGAGCGATTGCAGCTCAGCATCAAAGTCGGGGGTGCCCGCGATCAGCAAGGCGGGATCGGCCCCGGAGCTGAACAAGAGCGTGCGGGCGGCTGGCTCGGCGGCCATGTCCGCGATGACCACAGTCATCGACGCGCCCTGAGCGAGACGACGAATCGCCAGAGAGCGTGAGACCGTGGGCTCAAGCCACGGTGAACGGTTCGAATCGCCGTCGGCGCCACCCAGCAAGGCGCGGTACCCGAGCAAGTCCTCGTCCACCATCTCCGCCTCCTCGAATCGCCAGCGGAAGCCGGTCGCGTCCTCGACGACGTCCGCGAGCGTGTTCGGCGACAAGCTCCGCAAAACCGAGTGCGCGTCGCGCTCGGCGTCGGAGGCGGCATCGGTGAGCGCGCCTGCCCGATACTCCTCTGTGGCGAGGATCGCGCGGATGAGCTCCTTGTAGCTCCATTCCGCGGTAAGGCTGCCCGCCAGGGCGTAGACCGCGCCATCGTCAGCCGAAGTGGTCTTGCGCCCCCACCAACGCTCGGCCGCGCGCCGCGCCATGCACACCGGAAAACGAGGATCGGCCGCCACCAACGGGCCAAGCTGCCCCGCCGCGGTCACCGGGGTTCCGAAGTACCCGGGCGCGCTCCCCGTGGTCTGTTCCGAGAGCCGCTCACGCTCAGGGTGGTAGGTCACCAGCTCGCGACCGTCGAGGTCCTCGTACGGCCAGAACCCGAAAAGGGTGCCCGCGAGCGGGTCCATGGCCGCGTGGCAAGAGATGCAGCCCGGGTCGCTTTTCACCGCCTCCACCAGCCCGTCGGTCGATTCGTCGTCGAGTCCTTGAAAGACGACGGGTCTACCGGCGATGTCGAAACAAAGCAGCAGCCGCGCGAGCGCCGCGGCGCGCCCGCGGTTGTAGTTGAAGATGGTGGTGTGGTAGCGCAACCACAGCCCGCTTGTGGCCAGAACACCGTTACCCGGACGGCCGTCCGTGTACCGAGACACCTCCCACTCGTCGGCACCAGCCGGCCCTGCGAGCTCGACAGGCAGCATCTCGCGGAGCAGCGCATTGGTGAGCGTGTAGTCTGCCGTTACGATTTCTGTGAACGGTCGGTCGCGGGCGACGACGTGGGCGATCAGGCGGGCGGGCTCGTCCCCCACGGCGCGGGTGAAGGCGTAGCCCTGCTCGACGGTGAAGCCGAACTCCTTGGGTTCTACCCTGAGACGATCGAGGCGCAGGAGCCAATCCTCGGCGAAGACATCGACGAGGTGGGCTTCGAGGGACGGGTCGACCAACCACGCGTCGATGAGGGCGTCCACGCCCACCTCGGACACGCTCGCGACCTCGTCCACCGTCGGGAGGCGGCCCCGAAGATCGATGCTCGCCCGTCGGGCGAGCCGCCGCTCGTCGAGCGGCACGAAGATCGACGGCGGCTCCAGAGGCTCCGCGACCTCGACCACATCGGTCTCGCAGGCGTACAGCAGGGCCAGCATCATGGGAAGTCCGCGACCGCAGCGAGCACGTCCGCCTTGAGTCGTTCAGCCAGAATGAGTCCAGCGCACGAGCTGCCGTAGTCCGTGCCCTCGAAGCTGAGGGGGCCACAGCCAGAGCAGTCGTCGGACAGCGTCAACGCCCACCACCCGCTGCCGGCATCGCGAACGCCAATCACCCCGCTGGGGCCGGCACAAGCACTGGTAAGGCTGATCTCGCGAAAGTCGACGGTCGCCTCGCCGACCGAAAGACCGCCAGAGACCGTCGCGACCAGACCGTCGCGGCCCCCGTACAGGCCGTCGATCGTGAGCCCGGCGCTCTGTTGGAAAGCAAGCGGACCCTCGCTGCCCGGGTCGTGGTACCGCCCGCCGATGAAGGTATTGAACTGCGCCGCGCCAGGAAGGACGGACCAGCTGAAGGTGGTGTTGCCGCCGGCCACGATTGCGCCGCCGGTTCCGAGATCGGTCCCTGTCAGCGAGAAAAGGTCCCAGGCCTGCATCGACGTGCTCTCCCCCACGTCGCTGCGCACGTCGGCGATCACGTCACCTGCAAGCTCGCGCACCCCGGTGTCGCAGAATCCAGACCAGTACAGGGTCCAGTCCGCCTCGTCGTCCGCCGATCGGTCGCGCCGGGGACACCCCAGCGCAGCGCCGTCGGCATCGTCCAGGAGTTGGTCGAACCAACGGTGCAACTCGAATGGGAAGAAGAGGCCCTGGGTAAGCACCGTGTCCAGATCAGCCTCGACTTCGGCCACCGTCGTGACCGGAATCAGCACGGGCACATCGTATACCGCCGCCCCGTCGCCACAAGCGAGGTAAGCACGCAAGCGTTCGAGTTCGACGTCGGGCACGCCACCGCCGCGGGGCATCGTCCCCTCGGTCAAAACGCTGCGATGGACGCCCTCCAGGTTGGCGAGCACCTGGGCCTCGGTGTCGAAATCGACGCCTTCAGGCGCTCCCCGGCGATCAGGGGTGGACGACGAGTGGCACGAACGACAGTAACTGCCGAAGAAACCGGCACCCCAGCTGTCCCACGTCGTGTCCCCTGGCTCGCACGACTCCACCACGGGGTCGACGAGCGGCTCGCACGCGACGAGCCCAAGCAGGAAAAAGCGGCGCACGCTGGACTCTACCGTGCGGCCGGGTCAGACGCGCAGAAAGTTCTGCGGAGGCTCGAGAGAACCGAGTCCCGCTTCGTACACCACGGCGCCTTCGAGCTCGGAAACACGGACCATGCCGAAGTCGTCGTACAGGCGCGCGACCTGGGCGTTCTTTGGCGTCGGCAAGAACTCCGCTCGGATGTGGCGATAGCCCAACTCTCCGGCGCGGGCCAGCACGCGCGCCCAGAGGTATTGTTCGACCGTCCGGCCGATGACCCGGCAACTCATCAAAAACGTATCGACACGAAGGACGCCGTCTTCGTCCTCGTCAGGCACTCCAAGCACCACGCCGATGAGCCCGTGGTCGCCGAAGCGGTCACGAACACGCAGCGTGTAGAGCACGCCGCGACCGTCCTTCAGCCACTCGCGAAGCTGATCTTCGCCGTGACGCCGCGTCGTGAGGTTGAACTGGTTGGTCTTGCCCAACAACTGGACGACACGCTGCATGTCGGCGTCATCGACCGGGCGGAGGTCGGCGACCATCTCCAGGGAGGTCAGGTAGTCATCGAGCGATGCGAACGCGGTTCGCTCCGCGTCGCGCTGGGCCTCGGCTTGGTACTGCGCCCCGCGCTCTCCGTCCTCTGCCGTCGGCGGCAGGCTCTCGTAGAAAAGAGTGGCCTCCAGCGCCGCGACATACTCGGACGGATCCTCTGGAACGTCGACCACTTCTACCTGGGAGAGCGCCTGGCGCACCTGCTCCCGCTCGGCGGGGTTGTCGTCAAAGAAGACGAAGCTGTCCAAGCCGAGACGCAAGGTCTCCGCCATTCGGGCGATGTTCCACGACTTTGGCTCCCAGTTGGCCTGGAAGGCGGCGAAGTCCCCGAGGCGAAGGACCATGTCGGGGTTCTTCTCAAAAGGCTCCCGCGCGTCGGCATCGTTGTTCTTCGAGGCAACGACCAGCACGATCCCGCGGCTGGCAAGCCCCTTGCAGTGGGCCTGGAAGGCCCGGAAGGCCTCACCATCGGCGCTTTCGCCGAGCTGAACTCCGTACGGACCCAGCTCGCCCACCACCCCGCCCCACAGCGTATTGTCCAGGTCGAGCACGAGGACCTTCTTCGGGCCGGTGAGCAACGCGCGCGCAGCCGCAAACAGGTGGCGGCAGAGGCGCAGTGTGCCTTCTTCAGAAAACGGCTGCTTGGTCCAAAAGAAGCGACGGGCGTCGTAAAAACGTTCACGTCCAAAGCTGCCGGAGATCGCCTCGATGTCCACCCAGCCCGCGCCCGAGGGCAAGTGATGGCGGAGGGCGTCGTTCATCCGCCGCACCAGGCGCATCGGCCCGCCGGCCCCACCACCCAGCATCACTCCCTTGGCGCCCGGCGCGGTCCAGTCGTAGCCGACCTGCACCAGCTTGCTTCCCTTCCGCTGGGCCCACGCCGCCTGCCAGAACGCGAGCTCGGCATCGATGCGTTCGGACTCGGTACGCTCGTCGTCGGAGAAGAGCCGCTGTGTCCACGGAATCAGGACCAGCACGTCGGGCGGCTCGCCGTGGGCGAGCTCCTGCATGACGCTGTCGTACTCCCCATCTTCGACCCGGAGCGCCGTTCCCCGCGCCCACGCCACCGCGCCGAGCACCGGCACCATCCACGAGGTGGTGCACTGGCCCAAGAGGCGTATCCGCGGAGCTTTGGGAGCGTCGAGGTGCTTTTTCAGCAGCCGGCCGGCACGCTCGTGCGTGGCGGCATCGACGGAGGCGGGCCGGAGCCCATTTCGGAGCGCATCGAGCGACTCCGCGAGCTGGCCGGCCTTGCGGAGGCGATTCGATTCCGAGATGAAGTCCGACATCACTAGAACTCGCGCAGATCGCGCCGTTCGAGGATCAGGCCCATTGACCGCGGCAGGTACTTCGCCTTGGGAAGGGTGCGCTTGGGGCTGACAGAGAGCGTCTCGGTGACCCGCAGCCCATGCGCTTCGCACAGCGCCACCAGCTCGGATTCCCGCTTGAACAGGTAGATGTGGTCCACCTGAGCCGCGGTGATGGCACCGGCCAAGTAGCCGCGCGCGCCCGGCTTCATCAGGTTGGCGATGTTGGCGACGAGCAAGCCCGGATCTTCGAGATGCTCGATGAGGAACGAGCAGATGACCGCGTCGGCTGACGCCGCCGGCATCGTCGCCAGGTCGAGCGCGTCGCGCTGCGTATAGGTGACCCGGTCCGACACGCCCGCCGCCTTGGCGATCGAGCTGGCGATCGCGATGGAGGACGGGCTGATGTCGAAGCCCTGTAGCCGGGCGTCGGGCCGGTTGGACAGGGCCCAGACCCCCCACCCACCGTGCCCAGGCGCGATCTCAACGATCGCCGGCGCTCCCGGAAGCCGGGCCAAAAAGCGGTCGCGGAAGAAGAGCGAGAGCTCCATGTGGTGCGACCAACAGAAGTTGGTGATGAACACCCCCCACAGGTAGTCGTCCATCACGTCGCGCTGGCTGTAGACGTGCTCGTTGCACTCGGCGAACGAAGAGTTCTCGTAGTGCCCATCCGCCTCGTAGCGCGCCTGGGACATGATGACGTCGTTCGAAAAGCGCATGAACGCGTCGATGCACCGAGCCTGCCAGCCGGTGGGGCCCCACACCCCTTCGGCCCAGCCCAGGAACTGCTCGGCAACCGCGTCCCACGCTGCCGGATCGACGGCGCGCGCTTCTTCGATGCCGCGAACACTGCGGGGGTGGTTCTCCGCAACGTAGGCGAGGAGCACCTCGGCGCGGGTCATCCGCCGGCCTTGAGGCGGTCCACGAGGTCCGCCAGTTCGCCCACGTTCTTGAGGCCGGCGACATTCCCGCTCTTGAAGCGCAGGCCGAAGGCGCGCTCGACCGAGATCATCAGCGTGACGTGCATGACGGAATCCCAGGCCGCGATTTCCCGCGCGCTGGTGGTGCGGGTGACGACGAGCTCGTCGTCTTCAAACACGTCGCAGAGCACATCGGCGAGCTTTTCGAGGGTGGTCATGGAGGGCCTCTAGAATTGAAAGTGTCAAGGTTCGTGCTTGGCGGCACGGGAAAGTCAGGGTTTAGCCTCTGATTCTGTGATTCGGGTGGTGGAGGGCCACCGCAGCGACCGCACGAAAGAACCGCAGGAATCCGCAGGCGTGTGGGGGAAGTGTGGGGTGCGGCTAACGCGATCGGCGCTCGCCGAGGGGAGCGCGGGGACTTCCCCTTCCCTCGATCGACCCTTCGGCGCTCGCTCGCGAGATCAAGCAAAAACCGTGCCACGCCAAAAAGCGCCGGGGCGGGGGCACGTTAACTTTTCATGTTCATGGTCACGGTGAACAGTTGGTTCTTCCTTGATGAATACGGGGAGGGTCTGATCGCGGCCCTGATGAGGACTCCCGCCCCGTGATCGGGGTGGCGGGCGACAGCCGGCGGAACGACGTGTCCAGGGTCGGCTTCGAGGCGGTGCGGGCCTTCGCCGCCACGGCGGCCATGCAGTGCCACGTCCTCGCCCCCGAGGCGCTCGACGTGATCCTGGGCAACGGTCTGGACGGCCTCGCCGGCACCCAGGTCGACGCCCTGGCCGGCGAGCGGGAGCGCCTCGCCAACGTCGTGGCCGAGTTGGATCGCAAGATCCGCCTGACCGCCGTGCACGCGATCAACGGCATGATCGACGAGAGCGACGCCAAGGCCATCACCGCCCCGCTCATCGCCTTGACGCCTCCGGGGTGACAGCCGTCGGCGGACGGTGACGGCTGTCGGGCGCGGCGTCGACGGGGAAACGCCGGATGTTGTCGGGCGCAGCGCGTGCATGGGGCGCGGACTGTGGCGGTC
>CANFCK010000034.1 GCA_947445035.1 Deltaproteobacteria bacterium
AGCCCGTCGATGATCGGCTTCTCGACGAGGGTGTACTCGCAGGGGGTGTTCATGGGGTCACGCGGACGCGGCCGGTGAGGAGGGCGGAGAGCAGGGCGGATTTGGTAGTGCGGAGACTGCGAGCCAACCCCGCGCTCGCCCGTTGACTGTCCTCCACTGCCGCGACCCTCGCGGCAATCTCAGCCTGCTCTGACAAGGAGGGGACGGCGACGAGAAACGCCCTGATATGCTCTTGGCCGATATTCTTCATGGAGGCGCTCGAACCCGTCGCATGCGCGGAGAAGAATGCCCTCGCCCGCGGCTGAGCGAGCGTGAGCGCGAGGAAGTCCGCACGGAGCCGGGCGATATCTGGCACGACCCGCAGGGTCTTGTCGCAGAGCATGAGACGGAATTCGCCGGGTGGCACCCGACACGACGCGCCGACGAGGTCAGCGGTGTTCGCCCTCGTCATGAGGACATCGCCCCCCCGCACAACGTGCTCCTCAGCGACCGGGTAGCCGCTCGGCAACGACTTGTTCTGACTCGGGCGAAAGCCGCCGTCGCTCACGGCTGAGACCTTCAGCACGCCCCAAGCGTCCGCAGCCGCGGGGGCGTCATCCGCCGGAGGGCTTTTCCCCGGCACGATGTCGGCGATGAGTGTCCGCAAGGCCGACACGCCCCACCCCGCTGGGATCTCCCCGATCTCGGTCCTCTTGAACCGCGTGTGCCCGATGCCGCGGGTCAGCAGCTCCTGGAGCAGCGCCTGCTTGACCCGGCGGGTCTGCTCGATCACCGCCTCGGTCGCGCGGATGGCGTCGTCCACGGACGAGAGGATCGCGGCGATCTTTTGCTGTTCGGGGAGCGGGGGTAGCGGAAGAAACGATCGAAGAAACGCCGTTTGGTTGAGGGTTCGGTTGCGTCCGGCCCCGCCCGGCGACGACTGCGCGGCGAGCGCCACCCCGGCGGCGGTACGGAAGTAGTGAACCAGGAATCCGAGGTCCAGCCGGTCCGGCACCACCTGCCACATCGGGAACCGGTGGGATGCCACCATGTCGGCGTGCTCCGTCGTCGTGCGGGCCAAAGCCCCCTCCCACGCAAAGACGATGTTTGCTACGAATGCGTCAGGAACGACACGAAACACCCGTTTCTCGCCGAGCTTACGCCCGGTGGTAGGTGGCTTGATGAACACGCCCTTGCCATGGGAGCGGATCCCGATCTCTTGGTAGACCGCGTCAACGTCGACATCGACGGCATCACGTACAGGGGTGCAGAGGTCGCGCAGCTGTCGCCGAGCCCACCCCCGCGGTACCTCACCCGCCATAGCCCAGCTCCGTCAAAAACCCCATCATCCGCGCCTCGGCCTCGTCCCGCTTGCCGATCAGGTCGCGCAGCTTCGTCACCTCGGTGTTCACGTCCAGGGCATCCACCGCGGCATTCGTCTGGACGTACCGGGTGATATTGAGGTTGTGGTCGTTCTCGCGGATCTCGGCCAGTGCGACCACCCGGCACAGCAGCTCGCGGTCGGCGAAAGAATGGACCGCGCCCGCCAGCTTCTGCACGTTCTCGTCGGACAGGTAGTTCTGGTTCGTCCCCGGCACGATGTCTTTCTCGCCGTTGACGATCAGCACCTTCCCCTTGCGATCCGCCGCCTTGTTCCGGTTGATGAACAGGATCGCCGCCGGGATGCCCGTGCCGTAGAACAGGTTGCCGCCCAGCCCCACCACGGCCTCGATCAGGTCGTCCTCCAAGAGCCCCTTGCGGATCTGCCCCTCCTGCCCGCCCCGGAACAGCACGCCGTGTGGCACCACCACCGCCATGCGCCCGCCCGTCTTCACGCTCGCGACCATGTGCTGCACGAAGGCGAGGTCGCCGTAGGACTTCGGCGGGCAGCCGTATACGTCGCGCCCGTAGATGTCCCCCTTCGACCAGCGATCGTGCCCCCACGGCGAGAGCGAGAACGGCGGGTTCGCCAGCACCATGTCGAAGCGCTGGAGCACCTTGTCGCCGGCGAGGTGCTTCGGGTCGAGCAGCGTGTCACCGCGTTCGAGGAAGGCGTCGTCGATGTCGTGCAGGAACAGCGACATCTTGGCGATGGCCCAGGTGTTGAGGTTCTTCTCCTGCCCGTACAGCGTCAGCGCCTTGGGGTTCTTGCCCGTGCGCTCCATGTAGTGCACGGCTTCGAGCAGCATTCCGGCCGCGCCGCAGGCGGGGTCGTACACGGTCATCCCCTCCGCGGGTTGCAGGATCTCGACCATCAACCGGACGACCTGCTTCGGCGTGTAGAACTCGCCGCCCTTCTTGCCGGCGTCGTCCGCGAACTTCGCGATCAGGTACTCGTAGGCGTCGCCCAGGACGTGGCTGTCCACGTCGGCCTTGCGCATCCGGTGCTTCTCGAAGTGCTGGAGCAGGGCGTCGAGCAGCGCGTCGGGGAACCGCTCGCGGTTGGCGAAGTCCACGTCCTGGAACACGCCCTTGAGCCTCGGGTTCGCGTCTTCGATCGCCCGGAAGGCGGTGTTCAGCGCGGTGCCGATGTCCACGGACTGCTTGCGCACGTCGGACCAGAAGCAGCCGTCCGGGATGTGGAAACGGTGTTCTTCGGGGTCGGCCGCCAGCGCGGCGTCCTTGTACTCGGCGAGCCGGGCCTCGTACTCCTCGGTCCAGACGTCGCAGAGACGACGGTAGAACAACAGGCCGAAGATGTAGTGCTTGAAGTCGCCGGAGTCGATGGAGCCGCGGAGCAGGTCGGCGGCACCCCAGAGGTGGCGTTCGAGATCGGGCAGGGCGAGGGTGGGCATGAGGGCGGCAGCGTCCGGGCGGAGCGGGGAGCTTAGCGCGCGGGGGTGCGGGTTTCCTGCCGCGCCAGCGATACGGCCCGGGCGATCGGAGTCATGCCCCGACCTGGGCGGCGCGGCCAGGGTGCAGCCGGGGTCCATGAGCGGGAGACGTCCCGGACACGCCTTCCGGCCTACAGCGGCCCGGGTCCCGCCTACAGCGGCAACCACCCAACCTGCAGCGCTTGCCGCGCGATGATTGTCTGCCAACCGCGCTAACCGCGCAACTTACAGCGGCCAACCGCGGAAATGCCCCGAACAGGGGTGGGCTCCCGACGTGAGAACCCTCTACGATCCGCGTCTGACCTTCCTTACCGCGCTTGCCGCGGTCGTGCTGTAAGATGCGGTAGGTGAAACCTGCCACATCGGCCGGCTTGGGTGGCTAATGTCCGGGGGCGAATCCCGCACCCGACCGAGCAACACCCCACCTGAAGGAGCCGCCATGGGCTACCGATCTGACGACGACAACGAGTTCGAGGACGTAGAGGAAGTAGACGACGAGGACGCCGACGAGGAGTCGGAGGAGGACGACGACGACTCCGACGACAACGAATCCGACGACGACGATCAGGACGAGGATGCCCGGCTCGCCCGCGTCGAGACGGCGTTCCGTGCCGAGCGCGCGCTCATTCGCGCCTGCGACGACGTCGCCGAGCTGCGCACGAAGCGGCGCGAGTACCAGGCGCTGCTGTCCGACGGGGAGGTCATCGGCGTGGGCCGCCTTCGCATCAACGACCTCATCGAGCTGATCGATGGCCGCACGACCGACCTGAAGGCGAAGCGCTTCGCGGCCGGGAGGGTGTGATGGGTGCGACCGACCGCGAATTCCAGGCGCAGAGCGGGTTCATCGCCGCGTGCGACGACCCGGACACGCTCCTCGACTGGATGCGCGAGTACCGCGACGGCGAGCGCGCTGCGGTCGGTCGCGGGGACGAGGACGAGGCCCGCCAGATGGAGGATCTGGTGGAGCTGGCCGAGGACCGGGCGATCGAGCTGAGGGCAGCCCGGATCGTCGCGGCCACTCCGAAGCCTCGCGGGCCGGAGGTCCGCCTGCCTGCTCCCGGACGCACGGCTGCCCCCGTTGACGACTCCAGCGCGGAGCTGCGCAGGGTGAAGGAGGAGCTGGCGGCGAGCCGGGAGGCACAGGCGCGAGCCGAACGGGAGCGGGCGCTCGCGGAGCGCGAACGCGTAGTGGCCGTCGAACGCGTGGAGCAGCGGGAGCGCGAGCGGGAGGCGGACAAGGTCGTGGCGAAGGCGGCCGCGACCGCACAGGTCGTGAGCGCGGCGCCGGTGCTCGCGCAGAACAGGTCACCGGAGCGTGAGGCCCACCGGGAGCGGGTCCGCGAGGACGAGCGCCTGCGGCTCCAAGCAGCGCGGGCGCTGGCACCGAACCAGCGCCCGGTCGCGGCTCAGACCCGTGCCGCGACCGCTCCGCCGCCAGTCGCGGGCCAGCGGGCACCCGAGCGGCGGCCCGCCCCGGCCCCGACGGTCACGCCGATTGGCGCGGCGGTGGCCACGGCTGTACGTCCGGCCGGCACGGCTCGACCTCTCGCGCAGGCCCGCCCGGCTGCGCAGCCGACCCGCGCGCCCACCGCACCCGTCGCGCCGATTGCGGAGTTGACCCCCCTCGCCCGACTCTTCCAGGCGCGGCTGACCGAGACCGCGCCGCCTTCGCCGGCCCCGCACGGGCAGTCGTCGAGGACGCCGGCGACGCGTCCGACGCAGCCATCGCCCCCGCCGGCCGCGACGCCGCCCGCCGCCCCCGTGGACGATCTTCCGCAGCACACCGGGGCGGACCTCCTTGCGTATCGGACGTGGCTGGGCGTCGATCAGCGCGCGCTCGCCGCCCGGTTCGGCGTCGGCCAGGGCACGATCTCGAAGGGCGAGAGCAAGCCGGGCACGGTGCTGGGCCCCGCGTTGCGGAAGGCGCTGCACGAGGCGATGGGCGAGCCCAGGCCGGATGTTGGAGGTGCCAGGTGAAGCTCGCGTCCCAGCTCGCCGCCGGCCAGGAGCGCCGCATCGCGCGCGCCATCGCCCCCGTTCGCGCCGCTCTGCGCGAGGGACGCTCGTTGTTCTGTTGCTTCGACCGGCCAACCGGCACGACGCGTCTCGATCTGCTTGGCCCAAATGGGATGATCGGCGGTTCCGACGACGGGTTCCTGTGCGCCTCGGTCCCAACGCTCCGCCTCTGGTCGCCCACCGCGACGACCCGCCCAATCGCCCTCGCTGCCGCCAACAAGGACTTCCCCGCCGGCCTCGACACCATCGCCCGCCGCGCCGCACCGCTCATCGGCGACGAGCTGCCGCTCCTCCTCGCGATGCTCGCCGCGGTGCAGGAGGAGACCGCGGGGATGCGCTTCCGCACGCCCAACGTCGGCAACCTCGTCACGAGTTCCGGGCGCCCGACCGCTGCGGCATGGATGTCCGCGTTGTCCCTCGCCGACATCCAGGCGGCGGTGCTCAAGGCGGTTGCATAGCCGGTGAGATTATGTCTACTTGAACCAGCACTCTGGAGCCCCCATGACCATGATCGGAGCCGCATACCTGCGGTGTAGTGACCCCCGCCAAGACAAGTCGGTCCAGCAACAAAAAGAGGAGATCGAACGCCGCGCCGCCGCCGATGGGGTGGTCATTCCGGTCTCGAATTGGTTCGTTGATGAAGGGATCAGCGGGCGCACGGCGAAGAAGCGCGCCGCCTACCAGTCGCTGCTCCGCGCTGCCGAGGGCCAGCGCGATTCGCGCCTCGGTCGGCGTGCGGTGCGCATGCAGGGCATTGACCGGCTTTACGTCTGGGCTTTCTCGCGCGTCGCCAGGAATATGTTCGACTGTCTCAAAGCGTTGGCCACGCTCGACGAAGCAGACATCGACGTCATCTCGCTGACCGAGCCCGACGCGGGGGACAAGTCCTTCCGCAAGTTGATCCGGCCGATCCTCGCATGGCTCGCGGAACGCTACAGCGAGGAACTGTCCCGCAACGTCGTGCGCGGGATGCGGTCGCAGGCGGAAAAGGGGTTCTGGCAAAATGGACACGCGCCCTACGGGTACGCGCTCCAGAAGGTCGAGGGCGGAACCAAGCTCGCCGTGACCGAGGACACCCGCGCCGACTTCGAGACGGTGCAGCGGATCTTCGCCGAGTACCTCGTCGGGAAAGACGGCCAGAAGCGGCTTGCTGAGAAGCTCACGCGCGAGGGCGTTCGCCCTCCCAGTCGCGAGGTCGCGCGTGACCGCTTCGCGGGGACGTGGAGGCCGAAGCACGTCCAGAACATCCTCACGAACGTCACGTATTGCGGCCACCTCGTCCAGAAGGGTGACGCCCTCGCACGCAACTGCCACGACGCCGCCGTCACCGACGAAGAGTTCGCCCGCGTCGCCGCTCTGCGCAAGCTGAAGGACCGCAACAAGGACGAAGGCGGCAACGGCAACCACGCGATCCACATGAGCGAACGCGGCGTGCTCACGCCGTGGCTGCGGTGCGGCTCCTGCGGCGGGCGCATCGCGATCACCGGCGGCGGCCACACCGGGAACGTGCGCCACTACTACACCTGCGCGACCCGCCAGGAGAACAAGGCCAACTGCTCGGGCTTGTCGGTCCGCGTCGAGAAATTGGACGCCGCCGTCCTCGACTACATCCACGAGGAGGCCCTCTCGCCCGAATCCGTCCGCGAGATGATCGACCAGGGCGTCGTCGCGCTCGCCGACCAACCCGACGAGGTCCAGGCCGAGCGAGCCCGCCTCGCCACCGACATCGCCGAGTTGGATGCCCGCATCCGCAAGATCGGTCTCCAGGTCGCCGACGACATCCTCACCGGCGACGATGCCAAGGCGATCAACGCCCCGCTCATCGCCCGCCGGGAGTCGCTCAAGCTCCGCCTCGCCGCTCTCCCCGAGCGCAAGCCGGTCCCGACTCCCGACCGGATGGACCCGGCCAAGTTCCGCGCCGCCGTGTTGGAGGCGTGGAGCACTCGCCCCCTCGACGAGCGCCGCGCAGCGTTGGATCGCCTCGTCGAGAGGATCACTCTCTCAGACGGCGGCGCCCACGTCGACTACCGCGTCAAGGACGAACAGATCGCGTTTCACCAGCCTGACCCCTCAGGCCCGCCAAAGGGATCATCGGCGCGCTATCGGGTGGGGGTGAGGAGCAAGGAGGTGCGGAGGCCGAGGGAACGGCCGCGCGTGTGAAACAGGCAGCCTACCCCGGGTCAGCCACCGTGGTGAACAGGTTCCGGAGGGGCCGGAGGCACCGGGCGAAGGTGCCGAAGCGCTGGGCCTGGTTGCGGAGACGGGCGCGCAGGTCTTCGGAGCGGGGGACTCCGTCGTCGTCGAGGGCGTCCTCGGAGTCCCGGATGTAGATGCGCTCGGGGAACAGGTACGACTTCCGGTAGAGAAAGGCAGCTTGGGCCTGCTCGACAGGCCGGAGGCCGCCCCACTCACCCGCGGCCACACCGACGAAGGAGACCGGGCGCCCGCCGAGGAGGAAGTCCCGATGAGGCAGCCGGTCCACCCAGTGCTTGAAGGAGCCCGGCATGCCGCCGTTGTACTCCGGGATGATGACGACGAACGACTCCGCGTTCTGCACCTGCCGCACCACCATGCCGAAGGACTCGGGGTTGGCGGTCTCGGAGTAGTCGTCGCTGCTGTAGATCTCGGGCGGCATGTCCGCGAGGTCGAGGATCTCGGGGCGATGGCCGAGGTCCTCGTGGACACCGGCGAGCCAGCGGGTCAGGTGCCCGCTGACGCTGTGGCGGCGGTTCGTGCCGACGATGAGGAGAACGTGGAGGGGAGAGGTGGTCATCGGGAACTCCGTGGTGGAAGCGCAGAGACGAAAATGGGCCCAGCCGTGGCGGAGCCCGTGGTCACTCGATCTCGATGTCGTCGTCTGGGTCGTAGGGCGGCGCAGTCAGAACCAGCACCCGCATCCCGCCCGGCCCGGCCTCGATCGCATGGGGCAGCTCCGGCGGGATCATCACGGTGTCGCCCGGTCCGATGACGATCTCCTCGTCGCCGAGGATCATGACGCCAGTGCCGTCGAGGACGAAGTAGGTTTCCTCCGTGATCCGGTGAACATGGAGGGGGCTGCGCGCACCCGGATCGATCTCGGCGGTCGCCATCCCGGCCCGCTGCAGCGGGCCAGAGGGGGCCAGCAGCTCGTACACGGTGCCGTAGCGGTCGTCCCGGAGCCGCAGCCCGTCCTGCGGGCCGCGACGGATGAGCGAGGACGCGCGGCTCACCGGCCACCTCCGCGCTGCTCGACGGTGAGGTCGATCCACTGCTCGGCGAGCCGGTGGCGCTCGGCGACTTTGTTCGTGGCCTCCGGCAGCATGCCGCGCGCACCGGAGAAGCGCTGCCGGACGACGTCGACCGCGGAGAGGAAGACGAGGGTCATGATGAGATCCGCGACCTCGTCCGGCATCGACCCGAACTCCCCGAAGTTGACAGGCATCCCTTCGAGCAGGACGCGGATCCGCTTGCCCTTCACGATGTACTCGTGCGCCACCACGCGGTCGTCGTCGCGCTCGTGGAGTTCGGAGAGGCGGATCGGCCGCGGCAGCCCGTCGCTCACGGCGCGGAGCGCGTCGAGATCGAACTCCACCTGGTCGCTGGACACGCTCGCCAGCCAGACGCCGTCCGAGAGGAAAGGGATCTCGTCCAGGCCGATGGAGGGACGGGCCTTCCCGTCCTTGTCGAGCGGCGCTCCGGTGGCCCCAAACACCACCGACGCTCCCTTCAACGCCTCCGCCGCGCTGCGGGCCAGCGTGCCACAGCTGCCTGCCAGGAGCGCCGCGAGCCGGGTCGGGTCGGCGTCGTAGTATCGGGTCTTGACGCACATCTCCTCCAGGCTGTCCAGCACCGCCGAGCCGATCGAGCCCCCCGCTCCCAGCACCGCGACCTTCCGGTTGCGAAGCGCGACGTGGCCCAGGATGCTGACAACCGCGTGCACCGCCGCCTCGCCGATGTGGGGGGGCTCGACGCGCTGCTTCAGCTGCGAGTCCGGGATGGTGATGATCGGGAAGGCGGGGACCTTGCCGTTCAGCGCGGCCTTGATGCGCCACACGCCCTTGGTTGTCTGCTCCACCACCCCTGCGACGCGAGCCGCAGCCAGTTCGTCCGAGAGCAGCCGCTCGGTGGCGTGGCCACCGTCCTCCACGACGAGCACCGGGTCGGTGCCGCCGCCGACGATCGCGTTCACCGGAAGGCTGTGCAGTTGGTCGAGGCCGTAGACGGTGTAGCCGGCGCGCTTGAGCTCGCGGATCACCGTGCCGCGCCGGGCGTACTGGTAGGCCTTGATGAACACGACGGTCTTCGCCGGGTCGAGCCCGCATCGCTCCATCGCGACCAGGACCCCGAGCAGGTTCTGGTACCCGTGCAGGACGGTCACGACGCGGAAGCCAGCGAACGGCGGCAGGCCGTCGGGCGTGGCATTGGCGGAGAGCAGCGCGAGGCGCCGCAGGTAGCTGGGTGGAATACCCCGGGCAGGGCCGGGACCCGGTGGAGCGGAGCGGTGGGAAGAGCGGTTGGTGTGACGAGCATCGGTCATGAGAACCTCCTTGCGAGGTCCTTGTACCATCATGTGTTCGCGATACTATAAGTAGAACCTATATAGTTTCCGTTCTATGCGTCCACACATTGCCTGGTCCGCTTGCCCACGCTGGCGGACCCGGTTCATTGCATCCATGGCTGGCATCTGGGAGCAACGCCGGGGCCATTGACGCGCCGGGGCAGCCGGGAGAGGTTCGCTACGTGACTGGATTGACCGCCTCGCTTCAAGACGCCCGGGAACTGGTGGACCAGTTCTTCGCGGGCTCGTCGGCGCTTTTCGGACCGCTGCAACGGCCCGATCGCGGAGCAGAAATCGTCGCCGGCACGGTCTTCCGATTTCGCGCACAGCACCGTAGCGAGGGGCCAGTCCTGCTCACCATGTACCTCGGGCTTCGGGAGCTTGGAGGGGCGCTCTGGGACCGGGAAATCCGGGCGCTCCTGTCGCTGGCCCAGCGGGCCCACGCACATCTCCCGCGAATCCTGGATGGTCGATACGTCGGCCTCGACTCGGACCGTCCTTTCGCCTACGTACTCGCGAGCGCCGGCAAGTACGACCTGTCCCACGCACAGGCACTGGACTACGTAACTTGGAACCGAGATCTCGAAGGCCGGAGCCGAAGCTACCGGCTCCGCCAGTTCCTGGGCCTAGCGGACGGCCTGCTCCGGCTTCACCGCCGCGGGCACATACACAGGAACCTGAGCCCGGCGGCTGTCGAGTATGTGGAGTCCGATGACCGCGACCGCCCGTATGCCCTGCGCCTCGCGCGCTTCGAGATGAGCTCACTGATCGGGAACTTGGTACGCCGAGGGGACGAGGGTGTTCCAGCGGAGGTGGCACGCGGGATCTGGGCGGCTGCGGCGGACCCGTTCTCCCAGCTCTGCCAGCCGCCGGAACGATGGCGGTTCCTCGCAGGGGAGACAGATGAGTTGGACGAAACGGACCGGGTTGATGTCTATGCGCTCGGTGCCCTGGGCTGGGCCCTTCTCGTGCGAGTCACCGAGGAAGAGGCGGAAGAGTCAGGTGACGATGGCCTTCGCCAACTTGCCCGCAAGGACGCATCGATGCTCGGTGACCTCTCCGACGGCACCGTGGCCCTCCCCGCAATGCGGGCGTACATGCAGGATCGCTGCCGGAACCCAATGGTCCCAGACGAGTTGGGGCGCCGCCTCCACGAGATGCTGCACCCGCACGCGCGAAGCAGGCCATCGCTCGGCGAGGTCGTCGCGCACCTCCAAGGCGACTACGAGGCGCTCGCCCATCGCTTCGACGGGCGGCCCGACGATCGACGCCTGCTGCTCGGCTATTTTCCAGTCGAATCGAGGAAGACGCTCTACCTGAAGTGGGGCGAGATCCAGATCGACCCAGCCCTCGATGATGGGCCGCTGCGCGAATTGATGGAGGCCGATCTACGGGGTGCCGAGGCCGTCTACAGCCCCGGCGGATTCGTGGCATGGGGACGCAGTGGCGATCCGCTCGACCGAAAGAAGGAGGAACGCGCCCGCTACGTGGCGTTGGGCAAGAGGTTTGCGTGGTTCTGCGAGCCCTACAAGGAACGGTTCGCGCGATTCGCACGCGGAGGAGAAGGCGGGGAAGTGTGGGAGCTGTTGCTGGTGAAGTTCGTCATCCAGCGCGAGCGTGTGTGGACGCTTGAGGACTCCCCGCTTCGAAGGCGCCTACCTCCGATTAAGCTGTATTCCATCCCGAACATCCGCGACATCGACCTCGGCGATGTGCAGGCCGCAGCCGCGGAAGGTGCCGCACCGGACGACGCGGAGCCCGTGGTGACGTGGCAGGCGTTCCTCTTGTCCCTCGAACACGAGAGTCCGACCCCCCCGTGGATGGTGATCCGGCAGCGCGCGATGCAGTTCCTCCTGGATGTACAGCGTGCGGCATTGCGCGCGCGCCAGTTTCCATTTCGGCGTAGGTCAGACCCTGTGGGCGAGCGGCATACCCTGCAACACGATCCGGACATTGAGCGGCAATCCATCGAGAAGAATCCGGAGTTCTCGCTCTACTGCCAGGTGTTTCCCCGGGAGATGGGGCCGCTTTTCCGGGGGCTGGACGGGGAGGATCAGAGCGCCGTTTTGGAGATCCTCGCGGATAGCGAGGGCCGCATGGATACCCGCCGCGAAGCACTGGGTAAGGTGCGGGTGCTGCCCGGCGAGGAGGGCAGAGTAGACATCGTGAACGTGCAGGCGCTGCACGGCCGCGGAGCGTGGATCCCAGAACAAGGCTGGCTCCGGCCCGTCGACGACCGCCCGTCGGACAAGTTGCTGTCGCGCCAGCAGGCGGCCGCCAGTGAGCTGCACCGTATGGATCTGCTCCAGAACCAGTTGCACGCCCCATTCACGGTGCGTGGGCTTCCGTTCCGCTGGGAAGGTGTCGCTGCAGACCTCGACGAAAGCGGTCAGGCGGCAGCATTGGAAATGCTGGTTTGTCGCCCTTTCTACGCGCTTCACGGGCCGCCCGGTGCGGGCAAGACGGCCGTGGCCGCGCGAGCGATCGCTGCCTACCTCGCCGGTGAACCCGGGGCGCGCGTGCTCGTGACGAGCCAAAACCACCATGGACTGGACAACCTAGCGATCAGCGTGCTCAAGGAGGTCCACAAGGCCGGTATCAGGCCCGTCGTCGTCCGGGTCGTTTCAGACAAGGCCCTCGCGGACGAGAAGCCGATGCCTGAGATGGTGGAACACGCCCTCCGGGAACAGGCACCGCGGCTCGCCCGCGCCGCATCGGCCTTGGCAAGTCGTCTACTTGAACAAGGAGAACTGCGAGATGGTCGCCCAATCGATGCAGCGATCGCCACCGTGCTCGCGGCGTGGAAGGATGGCGCCACCCGGTGTGAGCTGGAGCTTCGCGACCGACTGCGACGCGCGTCCACCCTGGTGTTCGCAACGACGGGCACTTGCCATCCCGGGCTTGTCGGCGGTGCAACGCCAGAAGAGGCATTCGACTGGGTAATCGTCGAGGAGGCGGCGCGGGCTTGGCCCAGCGAACTTGCGATGCCACTCGTTCGCGGCAACCGCTGGACCCTGATAGGCGATCACGTACAATTGCAGGCGTTTGATAGGCAGAAACTATCACGCCTGCTGAGTGAAGCGGCAGATAGCGATGTTGACGCCTTGCAGGTGCATGCAGATTCGACCTCGGAGTACGAGCGATTCTACAGCCTCTTCGAATCGCTCTTCGTGGAGCCCCGGAACCCGAAAGGAGAGGCACACAAGACGCTTCCGTCGGCAATGCGCGCCGTACTTGGCGCCCCGCTCGGTCGGTTGGACACGCAGCACCGGATGCGGGAACCGATCGCGGAGGTGGTCGGCCGCGCCTTCTACCGCGTGGCGGATGTTCCGGAAGAGCAGCGGACGCCGCGGATGTCGAAGCTGCTCGCCGGCAATCCCGACTCCACCTGGCTTCGATCCGGGGCACGCGTCGAGCGTCCGCACGGCCTGCGGGCACCCGGCATCCTTCTTGGCCATCCCTCGACGGGCCTGACTGAATCGTCAGCCGGCGAGCCCTCTCTCCTATGGCTTGACACGACCGGACTCCCCGACTCAGAGTGCGTGCCCTACTGGAGCAACCTCGCCGAGTCGAGAATCGTAGCGCGGCTGTGCGAGCGCCTCTCTCCGGCCCCGCGGGCCGGAAAGGACGACTTCTTGGACGAGCCGGTTGCGATTCTCACGCCATACCTGGCGCAGGTGCTCAGGCTGAAGCAGGACCTTCCCAGCGCCTACTCCGGGCATGTGCATACCGTGGACAGCTTCCAGGGGCGCCAAGCGGATATCGTTTTCGTCTCCCTCGTCCGCGCCATGTCCAGAGGGCAGACGCCGGAGGCGTCGATCGGATACCTCGTCGAACCCAGCCGGGTGAACGTGATGTTCTCTCGCGCTCGGCGGCTTCTCGTCATCGTCGGGAGCTTCGCCCATTTTGAAGGTGTGGTTCAAAAATTTGCCACGCCTGCACGCAAGGATCTGCGCGGATGGGCGTGCATCGTCCGCGACATTCGAGCCGGAGGGCACCTCGTGACAGCGGACCGGGTTCTCCGGTTCTCGGAGCGCGGGTGAGCGCTACCGTCTGTGACGAGATTTTCGTGCCGTGTGCGCCGTTCACGGTGCAGGCCCGGTTGGGGACTCGGGACGGCCCTGGGGTCGTCGAGACCGCCCTGCTCCGCGCGATACACGCCGGGGTCGAGCACTCGACCGAACTGGCGGCCTTGTTCGGACTCCCGGATGCCCTCATCGTGGACGCCTTGTACGACCTCTGGACCGCCGGCCACGTCGTGCTCGATCCGCGACGAGGCATCGTCCGGCTGACATCTCAGGCTTCCGAAGTAGTTGCAACCGGTGACCTCACGTCCATCGAAGGCGCCGCCCGCACCATCCAGTCCGTGTCCCTCATGCAGGAGCTTCTCACTGGCGCGATCCTCCCGCTAGGGGGACGTCGCAATCCGGGCCGGGATACCCGCACGGCGCCGGCACGCTTCGCCTCACTGGATCCGCGCCTGTACACCCCCCAGGATCTGGCAGACGCTGTAGTTCGAGCCGCGCAGAAGCACGCGGACCCGGACGGCCCTGTGCCAGTGGTCCGCGAGGTTTGGCCGGACGCGACGCCAGGTGAGCCCGCGTCAGGGGGGCTGCGCTGGCTCCCGCTCACGGTGGAGTGCCGGCGTGAGCGCCACGGAGATCGCCTGCAATTCACGATCGTCGACCCCGGCGGACTCGCGCCGAGCGTTTGCCGCGCGATCGAGGAGGGGCTCGCCACGGGCGCCGAGGCGGCTCCCGACGCTTTCTTCTACAAGGGGTTCCGAGACTCCGCGGCACCGCTTGCTCCGGTCGGGCGGCTAGGCGCCGCGCTCGCTTCTCTCGACAAGACGCTCCGCGGTCTTGACGCCGTTGACCCAGGGGTTGTGACCCAGCGGCACGCTGCACTGGAGAATGCGCTGGCACTCGCCGAACGGGCACTTGTCGAGTACCGCGGATCGCCCACGAGGGCGCGCGTTCTGTGTGGGAGAGCTGCACATGAGGACGCCGTGCGCGCAGTATTCGGCGAGGCAAAGCATCAGGTCGCGCTTGTCTGCCCCTTCGTGTCGCCGCAAGCCATGGATGCACGCGGGCCGGGTGACTCGCCGTCGTTCTGGACGCTGATCGAGAGCGCCCTGGCCCGGGGTGTGAGCGTGTTTGTCATCTGGGGAATCGGGGCGGACGAGCCGCTGGATGGGCAGTTGGAGCTTCGACGAAACACGCTGCGGCGGGCCCACCCCGGGCGATTTTTCATGGCCCGCCGCTCGGGTCGCGCCCACGCTAAGCTGGTGATCCGCGATGCCGATCAGGCGATCGTTTCAAGCTTCAATTTCCTGGACCCGTCGTCGGCTCAGACGTTCGAACTCGGGGTTGTGCTCGAAGCCGACGGCGACACAGTCGCGTGCGGCCTGGCGGAGCAGGCGCTGTCGGTCGTTCGCGACCTCTTCCCCGACTACGATGACTCTCGGGTGATCCGAACCTTCGCCGAGGAATTCCATAGAATTGTCGACCGTGACCTGGATGACCCGTCGCCCGGACCTGTGGAGGTTCCGCAGGAGTTGTTGGCGGATTCGGGCTTGCGGGCACCCGCGATTCGGATGTGGGCGGAAAGCTGGCGTATAGCTCACGCGAGTGTCATGGCGCGCGCCCAGGGTGGGACGCGAACCGCCCGCTTGGTTCGGGACGGCGAGCACCGCGTGCTCCTGGAAGAGGCTCTCCGAGACGTCCGCGATCGGCTTGTCATCATGTCGGACCGACTGGGGGCAGATGTCCTGACGACGTGGTTCCTCGAAGCGCTGGAAATGGCCTGTTCGCGCGGAGTCAACGTCACCCTGATCTGGCGGCGCTGCGACGAGCGAGTCCTCGATCCGGCCCAGGCTCCGGACCTGCGCTTACGGCAACTGGCCGAGCGGTACCCCGCGACCGTAAGGGTTGTTTCGCCCGGTGCCGGCGCACACGCCGGCAACCACGCCAAGGTGCTCATCGCAGACCGGACCGCGATCGTGTCGAGCTTCAACTTCCTCTCGGTAACTGGCGAATACGGCACCGGTCCGGTCGGAGTGACGCGACGCCAACGCGCCGAAGTTGGTGTGTTGGTTCACGATGCACCGGTGGTAGAGGCCATCGTCGCAGCTATTGTGGCTCGGTTCGGTGAGGGAGTCGTGTCAACGGTCGCGGCGGTGGCGCAGACCTCTGCGTTGCCGGTGCCTGCCACTTCGATGAGCATTCTCTCGGTTCTTGCCCATACAACGCGGACGGACGCCGACGACCTGGAAGCATGGATTGCGTCGGCCGGTGACCCGTGGGACGACTTGAACCGAGCAAGGGACTCCGGGGTTGCCGAAGACCGCATCGAGGTGGCTGTGGCGGCGGTGCTAGCGCACAATGCCTCCGCCCCGGCCGCCCTTCCGTGGCGTGGCTGGTTGGGGCTTCGGTACTGGGCAAGGGGCTCGGTATTCCCAGCCGTGCTGCTCTGGGGCGATCTGCAGCGCGCTGATTTGCCGTCCGAGAGGTTGAGGCGTGTTGCGTGTGCGCCGGGCGCAATAGAGGCCTTCGCGGCTGTTTTCGACGAAGTCGCCTGCGAGGAGGGCCCGCTCGACGAGGCCGACGGGGCGACGGCTGTGCTCATTCCGCTCTTGGTGGTGGACGGCTGGACGGGGGCGGCGGAGCCACTGGCGATGGTCATGGGTCGCGCGTCTCCCCCGTTGCGGACCTGGGCCGCCTGCGCACTCTCATGGTGGGAGACCGGGCACGGCGCGGTGTTGCACATGCCGGCAGTCCGTGCTCGCGTCGACAGGGGAAGCGCCGAGAGGGAGGCCGCGCGCCTTCGCGGCGTTCTTCGCGAAGCGTTGACGGAAGCCGCCTCGGTCGGGTTTCGATTCCCGCTCGGCCAACACACCTGGGACGACCTCCGGAGGCCCGAGGGAATGCTTGGAGCCCTGTCCGCGTTCTGTGACGCCGGTGACGTTGCCGGTCTGCGCCGTTGGTTGGGGCTGTGCCGGGCCGCCGAATCTGATTGCGAGACGTTGATGGACGAGGCAACAGCGAGGGTCACGCGCGTGGCCGGGGATCTGATCACGGCACCAAAACGCGGCGTTTGTCTTGCCAGACTGCGCGACGCATGGAAGGCAGCGGAGGCATGGGAGTCCGCGGTACCCGCGGACGACAAGGCCACGGCATGGGCCGTTGGCGAGGCCAAGCGGCTCGGTGAATTCTGGAGCCCAGGCCGCGAGGCCGTCGTCCGGGTCCAGGCTGAGTCGGGACTTGCCGGGCCGTTGATGGTGCGCCTGCTCAATCTGGCGAATTCGCTGGTCGCCCTCGGGACGTCCTCGTGATCCCCGAGCACTTGGCGGTGGTCGCGGGACTCTGGGACCTGCGATGGAGCAGTCCCGAGCTGTGGCTCGAGTCGCTCTACGGAGAGGCAACGGAGCCGAACCAGTACGCCCAGGCCGTCGCGCGGGCGAGGTACCGGCCTCCCGCGCCGGGCGACGTCATTGAGTCCCTCATAGATCGCGGGGAGCTTGAGGCCGTCGGACTCCTCCTTGCGGACGCAGCGTTCGCGCGGGCTTGCCAGGGCGGCGCGTTGGAGCAGTTTGAGGCGAGGCTCGCTGCTGCCACGCTGGTCCAACTCCATCGGTTCGAGCGGGAGCTGGCGTCGCTGCGCCTTCGCGCCCGGCGCCGCGGGGTCGGGTTGGAGCTGGCGCTGCGGCCATCGCCAGCTCCCATGCGCTGGCGTCATGCGATGACTGAACTCGCCCGCCTGCGCGTGATCGTCGAGGGCGAGGATGTCGGGAGAACACCGATAGCTACGACGGTTCAGGCTTCGGCGCTCCCGCCGTTTCCTGTTTGGTCCTCACCTGACACGCCTACCGCCATGGCCTGCGCATGGATGTCCGGGCGTACCGCAGCGCCGACCTGGGCAGCGGCGCTCCGACCGACCGCGTCAGACTCGCCGGGCCAGCATCTCCTGGAGGCACTAGATGGGCTCTGCGCCGCCCCGGGACGGCGATGGTCCGCTGCGCAAGCCCAGGCGTTTGCCTGCGGTTTGGCGGAGTGCATTGGCTCCTCGGTCGGAGCCGTTGAGGCAAGCGGCGCCGGCTTCCTCGCCGTCCTCGGCGATCTCGCCGAGCCGGGATGTCCTACCTTCGCAGTCGAGCCCGGAGGCTCGGGAGTACCCCTCTGGATCGCGCCTCGGTTCGACGCCCCCGTCCCGCACGGGACAGCGGTGCCACGCATCGCGTTCGTGCCCGAGCACGCCGCAGGGCGCAGATCGGATGGGGTCCGACTGGATGCCGGGATGCTCCTATCAGTAGGCGGAGACCGTGATCGACGAGCCCGCCTGCTCCGCGCCTGGGTGCGCGACGTCCCGCTTCGTCTCTCCGTTCCGAACCCCGTGCCGGCCTCTCCCACGCTTTTGGTTGGAAGAGACGCCGCTTTGGCTAGCTTGGCGGACCAGCGGTTGACATCAGTGCACGCTCCGCCTGGGTTCGGTACGACCAGCGTCGTGCGTGCGCTAGCCCATCGTGAGCGCGCACTCGGGCGAGGCGTGGTCGAAGTCCTGACACCGGACCGGGGTGGCTCAATTGCCCGAGGAGCGGTACCCGGCGGGCGCATGTTCGTTCACGCATACGACACGTTCGACGCTATTGCCCGCGCCGAAGTCGATGAATGGGTTCGGGAGTACCTCTCTTCGGGAGGGCAGGCAGTTGTGGAGGCGAGCAGCTATCCAGGTGCGGTTCAGGTGGAACTCGGGCCGCTGTCGGGTGCGGACGCGGAACTGCTGGCGGTGAAGGCGCTGGGATGGCTGGACGTGCAGGCGGAGAGCGACGAGGTGGTGGACCTCCTGGCGTGGCTTCCGGGCGGTTGTCCGCTAATTTTCTGGGATCTGCTACGGGAGGTTGCACAGAGGGTGGAAGAGACAACCGGGTCCCCCCGAGGGATAGTTCGGCGCGACGACGTGGACGCGGCCTGGGAGAGTCCCGAATTGACGAGGCGTGGCGCAGCCCTGGTGGAGCGAGGTGGGGCCCGCGTGGCGGTGGAGGTCCTGGGGCTGCTAGGAGCGACCAGTGAGCAGACTGCGGTCTCGACGGATGGTCTGATTGCCGAGATGAGCGGCTACGCGGCCGCCGCAAAGGCCGAGTGTACCGCCCAAGTTGCCGCGTCCTGCGTGGCGGGGATCGTGACGCAGAGGTCGGGCCGCTCCTGGCTCGCATCAAACGGCTGCGCCGCTCTTGCGGCGAGGGCATTCAACGTCAGCTGATCCGATCACCGATGCAGGTGGGGAGTTCTCTTTCGACTGGCCATTCGAGTTCGCGCAGGAGTTGACGCCCCGCCGCAGTGATGACCGGCAAGTGGTCAGACGGCCACCGGCCGCTACGCAGGCCGCTGACCATGTCCTCAAGCGACATCCCGCTGGCACTCTGCAACTTACCAAGGATCTTCTTATAGTCTGGCTTCCCCTGGGGCGGGTTTCCGAGCCAATGCCATAGTGCACGCACCCACTGTCGTTGGCCCCATGACTCCCGACCGGTCACGGCGGCGGTACCGGCCTCCGCCGGGTCGTACAGGAGTTCGAGATACCGCAGCGTGACGACGCCGGCTAGCGTGTATCCGTCGCTGGACATGGCCAGATCCACCTTGGCTTGCCAGCCACGGTAAGAGGCGAGGATGTCCTCCGAAGAACACGGCGGCATCAGGACGTTGAGATCCTGAACCCACCGTGTCGCGAGCGATTCATCGAGCAGACGCTTGCCATCAGTGTCCCAGATGTCGGCGAACAGAGGAAGCACCTTGATCACCCGAACGGAGCGCGGCGAGACCGCCGTCAGCCGCAGCCCTGGCCCGTGGAGCTTCGCTCGCGCCCCTGGCCCGTGGAGCTTCGCTCGCGCCTCGGGGTTGGTCGCCGCCGCCCGTAGGAACGCCTCTCCTCCACCGTTGACCCATTCGGCCCGAACGGCACGGCAACGCGCTGCGTCCAGAATAGCAGACCGCAGCGAGGTAATGGCCGGCCTCCAACCGTCGTGTACGGTGGTCGCCGGGATGGAACTGAGCAGTGTCCTCGCAGTTTCCACAAGCCGAGCGGGTCGCCATCGACCCTCCGGGGCAGTCAGCCCTGGAGCGCGACCGACCAGGGCGTGCAGCAGGGCGTAGGTTCGGATCGCAACTGGATCTGCCGCGACGGCGCGCCCGTCAGCGCTCCGAAGGACCCAGCCGTACGGGATGACCGAAGCGTTGCGGCGGGCCACAAGCGCCATTGCCAGCAACATTCCCATCGAGTCCGTTCCTGGGTAGCTGGGAACATCCTGCTCTCGGTCCTGGTCGAAGCGGATGTCCGCGACCAGGACGTCCCAGTCGTGCTTGCTGGGCGGTGCATCGGCACGCAGGTCCGGGTGCAGCGCACCGACGGTCTGAGCCCAAGAGACGATGCCCGCAGCCGACCATTTGGAGTACGGGTCAACCCGAGGGTACGCGAAGGGTTCGATTCCGAACGGTCGGAGCACCTCTCGCAGCGACTCATGCGCGTGTCGATCATCGTCGACGAGGAGCAGCAGGAGGTTCGAGGGCTCATCCATGGTCGCCTCCGGGCCCCTCAAAACGGAGCGCCCGCAGGTCTACGCTGTACCTGACCAATCGCTCGCCCACCGCTGGCGAGGAGACCTCGATCTGAACGGCGCCGAGTGGAGCGAGAGCGGCGCTGAGTATCCCGAGGGTTCGCGAGGCTGGCGGTTCGTCGGACACGTTGTTCCATACCTCGACCTCTACGCCCCACGGTCGGACGCGAGCGGTGACCCGCATTTGCAACTCGGGCCGGGACCGCAGGTATCGAGCAGCGTTCCGGGCTGCCTCAAGCGGTGCTGCGAAGAGCAGAAGGCGCGGGGCGGAGACAAGCTCGGCCCGACCAAGCCCCGCGGCGAACGGGGGCAGCGGCGTGAGATCATCACCAGACTTCGGGGCCTTGCCTCGTGCGGGCTCGACCCGCAGGGCGCAGCGAAGCCGCACGTCATCAGTGACCACGCCGAGTTCGTGGTTCAGGGCGTGAACCCAGGGATCGACGTCGAACGGCGAGTCTTCGGGAGGCGGCCACGAGCGCGCCTGCGCGGAGGACTCGGCACCCGGCCGCCAATGGTCGTGCAGCCAACTGGCGCTGAGCCATCCGAGCGCGATGCGGTCCGCCAGACGAACCACTTCAAGGTAGCCTGCGAGCGCTCGGAGCCCGCCGGTGGCAGCGAGTACCGCGTCGGCGAGTCGTTGAGCGCGTTCCACCCGTTCAATGTCGGTTGGCGCCGGGTCTGGGTCATCCTCATCGGGCAGCACCCGTCGAGCGTAGGCTCGCAACGGCTCGGACTGAACTTCGGCCAAGCGGTCCTTCAAGTCGTGGCTCGACAGCCACGCGACTAGCTGCGTGGCGAGCTCAGGGTGCGGAATGCCGAGGATGGCAGTCGCTTCCCGGGCGACAGCGCTCTCAAGTCGAACGTCGACACGCCACCACTGTGCGGTCGCGGCGACATAAAATGCGCCATCCCGCACCGGGTGGAGTGCCTCGACCACGCGCCAGGGCTCCGGCGGAACACCCAGGACGAGCATGAGGGCGAACTCCACCGCTTTCACATCGGTCAAAGGAGCGGAAAGCAGCGACGCGGCGAGCAGATCGAGCACACTCTGGACGGGGCGTTCTATGTCTGCGCTCCAACCGCCAGCAGTACCCGGCGCAACGACGGACCCCCAACCGCGCACGCGCCCCGGGAGCCTCGGGCCGCCCGCATCTGCGCCTGCGAACTTGAGCCCCCCCGCTTCAGGGATGCTGCGAGCGAGGCTCCCGAGCCTCTGGTCGACGATCTGGGCGAGGATGGTTTCGTTCACGAGGATGAGGACCGGCGCTGGGCTGAGGGTGACTCGAAGACTGGCGTGGCCTCTATCAGGCATCACGGCCCCCTGCTCTCTCCCTCGGCCCCGGCAACTTGACCCCGCGCCACATCGTGCTCCCGCAGGTGCCTCAGCCCCAAGCTCGCCGCCGCAGCCGTGACCCCCTCGCCCCGCGCGAGCGCCGACTGGTGGGGGTAGATCCCCTCGTCCAGCATCCGCCTCCACGCCTTCGCCCGACGCAGGGGTTCGCGCGGTGGCTTCGGCGGCGGCGCCGGCTTCGCGTCGCCAAGTAGGGCTTCGCCCGGCAGGCCGCGGCCTGCGCCACGCCGCGAGTGGCCTACTTCAGGTGAGCAGACCCCGCACTGATCGTGGTGAGCGTCTCAGGGGATGAGCCACTTCGGCGTGAGTCGGCAGGTCGGCGAGTCAGTCGGGTGCAGCGGACGATGCCGCGGTCCGCGACAGGCGACAACGAGGGCCGGGACCGGGCCGGGGCAGCGGCGCAGCCCCGCAAGCCCCGATGCGGGACGCGGGACGGTCGCTGGAGCCTGGTGATGATTCCACGATTCCGCCTTGCCGCTCAAACTCGTGATGCCGAATTGTTTAGGGCAAAGGGGCGCGCCGAGATGACGGCGGACCTCGGCTGAACGCCCGCCGGCGTGCCCTTTTGCCCTTATGGACGAAACCGAGGCAGGGCGCCGCGACCTACCTCCCGCCCTATGGAGGCAAAGGCCCCGGGTCCTGGGTTGGTGACCGCCGCGCGAGCCGTCCCTGCGCCCTTGCGTCGCGACGACATGGGTCCGGAGCGCACGGAGATGAGCAAGCGGAGAGCCTCCGCGCATCGCAGGTGCGGCTCCGCCGAGCCGGGCGAGGCGGTGCAGGCGAGCGGCAGTAGGGGGACCAATTGGGACTCACGGGCTTCCGGGTGGTGCGCGAGCGGGGGGAAGCAACTGGCGGACCAGGATGCCGACCTTGCAGGCCGGACACACGTGGGGCTCGGATGCGAGCACGAGGTCGGGCCGCTCCACGCGCGGGCGTCGGACCTTTCCGAGCGCGTCGAGGTGGAAGCGCGCGGCCTCCAGGCGGGTGCGCACGTTGGCAGGCGCGAGCAGGCCGTAGTGCCGGATCTTGCGGAAGCCGGGGGCGAGGACGTGGAGCAGGAAGCGGCGCAGGAACTCGGGAGGGTCCAGGCGGCAGGTGCGCTCGCCATGGGTGCGGAGGACGATCGCGTCCTCGTCGGCGGAGACGAGGCGCGAGCTGGAGATCGCGACGCGGTGGGTGTAGCGGCCGAGGTAGCGGAGCACCTGCTCGGCGTCGCCGAAGGGGCGCTTGGCGTACACGATCCACTTCGTGCGGTACAGGGTGTCGCGCAGCTTCGCCCACAGGACGGGGTCCGCGAGTTCGGCCGATGTGCCGGCGAAGGCGAGCTTGCCCGCCTGGTGGGCGCGCACGAGGCCGTCGAGGAACTTCCCGCGGAACAGTGCGCCGAGCACGTCGACGTGGAACAGGAATGTCTCGTCGCACGCCACCCACTGCTCGTTGTCGAGCGAGAGGCCCCCGCCGGTGACGACGCAGTGGAGGTGCGGGTGGAAGTCCATCTGTCGCGTCCAGGTGTGCAGCACCGCGGTGACACCCAGCGTCGCGCATAGGTGGGTCCGCCCCAGTTCCAGGAGTGTCGCCGACGCGGCCGCGAACAGGAGGTCGTAGACGACGGTACCGTTCGCGAGGGCGAGCGGGCGCAACTCCGACGGAAGCGTGAACACAACGTGGAAGTGGTGGGTCGGGAGCACGCGGTCCATGCGCGTCTCGATCCACCGCGCGGCGGCCTGTCCCTGGAACGTCGGGCAGTGACGGTCTCGGCACGAATTGTACGAGGGCTTCGAGAACCCGCAGCCCGCGCACACGTCGAGGTGGCCGCCGAGCGCGGCGGTGCGGCAGGCGATGGCGGCCTGAAGGGCCTTGGCCGGAGCGTTGGGGAGCACGTGATCGCGGAGGTACGCCGGCCCGAAGCGGCGGAAGATGTCCGCCGCCTGCGGGCGCGCCTCCGCCTCACCTCGCGTCGTCGCGGGGCAGGCGTTCGCGGTCACGGCCTACTGCTGGAGCTTCGAGAGCGGGCTCGGCGTCCGGCGGATCTGGTCGGTGCGCACCTGCGCGTACCGCGCCGTGGTCACCACCGAGCTGTGTCCGAGGAGCTTCTGGAGGGTGATGACGTCGGTGCCGTCCTCGAGGCAGTGCGTCGCGAACGCGTGCCGCAGCCCGTGGAGCGTGATGTGCCGCCCGATCGCCGCCTTCGCGAGCGCGACGCGGAAGGAGTTGCTGGCCGAGGCAGGATGGACGCCGTGATTTGCCCACTGCCCAACGGCACGCGCGGGGAAGAGCCACGGCCCCGGCAGGTGCTCGGCGCGCCAGTGCGCCCGGAGCGCCACGAGCAGCGTGGGGTCGAGCATGACGATGCGGGGCTTGTCGCCCTTGCCGTGGGCCACGCGCAGGAGCCCCGAGGCGGCGTCGATGTCCTCGATGCGCAGCGCCGCGACCTCGAAGCGGCGCAGGCCCGTCGCGTAGCCGACGAGGAAGAAGGTACCGCCAGTACGGTGACGGTGCGGCCGCGAGCACGCGGACGACCTCGTCGCGCGTGAGCGCGTCCGGCGGCACGCGGCGGTGCTTGCGGAACCGCAGCCCCTCCATCACCTCAGGGCGGCCGAGCGTGACGCCGTACAGGAACTTCAGCGCGCACATGTACTGGTTGAACCGGCCGCCCGAGAGCTTGCGCTCGTCCACGAGGTGGACGAGGAATGCGCGCACCTCCTCGGTCCCGAGGGTCTCGGGCGGGCGCATGAAGTGCCGCGCGAAGGCGCGGATGCAGCGCAGATAGTGCGACCGGGTGGCCGGGCAGTACCCGGAGAGCGCGAGGTCGGCGGTCATCTTGTCGCGGAGCTGGCCCATGACGGACTCCTGGCGTCCGCCGGGGGTGAAGAGATGGCAGGCGCCATACTCGGTGTCGCCGATCGGCAACGCGATCGCCCGACTGCGGGTGCAGGGGGCGCGTGCCCCCTGCCGGAGTGCAGAGGCAGCGCCTCTGCGAACGTCGCGAGCTCCTCCTACGCCGACACCAGCGTGATGCCGTCAACACCGGCACCCGCCACCGCGAAGCGGTTTCGTCCATACTCTGCATGATTCCATGGCATATTTGGCATCGATTCCGAAATAGAACCCGCATTATTCCGGAATTACGGTCCTGGCGCCGATCCGGTCTCCCGGTCTCCCGGTCTCCCCATTGCGGCGTCCCGTCCCCCAGCACCGTCGTGATCATCTCGCCGGGGAGCAACGGCGCGACGCCGATCCAGCCCTCCCCTTGCTTGGGCACCAGCCCCAGCTCGCGCGCCATCCACCGACCGGGCACGACATCCTCGGGCTTGCCCGGCTTCGGCGCCATGATGATCGCGCGCTCGGCGCGGCGACCGCCCATCTCCCCAACGATCCGGATCACGCGCTCGGGCTTCCCGTCCGCATGGGCCAGCACGCCCTCGGCGGTGGCCACGCCGTCGGGCTGCCCGAGCCGCCCGCAGATCCGGCGGACGATGTCGTCCGCCGCAGTCGGGCATCGCCGAGCAGCCACCTCTCCCAGGTTCGACCCCGGATCAGGAACACGAGGAGGTGCTTGAAGCCCCCGCGTTCCAGCCATCCGAGCACCACGGCTTGGGTCTGCTCGGCCATCGCCGCCGCCGTCGTGCCGTAGTCGCCAGGCGCGCGCTTGGCGCCGCCTCGTCGGTCTGCATCCACACCTTCGGCTCGGGAGCGCGGGCGGGGAGAAGCTGTGCCGGACGGGCCCCGCCGCCGGGGCGAGGATGCTGGGTTCGGGTGCTCGCCCCGGTCCCGCCTGCTGCTGCCACGCCGCGTCGAGGAGGCGCCCGATCCCGTCCTCGACGGCGTATCGGCGGCGGCCGAACCACCACGCGGTCGGCTCGCCGTCCTCCCACGTCTCCTCGAACATGCACGCCTCCGACGTGCCGTCCTCGTGTTCGAGGCGAAGCACGAGGATGCGGCGCTCCACGTCATGGCGTGGAGCGAGCACCGCCCAGGTGGCCGCGAGGTCGGCACCGGGGGTCGGCCTCGCGCACGCCCGTCCACGCCAGGACCTCCTCGTGCCCGTCGAACAACAGGTTGATCGCGGGCACCGGCTTCCGGCGCGTTTCGATCTGGGCGGCGACCATCCCGGCGAGCCAGCGCCGGACCTCGTCGTCGTCGTGGACGTCGACTTCGAGCGGGCGGCGTTCGGGAGCGATCGGTGTCGGCATCCCCGAAAACTACCGCGTCCGCGTCGGAGCGCGAGCCCGAAACCTCGCGGAAGGGCGTGGAGCGTCGCGGATCGGCGCGGTGGTCGTCGAATTGCGACCCACTTCTGCGGCTACCGCGCCGCCGACCGCGCCCCCGGCGCGCACCAGCCGCGACTCGCGCTCCCCAACCGCGCAGGATGGGCGCGTCGACCGCGCGATCAGGGCCACCGGCCGCGTGACCGGGTCCGCGAACCGCGTCGCTGACAGGGTCTACCGCGTCCCGGTCGGCGCCGACCGCGTCCCGGTCGGCGCCGACCGCGCCCCAGGGGGCGCCACTCATGGACGGGCGCCCCTCGCCGGTCACGCCCCGGAGCATCAACGACGGCGATACCGAGCCCCGTGATCTCGACGGAAGCCGGGCGCTGCGCCGTTCCGGCCGTCGAATTGTCCCCCTAACCCGCGTCGAGGTCGAATCCGCCGCTGAAACCGCCCTGCGAGCATCGAATTGCGCCCGAATTCCCCCGTTTCAGCACCTACAGCGCTTGCCGCACGGGCTTGCCGCACCGCCTACAGCTCTTGCCGCCTCACTTTCCGCACCGCCAACAGCAGTTGCCGCATCACCAACAGCGGTTGCCGCACCGCCAACAGCAGTTGCCGCATCACCAACAGCGGTTGCCGCACCGCCGTCCCACCGACCTCCCCGAGCGCCGCCCGGCTGGCGACGCCGCGCACCCGCGACGATCCGCATCCCACCTTCCTTACCGCACTTTCAGCGAAGCTGCGGTAGGAAGTGGCAAGCGAAACTCGTCATTTGGATCGGCTCCTCTGGCTACGGTGTGACCAACGCCGTCCCACCCCTCGCCCTCACGGAGCCCACCATGACCCCCACCACCATCCCGCCCCGCATCCTCGACACCCTCCGCACCGACGTCCGCGCCGGCCGCTCCTGCATCGTCACCTACGACCACCCCGACGGCGTCGGCTGGCTCGACGTGTTCGGCCCCGAGGGGATGCGCGGCGGCCCCGACGACGGCGCCTTCACCGCCCCGATCCCGACGGTCCGCCTCTGGCAGCCCGGCGGCGGTACCGCGCCGCTCGCCGAAGCCGTGGCGAACCGCGCCTTCCCCCTCGAACTCGACCGCCTCGCGGAACGCGCCCGGCCGCTGGTACGCGACGACTACCCGACCCTGCTCCTCCTGCTCACGACGATTCGCGAGGCGACTGCCGGCCTCCGCTGCCGGCTCCCCGAGGTCGGCGACGCGGTGAAGCTCGTCGGCCGCCCCTCGGTGGCCGGCTGGATGTCCTGCATCCCCCTCGGCGATCTCCAAACGGCGATCCTCCGCGCCGCCAACCGGAAGGCCGCGGCGTAGCCGTTCGCAATTATGTAAGGTACAACCCTCGGACCCAGAGAGCCCCTATGCCCATGATCGGCGCCGCCTACCTCCGCTGCTCGGACCCTCGCCAGGACAAAAGCGTCGAACAACAACGAGAAGAGATCCTCCGCCGCGCTGAGGCCGACGGTGTCACCATCCCGCCGGGGAATTGGTTCATCGACGAGGGCATCAGCGGGCGGTCCACGAAGAAGCGAGCCTCGTACCTCCAGCTCATCAGGCGCGCGGAGGCCCAACGGGACGCGATCCACGCGAAGAAGAAGGGCGCTCCCCGCGTGGATCGCCTCTACGTCTGGGCGTTCAGCCGCGTGGCACGAAACATGTTCGATTGTCTCCGCGCCCTCGCTACGCTCGACGAGGCGGACATCGACGTGATCTCCCTCACCGAGCCCGACGCCGGCGATCGGTCCTTCCGTAAGTTGATCCGCCCGATTCTCGCTTGGCTGGCCGAACGTTACAGCGAGGAGCTGTCCCGCAACGTGGTCCGCGGGATGCGGAGCGGCGCGGAGAAGGGGTTCTGGCAGTACGGCCACGCGCCCTTCGGCTACGCGATCGACCGGAGCCAAGGCGGGCAGCGCCTCGTCGTCACCGACGAAGTTCGCCAGCAGTTCGAGGTCGTCCAGCGGGTCTTCCGCGAGACCCTCGACGGCGTCGGCGGCGCGCGTAGGATCGCCGATCGTCTCACCCGCGAGGGCATTCAGCCACCGGGCCGCGCCGACATGCCGAGGCAGTACGCGGAGGGAACGTGGAGGGCCAAGCATGTCGCCTCGATGCTGACGAATCCGCTCTACTGTGGGCACCTCGTCTACGACGGCGAGATCGCCGCACGCAACTGCCACGAAGCCGCCATCGATGAAGCGTCGTTCGAGCGCGTGCTGGCGATCCGCGCGCTCAAGGCCCGCAACCGCGACGAGGGCGAGGGCAACGGTGAGAACCCGATCACCGCCAGCCAGCGCGGCGTCCTCACGCCGTTCCTGAGGTGCGGCTGCTGCGGCGGCCCGATCTGCGTGACGGCTGGCGGGCAGCCGAAGAAGCGGACCTACCTGTACACCTGCCGCACCCGCCAGGAGAGCAGCGCCGCCTGTTCGGGCGTCACCATCCGCGTCGAGAAGCTCGACGGCATGGTGCTCGACGCCATCGAGTGCCACGTCCTCGCCCCCGAGGCGCTCGACGTGATCCTCGGCAACGGTCTGGACGGCCTCGCCGGCACCCAAATCGACGAACTGGCCGGCGAACGCGAGCGCCTCGCCAACGTCATCGCCGAGCTGGACCGCAAGATCCGGCTCACCGCGACCCACGCGATCAACGGCATGATCGACGAGGGCGACGCCAAGGCCATCACCGCCCCGCTCATCGCCCAGCGCGAAACGGCCCGGCTCCAACTGGCCGCGCTCCCGCAGCAGACGGACACCCCCGAGGCCGAGGTGATCGACGCCGACGAGTTCCGCGCTGCCGTGCGCGCCGCTTGGACGAGCCAGCCGCTCGACGAGCGGCGGCAAGCGCTCAGTCGCGTTCTCGAAAAGGTGGAGCTTTCACCCGGCGGACTGGAGATCATCTGTCGCGCCGACGGATATCACGGCCATGACCCATTCGGCCCGCCTGAGGGGTCAGGCTTGATAAACCGGGGATGGGCCTCGTGCCCCGCCGTCGCCCCACCAAAGTGGCGCGTTTCAACCGCGTGACCGGCGCTTGCGGTCGCTCCGGCGGCAACACGGCTACGGCGGGAACAACGTCGCCCCCGAGAAGATGAGCATGCCGGTGTGTCCGGTGGCACTGAGCACGAAGAGGTCGAGGACGCCATCCCCGGTGACGTCGGGGCGCCACTGCAGCAGGTCGCTGCCCCTGCCGCCGATGTAGACCAGCCAGGGGCCGTCGTTGCTCTCGAACACCCGCCCGCTGGCGTCGGACAGTTCGAGCACGCCGCCGAAACTGACGTCGGGAAAAAGCGCCATCGGGGTGCCCTGTTGCGAGTTGCGGCCGTAGGGTACCACCAGGTCGACGCGCCCGTTCGCGTCAACGTCGGCGGCCGCGGGCTCCGCCGAGTAGTAGCCGCTGTTTTCCGCCGAAAAATCCAGCGTCACGATGGGTTTGGTGGTCATGACGCTTTGCGCCACCTCGGGTCCGGGAACGAGCACCCAGGTGCCGCACGCCGCGCTCACGTCGGCGTACCCATCCAGGTCGACGTCGCCCACTGCGTCGATGAAGGTCGCGTACGCGTCGCCACACGAGGCCACCAGCCCGCCGAGCGCCGAGAGAGGTGACCGGCCCGCGGCCAGCTCAGCGCCGCTCACGACGTAGTCTTCGGAGCCGTCGCGAAGACGGACCTCGGCGAGCCCGTCTCCGTCCAGGTCACCGAGGGGAACCGGCTCTCCGTGTCCCACCCCATCCCAGCATTCCGCCAGATACACACCCGGAATATCAGCAAAGGTCCAATCCGGATCGGCCAGCTTGCCCGGCGGCGCGAAGCCATACCCACAGCCTTCGTCGTCGGTGTAGGGCGGAATCAGCGTCACCTCTGCTACGCCGTCCCCGGTGATGTCGCCGACCGACGGCCACCAGGGTGCGCCGATTTCGGAGCCCGTCCAGATGTCCGCGTCGGCCTGGGTAAGCTCGCGCCCGTCGAGGCTCCCGTCCGACAGCCAGATGCCCCAGGAGCCAAGGCTCGTCGCGGCGTAGAAGTCACCCCACTCGCCGCTCCCATGCCAGTAGGCCAGGGACAGGTCGCTGAGCCCGTCTCCGTCCACGTCGCCCAACGGATAGGCGTTGAGGTAGCGCCCGGTCGACAGGCCCGCCAGCGTCGACCAGTCGCTCACCCCGGGTGGCACGCCGCCGCGAAGGTCGAACACCCAGTTCCCATAGTCGCCGTACTCTGTCCTCTGCGTAACGGTCAGCTCGGGGAACCCGTCTCCGTCGAAGTCCGCTTCGAATCCGAGGTGTTCCAACGCCCAAGCGGCTTCGAAGCCAGCCCAGGCGTCCAACTCTGTACAGCGAAACTGCCCGTCACAATCGTGGTCCACGCCGTCGCAGGCCTCGGCCGCGCCCGGGTGCCGGCTGGGGTCGGCGTCATCACAGTCCTCCTCGGCAGTGCTCCCGTCGCCGTCCCCGTCGATGGATGCGCTGTCAACCGGAGCGGTGTCCGCCGAGGTGTCCGGGGTGCCCGAGTCCGGCTGGGCGGTGTCGGCCGCCGCCGTGTCGTCCGACACGGCGGGGTCAGCGACGTGCGCCTGTTCCGCGCGGCAACCCGCAAGCAGGAGCAGCCCGAGCGAACGGACCAACACCCGCCGCTGGCTCAGGTCCACGCATCGCTCCAGGGTGCGCGCACGTCAGCGTCGGGCGCGCTGTTGCGCTCCAGGAACGTCACCGCCCCGTTGAACAGCAGCCACTCGCCGTTGGGCAGTTGCACCGGGTCAGGGTCGAGCCGGTGCACGCCTCTGAAGTCGGCGTCGAGTTCGGTAGCGCGCGTGACCAGGTCGCGGTCGGTCAAGGCGGTGCTGGCAGGGTCGAACTCGTGAATCACGAAGTCCATCCCGAACTCACCGGCGACCTCCACGGGGAGGGCGGCGCAACGGTAGATGCCGAAAGCGAGGTCGCTGATGCCGTCGTCCGTGACTTCCTTTGTCCGGCGGTCCTGCGATGCGTTTGCACTCACGAACAGCACGAGCTGGCCACTCGCCCACACCGCTTGTGCGTCCACGTCATGAATCGCTTCGTAGCGCTCCCAGAGCAGCAGATTTCCCCTGGTGTCGGTGCTCAGGTCGGGGTCCGACTTCTCCTGGAAGGGATCACCCGTCGCCACCCAGATCCGCACCTTGCCGCGGTAATCTCCTGGCACCAGGCACGCGCCGGCTGCACTGTCCCACAACTCTTCGTTCATGATCCACTCGGCAGGCGGGGCGGAGGACGCCGAGGACGTGGGGAGGACCACGGTGCTGCCCGTCTCTGCGCGCCCGGCCAGCGCCGCCGCAAGGTTGATTCGGTCCATCGTCAGCTTGATCATCGCCGACGCCACCCACGCCGATCCCAACGTGCTCGCCAAGGCCATGATTTCCATTTCCTCCAGGATCTCCCCCGTATTTGGCGCGGCGGGAGGGGAAAGCTCCTCAATCCCGAACCAGGAGCACAGGTCCGCGACCGCGATCGCCCTCATTCGTGTGCCCGGCACGAACTCCAAGGGCGGGGCGAGCGACAAATCCGCGGGAAGATGGCTCTGCTCGCCCGTGTAGTACACAAACACCGTTGCGGTTCCGGAGGGGTCGGCGTGCGCCGCGCTCGGCACCCCCAGCCACAACGCGGCTGTAGCGCCGTCGACCTCTTGAATCCGACTCACCAAGAACAGCGGCCCCCGAACCTCCGGCGAGGCGAAGTCAGGGTCGTTCGCGGGCGCCCAGAAGCCCACGATGGCGGACTTGCTGTTCTCAGGGCCGGGGTTGACTCCGCCCGCGCCGAAGAGCAGCCCGCTCGCCCAGTACCGCGCGGCCACCATCAGGTAGCCCTGGCCGTATCGAAGATCGAGTACGTGCGCGTCTTTGTAAAGGGGCTGGCACGACTCCCCGTCGAGCCACAATGCATCCTTCACCTGCGGGATCACCGTGGAACCCAGCGGATAGGTCCCGCTGGTCGACCGCCGCACCACGGAGAAGGCGTAGTCCCCGGTGGCCGCAGTGGCCGCGATGACGACGGGTGAATCAAGCCAGGCAATTGTCGGGCCGACCGGGACGCCCACTGGCGTCCACGGCGGCGGTGGCTCCTGGACGTCGCTGACGCCCAACCCAGCGTCCGTACCCGCAAGGGCGAAGGCGACGGCATACGGGTCGATCCCGTACATTCGAAGCCGAGCATATCCCGAGCTACCGGTCAGGCACAACGTGCTCGTCGAGGTCGTGACCACCGCGACGGCGTTGTCGGTGGGGAGCGCCTCCCCGCCGATGGTCCAGCCCACGGCGGGCGCTCAGCAGCTACGCGTGTCGACGCGGATCGCGACGAGGGCAAACTCGATGCGCGCGCCGGTGGTCTTGTTCCGAACGAGCACTCCGGGGCGCCAGAAGGATTTCGTGAGCGTGACTGCGTCGTAGCCAGTACTGCTGGTGATGCCATCCGCATCGGCCGTGAGCGAACCGATGGCCACAGCGGTGCTGGCATTCGGCCAGTTCTCTGGGTCGTCGGATTCCTGGAACGCCGGCGTGACGAGCAGGTCGGCCGTGAGGTCGTACACGTCGAGCGCAACGTGCATCGACTTGACGTCGTTGGACGAGCGAACGGCACCCTCGGCGGGGAAGAAACGCGCTTCTCCGCCGGCCGTCGAGGCGCGGGTGTGGACGTTGCGATACGAAGAAAAACCCTTACGTGGCATGAAAACTCCGACTGATGGATCGGCGTACTCGATCGCTTCTCTAGGCGCAACGTGGAACGCGCAAATACTCTCGGACGCCTGGGACCGACTCTCCGCCAACACTATGCGGGTGCGCGTCCCCGAGCCGCCGGTGGCACCCACGACGGTGATCGAAGGTTATCGGCCCTGACCCTTCAGGCTCTGCCGGCCCCTCATGATCCAAAACAGTACGGTTGTACGTGCATCGATCGTTCGTCACCAACCGCCGCCCGGCCCGCCTTGGGGTTCATGGGGACAATGGGAGGTCGGGGTCGACGTCGCTGAGGTTCGGACGCCGCGAAGCCGTGGATGAAGGCACCGCCAGCCATTGCCGCAGCGCGCTTCAGGGCTATGTTCATTGGGATGGCCACGCAGTTCGAATCACCTTCGACGTTCCAGCCCCCCTGGCGGCGCAGCCTCCGGCTGCGCTGGCTGATCGCGCGCGGCTCCTGCTGGTGATTGACGAGGTACGCGGCGGGACATTGACGCGGGCGGCGGCGGCGCGCGCGCTCGGGATGTCGCTCGACGCCTTCCTGATCGAGGCCGGGAAGCACGGGTTGTACGCGATCGACTACGATCTCGACGACTTCCGCCGCGAGCTCGACCGTATCGAACCGAAGCGCAGCTGAGGTCGGCGTGCTGGTCATTGCGGACAGCTCGCCGCTGGTCTACCTGTCGCGTGTAGGTGTTCTCGACCTGCTGGCGACAGCCTTCGGCGAGGTCGTCGTCCCCGCGACAGTCTGGGCGGAAGTCGTGGATGCCCGCCCCGATGCCCCTGGCGTTTCGGCGCTCCGCTCGGCGACTTGGCTGCGTGTCGATCGGCGGGGCCTTCCGAGCACCGACCTGGGGCTGGACCCCGGAGAGACTGCGGCAATCCTACTCGCCGAGGCGCTCCACGCTGACCTGCTTCTCATCGACGAGCGGGCCGGTCGCGCTCTGGCCGAGGAGCGTGGACTGGTGGTCCGGGGCACGCTCGGCGTACTGGTGCACGCCCGCCAGCATGGAGCCCTCCCGGCCTTGCGGCCCGTGTTGGAGGTGTCCCGTCCCGGCAGTTTTGCCCAGTTAAATCCCACCGAATTCTACCAGTTCGTGTCAAGGCCGATCGGCTTTCGAGGCTCGGATCTTGCTGGTCGTCCGCCGGGACACTGGTCGCGCCATGTGGGATATCCATAGGTTTTACCGGGC
>CANFCK010000035.1 GCA_947445035.1 Deltaproteobacteria bacterium
CGCGCTGCCTATCTGGCCTCGACGATCCACGGCCTCGCGCTCGCGCGGATCGACGGCCTCACCAGCCCCGATACGGAACGGGCCCTCGCCCGCGCGCTTCGCGTACCGCGCGGATGAGGCGGGCGCGGGCCCAACCGCCGGCGGACTCCGCATTTCCCGCCCCCTACGCCTTCGGCAGCTCGATCTCCGGCTCCTTCTTCCGCCGGCGGTACAACACCGCAACATGTCCCACCTTCTGCGCCAGGGTGGCCGAGGTGCCCTCGACCAACGCCGCGATGATCGTGGCTTTGTCGGCCTCGGCGCCGTCGCCGATGCGAACCTTGATGAGCTCGTGGGCGTTGAGTTCGAGGTGGGTCTTTCGGATCACCGCCTCCGACGCACCTTCTTTCCCTACGAAGACCACGGGGTTGAGGGAGTGGGCAAGCCCACGGAGGTAGGCGCGTTGCTTCGAGGTCAGTTGCATGGGCTCGCGGGGTAATTCGGCATAAGCGCGGCGCCATGCGCATCCTCGTGTCCGGGGGCGCGGGATTCGTCCCGAGCCACCTTTGTGACCATCTGCTCGCCCAAGGCCACGAGGTCGTGGCGGTCGACAACTTCATCACCGGGCACCGCCGCAACCTCACCACGTTGTCGCCGCACCCGGGCTTCCACTTCGTGCAGGCCAACGTCATCCTCCCCCTCGATCTTCCCGGCCGCTTCGACCGCATCTACCATCTGGCGTCGCCGGCCAGCCCCATCGACTATGTCGAGCTGCCGTTCGACACGCTTTATGCCGGCTCTGATGGCACTCGCAACCTGCTCGAACGTGCCCGCAACGACGGCGCTCGCTTCTTGCTCGCCAGCACCTCGGAGGTGTACGGCGACCCGGCGGTGCACCCCCAGACCGAGGACTACTGGGGCAACGTGAACCCGGTCGGTGTGCGCAGCGTGTACGACGAGGCCAAGCGCTACGCGGAAGCGCTGACCATGGCCTACCGCCGCTACCACAGCGTCCAGACGCGGATCGTGCGCATCTTCAACACCTTCGGCCCGCGCATGCGTCCCAACGACGGGCGGGTGATGCCGGCCTTCGTTTCGCAGGCGCTTCGGGGGGAGCCGCTGACGGTCTTCGGCGACGGCCAGCAGACCCGCAGCTTCTGCTACGTCAGCGATCTGGTCGCGGGCATCAACGGGCTGATGGAGTCTGACCTGGGGGAGCCCTGCAACGTCGGAAACCCCCACGAAATGACCATGCTCCAGCTGGCGGAGCACATCAATCATTTCACCGGAAACACCGCTGGGATCGTGTTCCGGCCGCTGCCGCAGGATGATCCGACGCGGCGGCGTCCCGACATCAGCCGTGCGCGCGCGACCTTTGGTTGGGAGCCCAAGGTCGGCTTTGAGGCGGGCGTGGGGGCGACCGTCGCCCACTTTCGGGCGCTCATGGAGCGCGGGGAGCTCTGAGCTCGATCATGAGCCAGGAATTTCGCCAGCTCCGCCCGACCACAGCGCACGTGGACCTCGCCGCGCTCCAGGGCAACTTCCGCGCGTTGCAGGTGCGGGTGGGGCCGCAGGTGCGGGTGCTCGCCGCGGTAAAAGGCGACGCGTACGGGCACGGTGCGGTCTCGGTGGCCCGGTCGTTGGCCGCAGCGGGGTGCGACGCCTTCGGTGTGGCGTTGGTGGAGGAGGGGGCGCAGCTCCGCGATGCCGGTGTGCACGGGCTGGTCTTGTGCATGGGCGGGGTCGGTCGGCACGGCGCGGAAGAGGCGGTGGCCCGAAACCTGACCCCTGTGGTGTACGACGAGGGGGATGCCGAACGACTCAATGCGTCCGCACAAGCGGCCGGTGTCCGCCTTGCAGTGCATCTCAAGATCGACACCGGCATGGGCCGGCTCGGCGTCCCGCTCCCCCAGTGGGAACGTTTCCTCGACCGCTTCGCCCGCTACACCGCGCTCGACATCGACGCGATGATGACCCATTTTGCTGAGTCCGAGGTCGAGGACGACACTTACACCCTCGAACAGCTCCGCCGCTTCCGTCAGGCCGTCGCGACCGCGAGCGCGCGCGGGTTCGCCCCTCGCATCAAGCATGCGGCCAACTCGGGAGCGCTCTTGCGGCACCGCCAAGCGTGGTTCGACATGGTTCGCCCAGGAATCGCACTTTACGGCGCACCGCCGATCTCGGCTCCAGAGCTGCAACCGGTCATGCGGGTCACGACGCGGGTCTTGTTCGTGAAGGACCTCCCACGCGGGGCGTCGGTCAGCTACGGCCGGCGTTGGGTGACCTGCCGACCGTCCCGCATCGCCACCTTGCCGGTCGGGTACGCCGACGGCTATCCGCGGGCGCTCACCGGGCGGGCGGAGGTGCTGGTCAATGGGCAGCGCTGTCCGGTGGTCGGCACCGTCTGTATGGACCTCTGCATGGTTGATGTCACCGAGCTGGCCGAGCCGGTGGAAAGCGGCGACGAGGTGGTTCTTTTGGGTGGCAGCGGGCCCGATCGCATCGACGCCACCACGCTCGCAGGGTGGGCGGGCACGATCCCCTACGAAATCTTGTGTGGCTTTTCCGTGCGCATTCCGCGAGAGCACGGGTGAAGGATTCCATCTCACTTTTGGGCGGGGTGGTGCTGCGCGTCGTCGAAGACGTGGGCCAATACGCGCGCTTCACGATGACGGCAGTCTTGGGGATCGTGCGGCCACCCTACCGTTGGCGATTGTTGTTCAAGCAGATGGAGTTCGTCGGCAACGGCTCGCTCTCGATTGTCGCGATTACTGGCGTCTTCACCGGCATGGTATTCGCCGTCCAGAGTGACTACGCCTTCGGTATGTTCGGCGCCCGCGGGCTGCTCGGCAGCACCGTGGTCCTGGCGCTGACCCGCGAGCTGGGCCCGGTCCTCACCAGCCTCATGGTCAATGGTCGTGTCGGTTCGGCGATGGCCGCCGAGCTCGGTACCATGCGGGTCACCGAGCAGATCGACGCGCTTGAAAGCATGGCGATCGACCCCATTCAGTACCTGGCGTCGCCACGTATTCTCGCCTCGATGTTGATGTTGCCCATCCTGTGTGCCACCTTCGACGCGGTGGGCGCCATCGGGGTTTCTTATGTTGCGACGTACACCCTCGGCGTGAACCCGGGCCCGTTCTTCGACCGGATGATGTGGTACGTCGATACGGACGACATCTGGGGTGGCATGCTCAAGAGCGCCATTTTCGGATTTCTGTTGTCTTCGATTGGTTGTTACCGCGGCTACTACGCGCGTGGAGGCGCCGAGGGTGTCGGTCAAGCCACCACCAAGGCGGTGGTCGCGGCTGGGGTGCTGATTCTCGTCGTCGACTACTTCGTAAGCTTGATCCTGGCTCCGATGAGCGTGAATCGCTCATGAGCGACAGCATCCGCATCGTCGGCCTGCAAAAGTCCTTTGGCGCACAGAAGGTGCTCCAAGGAGTCGATCTCGAGCTGCCGCTCGGGCAGATCACCGTGGTCATCGGGAGGAGCGGCACCGGAAAGTCGGTGCTCCTGAAGACGCTGATGGGGTTGATGCGCCCTGACGGGGGCAGCATCCTCATCGGCGGCCAGGACATCACCCGCCTGGGCGACCGGGAACTGATGCGGGTGCGCAATCGTTTCGGCATGGTATTTCAGCACGCGGCGCTCTTCGATTCGATGACGGTGTTCGACAACGTCGCATTCCCGCTCCGGGAACACGACCGCAAGATGAAGGAGGCAGAGGTCAAACGCCGGGTGGACGCTGCGTTGGCCGACGTCGGGCTCGCCGAGGCCGGCCACAAGTGGGTGCACGAGCTTTCCGGCGGCATGCGTAAACGCGCGGCGGTGGCCCGAGCGCTGGTGCGCAAGCCAGAGTTTCTGCTCTACGATGAGCCTACCACCGGGCTCGATCCGATCATGACCGCCCACGTGGACGAGCTGATTCGCAGCGCGCAGGACCACACCGAGGGCCTCACCAGCCTCATCATCAGTCACGACATGCAAGCGACCATGCGCATCGCCGACAAGGTGGCGATGTTGCACGAGGGACGCATCATCCACGAAGGGACACCGGAGGATTTTCAGACATCCTCGCATCCGGTCGTGCGCCAATTTGTCGATGGCAAGTTGGAGGGTCCGATTCAGGTGTGAGCTCGGGGCACGGACCGTGCCGTCCCCCGAGGCACGGATCACCGCCAGGCGCCAAGGAGCTATGTTCCACGGATGCAGCCGCTCGCCCTCCTCCTCACGGCGTGTACCGACCCTATCGCGACCGATGCCTCGGCCGAGGACACCGCCGCCGACACCGCTGACACTGCGGCCGAACCCGCCGACACCGGCGGCGCCTACTCACTCCGCCTTGCCGGTGAGCTGCCGCTCACGGGGGCGATGGACGTCTGGGGGGAGGGGAACACCGTGGTCCTCGCCGGGGGCATCCACCGCACGGTAGACATCCTCATCGCCGACATCAGCGACCCGGCGCACCCCACACAGGTGGCGACGATCGAGAACATCGGCGAGGTACGTGATGTCGAGCTGAAAGGAGGCCTCCTCGCCGCGGCGAGCGACTGCGGCTGCCAACGCGGGAGCGCCGAGCACGCCGCGTGGGACGGCATCGGCCTGCGGCTCTACGATCTCGGTGATCCCTCGTCTCCGGAGCTATTGGCGGAGATCGGCGCACCCACCGATTCGGTGCACAACCTGTTCTTGGCGGGGGACCGGCTCTACGCCAGCTCGATGCTCGAAAACGCGATCGTCATCTTCGACGTGTCCGACCCGCGCAATCCCACCGAGCTCGGTCGCTGGACCCCGCCCGAAGGGAGCGTCCACGACCAGACCGTCGTCGGCGACATCATGTATGTCGCGCACGTCACTGGGTTTTCGCTCGTAGATGTCAGCGACCCCATCAACCCCGCCTCGATCCTCACCGTCCCCGTGGGGCAACTCGACGGCACCTTCACCAGCCTGCACAGCTTGTGGCCGCTCCCCGATGGCGTCCACGTCGCGACCGCCCAGGAGCAGATCGGCGGCAAGATGCGCATCTGGGACGTCGAGCGCGCCACGCAGACGGTGGCATTGCCAGAGGGTGCGGAGCCCAACTGTGTACACAACGTCTACGTCTTCGGGGACAAGCTCTACGCGGCCTGGTACCTCGACGGCGTGCGGGTCTACGACATCTCGGCCCCCGCGACCCCAACGCTCTTGACCACGTACGACACCAGCGCACGGGCTCCGGAGCCGACGACGGTCCCCGACATCCGCGGCGCTTGGGGCCTGTGGGTCGACAACGGCCGTGTCGTGGTCGGCGACACCGAGCGCGGCCTGGTGGTGCTGACGGAGTCTGGTCTGTAGCGGACGGCCGGGTCGACTCGGGGCGACGCGCCGGCGCAGGCCGCCAGTGCGCAGGCAAGGCGCTGGGCGCCTCGCGGCGTGATCCAGGCGCCACCGCCCGGTCGCCGGGCGCGCCCGCCCCGCGAAGGTTACCGGAAGGGCGGCAGGCCGTGCCGCGCTGGTGCCGGCCCCGGTCTTCAAAACCGGTCGGGGCGCCTCGAGAGGGGTTGCCCGGTGAGTTCGATTCTCATGGCCTGCCGCCACCCCCCGCTCCCGCCGCGATGCGCCCCCTGCCCCTGTTTCAGCAGCGCGGCCAGCGTAAGTAGCATCGCCCAAACGACGCTCGGCCGCCGTTAAGGAAGGGTGCCGACCTCAGCCAGACTGTCGCGACCGAGAATGCGCTTCTGGTCGTCGTGGATGTAGATCATCTCTTCGAAGGCGGCGCTGTGGGTGCCGTCGGTGACCACCGGGCGGAGGGCGAACATGCCGTCCATGCGCACTGGGTTCAGGCGGTGGAGGCGATTGCGGGGCAGGAGCGTCGCGAGGTGCGCCGAGCGGGGGAAACCCGTGGAGTAAACCCCCTCACGCGGGAGTACGCGATGGCCGACCGCGTTGGCATTCGCGAGCTTCAGCCTCATGTTCACCGCCCAGGCCGCGGTGACGACGACGGCCTCGCCACAGGTCTTCCATCGACTCAAGAAACCACACGCGGCGCGCGTGCATTCGCGTGCTTGTTGGACGATGTACGGTTCTTCGGGGGTGCCGAAGATGCGGGTCACGCCAAAGTCGCCATAGGCGTCCGAGGTGGCCGGGCCAAGGTCGATGCTGACGAGACTGCCGACCAACAGCTTGGGGCCCTTGCCGATGCGGGGGAAGGGGCCGCGGCGGCCGATCTCGGCGCCAATTTCGACCTCGGGAGCGTGGTACCAGGTCGTAAACCCCCGCTCGCCCAGACGCGTCTCTGCCAGCTCGACGATGTCGCGGGCGTGCATCCCCGCCTCCAGCCGCGCGACCACATCGGCGACCATGCCGATGGCGCGCCGCTGCGCATCATCGAAGGCGGCGATCACGGGGGGAAGCTCGGACGACGAAGAGGGGGACGCGCTCACGTTCGCCGCCTATCCTGGTGACGCGTCCACGACGATCGCGCTCCAGTCGGGCGCCACCGGACCCTCGCCATAGAGCATCCGGTACATCAGCCAGGTGCTGGTGACCCGCTTGACGTAGTGGCGGGTCTCGCGGAATGTGATGGTCTCGGCGAAGGTGTCGACGGGCGCGTTGGCGGGGAGCGCGGCCAGCCAGCGGTCGGTGTTGCCCGGACCAGCGTTGTACGACGCCAGGGCCAGAATGGGGTCGCCACCGTAGTCGTCGAGCAGACTATCGAGGTAGTACCCTCCGATAGCGAGGTTGGTATCGGTGTCCCAGATTTGCGTGGAGCTGTAGCTGCGCCCCATCTTTTTCGCGACCATCTTCGCGGTGCCGGGCATCAGCTGGCTGAGCCCGCAAGCGCCGGCGTGGGACTTGATGTTCTGGTTGAAGTTGGATTCCTCGCGCACCAGCGCGTGAAACAGACGCGCGTCCCAACCGAAGCCGCCAGAGGCCTTCGTCACCTCGGGCCACCATTTTTGCGGGTAGGCGACCCGGAGCACCCTCCCAGCGTTGGGGCCGAGAGTCTCCGGCGGATGGGTTTTGAGCCAACTGCGGAGCCGGTCGTGACCGATCAGGAAGTCGCCTGCCCGCGTTTCGAGGGACATCCGCAAGGCGGCCATCGAGCCGTCGAGCTCGGCGTCGGGGACGGTCGCCAGCTCTGCGAGGGCCTCGCGGACGAGGCCGACGCGGGCGAGCGCCAACATCGCCTGCCCGGCGCGACCTTGAATGAAGCGGTCGGGCACTTGCCAGGGGGCGCTGTCGGGGTCGAGGGTCGGGCGAGTGAGCGCGGCGGCGCGCGTGGGGTCCAGGCGGCCGAGCTGCGCGGTGGCGAGGGCGCCGTAGTAGTGCCAGGGCGCCCGCTTCGCGAGCGCCTCGAAGCGGTCTGCGGCGAGGGCTCTGGCGGCGGCGTCGTGGGTCAGCTGGTTGTCCTGGGGCCACGCCCGCCAGCGCGCCGCCCAGTAGGCGCACGCGAGCACGTCGGTGGTGGACGAGCCCAGCGGGATGGTCGCGCTCACCTGGTCGGCCCAACGAATCGCCTCGGTCGCGTCGCCAGCGAGCCACGCGCCCCACGCGAGGCGCCAGCCGTTTTCCCCGGCAAGGTCGCCCTCGGGGTAGCCCTCCATGCCCTTGGCCCAAAGCAAGCGCGCGCCCGCCAGATCACCCGACTCTTGCAGAGCGATGCCGCCGAGGGTGTAGCCGTCGTCGGCCATGCTGTGGGTCGGGAACCACTCGGGGATCTTGCGGTACACCTTCGCGGCGTTGGTGGATTCCTTCTTGCGTTCGTAGGACTTCCCTGCCAGGTAGAGCGCCTTCGCGGCCCGATCGGGGTCCTTCTCGCGGCAGGCCGTCGCCATCGCGTCGAGCACGCCCGCCGCCGCGGTCACGTTGTTGCGCTTGTTCTGGGCGCGGCCGTAGGCGTAGCGGGCGACGCATGCGTCGTCGGCGAACGTGTCCAGGTCCCCCAAGAGCGCCACCGCGCCGTCGTTGTCGCCCCGCTCTTGCAGCCGGTCGGCTCGGTAGGCGCGGTCCGCCACGGAGGGCTTGAACCACGCCGCCACCCCATGATCCTCGGCGGTGCCGGGGTAGTGACGGTAGATGCGCTCGGCAAATGGGCGGCCCTCTTTGGACTCCTTGCCGACCCGCTGCAATAGCCAGCCCAGCGCCTTTTCAGAGCCAGGCGTCGGGTCCGCTCGAGCGGCGAGCGCTTCGTACGCGGCGCGGGCGTCGGCGTCGCGACCGGCATCGCGGTAGGCGTCCGCGAGCGCGAGTTGGGCGCGGACGGCGAGGGGGGTGTCGGCAGTGGTGGCGACGCGGGCGAGGGGAACCAGCGCGTCGACCGGTTTGCCGAGGCCGCTGAGGACTTCCCCGCTCAGGAGCGCGACGTACTCCGGGGGAGGGGTCGGCGCGGCCTGAAGGGCTTCAAGGAGCGGGGCAGCCTCGTCTGCGCGCCCGGCGCGGACGAGCTCCCAGGCCGTGACGAACGCGAGGTCGGCGGCGACGTCTGTCGGCAGGCCGCTGCGCTTGACCGAAAGGAGGGCGCTCGCGGCGTCTCCGTGTGCGCGTTTGCCGAGGGCGAGCGTCGCCGCCTCTGGCAGCGGCAACGCCAGCTCCATCGCATTGGGGGCCAAGGTCGCGTAGGGTTCGGCGAACGCGAGGGCGGCGTACAGGAGCATTGCGGGCTCAGGCGGAGGTTCAGTGTACCTCAGGAATGGTCGCGTGGCTCTTGACGGAGCAAGAGTCTGGTGGCGGCGGCCGCATGGCCGCCTGGCCGGATCGATGGACCTCATGGCGCCTGGGCGCCGAGAGCCCTTCGAGGCGGGCTGCGAGCGCAGGGTGGAGCACCTCGTACGCCTCGAGCGGCAGCCGGACGTTCGCGCCCAGGGGCCAGAGCATCCTGTCGGTGCGCCACCCTCCCGGTCGCGCCGCGATGCGCATCCTGCCGCTTTCTCGGCAACGTGGGCAGCGCCCGGCGCATTCGCCCAAACCGTGACACCTCTCCGCCCTCGGCTTACCGGACACGGCGGGGACTTACGATGGAAGCACCGGAAGCACCGGAAGCACCGAAGCAGGCTCGCAAACGCCGATGAAGTTGCCGAGCACTCTCCGCCGAGACCTCGGTACACTTCTCATCGCCCTTGGCCTGGTCTTCGCGTGGAACAGCGCGCTCTTGTACCCGCTTAAGTTGGTCGTTGTGCTCTTCCACGAGCTCGGTCACGCCTTGATGGCGGTCGCGACGGGTGGGAGCGTGGCCAGCCTATCCGTCGGCGCCGACGAGTCGGGCGAGGTCCGCAGCCTCGGCGGGAACGCGATCCTCACCCTGAACGCGGGCTACCTCGGATCCCTCGTCTGGGGGCTCGCGCTGCTGGTCCTCACGCGGAGGCCGCGCCTGTCCCGGGTCGCGGCCGCGGCCCTCGCGGGGCTCCTGGTCTTCGTCGCCGCGGTGTGGGCCCGGCCGGTATTTTCATTTGGATTTATCTGGGTTTTGGTAGCCGCCGCGGGCTTCGGCGTCCTGGCTCGGTTCGCCAACGACGCGGTTGCGACGATTTTCCTTCGCGTGCTCGGCCTCTTCTCGGTGCTTTACGCGGTCGGTGACATCGTGGATGACGTGCTCTTGCGGCCGGGCTCGCCCTCGGACGCCGCGTTCCTGGCCGAGAGAACCGGCGTTCCGGCCCTCGTGTGGGGCTTCGGGTGGGCGGGGGCTTCACTCGCCGCCGTTTGGGCGGTCCTCTGGCGCACCGGGCGGTGATTCCGCCCGTTCGAGCGACGTGCCCAGAACCCGCGCGATTTCCCGCCGCAGCCCCGCAAGGTCGAATGGCTTCTTCAGCTTGCCGCCGAAGCCGGAGTCGCTGGGGTTGGCGAGGACGGGGTCTTTTCCGTACCCGCTGCACAGCGGCGTGTTGCACGCTGAGCGCAGCGAGCCGCTCCCGCTCCAACGTCTTTTCTTCGGCACGCCCCAGGGCGCGCCTCTCGTACACCCGCATCGCGACCGTCGGCAGCACGAAAGCCGCGACGAGCACCGGGATGAAGGTGCGGGAGTGGCGCAATTCCTGCTGTCGACGAACCTACGACGCTTGTTCGTCCGGGTCCAGTTCGATCAGTCGGTCGCCTGGCAGCACCGAGGCTCCGACGCGCGTGTGGAGCGCCCGAACGCTCCCCGCAGCCGGCGCACGCAAGACAAGCTCGGTCTTCATCGCGCCGAGCACCAGGAGGGGCTGGCCGGCGGTGACCCGGTCACCGACGCACACCTCGACCCGGAGCACGGTCGCGGGCATCGGGGGCGTGAGCGCGGCAGAGGCACCCGACGTGCTGGTCGCGACACGGATGACACGGGCGCTCTCGCCGGCGACACCCGCGCGCCCGGCGTCGGCCCAGACGCGCGCCCCCTCGATGACGATCCCGCCCAGGTTGTCCCGCACGCAGCGGAAAAGGAAGGCCTCACCGTCAAGCACCACCCGTACTTCACCACCGCGAACCTCAACGTCGGCCGGCACGTCGCCAACGAGCAGCTTCATGGCCAGCTCCCCAGCGTACGCCAGGGGGTGCCGAGCGCGGCGGATGCCGTGGGCTGCGAGCCCGGGCACTCCTGCTGAAAGGCCCATGCCGCCGCAATCGTGGCCAGTACGCGCCGATCGAGGAGGCGTCCGGCGGCGAAGCCTTCGAGCCAGCGGGTATGGACGGCTCCGGTCGACAACGCCTCGGCCTGAAGGACCGCCGCGAGGAGCCCCGCTGTCGTGGGCAGCCCGTCGAGCTGAACGTCGAGGAGCGCCGCCGCCAAACGCGAACGCGCCAACGCCCGATCCGGGGCCCAGGCCATCACCTTGGCCAGAAGCGAATCGTAGGCCGCGGGAACGTCGCTGCCGTTCGCGACGCCCGCGTCCACGCGCACGCCCGGACCGACGGGCCAGGTGACGCGGCCGAGGCGGCCGGGGCAGGGGACTAAGTCTCGGTCTTCGGCGCAGATGCGGGCTTCGATGGCGTGCCCGCGGACCGGCGGCACCGCCGGCACCGGCTCCCCCATCGCCAGGCGAAACTGTTGCACCACCAGGTCCAGGCCGGTGACCATCTCGGTGACGCCGTGTTCAACCTGGATGCGGGTGTTCATCTCCAGGAACCAGAAGGCACCGTCGGGCGCGAGCAGGAACTCGACGGTGCCGGCGCCGACGTAGTGGACCGCCGTCGCCGCGCGCACCGCGGCGGCCTCCATCGCCGCAAGCGTCGCGGGCGGCAAGCCGGGCACCGGCGTCTCCTCGATGAGCTTCTGCCCGCGTCGCTGCACCGAGCACTCCCTGGCACCGACGGACACGACGGCGCCAGCGCGGTCGCCGAGCACCTGGACCTCGACGTGCCGGGCCGGTTCGACCAGCCGCTCCGCGTACAATCGGCCATCACCAAAGGCAGTCAGCGCCTCGGCCCGCGCTGCAGCGAGGGCATTCGGCAGCTCGCCTACGGCTCGAACCAGGCGCATGCCCCGTCCGCCGCCGCCGGCGACGGCTTTGACCAAGAGCGGGAAACCCAGCGCTTCGATCGCACGTTCATCGTCGCTGTCGACCCCGGGAACCACCGGAACACCGGCGGCGCCCATCGCAGCGCGCGCCGCCGTCTTGTCGGCCATCGTGGCGATCGCTTCGGGGGAAGGACCGATGAACAACAGGCCGGCGTCGCCCACGGCGCGCGAGAAGGCGGCGCTCTCCGACAGGAAGCCGTAGCCGGGGTGGATGGCCGTGGCGCCGGTGGCGGTGGCCGCGCCGAGCAGCGCCGCGACGTTCAGGTAGCTCTCCGCCGGGGGGGCGCCCCCGATGCACACCGCCTCGTCCGCGAGGCCCACAAAGAGCCCCCCGCGATCCGCTTCGCTGTACACCGCCACGGTGCTGAAACCCTGCTCCCGCGCCGCTCGCAGCACGCGCACCGCGATCTCGCCACGGTTGGCGACCAGCAATTTCACCCGCGGCGCCGTCGCGAGACGAGGAGGAGCGCCGACGCCAAGCCTGCGCCTGCCGCCACCGGCGCACCGGTCGCGCACCCACAGGTGGTGGTCGCTTCCACGTCCACGCAGGTGACGTCGCCAAGGAGCCAGGCGCCGTCGAGCTCGCGGGTCTGGGCTTGGACGCACCATGAGTCCGGCGCAGAGGTCGGGTCGCGGGCGCTGTCCCAGCTGGCGCTGTCGGAGAGTCCCGGCGCTCCGATGCGGGTGATCGTCGAGCCCGACACCGCGTCCGGCGGCCCATCGCTCCACTGCGCGATCAGGTCGCGACCGCCCCCGCCCGAATAGGTCACGGTGGCGTCGATAGTGAGGCGCGGTGGGCCGTCCGTCCAGGATGCGGTCAAACCTTCGACGGTCGGGACGATCGCGGCGGCCACCGTCATCGTCGACCCGGTCGTGAAGGTGATCTCGGCGCTGTCGGAGAAGCCCTCGCTGCTCAGGACGTAGGCGGTGTCTGGCATCAGGAGCTCGGCGGGAACGAGCTCACCGAGGCCATCGGTGACATCCGCGGTGGCGCTGCCGGTCACGACTTCGGTGCCCTTGCGGATCAACTGCAGCGTGCGTTGGATCTCGTCACAGTCGCTGGCGGTGTAGATGAAGGCAGGTGAAACGTCCAGAGGCACGCCGACCGAGTCGGGCGCCGGGACCGAAAACGTCGGGTCGCCCGCGGAGCCGCAGCCGCCCCCCGTGTCGCGGAACGTGACGGCCTCGGCGTGCGCGAAACAAAGGAGGAGCAGCATCGTCGGGTTCTATCCTAGCGCTCGCGCACCCCGCTCGGACCGTGGCATATTGGGCGCATGCTCCGTCTCGTGCTCCTTCTCGTCCTCGGCTGCCCTGGCGAAAGCGATACCGCCGACACCGCCGACACCGCCACCGACCTGCCCGCCTGGCAAGACGTGGGCGAGAACCTCCCTGGGGCCCTGCTTTCCGTATGGGGCTCCGGCGCGGACGATGTCTTTGTCGTGGGCGCGGACGCCGGCAGCGGACCGATGGCCTTCCACCTGTCGGGCGGGGTTTGGACGCCGCTGTCGGGCCTGGACGCCGGCGATCTGTGGTGGGTCAGCGGGGACGCGACCGGCGTGTGGATGGCCGGCGTGGGCGGTCGCGTCTTTCACGGCGAGGCCGATGGTAGCGGCCTGATCGGGGCGGTGACCGACCCGACCGTGACGCTGTACGGCATCTGGGGGCCGGGTGACGGCACCGCCTGGGCGGTCGGCGGCAACCCCGACGTGCCTGCCGACGCCGCGCGGGTTTTCCACTACGACGGTACCGCGTGGACCGATGCGGCCATTCCCGTCGAGGCCGCCGCGCAGTTCGCGCTGTACAAGGTCTGGGGGGCGGCGGCGGACGACGTCTGGGCGGTGGGGGCCAACGGCATCGCCATCCACTGGGACGGCAGCGCCTGGACCAATGTGGAGACCCTGAGCCTGGTCAACCTGTTCACGGTGCACGACGGGTACGCGGTGGGCGGCACCGTGGGCGGGACGATCCTGCGGTCCGAGGGGGGCGGCACGACCTGGACCGACGAGTCGCCGGACTTCGCGCTTCAGATCACCGGGGTGCACGGCGGCGCCGATCCCGTCGCGGTGGGCTCGCAGGGAAGTGTGTGGTTGAGGGAAAATGGCGCTTGGACACCCGACCCCCGCTCCAAGCCCACCTACCAGGACCTGCACGCGGTATGGCGAGACCCCGACGGTGGAGTCTGGTCGGTAGGGGGGCATATTTCCTCCCTCCCGCTAATTCAGGGCGCGCTGGTGTACGCCGGATATACTATCATTCCGCTCGTGGAAAATTGATGTTGTTCTTGGCATTGCTGGCCGGTTGTCCGGGCGAGCCCGATACGGGTGATACCGCTGAGGTCGCGCTTTGCGACGAGACGATTTCCGGTGACATTTGCACCTGGGCCGGGACGGCACAGGCCGGCTTCAACGGGGACGACATTGACCGTCGTGAGTCGTGGTTGTACTTCCCGATCGACGTGGAGTTTTCCCCCTACGGGCCTCCCGCCGTACTCGACTGGAACAACCACCGCATCCGCACTGTCAACGACGACGCCACCTTCACCACGGTGATGGGCACGAGTTTTGTCGGCGATGGGCCTTCTGATCTCTCCGATCGGACCGCGCCGGGGGCGCTGGGGACCACGGTCAACCTCAACCACCCCACCGACGTGATCTACCTGCCCGACGGCACGATGTGGAGCACCTCGTGGCACACCCACAAGATCCGGGCGCTCAACCTGGACACCGGCATGGTCTACGTGGCGGCGGGCTCCGCGCCGGGCTTTGCGGGCGACAACGGCGAGGCGCTCTCCACCGCGCTTTTCAACCAGCCCAAGGCGTCGGTCTACGACGAGTCCGACGGCACGATCTACGTGGTCGACATGCGCAACGAGCGGGTCCGCGCCGTGTTTTCAGACGACACGGTCCGCACCGTGGCGGGCACCGGCGAGCAGGGCTTCGGTGGCGACGGCGGCCCCGCCGTTGCGGCGCTCTTCGCCTTCCCCAAGAGCGCCAACCCCCGTCCGGGAGGGGCCATCGCCATCGACGGCCGCATCCTCTACATCGCCGACACCGAGAACCATCGGATTCGAACCGTGGATCTCGACACCGGGCTCATCGCCACCGTCGTGGGCACCGGCGTTCTCGGCTTCTCGGGCGACGGCGGCCTCGCAGCCGCGGCGCAGCTGAACTACCCGATGGACATCGAGGTGGAAGGCGGGATCCTCTACATCGCCGACAGTGACAACAACCGCATCCGGGGCGTGGACCTCACGACCGGCATCATCGACACCCTCGTGGGCAGCGGCGCGGTGGGCCCCGCCGGCGACGGCGGCCCCGCGCTGGACGCCGAGCTCTTCGGCCCGATGGGCGTCGAGGTGGATGACATCGGCGCCATCTACGTTGCCGACTCCTACAATCACCGCATCCGTCGGGTGGCCCCATGATCGTCCTGCTCGTCCCGCTTTTGACCGGCTGCCCCGGCGAGGCCGACACCGGCGACGACACCTCCGAAGAGGGCCCGCTCGCTTGTGACAACGTCGCGGGCCACATCTGCACCTTCGCCGGCTACCAGGGCCTCGCCGCGCTGGGTCAAGAGGACATCCCCGCCAACGAGTCGTACCTTTACCTGCCGCAGGACCTGGACTTTTCCCCCGATGGGGACGCCTACATCCTCGATTGGAACAACCACCGCATCCGCAAGGTCGATGCGGCCGGGATGATGTCCACCATCGCCGGCAACAGCCTCCTCGGCGACGGACCCGTCGGCGACGCGCGGCTCGCGTCGTTCAACCACCCCACCCAGCTCAGCTTTGCGGCCGATGGCACCCTGCTCCTCGCCGCCTGGCACAACAGCCGCATCGAGCGCATCGATCTCACCACCAACTTGCTCAGCTTCGTCGCGGGTACCGGCGCGCGCTCGTTCGGCGGCGATGACGGGGTCGCGACAGAAGGGGTGCTCGATCTGCCTTCGAGCGTGGTCGAGGGGACGGATGGCACCCTGTACATCTCGGATACCGCCAACCAGCGCATCCGCACCATCACCACCGACGGGATCATCCACACGTACGGCGGCAATGGTACCGCCGGCTATGCGGGGGACGGCGGCGAGGTCGCGACGGCGCAGTTCAACAACCCCAAGGGGCAGCAGGCGGCTCCGGCGGGTCGGCTGGCCCTTTCTGGGGATGGGATGCTCTACGTGGCGGACACGCTCAACCAGCGGATCCGGGTCATCGATCTGGCCGAAGGCACCATCGAGACCTTCGCGGGCAACGGGAGCCCAGGCTTTGGCGGGGACGGCGGTCCGGCCACTGCGGCGATGCTCTTCAACCCAACCGACATCGCGATCGGCCTCGACGGCGAGGTCTACATCGCCGACACCGAGAACTCCTGCGTTCGGGTGGTCCGCGACGGCACCATCAACACCTTCGCCGGCATCTGCGCGGAGCCCGACTACACGGGCGACAACAGCGCCGCGACCGAAGCGCGGCTGAACAAGCCCTACGGTGTGGCGGTCGATGCCGACGGCAACCTGTTCATCGCTGACAGCTACAATCACTCGATTCGGGCGGTTTGGCGCTGATTCTGCTGCTGCTCGCCTGTGCCGAGCCGGACTGTGGGCCGGGCGTCATCTGCACCGTTGCCGGTGACGGCTCGTCCGGTTGGAACGGGGAGGGGCTCGTTGCCGCCGACTCGTGGCTTTACCTGCCTACCGCGCTGGCCCTCGATCCGGACGGCCGCCCGTGCGTGGTCGACTTCAACAACTTCCGCGTGCGTTGCCTCGACGCCGGTCGCCTGGTCACCGTCGCGGGGAACGGCGAACACCTCTACAGTGTGCCTGGCGCCTTGCTTGCGGAGAGCCCACTCGAGAATCCCATCGACGTCGAGTGGTCGCCCGAGGGTCTGCTCACGATCCTCCCGCTTCACGAGTGCCGCGTTGTCCGCGACGACGGCGCCGGGCGCGTGGAGCTGCTCGCCGGCACCGGGGAGGAAGGGTTCGCGGGCGACGGCGGCCCGGCGCTCGACGCCAACTTTGGGCAGCCGGGAGGCTTCACCTACGCTGCCGACGGCAGCCTGTGGATCGCCGACACCAACAACGGGGCAGTCCGTCGCGTCGGCGCCGACGGGGTGGTCGAGACCGTGCTGAGCGATGTCCCCGGAGTGCAGCGCGTCCGGCGGGGGGCGGGGGACGAGGTGCTGGTGGCGGATAGCTTCGGGGGGCGAGTGCTGGCCGTCACCGCAACCGGGGAGAGCCGGCTTCTGGCCGAGGGGCTGTCGTACCCGTGGTCGGCCCGGCTCGGGCCTGACGGCGCTCTCTACGTCGCCAACAGCGGCGCGCACGAGGTGCTCCGCATCGAGGACGGTGAGGCGGAGGTGGTGGCCGGGAACGGGGAGGCGGGCTTCTCCGGGGACGGCGGCCCTGCGGTCGACGCGATGCTGTCCTGGCCCAGCGACATCCTCTTCCTCGACGACGGCCGCATGCTGATCAGCGACATGCAGAACGGGCGGGTGCGCTCGGTTTTGAGTTTCTAGCGGTCAGCGGGACGTGATGGGGGCGCTACAAGGACACCCGTTTCAGCAATTCCGGCTTTTCCAGACACTCCCCCGCGCCCATGACCACGCAGCGGAGCGGGTCTTCCGCGATCACCACCGGTAGCCCGGTCACGTCGCGGATCACGTCGTCCAAGTGCCGGAGCATCGCGCCGCCGCCGGCCAGGACGACGCCCTGGTCGATGATGTCGGCCGAGAGTTCGGGCGGGGTCTGTTCCAGCGTGTGGCGGATGGCCTCGACGATTTGGGACACCGCGTCGGCGAGGGCCTCGGCGGTGTCTTCCCCACTGACTTCGAACTGTCGGGGCGTTCCGGTGGAGATGTCCCGCCCCTTGACGACGATGCCGATGGGCTGGGGCGGAGGCGCTGCGCACCCCACGGCGAGCTTGATCTCTTCTGCCGTGCGTTCCCCGATGAGGCAGTTGTAGCGCCGCTTGACGTAGGCGATGATCGCTTCGTCCATGGCGTCGCCCGCCACCCGCAGCGACTGGGTGATCGCCACGCCGCCGAGCGTGATCACCGCGACCTCGCTGGTGCCCCCGCCGATGTCCACGATCATCGAGCCGATGGGCTCGCTGACCGGCAGCCCGGCGCCGATCGCCGCCGCCATGGGCTCGGGAATCAGCAGGACCTCGCGCGCGCCGGCCGACCGCGCCGACTCCATCACCGCGCGCTTTTCCACCTCGGTGATCCGGTAGGGGATGCACACGACCACCCGCGGATGCGCGAAGCTGCGCCGCCCCATTGCCTGCACCATGAAGTGCCGCAGCATCGCCTCGGTCACCTCGAAGTCGGCGATGACCCCGTCTTTCAGCGGGCGCACCGCGACGATGTTTCCGGGGGTGCGACCCACCATGCGCTTGGCATCCGTCCCGACGGCGAGCACCTTGCCGAGGATGCCGCCGGGCCCCTTGGCCATCGCCACGACGCTCGGCTCGTCCACGACGAGGCCCCGACCGGTGGCGTAGACGAGGGTGTTGGCCGTTCCCAGATCGATCGCGAGATCGCAGGAGAACAGACCAAAGGCGGACTCCAGCACGCACGCTCCGGAATGAGGGCGCCGCGTAACCGTTTGTGAGGCCGGCGGCCCCCCCGCCTAGCGCTCTGCGCTGGCGTCCTTGGGAACGACCGTCTTGCCGATCTTCTCAGCAAGGCGGAAGGCTTCGACGGTGAGCGTGTCGGTGTCTTCGGCGTAGAGGAACCGGGTGCCGTCGGTCTTGACGACCCACACCTGGTACGGCACCGGCTTGGCGCGACTCACATCTTCGACCGCGGAGATGTCCTTCCAATACACCCGCTCCGACGTGACGTCGTGGGGCGTTTTGGTGGTGAAGACCATGCTCTTGGTCTCGCGATCGACCACGCTGGTGGTGACGCGCTGCTGCCCGTACATGAAGGCGAAAATGGAAGCCATCACGAACGACGTGCCGACGCCCAGGAAAAGCAGAGTCCACATTGGGCTCTTCTTCTTGGGCGCCACGTAGTGGAAGTCGTGGAAGCAGTGCTTGCAGAGGTTCGCGATCGCGGGGACCTCGGCGTTGCAGTTCGGGCAGATCTTGGTGGACACCCTGGCTCCAGGCGAAGGGTCGGTAACGGGCGCTTTAGTAGAGGATGTGGCTTCCCCTGTCAAGCGGAGACGGCGGGACGTTGACAGGGTTCTTTCCTCGTCGTACCGGGGCGCCCGCATGGCTACCTCCTTCCCCCTGTCGCCACGCCTTGTCGCCACCCCACTCTGGGCGGCCCACAGTCTACGCCGCGCCTTCTGGGAGCGCGGCGCCCCCCTGCTAGAAGTTCGGGTCGGTCCCCGGTCGCCGCTCCCGCCCGCGCACGAGCTGCGGGCCCTGGCTGAAGGTCCAGACATCCGTGGGGTGTGGCTCAGGGTAGAGCGCCTGGTGCTCAGCGGCGGTCAAGCTGCGTTGCACGAGTCGGTGGATGCGCTGGCGGCTTGTCGCGACTCGGGACATCTGGTCCTCGCCGAGTTCGATCACGTTGGCAATGCCGAGATGTTGGTCGCCGCGGCCTGTACGCGGGCTTGGATCCGACCGGGCTCCCAGGTCTTCTGTGTCGGGCTCGGCACCACGATGCGCTTCTACGGGGCGCTGCTCGAGCGTTTCGGCGCCGGCTTCGACGTCGAGGCGGTGGGTGAGTTCAAGAGTTTTGGCGAGCAGTTCTCGCGCGGCTTCGCTTCTGGGCCCAACCGTGAGGCGATGCGCACCCTGGTCGAAGATCTGAGCGAGGAGTGGGTGCAATCCCAGGTGCGCCACCGACCAGCCCTGACCGTGGCCAGCGTGCTGGCGGCGGTGGCGGATGCGCCGTTGTCGGCGGCGGACGCGGTAGATCGCGGCTTTTTCACCGGCGCTCTGTACCCGGACCAGGTCGAGGCGGAGGTCGAGGCGCTGGTCGGCAAGGAGCCGCGCGTGGTGCCGTTCGCCACGTGGGCGCAGGCCGCCCGGCGGGAGCGTACGTTGCAGGCGTTCATCGCCGGGGGTGCAGGCGTGCCCGTGGTCTGGCTCTCCGGTCCGGTGATGGATGGGAGCGGCTCGCCGGGGCCTGAGATGATCGCGGTCGCTCCGGTCGTCGATGCCCTCGACGAGCTCCGTGAGGACGCGCGTGCCAAAGCCGTGGTCCTACGCGTCACCAGCCCCGGCGGCAGCGCGCCTGCGAGTGATCTCATCTGGCGGGCGGTGGAGCGTCTTGCCGCTGAAAAGCCGGTGGTGGCGAGCTTTGGGGATGTGTCCGCGTCGGGCGGCGTGTACCTCAGCGCGGCCGCGACCTCGATCTGGTGTCACCCGGCGTCGGTCACCGGCAGCATCGGGGTCATCGCCGGGAAGCCGGTGCTTCGGGGGGCGCTGGCGCGTCAGGGCGTCCACAGCGAGGACCTCCTCATGGGCCCGCAAGCCGACCTGTTCAACGAGACCGCGTTCTCCCCGTCGGGGCGCGCCCACCTGCGCGCTGGGCTCGAGCTCACGTACCGTACGTTTGTAGAGCGGGTGGCCGCCGGTCGCAAGCGCACCTACGACGAGGTCGAGGTCCACGCTCGGGGCCGGGTGTGGTCGGGCCGTCGCGCCCACACACTGGGGCTCGTGGACCATCTGGGTGGCCTCGCGGATGCCCAGCGCGGTGCCGCCGCCCTGATCGGCGCCACCCGTTGGCGGTCCTGGGACATCAAGCCGCTGCCGTCAGGGGGCCTGCTCCAGCGGTTGGCGCGCCGCTTCGCGTTCGCGGCCGTGCCGGAGCTGGCCCTTTTGCCTGAGGTGCCGGCGGCGATGCAACTGCTCGCGGAGCATCCTGGGCAGCCTTTGGCGCTCATGCCGTTTCAGTTCGAGGTGGGGTGAGGGGGCGCCGCGTCGCCGCTGACCCTTCCGGCCCCGCTTCTTCTTCTTCTTCTTCGTTGCAGGCGGCGGCGGCGGCGGCGGCGGCGGGGCCACTTCGACGTGGGGCTTGACCGCCGTTCCCGACAGATCAAAGCACATCTTCACGTAGAGCGGGGCGTTGACGTAGTCCACGCCTTCGAGCTTGACGTCGGTGACCTCCGGGCCGATCGCTACCGCCCCGCTGGTCCCGCCCGGTGCCATCATCGTGAAGCTGGGGAGGCCGATGAGCGGCGCCGCGCAGCCGAACCACAAAAGGGCGATCATCGTACGCCTCTGCCCGCGAATCTCGCCCGCCCACGGCGCCATGTCAACCGGGCTCACCGTCTCCATATACCCGTCGGTACTGCTGCAAGTAGCCAAGCACCCGGCGGACGTAGCGGCGGGTCTCCGAGAACGAGATGTTCTCGGCGAATTCGTCGATCTCGGGCGGAGTTTCGTAGCCGCCCAGCCACCGCTCCACCGCGGCGGCGCCGCCATTGTACGACGCGATCACCAGGGGGAGCTGCGGTTTGACTGCCGCCGGTTCCCACCGTCGGGACAACAGCCCCAGCTCCGTGGTGCCCAGTCGTGCGTTGACGCCGGCGCGGTACAGCTCGCTGGGGTGGAAGCCGGGAATGCGATCCTTGGCCAGGTCGGCCGCGAGCTTCGGCATCAGCTGCATCAGGCCCCGCGCGCCGGCCTGGGACGTCACCGAAGGGTCCAAGCCGCTCTCGGCGTTCATGATGGCGTAGGGCAAGAGCGCCGGGAGGCCATGCTCCGCGGCGATTGCGCTGACGGCGGCGTGATGGGGACGCACGACACACGCTTCGAGCGCGGCGCGGTCGGCCTTGTAGGGGCACGCGAGCTTCTTCGCCGACGCGTAGTCCTCGGCGTCCACCAAAAGCCACGCCATCGCGACAGCAGTTTTTTCGTCCTTGGCGGCATCGGCCACGGAACCCGCCAAAAGCGGGCGCGCCCAGTCGGGCATCCCAGCCTCGACCAGGAGCTTCGCGGTCGCCAACGATGGACGGGCGGCCACCCAGGCGGGCGGAAGCTCAGGCCGCACCGCAGGGGGAGGGGAAGGCCAGGTCTTGCCCAGGCGCATCGCCGCGTACCAGGCGTAGCCGCTGTCGGGGTACAGGCTCAGCACCTGTTCGTAGCCCTTGCGATCCCCCTGGATGCGAGCGCGCCAGTACCGAGCCGCCACCGCCAGATCGATCTGCGGCCACGCCCCGAGGAGCTTCTCCATCTCGGTGGCGGCCTCGATGTCGCGACCGAGGCGGTGCAGGTCCCAGGCCCGGAACCAGCGCGCGTCGGAGGCGAACTTTCCGGAGGGGCGGGCCTCGAGGTAGGCGCCCAAGGCGGTGACCGCGCCGGTAAGGTCGCCGGCGTCGTGTTTCATGTAGCCCGGCTTCCAGGCGGCTTCGTCGGCTTCCTTGGACTCGGGGAAGGCGCGGCCCAGCTCGGCGTAGAGCAGCTCGGCGGCCGGGTAGTCCCCGGCGCGGGCGGTGGTCAGCGCGTATTGGAAAAGGGTGGCCGGCCCCTGGCGGGCGGCGGGCAGCGCATCGTAAGCCGCACGCGAGCGTGCGTAGGCCTTGGCCTCGAAGAGTGCGTCGGCGAAGAAGAGTTTTTGGGCTTCGGTGTCGAAGGGCTCCTCGGCGGCGACTGCATCGAGGAGGGGGAGGGCATCGTCGGCCTGCTTCTCGGCGAGTGAGGCGCGGGCGCGCTCCATCATCAGCGCGCGGCCGTCTGCGCTCTTGGCGTCGGGGACTGCGGCGGCCAGCCCGGCGAGGCGTTCGGCGGCGCGGGCGGCGAACGGATCGCTCGGGGAGCGGGTCCAAACCGCGCGATAGGCTTCCAACGCCGCGTCGCGTTCGCCACGGTCTTCGGCTCCGCGAGCCAGCCAGTAGCGCGCTTCCGGAGCCACCGAACGAATCTCGGTCAGGGCGCGCAGGCCGTCTCGGGCCTCCAGCGAGCGCCCGTCGGCGACCAGCGCCCGCCCGCGTAAAAGTTCCTCTTGTGAGCCCGGCAGTTCGGTCCTGGCGAGCGCGTCCGCAGCGGCGCCGGGGTTGTCGGCCGCGAGCAGGGCCTCGGCTTGGACGAGGCTTGCGTACGGGCGAAGGCGGTTGTCGCTGACGGCGCCGGCCAGCTCGGCGGCGCGCGCGTGGTCACCCAGCCGGCCCAGGCATCGCGCCGCGGCGAGGCGCTCCACGTCCTTGTCGGGGGCGGGGAGCGCCGCGACCACGCCTCGGCAATCGCCGGTTGCCATGGCGTCGCGCCAGGTGGCGGCGGTCGCGGGTGCGATGGTGGCGAACAGCAGGCAGAGGCTGATGAGCATGGGCAGGCCCCTTGACAGGTCAACATCGCCCGGCGGTGGGCTGTTGTCGAGACACCGGTCGAGGCGGGGGGAGTCCGACTGACCTACCGCCCCAGGGCGCCCCCGGCGGCGTCGCTGGCGTCGAGGATGCCGCGGCTGCCGAACGCGACCCACTGCCCGCCGGGAAGTGAGCGCAACACCCGCCGTTCAGTGCCGTTCATTTCACGCTCAAGCAGGGCGCCGCTGCGCGCGGGCTCGATGACCACGCCCGATTCGGCGTCGACGTCCGCCGCGGGGTGCAGTCCGGTGAGCTCCCCGACCACGACCTGCTTGTGGATGTCCACGAACATGATCGTGGCGTGTTCGCCGTCGGGAATGCGCACCGCAGCGTACTGACCGCCGGTGATGCCCCAGATGCGGTCGGGGGCGGCCCCGAATTGGAGCACGTCCCGCGCCTCGGCCGGGGTGCCATCGCGGGCGCTTCGGGACAAGTCGTAGTGGGCGAGGATGTTGTCCTGGTCGAGCACCAACAGGTCCGGCCGCCGATTCACGAAGGTCAAAAGCCGAATCGGCACGTCAGCCGCAGGGCGAGGGTCGGGCACTGCATCGCGACCGGTGCCCGGCTCGACGATCTTGATCGCGCCGCGAGGGGTGACCAGACCCAGCCAGGTGCCGCCGTGGGACAGCGCCATCGCCGTGGGCCACTGCAGCTCCCAAGCTCGGTTGTTCCCGAGGTCCCACCAGCGTACGCCGCGGTCGGCGAGATGCGCCGCCAGGACGTTCCCACCGACCGCCACGTCGGTGGCACCCGCCGTTTCCGGTCCCGCATCGAAAACCACCCGCCCGGTCCGGACGTCGTACAGCCTCAACGAGCCGGTGACCGGCCGGACAAGCACGTAGCGGCCCTCGCGTTCGGCCTGCACCACCGCCACCGGAGCGCCCACGTCGATGGTCTTGCCGCGACGGTCCCCTTGCCAGATATGCACGCGGTCGCCATGGGCCGCAAGCCGCACCGCTCCGAAGCCTCCGACCGCCGTGACTGGCCCCGCCGCCGCCTCACCGCCGCCATGGGCGAGGCCGTCGCTACCCCCCACGCGGAGGCCCTCCTGACCCCACCACGCCGCACCCGAGGTCTGGGGCGCGCCGTGGCGCACGCTCTCCACGGGGTGGAGGTCGGGCATCGAGAAGACGTGAACGCTACGGGTGCTCACGGCGCCAATCTGCACGCCATCCGGGCGCTGGACGACGCCCAGCATGCCGCTCCCGCCGCGCGCCGCGAAGCTTGTGACCAGCCGCCCGTCCACCACGCGCAAAAGCGACAATCCCGACGCCCCCGCGGCGATGACCAGCGTCCCGTCGAGGGAGAAGAAGGCCCGATCGGCCGGCATCTGCAGCCGGTCCATCGGGAGGCCCTGGTGCGAGATGAGGTCCACCAGTCGCGGCTGCCCTTGCGCATCGAGGCAGAGCACCCGCTGCCCGTGGCCGTCAAAATCGACGGTGAGCCCGCCGAAGCCCTGCCACGCGACCTCGCGTTTGCCGTTGGCGATGTCCCAGATGCGCAAAAGCCCGTCGACCGCGATCGTCGCGACCCGCCCACCCTCGGGCGAAAGCGCCACGCCGCGCATCGCCCGCACCCGCCCTCGGGCGCCATCTCGCAGCTCCTGAAAGACTGGCTCGCCGCTGTCACTCTGGTACACGCCGATCGTTCCGTCGTCGTCACCCGCCGCGAGCATCGTGCCGCCTCGAATCACCGCCAACGCGCCAGTGATGCCGACGCCTGGACGAAAGACCAACCCCGGTGTGGCTTCGCCTGCTCGCACCACCGCAATCAGGCCCGAAGCGTCCGCCGTCGCAAGCACCCCGCTCCACGGGTCGTAGGCCGCCGCCGTGATCGCGGCGTCATGAACGTTGGGGCAGAAGCCGTCTGCAAGGGAGGCCATTGCCTCCTCCTAACGTTTCTTGGTGGTCGCGAAGCGCGCCACGACGATGCCGACGCCGTACAAAATTACCAAGGGTCCCGCCATCAGCACCTGAGAGATGACGTCCGGGGGCGTCAGGATGCCGGCGATGACGAAGATGCCGACGAGGCTGTACCGAAAGGCCTTGAGCATGTCGATGTGGTCGATGGCGCCCATCCGCGCCAAGAACCAGACCACGATCGGCAGCTGGAACGATGCGCCGAACGCCGCCATCAGCGTGGTGGCGAAGCTGAGGTAGCTCTGGATGGAGAGGACGGCCTGGACGTCCTCGCCGTTCATCTCCAAAAAGACCGGAAAGCCGAAGTGGAAGACGACGTAGTAGGCGAACGCCCCCCCGCCCACGAAAAGCGCGGTGCTGGTGCTCACCAGCGGCAAGACCCAGCGGCGCTCGGTGTCGTAGAGCCCCGGCGCCACAAAACGCCAGATCTGCCAGAAGATGATCGGCGAGCTGATGAACAAGGCGGTGAACCCTGCCACGTGCATTTGGACGAAGAAGCCTTCCATGGCCTGGGTCACCGCCAGGGTGCCTTTGCCGGTGAGGTCGAGCGCGCGGTTCATGGGTCGCGCCAGCCAAGCAAAAATTTGGTTCGCGAAGGCGAAGGAAACGGCGAACGTCACGCCCAGCGAAATGATGCAGACGATGAGCCGGGTGCGAAGTTCACGCAGGTGCTCGAGGATTGGCATGCGGAATTCGTCGGGCGGGGTGGTCATGGATCACCCGCTTCGGAGGCGCGCGGTCGCGCTACCGCGTCTGGAGGCAACGGTCGTTCTTGAGCGGCGGTCGGAGTTGTTTCGGGCCCACTTCCGTCGGGAGTCACGGGCGCCGTCGTCGCGTCTGCAACGTCGGCCGAAGCGGGCTCCGCGGCGGGTGCTTCCGCCTCGGCAGCGCTCGCCGCGTCGCGCGCCGCATCGCGCTCTTCGCGGCGCTTCGCCTCAATCTCCTTCCTGCGCGTTTCCAGCTCCTCCCTTCGGCGATCGGATTCGTGCCGCGCGACCTCGGCGTTGAACGTGCGCCGCAGATCGTCGCTCATACGACGGAACTTCCCGTAATAACGACCCGCCACCGACATCAGCTCCGGGATGCGGTCCGGGCCCACGAAGACCAGGATCAACACCGCGATGACGAGCAGCTCACCGATGCTCAGGTCAAACAGAGGGACTCCAGCGCGGGCGCTGGCTATCACGTCAGAGGGTGCGGCCGAGGGACAACGCGTGCTCCGATGGCCACCGCCCCGGAGGTTTGCGTTATGTCGTGGCCTCCTCTGCCGATGCGGGTTCCGGATGTGCAGGCTTTTCGGTTTCCGCTCGGCGGTGCTCTCTCGTGCCCATCGGTCGCTGGTCACCGCCCAGAACGCGCTCGCCGACCAAGCCCGTGAGCATCCCCATGGCTGGGGCATCGGCTACTTCCAGTCGGGCGACGCCTATGTCTTGAAGTCGGAGGGCGCCGCGGCCGACTCGACCAGCTTCCGCCGGGCCGCGGATCGTCTGGCGTCCAACGCGCTGGTGGCCCACGTCCGCCGCGCGACGGTGGGCGAGGTGGGGCCGCTCAACACCCACCCGTTTCGTCATGGGCGCTGGCTCTTCGCCCACAACGGCACGATCCACGGCTTTTCGCAGATCGAAGCCGCCATGCGGCAAGGCACGCCCGACAGCATCTGGCAGGAGCGGCTGGGGGACACCGACAGCGAGGCGTTCTTTGCGCTTCTGTTGGGTGCATTCCAGGCCCGTGGGGTCGATGTCAACGGCCATGATGCTGCGGATGTCGCGACCGTTACCGACGCGGTACAGGCCACCATCGCTTCGGTGACGGCGTGGGCGGCGGCCGGGGGACACGAAGCGCCCGTGCTGAACTTCGTGCTCACCAACGGTCGCGAGTTTTTTGCGCAGCGCTGGCGTCGCGAGCTGCACTTCTCGACGCAGAAGATCTTCTGTCGTGATTCGGGCACCTGCCCCGAGCGAGAAAAGCCCTGTCTGCTGGCGGTGCGGCCGCCGGGTCGCGTGAACCACCTGCTGGTCGCCAGCGAGCGCATCGGCGACGAAGAACAGTGGGAAGAGGTTGGCGAACACGAGCTGTTGGCGGTGGACGCGGAATTTCACTTCCACCGGGCGATGGTGGCGTAGCCGTCAGCGCTGACGCGCTCACCGAGGCCAGCAACTCCCGAGGTGAGCCGCCACCTCGGCAGTTGCTGGTAGCGCCGCGCTTGCAGCGGTCGCTGCCGCTACGGCAAAACAAAATGCAGCGCCACCCCAGTGCTCCCCAGGGCAGCCAGCCCGATCGCGCTGATGCCCAGGGCCTGCTGAGCACCCCAGGCTTCGTCGAGCGCCGTGGTCGTTTCCGCGGCGGTCATGACCTCGGACTGGGCGGCCGCGGCGACGCCGACGCCCACGGCACCGGCCAGGAGTGATCCGCCTGCGATCAGCCAACCAGCGCTCCTCCGGGGCCGAACCACGGCGTTTCCGTCCGGGAGGGGGGTCAGCGGTACCTCGATGGCTGTCTCCTCGCCGGACGGCATCACCACCACCCGGGCCCAGTTCACATCCAGGGCCTGGAGCGCGTGGGGCCCGGACTCCAAGGTGGCAGGGAAGGTCTCGACGCGCACACCGTCGACGTCAATCGGGCGGTTGGCGCTGAGCCGGCCGGGGAGGCCGTGTTTGGCGCGGCTCCAAGCCTCACGAACGGACGCGCCGAGGCGGTCGTCGAACCAGGTGGCGTCGGCGTCGAGCGCGGCAGCGTAAAACGGTTCTGCCGCGGCCGCGTCCCCGCCGAGCTGGAGCGCCGCGCCCCGCAAAACCCACAAGCGAGCGAGCTCACTCTGGGTCGGGGGGCCGCAGGCCAGCGCCGTCTCCACCTCGGCAAAGGTGGGAGCGGCGTCGCCGCCGTCGATGAGCACGCTGGTTGCCGCGTCGAGCGTCGCGACCATGGTGGGGCAGGCGGCGTGCGCGTGGGCCCATAGCAAAATCACAGCCAGACCCATGTCTTCTCCTGGGAGCGGTAGCGGAGGATGCCCCTGGAGTTGGCGTCCAGGTTGATCGTGCGCCGGGCGCTGACGCCATCGACGACGACTTCGATGAGGTGCTCGCCGAACGTGAGCTGCCGCGCCGGGAGCGGAGTCTGACCGACCGCGACCCCATCAACGAGCACCGAGGCCCCGATGACGTCCGCGAGGATTCGGAGGCTGTGAACTCGAACTGCAACCGCCGGGGGCTCCACGACCACCGGTGCCGGCGGCGTGGACGCTGTCGCGACTTCTTTCGGCGCCGAGACCGCCACGGGTCGGGGGGCTGGTCGCGCGGGCGCTGGCTCCGGCTGGAGGTCGGCGACGAGCTCCGCGCCGGAAGGACCCGGGTTGCCCTGCGAGCGCGTCGAAGCCTTGCTGATCGGGCCCTCCGCCCGCGCGGACGATGATGCCGGCGCCGCTGCGGTGACGTCCAGCGTCGTGGGCTCGGTCGCCGGTGGCGCCGGCCTGGCTTCCGCCGCATTCATCGCGTCGGCCGGCGCTGTCGCAGCCGTCGGCGCCACCTCGACCGCAGGCGGCCTACCAGCGGGCCTCGCCTCTTGGCTCACCCACCACCCGACCCCGCCCAAAAGCGCCACGCCCAAAACCAGGGCGACCCCCGCCGCGGACGCGGCCAACCACACCATCGGCCTGCTGGGAGCCGCCGGCGCCACGCTCGCTTCGGCCAACGAGACCCCAGAGTCAACGATGGCTTCTGGTGGCTCCAGACGCGCTGCCGAAGCGCTCAGCAGCTGGGAGCCCAGGCTCGCCGGGGGTGCAGTCGCGGCCGGAGAACCTGTAGCCGAGAGGCTCAGCGCCTGAAGCGCCATCACGCCACTCACCGTGCCCAACGCCCAGCTCCTCAGCGATTCTCCGCGGACATCCAGCGCATCGAGCGCCGCTTCCACCTCAGCCGCGGTCGGCCGCGCGCCGGGCTCCCACGTGGTCATGCGGGTCAAAAGCCCGTGTAGCGCCGGGGGCGCCTTGGCGAGCTGGGCCTGCACCTTCGCGGTGAAGCGCTGCTCGGCGAGCGGAGGCCGTTCCCACACCGTTCCCACTGAGATCTCGAACAAGGTCACGGCGAGCGCGTAGACGTCGTTGGCCGCGGTAATCTCGCCGCCAAGGAACTGCTCCGGCGCCATGAACCGTGGGGTGCCGAACGCCATGGACTGGGTGTGCCCCTCGCGGTCGAAATCAGCCCTCGCCACGCCGAAATCCAGGACCTTCACCGTGCCGTGCACCGTGACCAGGACGTTCGCCGGCTTGATGTCGCGATGGATCACGTGCAACGGTCGGTCGGTATCGGGCGCCAGCGCCGTCCAGCCGGCGTCCAGCGCCCCCGCGACCGCAGTGCCCACCTCGATCGCAGCTGACAGCGGGAGCGGACCATGGTGTTTGAGGACCGAGGACAGGTCGGCGCCCTCGACGAACTCCATCACCACCGCTGGAAGGCCGTTGTGCTCGGTGAGATCGAAGACCTGGACAATGTGCGGGTGTTGCAACATGCCCAAAAGCCGGGCCTCGTCGCGCTGCCGGGCCACGATGTCCGCGGAAACGCCGGCGTCCTTCATCAGCTTGACCGCAACCCGTCGGCTGAAGCCGTCGCGGCCGTGCAGCTTGGCGAGCCAGACCGTGCCGAAGCCGCCCTGCCCGACGGGTCGAATCAGCTCAAGCTCTCGCGATTCCATGGTGTTTCACGCTAACACCGTGGCGCGTCGCGATCGCGACCCGCGCGCGCTCAGCCGGTCGTTGTGCCTTCAGTCAGCGAGGGGCGTTCAGGATGCCCGGGAACTGCACATTCGCGCGAGGATCGACCCCCTGATAATGCATCTGCGCGGTGCCCACCTCGACCGTGAACTCGAAGTCTGGGAGGTACACCCGGTTGTCCCGCGCGATGAGTTGGGCCGGAGGGTTGGGGAACGGGCCGGCAATTTTGAATGCCTGCACCACACAGTCGTCGATGGGTGGCGAGCCGCTGTCCTCTTTGATTTCGATGCTCTCCAAGATGCCATCGGCGTTGAGCACCACCGAGACATTGGTCCGGAACCGCGGCTTTCCCAAACGCACCGACGATGACAGATTCGCCAGGTTCTGCTTCCAATAAAAGTTGACTTGCCGACGAATGCGGTTCATGTAGTCCGCGCCGTAGAACTCACGGGTGTTGAGCGCGACGCTGACGCCGTACTTTTCGTCGAGCAGGTCATTCTGGGGGGCGCCTCGCACGTCCTGGCGAGACGAGGAGGCGACGGTGGGCGCCGCGAGGCCCTCCTTGTTGGTGACGAGGAACTGGGACGGGATGCTGGATTTCGGCGGGCCTTTTCCCTGGGTGTCGGTTTCGACGCCGCCGGCCATCGCGCCCGTGGAGGCGTCGCTGGCGCCGACGTCCGCCGTTTTTTCGAGTTCCAGTTTGCTTTCTTCGCTGTAGGAGGGCGCCAGGATGTCGGGGTTGATCTTGTACTTGCGCGACCGCGTCTCTTCGAGGACGGCGTTGTTGTGTTCGGCGAGGTAGTCGGCGTCGACCGGGATCAGATCCTCGCGCGGCGGCGGGGTCTCGACAATTTGGCCGTCGGGGGTCTTCGGATCCTCCGGCTCCGGTTCGGGCTCGACCTCAACCTCGGGTTCGGCCACCGTGGGGGTCAGGACCGCATCGTAGGTCGGCGGCGTCACATCTCCGGGGACGACGTCGCCAGCGAGCAACTGCACGGAAATCGGTCGATCCCAGCCGGGAGGAGTGATCGGCAGGCCCACGATCGCGAGCAGAAGCACCGCAAGCACGTGCACCAGCACGGACGTCGCTCCCACCCCCAGGAGGGTGAGCGCCGAGCCGCGAGTCCGATCAGCGCGCGCCATCGTCTGAGTCTACCTCGGAGGGTCCGGGACCGCGCGCTGCCCGCGCCGTTGTGCACCATATCGGAAGGTGTAGCGGATCCGAAGAGGGCCGACTCCTGCCGGTGGCGGGGGGACGGCGGCAGGGACGGCCGCGAGGGCGGCCAGCTGAAGTTCGAGGTCGACGTTTGCGTCGATCATCGCCACGTCCTTTATGGCGCCGTGTTTGTCGATCATGAACTCCACGATCACCCTGCCGGTAATGCCGAGGGCCTGTACCTCAAGCGGCACTTTCCACCCCGCCCGGACGAGGTCGTCGACGGGGGCAAACCACACCCCCAGGTCCGTCCGACGGACGGCGACCTGCGTCTTGTCGCCTTCGGTCACATTGTCGTCGAGCATGGTGATGTCGGTCCAGCCCGCACCTTCGTCGGTGAAGATCGCCCGTTGGACGTCGTCGCCCGCCGTCTCTGCCGGGGTGTCGCTCACCTGGGCGCCAACACCTTCGTCGACCCCGCCTCCTCCGCCCCAGAACCCGTCGTTCTCGGACGCCGGGCGCGGAACCGGAGCAGGGGCCAGGACCGCTGCGAGCGCGGCAACGACGGCCTCAGAGGGGGCTGGGGTGCTGGTCGGCTTACGCCGGGGCGGCGGCTTCTTCTTGACCGGAGGCGGCGGGAGTGCTGAGCGCAGTCGCTCGAGATCGGCATCGGAAAGCTCACCCGCCACCCAGAGCCGCAGCCCGCTCGGTCCCGAAGGGGGGAGGGGCACGACCTCCGCGGTCTGCGCCGCCGCGAATGGGGCCTCCGCGCTCGCGGCTTCCCCCGGCCGTAGGCCAGCGGTTGAGTCGTCGCCCGTGACCGCCGCGGGGCTTGGCAGGGCGACCGCGTCCCGCGCGATCGGGGCGTCCTTGGCCGACTCGTGACCCTCCGGAATCGGGAGCGCTTCGCCCCGCGCGCGGGCGTTGCCCGCGCTGCGCTCGACGGTGGTCGGCGCGCGGGTGTCGATCGGCGAGGCGACGTCCTCGTCACCGATGTGGAGGGCATCGGCGACGGCCTCGGCCTTCGCCGCAGGGGCGCCGGTGCTCCGGGCGAAACGAAGCATCTCGCCGCCGCCGCTCCCTATTCGTTGACCCACGCCGCCCGCGGGTGCGACCGGCTCGGAGACCTTTTCGGGCTCCTTGCCGGCGCGGCGGTCTGTCGCCGGGGGTGGCTTGGCCTCGCGGACACCCCCGCCGATTGTCCGGGGCGCGGTCGTTGCGGTGGGAGCGCGTGCGGCGGGGATGTCGGGCTTGGCGACCGGAGCGGGCTTCGCCGCCGCCGAAGGGGGCTCCTTTGTGGCGCCGGCACGGGGGGCGGGGGCCTTGTCGGCCGCGACGGGTTCCCGTGCGCTGGCGCTGGGAGGCGTGGGCGCGGGGTCACTCGAGCGGGGACCAGTGGCGCTTTTCGGGCGGGACTCGGTCTCTTTGACCAACGAGCTGCCTTTCGAGGCGCGACGCTCGGTGCCGGCGAGGGGTGCGGGAGGAGGGTCGTTTGCGCGGGGGGGCGCTTTGGGGGGCTCGGGCGGCGGCTTCGGTGTGCTGGGAGCGGCCTTTGCGGCGGCGGCGACGGTGCGCGGTTCCGCTGTGGGCGGGGGCTTGGTCGCTGCGGCCGGCCGACCTGCCGGGGCGGACTCGGGCGCATCTTTCGCCGGTGCCATCGTCCGGACGGCCGCGTGAGCTGCCCGCTTCGCCAGCTCCGAGGTCGTCCGCCGCTTCTCGTCGAGGACCGTGGCAGGGGCCGCTTTGGGAGCCGGTTCAGCTGCCTTCGGCGCGGCCCGCTTCGCTGCCGCCGCCCGCTCCGCTGCGGCGCGCTCCGCCCGCGCCGCGGCCTCCTCCTCCGCCGGCTCTGCTGCCGCCGCCCGCTCCGCTGCGGCGCGCTCCGCTGCGGCGCGCTCCGCGCGCTCCGCGGCCGTCTCCGGCCGCTCCGCCGCCGCCCGCTCCGCTGCGGCGCGTTCCTGCTCCTCCGGCCGCTCCGCCGCCGCCCGCTCCGCTGCGGCGCGCTCCGCGCGCTTCGCGGCCGTCTCCGGCCGCTCCGCCGCCGCCCGCTTCGCTGCGGCGCGCTCCGCCGCCCGCTCCACCCGCTCAACCTCCTCAACCTCCTCA
>CANFCK010000036.1 GCA_947445035.1 Deltaproteobacteria bacterium
ACCCGGCGGTGGTTCAGCCACCAACCCCGTCTTCTGCAACGCGTTCTTGCGGCGTCCAACCCGCCGCGTCACATTCCCAAAGCCGCCATCTTTTCCGGACAAAACCCGCCATCATTTCCGGACGCCACAGTTTTGACCGCCCATGTGCGCGGAGCGCCTTCGCGGACCCCGGCTGGGACACAGCTTCAGGCGCCATTCCACCTTTTCTACCGGTAGTTTCAACTGGGATCGGATCGGGTGAATTCGATGAGACGGGACAGTACACCCGGCCCTGGTAGGGCTCCAGCATCTCGACCAGCACGCGCACGATGCTGCTCGGCGTGTAGAACTCGCCGCCGCCGCGCCCTTCGGCCGAGGCGAAGCGGGAGAGAAAGTACTCGTAGACACGCCCGAGCGTGTCCTTCTCGCGGTGGGCCGCGGTGCCGAGCCCGATGGAGCTGATCAGGTTGATGAGCTCGCCGAGCTTCTGCTTGTCGAGCGCGGGCAGGGCGAAGGCCTTGGGGAGCGCGCCTTTCAGCACGGGGTTGTCGGCCTCTACGGCGTCCATCGCGTCGTCGAGCACCTTCCCGATGGTGGGCTGCGTGGCGAGCCCGCGGATGTGCGACCAGCGGCCGATGGGCGGCACCCAGAAGACGTTCTCGGCGGTGTACTCGTCGCGGTCCTCGACGGCGTCGGCGTCCCCGTCCGCGATGAGCTGCGCGCGCCGCTCCTCGAAGGCGTCCGAGATGTACTTGAGGAACACCAGACCGAGGACGACGTGCTTGTACTCGGCGGGGTCCATGTTGTTGCGGAGCACGTCGGCCGCGGCCCACAGCTTGTCCTCGAAGCCGAGGGAGCCGTTTTTGTCGTCGGGGGGTTTGGCCATGTGTGCGTCTCCACGGGGTTGCGCTCGCGATTGGCCACCGCCGCCGCCGGCAAGTAACGCGACAAAACGTGTACGGAGGCAATGGCGTAGACCGGGATCCCGCATCGGGCGCAGAAAGGGTTAGGAAAGCAAGCTCGCACCTGCTCTCACATCCCCTTCCGCACGCCCACCTCGACAGAGCGGCATGGCCGACGCGCCCCGTCCGCGCCACCGCTGTGACGGGTCTACCGCTCCGTCCAGAGCGTCGTAGGGGCGAGCCTGCTCGAACCCCCAAAAGGTAGACCTACGATGGCCAGACGCCCGCCGCCCCCAGCCGCACCGCTCCCGGTCGCCCGCATCGTCGCGCTCTACGAGCGGGTCTCGACCCGTGAGCAGCAGGAAGAGGGGTACTCCCTTGAGGCGCAGGACGCGTCGCTCCGCGCCTACGCCAACCGCTTGGGCATGACCGTCGGGGCGACGTTCGTGGACGTGGAGAGCGGGCGCAAGAAGGGACGGGAGCAGTTCGGCCTGCTCCTCCAGTGGCTTCGCCGACAGCCCGAGGGGCGGCGGATCGTGGTCGCCGACAAGACCGACCGTGTGTACCGAAACCTGCGCGACTGGGTGGTGCTGGACGACCTGGGCGTCGAGCTGCACCTCGTCCGAGAGGGCGCGGTGATCGCAGAGCACTCGAAGTCCGCCGAGAAGTTCATGCATGGCATCAAGGTGCTGATGGCGAAAAACTACTCGGACAACCTCTCGGAAGAGGTCAAGAAGGGGCTCGACCAGAAGGCAGAAGCGGGGCACTACCCTGGGCGCGCCCCGCTCGGGTACATCAACCTGCGCGTGGACGGGAAGAGCACCCTCGAACTAGACGCCGAACGCGCGCTGCTCGTGCGCGGCTTGTTCGAGCTGTACGACGGGGGCACACACTCGCTTCAAGACCTCTGCACCCACGCGAAGTCGGCGGGTCTGCGGACGCGAGCCGAGGGCATCCTTGCGGTCAGCAGCGTGCACCTCGCGTTGCGAAACCCGCTGTACGGCGGGTGGTTCAAGTGGGGCGGCAAGGTGTACCGCAGCAGCGACCCGGCCATCGTCAGCGCGGAGCTGTGGCAGCGCGTGCAGGACCGCCTTGACGGCAAGCCGATGACCCGGCCGGGAGCGCGGGGGTTCGCGTTCGGAGGCTTCGTCACCTGTGGCTTCTGCCGCAGCGCGGTGACGCCGGAAACCCACAAGGGGCACGTCTACTACCGGTGCTTCCGAAGGTGCCAAGGCCAGTCCTACACCCGTGAGGAACGCCTGCGCGAGCTCTTCGGGGGGCTCGTGCGCCCGCTCCGAATGAGCGAGGAGAACGCGCGCCTCGTGGCCCAGAACCTCAAGGAGTCGAGGCGCATGATCGTCGACGAGCAGGTGCAGAAGCTCACGACGCTGCGAACGCGCTTCGACCGCCTCGGCCGTCTGATCGACAAGGCCTACGAAGACAAGCTCGATGGGCGCGTCGACGACGCCTTCTTCACGCGGAAGCGGAACGAGTGGGAGATGGAGCGCGCGGAGCTTCAGGGCGAGATGCAGCGACTCGCCCTCGTGGACGCCCGTGCGCTCGATACCGCGCTCCGCCTGTTCGAACTCGCAAACCGGGCGTATGACCTATACATCCGGCAGGAGCCGTCGCAACAGCGGCTCCTACTCGATCTGGTCACTTCGAACTGCGAATTGTTCGATGACCGGGTGGAGGCGACCTACCGTAAACCCTTCGATATCCTTGCCGAAATGGCGAAGGCCGAAACTGAAACGCCCTCCGGATCGGGTGATCCAGAGGGCGTTCATTCGGTTTGGTCGGGGCGACAGGATTCGAACCTGCGACCTCCTGGTCCCGAACCAGGCGCTCTACCAGGCTGAGCTACGCCCCGCTTCGCGCGGCATCTACTCCCCGTGCCCCTGCCCGTCAAGCGCCGCATCGAATAGACGGCGGGGATGACGCCGCAGGCTCCGCTGGCCGCCGACCCCCGCAATTTCCCCGATAGCGTCGATGTCGCGGTGATGGGTGCCGGTCCAGCGGGCACCAGCGCAGCGGCCCTTCTCAACGCGCGGGGCTGGTCGACCGCGATCGTCGAAGCCGAAACGTTCCCGAGATTTGTCATCGGAGAAAGCCTCCTGGCGCGATGCATGGACCTCCTCGACGAGGCAGGCCTGCTCGACGCGGTGAAGGCGCGAAACTACCTCGTCAAACGCGGCGCGCTTTTCGTGCGCGGGGACCAGCGCGCCGACATCGACTTCGCGGAGCAATTCACCCCCGGCTGGACGTGGACGTGGCAGGTCCCCCGGGCCGACTTCGACCTTACATTGGCCAACGAAGCCTCGCGCCAAGGCGTCCCCATCTACTACCAACACCGGGTCACCGCGATGACGCCCGGCGCCGAGCCGACGCTGACCGTAGAATCACCCCGCAAGAACTACACCATCCGCGCCCGCCACGTCATCGACGCCACCGGGTACGGGCGCGTGCTCCCGCGGCTTTTGGGGCTCGACCGCCCCAGCACGCTCATGGAGCGAAAGTCAGTTTTCGCCCACGTACGCGGGGACCGTCGGCCCAAAGGCACACTCGAGAATCGCATCTGGATCGTGATGCACCCGCGCGGCGCGTGGGTGTGGCTGATTCCGTTCTCCAACGGAATCACCTCGGTGGGATTCGTCGCCGAACCTCCCTTCTTCGAACACTTTACCGGAACCGACGAGGAGGTGTTTCGCGCCGCGATGGCTGAAGACCCCAACACAAGCGAGCGCTTGGTCGACATGGAGTTCGTGTTCCCCCCTCGCACCCTGCGCGGCTACTCGGCCGCCGTCAGTGCCATGCACGGCCCGGGGTACACACTTGTGGGAAATGCCACCGAGTTCTTGGACCCGGTGTTTTCTTCCGGCGTCACCCTTGCGCTCGAAAGTGCCAATCGCGCCGCGATCCTCATCGACCGTTCCCTTCGTGGGGAGCGGGTAGATTGGGACACCGACTACACGGCCTACATGATGCGTGGGGTGGAGACCTTCCGCGCCTTCGTGCTCGGGTGGTACACCGGCGAGTTTCCGGACATCTTGTTTTCACCGTCCCAGAACGATCTGTTGCGTCGCCAGGTGACGTCCGTCCTCGCGGGCTACGTCTGGGACGAAACGAACCCCTTCGTCCGGCAGCCGGCGCGACGAATGCAACAGGTGGCCCGTATCGTCAGGCGCCTCGATGCGTGAGCACACGGTCACCTGGACCCAGGATGAGGAGCTCTTGCACGCGCTCGCCGCGGGCTCCACCGCAGTGCATCGAGTGGTCGAGTCGGCCGAGCAGCGCCCCTTCGCGAGCTTCCTCACCACGCTCGCGTTCCGCAGCGCCCTCGCGCTCCTCAAGGATTCCCCTATTCGAACCGACGACGCCTTGATCGGCGAGGTGGACTTCACGCTCGATGGCACCTGGCCCGCCACCCGCACCCTTTGTGGTTCAGGAAGGCTCAACGGCCCCTGGGACCTTGGCAGCATGGCCCTTCTTCGGGTGTGTCAGTCCTTTGCTACCGCCGACGGCACGCTTGGTGCAGTGACCCTCGGCGTGTACTTGCGGGGGCAGGGGGGCTTCGGTGGACCAACCCCGCCGCGCTCCGCGCGTCAGCTGCTCCCAACGTACGAGCCAACCCGAATCCCAGTGAGCCTCGCTCCCAACGCGTCCCTCCTATACCGACTCCTCGGGGACCGGAACCCGCTCCACGCCAACCCCGCGACCGGCCACCCGATCCTGCACGGCCTCTTGGGCATCGCGAGCGTTGAGCGTGCGCTCGAGGACGAGCTCGGCGCCACCCTGATCGGGCTGAATTGCCGGCTGAACCGCCCACTGGTGCCGGATGGAACAGCCGAGTTGTCAATATGGCCGCAGCCGGGGTCAACGCCGCTGAGGCTGTCCTCGCTTGGCGTCGACGCGTGGACTGTGGCCAGCGCAAAGCTCCTTTTTCTGGGTGGCCCGACGCGGTCACCGGCTTTCGCCTCGCCGCCCTGACTGCGGCCGGCTTGCCGGCACCGACGCCGCGTTCCAAGAGCCCGCGCGATAGGGGTGGGCGTGCAGCGTGTGAGTCCGCGCCTCCTTGACCTCGGCGAGCGTTTCGCGGTGTTGGCCCTCTACGCTTGGCTGGTCTACCGGGTCATCGATGGCAGAGGCGCCGAGTTCGGCAGCTTCCAGCTCCTCAGCGAAGGGATGATCGTCGTATTCCTCCTGTTTCGTCGACCTGCGGCAGCCATCAGCCTCCGCCCCACCGACTGGTTGCTTGCCTTCGCGGCCACCACCGCACCGCTCCTGGCCACCGGCGGCCTGGGAGAGCATCACCTTCCCACCCGCGTGGTGACCGTTTTTTGGATTTTCGGCTTCCTCATCCAGACCGGGGCGAAGGTGTGGTTGGGGAGGAACTTCGGGCTGGTCGCGGCCCGACGGCAGCTTGTGCTCGGCGGTCCCTATCGTTTCGTTCGCCACCCGATGTATCTGGGCTACCTTCTCACCCATGTCTTCGTGCTGGGGATGAATCCTTCACCGATGAACTTCGTGTTCTACGCAATCAGTTGGGGGTGTCAGATTCCGCGGCTGCTGGCGGAGGAGCGTGTTTTGGGTGAGGACCCAAGCTATGCGGCCTACATGAGCGATGTGCGCTGGCGGCTGTTTCCGGGCGTCTGGTAGTTCAGGCCAGGGCGAGAAACAGCGCCACGATTGACTTGGCGTCGGTGATGTCACCACGCCGAATCATCGCCAGCGCCTCCGAGCCGGAAAAACGATGGCACTCGATGATCTCGTCGGCCTCGGGCCTGGCCGGCACCTCTGAAAGCTCGGTGGCAGCATAGAGATGGATGACCTCGTCGGTAAACCCGGGCGTGGTGTGAATCGTGGTCAGCCGGCGCAGCGCCCCGCAACGTAAGCCCGTCTCCTCCTCCAACTCACGGGCCGCGCAGGCTTCGGGGGCTTCGCCCGGCTCCAGCTTGCCAGCGGGGACCTCCCAGATCATCCCGCCCGCGGCATGCCGGTGCTGGCGGATGAGGGTCACCGAGCCGTCCTCGTGCAGGGGCACGACGGCCCCGGCGCCGGGATGCCGGAGCACGTCAAGGTCCACCGTCCGTCCGTTGGGAAGCCGGACGGTCTCGACTCCGTAGTCGCCAACGGGGCCGCGATGAATGGATCGGCGGGCCAACAGAGTGCCATCAGGTGCGTGCACGGGCATCGGAGTCCTGGTTGCGGTAGGATGGCGCCTCCCCAAGGAAACGCGCCATGCCCCGTATCGTGAAGGTCGGCCTCATCCAGGCTGGCAACCCTGTCAATGACGAGAGCATCCCTGTCGCCGAGGTGCAGGAGGCGATGTTCCAGAAGCACCTGCCCTTCATCGAGAAGGCGGGGGAAGCGGGCGTCCAGATACTCGGACTGCAGGAGATATTCAACGGGCCGTACTTCTGCCCTGGCCAGGACAAACGCTGGTACCGTGCCGCCGAACCCGCGAACGGACCGACCGTGCAACGACTCTCGGCCTACGCCAAGAAGTATGCGATGGCCATGGTCATCCCCATCTACGAAGAGGCGATGGCGGGGGTGTATTACAACACGGCGGTGGTGGTCGATGCCGACGGCACGACCCTCGGGATCTACCGCAAGAACCACATTCCGCAGACCTCCGGCTTCTGGGAAAAGTTTTTCTTCAAGCCAGGAAACCTCGGCTATCCCACCTTCCAGACCCGCTATGCGCGCATCGGCGCCTACATCTGCTACGACCGGCACTTTCCCGAGGGAGCGCGGCTTTTGGGGCTCAACGGTGCGGAGATCGTGTTCAATCCGAGCGCGACGGTGGCGGGACTTTCCCAGTACCTGTGGAAGCTGGAGCAGCCGGCCCATGCGGTGGCCAACGGGTACTTCGTCGCCGCGAGCAACCGGGTTGGCACCGAAGCGCCGTGGAGCATCGGCCACTTCTACGGCAGCAGCTACATCGTCGATCCGCGTGGGGCCTTCCTTTCCGTGGGCAGCGAAACCGAGGATGAGCTGGTGATCGCCGACTGCAATCTCGACCTCATCCGCGAAGTGCGCGAGACGTGGCAGTTCTACCGAGACCGGCGCCCCGAGACCTACGGCGACATCGCGAAGCAGCTGCCGTAGCCACGGCGGTGCTCTTCGTCCTCGCCCTCGTCGCCTGCACCGAAGATGGCGAAGAAGCGCGCCCGTTCCCCGACGCCGACCACGCCAAGTACCAGGCGGTGTGCGCCGATGGGGCAGTCGTGGAGGGCATCGACGTCTCCTATTGGCAGGGGACCATCGATTGGGACGCAGTCGCGGCGGACGGGATCGAGTTCGCGATCATGCGGGTGTCGCATGGCCTCGGCACCTACGACACCCAGTTCACGCGCAACTGGTCCGAGAGCCAGCGCGTCGGCGTCCGGCGCGGTGTGTACCAGTACTTCGACGGGAACGACGACCCCGTGGCCCAGGCGCAGCTGTTGTTGTCCGAGATGGGCCCCTTGCAGGACGGGGACCTGCCGCCGGTGCTCGACGTGGAGCAGGGCGACAACGAGGATGTCCCCGTCGGCCAGATGGTGGCAAACATCCAAACTTGGATGGATGTGGTCGAGGGCGAGCTCGGTGTCGTCCCGATGATCTACGCCGGCGCCTACGGATGGACCTATCTGACCGGCGACGCCGACTTCACCCGACACCCGATGTGGACCGCCAACTGGGTAGACGACTGCCCCTTGGTGCCCAACCCTTGGAGCGGCTGGACCTTCTGGCAATACAGCGCCACCGGCCGCGTCGCGGGCATCGACGCCAACGTCGACGAGGATCGTTTCAACGGCGATGCCGCCGCGCTGGAGGCCTGGGCTTGGCACGACGAAGAGGAGTGTTCGGGCGCGTGCGCCGTCGCCGCCGAGGGCGAGACGGTCATCGAAGAGGACGATGCCTGCGCCTGTCCCGAGGGTCGTCTGTCGTCTATCGATGGGAACGCCGGTCATGCGTATTGGACACCTGCCGACGCGGGTGGCGACGATGCCTTGGAGTGGCCGCTTCGTTTGGAGCGGGCCGGCACCTACGATGTGTGGGTCTGGGTGCCAGCATTGGGCGCGCCAACGTTCGGCGCGGTTTACACCATCCAACACAACGGAGCGACGGATACCGTCACCACCGACCAGTCGGCGATGAGTGGGGAGTGGTCGCTCCTCGGTAACTTTGAGTTCTCGGTGGCCGGCGCCCAGTCCATTCGTGTGACCGATTCGTGGGAAGATGAGATCAATGCGGGTCGCGACGTCGGAATCGACAGTCTTCGCTTGGTGCTGACCTCGAGCACCTGCGAGTGTGACGACGGAGAAGCCGAGGCGCAGGCGTGCTCCGACGGCGGCGAGCGCAGCCGCGATTGTGGCGACTGCGACTGGACCGACTGGACGAAGTGTCGCGGTCAGGCGGACGTAGCTGACGGCGCCGGTTGTGGCTGCAGCTCGACAGCAGGGACCGCGGCGGGGTGGCTCGGTGTCGTGCTCGCCTTTGGGGCCCGCCGCCGCCGGGCGCGCCTCCCGCGCTGACCGCTACCGCAACACCGATTCCATGCCGTCCACCACTGCCGCCACTCGCGCCGGGTCGATGACACCGGGCAGGTCCGTGGGTTCGTGGTAGTGCGGGTTCCGTAGCGGCGGCATGTCGGTGACCATGACCGCGGGGATGCCCACCCGCCAATACTCGGCGTGATCGGACCAGTCGACGCCTTCGATCGAGCCCGGGATGCTCGCGCCCACACTGGGAAGGGTGCTTCGTTCTCGGAATTGTCGGATGCCGCTCTGCACGAGGTCGGACGACGCCGGGTTGCCGACCAGCAGCACGAAGTTGGCGGTCGCGGGCATGAACAGGCCGAACATCAGCGGCCACTTCTGGCTGCCGGGAGCGTCGGAGTAGTATCCGATCGACTCGAGCACCCACGCGCCGACCACGCGCTCCCCTCTGGCCTGGACCGACTGGGCGTGGATGCGGCTGCCCATCTGATCGGTCTGAAAGTAGGGCGGCTCCTCGTTCCCGTAGATGACGTACCGCAGCGCCTGTCGCGACCCGAGGTCGGGATTCCGCGCCAGTTCCAACAGGGCGGCGACCCCGGAGGCGTTGTCATCGGCCCCTGGGGTGCCCTGCGCCGTGTCGAGATGGGCGCCGACCACCACGATGTCCCGCTCCCCAGGAGGGGTGCGCTCGGCGATGAGGTTGTGGCCGACCCCGTCGATCTCCTGCACGCTGACGACCAGCCCCGCGGCCTCGAGCTCGGCGCGCGCCCAGGCCTCTGCCGCCGCGAGCGCCATCGGCGTCCGGTGGTTGCGCTCCCCGATGGTCACCGACAGGTGCTCGATGTCGCGCCGGATCCGCTCCACCCGCTCGGGCGCCGGCGCCTCGGTGCCACGCGCGCGGGCGGGAATGTGGAGCGTGATGCGCGCGGGGCTGGCCAGCGCCGCCCCGCAGATGAACACCAGGATCCCGAGGCCGGTCAGCAAGGTGCGCCTCATCGTGGTTTTCGGAGCCATCCCGCGGTCCTAACAAGGGGGGAGAGACCGCATCGGCCTGTCTCCCTTCCAGTTAACGAGCGAGACGCCCGGGCCCGACGATGAGCACCCCCGACCCCTTCGCGCCCATCCCGCTCTTCGCGGTCCCCATTTTTCCAACCCAGATCAGCGGCTTCGACGAGCACCGCGAGCCCCTGTTGGCGCACATCCTCGCCCACAAGGCGCAGCACGCCGGTAGCCAGCGCAGCAATCGCAACGCCTGGCACTCCGGCGAAGACTTCGTCCTCAAACCTAACGAACACGTCGCCTGGGTGCTCAAGCGGGCGCTGAAGTTCGCGCACATCGCCCTCGCCCGGTACTACAACAACTGGGCGACGATGGACATCGCCCTGGCCGGCGCCTGGGCAAACGTGGTGGGCCCGGGCGGGTGGAACGCGCCCCACCATCACTTTCCGCTGCACTGGTCCGGCGTCTTCTACGTCTCCGTCGGCACCATGGCGCACAACCCGGCGGGTGACCCGTCAGGGCACATCGAGTTTCTGAATCCGACGCCGTGGATGGGGCCGATGGGGCAAGGCGGCAACTTCGTCATCTCACCCAAGGATGGGATGACGGTGCTTTTCCCGTCGTCGCTCTACCACTTCGTCCACCCGCACCAGAGCGAAGAAGAACGCGTGTCGATCGCGTACAACCTGAGCCTGCACCCCAAGAGCCGGCCGCTCTTGGGGCCGTAGCCCGACAACTACTCGGAGCAGTTGCCGTACAGCGCGTACTGCACTTCAATCGTCGACCCGCCCGCCGGGATGTGGTCGTCGTCGAAGTTGACGGAGTTGTCGACCGAGTCGTAGCTCCAGCCGCTGGTCTGCACCACGCCGTCCACGGTCACCACGATGGTCGTGGGCACGGGGAAGTCGCTCAGCTCGAAGCTGGACAGGTCGAGCGTGGAGCTGTCAACGAGCGCCTTGAGGTGGCTGGCCCAGTCGGTCGCGCACACCGAGAGGTACAGGCCGCCGGTGGCGACGCTCAGCTCGTAGACGTTATTGGTTGCCGAGGCCGAGCCGCAGCCCGATGGCCAGTCGCCGGAGATGGCGTGGGCGATGAACATGTCGCTGTCGGACTTGATGCTCTGCGCGTAGGCCAGGTAGTTGGCCCAGGTGTCGGGGCTGGAGTCGGGCTCGTCCGAGACGTAGATGTAGGCCAGGAACGCTTCGTCCCGAAGGAAGTCGCTGCCGGGGCCGGAGTCGCCGCCGGACTGGCCGGACTGATAGGACATCTCGGTCGGCATTTCGTTGCCGGAGCCGCTGGTGCCGGCGACGGCCTGGGTGGTGAACTCGTCGACGAGGTTCGCCGTGGTCTCATCCATCATGTCGCCCCGGAAGTCGGGGTTGTCGGTGGTGATGACCGCCATCTGGAAGTCGACGTCGAGCGTTTCGAGCTCTTCGGCGAAGGCCGTGAAGTTGGAGGAGAGGTTGGACTGTTCCTCGGCCATCGAGCAGGAGTTGTCGACGATGAAAAGGATGTCGGTGGCGCTCTTCAGGGCCTGCTCGAAGATGTCGAGATTTTCGCCGTACAGCTCGCCGGCCGCGGTCTGGTGCGCGTAGGCTTCGGGCTGGGCGGGATCGTTGGAGGACACGATGACCGTGCCCTCGTCCGGGAAGTCGTCAAGCGGGGCGTACTTGATGTAGACCTCTTTGCTTTCGCCCGGGGCGATGGTCCACGGAAGGTCGCCGTTGACGGCCGCATTCTCGTCGACGTCAAGGTCGTTGCTGGCGGTGATGTACTCAAAGCCGGTGACTTCGAGATCGGCGTTGCCGACGTTGCCGATGGTGATGGGCTGGGGCGACTCACAGCCGATGTAGATGGTGCCGAAGTCGTATTCCGAGGGGGTGACCTCGATCTTCGGGGCGATGCCCTGACCGAGGATCTTCACCTCGGTGGTGGCCTCGTCGGGGTCGTTGCTGTCGACGAGGACCTTGGTGTTGTATTCAAGCGCGGTGATCGGCGCGAAGGTGATCGTGAAGGTGGTCTTGGCGCCCGGCGGCACCAGCACGGCGCCGAGGCCCGAGATCTCGTACGGCATGGAGTCGTCGGCGAGGCGCACGTCGTTGATGTTCAGCGTCGCGCCGGTCTCGGTGTCGCTGACGTTGCTGATCGTCACGACCTCGGACTTGGTCAGGCCATCGCCCACCGAGACATCGCCGAAATCGATCTTCATGGGATCAACCTCGATGTCCGGCACGCCGTCTTCGACATCCGCGTCGTTGACCTTGCCCCCGGCGGTGATTTCGTACTCAGAGCAGCCGAACGCGGCGAGGGACAACAAGAGCGAGGGGTAGAAACGCATGCGGGGATTCTCCGAAGGTCGGGGGCATTAACGACACGGACCAGGGGGGTGTGACAAGGGCCGCGTTGCAAAATCTGAGTGCGGGGGCGCCCGCGCAGTCTACTTCACGATCGAACCGGCCGCGACCTCGTGCAGCGGCGTCAAAAGCGAGGCGACGTCCGAACCGCCCGCTGCCAGCAGCATTCCTTGGGACTCGACGCCCCGAAGTTTGGCAGGCGTGAGGTTGACGACCACGACGATGCGCTTGCCCACCAACGTCTCCGGCTCGTAGACCTTGGCGATGCCCGCCACGATCTGACGAGGCTCCGGCTCGCCGACATCGACCTTCAGCACCAGGAGTCGGTCGGCGTTGGGATGCTTCTCTGCCGAAAGCACGATGCCGACCCGCAAGGCGACCTTGGCGAAGTCGTCGTAGGTGATGGTGGCGGGAGCGGGAGTCGGTGCGGGGGTTGCTTCAGACACGGGGGTCTCCTTTTTTGGGGATGGGGGGGGAGCGGGCGGCGCCCCGGGCAGAGCGCCCAGCGCGGCGAGGGTGGCCTCGCTGTCGAGCCGCATGAAAAGCGGGTCTCCCGGGCGAACGGTGGAGCCGCCGGGGAGGACGTCGAAGCGGACGCGAAGGTCGGGGGCGTCGAGGCCGAGGCGGGCGAGCACCCGGGTGCAAGCCCCGGGACAGACGCACGCGAGGTGGGAGACGACGATGCGCTGGGTCTCGCGGAGGGCACGAAGCACCTCGGCCAGCCGCTCGGTATTGCCGGCCTTGGCCAGGGCCCACGGCGCGTGGGTGTCCACATACTTGTTGCCGGCGCTCACCAGGGTCCAGAGGGACTCCAACGCAGCGCGAAACTGGTACCGCTCGATCTGATCGCGGAAACCGGCGGTGGCGCGCGCTGCCACCGCGAGCAGCTCTGCCTCCGCCTGGCCCAGCGGACCCGGCGCCCCAAGCGGGGTGTCCGACCACTTCACGATGCGATGCACGAGGTTCGAAAAGTCGTTGACCAGATCGCTGTTGAAACGCAGCAGCGCTGCTTCCGGAGAGTAGTCGCCGTCGTACCCGAAGGGGATTTCGCGGAGCAGAAAGTACCGCACCGCGTCCACGCCGAAGACACTCACCAGCTGTTCGGGATCGATGACGTTGCCCACCGACTTCGACATCTTCTCCTTCTTGATCGTCCACCAGCCGTGGGCGTAGACCTGCCGCGGCGGCTCCAGTCCCAGGGCGAAGAGCATCGAGAACCAGTACACGGTGTGAAAGGTGAGGATGTCCTTCCCCACCAGGTGTAGGTCGGCCGGCCAGTAGCGCTGGTGCTGCTCGCCGCCAACCGGGCCGAGGGCGCTGACGTAGTTGCTGAGCGCGTCGAACCAGACGTAGGTGACGTAGTCCTCGTCGAAGGGCAGCGGAATGCCCCAGGACAGACGCGCGCGAGGGCGGCTGATGCACAAGTCCTCAAGCGGCTTGCGAAGGAAGCCGAGCACCTCGTTCTTCCGACTCTCCGGCTGGATCGACTGCGGATGCGCGGCGATCCACGCGATCAGCCGCTCCTGGTAGTTGCTCATGCGGAAGAAGTAGTTGCGCTCCGTGATCCACTCCACCGCCTGGCCTGAGTCCGGGCAGCGGCCGTCGGCGGCGGCCACCTCTTCGTTGGACCAGAAACGCTCGGCGCTGGTCGAATACCAGCCGGAGTAGTCCTTCGGATACAGCTCGCCCTTGTCGTGGAGCTGCTGCAAGAAGCCGCGCACGACCTCCTGATGCCGTGGCTCGGTCGTACGGATGAAGTCGTCGTACTTGATGTCGAGCGTCTCCCACAGGCGCACGAAGCGCTGCACGGTGATGTCGACATGCTCCTGGGGCGTGCGGCCGAGCTTTTCCGCAGCGCGCATCACCTTTTGGCCGTGTTCGTCGGAGCCGGTGAGGAAGCGTGTGTCGCGACCACAAAGACGATGCCAGCGGGCGATGGTGTCGGCCGCGATGGTGGTGTAGGCGTGCCCGATGTGGGGCACGTCGTTGACGTAGTAGATGGGGGTTGTGACGTAGAATCGCTCAGCCACGGGGCTCCGAAGGGGCCGCGGCAGCTATCACGAAACCCGGGGGAAAAGGCCCATCCGGCCTCTCCCCTAACGCGCCGGGCGCGGCGCCCTTCCCCACTCGGCAGCGCGGAATGGGTTAGCTCCGCGGCCATGGTCCGCGCCTTCGGCTACTGCAATGACACGGTGGATACCGCCCACCCCAGCCGGCTTTGCCGGGGTCGGGAACGATGGCTGGATGGGGTCCCTGAAACGCCGACCAGCACGGTGTTCCGGACGGTTTTTTCCGGCGCTCAGTTCACCGACGACAGCGCCCGTGACGCGCTGCGCGGGTTTCGGTTCGCGGGGGTCGGCGCGGGCGCGCTGCTCGCGGAGCTCTTCCCTGGAAGCACCGTCTCCGGGTTCGCGCACGCAGGCGACCCTCGGCACCTGCCCACGGGGCTGACGCTGGAGGAGGACTGGACCGAAGCGCTGCAAGGCGGCGTACGGAAGCGGTCGTCGGTGCGCTGGATCGCCTCGGCGGCCGGCACAGCGGTCGACGGTATGCTCAACGGGGAGGCCGACGGCATCGGCACGGCGCGGGCCGAAGGTTTCGTCGTCACCGGGGGCTCGCCCACACCCTCGCTTGCGGACGCGCTCTACCACTTGTCCGGCTTCGCCGACGCCGGCCAGGTTCCCGCCGAGCTCTACGCAGTCACCGCGATCCCATCGGTCTTGGAGCACGCGCGTGCGCTGATCCTGCTCCACCTCGACAAGCACGGCCCCGCGCTCGCGATCTACACCGCCGAGCCGCTGGACTCAGACGAGACTGCGTGTCGCATCGCGACCGAGTCCGGTAGCTTTCCGGTGCCGTTCGCCATTCCGCCGATGCTCGCCCGCTGGGACCGCGCGCTGTACGAGCTGCGCCTGGACTGGGACGCCGAACGTTTCGGCGAGTTCCCTGTGCCTCCGGCCGACGACGCGGGGGGGCGCTGGTCGGCACGGTCGCGTCGTATCGGAAACATGCACGAGGAGGCCGAAGACGGTGGCGACGGCGGCGATGGCGCCCAGCCGGGTGACAGCGCGACCGAGTCGGCCTCCGCTACCGGCGAAGAAGAGTAGGACCCGCGCTCGGGGCTCCGCGCTCCCCGCTCAGCCGACTCGCACGTTGCAAACTGCGCAGCGGCCCTGGTCGCCTCGGTAGGTGACCGCCTTCGCCCTGTGACATCCCGCGTGGAAAACCTTCCCGCACCCGTACGTGCAGGGGTACCGGACGTCCACCGCGACCGGCTGTCCACAGATCGCGCAATCCGGGAGTGTCTCTTGGACCACTTGCTTTTCTTCTTGCTGGACCACCCGCGGGGGCAGCGCCTCGACCGCCCCCCACCACGCCAACCACCCCAAAAAGACCCCGCCCACCCCCAGGACAAAGCCCGGCACGGCGCGTGCGTACACGTCCAGGAAGTCAGCGTCGTTGACGATGACGGGCGTCAGAAACGCCACCGAAGTGATGGTCACGACCAAGAACAAGCCGGTGGCCGCGATGCGGACGCGGTTGGCCCGGCCACCCCACGCATGTCGCGACAGTGAGGCGCACAGGAGCCCGAGCGCGAGGCCCGGCGCGGTGGTGGTGAACCAGTCCAGGCTCACCGTCAGCGCCACGCCCCAGAGGATTGCCCACCCCATGACCCCGGCGAACGCCCCAAAAAGGGAGAGCCAACCGGCGCCAGCGTAGTCATGGGTTTCAGGGTAGTCGGGCGGCTGCTCCACCACGCCGCTGCCATGCGGCGGCTCTGGCAGCAGGTAGACCAACTCGCCGTTGATGACGCCCAGCTCGTCGAGACGCTCACCCTCCTGCAAAAGGCGGCCGCGCGCGCGCAGGTAGTAATTGCGCCGTTTGCCGTCCGGCCAGTGCGCCTCCAGACCCGCGTCGCGCGCGATCCGCTGCGTGAGGTCCCGCGCTGGAAGGTAGGTGGGGACCTGTAGATCGAGGGTGAAGCTCTTCAGGTCGATGACCTGCACCCGAAGGGCGACGACGGTGCCGGCCTCCACGGCGCTAGCCTCCGAACGCGAGCGCCAGGCTCTGGACCGCGTCGGTGGCCCGCACCTTGTACTCGACCTCAACCCGGATGCTGCCCGCAGCGTCGGGCTCGGCTTCCACGCGTACGACCTCGATCCGCGGCTCCCACCTCGTCAGCGCTTCGCGCACGTGGTGGGCGACGACCGCGCTGGTGTTCTTGGTGTTGGGCGCGAACATCAACTCGTGGATCCGGCAGCCGAACGCCGGCAACATCTGACGTTCCCCGGGGCGCGTGCCCAGGATGATGGTGATGTTCTGGCGGATGTTCTCTTCGAACTCCGACCACGCGACGCCGCCGGTGGCGGAGTCGAATCCGAAGGGGAAGGCCCAACCGCGGCCGAGGACCTCTCGCGGATCGTCACGCATGACTGGCAGCATAGCGCGACGGGGATGTTCGCGCGGCCGACGGGGGTTGTCAGGGCGCGGACTCGTGCGCTTCGGGCATGATAGACCCGCCGTCCATCCCCGAGAGAACAATGCGTCGTTTCCTGATGGCCCTCGTTTCTCTCTGCGCGCTCCTGCTGCTTTTGCCGCGGGCCCAGGCCGAGCCGACCTACACGCTGAAGATCGCCACGGTCGCGCCCGAGGGCACCCCGTGGAGCGACGGCCTCGCCCAGTTCAAGGCGATGGTGGAGAAGAAGTCGGGCGGCAGGATGGTGGTCAAGGTGTTCTTCGGCGGCATGCTCGGCGACGAGAACGAGACGGTGCAGCAGACGCAGCGCGGCCAGCTCCAAGGCGTCGCGGCCTCGACCGGCGCCATCGCCAGCCTGGTTCCGGACCTCAACGTCTTGGAGCTCCCGTTCTTGTTCCGCACCGCGGGCGAGGCGGACCACGTGCTCGACGGCGTCACCAACGCCCCGTTGGAGAAGGCCTTCCGCAGCAAGGGCATGGTGCTGGGCTTCTGGTCGGAAAACGGGTACCGCAGCTTCGGCACCAGCTACGGTTTCATCAAGAGCCCGGCCGACCTCAAGGGGCGCAAGATGCGCTCGCAGGAAAACCCGGTGCATCTGGAGATGTACAAGGCGTTCTCGGCCTCGCCGGTCCCGATCCCGACCACCGAGGTGCTCACTTCACTTCAGACCGGCGTCATCCAGGGCTACGACAACACCCCGCTGTACGCGTCGGCGGCCCAGTGGTTGTCGGCCACCAAGTTCTTCACCTTGACCGACCACATCTACCAGCCGGCGGCGATCGTCTTTAACAAGACCTGGTTCGACGCGCTGCCCGCGGACCTCCAGGCGATTGTCCTGAGCGCGCGCGTCGATCTCGTCCCGCGTATGCGCAAGGAGATCCGGGCGCTCAACCCCATCCTGCTTGAGAACTTCCCGGCGATGAAGGTGCAGGTCTACCACCCGACCGCGGCGGAGCGGGCCAGCTTCGAAGGCCCCGCCAAGGTGGCGCGCGACACCTACATGGCCAAGGCCTCGACCGGCGAAAAGGAGCTGTACAAGATCATCATCGCCGAGCTCGCGAAGAAGCGCGGCGGCAAGTAGTCCCGTTGGCCGACACGGCTGCGACGTCGCCTCCGGGTCGAGGCGCCCGCTGGGGAGCCATCGTGGCGCCCGGCCTGGTTTTGCTCGCGCCGTTTTTGGCCTTCGCCAGCCACAACCAGTACCCGTTGAGCCGGCCTGCGCTCTGGGTGGCGTCGTTGGGGTTGGTGATCCCCGGGCTGGTGCTCGGCGGGTTGGGCAGGCTGGGCGGACTTCGGGGTAGCGCGGTGGCGGTCGGCTTGTCTGTGGCGTTTGCGGCCGATCTTCATCTGCGCCTTTCGACGGCTACCGAAAAGCTCCTGGCCGCGGTGGTTTGCTTTTCGCTCGTGCTCATCGTCGCGGCGGCGATGAAGGAGCGTTTTCTATCGTTGGTTCTTGCCTTTTTCGGCTTTATCCTGCTGACGACCCCGCTGGCACAAGGCGGGCGCCCGCTGGTGGTGGAAAAGACCAGCGCCAAGCCTGCTCCCGACGGGGTGTCGGCCCTGCCGCCGGTCATCCACCTCATCCTGGACGAGCAGGGCGGAGTCGGCGCGATTCCGCCGGAGCTCGACGGCGCCGAGCGCCTCAGGACGGCCCTGCGTGACGACTACGTGGCCGAGGGGTTCAAGGTCTACACCCACGCCTACTCCCGCTATTACGACAGTTACAACTCCATTCCCAACGTCCTGAACCTTTCATCGCCTGCCAAAGAGTTTGCCCACCTCCGCGACACCGGCGACGAGGAATTGCGGATACTCGACGACAACGCCTACTTTTCGGCGATGGCCGCCAAGGGGTACCGGATTCGGGCATACCAGTCGTCCTACATGGACTTCTCGCTCTCGCCCGACGCGCCCGTGGACTACGCGCTGACCTACGAAATCCACTCCATCGGGATGCTCGCCGACCTTCCGGCGTCGAAGGTCCAGAAAGCGGCGCTGGTCTTGAACAGTTTCACCGAGTCTTCGTGGTTCGCAGACCGCCTCCGTGAGGCCTACAGCACCGTGCGGAAGCGGGCTGCCAGGAGCGGCGTGGCGCTTCCCCCACTGCCGAAAATTCCCGGCGGCGTTGGCGTTCCCGCCGCGGCCACCCTCAGGCGGCTGACGGCGGACCTGGCGCAGGGAAACAACCGGGGAACACTGTACTTCGCGCACATCACTCTCCCCCACTACACCTATTTGCTGGACGAAGATTGTAAGCCCTGGCCTTCGCTGGCCGACTGGATGGACCGCCGGGCGCACAAGGGGGCGGTGGAAAACTCCGCCGCCGAGCGCGTGGCCCGATACGACAAGTACGTCAGCCAGTCCTTGTGTACCCAGAAGCTCGTTGGCGAGCTGCTCGACACGCTGAAGGCGAGCCCGGATTGGCAGGACACGGTGGTGCTGATTCACGGCGATCACGGCTCGCGCATCACCCGGCATGCGCCGACTCGACGAAACCTCGCCAAGCTCACCGCGCAGGATCACCGCGACAGCTTCGCCACCTTCTTAGCGATCAAGTCTCCGAAGCGTGCTGCCGGCATCAGCGAGGTGCCGGTGGCGGTGCAGGACTCGGTCACCCTGGTCCTTGACGGCGAGGAGCCGGAGCCCAAGCCCGCGGAGGTCTACATTCGCATGGGGAACGGTCGCCTGGATCGGGTGCCGTTCATCGGCTTTGAGGACGCTCAACCTGTGGAGTCCGCCCCGGCGCCGTAGCGGGAGGTGGCGGCGCTGTTTCATGACATACGCCGTCCCGTCACCGGACTGCCATGCGTTTCCCTGAACTTCTTCCCGTCCTCGGCGCCCTGGTTCTGCTGGTCACCCCGCGCCACGCGTGGGCGTACCTCGACCCCGGCACCGGCAGTTACCTGCTTCAAATGGCGGCGGCGGGGCTGTTCGCCGGCCTGTTCACGATCAAGATGTACTGGACCAACCTGAAGATGTGGATTCAGGGCAAACGGGCGGCGGCGGCGAAGACCGATGAGCCAAAGTAGCGACGTCGCCCGCATCCCCGGGTCGTTCCGAGACCCCGCCGGCTTCCTCTTCATGCATCAAGGCACGCTTTACCGGCAGATCAACGAGGGTTGTTCCGAGGCGTACCAACGGCTGATGGCGTCCGGACTGTACCAGGCGCTGGTCGATGCGGGCCAGTTGGTGTCGCATCAGGAGTGCGATCCCGCTGAAACGGCGGCGGCATCGGCCTGGAAGGTGATCCAGCCTGAGCGTGTGCCGTTTGTGAGTTGGCCCTACGAATGGAGCTTCGGCCAGCTCAAGGCGGCGGCACTTGCGACGATTCGGATCCAACGCCAGGCCATCCAACGCGGGATGAGTCTGCGCGATGCCAGCGCCTACAACATCCAGTTCTTGCGCAGGCGCCCGGTGCTGATCGACACGCTGTCGTTGGGCCTCTACGTCGAGGGTGAACCGTGGGTGGCCTACCAGCAGTTCTGCCGGCATTTCCTGGCGCCCCTGGCGCTGATGGCGCTGACCGACGTCCGGCTGGGGACGCTGTCCAAAGTTCACATCGACGGCGTGCCGTTGGACGTCGCGGTGAAGCTGCTGCCCTTTTCGTCGAAGCTAAAGTTCGGGCTGCTGGTTCACCTGCACCTTCATGCCGGTAGCAGCACCCGACATGCGGACGACGCGGCGGAAGCGTCGCCGAAGCCCACGTCGGGCGGCGTCAGTCGGGCGGCGATGCTGGGGCTGATCGACAGCCTCGAAGGGGCGGTTTCGGGGCTGGACTGGGCGCCCGCCGGCACCGAATGGGCCGACTACTACGCGACCATGAGCTACACCGAGGCCTCCCATCAGCACAAGCGGGAGTTGGTGGCGAATTTCCTGGCGAAGATCAAGCCCAAACAGGTCTGGGACCTCGGCGCCAACACCGGCGTCTTCAGCCGAATCGCGGCGGAGGCCGGCGCGCGCGTGCTCGCCTTCGACGTGGACCCGGGCGCGGTGGAGCGTCACTGGCGCGACGTGGTGGCGCGTCGCGACGAGTCGGTGCTGCCGCTCCTGCAGGACCTGACCAATCCCAGCGGCGGCGTCGGCTGGGCCAACGATGAGCGCGCTTCGCTTGCTGCGCGGGGGCCGGCCGATGCGGTGATGGCGCTCGCGCTGATCCACCATCTGTCGATCTCGAACAACGTTCCTCTCGACCGGGTGGCCGCGTTCCTCCGCACGCTTGGGCGGCAGTTGATCATCGAGTTCGTCCCCAAAAGCGACGTACAGGTGCGCCGGCTGCTCGCCACGCGGGAGGACGTCTTCCCCGATTACACGATCGAAGGATTCGAAGCCGCGTTCCAACTGCATTTTCGGGTACTCGCGCGCGAGCCGGTGCGGCAGTCGGATCGGGTGCTGTTCTGGATGGAAGCCCTCGGGTAGCCGTGCTGGTGTACACTCGCAGCGCCTGAGGCCCAGCTTGATCGACCGACTCCTCCAATTCGACGCGTTGCTCTACAAGATGGAGAAACTCGTCGTCTCCACCATGTTGCTCGTGATGGGCGTCGTGGTGTTTCTGGACGTCGTGTACCGGGTCAGCGCCACCGCTGAAAGCCCGCTGGTACCGGACGCGATCGAGGCCGCGTTGGGGGCCGCGGCCGTCCCGGTGTGGGCGGCGATCGTCGGCAGCGTGGTCGGGGTGCTGGCGATGCGAACGCGGGGCGATGACCGCGCCGAGCTCAAGGGCATCGGGGTAGGCGTCGTCTTTGCGATCTTGCTGGCACTGTACGTGAAGGTGCTGCCCAGCGGCCTCGTGTGGTCGCAGACGTTGGCGTTGTCGTTGACGTTGTGGATGGGCATGTCGGGCGCCTGCCTCGCGGCCTATCAGCGGCGGCACCTCGCGCTCGACATCGGCAGCAAGCTCTGGCCGCCCTCGTTGGCGCCCAAGGCAGCCGCGGTCGGTCACTTCCTGACCGCAGCGTTCTGCGTCCTGTTGTTGGTCCTCGGCTTTCGATCGATCTTCGGCGTCGGCGAGGGCGAGACGCGGATTCCCGGGCACCTCGACACCTGGACCGACTCCGAGATGGCGGCCGGCACCATGACCGGGACGGTGATTCCGAAGTGGTTGGTGATGTTCTCGATCCCGTTCGGCACCGCAGTCCTCGCCTTCCGCTTCGCGCTCCAAGGCGTCCAGGTCTGGACCGGTCGTGAGGGCCTCGGAGGCGACGACACGCTCCGGCAACTCGGCCTGGAAGACGAGCTGGCCTCGTGAACGGCCTCATCCTTCTCTGCGTCGTCCTGGCGCTGGCGCTGCTCGGCAGCCGCCTTTTCGTGATCGTCGGCGTCGCGACGGCATTGTGCTTTATGCTGTGGGTGGAGGGGACGGGCACGGTGCTCGATCAGCTCGGCCGCATCGTGACGAAGATGGAGTCGCTGACCACCAAGAACGTGTTCTTGTCGATCCCCTTCTTCATCGCTGCTGGCAGCATCATGACCAAGGGCGGCATCGCGACACGATTGACTGCGTTGGCAGGCGCGCTGGTCGGCTGGATGCCGGGCGGACTCGCCGTCGCCAGCATCGTCGCCTGCATTGTTTTCGCGGCGATTTCGGGCAGCTCGCCCGTGACGCTCGTCGCGGTCGGGGCGGTGATGTTCCCGGCGCTCCTCGACGCCGGCTACCCCAAACGTTTCGCCATCGGCATCATCACCTCGGCGGGTTCGCTCGGGTGCATGATCCCGCCCGCCATCGCGATGCTCATCTACGCGATCAGCGTGCAGGGCACCGCCGCGGTCGACCCTGCAGACCTGTTCTTCGCGGGGCTGGTGCCGGCGTTGTTCATCGCCGGGCTCCTGGCCCTCTACGCGATCTTCGTCGGCCTCAAGGTCCCGGGCAGCCGCAGTCCCTTCGATGGCCGCGCGCTGTGGGTCGCGCTCAAGGGCGCCGCTTGGGCGCTGACCCTCCCGTTCCTGGTGCTCGGCGGCATCTACGGGGGCGTCTTCACCCCCACCGAGGCGGGCGCCGTCGCCTTTGCAGCGTCGGTCGTCATCTCGACGCTCATCCATCAGGACGTCCCGTTCCGGAAGTTGCCGTCGATCCTGGTTGAGGCCTCCACCCTGATGGGCAGCCTCATCCTCATCGTGATCCTTGCCTTCGGCCTCAACGACTTCCTCGCCGAGATGGAGGCGCCCGAGGTGATCCGCGGCTGGGTCGAAGGCGCGAACATGCCGGCGTGGCAGTTCATGCTCTTCACCAACGTCATCCTCATCGTGCTCGGCGCGCTGATGGACAGCATTTCGGCGACGCTAGTCTTCGCGCCGATCCTCGCGCCGGTGGCGATCAACCACTACGGCATCGATCCCATCCACTTCGGGATCGTCTTCGTGGTGAACATGGAGATCGGGTACCTGGCGCCCCCGGTCGCGACCAATCTGTTTGTCGCCGCGGCGCTCTTCCGGCAGCCATTCGTTGAGGTTGCCAAGGCGATCATCCCGACCCTGACCATCATCTGTGTGGCGTTGATCGTTCTGATCTTCGTACCCACGCTGTCGCTTGGACCGCTGGCGCTGCGGGAGGGCCGGGAGCCCTGGTCGACGTTCCCCTGGGACGGGAAGGCGGCCGTGGAGGGGGGTGCGCTCGAGGGCGCCGTCGACCCTGGGCGTCCGCTGACCCTGGAGGAGATGATGCAAAAGGCCAAGGAGAAAGCGGCGGAGGGCGAGGGCGCTCCCGCAGCGGGCGGCGATCCCGGCCGGCCGCTGACCCTGGAGGAGATGATGCAGAAGGCCAAGGAGAAGGTCGCCGCGGAGGAGGCTGCTGCGGCCGAGGGGGCTCCTGCGGCGGGGGCGGTTCCGGTTGAGGGGGCGGTTCCGTAGCGGAGGGGGGCGCCTCGCGCAGAGATGAATGGGGAAAGCAGCTCTTCCAGCTGCTCACGGTGGCGCTGCCGCCGCCCGGCGGCTCGATGGGGGGCGTCCCCCCTTGACACGTCAACGCCCATGAGCGATGACAGCAACGACCTCGATGCTTTTCTCCACCTTCGACTATTTCCTGTTCCTCCCGCTGGTCGCGGTGGGGCACTGGATGCTCGGGGGCAAGGGCGCGCGCGCGACGTTCCTGCTGGTGACCAGCGCACTGTTCTATACAGCCTGGAACGCTCCGGATGCGTTGATCCTGCTCTGGGTGGCTTCCGCCGGATTCGTCGCGAGTCACACCCTCGGACGCATCCCCGAACGGTGGCGCACCCCGCTCCTGTGGCTCGCCGCCGCCGCGATGCTCGGCCCCCTGGTCTTCTACAAGTACGCCCACTTCGGCCTCTCCAACGTGGCAGTGCTGATGCCAGGCATAGAACCCTGGGTTCCGCCGAAGGGTCACCTCCCGATCGGCATCAGCTTCTACAGCTTCCAGGCGCTGGCGTACCTCATTGACGTGCGCCGGGGGGAGGCACCGGAGCGCGATCCGATCCGCTACGCCACCTTCCTGTGTTTTTTCCCCCATCTCGTGGCCGGCCCGATCCTGCGGTCCTCGATGCTTTTGGCACAACTCGGCCAACAACGACATCTCTCCAGAGAGGACGTCGGCTATGCCTTCTGGCGGCTCGGCGTCGGGCTGATCAAGAAGTTGCTGGTCGCGGACGTACTTCAGCAGGGCATCGTGGACAGCGTGTTCACCGACCCAGGTGCGTTCACCGGACTGGAAGTGCTGGTGGCGCTCTACGCCTACACCCTCCAGATCTACGCCGACTTCTCCGGCTATACCGACTTCGCCATCGGCTCGTCGCGGCTACTCGGCTTCCACATTCCCGAGAACTTCGAGCGCCCGTATCAGGCCACGTCCGTCGCCGACTACTGGCGGCGGTGGCACAAGACGTTGTCGAGCTGGGTGCGTGACTACGTCTACTACCCGCTCGGCGGCAGTCGTGGAGGCGGGATCGTGCCCTATCGCAACACGATGGTTACCCTGATGATCCTCGGCGTCTGGCACGGCGCCAACTGGACCTTCGTCGTGTACGGCGTGCTGCACGGATTGGCGGTTTCGCTGAACCGGTGGTGGCGTAAACGTCCGGGGTGGGTCGAGCCGCGGGGCCCGTTGGCGCTGGGTTGGCGCTGGGCGCTGACGTTCCAGTTCGTCGTGATTGCGCGCATCCTTTTCCGTGCCGACGATCTGGCCCAGGCGGGGACAATCGTCGATGCTCTGACCTCGCGTTGGGAGGACGTGAGCCTGCCGCGCTACTCGTTGCACGCGTGGGGGGTTCTGGTGGCAGGGTACGTCGTGCACTTCACCCCGCATGCCTGGGCCGACCTGGCGAGAGAGCGTTTCATCACCTTGCCCGCCCCGATTTGGGGCGTGATCCTGGCCGGCATCGGTTGGGCGGCGATCCGCTGGGGCGTGGGCGACAGCCTGGCGTTCATCTACTATGCATTCTGAAACCGGCGGACTCCGTGCGCTCTTCGCCGCCTTCGGCACGGCGGGGCTCCTCGTTGCGCTGACGATCGCCGCGGCGCTCAACTGCCGCGACGGCGGCGAGCGCTGCGACGACCCACCGCCAGTGCTCTCCGCCCTCGTCGCGGCGTCGCCCTGGCAGGACGGTGACCCGTTCCCGCTCTTCAGTCAGCTCGTCCCCAACCTGACGCCATCGTCGCGGGTGATCGAAGACGAGCGCACCGGTCTGGTGGTTGCCAACGACGTTCCGGAGCCACCAAGCGTTCCGACGCTGCCGACGGTCTCACTCGACGACGCCGCCGCCCACAGCCCTGCCGCCGCCGCGCCCGCGCTCACTCCGCTCCCGACCCGCGGCCCGATGGTCCCGACGCCGCTCGTCGATCCCGCCCACCGCGGGATGGCTCCTTTTTACACTGCGCTCGCCCGCGGCACCGGGCTGGCGCGCGCCGCTCAGTGGGGAGACTCCACCATCGCCGCCGACGGCATCACCGGCACCGTGCGGACGCGCTTGCAGCAACGTTTCGGCTACGGCGGCCCCGGCTGGATCGCCGCCGGCCTCGACCCGCAGTGGAGCTTCCGTCCCGGCCTCGACACCCATCGCGTCGGCGAGTGGGAGACCAAGTCGATCCTCCTCGGTGGGGGCAATGGTCGCTACGGCTTCGGTGGTGTCGTGTCCACCGCGCCGGATGGCGGCTACCTGACCGTGCGAGCACCTAGTGGTCCCGACGGCGCGCCGCGTCCTCTGCAACACCTGGAGCTGTGGCTCCAAGCCGGGGCCGGGCATGGATCGTGGTGGCTGAGCGCCGACGGCGCTGGCGTCGGCGAGGGCTCCGCCAGCGCAGACAACCGCGACGACCGGCGCCACGTGGTCGAGCTTCCGGCCGGTTTCACGAAGGCGGCCTTCGGGGCCAACGGCGGCCCGGTCCCCTTCTACGGCGTGGTGCTCGAGACCAGCGGCCCTGGCGTGGTCTGGGACGCGCTGGGCGTGGTCGGCGTCGGCACCCGCTCGTTCAACTACTTCGCCGATGGGCACCTCGCGGCCCAGGTGGGCCAGCGCGCGCCGGAGTTGGTGGTGCTGATGCTCGGTGGAAACGAGCTGGGCATTCCCGTTTTGGCCAAGGGCGATGGGATGAAATACGCGCCGTTCTACAAGGAGACCCTCCGCCGCCTGCGGGCGGGCGCGCCACAGGCGGGCTGCCTCGTAGTGACCCCGCTCGACCAGGGCACGCGTGAGGGCGGCCGGCCCCAAACCAAGCCGGCCCTGTCGCGACTGGTGGGCGTGCAGCGCAAAATCGCCGCCGACGAGGGGTGCGCCTTCTGGGACGCCTTCGCGGCGATGGGGGGCGAGGGCAGCGTCGTGGCCTGGTCGAGGACGAAGCCGCCCTTGGCGTGGGCGGACCTTCTCCACCTCAGCGCCGCCGGACAGGACCTCGTCGGTCAGGCCCTCGCCGACGCGATCGAGGCCGGCTTCGACGATTGGCGTACAACGCAGGGGAGCCCATGATTCTCTTCCTTGCTGGCCTCGCTGCCGCTGCCGAGCCCTCGTGGGTCCAGACCTTCGTCGTCCCCGCCACCAGCGGCCCACCCACCGACGAGTGCTCGACCAAAGCCACCATCCGCGGTCCCCGCGCCAAGGTCGAAGACGACGACAGCCGCCCCAGCACCGCCACCTCCGCCAAGCCCGAGACCCCCGCGCCAGAGCCGATGCCCACGCTCGACACCAAGGCGATGGGGCCACCGTTCGACATCGCGGCGGTGCCGCTAGAGCCGCTTCGCGGTCGTGATGTCGATATCGCTCGGATTCGCCACGTCTTCCTGATCGCAGCGGCCCAGAAGCGCACCACGCGCATCTCGTTCTGGGGCGCCTCACACGTCGCCGGGGAGTTCCTGACCGGGCACATCCGCCGGCTCTTACAGACGCGATGGGGCGACGCGGGCCATGGTTTTGTCATGCCCGGCCCGCCCTGGAACGGCTACCGCGCGGGGGATACCAACCTCTGCGCCGGCGGCACCTGGGTCAGTGACTACGTCGAACGGCGTGACGGTCGCGACGATGGCCGTCACGGCCCGGCGGGGATGGATGTCACCGCAGGAAAGGGGGCCGTCGGCTGGGTCCAGACCACCAAGACCAATCCCCAGGGTCGAGCGGTCAGCCGTTTCGAGGTCGCCTTCCTGCGCGAACCCGACGCTGGCACCCTGCACCTCTCGGTCGATGGCGGCGCATCGATCGACGTCAGCGCCAAGGGCGAGACCGGCCCGGGCCTGGCCTCGCTCTCAGTCGTGGACGGTCCCCATCGCCTTCAGGTCAGCGCCGACGGTCCCGTGCGCGTCTTCGGCGTGTGGATGGAGCGCGACGCGCCGGGCGTCATCGTCGATGCCGCTGGGGTCTCCGGGCGGACCGCGTCGAGCTGGCAGAAGTGGGACGCGACGCTGATGGCGCCCTTTTTGGAGCGGAAGCGCCCGGACCTCGTGGTGCTGGCCTACGGCACCAACGAGGCCAACGACAAGTCGCTGGACCCCGAGAAGTACGCCACTTCGTTACGACTGTCGCTGACCCGGATGCGCGCACTTCTCCCCGATGCCGCCTGTGTCCTGGTCGGGCCGAGCGACCGCGGCAAGAAGGTCAAAGGCAACACCTTCGCCATCTGGACGCCAACCGTTTGGGTTGCCCGCGTTCAGCGCGAGGTGGGTCCTGAGTTCGGCTGCGCCACCTGGGACATGCAGGCGGCGATGGGCGGGCCGGGCTCGATGTTGCAGTGGTACTTCAACGCCGAGCCGCGCCTGGCGGCCGGCGACCTCATCCACCTCAGCGTCGAGGGCTACAAGGAGATGGGGGCGCGGCTCTTGGCGGCGATGACGGGGGATGCCGCGGCGGAGCCGCGGTGAGCGTCAGTACTCCACGCAGATCTCGTCGAAGTACGCCGTCACGCCCGTGTGCACCTGCAGCCCGATATCCCCTGTCCGCGTGAAATTGTCACACCCGGCGTCCCCCGAATATTCCAGCGTTCCGTCAAAGTAGAAGTCCACGTTTCCGGGACTCACCTGCGCTTTGACGTCGTAGTAGGTTCCGCTCGAATAGGACAGCGACGCCACGACGGTTTCGGTGGTCGCCGAGTTCACCAGGTACAGCGTGCTGCCGCTCCAGAAGTGGAAACCACAGTGGGCGGTGGACGAGGCGTAGCCCATGACGATCCCGAAGCCGTGGGCGCCCGCGCCGTTCATGTAGATGGTGTAGTCGGTGGTCGACGCGTCCATCCCGGTCGCGTGCACGAGGTCGGGGCCGGTGTGCGAGGCCGAAGATCCATACACAATTCCCGACGACACCGCCCAGGTGCCATCGAGGATGGTCCAATCGCTGATGTCGTTGTCGTCGAAGTTGTCACTCCACGCGCCGGTGCCACTGTCGACGGCGCCATCGCAGTCGTCGTCCACGCCATTGCAGAGCTCACGGGCGTCGGGGCTCACCGCCGCGTCGGTGTCGTCGCAGTCCTCGCACGCGGCCCAGCCGTCGCTGTCGGCATCGGCGAAGGTGACCGAGCCGTCGCAGTTGAAGTCTTCGGGGTCGGAGCAGTCCTCGGGCGCTCCGGGGTAGAAATCAGCGTCGGCGTCGTTGCAGTCGCCACTGGCAGAAACGGAGTCGGCGGGAGCGTCGCACGTGGTCGACGTGACGGCGGTCTCCCCGTAGCTGTCTCCATCGGCATCGCTGTACCACACGCTGCCGGTGCTGGCGTCGAGGCTCGGGTCGGCGTCGTCGATGTCGCCGTCGCAATCGTCGTCGATGTCGTTGCACACCTCGGTGGCGTCGGGGTTGATGGCGGCGTCGGTGTCGTCGCAATCGGCGCTGTCAGCCACGTAGCCAGCGGGGAGATCACAGGCGCTGAGCCCGCCCGAAGGGTCGCCGAACCCATCGTTGTCGTCATCCGGGTACTCGGTGCTGGTGGTGCTGGCGTCGAGGGACGCGTCGGCATCGTCGATGTCGCTGTCGCAGTCGTCGTCGATGCTGTTGCAGACCTCGGTCGCGGCCGGGTTGACGGCCCCGGCGGCGTCATCGCAGTCGGCGCTGTCGGCGGTGTAGCCGGAGGGCACGACACAGGTCCACGCCCAGGTGGCACTGTCGCCGTAGGTGTCGGAATCCGCGTCGGCGTACCACAACGAACCGGTGAACGCGTCGAGTGAGGCGTCATCGTCGTCGACGTCGCCGTCGCAGTCGTCGTCGATGCTGTTGCAGACTTCGGTGGCCGCCGGGTTGACGGCGAACGAGCCGTCGTCACACTCCTCGCACGCCGCCCAGCCGTCGCCGTCGTTGTCCGCATAGGCCACCGACCCGTCGCAGTTGTAGTCGATGTCCTCGGTGCACAGCTCGCTGGCGCCGGGGTTGAAGGCGGCGTCGCCATCGTCACAGTCACCGGCGTAGCTTGCGTAGCCGACGGGCTCAGCGCAGGCCTGCGTGGTGATGTCGTCGGCTCCGTATTTGTCCCCGTCGACGTCTTCGTAGTAGATGGTGGTCACCCCCTCGTCCACCTGGCCGTCGCAGTTGTTGTCGAAGGTGTCACAAACCTCCGCATGGCCGGGATGCACCGTCTCGCGGGTGTCATCGCAGTCGGTGTCATCCGTGACGTAGCCGTCCCCGAGGTCGTGGCAGGTGACCTGCTCGGTGGTGCGATCGCCGTACCCATCCCCGTCGGCATCGGCGTAGTAGGCGGTGGCGCCATCCTCGTCCGTCTGCCCGTCGCAGTCGTTGTCGACGTTGTCACAGAGCTCGGGCGCATCGGGGTAGGCGTCGTGGCGAGTGTCATCACAGTCGGTACCGTCGGCGATGTAGCTGGCATCGGGTGGCTCGCAGGCGGCGAGCCCTCCGGCGAGGTCGCCGAACCCGTCAGAGTCGGCGTCGGGGTACCAGGTGCTCGTCAGCCCCTCGTCGACCACGCCGTCGCAATTGTTGTCGATGTTGTCGCAGAGCTCGACCGCGCCGGGGCGCACCGTTTTGTTGGTGTCGTCACAGTCACCCTCCTCGGTGGTGTAGCCGTCGCCGTCCTGGTCGGCAGGGCCGGTGTCGACGGCCTTGTCCAGCGGGATTTCGTCATCGGCACGACAGGCGAGGGCGCAGAGGGGGAAGATCGCGAGAAGGAGGAGTCGCATCGTCGCACTTTACCACAGCTTGACCTTCCCTCGTCAGGGCCGCACGAGCACATCCGTGTACGCCGTACCCGGGTTGTCACCGATGGTGCACCCCGAGATCGCCTCGAGCGTTCCCAGCCGGATGGTGTCGGTGCTGGTGGCGCGGGCGACCACGAAGTCGTAGCCGCCGATGTAGGTGGTCGCGCCGGTGTAATCGGTGGTCGCCATCCCGCAGATGGAGCTTCCCCAGTTCAACGGCACCCCCCAGCTCTCGCTCGCGAATTGGAAGCCGAGGTTGTTGCAGCCCGTCAGCGAGCTTGGGTAGGTACAATGGGCGTGTACGGTGCCCGAGGCGTAGACGAACAGGGTTTCCGACCAGGTGAAGCCCTCGGAGTTGTAGTAGGTCGCGTCATAGCTGGTACCCCAGACGGCCAGGTCGTCCTTGACCTGCGTCCAGCCGCCGCCGTCGGTCACCATGTCGCAGTAGTAGAGGCCGGGGTCGAGGTAGTAGTTGCCACTCGCGGCCGTTGAGTCGAGCGCCAGGATCTCAGCGCAGTCTTCGGCGGGGCAGCTTGCCGCCGTGCCCAGCACACCCTCGTCGATACTGCCGTCACAATCGTCGTCGACGCTGTTGCAGGCTTCGACCGCGCCTGGGTACACCGTATCGTCGGAGTCGGCGCAATCGGTGTCGTCGAGCACGTAGCCGAAGGGGGTGTCACAGTCCGTGATCGGGATCCCGGCGTCACCGTACCCATCGCCGTCGGCGTCGAGGTAGCTCACGACCACAACCAGGCCATCGTCCACGGTGCCATCGCAGTCGTCGTCGACGCGGTTGCAGGTTTCTGTAGCGGCCGGGTTGACCGACGCGTCGGCATCGTCACAGTCGCTGCTGTCGGCCACGTAGCCGCTCGGCAGGACGCAGGTGGCGATGGTGCTCCCGGTGGCTCCATACCCGTCGACGTCCGCATCGGCGTACCAGACGGTTCCGGTGCTGGAATCCAGGCTCGTGTCGTCGTCGTCGATGGCGCCGTCGCAGTCATCGTCGACGAGGTTGCACACCTCGGAGGCAGCGGGGTTGACGGCGCTATCGGTGTCCTCGCAGTCGGTGCTGTCGGCGGTGTACCCGGCGGGCATCACGCAGCTCCACGCCCAGGTGCCAAGGTCGCCGTAGGCGTCGGA
>CANFCK010000037.1 GCA_947445035.1 Deltaproteobacteria bacterium
AGGAGGGCTTCTCCATCCCGGCCCAGCAGAAGCTGCTTCGCAGCTACGCCGAGGAGAAGGGGTACGCGATCAAGGAGGAGTTCACCGACATCGAGACGGCGAAGAAGGCTGGGCGCACGAGCTTCACGAAGATGCTGGCGTGGCTCCGCAAGAACAAGACGTGCAAGGTCATCCTCGTCGAGAAGACCGACCGGCTCTACCGGAACCTCAAGGACTGGGTCGAACTGGACGGCATGGACCTCGACATCCACCTCGTGAAGGAGGGGACCGTGCTCTCGGACGCATCGCGCTCGTCCGAGAAGTTCATCCACGGGATCAAGGTGTTGATGGCCAAGAATTACATCGACAACCTGTCCGAGGAGGTCAAGAAGGGGATGCTGGAGAAGGCCGAGCAGGGCATCTGGCCCGGCCCCGCGCCGCTCGGCTACCTCAACGTGTCGCGAGCCGACGGCAAGCGGATCGTGGACACCGACGCCGACCGCGCTCCCGCCGTGAAGCGCCTGTTCGAGATGTACGCGACCGGACGGTACACGCTGAAGGACCTGTCGAAGCAGGCAGCGACGATGGGGCTGCTGTCGCGGAAGGCGCAGAAGCCCCCGCAGATCGCGCAGCTCCACCTCATGCTGCACAACCCACTCTACAAGGGGGAGTACCTCTGGCGGGGCCAGTGGTACCAGGGGAGCCACCCGTCGCTCGTGTCGCCGGAGTTGTGGGACCGGGTGCAGGACATCATGGCGGGGCGCGGCACGGCCCACCCCGCCCCGCAGAAGCACCAGTTCGCGTTCACCGGCCTCATCCACTGCGGCGTGTGCGCGGCCGAGGGCAACGCCCGCCTGCTCGTCGGGGAGATCCAGAGGAAGAAGTACATCTACTACCACTGCAACGCCTGTCAGGTCGCCGGGCGGAAGCCCAAGTTCGTCCGCGAGGAGGTGCTCAGCGACCTGTTCACCCACCACCTCCGGCGCCTGAGCCTCGACGGTCCGGTGGTCGAGTGGCTCAAGACGGCGCTGCGCGGCTCGCACGCCGACAAGCAGAAGTTCCACGACGCGGCCGTTGCCCGCCTCACCAAGCAGTACGCCAACCTCCAGCGCAAGCTCGACCTGACCTACGACGATCGGCTCGAAGGGCGGCTCACGTTGGAGCAGTACGAGGCGCGGGCGAACGCCTCCCGCGAGGAGATGGCGCACGTCCGCACGGAGCTCGCGCGGTACGAGAATGCCGACCGCGCCTACACCGAGGAGGGTATCGCGCTCCTTGAACTCTCAGGAATGGCGCTTGAACTTTACGAAGAGGAGGACGCCCCCGAAAGGCGCCGGTTGCTGGACTTCCTGACCTTGAACACAGAATTCCGCGACGACCACATCGTCGTCAAGTGGAAGAAACCCTTCGACGGACTGGCTGAATCCATCGAGGCCGCTAAAGCGAAAGGCGTCGCTTTCGACGAATCGAGCGACGCCCATCAAGTATGGCTCCCGCTCCCTGATTTGAACAGGGGACCCACGGATTAACAGTCCGTTGCTCTAACCAACTGAGCTAAGCGGGAATGCCGCCGCATCTATGCGCCGACCCCCCCCCCGTCAAGGGCTCTCGGCCATCGTCAAGGCTTCTCCGTCTCCACCAATCGCCCGACGATCCGGAGTTCCCGTTTCCGCCCGCGATCTTTCGCCTGGGCCGCGAGCTCCTCGCGGGTCCGCGGCGGCGCCTTGGTGCTGAGGCGCTCGCGCACCAGCTCGCGGGTCACGGCTGCTATGGCGGCGACGGCGTCGGCAAAGGCGGCCTCGTTGTCCTTGGAGGGCCGGGTCGTGCCCGCCACCTTGCGCACGTATTGAAGCGCGGCAGCGTTGATTTCGTCTTCGGTTGCGGGCGGCGCGAAGTTGAACAGTGGGCGAATATTCCTACACATGGCGGATCACCCCCCCGACGCGGCCGGGGGGTCGCAGGTCGCGGCGCCGGACTCCGCGTCCAGGTAGGATTGGGGTGTTTTACAGTCGACGGCGGTGAAGGCGGCGGCCTGGCAACTGTACCAGTCGCCGTAGATGTCTTCTTGTTCCGAGGTCCAGTTTCCGCAGATGGTCTCGGCGTCGTAGACGGTGTCGCCCCCTGCTTCATCCGAGCAGTCTTGCCGGACGAACACGTAGTCCTCGCACGAGTTTCCCGAGTTGCAGCCGGCGTACAGAGCGAGGAACAGCATCATTCGTGGCGGCTATCACGAGGAAGGTGTGGCCCATCACGTTGCGCACATTCATCCGTCTGCGTCCGAGGGGAGGGGAGTATCGGACAGCCGGCTGTTTTCGCAACTCTACGGTCGCTCACCCCAACCGCCGGCCACTCCCGTGGCCCCGGACGCCCCGCGAGATCAGAGCCGCAAACCTAGGAACTCTTCCGGTCGATGAAAGTCTGGCGTCGACGCCGTCAGCCTCGCCGCGGTCAGGTAACGCCGCTCCGCGGCTCGACCATGAATGGCACAGGCGTTGACGCGCCAGGACGCCGGCGCCCCTGGCGGCAACCATCCGGTCGGCACCAGCGCGCGCCCTCGCCAGCGCGCCCCGTCTACCGCCGCGGAAAAAACCAGCGGGAGGCACCGAGCCACGTCCTTTCGGATGCCCTCGAACCGAAGCACAAGATGGTGTCCGTGTGGGCTCAACTCGACCTCGATGTAGATGGGCGCGTCCGCAGCAGCGACGAACACCTCGACCACCTCGTGGTCCCAGAGCTGCCACGTCGGCCCCGGGGGAGCCAGGGGAGGGGGGTCGTCGTGGAATGGGGCGTCGACGTCGATGACCAATCCATCGCGCTCGATGACCAACGTAACCGCGGCGATTTCTGCCGGCCGGGCGGCGCTGCCGTCCCATAGCAGCGACGTTTGTAGGCTTTGGCTCATGTTGCAGGAGTAACGGATAGGCACGACGATGTGCACAGCCCGCGCGATTTCGCCGCCCGCGACCGCCCCCGCGACGTCGCTCCCGCCGTCGCGGCGATCGTCGTGCTGAGCCTCAGCGCCTGCACTTCCGGCGAGCTCAACGGCGTCGTCGCGACGGCAGATACACGGATTCCGACGACCGTCGACGTGGTTTGGGACCTTTTCTCCCCGGCCGGAGAGACCTGGGTCGAGTACGGATCGAGCGCCGACACCCTAGACCACGAGACCCCCCACAGCACCGGTCCCACCGCCACGCTGCTCGGCCTGGTCGGCGGCCGGTCGACGTGGTTGCGGGCCGTGACCCTCGACAGCGCCGGCCAACGTTGGGAGTCCGCCCCACAAGAGCTCACGATCGCCGGCCCCCCCCCCGCCCTGCCGATTTTCACGATCTCCGACGTGGACGACGCGAGCATCGATCCCGGTAGCGTCGTGCTCCTGACCCTGCTCAAGGACGGCGCCAGCTGGATCATCGGGCTCGATCGCAGTGGCAACTACGTCTGGTGGCTGGAGTCAGAGCATGCCGTCGACGTGCCTTCGCTCCATTTGACGGCAGACGGCCGGGGGTTGGTCTACCTGCACCAGGAGCTGCGCGGCGACGGGGAAGAAAACGGTGTCCGCCTCGCCAGCTTCGACGGAAAAACGTACGAGCTGGTGCGGGTCGATGACGCCCATCACGACGCGATTCAACTCCCCGACGGAGGCATCGTCAGCATCGTCAGCACTGACGAGCCCAGCGTTGAACTCGAAGATGGCACCCAGGCGCATCTCGCGATTGACGTGATTCGGGAAACCCCGAAGGGCGCGCTCCTCCTCGAGGACACACGTACGATCTTCTCGTTCCTCGACGACTACGGGCATGCGCCGTGGCCGATGTGCACGCACTTCGACGACGCCGGGCCCGGGGGCGGCAAGGACTACGTCCACGCAAACTCCTTGAGTTGGGACGCCGACGCCGACGCCATCCTGGTGATGAGCAAGAATCTCGACGCGCTGGTTTCGGTCGACCGCGCCACGGGTGACATTAACTGGCAGGCGGGGGGTAGATTCGCCACCTTGTCCACTGTAGACCCCTGGAGTCACGGCCACATGAGCCACGCCTGGTCCGATGGCTTCGTCGTATTTGACAATGGGTACCACCACCCCACCAAGGCTTCGCGCGCCGTCGAGTACCACATCGACCACGCCGCGGGCACCGTCGAACCCGTGTGGAGTTTTTCGTCGGAGGCCGGGACGTTCAGCCCGCTCTTGGGTGACGTGCGCAAGCTCGACGATACCTACCTGATCTCGTGGACGGTCGGAGGCATGCTCACCGAGGTCGACAGCGCGGGCACGGTGGTCTGGCGCGCTTCGGCAGAGCTTGGAAACGCGACGGGAAGGGTGCTGGTCTTGCCGAGCCTGTACTGAGCTTGGTGGCCCTCAGCCCCTACAGATGCGCACCTTTGCCCCACGCTTCTGCCACCGCCTCCAACATCGCCTCGCCCACCGTCGGATGGGCGTGCACCGTGTGGAGGAAGTGCTCCGCCGTCACTTCCGCCCCGCGGGCCATGACGAAGTTCGCCAGCAGCTCGCTCACATCGTGGCCGACGAGGTGCGCGCCGAGGATCTCGCCGTGCTTTTTCCCGACCAGCACCTTCACGAACCCGTCTGAAGCCCCGATGGCGCGGGCCTTGCCGTTGGCCGAGAGCGGAAACCTTCCAACCGTGAATTCGAGCCCCTTGGCCCTGGCCGCCGCCTCGGTCAGCCCGACGCTGGCGATCTGGGGCTGGCAGTAGGTGGCCGCGGGCATGTTGCCGTAGTCGACGTCGGGAACGTGCTCGCCAGCGATGCGACCGACGCACACATGCGCTTCGGCGTAGGCGGTGTGGGCGAGCGCGGGCGGACCGCAGACATCACCGATGGCGTAGACGCCTGCGATGTTGGTACGGTAGCTGCTATCGACTTTGATGTTGCCGCGGTCGAGCGCCACACCCGCGGCTTCAAGGCCGATGTTCTCGACGTTGGGCGCCACGCCGACCGCAAGCAGGGCGTGGCTTGCGCGGAGCACGCGCCCGTCGGCCAAGGTGAGAACGGCCTCGTCACCCTCGCGCCGGGCGGATTGGCACTGCGCCCCGGTGATGATCTCCACCCCTTGCTTCTTGAATGAGCGTGCCACCTCCGTGCTGACGTCCGTGTCCTCCACCGGACACACCCGATCCGCTCCTTCAACCAGGGTCACCTTGGTGCCGAAGCTGTTGTAGAAGTAGGCGAACTCCAGGCCGATGGCGCCGCTGCCCAGCACCAGGATCGACTCGGGCTGGGTGGTGCTCGCAATCGCCTCCCGGTACGTCAGCACGCGCTCGCCGTCGGGCTCCATCCCCGGAAACAGCTTGGCTCGCGCTCCGGTCGCGACAATGATGTGCTTGGCACTCACCGTGCTGGTGCCGTCCTTCCCGACGATGCTGACGGCGCCTGCTCCAGCGAGGGTCGCCGTCCCCTGGAGGACCTCAACCCCGTACTTCTTGAACAAGAACCGCACGCCGCGTTCGCTCTGGTCGGCGATCTTCCGGCTGCGGCCGATGACTTTGGCCCAGTCATGACGCGGGTTGTCGAGCCCGAGGCCGAAGTGGGCGGCCTCGTCCTTGATGAACTGGTACTGCTCTGCGGCGCGCAAAAGCGCCTTACTGGGGATGCAACCCCAGTTCAGGCAGACACCGCCGAGGCGCTCCTTCTCCACGCACGCGACGCGCAGCTTGCGCTGGGCGGCGAGGATGGCGGCCAGATAGCCGCCAGGACCGCTGCCGATGACCAGGACGTCGTAGCTGTCAGCCAAAAGAGTCTCCGCGCTTGGGCGCGAAGCTATCCGGGCGGCGTGGCTTCCGGGGCCGCGGCGACGGGTGCGTTGGGATCTACCGGCGCGTTCGGATCGACTGGAAGCAAAGCAGCGGCAGCGGCGGCTGCGGCCTCGGCCTCTTTGCGTGCGGTGGCGTCGGCCTCGACCAACGGCTTGAGCCTCTTGAGCCCCTTGTCGAAATCGGCGCCGAGCATCGCGTCCATGTCCATGAACAGGCCCGCGACCCTGCCCATGAACGGCCGGTCCTCGTCCATCGCCCAGCTCACCTTGGTTTCGTCGCCGCTGGGGGTGAACGAGAACGTGATGACCGACTTGGACTGCCAGGGGGAGAAGAACTCCAGATCGTGTTCGACCTTGGTCTCGGCGATGGACTGGATGGACATCTTCCCGTGCCCGACCTGGTCATTGCCGGTCCACTCGTACCAGGCGCCGACGCCCGCTGCGGGGTCCGAGTACGTCATCGTCATCGCCGGGTCGTAGTCCTTCCACGGGTTCCAGACCGACCACTTGCTGAGGTCGGAGACGTACGGGCCGAGGTCGGCCGGCGACGCGGCGACGGTGACGCTGCGCTCCACGTGAAGCCGGGCCGGCTGCATCGCGGCGGCCCCGAGGACGCCGACAACGGCCAGACCGACGACACCGAGGAGACCGAGGAGGACTTTTTTCATGAGTGAACCTTGTGAGGGCGGCGTGTTATCGCTCACGCATCATCCTGACAAGTGGCCTGGAAGCCACCCTACTCCGGAGCGCGGTCGCTGAGTCCGGCATCGAGCAACACCGGGGAGGCGTCCGGGGGCGCCGCGATCTCAACGCGGATGGAGCGCGGCGAGACGCCGGCCGGCGGCGCAGGCAGCGGCAAGGCGATGCCGGCGAGCACTGCGGCGATCGCGACGTCGCCCGCGTAGAGCACGTCCTCGCCGCGCGAAACCCGTACCGTGTAGCTGCCGGTCGGGACCGCAGAATCGTTTGTATTGCCGCTGAGATCAAGTGCGCGGGGCGGCCCGGCGAGGCTGCGGTGTTGTTTGGGGCCCAGCTCGGCGGTGAGCTTGTCGCCTGGGAGCAGCCACTGCTGCTGATCGCAGCGCCGGCTGTCGCGAAACCGAAGGGCGTAGGTGCGGCCGTTGGCGCCCGGCTCGGTGCCGTCGCTGGTTGCGTACCAGACCAGATTCTCGTGGTGGTGGGTGCGCAGCAGGCCCGGGCGGTGCTTGGGGATCGCGTCGGCGACGACACCCGGCAATGCCACGCCGTTCTCGGTGACCTCGTAGGCCGTGCAGCCCACGGTGTTCACGAAGGGCACCTCGAAGCGGCCCCCCTTGCCAAGCGGGCCGAGGTCGATGGCCTCGGGGACCGGAGGCGGCGCGGCATAGGTCGGCGCCTCGGAAAACACCGGGGAGACGTGCGCCGGGGCCGGCCGCACCGCCCAGATCGGGGCGTTGTCCGCGTCCACGGACAGCTCGTCCACGAGAACGAACGCGCTCCCCACCGCGGCGCGCACTTCGACCACCAGGGGACCGGCGGCCCGAGTCGCCAGCTGGGCCTCCAGCACCCCCGCCGAATTCGGCGTCAGCGCCACACGGGCATCGCCGACGATGAGCGCCGCGTCCACCGCCTCGGTACCAAACGCGTGGGCGCGCACTCGGATGCGCACGGCGCCGGGTTCGGGCGCCTCTGCCCAGGTCCACACCAGGGCGCCGCCAGGGTACACCCAGTGCGCCGCGGTCCGCCCCCCGCGGAGCACGGCGTCGGCGGCCAACTCCAGGCGGGGCTCTCCGGCGTCGGCGGTCGGGGCGGCCACGGTCAGCGACTTCCCCACCATCGCCCAGGTGCCGGTACACCCGGCGAGCTGGGCGCGAGCGTCGGCGGGCACCAGGACCGCGTCCCCGAGCACCGCGACCAGTGGCGACGTGGCGTTGGCCCCTGAGGCGAAAAGCTCCTGCGCGCTGATCGGCGGCAGCCGGGGATATGTCGTCTTGCGGACGCAGCCGTTGTGGGCGGCACGCCCAGGCGTCAGCTGTCTTGGCAGCGGACCGACCACCCGCGCGACAGTCGGGGGAATATGTGGCCCCCGGATGTTGGCACCGAGGGCGCCGATGTCGCCCAAGGCCTCGCCCGCGGCCAGCGAGAAGACGGCTGCTCCCTTGGGGCTGAGATGCCGCCCATCGCGGTAGTACCGGGCCGGAAACGACAGGTCGCGCAGGTCGATGAACCCCACGTCGTTGTCGTGGAGGTAGTGCACCACCGCGGCCTCGCCCGCGGGCGACAAGCGCTGTCCGTAGGGTTTTTCCGGGCTCACTGGCGGCAGCACCACCGCAATCTCAGAGCCGTTGGCGTGCGCCAGCTCGACGAGGTCGGGCAGGAAGGTGAGCGCGGGGTCTTCCAGCCCGACCGCGAGGCGCACCTCGGCGTCCTCGCCCTCCTCCACGCCGGGCAGCATGCGCGCCTGGACCTCCATGCCATTGTTCTGCTGAGCCGCGAAAACCGAGTTGGCCGCCGCCGTCGACAACGCCTCGCCGTCGCCGCCGAACCCGAAGCCGACGAACCCTCGGCGCACGGCGGACACCCACCCATCTCGCAGCTTCGCGCGCTGCGTCATCGCCAGCCGCCAGGGATCGGCCGCCGAGGGCAGGCCGCCCTTCTCCGCCAGCGGTCCGTCCACCTCCGCCGCCAGCTCGGCCAAAACCGACACCCGTTCGGTCGGCACGCGCCCCTGCATCATCGTTCCCATCGTCGCGACCAAAACCACCAGTCGCGGCTTCGCGCCGTTGCCGTACACGCGGTCCTTCAGGATCGCGTACCACATGGCGCTGGCCGAGCCGGGCTCGCCCAAAACCGAGATGCGCAGGTTGGGCTCGCCGAGCCCCACGGCAAGTTGCGCGGCGTTGGTGTTGGTCACACAGAACGAGGAGCCAAGCGCCACCAACTCGGGGTTCTTCTGCTCGACCTCCGCGTTCTGGGCGAGGACGTGGAGCGACGGGGTCCACGGTTCGATGGTGGTCAGGCTGCTCCCGCCGCCGCCCAGAACCAGCACCGGCCCCAAAAGCGCCCCGAGCCCTGCAAGGAGGGTCGCGCCGGTTCCGAACCGGCGGCCAACGCGCGGCGGCACCTCCGCCATCAGCCGACCGCGAGCATTCCGGGGTTCTCCACGTAGCCGCGCAGCGCTTGCAGGAAGCGCGCGCCCAGGGCCCCGTCGATCACCCGGTGGTCACAGGTCATGGTCACGCTCATTCGCCACTGCGCGACGACGGCGCCGTTGACCACCGCGGGTACTTGCGCCGCGCTGCCGACCGCGAGGATGGCGGCTTCCGGCGGGTTGAGGATGGCGGTGAACTGCTCGATGGAGAACATCCCGAGGTTGCTGATGGTGAAGCTACCGCCGGTGTACTCCTCGGCCAAGAGCTTGCCCTCCCGGGCGCGCCCGGCCAACTCGCGGACCTCGGCGCCGATCTCGACGATCGACTTCTGGTCGGCGTCTCGGATCACCGGGGTGATGAGCCCATCGGGGAGCGCCACGGCCACGCCCACATCGACACTGCCCTTCTGGACGATGGTGTCACCCGCCCATTGGGCGTTGACCGCCGGGACTTCGCGGAGCGCCGCGGCCACGCAACGCACCAGCACATCGTTGACCGAAATCCGCGCGCCATCTTTGCCCGCTCGACGCGCCACCGCGTCCTTGAGCGCCACCACCGCCGTCGCGTCAAACGACGTCGTCAGGTAGAAGACCGGCACCTGCTGGTGAACCTCCGTCAGCCGCCGGGCGATGGTCTTGCGCATCTGGGTCACGCGCGCGCCCTGATCGACCCCGCGGGCCGGGCCTCGCCCGCCTGCCGACGCCGCTTCTACATCGGCGGCGACGATGCGTCCGCCGGGGCCAGTGCCGCGCACTCGCGACAACTTCACGCCCGCTTCCTCTGCGAGTTTCCGCGCCAGGGGCGACGCCATCACCCGGGGAGACGGCGACACGAAGGTAGGGCGCGCCTCCATGAACGAGGCGTCGAGCGTGCGCCCGTGCCAGGTGGACGCTTCGGAGTGGCCGGGCTCCCCGGGTGGGGGAGGGGGCGCCGTAGCAGCAGCCACGGTCGCGACCGCAGCAACCGCCGTCACGGTCGCGACAGTCGGTGCAGTTTCAACGGTCGCGACAGGCTCAGCAGCAGCCGCTGGGGCCGCTGCCGCCACCATCATCGCGGCGTACTCGGCCATCAGCACGCGGATGTCTTCGTCGGCGCGCAGCCCGATGATCGCGATCGGCTGACCCGGCGGCACCTCCTGGCCTTCGGTGGCCAGGTGCTTGAGCATGACGCCCTTGTCGAAGACCTCGATCTCCATGGTGGCTTTGTCGGTTTCGACCGAAGCGATCGCCTGCGAGGAGACCAGCGCCGAGCCTTCAGGGGCCAGCCACTTTCCCACCACCCCCACGGTCATCGTGGGCGAGGCCTGAGGCATGACGAAGAACTGAGCCATCAGGCCCTCCCCATGACCCGCCGAGCGGCGGCGACGATACGTTCCGGATCGATGACCACCAACTTCTCTAGGATCGTCGCGTAAGGTTCGGGCACATCACGGTTGGTGACCCGCAAAACCGGCGCGTCGAGCAGATCGAAGCAGCTCTCCATGATGCGCGCGCTGATCTCGGCCGCCACCCCCGCGAAGAGGTGGCCCTCCTGCACGACCACCACGCGGTGCGTCTTGGCGACCGCATTGAAGATGGCGTCGTGATCGAGCGGACGCAGCGACCGCAGGTCCAGCACCTGCGCCGAGATGCCTTCTTTCGCCAGTTCTTCCGCCGCCTTGAGGCAGGTGTGCACCGGCTTTCCCCAGCTGATGAGCGTCAGGTCGGTGCCTTCGCGCTTGAGGTCGGCCACACCGAAGGGGATCAGGTACTCCCCATCGGGCACCTCGCCCTTCCAGCCGTACATCAGCTCACTTTCCAGGAAGACCACCGGGTTGTTGTCGCGGATGGCCGTCTTCAAAAGGCCCTTGGCGTCGGCGGGCGTGGCTGGACAAACCACCTTGAGCCCAGGAAAGTGGGCGTACAGGCTGTCGACGCTGGTGCTGTGCTGCGACGCCAGATTTTCGGCGTGGCCGTTGGGACCCCGAAAAACGATGGGGCAGGGGTACTGCCCCGCGCTCATCTGGTACACCTTCGCCGCGCTGTTGATCACCTGGTCAAAAGCGACAAGGCTGAAGTTGAAGGTCATGAACTCGATGATCGGCCGCATGCCCGCCATCGCCGCGCCCACGCCAAGGCCGGCAAACCCCGTCTCGGCGATCGGCGTGTCGACGACACGATCGGGACCGAACTCGGCCAACATGCCCTGGCTTACCTTGTAGGCGCCGTCGTACTCCGCGACCTCCTCGCCCATGAGGAACACAGTCGGGTCGCGACGCATTTCCTCGACCATCGCCTGCCGCAGAGCCTCACGCATCGCGATCATCGCCATTTCAGGAGCTCGCTGGCGCGTAGGTGTACGCGTAAAGGTCGGCGGGGTCGGGCACGGGTGAGGCGTCGGCAAAGTCGTAGGCGTCCTTGGCGATCACCTCGACGCGGTCTCGCACGGCTTCGAACTCGGCGTCGGTGACGCCGACGTCGCGTAGCCGTTCTTCGGTGATCGAGATGGGGTCGCTGTTCTGCTTGCGCTCTTCGAGCTCGCCGGGCTTGCGGTACTTGGCCGGGTCGCTCATCGAGTGGCCGCGGTGGCGGTACGTCATGACCTCCAGGATCACGGGGCCCTGACCCGAGCGGGCGTGTTCAATCGCCACCGACATGCGATTGCGGACGTGCTCCACGTCGAAGCCTTCGAACTGTTCCCGTGCCATCCCGACGCCCAGTCCGCGCACGCTCATGTCGATGACGGCGCTGGAGCGTTCCACCGACGTGCCCATTGCATAGAAGTTGTTCTCACACACAAAGACGATGGGCAACTTGTAGAGTTGGGCCAGGCACATCGACTCGAAGAACGCCCCTTGGTTGGCGGCGCCGTCCCCGAACCAACACAAACACACCGCACCCGTCTTGAGTTGTTTGAGCGACCACGCCACGCCCGTCCCGAGCGCACACTGCGCGCCGACGATGCCGTAGCCACCCATGAAGTGCACGTTCTTGTCGAAGATGTGCATCGAGCCGCCCAGTCCACGCGAGGCCCCCGTCCTTTTCCCGAACAACTCCGCCATCATCGCACGGGGAGGGACACCCTTGGCCATGGCCTGACCGTGTTCCCGGTAGCCGGTGATCCACCGGTCTTCTGGGCGGCAAGCGGCGGCGGCGCCGACGGCGACCGACTCCTGACCGATGTACAGGTGACAGAAGCCGAGGATTTTCCGCTCGGTGTACGCTTTCGCGGCCATCTCTTCGACGCGCCGGATCAGGACCATCTGCTCCCAGAGCAGGAAAAGGCCGGCCTTGTCCAACGGCGGGACGCTGGTGGGCGGGAGCGGGGGTGCCAAGGAAACTGGGGTCAACGGGGCCTCGGGCCGGAGGGGCGGCACGGTAACCCGGTGGGACCCGGACGGGCACCGCGTCGACTCGACCTCGGCCACGCCGCCATGCGCGTCCTACCTTCGCCACGGAGGACCGCTGCAGGTTACGGAGCGGCACGCATGTCCGACACCACCACCCGCGGCATCCAAATCGAGGTCAGGCCTGAATTCCTGCCCCACCAGTCCGATCCACGCGCCGGCCTGTGGATGTTCGCCTACCATATCCGCATCATGAACACCGGCCCGGACACCGTGCAGCTTCTGTCGCGACACTGGATCATCACCGACGCCAACGGCAAGGTCGAGGAGGTTCAGGGTTCCGGGGTTGTCGGCGAACAACCTGTGCTCCGTCCCGGCCAGGCCTTCCGGTACAGCTCGGGTTGTCCGCTTCCCACCTCGGTCGGGACCATGCACGGCGCCTACCAGATGGTCACCCAGCGCGGCGAACGATTCGACGCCTCCATCGCGCCGTTCACCCTCGCCGAGCCGTACGCGGTCAACTAGGAGTCGCCCGATGCCCGAGGACAAGACAGGCGGTCGTCTCGGTCGGCTCGGCCGGCGGTTGATGGGGGAAGAGGACGGGGGGCGCAGCTTCCGTGTCGACGCGCGCGAGGTGCTGAATTCCGTTCTTGAAGGCGGCGACAAGGCCAAGACCGAGGTGGTCAAGGTCATCGCGCGCGAGGTGCGTACCTACTTCGAGGAACTCGGGCTCAAAGACGACCTCCACCACCTGCTCACCAACTACAGCTTCGAGGTTCGTGCCAGCATCAACCTGCGCAAGCTCACCGAAGCCGAAAAGGGTGCCGAAGCGGTGGTGGCCGCGGGTCCCGTGGCTGCCCCAACGATCGCGGATCCTGCTGAAACCGCGACGCCATCGGAGTGATCGGGGCGATGCCCCAGGCCAGGGCGTGAGGCTCGAGGGCGCTGGGGGGCATCGCGGCGTGGCCGCGGGTCAGCCGCCGGCCCGGGTGTCGATCTGCATCCAGAGGATGGAGCTGGGCACCAGCGCGTCGACCGTCTCGATCGTCTCTTCGCCGGGGTTGGTGTAGACGATCGGGCAGTAGGCGCCTTCCACGAGCAGGGGGGTGGACAGCGCCAACGGGCTGGAGTGGTGATCGAGGTAGTCGCCCATGTTGTCGTCGACGGTCAGGTCCACGTCCTCCATGTCGACGAGCAGAAAGTCGATGCCCCGGAGGTCGAGGGTCAGCGGGAGGACGATCTCGTAGCTGTCATTCCACTCGTAGGGGAGGTCGACGGCGTCGGCCCGCCAGAGTTCGCTTTCACCGTCCATGAGGTAGGCGTAGAGGTTGGGGTCGGGCGGCACGGTGCCCGCCAGGAGCTCGGGCGCGTGCTCATCGATGAGCAGCAGGATCTCTTCCAGGGTGGCCGCTGCTGCTGCTGCGGCCTGGAGGTCCGCGTCGGGGATGAGCTCGGCGAGCAGGTCCAGCACGTCGCTGAGCAGATCGGCGAAGTCCAGGAGCCAGGCGGGGACGTTGCCGTCCCAGTCCCAGGGGTCGCCGCCGTAGCCGGGCGCCAGGTCCTCGGTGATCCACGGCCGGAAGAGGATGTGGAGGTCGACCTCCACGTCTGCCAGCGAGGTGCTGTCGGCAAAGCCGCAGTCTGGCTGGGCGGTGGCGGCGTCTGAGGCCGAGCCGGCGTCGTTTTGGGCGGTGACCTCGCAGCGGAGGGTTTCGCCCGGGCTGATGGTGTCGGGGTCGAGCTGAAGAGTCGCACCGTCGCCGAGCCGACGGTCGCGGCTCACGTTGCGCCACTCGTAGGTGATGTCGGCGGTTTTGGCGCGGCTGACGTCGGCGTCGCAGCGGACGCTCTCGTCGGTGGTCGGCGATCTCGGGGAGATAGACACCGCCGCCACCGTCGGCTTCTCGGCCTCGTCTCCGCCACTGTTCCCGCCGCCCTCGCCACCGTCGCCGCCGTCGCCGCCGGGGTCTGCGCCTCGGCGTGGCGTGGCGTCGCCGGTCACGACGGTGCAGCCGACCAGGAGCAGGGAGAGAAGCAGGCTACAACGGAGGGGATGCATCGGCGTTTGCGGCCGCAGTGTAGCACAACCGGCGAAGAGGGCTGCCGCGGCTTAAACACCTGTCATGCGCCTTGTCATCGCGAACAAGAACTACTCGTCGTGGTCGTTGCGGCCGTGGGTGCTCCTCCGCGAGCGCGGAATTCCCTTCGAGGAGGTGCTCCTCCCCTTCCAGGCCGACGGCGTCCATGCTGCGGCGTTTCGGAAGGAGTCACCCACCGGGCGGGTGCCAGTGCTTCACGATGGCGACGTCGTGGTGTGGGACTCGCTCGCCATCGCCGAGTACGTCGCCGAACGCGACGCGGGCGTCTGGCCGCTCGACGCCGCCGCGCGCGCCTGGGCCCGCAGCGCCAGCGCCGAGATGCACAGTGGTTTCGCCGTCCTCCGCGGCACCTGCTCGATGAGCTGCGGCCACCGCGTACGGCTCCACGCGACGGTGCCGGCGCTCACCACCGAATTGGCACGACTGGACGCCCTCTGGAGCGAAGGCCTCGCCCGGTTCGGCGGCCCCTTCCTCGCCGGGCCCCGCTTCACCGCCGTGGACGCCAGCTTCGCTCCCGTCGCCTTCCGCCTCCAGACCTACGGCCTCCGCCTCGGAGGCCCGGCGATGGCCTGGGTCGCGGCGATGCTCGCCCTCCCGTCGATGGTCGCCTGGCACGACGCGGCCTTGGCCGAGCCCTTCCGCGACGAAGGCCACGACGCGTCGGTCGCCCAGGCCGGCGTCGTCTTGGCGGATCTGCGCGTTGGCGCCAGGGGGTAGTCTGTCCCGTCTCGCCCGTTTTGGCCGGTAAAACCTATGGATATCCCACATGGCACGACCAGTGTCGCGGCGGACGATCAGCAACGTCCCAGGCCTCGAAAGCCGATCGGCCTTGACGCGAACTGGTAGAATTCGGTGGGGTTCAACTGGGAAAAGCTGGCGGGACGGGACAGCCAGAGCGCGGCGCTTCGCTCACCCGATCAGAGCATGGGCGCCAAATACTCGACGGCGCCCCGGTCGGGCTCGACCCGCTCCACGCCCCAGAAGTCGGTGAAGGTGGCGAAATCGCCCTTGGCGGTGTCGATGAGCGGGGAACCCTCGAGCGGGCGCGGCGGCGAAAACGCCATGTCGAGCTCGGGGTCCTGGGTTCGCGTCGAGAAGTCGTCTCCGTCGGGGAAGGCTTCGGTGCTCTCCCACTCGATATTGCCTTGCGACGAGATGTTCAACCGCGGCACCACCCCGGTTCCTTCCACAACCGTCATGACCGCGCCGTTGCCGACGAAGACCGAGTTGTCGATCACCGAGTAGATGTCGTAGTCGCCGCTGAGGTCCAACTCGATGGCGACGTCGTTGTTCACGAAGGTCATGTTGTACATGCGCAGGTCGGTGTAGTACCCGTTGCAGTTGCTTCGACAGCCGCTGAGCGTCAGCCGCACGCCAGCGGTGGCCTCGGTGATCCAGCAGTCCGACAGCGCGATGCCGGCGACGGTCTCGCTGATCTGGGCGTCGACTGGCGAGTTGACGAACCCGCACCGGTCGCAGAAGAAGTTGTCGAACTCGGCGATGACCGCGTCGCGCAGGGTCACGTCGTTGAACTGGTAGCCGCCCGAACCCGTGACCTGACCGGTCGCGGTGAGCCCGGCCAGGACGCGCACCTCGTAGTGACCGGAGGGGTCGTTCACAATGGTGACGTCGCGCCCCTGGCCCCGGAAGGCGGACACGGCGGTGGCCCCGTCGGGGAGGGGACCCGGAGTGTACGTGCCAGCCCCAAGGCAGATGTTGCTTTTGCCGTCGCTGAGCGCGTCCTCGATCGTCGGGTAGAGGTCGGGTACGAGGATCGGCGAGCAGCCGACGATGGGGTCGCCGTCGCCGCCTACGCAGTCCATGTCGACGCCGTCGCCCTTCTGGTCGTCCGGAGCGCCCGGGTAGACGTCGTCGCGGGTGTCGTCACAGTCGTCAGGGGTGTAGATGCCGTCGCCATCGGCGTCGTGGGGCCCGGTGTCGACCGGGTCGCCGGTCTCGACCGGGTCGGTGGCCGTGGTGCACGCCGAGAGCGCCAGGAGCAGGAACATGGAGCACCTCATAGGTTTCCGGTGGCCAGATCGCCGGCGACACTACGATGGTCTGCCACGGCGGCGCCATCCCACCGGTCTGAGCCCGCCAAAACCGGCGGGGCGGGGGTCGGGATGGTCACGCGCCCGGGAAAGCCCGTCTCCACCAGGGCGCTGGCGATGGCCTGCCCCAAAAGCGTGGAGCCCGTTCCCGAGGGGTGCAGGTCATCCCCGTAGAGTTGGTTCAGCGTCATCCCCGAACTGCGAAACACGCGCACCATGTCCACATAGGGGAGATTGTGCGCATCTGCGACCCGGTACTGCACGTCCTGGTAGGGATAGGCCGGATCGCTGCTGTCGCGTCCGCGGCCGGTCATTGCATTGCTCGCCAACGCAAGGATGACCACCCCGATGCCGCGCTCCTGGGCCTGGGAAACCATGAACTCCATGTTGGCCGCGTAGTCCTGGACGGGTACCCGACGCAGCCCTGTGTCACCGGGCTGGGGCCAACTGATCGTCCGTTCGGCTGGGAGTCCGCGGAGCCCATTGAGTGTCCGCCGTGTGACACGAAACAACGACAGGTTGGTGAGTAGGAGCTCAATTCGTGCGACGGGATGGGCGTACGCGGCGTAAAGGTCTAGGTCCCGGACGACATCGAGCGTGCTGTCGCTCCACAGGCTGCCGATCACCAGGACCCGCGGTTGTAGCGCCCAACCCAACTCATCCATGACCCGCAGCGTCTGCACCGTAGAGTAGCCGGGAACCGCCAACGTCCGCACACGCGCGCTGACCCCCAGCGCCGCCAGCGACGCCTGCATCCCGTCATGAATCGCCTCGCCATCGTCGACTGCGTGGCCGAAGACGCTCGAGTCTCCCAGCGTGAGGATCAGCGGGGCGTCGGCCGCAGCCTCGACCGCTGAGGCGCGGAAACCGTCGTCGTCGACGCTATAGTGTTGGCCGCTTACGTTGGGCGGACCCAGCCGCCACAGCCGGCCCGGATCCGGCGTGAGCATCCGCCCCTCGCCGGCGGTCGCAAAAAGGTAGAGCCGGGCGAGCAGCTCGGCGGCCAACAAAAGCCCGAACCCGAAGGCCAAACGGCGCTGTCGCCCGGTCATGGCGACAATCCGAGTACCGTCTTGGCATCACGTGGGCTCAACCGGATGAGGATGCCCTCTTCTTGGGTGATGCGCAGCCAGTCCTCCCGAGAAAAACGGTCGGCTTTGTCGATCAACCGTTCGACCTTGCCGCTTTGCCGGTTTACCTTTTCCAGGATCACCCGTCCTTCTTTCGCCGCGATTGTCAATTCGTCCAGGAGCGCCTCGATGTCTTTGGGCTCGACGCTCAGCAGCAGCGCATCGGCGTGCGCCACGGCGCCGTCCATCGCGGTCAGCGTGGTGTCCGCGTGGGCGAGGACCGGCCGGGCACTTTCGCTGGCAGCCGCGACACTATCAAGCGTTACACCTGCTTTCTTTGCGATATCCGGCAGCGCGTCCGAGGCGACGGCGGCGTTGTGCAAAAGCCGCTCGGCATCGTCAAGCAAGCGCGTTGCCCGGGCCGGGTCGGCCTTGATGGCATCCGTCAGCACCTTGAGCGCTTCTGGGTCCAATGCGTCGATGAGCGGGCCCAGCGAGCTGACAAGCTGGTCAATCTCGACCGGACTGCCGATCGACAAAAGCCGGGCTCCGTCCACCAGCACCGGCGCGTCGGCAGAGCGCGGCGTGAGCTCGACGTACTTTTCACCCAGCACCGATCGGGCGCGGACCCCGACGCCAACGTCGTTTCGGAGCCCGGCGTCGGCATCCACCGAGAGGGTCGCCAGTGCGCCGCCGTCCGCCACCCGCAGCGCCTCCACCCGACCCACCTGGACGCCGGCCACCGACACGACCGCCCCCTTCGTCAGTCCGGCCGCGTCGGAAAACGCCACCTCGACCGAAAGCGTGTCCCCGAAACCACGCAACGCCCCGATCTGCAGCGCCATGAACGCGAGAATCCCCACCGCTCCGACCAGCAGCAGACCGACCCCGACCTCGTGGCGACGCGACACCGGGGGCTGCTAACTCGGTCGGGGCGATGCTCAAGCGCTGGCCGCCCCGGCCAGAAAGTGGCAGGACCGCATCGCGGCGCCACCGGTCACGCTACGAGATCGTCGGCAACCTTGCCTCTCCCCGCTCACCCGCCTCTGGCAGAATCAGATTTCGCCCCAGGAACCGGCGTACGATGGGGTGGTCGCTGTGGGTCACCTCGTCGCGCGTGCCCCAGGCGATGAGCTTGCCCTGGTACAACATCGCGATGTGGTCGGCAACGTTGATGGTGCCGACGATGTCGTGGCTGATGATCACGAAGGTGACGCCGAGGGTCTCCTTCAGGTGGCCGATGAGCGCATCAATCGCGTCGGACGTCATCGGATCCAGCCCCGAATTGGGTTCGTCGAAGAGCACCAGCTCGGGTTTGGTGACAATCGCGCGGGCGAGTCCCACTCGCTTGCGTTGTCCTCCTGAGAGCGCGGGGGTTGGCCGATCGTAGAGCCCAGGTAGCTCCACCATCTCCAAGACTTCGTCGACCCGATCGCGCCGCTCGTGCACGCTCAGTTCGGGGTGGTGCTGCCGCAGCGGAAACTCGATGTTTTCACCGGTCGACAACGAATCGAACAGCGCACCGTCTTGGAAAAGCATGCCCAAACGTTTGCGAACCTTGTAGACCTCCGATTCACGCGCACGCCCCATGTCGGTGTCAAATACCCGCACCTCGCCGGAGTCGGGCTTGATGAGGCCGACGATGTGTTTGAGCATCACGCTCTTCCCAGTGCCCGAGGGCCCGATGATCGCGGTGGTGAGGCCTCGCGGGATGTCGAAGCTCACCCCGTCGAGCACGACCAACGCGCCGAATCGTTTGTGTACGTCGACGATGCGAATCGGCGCGTCATCCATAGAGCACCTGGGAAACGAGGTAATTGAAACTGACACACGCGATACAACTCACCACCACCGCACGATTCGTCGCCGCACCCACCCCCTCGGGACCCTTGGTGGAGACAAATCCGCAGTAACAACTCACAAAACAGATGATGACCGCGAAGACCATCGCCTTGATCTCGGCGGCGAGCAGATCGTAGACCCGGATCGAGCCAGTGGCGAACTCCAGGAAGGTGGCCGCGTTGAGGCCAAGCTGGAAAACCGAGACCGACAACGAAGACAGCAGGGTCACGAAAATCGAGATGAGCGTGAGCGCCGGCATCACCAAGACAATGCCGTAGAGCCGCGGCGTGACCAGGAACCACATCGGGTTGACTGCCATGACCTCCAGGGCCTCGATCTGTTCGCGGGTGCGCATCACCGCGATTTGGGACGCCATCTCGGTGCCGGCCTTGGCCGCAACCATGGCGGCGGCGATGAGCGGCGCCAGCTCGCGCACCCCCGCCATCGCGACAAACATCCCCACGAGGCGCTGGCCGCCGAGGGGCTGGAACGCCTTGAACCCCTGCAACGCGAGGTTGGTCCCCACGAACAGGCTGATCGTCAATAGCACCGGCAGCGACTGCACCCCGATTCGGTAGGCCTCCGCGAGGGTGGCCCCCGGCGGCGGTCGGCGCAAGAGCGACACCCGCGCCCAGTCCCAGACGAACCAGACCAGGCCACCCAACCAAGCGAGGGCGTTCATCCGAACATCGCCGACGTCAAAAGGTAGTTGGCGGCGAAGAAGGCGAGTGTGGCCCGCACGACGGTGTCATTGACCGCGCGACCCACACCTGCCGCGCCACCGGTGGCACAAAACCCATGATAACAGGCGATCAAGCCGATGATCGCCCCGAAGGCCGCAGTCTTGATCACCCCCGCCACCAGATCGCCGGGCTGGGTGAAAACCCAGAGATTGGCGATGAAAACCCCGCTGGGCTCCCCCTGGATGCCCACCGCCATCGTGTAGCCGCCGGCCAGCCCTGCCAGGTTGCCGACCGTGTTCAGGATCGGGCACGCGAGGATGAGCGCCGCCACCCGTGGGACCACGTGCCACCGTAGCCCGTCGACCGCCATGATCTCCGTCGCGTCGAGCTCCTCTTTGATCCGCATGCTGCCGAGCTCTGCGGCGTAGGAGCTCCCGGCCTGCGCCGCCACCAACACGCTGGCCAGAACCGGAGACAGCTCGCGCAGCACCGCCACTGAAATCAGACTCGGCAACAGGCGTTGGGCGCCGAACAGATCGAAGATCGCCAAGCCCTGGAGCCCGATGACCATGCCGAACGGGAAGGTGACCGCCACCACCGGGCCGAGGCATCGGATCGACACCGTCCATGTGTGGCGGAAGAAGTCCGCCCCGTTCCAAGGCGGCGTCAAACACCGCCAGGCCACGCGTCCGAGAAATTGTCCGAAACGACCGAGGCTGGCGAGGGTCTCCGACATTGCCGGCGGATATAGCACCGGCGACCCGGAGTCCCCATGTTGCTCTTGCTTTCGGCCCTGTCGGTCGCCCACGCCGAAGACGCCTGGCTCCTGGCCGACGTCGAACTTTTGCGCTGGTCGGACGCTGCGTATGTCTCCGCGAAGCTGGACCAGGGCGCGAAGGTCGAGGTGCTTGTGCGCGACGCGACCGTCGCGCGGGTACGCCAGGGCGGGGACTTCGGGTGGGTGGCGCTTTCCCAGCTCTCCGCAATCGAAGTTCCGTCGGTGCCCGACTTCCCGCTCTCCCTGGACGCGCTGCCGCCGGGGCTCACTTTCCCTGGGTTGCCGGGCTCGCAGTAGCCGCGGTGGGCATCTTCAGTCGCGACGTGACCGTGTGTGTACTCTCGTCGGGCTCGGCGGGTAACTGCACGTACGTCGGCGACGGCCACGCCGGGGTGCTCATCGACTGCGGGTTGGCGACCAAGCAGATCACCGAGCGGATGGCGGCGGCCGGTCTCGCCGACGCCCCGATCGACGCGGTGCTCATCACCCACGAACACAGTGACCACGTCGCAGCCGCGGGCGTGCTCGGGCGTGCCTTGGCCCGGCGGGGCAAGCCGGTGCCGTTCTGGATGACGGCGGGCACCGCAGGTGCGCTCGAAGCCCGCTGCACGCCCGATGGCATCGAGATCGTAGAGCCGGGCGACACGGTCGCGGTGCGTCACCTTCGGGCCGAGTGTTTCCCGGTGCCGCACGACACCCACGAGCCGGTGGGTTGGCGGGTGCACATCGGCAGCGTCACCGTGGGCGTCATCACCGACCTCGGCCGGCCCACGGCGCTGGTGGCTGACAAGCTTCGCGGTTGCGATCTCGCGGTCTTGGAGTTCAACCACGACGAGGAGATGCTGCAAAACGGAAGCTACCCGTACTGGCTGAAGCAGCGCATCAAGGGGAACCACGGGCACTTGAGCAACCGGCAAGCCGCCGCCCTTTTGCGGGACGGGCTCAGCCCGCGGCTCAAGACGCTGGTTCTCGCGCACCTATCCGAAGAGAACAACACCCCCGCGCGCGCCGCAGAGGTTGCCGCGGGCGTCCTCGCCGACGCCCACGCCCACGTCGCGATGCACATTGGCCGGCAGCGGGGGGCGCTGCAGCCGCTGAGTTTGCGTACGGAGGCCTGGTAGGCGGCGAAACGTCGTCACCCGTGCTGGTAACGAAGGCCCGCTCGGGATCACGACGCACGCCCAGAGCGACCTCCAGGGCGCGGCGCGGGGGCCACCCTGAGCATTCCGTGGGGACCGCGCGTGCCCGGACCCGCGGCGTGCCAGCCCTCGCCGGAGGCGAGGCGGTAGAGGTTGGCATTTGCGGCGGCGACGGCGACCCACCGTCCGGCTGCCTGCGGCAGGGCCACCGTGTGGCTGGTCAGGACCCGCGCTTTCGCTAGGTGAGGGCGGAGGGCCGGTGGAGGGCGACGATCTGGCGCCCGCGGGCAAGGGCGGAGGGCCCCAGGTTCCCGTGGTGGTAGCGGCGCTTGCGGGTCCACCTGTCGGCGGCGGGGGTCCCGGGGATGGGGGTGGCGTCCATTGCCCTATGTTAGCATCGCTACCATGACGCCGCAAGCGGCCCAACGCCGTCGATGCGGAGAGACGAGCGGCGTGTCCGGCCGCCATTCCGGACGCTCATCCGCCTCTATCGAACGGCCAAACCGCCGCCGCCGACCCAACGGCTCTCGCCCGGCTTCAACTCGACGATGGCGCGCCCGGCCTCAATCACGACGCGCCCCTCCGCCATCCAGCGCAGCCCCATTGGGTACAGCCGATGTTCCACCGTCAGGATCCTCGCCGCCAACGTGGCTTCGGTGTCGCCTTGGAGCACGGCCACCGTCCCTTGCGCGAGGATCGGCCCGGTATCCACGCCCGCGTCCACCAGATGCAGGGTCGCGCCCGCCTGGGTGACGCCCGCCGCCAGCGCCTGGCGTGGCGCATGCAGCCCTGGAAAGAGCGGCAAAAGCCCCGGATGGATGTTCAGCACGCGCCCTGGGAACGCGCCCAGGAAGGTGCCGGTGAGCACCCGCATGAAGCCCGCGAGGCAGACGAGGTCGACGTCGCCGAGGGCGCGGAGCAGGTCGGCCTCGAATTCAGCGCGCGGGCGGCCGCGGTGGTCGACGATTTCCGTCGCGACACCTGCCAGCACGGAGCGGTCGAGCGCAAAGGCCCCGGGCACATTGCTCACCACCTTGACGATGTCCGCCGGAAACCAGGGATCGGCGGCGGCATTGATGAGCGCCTGCAGATTGGAGCCGCTGCCCGAGACGAGCACGCCGACGCGCATCATCGCGGCACTACCTCACCACGCAGGTGCCGTCGGCATCCTCGACCACACGCCCGACCACATAGCCACCGGCCGCTTCGGCGAGGGCCGTGGCGTGCTCGGCCGGGATCACCAGGATCATGCCCAGGCCGCAGTTGAAGGTCTGGAACATCTCGTCATCGGAGAGTCCGCCCACCTCGCGCAACAGCCGGAAGATCGGCAGCTCCGGCCACGACCCTTTGTCCATGACCGCGCCAAGGCCCTTCGGCAGCACGCGAGGCACGTTCCCGGTGAACCCGCCCCCGGTGATGTGCACGGCGCCGCCGAGCGGAAAGCGGGCCCGCAGCGTCAGCAGCAGCTTCACGTAGATCCGGGTGGGGCGCATCAAAACCTCGCCGAGGGGCGCGCCAAGCTGCCAGTCGTCGAGGTCCATCGGCAGCTCGCCGAGCAACTTGCGCACCAGGGAGTACCCGTTGGAGTGTACGCCGCTCGAGGCGAGCCCCACCAGCGCGTCGCCGGCCCGGATGGTCTTGCCGTCCATGACCTGGCTGCGCTCCACCACGCCCACGCAGAAGCCGGCGAGGTCGTAGTGCCGGGGCGCATACATCCCCGGCATCTCCGCCGTCTCTCCACCGATGAGCGCGCAGCCCGCCTGTCGACACCCCTCGCAGATGCCGGCGATGACCGCTTCCGCCTCGGCGGGGTCCAGCTTCCCCGTGGCGAAGTAGTCGAGGAAGAAGAGCGGCTCGGCCCCGCAAACAGCGACGTCGTTGGCGCACATCGCGACCAGATCGATCCCGATGGTCTCGGGGCGGCCCAGCTGCTGCGCTAACAACAGTTTGGTGCCGACGCCGTCGGTGCCCGCCACCAAAAGCGGCTCCTTGTAGTGCGTGGGCACCTGGAAAAAGCCGCCGAAGCCGCCGATGCTGCCGATCACGCCGTCGCGATGGGTGCTCTTGACATGCGGAGTGATGCGATCGACGACCTCGTCGCCGGCCTCGATGTCCACGCCGGCGTCACGGTAGGCGTCGGTTTTCATGCCGCGGAGCTAACGCGCGGGGTCAGCGAGGGGAGGGCTCGGACGACAACTCGGCGGGCCCACCGCCATCTTCACAGGATCGCGGGCGTCACACCCGTCGCGAACGCGGGCTCCGACGGGGTGTCGCTGGCGTCGTACAGCACCACACCGAAGTCGTACTCGGTCTCGTACTCCAAATCATCGCCGGTGACGCCGACCGAGAGCTCGAAGGTACCGCCCTTGCCGGCGCACTCTTCGACGGGGGTGCCGCCGGCGTCCTCCAGCGCGTAGGGCTCGGTCGTCGCGTCCGGAGCCGCGGTCACGTCCACGGTCCCGTCGATCACCGCATCCCACCACACGTCCACGCGCAGGATGTGGGCGTCGCCGTCTTCATCGCTGTAGTCAACCAGCAGCAGCATGGACGGCTGCAGGCCGCCGCCGTCGCTGTCTTGGATGGGCTCGCCCTCCGCCGTGCTGAAGTCTTCGATCACCGGGGCGTTGCCGAAGCAGTCCGTCTCATCCCCGCCCGGGTTCAGCGTGCCAGCGCTGTCCTCTTCTTTTTCGTCGGGGACACAGGCGAAAGCGAGAAGGCAGAGAACCGGTAGGGTGCGCATCAGGGGCTCCATCGTGACGGTACCGTACCACGCGGGGCCGCTGACGTCGCCACCGTCCCTGGCCGGTTAGGCCGCCACTGTGGTGAACAAGCCAACCTCGCCCCTGCGCGCCTGGCGGGCCCTGCGCGATCAGCTCGGCAGCCTGCGCCGGGTGTACGCGGGCTCGAACAAGATCGTCCGTCGCGACGATTTCGCCAACTACGACGAATCTGTACTCCTTCTCCACGGTTTCTTCCAGAAGCGCAACGTGTGGGAGGTCATGGAAGACCGCCTCCGCTACGACGGCTTCGGTGTCTTCTCCTTCGATCTCGGCGGCATGCTCGGCCTTAATACCCGCCGTCCGCAAGAGCTCGCCGAGCACGTCGCCGAAAAACTCGAGCGCATCTGTCAACGCACTGGACTCCGCGCCTTCCACATCGTCGGCCACAGCAAGGGCGGCCTCATCGCGCGGCAGTATGTGCAACAGCTGGGCGGCGCGCCGCGGGTCAAATCGATTGTGACACTCGGCACCCCCCATCACGGAACGCCCACGGCCGCCATCGGGCTGACGTTGATGGGCCTGGGCGCGGTCTCGCGATCTCCCTGGGATCTGCTACCCAACAGCGCCTATGTCAAGAAACTCAAGGCCGATGTCTTCCCGGTGGATGTGCCACTGGTAAGCGTACACAGCCGCGCCGACGTGGTGTGCCCGTGGTGGAGCAGCGTTTTGGTACCGAAGCCGGGCGAAACCTCACTCAAGAACCGGCCGGTGCAAGGTATCGGACACACCGCGCTCACCTACGATCCAGGTGTCTACCTGATCGTACGCCAGGAGCTGCGCGAGGCGGCGGCGTTGTACAAGGAGCGGCCGGCGGAGCGGCGGGCTTAGCCCTACGGAACAGCCGGCGCCGGCACCACAGGGGCGCCCTCGACCGGCACCGCCGGCAGGGCGTTGGGATCGATCGGCAACGAGCCATCGTCGCTCATGCAGCAGCGGAAGCCGATGGCGCGGTTGGTGGCGGTGGCGTTGAACTCCAGCGAGTAGGCACAGCGCGTGCCTTGGGCGGCGCTCTCCCGCTTGCCGCCCTTGAGGACGCCGAACTTGGTGTTGGAGGCCGAATCTGCGGTCCATTCCAGGGCGCCCCCCGACAGGTCGTAGACGCCCCACCCGCTCTTACACCCCTCTTGGGAACCACTTGCGCGGTCCAGACCGCCGTCCTGGTCTTTGTCGCCCCCGGGATCGGTGCCGCAGGCCTCGGCCTTGAAGGCGTTGCCGTAGCCGTACACCGTCATCTCCGGGCCCTTGCAGGCCCGTTCCCACTCCAACGCGGTGCACAGGCGCTTCCCGCGGGTGGCGCAACCGGCGGTGGCGTCGGCACGGGTGGCGTTGACCGTGGCGTGGCCGCCAACTTCGTTGGGATACTCGAACATATCCATGTAGTAGCCGGGGACTTTCTTCTCCGTCGCCAGCGGCTCAGTCGCAGCGGCGACCGAAGAGTTCTCCGTGCGCATCCGACCCCGGAGCAGGGTACCCGTCGGCACGTAGACCATGTTCGGGTGGCCGGCGACCTTGGCTTCCATGGCCCCGGCGTCGATCGGGTTTTCCCGAATGATGCGCGCGCGCTGGGAATCGTCTTCTTTCTTGGCCGTGGCTGCGGGATCGTTCATCGCGAAGTACCCGCCGATCAGCCCCAGCACCAGGACACTTCCGCCGACCACCATGCCGATGGTCTTGCGGGGGAGGGTTGCGGTCGGCTTGTCGTCGTCGGTGAACGCCCGCGAGATGTCGTTGATCATGTCGCGGGCAGAGGGGTAGCGGTCGGCCGCTTCGGCGGCAATCGCGATGTCGACGATGTCATCAACGTGGTTGGGCAAGTCCTCGCGAACCTGGGTGGGCGAAAGGTACGTGCCCATCGGCGTTTGGCCGGTGAGCAGTTCGTAGAAGATGACGCCCACCGAGTACAGGTCGGTCTGCACCGTGCCGCCGGCCGACGGCGACGTCAGCTCGGGCGCCATGTACCGATTGTCCCCGCTCTCCAACATGTTTTCGGCAAGCGTGCCGGGGTTGATGAGCTCGGAGACCCCCAGCCCGACGAGCTTGACGGTGCGCACCACCTTGCCCGGGCCAACGGTCGTGGTCTGGATGAGGATGTTGCCGGGCTTGACGTGACGGTGGACCAAGCCGGCGTGGTGAGCGGACTCGATCGCTTCTAGCGCGCGGACGACAATCTGACAGGCCTCCTGAAGCGAGAACGACTTGCGCTGCCCCGCGTAGGTGTCCATGAGCCGGCGCAAGCTCTCGGCCTCGAAGTGTTCGCTGACGACATAGAGCGAGCCGGCGTGTTCACCGACGTCGGTCAGCGCAACCAGCGCATCGGCCTTCGCCGACTGAATCCGCTGCACCATGGCGGTAGCGGTCGGTATGGGGGTCGGCGGGCCGTTGAGCACCTTGATGCAGACCATTTTACCGGAGGCCATGACGCGTGCCTTGTAGCTGGCACCGGTCGGCCCCTCGCCAATCAGCGAGTCGACCTCGTACTTCTTGGCGACCACGTCACCTTGTCGCAATTTTGTCGTCGGTCCGGACACGTGGGCACTCCGAGGGCGCGTCTGCGGACGGTACCACGGGAGGCCCGCGTCGTACAGTCGCCCCCCCCAACCATCGCGGGCGCTTCACGATTCTAGGGGCATCAACCGCTTCGATCGCCGATGAAGAATCGCACCACTGCCCACAGGCGGCGTGACCACTCCCGTGGATGGATGCGCGCGGCGAAGAGCCAGTGCATCGCCAGCCCGAAGAACATGCCCAGCGCCACGACGCCGATGCCGAGGCCGAAGAGCGGCCAGACCGGGATGCCCCACGGTTCGGGCGCCCAGGTGGCGATGAGCATCGTCCCGCTGACAGCGAGAGCCAAGGCGCACAACGCGAGCGAGATACGCACTGCGGCGTGATGGATCTCCTGCCGGAGCGCCTCCGCGTCAGGATCCCGGGCGGTAATCGTGACGCGACCGCGCTCGAGGTCGGTCAGCAGCTGGTTGGCCTGGGTGGGGAGGTCCCGAAAAGCCGTCTGCGCGTGCTGCAAGACGCGCAAGGTGTCGGCGCTGAGCCGCTCCGGACCGAAGCGCCGCTGCACGAGGCGCTGCGCCCAGGGCCGCACTTCGGTGACGATGTCGGTGTCGGGCAGAAGGCGCTTGGCAATGCCGTCCACCATCGAGCCGGCGCGCGCGACGATGGCGAACTCGCGGGGGAGTTGAATTCTGTATTTGGTCGCGACTTCAATGAGCTCGTTGAGCGAACCGCGGGCGCTGAGGTCGGAGAGGGAGGCGCCGTGGTACTTGGCCATCAGCCGCTCGATCTCGCCGCGAAAAGCTTTGAGGTCCACGCGTTCGGCGGTGGCCCCGGCCCGATACACCGCCATCGCGACGGTCTCGGCGTCCCGAAAGACCAGCCCGGCGAAGATGTCGGTCATCACGTCCTGCATTTCGCCGGTCAGCGTCCCGGTCAGCCCGAAGTCCAAAAAGCAGATGCGCCCGTCGTCGAGCACCATGATGTTGCCGGGGTGGGGATCCCCGTGGAAGAAGCCGTGCTCGAAGAGCTGATAGTACCAACTCTCGATGATGCGGCGCATCGCGGTGCGGCCAAGCTCTGACCCCCCCTCGACGGCGTTGAGCTTCTTGGCGTGGATGCGGTCCATGACCAGCACCCGTCGGGTACAGAAGCTCTTGTGGATGCGGGGGACGACGACGTTTGGGAGCTCGGCGTGGTTCGCGCCGAAGCGCTCGGCCGCCTTGGCCTCTTGCAGAAAGTCGAGTTCAGTCTGGATGGCGAGCTCGAACTCCTGGATGATCTCGACGGGCGTGTAGAGCCCAGGCACCGAGATATGCCCTTCGACGAGGCGGGCCAGCGTGTAGAGGATGTGCAGATCGCTCTGTAGAACGCCGTGGATGCCGGGCCGCTGAACCTTGACCGCGACTTGGGTGCCGTCCGGCAGCTCGGCGCCGTGCACCTGGGCGATGCTGGCGCTGGCAATCGGCACCTCCTCGAAGCGCACGAACATCTCACTGATCGGTCGGCCCAGCTCTTCCTCGACCAGGGCTTTGACCTGCTCGAAGGGGACCGTGGGCGCGTTGTCTTGAAGCTCTGCGAGCTCGGTGAGAACGGCCTGAGGGAGGATGTCGGGCCGGACGGAGAGGATCTGCCCGAGCTTGATGTAGGTGGGCCCGAGGTCGGCGAGCGCCAGGCGCAACCGGCGCGCCATGGGCGCATCGCTGCTGCTCGTCGCGCTCTCCACGCCGACGATTCGCGCCAGCTCGCCGAAGCCATGCGAGGCCAGGGTGAGCGCCACGTCGCGCACGCGGGGGAGGTCGCGTACCGAGATGTGGGCGCTCATCGGTCGGTTTCCCTCAGTAAGCGCGCGCGAATAGCGCGACGTGGGTTGCGGGACGGCCGCTGTAGAAACAGGGCCCGTCCGGTGTCTGCCCGTCCAGCGGGTAGCATCGGATGGTCGCGTGCGTTTCGACCTTGATGGCGTCCTCGTTCGCGGCGTCGTCGCACCAGTTGGCCAGGAAGAACCCACCACCATCGAGCTTGGCTTTGAGTTCGTCGTAGCTGCGCACGGCGACGGTCCGCTCGGCGAGGCGGGCTTCGGCGCGCTGGTACAGGAGCGCCTGGATTTCGTCGAGTTTCGCGCGCACCGTCGTCGCGAACTGGTCATCTACGACGATGGCGAACTTGCCGCCGCCGGTGCGCGGTGCCGCAAAGACGCTGTTGGCCGCCATGTCACGCGGGCCGATCTCCAGCCGAAGCGGGACCCCCTTGCGCTCCCACTCGAAGTATTTCGCGCCCGGCTTCATCTGGTCGCGAGTGTCCACGCGCACACGGAGGCCCGTCAACCGAGCGGCGGCCGCCTCTGCGAACGCGACGGCAGCGGCCTTCTCGCTGTCTCCCTTCCAGATCGGGGTGATGACGACCTGGATCGGCGCCAGACGCGGCGGCAAAACCAACCCTGTGTCGTCGGAGTGGGTCATGATGAGCGCGCCAACCAGGCGGGTCGAGACGCCCCAGCTGGTGGCCCATACGTGCTCGCGAACCCCGCTTTCGCCGGTGAACGTGACATCGAACGCCTTGGCGAAGTTCTGGCCGAGGAAGTGGCTGGTGCCCGCCTGGAGCGCCCAGCCGTTCTGCATCATCGCCTCGATGCACATGGTATCGACGGCGCCAGCGAACCGTTCGCTTGCCGACTTGACGCCGGGGATGACGGGCATCGCCATTTCTTTCTGCGCAAAATCGGCGTAGACCCGCAACATCCGCTCCGTCTCCTCCACCGCTTCGGCGCGGGTGGCGTGGGCGGTGTGGCCTTCTTGCCACAGGAACTCCGAGGTGCGCAGGAAGGGCCGGGTCTTCATCTCCCACCGGACGACGTTGGCCCACTGGTTGATGAGGATCGGCAGGTCACGGTGGGACTGGATCCACTTGCCGTACATGTGCCAGATGATGGTTTCGCTGGTGGGGCGGATGACCAGCGGCTCCTCCAATTTGGCGGTGGGGTCGGGCTCGACGCCACCCCCGGCCGCGGCGCGCAGGCGATGATGGGTGACGACGGCGCACTCTTTGGCGAAGCCCTCGACGTGCTCTGCCTCCTTGGACAAGAAGCTGACCGGGATCAAAAGCGGAAAGTAGGCGTTGACGTGCCCCGTGGCCTGGAAGCGCTGGTCGAGGCCGGTGCGCATCAGGTCCCAGATCGCGAAGCCGTGGGGCCGCAAGACCATCGAACCCTTGACCGGCGAGTAGTCGGACAGCTCGGCCGACTGGATGACGTCCAGGTACCACTGGGAATAATCGGTCTGGCGGGGGGTGATGCCGGTGTCAGCCATCTTGGAGCCGTGGGAAGGCCCGGCGCATAGCCCGGGCGCGGGGTCGGCTCAACGAGAGGGAGGCGGGGAAACCGGATGGAGCGCGTCCGGCAGGAGGTTGTTCACCGGCTCGCCCAGCGCCGGCTTCGGGACCAGGGCCAGGTCCTTGGCAAAGCGGGCGCGGAATTCGGTGAGGCCGGCCGGCTCGGGTTGCGGTGGGATCACCCACAGATCGCCACACCGACCGTGCCGGGGCTTGCCCAAAAGGCTCGTCAGCTTCTGCGCGGTCCCGATGTCGATGTCGCCTGTGCACGCGTGGCTGATCCAGA
>CANFCK010000038.1 GCA_947445035.1 Deltaproteobacteria bacterium
CCGCGTCTTGGGCAGCCCCGACCGCTTCCACGCCTCGACAAAGTCCCTTTTCGACTGCGCTGGCCAACTCCGACGTCGCATGCACACCTCGCGTTCGCCATGTCGCATCGCCAGGGCTCAGGCGGTACCGGGGATCGCCGTGGGGATACCTGATCGCGGCGCACAAGGGCGGCGCAGAACGCGCGTAGAAGCATATGGTTTTGCGATCACCGACGCGTACTTGCGGCATTGTCTTGCCGGACCCTCGCAGCCGTGGGCCAATCACCTCGCGGGCTCGAAGGTCGAGTTTCGCGAAGGCGCGCCGGGCGGCCGGCCGCAGTTCACCTCCTCAAGCGCGCGTATCTGCCTCGGTAGTGGTAGGCGCGACTTGCACCGTTCGCAATGTCTGCGTCCGCGAACGCTGACACGGATTCTTTACACGACGGCATTCGGGTACGGGTAGCGTCCGGCATGGTTGACCCCACCGACCCGAACGCAACCTCTAGAAAAATGATCCTGTTCGCGATCGCCGTTTCAGCTATGACGGCGTTCCTTATAACTAAAAGCGGATCGGAGCCTGTGGTGGAGAGCGTCAGGCTCCGCCCCAGCGGCGGCCTTGTGGTGCCGGTCGGTCGCGACGTTCAAGCGCCGACTGCCAAAGCCCTGGAAGAGTTTGAGAGAGCGAGCGCGACGCCTGTGCTTTGCGCCTTGGACTCGACTGCGGGTGCCCCAACAGCCATCGTCCTCAGGCCTTCGCCCGGAAACGGGAACTGGACCCTTCATGCCTCCGCCGAGGGGCGCGCGACGGTGACCTGCACGGCGGGCACGGCAACCGCAAGCTACGGCGTGACCGCCGTGGAGGGCACGTCCTCCTCCTCCCTTAGGTTCGCCATGGTCGCCGCCACGTCTCCCCCCACCGGGGGCTACGGCGCCGAGCGTTTTGATGGTGCCTTCCTCATCGCCGTCAACGAGGTGACCCAAGGGCAGTGGTTGGCTGTGATGGGCAGCAACCCTTCCCTGCCGACGCCTGAGATCGGCGGCAGGCTCTCCCCGCGGAGCCAGCTCGACTACCCGGTGCAGAACGTCCACTGGTGCGACGCGGTAGTGTTCGCCAATCGCCTGTCCGAACGGGAGGGGCTGAAGGCGGCCTATCGCCTTCCGACGGGGTTCACCGCAGGGCTGGCGACCGAGTCCTGCAATGCCTTCGCTGCGGAGGCCACGCTGGTGAGCGATGCCGACGGTTACCGCCTGCCGACCGAGAAGGAATGGGAAGCCGCCGGCAAGGGTTATGGCGAGGGCGACATCTGCCAACGGGCGAACCTCCAGTGGGGGACAGGACTTTCCATGAGCGCCGACGCCCCTGCTGCGGCCGACTGCGACGATGGATTTCCCGGTCTCGCACCCGTCGGCCGGCTCGCCGCTGACGCGACGGGGTTGTACGACATGAAGGGCAACGTCCGCGAGTGGGTCTGGACGCGACACGAAGAGTGGATTGCGCCGGTAGAGGCCGAATTGGAGCGCGCATTGGCCCGACGGGGGCTAGCGTCGCCTCCGAAGGCGCCCGAAACGGAGTGGCTGGCGGTTGGCGCAGGATGGAGCACTCAGGCCGGAACCTGGGCGTGGCTCCGCTACTCCCCACCCGGGATGCGAGACGACGAGACGGGTCTGCGACTCGCTCGCACGATCGTTCATGACGCTGGGCACGTTGGAGAGGCCGTCCCCGAAGGGTAGGCAGCACCGACGAGCACGGGGACGCTCGCAACAAAATCCAACGCGCACCCTTCGACCTCGCCCCCTGGGAGTTCGACTCGCAACATCCGCAACACCGGGCGATTTGGCGTGGTCGGCACCGAAGGTCTCGTCGGAGGTGCCGTCAGGTCGTCTTCGCGTTCATCAAGGAAAAACCACATGTTCACGCATGAATGTGAACGTGAACGTTCGACAGGCCTCACGCTTCGGTGGAATTTCTACTGGCACGATTTTTGCCCGATCTAAACATGAAGGCCCGCGCTCTCGCCCCTCGCCCCGAGCCCGTCGCCGAACCCGTGGGGCACCCCACATTTACCCCACACGCCCGCGGAAACCCTCGGAACTACCGTCCACTACGCGGCACTACGCCCCGACCGTGGCGCGCGCGGCATGCAAGGTATACCCGGCCTTTCCGAGAATACACCTTTAGTCCGCCCGAGTTCAGTGCTACTGCATCAGTGCCGCTGGCTGGGCGGCGGCCCGGGCGGCGTGAGCATGTGTCCTAACAGAGGGAGTCGTCACAAGGTCCAGTGTCGCGTACAGCCGTCCCGGCCCTGCAAAGTGGCGTCGTAACTGCAGTACTCCAACTTCACCTGGGTGGAGGGCGTGCCCAATCGGACCGCCTAAACGCCCGCGCTTGGGGAGCGACTGCATCAGTGCCTTCGGCGGCTCGACCGGCCAATGCGTAGCCGGTGGCTTCCCGGCGGACGCTCGCGCCGCGCAGCAGAACTGCTTTCGCCCGTCAACGGGCGAAAGCAGAGTCTCTCGGACACACGGAGGACACACGAAGTGTCGCTTCTGGTCGAAAACGGTCACCTCGGGCCGCAAGCGACATCGCATTTATCGTCGTATTACCGTACTTACGTGGTAGTTCCGCACCAACACAGGAACGACTTCTTCGCCGAGTTTGCGGCGGCGATTCATGATGGGAAGTAGGTAGACTCCACCCGCATGCTCCACGTCGGTGACCCCGTCGATCGCTTCGCCCAGCCCGCGCTATACTCAGCCGTGCTGCTGCTGCTCCTCGGATGTGTCACCACCAGCGACTCGGCGCCAGGCACGGACTCCGCCGCTTCGGTCGAGCCCGCCGCGTGCTCCCCGTTGGCGATCGCGCCGGTCATGACGCTGGTGGAGTCCGCGCTGCCTCAACGCGCTGACCTGTCTCACACCGTGCAGGGTGTGGGCATCGGGGACCTCGACGGGGACGGCTGGCTCGACGCGCTCGTCGCTTGGGGCGGTGGCTCCTTCGGCCTCCGAAACGACGGCGCCGGCACGCTCACCCTCGATGATACAATCTCACTTGTGTCAGATGTGTTGCCGCCGTCGGAGGCGGTCGCGCTCGCCGATCTCGACGCCGACGGCGACCTCGATGCGATGCTCGGTAGCTGGCAAGGCGACGCGTGGCTGCTCTGGAATGACGGCAGCGGGCGGTTCACCGCGGAGTCCATCCCGGGCACGGCGGTGACGACGTACGCGATCGCCTTCGGGGATGCTGACGGCGACGGGGATCTCGACGCCTACCTGTCCGCCGCCGTGCAGGACATGACCTACGAGGACATCGCCAGCGGGGAGGAGGTGGGCGACCCCAACCTGCTTTTGCTCCAGGGCCCGGATCACCGCTTCACCGAGGCGGTCGGCGCGTTGCCCGAGGACACCCGCTACGGCATGACGCTGCACACCGTGTGGCTGGACGTCGACGCCGACGGGGACCTGGACCTCTACGTCGGCAACGACGCCGGGCCCTACATCGAGCCCAACCACCTGCTGCTCAACGACGGCCTGGCGCACTTCACCGAGGCCGCCGACTGCGGGTGTGACCTGGAGTTGTACTCGATGGGCGTGGCGGTGGGCGATGCGAACCAGGACGGCCTGCCCGACCTGTACGTCACCGACGTGGGGCCGCCGGAGCTGCTCTTCAACACTGGTGACGGCTCCTTCGCCAATGCAACGCTCGTCGCGGGTGACGCCTACATCCCGGCGACCCCGGAGAGCATGGTCAGTTGGGGGACCGGCTTTGTCGATCTCGACGCCGACCGCGACCAGGACCTCGTGGTCACCTTCGGGCAGAGTGGGCAGAACTTCGAAGCCTCTGGCATCGATGGCGTGGACGGTCCGGTCCAACCGAACCAGCTGTTGTTGTCAGACGGTGCGGGGAGTTTTGCCATACTGGACACGGACGCATTCGCGGACGGTCCTCGCACGCGGGCCTACGCGACTGGAGACTTTGATCGCGACGGGCGTCCTGACCTGCTGAGTGTGGGTAAGTATTTCCTCCAGCAGTTCCACACCGAGGGCGGCTGCCCACCTGGTGCCACACTTCGCCTGCATGGCGGCAACCTCATCGGCGCACAGATCGATGTGGAGGTCGGGGGCGAAGCGCAGCGCCTGTGGCATCTTCCCTCTACAACCAGCTCGTCCAGCGCCGACGAGGTCTACGTGGGCTTCGGTGGGTACCCGGTCGCCGACCGCATCGTCATCACCTGGCGAGACGGGCAGACGACCGAGCTCATCGATGTTCCGATGGGCTCGGCCCTGGACGTCATCCAACCGTAGCTCAGGGCCAGCCCAACTCAACGGTTTCGCCAGGGAGCGCTTCGCCGGAATCTGACACGCTCCCGTCGGGCCAGACGACGTGGATGCTGTCCAACCGGTGGGCGGCGCCCACGCCGAAATAGAGTTCCGGGGCGTTGGAGGAGAACGTCGTCGAGGGCAGCATCCATTGGGTGATTTCGCGGTCGCCGATGCCGACCGTCACTTTGGCGCCGATGGCGTCGCGGTTCTTTCCCTTGCCTTCGAGCAACACGCGCACACCGGCGCCGCAGCCGCCCTCGGTGCGCCACTGCCGCATGAAGAATTTACCAGCGGTCACAAAGTCTGGGTCGCCGTCACGATCAAGGTCGCCCACTGCCACAGCACGTTTGCGCTCCCCGTCGATGAAACCGACGTCGGAGAGGACGAAGCTGCCGTCCTCCTGCCCCAGCAGCACCTGGTCGTATTGAAGATCGCCGTCCACCATGTCGTCGGTCCCCGCCGCCTCCCCGATGAGTTCTGGCTGACCAAGCTGCCCGTAGACCGCGACCAAGTCCATGTGACTGTCCTGGTCGAGGTCCACAAAGCTCGTACCCCAAGACGTCAGGGAGGTTTCGTGGGCGGGAATGGTGGCGCCGAGGGCCTGGGTGGCATCAACGAAGGTGCCATCGCCAAGGTTCAGTTGGAGCTCCGGGCCGCCGATGTCGGTAGAAAACAGGTCGGGCACGCCGTCTTCGTTGGCGTCGCCGACGGCGGCGCCCATCGAGTACTGGACGAGCTCACAGGTACAATCGGCGTCTCGGGTGAAGTTGGCATGTCCGTCGTTGCGCATCATCCGGTTGGGTTGGATGTAGGAGCCCCAGTCGTGGGCCATGTACAGATCCAGGTCGCCGTCTTCGTCGTAGTCGATGGGCGAGCCCTGGAAGGTCCACCCGAACATGTCGGCGACGGGAAACAGGTCCGTTCGGTTGGTGAACGTCCCGTCGTCCTCCTGGATGTAGAACTGGTCGCCGTCGCCCTGGGTGATGGTGCCATCGATGACGCCGGTGCCGTCGGTGTCGGTGATGGTGGCGCCGATGAACAGGTCGAGGTCCAGGTCGCCGTCGAAGTCGGCGAAGCTGCCGGTCATGGTCGCGATGTCCGAGCCGGCCAACTCGGTGCCGGTGAAGTGGCCGGTGCCGTCGTTGAGCCCGATCACCGCGAGCCAGCCCCGGTCCCGCCCGATGTAGAGGTCCAGGTCGTCGTCCCCGTCCAGGTCGGCGAGCGCCGCGCCCTGTCCGCTGGGCATCGGGCCCCCATCCATGTCGATCGTTGCGTCCAAGACGAGGTTCCCGGCGCCGTCGTTGCGGAAGCCGGCCGAGCCCCCGCCGAAGCCGAAGATGGCGTCGATCCATCCGTCGCCGTCGATGTCGCCGAGGGCCACCCCCTGCTGGGTGTGGCGATGGTCATAGGTGGCGGGGAGCGTTTCCAACGGGAAGTCGTTCTGCAGGGCGAGCATCGGCGCTTCGCAGGTGCGCGGGGGCTCGTCGACGGCGTCGCTGTCGTTGGCCCCGACGGCGTCAATCCCGGTGCAGGCGGTGAGCAGGAGGAGCATGCCCGGCCAGTATAGCTGGTATCAGGCACATTGTGCGGGCCGCACTACCCGCCGAGCCGCGGTGCTGGTCCCGTCAGGAGCAGGCTCCGCAGCGCGTCCCAGACCGTGTCCGCAGCGATGTCGCCGAGGCAGCGTAGGTGCCCTTCGGGGCAGGTGGCGCGACCGTAGAAGGAGCACGGGGCGCATGGCAGCGCGACCGAGAGCGCACGGTGGCCCTCCCAGACAAAGCTCCCGGGGTCGGTGCTGCCGAAGATGGCCACCGTCGGTACGCCCGAAGCCCGCGCGATGTGCATCGGGCCGCTGTCATTCGCGACAAACGCTGCGCACAGCGGCATCAGCCCGAGGAGTCCGGCGATGTCGAGCCTCCCCGACAGGTTGAGGCTTCCTCCGGCCAGCGCGGTGACCTCGGCGCACAGCCCCGCTTCGTCGGCGCTGCCTTGGACGACGACGTCGCAGCCTGCACCGATGGCCTCTCTTGCGACGGCGGCAAATCGTTCGGCGGGCCAGCGCTTGGTCGCCCATCGGGCGCCGGGCGCCATCCCCACCAGGGGTCGGCCGGGGTCGTGGCCGGCCTCGGCAAGCAGCGCCCGACATTGCGCGATCGCGTCGGGATCGGCGAATGCGCGAAAACGCCCGCGGGGGAGCGTCATCCCCACCAGCGCCTCGACCGCAAGGTGGTAACGATCGGCGTGCAGCCGCTCGGCGCGCCAGGTCTTGAGCCCCAAGCCTACCCCGACGGTCGCGATGAATTCTCGTTTCTGCCACACGCTGCGGGGCCAACGCAGCGGGAGAAGGGCGCGCAGCGCCACGCTGCGCACAGAGTTGTGCAGGTCCAAGATGGCCACGGTGTGGTAGGCCGACAGCGCCTGCTGGAGTCGTCCCGCGTACGCGATGGCCCCTTCTCCCTTGGTCAGGGGCAGCAGGTCGGCGACGGCGGGATCGTGCGTGAGCACGGGCGCAAAAGCATCCGCAAGGCCGACAATGATGCGCGTCGTCGGCCAGGCCTGGTGCAGCGCGTCGAGCGCGGGCGCCAGAAGCATCACGTCCCCCAGCGCCGAAAAGCGAAGGACCAGCACGGCGTCGGGTGCAGCGCGCGGCGCCAGTCGTCGCCGGCTTGGGGCGGGGACAACCTCCCCGGCGCGCCCGTCGCCGGCATTGGTCACGGCGCGCAGGGCGGCTCTTCTACGAGCACGGTCTGGCTCGGGCCACCTTCTAGTACCGCCACCAATGTCCCCGCGATCGCGTCCGCGCCTGCCTCGGAGGGGTGCCCGAGGTCTTCGTGGCCCCAACAACTCCGCTCCTTCAGCGCGTGCCCCGCGAAGGTGACGCCTTGGGCAGCGAGCGTCGTTTGCCACTCAACCCCTGGGCCACCCCCACCGTACCGTACGGGAAAGAGCAGAAAGAAAACCTGAAGCCCATGGTCGCGCGCGTCCCGGGCGATGGTCAGGATGTCGGCGAGGTCCGAGCTCAGTTCGGGGTTGGGCGCAGCGTATTTGGGCGCGCGCATCGGCACCAGCAACAGCCGCATCCACAGGTAGCTCTTGAGGTGGGTGGCGGCGGGCGCGGCAGGCGACTGGTAGAAAAGCGCGCGCTCTGCCGATGCGTCCCGCTGGCGGTTGGCGTTGTGGGGCATGCCGAGGATGAGGCCCTGAAGGTCGAGCCGGCTGCCCCATTCGTTCCAGCGGCGGAGCATGTCGTAGGCGCTGGAGCCGAAAACACCAGCGTTGACGACGTCGAACTCGGGTGCCCGCGCCTCTACCCGGTCGGCGATGGTCCGCCCCTGGGTGACGGAGAAACCGAAGATCCAGCTGTCCCCCAGCGCAAGCAGGCGGCGTTTCCCGGGCGGGGCCTCGTCAGGGGTCTCCTCGGTCTCGCGGAAGCCCCGGGCGTTGTAGTGCGCGGTCCATGTGTAGGGGCCGTCGCTGTTGGTGAGGTTGCTCGACGGCTGTGGCACGAAGATGCCATTGTCCATGCGCACCATCGACTCACGACGCTCATAACGGTAGAGCAGTCCCTCCTCACCATACCAGAGCCAGAGCACGGCTTCGAGCGTGCCAAAGGCCAGCGTCCCGGTGAGCGCGGCGAAGCCGAGGCGTTTGGCGAAGCGGCGGAGCACAGGGGGTTCTAACCGGGGGGCCGGGCGAGGGCGCGGCCGCCGCCGCGGAGGGCGCGGGCGGGGATACGACCACCGACATGCGAGTCTTCGTTGCGGGCGCCACTGGCGCGACTGGAACCGTCTTCATCCCTCGGGCCACGGCCGCCGGGCTCGACCTCGTGCTCCACGTGCGCCCGCAGAGCGCGGCAAAGACCCCGTTGAGCGCCGATTCGCGGGCGCGGGTCTTCGATCTGTCCGACGGCGCCGCGCTTGCGGAGGGGTTGGTCGGTGTCGATGCGATCCTCTCGCTGGTCGGGACCATGCAGCGCCGCTTCGACAGCGGCGACACCTACGAGTCCAGCGACATCCTCAGCACCCGGCAGCTCGTGGCCGCCGCAACCACGGCGGGCGTGGCGCGTTTCGTGCTTTTGAGCTCCTACGGCGCGGGCGGCGCGGGGGCGTATTTGCAGATGAAGGGCAAGTGCGAGGGGATCGTCCAAGGGAGCGGACTGCAATGGGCCATCGCGCGTCCCTCAGCGCTGGTGAGCCCGGACGGCCTCGTCGGGACCGACGGAGCGCGGACGGTGCCGTGGGGCGTCCAGGGCCTCGGGGCCGCGTTGCGCTCGATCCCTGGACTGCGCGGCATCGTGGATGGCGCGCGGCCGATGCCGCTGGAGGTGCTGTCACGGGCGCTGGTCGGGCTCCTGGGCGCGCCAGGGGGTCGGGTGGTGGCGGGGCGGGTGCTGTGGGAGTTGGGGTCCGCATGATCGTGGCTCAAAGAAACTGCCACACGGGAACAAACAGCACTCCTGCCGCCGCCGGGGGCCTGATCTCGACCCCGAAGAGCAGCCGCGCGTCGAGCTCCCCCGCTGGCTTGTAGCGGGCGCCGAGGTCCAGCGTGGCGGCGAAACTCCACTCCCCATGCGAGATGCCGACCCAGCCGCCCGAGGTGTCCACCCCCCCGCCCGTCTCGTTGTCGCTCCACCCGCCCACCCGGAAGGCCACGCCCAGGAGCAGATCACCGCCGATCCGCGCGCGCTGGTCACTGACGACGTCCACGGTCACGCGGGGCTCGATCGCGGTGAAGGTGAGTCCGTGGTTGGTGTGCGCCGTACGGATGGCCACCCGCGCGTAGCCGCCCAAAAGCGTGCGGTCGCCGTTGCCCGGACGGTCGATGGTCGCGACAAAACCGGCGGTTGGGTCGATACGACGGTCCCGAAACTCGTCGATGAACGCCAACGGGGCGATGCCAGCGCGTAGATCGACCGAGGTGGGCCAGTCCAACTCCTCTTCGAAGCCGGAGGTCGGCCGGGGATCGATGGCTGCAGACAGGTCGAGTGGCGGCGCCACATACGGCAGCGGGACGCAGGCAAGGACGAGGAGGAGAAAGCTCACTCCACGGTCACTTCTGTGGTCGCGACGTGGTCGGTGATCTCGTGAGCGCCGGCCGGTATGTTGACCAGAGTCATGAGGATGCCGAGGCCCCTGTCCTTGGGGTCACAGGTGTCGTCCAGAACCGGGACGATCACAATCCTGCCGTCGCGGGTGTAGAGTTCGGCGGTCACCGTGACCGTGGCGCAGCCGTGGTTGGTGTAGTGTTGGATGTCGATCGCGACCCGGCCAGGGCCGTCGGGCACGGCGCTGATCGCGTGGGGATCGCCCTTGGAGTCCTCTTGGACCACGATGTTCTCCACCGTCACCGGAACCCGCCCGGTGTCGCTTCCGGTGTCGCTTCCGGTGTCGCTTCCGGTGTCGCTTCCGGTGTCGCGTCCGGTGTCGCGTCCGGAGTCGGAGTCGGTGTCGCCGTCTGAAGAGTCAGCCGAGTCGGCGGCGGTGTCGCTGGTGTCGGGCTCGAACCCGGTGTCGAGCAGGATGGGCGGCAGGCAGGCTGACAGCAGGAGCGCGAGCATGATCTCAGCGTCACCGATTCACGGGTCAGGCGCTACCATCACACCGCCTCCAGCCTCACAATCGTTCCGTTGCTCCGTGGAACGCCCGCTCCCGGGTCGAGGTCGCCGCCGATCAGCACGTTCGCGTTGTGGCTGCCGCTGCCGTAGGCCACCACCACCGTGCCGCGCGCGAGGGTGTCGTCGGCCACAGCGTCGAGCTCCAACGAACCCGCGGGACCGATGACGCGGACGCGAGCGCCAGGAAGGTCGTCGGAATGAGCCCGCACCGTGCGTTGAGCGCTGCCGAGCCAGGAGTTCATGGTCGTGGGTGGGCGGATCGAGGTGATGAGTCGGAGCCCCGGCGGCGGCGGCGCGAGGGCGGCCAGCTCGGCGAGGCGGGCGGGATCATCCAGGCGCGGCCGAGGCCCGGGTCCGGCGGACTTCCCGTTGAGTCCGCGGGGCGCCGCCAGCAGCTTCGCCCACGAGAACGGCGCTGTCGTTGCCACCGCCAGCCGCGCGAGCACCATCGCACTGGGCCAGGGCCACCCCCCCGCCCGCCTCGCGAGCGCGCCGAGAATATCCTCGTCGGGGCGGGCCTCGCCCCGCGGCGGCACCACCGCGGGAAGGTATTGGAGGTGGGGCACCGGCTTGAGCGCGGCGAAGGGGAGGTCCACTTCGTTTCGTTCCAACCACGTCGCGGCGGGTAGGAGCGCGTGGGCGAGGCGGCCGGTCTCGTTCTCCATCTGATCGATGAAGACGAGTAGATCGAGGGAGGACAGCGCCTTGTGGATGCGTTCGCTATCCGGGAACGACACCAGCGGGTTGCCTGCGACGACCACCAGCGAGCGCACCTCGCCCGCTTCGATGGCACCCGCCAGTTCCCCAGAAGGCAGCGCCCCGAGGACTTCCGGGGGCCGCCCCGTCCGCGCTCTCAACCGTGAAAACGGGGCCAGCCGCGCCACGGGCACCGCCCCCGGTTGCCGCCGCCAACCCCCGGGCCACGACGCCGCCTCTTGAACCGCGAGTGTCAGCCACGCCCCCAACGTCGGGTGGGGTCCCAGAAGCACGCCGAGGCCGCTCCAGACCAGCGGCTGGCGCGCTGACCGCAGGCGGTCGGCGAGCCGCACCACGCTCCCGGCCGGCAAGGCGCAGGTCGCCTCGACGAACTCCGAAGTGAAGCGCTCGACGGGCAGCGGCGAGCCGAGCGCCCGCAAAAGTCCCGCCAGCAAGAAAACATCGGTGCCCACGCGCGGCGCCAGATGCCAAGCCGCCGCCTTCGCCGTCATCGAGGCGCGGGGATCCACCACCACCAGGCGTTCACGGGCGCGCAGGAGACTGTGAACGGCGCCGGGATTCGACTGCATCTGGCTGGCTTGCGACGACAACGGATCGGTCCCGAAGAGCACGATCAGATCGCTGCCGTCATAGTCGGAGACGAAGGTGTGGAGCGGGTTGCCGAAGGCCCCCTCCGCGACCACGATCTGCGCGGCGTTGTCGAGCGAAAGCGCGGTGTAGAGCGGCGCGGCGAGCGCGCGGCGAAGCCGCTCCACCCCCACAAGTGCGCCGAGCGACTGCGAGCCCGGATTCCCCAGGTAGATCGCCGGGCGGACCAGGCCCTCTGCCACCCGGGCGAGCGCCACGTCCCAGGAGACGCCCTGGCCCCGCCACCGCGGCCGCAAAAGCCTTTTCGGCGAGTTCTGCACATGGACAAAGCGAGGCCCCTTCGGGCATACGTAGCCCTTGGACAAGGGATGCTCCGGGTCGGGCGACAACCGCGTCACGACGCCCGCCTCCACCTCGGCGAGTAGGCCGCAGTGGGCCTCGCAGATGCGGCAGACGGTAGGGGTCACGGATGGGACCTATCGCCTCGTTCGCGCCGACCGGGTAGCATGGCGCCCATGGCCATCGATCGTTTCGTACAGGACCACTTCACCGCCCGCGCGGCGAAGTACAACCGCTCCAGCCACTGGGTCGACGACCCGGCGCTGGGCGCCTTCACCGTGGAGGCCTTGGCGCCGAAGCCCTCCGATGTGCTGCTCGACATCGCTTGCGGCACGGGGATGGTCAGCAAACACTTCAAGGGCAAGGTCGCCCGCATCGTCGGCGTGGACATCACCCGGGCGATGGCGGACCAGGCTTCGGCCTACGTCGACGAGTTCGTGGAGGGTCCCGCCGAGGCGCTGCCGTTTCCGGACGCCAGCTTCGACCTGGTCGTGTGTCGGCAGGGGACGCAGTTCATGCGCGATGCCGAGGCGGTGCGCGAGATGGTGCGGGTGCTGCGGCCGGGCGGGCGCGTCTGCCTCGTGCACCTCTGTGCGTACGGCGAGGCCGACAAGAAGGAGTACTTCGAGATCCTCCGCCTTCGGAACGAAGCCCGGCGCAACTTTTACCGTCGGGCCGATCTCACCGCACTTTTGGAGGGTGCGGGCGCGGTGGACGTGGTCGTCCGCGACTGGGTGAGCGTCGAGGATGTCGACGTCTGGTCCGACACCGGTGCGATCACCGAGGCGACGCGCGAAGGCATTCGTGCGGTGTACCGCAACGCCTCGCCGATGTTTGCCAAGCTCCATGCGGTGCAAGTAGGCGACCAGATCGTCGACCACATGCTCTTCGGCGTGGCCCTGGGGCACAAGCCTACGGCGGGATGACCGGGCGAACGCGCTCTTCGGTGTAGCCGGGAGGCACCGTCAGCCCTGGTGTGTACGGACAGCCGTTCTCGACCAGCGTGCCGTCGTCCACCGCTTCGAAAAGCACGGGATGGGGGCCGCCAGCCGTGGCTGGGACGCCGCCAATCTCCTGCACGCGCAACTTCAGCCCCTGGACCGCCCACAAACCCGAGAAGCCGGTGAGGCCCGACCAGCCGCACTCCTTCCCCGGAGGGCAGGGGTCGACGATGTCCACCGCCGCATAGTGCTGGTCAGAGTTGAACTTGATGTTGCGGGCGTAGGTGCGCCCCCCGCAGGGCGCGCTGGTCCACTCGCCGACGAAGGCCACGCCCTGAACCTCGCCGAGCAGGGTGGGCACGGTGATGTCCGTCGGCACCGCATCGGCCGCGGCGGGCACCGATGGCGCCGGCGCGGGCGGGGTCTGGGAGCAGGCCCAGAGCGCAAAGAAGAGCACCCGTTACTCCTCGCTGCCGAGGTCGAATGCCACCCAGGAAGCCTCGCTGATCTCCATGGTGAAGTCGCCCTTGCTGGCGGCCGTGGTGCCGGTGCCTTCGTCCAGGTGGAAGAGCATCAGGGTGTCATCGTCACCCTCAAACGCGGCCGTGGGCAGCTCGAAGGTGTCGATGTAGCGGACGATGCTCGAGACGCGCAGCTCGTCGAGCACTCCGTAGAAGGCTTCGGTAGAGACCTTGGCGCAGCCGAACTGAACTTGATCGGCAGGGGCGTCGCCCACGAACGCGGGGTCGCCGCTGGTGCCGACCAGGGTTCCGTCGATGAACAACTTGGCGCTGCCGACCGCGCCGTCGTAGGTCCCGGCGACGTGGTGAAGCTGGCCGTCCATCAGCGAAAAGGGGCTGCTGGCGCCCACCGCTTCTTCGCCGATGATGAACACGACCTGTTCGTCCGCGTTCTCGGACAGGTTGAACACGTTGTTCCAGAGGGCGAGCGGGCGCATGACCCCGCCGAAGGCTTCGGGGTCCGAACGCAACCACACCTCGACCGTGAAGGAAGACGGTGGCGCCTCGCTGACAGGGATGATCCCACAGTCCGGAGAGCCGTCGAACGCGAGGGCGTGGGGGCCTTCGCTGACCGGGGTGCAGGCTTGGAGCAGGGCGAGCAGCAGCATGCCGAGGAGGATATCCACGGCGGCGCGGGGTTGCATGGTTCGCACGGGGTTGGAACGACTCTTCGACAACGTGGACCGCCTGCGTGGGCTCCGGGTGGGCGTCGCGTGCAACCACACGGCGGTGGACAAAAACCTTGATCATCTGCTGGATCGCCTGCGGGCGGCAGGGGTGCCCGTCCGGCGGATATTCGCCCCCGAACATGGTTTGCACGCGACGGCACAAGACATGATTTCGGTGGAGGGGGAAGACGCCCAGGCCGCGGCGGTGGTGTCGCTCTACGGAAAGACGGTCGACACCCTGCGTCCCGCGCCCGAACTTCTCGCCGATCTGGACGTGGTGCTCTTCGACATTCAGGACATCGGCAGCCGCTATTACACCTACCAGGCCACCCTCGGCTACATGATGGAGGTCGCCGCGCAGACCGGCACTCGCATCGTCGTGCTCGATCGGCCCAACCCCATCGACGGGGTGACGTTGGAAGGCAACGTCGTCGAGTCCGGTTTTGAGAGCTTTGTCGGCGCCTACCCCCTGGCCGTGCGTCATGGTATGACGATGGGCGAACTGGCGCTCTATTTCCGCGACGTCGTCGGTATCCAGGCGAATGTCGAGGTGATTTCGTGTGAAGGCTGGGAGCGCGGCCAGTGGTACGACCAGACCGGCCTGCCGTGGGTCTTCCCGTCTCCCAACATGCCGATGCTCGAGACGGCGGCGATCTATCCAGGAATGTGCCTCATCGAAGGCACCAACCTGTCAGAAGGGCGCGGTACGACCCGGCCCTTTCACCTGGTGGGCGCCCCCTGGCTCGACGCCACGGAGTTCCAGCGTCTTTGTCGGCTGGGCGCCCAGGACGCGAACTTGGAGGGCATCGCCTTCCGGGCCGCCACCTTTGAGCCCCGCTTCCAGAAGTTCGCCGGTCAGCCCTGCAACGGCGTCGAGATCGTCGTCACCGATCGGCACACCCAACACGCGCTTCTGCTCGGTCTGGTGGTGATCGAAGCGGCGCTCCGCGCCAACGCGGCCCAGTTCCGCTGGCGCACCGAGACCTACGAGTTCGTGGACGATCCCATCGCGATCGATCTCTTGCTTGGTTCGCGCGAGGGCCGCCTGGCGTTGGAATCGAAGATGTCGATGCGCGAGCTGGTCGACCACTGGGCAGCTTCGCGGCCGGAGTGGGACAAGGCGCGGCGGGAGTGTTTGTTGTATTGAGGCACCCGCGCGGCGGAGGCGTGGCAGGGGGAGAGCGGAGGGCGCAGCGCCCGTAGCGAGCACCCGGCGACGCGAAGCGGCGGCCGCCGAGCCGGGCTACGATGTGGCGATGGTCCTCCTTTTGCTCGCCGGCGCCTGCCTCACCGACGACCCCAACGACAGCGACGGCTCCGACGACACCGACACCGGCTCTGGCGGGGAGGACACCGACTGGGTCTTCGACACCGCCTGCGAGCTGCAGGTCATGCGCGTCCAGACCGTCTGCGAGTGCGGCACCGTCACGGTCGACTGGTCGGCGATGAACAAGGACGGGTACGGCGAGCCCTTCGATCCGGAGCACGACGTGGCCCTCGTGCACTCCTACATCATCGACCAGCCCGAGTCTGGCGTCGCCAACCTGTTGTGCCAGGGCGCGCCGATCGCCAACGATGTCATCGACCCGGCCGGCGGTGTGGTCCTCCCGAACGACGGGCAGACCAGCGCCGAAATGGACCTTGACGGCGACTGGACCTTCCAGACCGGGGTCATTGCGATGTACAAGTCCGAGTCGAACGACTCCAAGGAGAGCGCGGCGATCGTGTTCGTGTTCGACGAGGCAGCGACGAGCGACAAGCTGATCTTCGAGGGTCGCGGGGACGTTTGGGGGGCGCCGTAGGGTAGGAGCCGGACATCACGCGATGCGGATCCGTGGATGGACTCGTTAAAACTCGAGCTATTCCGCGACGAAGGCGGTGTCGCGAGCGCCGAGGACAGCGCGGAGCCCGAGTTGGAGACGGATCTCGCGGACCAGGCGAGGGTCGGCAGGGCACGAGGCCAATCGTCGGAGGGAGCGCGTGGCCACCGCGAGTTCGGTTGCCAGTGCTTGCTGAGACGCGGGCCCGGCCGCGACCACGCCCGCCGCGCGGACTTGGGCGATTTTTGGCGAGCGGCCCGTCAGGTCGGCGGCCGCGATCGAGGCGGCCGCGGCCTCTGCGAGTCCGATGACGCCACCGCGCTCCACCAGCTCGGGTAGACCCCACTGAAGGAGGAGGTCCTCGCGCCCGATCCGGGGCGCGACCGCTCGCAGCCGGTCGGCCAGCCAGAGGCCGTCGGGACGAAGGCCGCAGAGATCGTGCAGGCTGGTTGCCTCGCGCAGCGGATCGAGGCCGGCTCCGTGGCCGCGGCGGATCCACCACCCGCGGCGAAAGCCGCCCCCGTCATATCACCCCCCCGTCGGCACCAAAACCAGCGGCACCAGCAAGCTCCCCGTCGGCGCGGTCAGCCTGAAGGCGGCGTCGGTCGGGGTGGCGGGCGCCCACTTGCCGAAGCTCACGTCCGCGGAGGCCTCGAGCGTCGGCAGCACGACGTTTAGCGCACGTGGCCACTCGCCAGGAACCCATGCTCCTGAAAATAGCACCACGCCTTTCTCATCGGTGGCCCGTGCGTCGATCAGATGCGCCGTCCTGCCGTCGATTCCGAGGGAGAAACTCGCCCCGTCGGCGCGTGCCCAGCGGGCGGTTGCGACGGGTCCCGCGGCGCCCAGTTCCGGCGACACGGGCAGGGTCGGCACGCGCCCCATCAACAGCGACGTCGCGACGGCGGCACCGTGTACTTCTTGCCCCGCCCCGAGGAGCTTGCCCAGGGTAGCATCGGCGTTATCCGCCTGGTAGAAGCTGTTCTTCGGCGCGACCCAAGCCCGCACGTCCTTGCCGTCGCAGGTCACGACGAGCTGCACCGGGCCGATGGGACCACGAAGCTCGACCCGGAAGCGATCGGGCGGCGAGACGACGAGCGTCCCGTTGAGCGCCAGTCGTTGCCCCGGAGCGGCGATCACCGCGTCGAAGTTGGCGTACATCGAGGAGGGTCGGGGTTCCGCGAGGGCACGGGCGTACAGGGCCGCGGGGTCGATGACGTCCAGCCGCGGGGCCTCGACCGGCTTGCAGGAGCCCAGAAAAAGTAGGATGGCGGCTGCCACCGGCCAGGCCGGTGGCACCGGGTGCTGCGCCCCCTGCCGCGTGGTCACCGCGGCGCTGGGCGTCGTCATTGCGGCCACCCGCCCGATACGACGCAGCGCGCCTTCAACCGCGCGTCGTCCGGCCAGCGCTCCAGAAGCAGCGGACACAGCGCCGGCGTCGGCTCCCCCGCCGCTGGGAACCCCATGAGTCGCAAGGCAGACAGCTCGTCCGTGTCGCTGGACATCGCCCCTTCGAGCGTCGCGCGCGCCTCGGCCACCACCGCATCGGGCCAGGCCGCGGCCAGCCGATCGAGGATGCGGCGCCCGGTCCGCTGGCGCCCAGCCCCGGCACAGCCGGAGGCCGCGACCCTAGGCGACAGCGACTCACCCAAGAGCGACGCCGCCTCGGCGTCGGCGCAGCGGGCGCCGTCGGCGCCTTGCTGGGTGGAACTGGCCCACGTGGCTCGCAGCGCATGGCCGCCGGGGCCTGGGTCGGCACGGGCCAACCAGCGCCCGGTCGCGACCATTTCGCGGCCGTCCAGCGGAAAGCGCTCCCAGCGATCGAGGACCGCCATCCACGCCGTGTAGTTGGCGCTGCCGCCGCCCAGGCGCTCCGCCTCCGCGAAGGCGGCGTCGGCATGCTCGTGCTGTCCGAGCCGGGAGCGCGCGGCCCCGAGCGCGGTCCAGACACGATGGTCGGCCTCGGGATTGATGACGGCCTCTTCCAGCCAGCGGAGACGCCCCTCGTTGCCGAGCGGCTCATCCGGCTGGAGCGAGGCGAGCAGCGCGCGGGGCGCGGCGGCGTCGGCATCGTGAAGGAGCACGGTGGTCGCTGAGCGCGAGGCGGCGTCGACGTCGCCGTGAGCCTGAGCCCACACCGCGTGGAGGTACGCGGCGCGCGCGCGGGCCATGGGCGGGTCGCCGGCGAGGGCGAACGCGACGAGGGCAACGTTGATCATGTCAGTCCCTTGTCCCAGAGGATTTCGGCCGCCCGCCGGGGAGGCCAGTGGCCGGCCGCCAACGCCAGGGCCACGGCGGCGATGCAGAAGATCGCGGCGACCACCGTCCAGCCCTTGATCGCGAGGAAGGCGCCCACGACGAAGAGCCCCATCACGCAAAGCACCAGCGCCATGGCCAGGACCATGAAGAAGACCGCGGCCGGGCTCGAAGCGGCGCGAGCGGTGTTCTCGGCGTTGAAGTCGGGCCAGATTGCCCCCATCGCGATCGCGAGCCCAGAGATTCCCCATGCCAGCACCACCACCAAGATCGCTTCGCCCACGAGCATGGCCGGGCGGGCGTCCAGCAGAATCCCGCCGCCGACGGACACCACCTCGCCGACGAGGATCATGGGTACGATGCCGAAGGCCGACTTGGCCCGCAAGACGACGAGCGGCTCGACGGGCGCACCGCGCAGGACCCACCAGCTTTTCCCCTCACGGGAGATCGCGGTGAACTGGAAGCGGCCGGCGATCGCGGCCATCACGAAACCACCCATTCCCAGGTTCAGGAAGGTGAGGACGTCCCTCAAAAGTTGCCCCGCCTGGCCCCGAATGGCGTTGAGCGGCAACGACTGCACGCTCACCAGGTAGACCGCGCAGAGCCCGATCAACAAGAAGACCTGCGACCACTGGGACGGATCCCGGGCGAGGACGCGCAGCTCTTTGGCCGCGATCGGGCGCCAGGCTTTCGGAAGCACGCTGGCGAGCGCATCGAAGAGTCGCGTCCCATGAAAACGGGCCGCGCGCGCCTCCTGCGAAAGGCTCCACCCGCCGTCGAACCCGAGCTTTGTGGCCCACCGGGCCGCCGCGAGGGCGGCGCCGGTCCCGACGATCAAGAGCGCCAGTTCCATCTTTGGGATCGGCGAGTTCAAGAGCGCGCTGCCCATCACCTCGCCCGCCCAACGCGACGGGAAGAGCCGCGGCGCGGGCAGGTTGACCGTGGCCATGTACGCCGCAAGGTCCTGGAACCGTTCGGCATCGGCCAGCTGCTCGGGGCGCAGACTGCGGAGAAAGACAAACGCGGCGGCGAGCATGGCCAGCGCGACCAGAACCAGCAGATCACGCGTCCGGTGGGCCGGAAAGAAGTTGACCAGCAACGTGGCCAGAAGGGTACCCAAGCACGTGGAGATCACCATCAGCGACGGCACCGCAACGACGATCGAGGCGTAGTACGTCCAGCCTGCGTTCGCGACGAAGCCCGCCGCGCAGAAAACCGGCAACCCGAACAACAGCATCATCCAGCTGGCCTGCACCAGCGTGTCCACGAAGCGCGCGTAGTGAAATGTCTGTCGCGACACTGGAAGGGCGAGGATCAGCTCGAGATCGGCGCTCAGGTAGAAGACGGACATCGCGGTGATGACGTTGGAGAAGGTGAGCATCGAGAAGACGGCGGCCAGCAGCACGTCGAGGAACTTCCGCGCCAGCACCGGCCCCAATCCGCTGACCAGCCAGAACTCCTGGATCATCCAAGCCATCAGGGCGAAAAGCCCCACCCAGAAGAGCGCGGCCATGATGCCGAAGGTGATGTACAACCAGCGCTGCTCGCCGCGCTGAATCGCGTTGGCGAGCGACAGACGCCGGGGGCTCAACAAAAGCGCCACGCCGCGCAAGGACAGCTCGGAGGACACTACTTGCTCGGGTCCGCCGTCGGTCCCGTCCAGGCGCCGCCGTCTTCGTCGCGGGCATGGGCGATCGTGCTGCGGGCGTAGGCGCGCAAAAGTGCGTTGCGCTGCGCGCCTCCAAGCAAGGCGCGGAGGTCTTCGTAGAGCTGCGGGTCCTTCACCAACAGGCCCACGGTGCCCTCGCCCTCATTCACCGACGCGACGGTCTGATCCAGCCCGGCCATGAAGCTGGTGGCGTGGTCGATCAGCTCGGCGTTCTTTTCTTCGTAGAGCAGGCTGTGGATGGCCGAGGGTTTGGTCTTGATGTCCGCGACCAGGGTCGTGGCCTCGTCGGTGAACGTGGCCAGCTTCTGGGCCAGCGCCTCACCACCGCTGCCGTAGATCAACTCGTGGGCCAGGCCGTCCCCGGTCTTGATCTCGTGCGTCATCGCTGCGACATCGGCGGTGACGAGCTCAGCGTTGGCCAGGACCTCCTTGACCTTGCGCCCCGCAGCTTCGTCGTAGAAAAGCACGTGGAGCACGCCCTTGCCGTCGCGAGCGGACTTGAGCATGTCTTCGACGTGGGCGAGGCTCTCGCCGATCTTGGCGGTCTTGGCCTCGTCCTCGGAGCCGAGCATCAGGTCGAACTTGTGAGACACGCTGGCGGCGTTGCCGACGATCTCGGTGGCCTTGTCGGCGTACGTCAGGAAGTCCAGCGCCTCGGCGGATTGGATCTCCGCGTTGTCGGCCAGCGGGTTGGCGGCGTCGCTGCCGACGGTGATGGTGATGATGTTGTCGCCAAGAACGCCGACTGCGCTGATGCCGGCCACCGAGTCGCCGCGGATACGGTCCTGGTACTCCTCACGAATCACCAGCGCGACGTGCACGTTTTTGCCGTCGCTACGGTTGGGCGCCAGCTCGACGAGCTTGACCTCACCGATGTCGATGCCCGCCAGCCGGACGATCGCGCCCGGCTTGAGTCCTTTGACGTCCAGGTATTGGGCGTGGAGGGTGTACCGCGCCGCGAAGGCCTCGGTCCCTCCGCCGAGGACGAACGCCGCCGCCGCGATGGCCAGGAAGAAGGCCAAGACGAAGGCGCCGACCTTGATTTCCTGCAGGATGTTGCGTTCCATGGGTCGCTCCTTAGCTCGGGATGGGCCGGGTGCTCAGGGTACGGGAAGATCATGGCGCGCGCCCGCGCCGTCGAAGAAGCAGAACACGACGTGACCACCCCCGATGTAGAACGCGTCGGGATCGACGGTGTAGGTCCACCCGCGTCGCCGCAAGAGCCGGGCGGCCCGCTTCAGCCTCTTGTCGGCCACTTTCTCGTCGTACTCGGCCAGTGAGATCGGTTCCCCGGCCTCGACGTCCCAGGTGCGGCAACTGGCCGTGGTTCCCTCGCCCTCTGCGAGCACCGACACAAAACGACCGTCCTGGCCGAGGATGTCGAGGGTGGACCAATGGTCCCAGGGCACCGTGCACCAATCGGCGGCGTCAGGAGGCTCTGCTCCGATGACGCGGTCGGCGCCTACCCAAAGTGCCTCTTCCTCCCACCGACACTCCGCGCCTTCGTCGTCCGCGGCCGCGACCTGGGCGTGGGTCTGGACGCGCACGGCAGCGGCCAGCGGCGGCTGCGCAGGAGTGTGGATGCAGCTGGTCAGAAGGAGGATCAGTCGGCCTCCACCCGCTCGATGAGCTCGTCCACCATCCGGAGGGTCATGCCCCACAGCAACGTGCCGTCGAGCTGGACGCAGGGCAATTCGTACGGGGTGCCCTGCCAGGTGTAGGAAAAGGTGCCGCGTGCCTCGCGGCCCAAGAAACGGCGGAAGTCAAAGCGCACGACGCCCGCGACCTCTTCGTTCGGAGACAGCGCGGGCCAGTCGTCGAGTCGGAACACCCACGGCAAGACGTGAATCTGGCGGTTCGGGGTGTTCCGCGGCGACAAGATCGGGCTCAGCGCGCCCAGACAGCGGGCGGCGGACAAATCAAGACCAAGCTCTTCCTGCGTCTCCCGCAGGACAGTCCTCAAGAGCGAGCCGTCCTCAGGGTCTTCGCGCCCCCCGGGAAAGGCCATGTGTCCGCTCCACAAGTCCCCCGCCCGCTCGGCGCGGTGGATGAACAACAGCTGGTCGTCCGGGCCGAAGATCGCGGCAACGGCCGCCCGCCGCACCTCACGCTCCATCGCCGGGGCGTCCTGGGGTAGCTTCAGTCGGTCCGTCACGCTCACCGCGGCCGGTTAACCGCCGGCCCGGAGACGCCGATGAGCGAGGGCCTGGACATCGACCTGCGACAGCCTGTGGGCGAAGAAGACCCCGGCAATCCGGTCCTCAACATCCTCAAAGGCTGGGGTCCGCCGCTCCTCGCGGTCTTGGTCATCCGCTCGATCATCGTGGAGCCCTTCCAGATTCCCTCGGGCTCGATGGTCCCGACGCTCGCCATCGGCGACTTCATCGTCGTCAGCAAGTTCGCGTACGGCCTGCGCGTTCCCTTCACCAACATCGAGATCCTCGAGCTTTCAGAGCCAGCGCGCGGCGACGTCGACGTCTTCATCTACCCCCCCGAGGTCAGCGAAGACCCGTGGTGCCGTCTCAAGCGTATTCCGAAGGACTGGACGCTCGACATGATCCCTGGTCTTCCCGGCCCGGCCCGTCCCTGCACCATCGACTACGTCAAGCGGCTGGTCGGTCTCCCGGGCGACACCATCGAGGTCAAAGACGAGGTGGTCTACGTCAACGGCGAGGCCCAATCGCGCGCGCAGGTCGGCGAGTACGAGTACGTCAACGTCCCCGGATGTTCGGCGCAGACGATGAACGAGTACACCGAGACGCTCGGCACGGTCGAACACACCACGCTGCAGACGACCATGTTCGGCATGGGCTCCCACGACATGGCGCCGACCACCGTTCCGGAGGGGCAGTACTTCTTCATGGGCGACAACCGCGACAACAGCGCCGACAGTCGTTTCTGGGGCTTTGTCCCGCGCAACTACATCCGCGGGCGCGCCGAATTCGTGTGGTTGAGCTTCGACCCTTGTAAGAAGGGGGGGCTGCCTGGACTCGGAGCACCGCGCTTTGAGCGCATCGGGAAGGGCATTCAGTAGGGGCGTGGCCCTACAACCCCATCGTCGTCCGCAGCCACCCCGGATACATCTCGATCCGATAGTTCAGCGTCGTCCGGTAACTTTCCACCTGCGCGGTGGTCAGCGCGTAGCCGCCCCAGTTCTTGCGAACGTCGTCGGTCATCGCATCGACCGTCAGGTCCTGCATGGCGCTGGCGAAGCTGGCGATGTCGGAGCTTTCGTACAAGTCGAGGTTCTGATCCATCGCGTCGAGATATCGTTGGGGGCAGGTCTCGTCGTAGTAGAGGCAATTCGCTGCGACGGCGCCGGTGACGTAGTTTGCGTAGGTAGGCGTCGCGGTGTCGAAGCTCTCGTCCATGCCCCAGGGGATGAAGTCGAAGCGGCCGTCGGCGGGGTCCAGGTACACGAAGTAGTCGTTGAGGTGGAAGGGGTAGCCGTCGCGGTTGCCGATGGTCAGCGACAGCGTCCAGAAGTCCAGGAAGTTGTCCATGTCCAAGACATCGTTGACCTCCGCGTAAAAATCGTCGCCGTGGTTCTGGACCTGGTCGCGCGCGACGTCGAGCAGGTCTTTGTCGCCGAGGCCGGTGACCAGGGCAAAGTGGTCGATGCCACGTCGGGAGAAGTCGGCGCTGTCGTTGCCCTCCCAGAGGTCGCCGCTGTCGTCATCGAAGTTGCGTTCGACCCACTCGGAGTCCATCGCTTCGAGATTGGTGTAGAGCCCATAGTAGAGGGGATCGGCGTCATCGAACGACACCCAGATCTGGGCGAAGTTCGCCGAGGGCACGGCCATGCCGGCGTCCTGCCAGAAGTGGTAGCCGACGACCTCGCGGCCCATGGCCGGGTCGCCGGTCATGTTGTTGAAGGTGGCCCGCTTGAGTCCGGCGTAACGCTGATCAGGATCGGACTCGAAAAACTTCACCTTCAAGGACGGCTTCTGGTCCCAGAATTGGAAAGTGGAGCTGCCTTTCAGCCGGATGCCGACGTTGTCGATCGTTTCCCCATTGATCGTGATCGAGGCTGGAAAATAGGAGAGGACGGGGTTGGAGGGGTGGAGGCTGTACTCGCGGAGCGCTTCTTCGTCCATCGCGGCCGCATCGGCGCTGGTCACGGCGATGACCACCTGCTGGATGGTGCGCGTGTCGTAGAAGGCGGCGTATGCGGCCTCTTCCGCAGCCTCCGCCGCGGTGTCCTTGCCAAGGTCGCCGATGTCGGTGGCGGTGTCAGCGTCACTGTCGGTGGCTTCCTCCCCGGAGTCGACAGCAGCGCTGTCAACGGCGGAATCCGCCGCTTCGTGACACGCACCAACCAGAGCTGCCAGAAGCATACCGACCTCGTCCCAGCCAATCATAGCGCGGGCGGATAGGGAGGCGGGGTGCGGCGGCTGTTGTACCTTGAGGTCGCCGCGGTGGTCTCGTTCGGCATCCTCGCCAGCTGGGCCCAGTTTTCCGTGCCCGAGCCGATTCGGGCCATCTCGGTGGAGGCGCTGGCCACGGGTCCGGCCCAAGAATCGTGGAGCGGCATCTTCATCGGGGATCGGCACGTAGGCTGGTCGATGTCGAAGGAATCGGCGACCACGAGCGGCGGCCGGGTGTCCGAAAACCGCACCAGCTTTGCGCTCGGCGCGCAGGGCGCCACCCAGCAGATCACCATGGCCAGCACCGCCGTCGCCGACGCGGCCGGGCAGCTGCAGGAGTTCGACTTCCTGCTTGAGAGCCTCGTCAGCCTGCGTGCCCATGGCGTCATGATTCCGGGGGCCATCCAGGTCGAGGTAGAACAGGGGGGCTCGATCCAGAAGCTCGAGATCCCGACGCCGCAGCCGCCGGTGCTGTCGCTCACCGCGGGACAGATCGTCCGCGGCCGCGACCTCAAGCCGGGCGACACCTTCGAGACCCCGTATTTCAGCCTCGTCACGATGAGCCAGAGCCCGATGACGGTGACCGTCGAGGCTCCTGAGCTGCAGCCCAACGGCAAGATCGCCCACTGGTTGCGGATGGAAGCAGCCGGGGTGACGACGCGCCGCTTGGTCGACGAAAACGGGGATGTGCTCCTCGAGGAAGACACGACGCTCGGCCTGAAGCAGGTTCGCATGACCCGCGCCGAAGCCCTGGACGTGGACGAGGGCGAGCCGCCCGATCTCGTCGCCCTCACCAAGGTGCCGCTGACCGGGTTCATCGACCCCGCCCGCCCCTTCGGGCCGCTCGTTCTGCGCGTCACGGGCGCCCCGGAAACGACGATCCCCAGCGAGGGTGACGTCCAAAAAGTCAGCGGGGACGTCGTGACCCTCACCACGCCCGATCCGTCTACGTGGCCGGTGCTGCCGGTGCGAGGGAGCGGTGACCTCGAAGCGACGCTGTCCCTCCCGGTAGGCCACGAGGAGATCGTCGCCAAGGCTGCGGCAGTCGTCGACGACGCCCCGGATCGCGCCACCGCCGCGCGTCGTCTCAACGAATTCGTATTCGGATATCTCACCAAGGCCCCCACCATCGGCATCCCCAACGGGCTTGAGGTCCTGCGCAGCGGGCAGGGCGATTGCAACGAGCACACCGCGCTCTACGTTTCGCTGGCGCGTGCCGCGGGGATTCCGAGTCGCATCGCGGCGGGTCTGGTCTACAGCGACGCGATGGGGGCCGCGTTCTACTACCATGCGTGGCCCGAAGTCCGCCTCGGCCCTGGGGAGTCTTGGGTCGCCGTCGATCCGACCTTTGGGGAGTTCCCCGCGAAGGCCACGCACATCAAGGTGGTGACCGGCGACCTCGACAAGCAGGTCCGCATCCTCAGCCTGCTCGGCCGCCTCAAGATCTCCGTGGAGCCCGCGCTCGCGCCGGATAAGGCGCCGCCCCGATGATTCAGGCCCGAGGGATCGAAAAGCGCTACGGCGCGTTCACGGCGGTCCACTCCATGGACCTGGACGTGCGGGATGGCGAAGTTTTCGGCTTTCTGGGCCTCAATGGGGCGGGAAAGACGACGACTCTCCGCATGCTGGCGGGCGTCCTCCCGCCCACCGCGGGCACCATCGCGATCGACGGGAAAGACCTTCACAAGGACCCGGTCGAGGCGCGACGGGTGCTGGGGTTCATTCCCGACCGGCCCTACTTGTACGACAAGCTGACCGCACGGGAATATCTCAACTTCATCGGCGAGATCTACGGGATGCCGCGCGCCCTGCTCTCAGAGCGGCTGGTGGCGGTGCTCCAGATGCACGCGCTGCTGCCGCAAGCGGACGCGCTGGTGGAGAGTTTCAGCCACGGGATGAAACAGCGCCTGGTGCTGGCTGGCGCGCTGCTTCACGAGCCGCGGTTGCTCATCGTGGACGAGCCGATGGTGGGCCTCGATCCCAGCGGCGCCAAGCAGATCAAGCGCACCTTTCGGGAGTTCGTCGCGGCTGGGCGCACGGTCTTTCTGTCGACCCACACCCTTGAGGTCGCGGCGGAGATCTGCGATCGGATCGCCATCATCCACGGGGGGCGCATCGCTGCCCTCGGGACGCCGGCCGAGGTATGCGGGGGCAGGTCCCTGGAAGACGTGTTCATGACCATCACCGGCAGCCCCCTGTGAGTCGGGCCGTACTCGCGCTGGTGCTCGCCGTCGGGTGCATGCCAGCGTCGTGGCAGCGGGCTCGGGCGCTGGAAGGGAAGTACCGGGTCGGCAGCCCGGGCGCAGGGTGGGTGACCGTGAGGCCGGGCGGGGCAGATTTCGCCTGGGTCAACCGGACGGCGGGTGCGGCGATCTACACCGACTCCAACTGTGGAGATCGGTTCCGCGAGGCCCGCACCGAGGACCTCGCCACCGAGCTGATCGCGGGCTTCCAAGGCGCCACGCGCGACCTCGAAATCGTGCAGGCCATCGGCCCCCGCGAGGGCGTGGTGCGCACCCACACCGGACGGATGGACGGGGTTCCCGTGCGCCTCGGCATCGGCGTCGTCAACTACGACTGGTGCACCTACGACTTCGTGCTCATCGCGCCGATCGGGGCGCTCGACAACCTCTGGCCCGACTACACCGCCGTCCTCGACGGTTTTGATCCGGTGCGATGATGACCGGACCGTCGCGGCTCTTTTCGGACGCCGGCGGGGTCGCGATCCTGTCGGTGAAGTTGGTTGCGGCGTTCTTCCGGGCGCCGATTGAGCTGGCGCCGCTGATGTACCAGCTGGATTACTCGGGCATCCGCAGCTGGTCGATCACCGCGCTGACCGCGGTGTTCACCGGCATGGTCTTGGCCCTTCAATTCGCGACGGGTCTGGAGCGGTACGGCGGCGACACCTACACCGGGAAGCTCGTCGCCCTCGGCATCGTACGCGAGCTGGGCCCCACGCTCACCGCGCTTTTGGTGGGCGGTCGCGTCGGCAGCGGGTTCGCCGCTGAGCTCGGCTCCATGGTGGTCAACGAACAGGTCGACGCCATCCGCGCCCTGGGGGCCGACCCCATCAAGAAGTTGGTCGCGCCGCGGGTGCTCGCGTGCATCATCGCGTTGCCGCTCTTGACGATGTTGGCGAACGTCGTCGGGATCTTGGGTGGGCTGGTCATCACCATGCGGGAGGTCGGCGTCACCGCCACCTTCTTCTTCTCACAGGTCACCGACACCCTCGGCGCGGTCGACCTGCTCCACGGCCTCGGCAAAAGCCTGTTCTTCGGGTACTTCATCGGCGTGGTCGGCTGTTTCGTCGGCCTCAACACCACCGGCGGAACAGAAGGAGTGGGCCAGTCGACCACCCTGGCGGTGGTCAACATCTCGATCACCGTATTGGTCAGCAACTTCCTGCTCAGCACAATCTTCGTGGCCCTCTATGGATGAGCCGAGCGAGGCCACGACGGGCGCCGGCGCGCCAAACCCGGTCATCGAATTCATCGGGGTCAAGAAGGCCTTCGGTGCCAAGGTCATCTTCGAGGACGCGACGCTGGCGGTCTACCCCGGTGAGACGTTGACGATCCTCGGCGGCTCTGGCACTGGCAAGAGCGTGCTCATCAAGATGCTCATCGGGCTTTTGCGTCACGATGGCGGCTCGATCAAGGCCTTCGGCCAGGAGGTCACGGGGCTCGACGAGCGCGGCCTGCTCCAGATACGCACCCGCATCGCGATGCTTTTCCAGTCGGCCGCCCTCTTCGACTCGCTTACTGTCGAGCAGAACATCAAGTACCCGCTGCGCGAACACAAGTGGGGAACCGACGCGGAGATGACCGACCGGGTCACCGAGGTCCTGGAGATGGTGGGGATGCCCGGCTCGCAGAAGCTCAAGCCGTCGCAGCTGTCCGGCGGCATGCGCAAGCGCGTGGGGCTTGCGAGGGCCATCGCCATCCAGCCCGAGGTGATCCTCTACGATGAGCCTACCACCGGTCTCGATCCGATCAACGTCCGCCGTATCAACGGCCTCATCCTGTCGCTCCAGGCCAGGCTCGGCGTCACCAGCATCGTCGTGACCCACGACATGGACAGCTGCTTCACCGTCAGCGACCGCATCGCGATGCTCTACGACAGGCGCATCGCCTTTACCGGCACCGCCGACGAGACCCAGACCTGCGAGATTCCGTACGTGCGCGAGTTCATCCGCGGCGGGCGCGGCACCTTGGACGAGGATGTGAGCTGAGGGGAGGCGCATGCACCGCCGTTGGGACCGACACCGGGGAGTGGCGGAAGGCGAGGCTCCTCAGCGGAGGTCATTCCCCGGCCGACGGGCTTCTCGGCGCTCATTGCCCCGCTGATGGCGATGATGATGCGGCGCGCGATGACGGCCGATCTAGCGAAGCTCAAGGGGATTCTGGAAGGGTAGGTTAGCGCGCTGCATGCTCGACCCCGCCCAGGACCCCGCCCTCGACCCGCGATCGCTGACCCCCGACCAGTGGCGTTCGCTTCTGGGTCCGCTGGAGTACGCGATTCTACGCGAGGCTGCGACCGAGCGGTCGGGCTCCGGTCGCTACCTGGACGATCCGGGCGCTGGCGCCTTCCATTGCGCCGGCTGCGGTCAGGCGTTGTACGGCGCGGCGCACAAGTTCCACTCCGGTTGCGGGTGGCCATCCTTCTTCCAGGAGGTCGAGCCCGGCGCCCTGCGAGAGGTGGTCGACAGCACTTACGGCATGATCCGCACCGAGATGCGGTGCTCGCGATGCGACGGCCACCTCGGCCACATCTTCAACGACGCGCCGCGTACGCCGACTGGGATGCGGCACTGCGTCAATGGCTCGGCGATCGTGTTCGTAGCGGCCGGGGAGGGGGTGCCGGTTGCTTTTGCGAGGCACCGTCAGGGGCGCTGACTGTCCCGTCTCATCGAATTCAACCGCTTGGCGAAGGTCGCATCCCACGTTGGCTTCCCACGTCCCACTGGTGGCCACCGGTAGACGTGATTGGGACGCCGTTTCTGTCGGGGGCCCGCCGCGGCGGGC
>CANFCK010000039.1 GCA_947445035.1 Deltaproteobacteria bacterium
CGACTCCACGGCATCGACCCCTGGGGATACCTCAATACCGTGCTCGGTGTCATCAACGATCACCCCGTGAATCGCGTCGCCGATCTCACTCCGCTTCGGCTCGCAAGGACCCCGGCCGCAGCGCTGTAGGGGATCGCCGGGGGGATACCCCAAAGCCGCCATCTTTTCCGGACAAAACCCGCCATCATTTCCGGACGCCACAGCGGGGATGTGCGGGAACGCCTCCTTCATCTGCGCGACGAGCTTCGCCCTCTTGATGCGGGCTTCCCGGGCGTGGGTGAGGTGACGCTCCTCTTCGGCTTCGAAAACGTCGAGGCGCAAGCGCATATGGTTCGCGATGCGGAGGCGGTCGGCGGGGGAGATGCCGTCGTCGTTGTTGGGGGTCGTCGTGACTTGCGGAAGGGTTTGTTCTGGGGTGGTCATGCCGGAATGTTATAGGGTCCACCTTCGGATCGGCGGGGCCGATGAAAACTGTGCACTACCCAGTTACCGTGCAACGGTTGTGGCGCGTTACTGCGCCAGCCCCGCGGGGAAGGACCCCCATCGTCACCGCGTCAGCGCACCCAGCCGACACCCCGTCCGTGCCTCCGAAACCTCCCACAGCCGCTCGGCCAATGCGACGTCCTTGGCCGAGCCCGACCTCGCTGAAAGCGCGGGGGCGCCTATCCAACCGAGGATGCGTGGCCCCCAGTACTGGCCGCCTTCTGCGGAGGGGTCGGTCGCCGCTTGCACCGTGGGCAGCGCCCCGGCTGCCGCGGATTGGGCGAACATCGCGTTCCCCGCTGTCATCATCGCCGAGCCGAAGGCCGACCCAGTCTGGCGGGGCGCGACCTGCTGCAGGTCGGTCGCAGCGTACCCGGGGTGTGCGGCGAGCGCCGCCAGTGGGGAGTCCGCCGCGCGCAGGCGCCGATCCAGCGCCGCGGTGAACAACAGATTGCACAGCTTGCTCTGGGCGTACCACCCCCACGGCCCGTACCCCTTGGCGCCGTCGAGGTCGTCCTCGTGAAGGCTACCGCCCCAGTGGGTGCCGCTGGCCACGGTGACGACACGGGGCGAGGACGCCTGCAAAAGCGCCGGGACCAACCCCAGCGTCAGCGCAAAATGGCCGAGGTGGTTCGTCGCGAGCTGCATCTCGAAGCCGTCGGCCGAAAGCGTGCGCGGGATCGCCATGATCCCCGCATTGTTGATGAGCAGATCCAGCGGCCGCGTTTCTTCTGTCCACGCGGAAACGAACCGTCCGACGCTTTGGAGCGACGACAGGTCCAGCGGCCGGAGCTCGAGCTTGGCTGCCGGCACCGCCGCGCGAATCGTGGTCGCCGCCGCTTCGGCCTTCGCGGTGTTGCGTGCGGCGATCACCACGTGCGCTCCCGCGGCGGCCAACATCCGAGCCGTCTCGAGCCCCAGCCCGCCATTTCCGCCGGTGACGATCGCCGTGCGCCCCGCTTGGCTCGGGATGTCGCGCTCGCTCCAAGCCATCAGGCGTCGAGCTCGTCCAGCTTGCGACGAAGGCCCTTCCGTTCTTCTTTGAGTCCGGTCTGCTCGGCGGTTGCCAACGCTTCCTGAAGCAGCTTCTGAGCCGCAGGCTTGTCGCGGGCACCCACCAGTCCGGCCAGCTTCTCGCTCGCGATGACGAACCGCTTGGGATCTTTTGTGGATCGCGCCAGGTTCACCGCTTCGGTGAACGCCGACTCTGCGCTCGCCTTCTCGCCGATTCGCGAGTAGGCTTCCCCGGCGTTGAAGGTCAGGTCCTTCAAAAAGCGCGGGTCCATGCCACTGCTCCGTTCGCGCGCCTTGCCGAAAAGCGACGCGGCTTCGGTGTTTCGGTTCAACTGGAGGTTGTAGTAGGCGACGTTGTAGATGTCGATCGGGAGGAACTTGTCGAACTTCAACGACTGGGTGAGCTGAAGCGTGCGGTTCGCCATCTGCAAGGCGGCTTCGTAGTTTCGGAGCTGCGCCTGCGCCTGGGCGAGCAAAGCGGCGGCCGACCGCTCCCGCACGGCGTTCTGCATCTGATTCGCGATTTGGGCCACGCGCTGCAAGACGTCCGCTGCCTTCGACGCCTGCTGAGACAGCAAAAGCGCTTCGCCGTAGTGGAATCCCGCTTCGAGGGCAAGGGGGGCCATGTTGAGCTGGCCCGCGGTTTCGTTGGCCTTCTTGAAGTGTTCGGCGGCTTCCTGGTGCCGATTGGCCTTGCGGGCGATGAGCCCGCGCAGGTACTCCGCGTTGGCCTGGATCGGCGGCTCGTTCGCAAATTCCAAGGCGCGCCGAATGTGGTCGATGGCCGCGTTCGCGTTGCCTTCTTGCAGCTCGATTCCGGCGAGGTGGTTCTCGATCTCCGCCTGCTTGAGCTTGTCCTCGCTGGCCGCGTAGAGCTTGGCCGCGTCCTTGGCACGGTCGCGACTGCGATACATGTCACCGCGGCGGAAGTCGAGACGACTACCGGCGAAAAGGAGCCAGGCCTGGAGGTTTCGGTCTTCTTTGCTCGTCGCCCAGGTGAGAGCCTCGGCGATGAGCGCCTCGGACTGTTCGACCTGGCCGACGTTCACCATGCGCTCGACGATGTTGAGGTACACGGTCCGCCGAAGCGGATCGGACCATTGCACCTGCGAGAAGTGCCGTACGGTGTCGTGGATCATCGCCCAGGTCTGGGGGGTTTCTTGGCCGAGGGCGAGGCTGCGGAGCATGTTCGCGCGTTGGGGCACGCCATACTCGGCGTAGAGCCTCGCGGTCTTGACCATGAACAGGTAGCCGCGCGGCACGAGCGAGCGCTCCATGAACAGGCCGACACGCCGTGCAATCTCTTTTTCGGCGTCGGACTGGTGCGCCAAGAGCACCGCCTCCCGGAAAAGTGGCTTGTGAAACTGGTACAGCCAAGTCCCGAAGCCTTGGTGGAACTGGTCTTCCTTCACCAAGCCGCCGGCGGCGTCCATGATGTCATCGACGCTGTCGCGGTCCAGACCGGCCATGTCGGCCACCAGCCCCGAGGGGAACTGCACGCCGAGGAGGGCGGCGAGATGGAAGATCCGGTCCGCGTCCGCTGCGGTGGCGTACTTGCGATCTCCTTCTTTCGGAGGGGTGGTCGGGGGCTCGTCCAGCTCGTCGGCATCGAGCTCGGTGGGGATCAGGGAGAGGAGGTCCCCTTCGAGCGCGTCGCCCAGCCGCTTGGTGGTGCCCAGGTGCTCGATGAGCTCGCCGATAAATCCCGGCCGCCCCTGGACCAGCTCCGCCACGCGGTCGGGCCGGGCCAAACCGATGTCGCGCGACGCGCAGTAGGCGGCGACATCGTCGGCCGACCACGGACGCATCGCCTGTCGGACCAACGTGTCCTTCCGCCGTTCCAGCAACTCAAGCCAAGGTGCGGGCATCCACGCGCGACCCACATCGTCCAGCGGCTCGCTGCCCAGAATCAAAAACAGGTGGCCTTCCGTCCCGCGCAGTTCCAGGAGGCCTTCAAGCATCGTGAAAAGCGCCAGGGAGTGGACTACGCCCACGTTCTGGAGCTCAAGAACCATGGTCATCTTACGACTGATGGCGGCGACCACTTCCGGGAAGGCGGACAGCGGGTTGTCGGCCGGGATGGCCAACTGCATCTTGTCGGCGCCGGGTTCGGGAATGTTCTTTTTCACCCCGTCGACGAAGACCTGAAACCAGCTCTGCTGCCGCTTTTCGTATTGCGGGAGCTGCTGGGCGAGGGTGAGCTCGACCTTGCCGCGCATGGCCGCGTCCCGGTAGAGTGCCCCGCACAACGCGGCGTACAGCGCCTTCATTGCCGCGTCCCCGTCCATATCCTCGGTCAGCGTGGCGCGGACGACCAGCGCCCCGTCCTCAGCGGGAAGCTGGCGGAGGAACTCGGACACCAGCACGCGCTTGCCGGAGCCGAGGGCGCCTTCGAGCACGACCACCCGGGACTGACCCGCCTTTGCGGAGGCGTAGAGGCCCTGGAGGGCCGAGAGTTCATCGGGGCGGGCGACGTAGACGGGCTCAGACAAGCGGACTCCCACGCGAAAAGGGCCGCCAATGTAGGGCAGCGCCGCCCCTTCGTCAACGGAGCTTTGACGAGGCACGCGACGTTTCGCACGCCCCAAGGAGCGGTGGCCGGTGATACCCTGTGCCCGATCAGGTGCGCGCTTTGTTGTCAGTCCTCCTTCTCCTGGCCTGTGAGAATTCGCGAATTCCACCCGAATCTCAACACTTTTCGGTGAAGGTCTCGGCCCTCGAAGGGGAAGGCACGTACGCCGACAGCTTCGACTATTACCTCAGCTTCGACGCGAGTTCGGCGTTGATCTACATCGGCGAGGATGCCTTTGCGCGCGGTACCTACTCGGGCTGCGACCTGACGTACGAGTCGGTGGTCGTGGGCCAGGGTGAAGAAGGTTCCAGTGTCAAGTGGCAGCTCTTCGGGCAAGCTGCCATCGAGTCGGCAGAGGGTGATCCGTGTGTTGACGGTGACGACGATTGGACCGGCACGGAGTGGTTCGAGATCGTCGCCAGCGAGGATGAAGAGGTGCTCGTCGGGACCGAGTACCACCTGGATACCCACGGCGCGTACGTCGGCGAGACCGAATGACCCCAGCCGAGGCGGTCGCGGCCCTGACCGGGCGCGTCTCCCGGCAGGTTCGCGGCAAAGGGGAGGTGGTGGAGCTCGCGGCGATCTGCGTGCTCGCCGGCGGTCATTTGCTGATCGAGGACGTCCCTGGCGTGGGGAAGACGACGTTGGCCCATGCCCTGGCGCAGGCCATTGGTGGCAGCTTTCGACGCATCCAGTTCACGAGCGACCTCTTACCGGCCGACATCGTTGGTTTCGTGGGTCTTGACGCCGGACGGATGCAGTTTCGGCCCGGTCCGATTTTTGCGAACGTGGTCCTGGCCGACGAGATCAACCGCACCACCCCGCGCACGCAGTCGGCGCTCTTGGAGGCGATGAATGAGGGGACGGTCAGCGTGGACGGCACCACCCACGCCCTCCCGCAGCCATTCTTGGTGATCGCGACGCAAAATCCCCACGAGTACCACGGCACCTGGTCCTTGCCGGACAGCCAACTGGACCGCTTTTTGATCCGCACCGGGATGGGCTACCCTGATCGCGAGGCCGAGCGGGAGGTGCTGCGGGGCGCCGCGCGGCTGGCGGCGGGGGAAGGCGCGGTATTGCAGCCGGCAGGCGTGCTCGAACTCCGGGCGGCGGTCGAGAACGTGAGGATTCACGCCGATATCGAGGACGCCGTCCTCGATCTGGCGGCTGCGAGTCGTGGCGCTGGAGCCCTTGCACGGGGCGTCTCCACCCGGGGAGCCGAAGCCTTGCTGCGCGCCGCACGCGCGCGGGCGGTTTTGCGCGGCAGGGATTTCGCGATCCCCGAGGATGTTTTGGCGCTGGCGGTGCCGGTGCTCGCGCACCGGGTGCTGGTCCGCGCGGAGTCCGGTCCGGAAGGTGCGGCCAGCGCAATCCGTGAACTGCTGGGTTCGCTTCGAGCGGTGGCGTAGGGCGCGCAGGTGCCTGCCCCGCCGCCCAGGGACGCTGTCAACCGGGTCATGCCCACCCGTGATGGTGCGGTCTACCTCGCCTTGGTGGGGGGCGTGCTTTTCGGGGCGGTGAACACCGGGAACAACCTGATCTACCTGGTTTTGGGGATATTTCTCGCGGTGCTTGTGGTGGCGAACGTGCTGGCGGAGTGGAATCTCCGCGGACTGCGGGTTGCGCGACGGCTGCCCAGCGAGATCTTTGCTGAAGTGCCAGGTATCGGCAGTTATATCCTCAAGAACGCGCGCGGACGTGGCGCGGCGTGGCACGTCCGGCTGTCCGAGCGTGGCAACCGGGTTTCGTCCACGTTCGTAGAGCACTGCCCGGCCGGGGCGGAGGTCGACGTGAGCGCAGTCTTCACCCTCTCCGAGCGCGGTCCGGACTGGCTTTCAGCGGTACGCATCGAGTCCACGTTTCCGTTCGGGCTGGTACGACGATGGCGCGACGTGGAGCTGCCGTGCCAGGTGCTCGTGTACCCGCGGCCGGCGGGGCGTGGCGTGACGGCGGCGCCTTCCGGGGAGGGCGAGGACGCGGGTGTGCGTGGGCGCCCAGCCGGCTCTGGGGAGTTCGCGGGGCTCCGGCCGTATCGGCCGGGTGACCCGTTGCGCAGGGTCCACTGGCCAACCTCCGCCCGCGCCGGTCAGCCGATGGTGGTCGTTCGGGTAGCGGAGGGAGCGGAGGACGTGGTGCTGGTTTTGGATCCGGGGCTCGCTGGCGAGCGCCGCGAAGAGGCGATCCGGCGGCTCGCCGGTCGGGTGGACGTCCACATCGCTCGGGGGGATGCGGTCGGTCTGGAGGCGGACGGGCTCGCGCTCCCGCCGCGGGCCGGGGGAACGTGGCGTCGGCGGCTGCTCACCATCCTCGCCGGCCTGGCGCGGCGATGACTTCCCCATCCGTTGGGGTGGCCGCCCTCGCGGGGGCAGCTTGCCTCGTGCCAACGGGCTGGGCAGGGTCCTTCGCCGCGGCGACGGTGCTGGTTGGCGTACTGGGAGGCAAGCGGTTGCGATGGACCTCCGATTGGACGTGGGTCCACCTCGGCGTCCTGGTGGGCTGTGGTGGCGCGGCGTGGTGGGCCGGTGTGGTCCCCGGTTTTGCGCTCCTCCTGGGTTGGTTGGCTGGCCACCGTGCGGTCGTTGCCATCGGCGTTGCAGACCAGCGCGTGCAACTGCTCCTGGCGACGCTGATGGTGCTTGTCGGCACGGTCGGGAGCGTTTCGGCACTCCTGGTTCCGGCCCTCTTGACCTTCGCTGTCGCGACGCCGGTGGCGCTTCTGCGCGTTGGTGGGCTCTACGACCGAACCCTCTCGATGGGAGCCTGCGCCGGAACGCTGATGCTGGCTGCGCTATTTTTCGTGATGGTACCCAGGCTTCGCGGGGGCTTTCTGGGCGGCCCGGATGGTGGGGGTCTGGACCGCCTCGCTCAGAATGTGGCGCTCGGCGACGAACGTGAGGACCGGGATCGGCAAGCGCTCGTCATGCGCGTATGGCTCTGGGGGCGTGACGGGAGGGCGCGCACCAGCCCGATCTACCTACGCGGCCGGTCGCTCGATCACTTCGATGGACGCGCCTGGACCTCGACGGGGCAGGTGCAGCGCGTCGCCTTCGGGGCCTGGGAAACCCGCGCCGAGGTGATGCTGGAGCCGCTCGAGGGTGCGACGGTTTTCGGCCCGCCGGACATCCTGTACGGCAAGAGCGACCAAGGGCCGATTCTCCAGGGTCCGGGGGGGGAACTTCAGCACTTTCATCCAGGTCGACGCACGGTGTACGAGGTGTACTCACGATCGCCCTCGCTCGACGAACCGGAGTCAGGTCACCGCGCTCTCCTTCAACTTCCTGAGTTGGATCCTCGGGTGGTCGAGTTGGCGGCGACCCTGGCGCCGGGGTCCGGCGACGCCAGCGTCATCGTCGCGGCCGCGCTGCGCACGCTGGGGTCCGGGTATGCGTATGACCCTGAGCCGCCTGAGCCGGGCGCGGACCCGCTGACTTGGTTCCTGTTCGACGCTCGTGCCGGCCACTGTGAGTACTTTGCTTCGGCGCTGGCAGTTTTGCTTCGTGCGAGGGGGGTTCCGGCTCGTCTGGCGACCGGCTTCTACACGGAGGAGCGGAGCGCCGCCGGAGGCTACTACGCGGTGCGGCGAGGACACGCCCATGCGTGGGTCGAGGTCCCCGTACGGGCCGGGTGGGCCGTGGTTGACGCGACGCCGGTGGGCGGTCATCCGGACGTCGAGGTGCCCTGGTGGCAAACGAGCGCGGAAGCGGCGAACGAAGCCTGGCTTTCCTTGGTGCTCGATTTCGACATCGACCGCCAGATGGAAGCCGCTGCAAGCCTGGGCCGCTACGCCGTGGCGCCGATTCCTGACGACCCAATCCGGAACCGCAGCCGCACGGGCATGGTGGGCGCGGGCATCATCCTGGCCGCCCTGGCGTTGTCGGGAACCGTGCTTCGCGGCGTGTTGTGGTGGCTGGCGAGGCCGGGACCACCCGCTCTGGTGGCCGACGAGGCGGTCGCGGCCTTTGTGTCGGCGCGGCGGACGGTCGTGCGGCGGGGATGGCGGATTCCCGAGCACCTAGCCCCGCTTCAGGCGGGCGAGTGGTTGGTGGAGCATGCGGGTGAGATGGGCGAGCCGCTTCGCTTGCTCGCGTGGGTGCTCTACCGAGCACGCTACGGCGGGGAAAGGGCCGATAGGGTCGAGGTCCGGCGCCTCCTGAAGGCCGTCCGAGCGTTGCCTCGACCGTAGCGTCACCCCTTCGCGGTCTCCGCGCGCCACCGTTCCACGGCGCGCACGACGGCGCGTGCAGTCGCGCGACTCCAGAGCTCCACCAGCGTGTCCGCAGCGCTCTCAACGAGGGTCGGCCCCGCCTCGCCGCGTAGGCAGGGAAACGCCGCTGCGCCGCCGCCCCCCGCCAGGGCGCTGGTGTGCCGCGCCAGCGCGGTCAGGAGCACGTGATTGTCGCCGAGGTCGACCACCACTATGGGAAAAAGCCGACAGGGCATCGGCTTGAGCGCTCCCCGGGGCCGCCCCGTCTCGTCCTCGATGGCATGCAGCGAGCACGTCAGGCCCTCGGCGTTCGACGCTGCAAAGACGCAGCGCCGGCCGGGACGACGCAGCGTCGCGCCGTCCATCGTCTCCGGAACCCCACCTTGCCAACGGGCGTCGCGAGGCTTCATCCACGCTGCCACCAGCGGGAGGGCTTCGGTGATCCGCCCCGCCTCGCCGGGGGTGACTTCCACGTCCAGGTCTGCGCAGCAGGAGCGCCGTCGGGGCTCACGCAGCCCCGGAGCGCACGTGCCGGACCGGCAGGCGTGGGGCTGAGCCAGCGCGGGCAGATCCAGCAAAAGGCCACGCGCAGCGCCGAGGTTTCCGCGCTGAGCGAGCCGCCGGACGTGACCTCCCCAGTCGGCGATTGCTGCGCTTCCCATACCCAGCCACTCGTCGAGGTCGGCGTTCATCGGGCCGCCAAGGCCCTTGCGACGGCATCGATGCATCGATCGATCTGCGCGTCTGTGTGCTCCGAGCAGGCGGTCAGGCGAATCCGCTCGTGGCCACGCGGCACCGTTGGGAAGCGGATTCCGGGGGCGAAGATCCCGGCGTCGCCCAACCGGGCCGCCACCTCCATCGTGCGTGCGCCGGTGAGCACCGGGATGATGTGCGCGTCTCCAAGCACGGTGGCGCCTACGTCGCGGAGCCCGCGTCGTAAGCGATATGCATTCGCACAAAGACGCTCCCGCCGCTCCGTACTTGCCAGCTTCAAGCCGACCAGCGCCGCAGCGGCGACGCCTTCCGGCATTGCCGTGGTGTAGACGAAGCTGCGGGCGGTCGAGACCAGCAGCTCGCGCAGCTCTGGCGGCCCGATCACGAAGGCCCCAGCGGCGCCGTAGGCCTTGCCGAGGGTGCCGACCACGAAGTCTGGCGTGATGCCCTGGGCGGCGGCCACGCCCCGCCCTTGAGGTCCCAGCGCACCCACGGCGTGCGCTTCGTCGACCGCCAGCCAATGCGCCCCGGTCCAGGCCTGGAGCTCGGGGATGTCCCCGTCCATCGAAAAACATGTCTCCGTCGCGACAAGCGTCGCCGACCTGGGGATGGCGGCGGCGTCTCCGTGCGGCAGGATCGTTCGCTCCGCCCGCGACAGGCGCAGGCCATCGATGATCGACGCGTGGTTGAGTGCGTCGCTCACGGCCAGATCTCCGCGCCCCACCACAGTGGTGTAGAGCCCGAGATTCGCCGCATACCCACTGGGAAACAGGGTCGCCGGGCGGCCGAACGTCTCGGACAAGGCCGCCTCCAGGGCCTCGTGTGCGCGCCGGTTTCCGCTCACCAGACGCGCGCTGTTGCCGCCGCCGCCGACAAACGCCGCCTTGATGTCTGGGTGGGCGGAAAGGCCAAGGTAGTCGTTGCTGCAAAAAATCAACATCTCCCGCCCATCGACCCGGGCGTTCGTGGCGCTGGTCGGCTCCACTACCCGCAGCCGTCGGCGGAGGCCTGCGATCTCGAGCCCGTCGACCCGGGCGCGGAGCCGGGCGTACCGGTCGGCCACCGAAAAGCTACGCCACGCCGTTGGCGTCGGTGCCCTCGCCCCGTACGCTCGGGCGCAGGCTCTTGGGGTGCGGCTTGTGCGGCGGCGGGCGGATCACCAGCCCCTGCTTCTCCAACATGTCGAGGTCCAACTCTACCTCGCGCCCGGCGGTCGTCAGGTAGTTCCCCAACATCACGCCGTTGGCCCCGACGCGGAAGATCTCGTCCTGTCGCGCGCCGAGATTCACCGCTCGCCCGCCGCAGACGATGAGGTCCTTGGTCGGCAGGATCAGCCGGTAAAGTGCGATGATCCTGAGGCAATCTTCGGCGGTCAGCTCGGCGTTGTCGGCCATCGGTGTCCCAGGCCGGGGATTCAAGAAGTTGAGCGGAACGCTGTCCACGTCGAGCTCGCGGAGCTCCATCGCGAGTTCTACTCGTTGGGCCCACGACTCGCCCATGCCGAAGATCCCGCCGCAGCAGGTGTAGAGCCCCAGCTCACGCGCGGCCCGCACCGTCTCGACCTCGTCGTCGTAGCTGTGAGTTTGCACGATATTTGCGTGATGACTCCGAGCTGTTTCGAGGTTGTGGTGCACGGCCTGCAGGCCCGCCTCTTGGAGCTCGGCCAGGGCGTCCTTGGTCATCAGGCCAAGGCTGGCGCAGGTCTGCATGCCCGTCTCTTCGCGGATGCGCGATACCGCGCTCTTCACGGTGTCCAGCTCGCTGCGGCTCGTCATCGCGCGCCCGCTGGCCACGAGGGAAAACTCGCGGACCCCGGCGGCGACGGCCTCTTTGGCCTCGGCCACCAACATGTCCGCCGATTTGAGCTGGTACTTGGGCGCGTCGGTCGAAAAGCGCGCGGACTGGCTGCAAAAACTGCAGGCTTCGGCACAGCGCCCCGACTTCGCGTTGCTGATGCCGCAGGTGTTCACGAAGTTGCCCTTGTGCTCCACGCGCACTTCGCCAGCGACGGCGAACATCCTTTGGAGCTCCCCTGGGTCGCTCAAACGGGTCATCGCGAGCGCCTCGGGCTCAGTCACGCCTTCACCGGATGCGGTGCGGCGCCGGATGTCGGTCCAATCAAGGGTCACAGGGGCTCCACAGACAGGCAGGGTGGCTATCCGACCGGGACCGCCTTGGCACCGGCGCTGGCCGGCGCCGCCTCAGGAACCGTGGATGTGCTGTTCAAACTCGCGCAGGATCTGCGCCGCGGGACCGGTGCGGTTGGCGCACAATAGACGCTTGTACGAGCGCCAGAGTTCCCCAAGGTAAGGGTCGGGCGCGAGCTTGTGTTCGTCTGTGTCGGGGTCGACGGTGGGGAGCGTCGCGGCAACCATGCCGCGGCGCCGATGAAGGCTTTTCAGCCCGCTCAGAAAGTGTGGCGTCGCCTGCGGGTCCCCACGGCGCCGAAGCTCCATGTACGCTTGCCAGCAGACGCTTTCAGGCAGGCGGTTCGTGGTTTCGGGAGGGGTGCGCAGCAGTCTCAGCAGGTCACGGGTCGGGGCGTTGAGGTCGACGGGAACGGGCAACGGATCCTCCGAACGTCGAAACGGTAGCACAGCGCCCTCCGCTGGCGATAGGCGGTGCCCGTGCATTTCGCGCTGTCGCTGCTCGTCTGCTGCCTGGTCGCCTGTGCGCCATACCGGCCCCCGCCCGAGCCTCCTCGCCTCGTCGTTGCGCGCGCCCCGGTGCGCGTTTTCGCCGAGGCCGCCGCGCCCGCGCAGCTTACGGTCCTGGTGCGGGCCGGGACAGCCTACGATCCCGTGGGCCGGGAGGGCACGGCCTTCGTCTATGCCCACGGCGTGGCCGCGCTCGCCGGGGTTAGCGTGGAGGTGGGCCCCGAGTTGGTGGCCTTCGTGGCGCCCCCCGGTGCCGAGGCCAGTCTCGCCAAAGCGCTGGGTGCGTCGGTTTCTCCAGATATTCTGGGCGCTGGGCGGATGGAGGCGGCGGTCGCCTATCGGGGCCATGGATGCCGCTCCCTGGCGCGGCGCTTGGTGGAGGTTGCCGCGTGGGCGGGCACGCCCTACGGCCACGCGGCCGCGGGGCGCGATGGTGTGCCGGACACGCTCTCCGTCGGCGAACTGGAGGGGTTCCGCAGCCTCCGCTACGTCCGGGACGCCGTCGTGGTCATCGCCGACGGCGCGGTCGATGCCACCGCGTTCGCGACGTTGTTTCCGCCCGTCATGTCGCGAACGGTGACCCCGGCGATACGCGCCCGTGAATCGCGACCGAGTCTTGTCGTCGGCGCTCCTGTGAGCGAGGCGTGTACTGCCTTCTCACCGCAACGGCTCGACGGCTGGTCGCCGACCGACGAGGCGGCGTACCTCGTGGCGCGCGAGCTCGCCGGGCTCGCACCGTCGCCCGCTCGCGTAGACCCTGCCGTGAGTCTGGAACTGGACGGAGCCTTCGCGGAGTTTCCCGGTTTGACGGGCGACTTCGCCGCCGCGAGGTACAGCGTCGCTGCGCGACTGACCCTGCCCACCGCCCGGTGGACGGGAGAATGGGCCCTCCTCGGGTCGCTTCGGGGCAGCCAGTTTCCGGCCGTCGCCCCCGTAAAGGCGGCGATTGAGGCGTTGACCGAGCCGGCGCTGACAGACTGGCTCGCGGCCCGCTTCGGCGGCGATGCTGTCGTGGTCCAAGTACACCCCGCCGCCGCCGCCCTCGAATCTCTGACAACCGCCAACGTAGTCTCCAGCGAGGACATGCTCCGATGACTCTCTTCTTTCTCGCGACTGGCTGCACGGGGCTGGGCGGCAGCATCTCGGAGTTCATCCCAACGGTCAAGTTCAACCGTTTGGAGCTCACGGATATCAGCTTTGAAGACCTTTCCATCGATTTTGTCTTCGACGTGCACAACCCCAATCCCGTTGACATTCCGCTGGAGCGGTTCGCCTACGGTCTGGACCTGGACAGCGTCGAGATCCTGACCGGCGACAACCCGGAAGGCCTGGAACTTCGCCAGGAAGCGACCAGCGCGATGGTGCTCCCGGTCACCCTGAACTTCCAGGGTGTCTACGACCTGGTGACCGCTGAGCGTGGTGTCGACGCGATGCCTTTCGCGTTTCGTGGCGGCTTCGGCTGGGACACCGACATCGGCCCCGTGGATGTGAGCTTCGACGAAGCTGGCGAGTTCCCCGCGCTGCGGGTGCCCGACGTCAAGGTCGGCGCCTTGGCGCTCAAGGAAGTCTCGGCAACGCAAGCGGGCTTCGAGCTGAGCGTGGACATCGACAATGACCACGCGAGCACCCTTGAGTTCGCCAACCTCGACTTCCAGGTTGCCTTTGCCGGGGTGTACGTCGGCGCTGGCATCGAACCCGACCTCGGTTCGGTGGGCGGTGCGACCAGCGAGCGGCTGGTCATGCCCTTCGCTGTCGACTACCTCGACGCCATCGATGCGATCGCAGCGATCGCCACCGGACAGACGCTCCGCGTCGATCTCGCTGCGACCAGCGATGTGACGACACCCTTCGGCATCGTCCCGATGACGATCGACGAAAACGGGGACGTGGACGTGGTCGACGATCAGTAGCCCTGGTGCTACCGTGTCGGGGTTCCAAAGAGTCCTATGCGCCTGTTCGCCCTCCTGTCCGCTGCTTGCTTCGCTTGTTCCCCCGAAACCACGGTGATTGGCGATGGTAGCGGTGATCCCGCCGACGCCGACACTGCGGCCGACGCGGACACCGACACCGACACCGACACCGACACCGACACCGACACCGACACCGACACCGACACCGATGTTGACGAGGACATAGGTGAAGGTGACTGGGAAGGCGAGCTGTTCGGCACGATCTCCAGCGACTGGGGTGGTGCGGAATGCGAGGGCAGCCTTGAGTTCAGCATCGACGCCGACGGCGGGGTTTCGGGAACCGCGGATTGTAGCGCCGGCGGCGGGAACGGCTGGGGTGACGTCAGCGGCGAGCTCGAAGGAACGATCGAAGACGACCGCCTAGAGGTCATCTGGTGGCTCGACTTCGGCTGGGGCGATCCCCTTGAGGTCGCGGGCGAAGGCAGCCGCAAGGACGACGTGATCAGCCTCAACTTCAGCGGCGACCTGGACCGTTACGGCGAGTTCGCCGCCGAGGGTGAAGCCGAGCGGCAGTAGCGGCAGTAATCTCGTCAGAAACGAGCTTGCCGATGCCGGCTCCGCCTCATAATGAATGAACGTTCATTCAGGAGCCGCAGCATGGCCATCCAGCGCGTCGCCGTCCTCGGGGCCGGTGTCATGGGGCAGGGCATCGCCGCCCACCTCGCCAATGCAGGCGTGCCCAGCTTGTTGTACGACATCGCGCCCAAAGACGGGCCCGATGCGCGAGCGCTCGCCAAGGCGGGTGTCGCCAACGTTGGCAAGCTCAAGCCGCCGGCTCTTTTCCGGGCCGCGGACGTGTCGCTCATCAGCGCGTGCAACTACGACACCGATGCCGACCGGCTCAAAGAGTGCGACCTCATCATCGAGGTCGTCGCCGAAGTGCTCTCCATCAAGGAGAAGGTGTTCGGTTGGGTGGCGGCAAACAGACGACCGGGCTCCATCGTCGCCAGCAACACCTCGGGCATCCCGCTGTCGGTGATGGCGGCCACGATGGCGCCCGAGCTGCGCCAGCACTTCGTGATCCTCCACTTCTTCAATCCCGTCCGGTACATGCAGCTCCTTGAGGTGGTCAGCGGGCCGGACACGCTGCCGGAAGTCACGGCCGCCGCGGCACGCTTTGGCGAACGTCAGCTCGGCAAGGGCATCGTCTATGCCAAGGACACGCCGGCGTTCGTCGCCAACCGCGTCGGCACCTACGGAATGACCAGCGTCTTCCGCCATATGGCCCGGCTCGGCCTGACGGTGGAACAGGTGGATGCGGTGTTCGGCAAGGCGATGGGGAGGCCCGACAGCGCGGTCTTCCGCACCGCCGACCTCGTGGGCATCGACACCCTGGCGCACGTCATCCAGGGCATCCACGACAGCTGCCCCGACGACGAAGAACGTGCTTCGTTCCAGGTTCCTGCCTACGTCACCGGCCTCATCGAGTCCAAGCGCCTGGGCGACAAGTCGGGCCAGGGCTTCTACAAAAAGGTCAGGGGCGCCGACGGCAAGAACGAGATCTTCGCCCTCGATCTCACGACGATGGAATACCGCACGACCGAAAAGGTGCGCTTCCCCTGCCTCGGCGCGGCTCGCAGCGCCGATACCGTCGATGAAAAGGTGAAGATCATCCTCTCCGGGAGCGATCCCGCCGCGCAGTTCGCCTGGGCGGTCACGGCGGACACCCTGTTGTACGCCGCGCGCCGAGTGGGCGAGATTGCCGACGACATCGTGAACATCGACCGGGCCATGCGCTGGGGATTCCGGTGGGAGCAGGGGCCCTTCGAGTCGTGGGACGCGTTGGGCGTGGCAGAGACGGTGGCGCGCATGGAAGCCGAGGGCCGCACGGTTCCCGCGTGGGTCAAGGTCATGCTCGCGTCGGGGCGGACCCGATTCTACGAGCGTGATGGCGCCGGTGTTCTTGCCGCGGCCGTCGTCAGCGGCGGCTCCGCTCCCGTCTCGCGTAGCCGCGGCCAGTTGATCCTCGAAGACGTGCGGGCGAGGGGCGGGGAAATCGAGCGAAACTTCTCTTCTTCCCTGCTTGACCTCGGGGATGGCATCCTCTGCCTCGAATTCCACAGCAAGATGAACGCGTTGGATGATCTGATCCTGCCGATGTACGAAAAGGCCCAGGACCTCCTCGCCGGCGGCCGCTACAGCGCGTTGGTCGTGGGCAACCAGGGCGGCCAGGCCTTTTGTGCCGGCGCCAACATCCTGATGGTGCTGATGGCGTCGATGTCGGGGGAGTGGGACAAGCTCGACGCGATGATCCGCAACATGCAGAACGGCTTGCAGCGCGCCAAGTATTCGCCCAAGCCGATCGTCACGGCGCCCTGGGGCCTTACCCTGGGCGGCGGGGTCGAGGTCACCATGCACTCGGCGGCCACCGTCGCCTGTGGGGAAATGTACTCCGGCCTCGTCGAGGTAGGCGTGGGCTTGCTTCCAGCGGGCGGCGGCTGCAAGGAGCTGCTCTCGCGCTACCTGGGCGACATTCCCGCGGGCGTCGTGGTCGACCCCAACCCCTTCGTGCAGAAGGCCTTCGAGTACATCGCGACCGCCAAGATATTCATGTCGGCCGAAGAGGCACGGGACGCGAGGTTCTTGCGCGTCACCGATCGCGTCGTGATGGACCCGGACGCGGTCATCGGCACCGCCAAGACCGTCGCGCTTGGCCTCGTCGCTGGCGACTACCAGCCGCCGAAGCCCAAGACGTTCCGCCTTCCCGGGACCCAGGGTCGGGCCACGCTGGAATTGGGCCTCTACCAGTTCAACAAGGGTGGCCAGGCCACCGACTACGACGTCGTTGTCGGCAAGAAGGTCGCCCACGTGCTCTGTGGCGGCGATGTGCCCTCGGGCACACTGCGGACGGAGCAGGACATTCTCGACCTCGAGCGCGAGGCCTTTCTTTCGCTCTGCGGCAACCCTCAGACCCAGGCCCGGATCCAGCACATGCTGGAGAAGGGCAAGCCGCTCAGGAACTAGGAGCACACCATGCGCGACGTCGCCATCCTCAGCAGTGTTCGTACCGCCATCGGCAAGGCGCCGCGCGGATCATTGAAGGACACCCGTCCCGACGATCTGCTTGGCGTCGCGCTCGCAGGAGCGCTTGGCCGCATCCCCGGCTTCGACGCGGCACGCCTGGACGACGTGATCGTGGGCTGTGCGATGCCCGAGGCGGAACAGGGCATGAACGTGGCCCGAATCGGAGCCTTCCTCGCTGGGATTCCCGATTCGGTGCCGGCGGTCACGGTGAACCGGTTCTGCTCGTCCGGAATCCAGAGCATTGCCCAGGGGGCCGCCTCCATCCTTGCCGGTTGGCAGGACGTGGTGCTGGCCGGCGGGGTGGAAAGCATGAGCGAGATCGCGATGGGCGGCCAGAAGCCCGCGCCGAACCCGTCGTTGATGCAGAATCGGCCCGAGGCCTACACCCCGATGGGCATCACCGCCGAGCTGGTGGCGGAGCGCTTCGGCGTCAGTCGGGAGGCCCAGGACCTCTTTGCATTTCAATCTCACCAACGGGCCCTCGCCGCTCAGCGGGCCGGGCGCTTCGCGGACGAGATCGTCACGGTGAACACCCGCGTGATGACGGACTCGGGGTGGAAGGCGATTGCCTTTTGTGTGGACGAGGGTCCGCGTGCCGACACGACGCGGGAGGGGCTCGCCAAGCTCCGCACCGCGTTCAAGCAGACGGGCGGCACGGTCACCGCGGGCACCAGTTCCCAGATGAGCGATGGGGCCGCTGCTGCCGTGCTCGCGGGGGGCGATGTCGCGACGCGGGAGGGTTGGCCGGTGCTCGGCTACCTGCGCAGCTACCAGGTAGCCGGCGTCGCGCCAGAGATCATGGGCATCGGTCCGGTCGCCGCCATTCCCAAGGCGCTGGCGAGGGCAGGCCTGTCCATGGGCGACATCGACCTGTTCGAGATCAACGAGGCGTTTGCGGCGCAGGCGGTCTACTGCGTGCGCGAGCTCGGCATCGATCCGGCCAAGGTCAACGTCAACGGCGGCGCCATCGCGTTGGGGCACCCGCTGGGCTGCACGGGCGCCCGCCAGATGGCGACGTTGCTCAACGAGATGAAGCGCCGGAACGCCCGCTATGGGGTGATCTCGATGTGCATCGGGGGGGGGATGGGGGCGGCCGCAGTGGTCGAGCGCGCGTAGCCGGCGCTCCCCCTACGGATACGACGTCGGCAGCGCGCTCTCAATGCTGCGGCTCGAAACGGAGCCGCCGCGTTCGAGGATCTCCGCGCCGGGGCCGATGAGCACGTACGTCGGCCGCGTTGACATGCTCGGGTCGTACAGGCGGTCCGTAATGGCGTCGGTGTCCGCGACGACGGGGAAGGTCAGTCCATACGCCGTTGCCCAGCCACCAAGGTCGGCGGTGGTGACCGGAAGGTAGGTCGTTCCCTCAGACGCCGCGGTGATCGTGATGAATCCGTAGCTTGCGTAGGTGGTGTACTGCGCCTCCAGACCGGGGGCGTTGCGACGGCAGGTGCTTCACCAGAATTCGGTGAAGTCCAGGAGCACCACGCGGTCGCAGAAGTCGTGGAGGTGGACGGTGTCCCCGTTGGCGTCGGTGAGCGCGAAGTCCGGGGCGATGTCGCCGACGGCCGTGCCGGTCGAGGTGATGCTGTGCCGGCAAGAACCTTTGGCCCACCCTCCGGTGTAAGGGTGATCGGTGGCGTCGAGCGGGTCGCTGTAGTCGGCTACCTCGTCGCCGTCGCTCCAGGTGTCGCCGTCGCTGTCGGCCACCAGCGCGTCGGTACCGGCATCGCGCTCGTCACCGTCATCCAGCCCGTCGCCGTCGCTGTCAGAGAGCAGGGGATCGGTGCCGAGCGCGGCTTCCTCACCGTCGTTTTGGCCATCGTCGTCGCTGTCGTCGTCGAAGGGGTCGGTGCCGGCGCCGGCCTCCACGGCATCCTCGACGCCGTCCCCGTCGCTGTCGGCGCCAAGGTCCCAGCCGTCGCAGTCCTGGTCGATTCCGTCCTCGGACACCTCGGGGGCGCCAGGGAAGGTGCTGCCCGCGGTGTCGTCACATTCGGAGCAGGCGGCCCAGCCGTCGCTGTCATCGTCCACGTATCCGACGCTGCCATCGCAGTTGTAGTCGGTCGGATCGGCGCAGTCGGCCTCCTCAGCGTCGGGATGCACCAGCGCGTCGAGGTCGTCGCAGTCGCCGGCGCGGCCCGCGCTGGCCGCCGGTTCGGCGCAAGCCAGGGTGGCATCGCCCGTCCCGTACCCGTCGCCATCGCCGTCGGCGTACCAGGGGGTGGCGTCGATGGCGTCTTCGTCAATGTCGAGGTCGCAGTCGTCATCGCGATCGTTGCAGCGTTCGTCGGCCCCCGGGAACACGGCGGCATCAGCGTCGTCGCAGTCTTCCGAATACACGGCGCCGTCGGCGTCCGCGTCCACCGGCGCTTCACCCGTGTCGGCGTCGGGTTCGGAGGGGTCCTTCGAATCCAAGGCTGGCTGCGGGCAGCCGAGGAGTAGGAGCAGAGCGAGGTTGCGCATGTGGGCGTGGATGCCGGGGCGCAGCCTTGGTTTCTACTTTGCCCGCATCCGGTTGTTCTTCGCGTTGTGTTCGACTTCGGCGAGGCCCAGCGCCTCCAGCACCGGGGGTACGTACACGCCGAAGCGGCCGCGCAGTCCGTTCTTGAGCCCGTACCAACCACCGACCGGGTTGTCCTCGGACCGGCCCCAGGCTTCCACCGTCCCCGGGGTTGTGGGCTTCTGCTCATCGGCGCCGCCAAGCGGAACCCAATCGCCGCGTTCCTTGAGCATCGCGTGCAGTTCTTCGATGCAGGACAACGAGTACTTCAGCTCGGCTTTTCCGACCTTCACCACGAGGACGTCGGCGGCGGGGTCACGGAAGGCCGTGAACTCTGCGGTTCCGGGGGGGGTGGTCAGATTCCAGGGATTGCCGCGGGTGCCGGGCTCGGCCAAAGAAGACTCCAGGGGTTCGGTGGCCCACTACCACTTCCCGAGCGATCCGGCCCGTCATAGACTTGTGGCTCCCCGACAGGCACCCCATGCGTCAACAGCACAACCGGCACGTCGTCATCACCGGTGCCTCCAGCGGCATCGGCCGCGCGGTCGCCCTCCGCCTCGCGCGGGAAGGGGCGCGGGTCAGTCTTCTGGCCCGCAGGGTCGAGTTGCTCACCGAGACGGCGGCGCTCTGCGGCGACGCTCCGACCGTGATCGCAGCGTGTGACGTGACCGACGGGGAAAGCGTCGAAGCGGCCTTCGCTCACGCCGCAGGGCGGCACGGTCCGATCCACGCCGTCGTCACCGCCGCCGGGCTGGGCGGCGCCAATCAGCCGGGCGCGGGCGATCGCTTCGAGCTGCTCGTCGACACCAACCTCGCGGGGACCTACCGCTGTTTGCGCGCGGCCGAAAGGCACCTCGCAGCCGGGCCGGATCTGCGCCAGTTCGTGCTCATCGCCAGCGTGCTCGCGCGCTTCGGGGTGCCTGGCTACACCGGATACTGCGCCAGCAAGGCGGCGCTTCTGGGTCTGACCAAGGCGCTGGCGTTGGAGTTGGCTCCGGTTGGCGTCCGGGTCAACGCCATCTGCCCCGGCTGGGTGGACACCGCGATGGCCTGGCAGGGACTGGACGGCATGGCCGGCGCCATGGGGATCACCCGCGACGAGGCCCACCGCATCGCGATGCAGGCGGTGCCGCTCGGGCGCATGGGGACGCCCGAGGAGGTCGCCGGGCTGGTGAGCTGGCTGCTCAGTCCCGACGCCGCCATCATGACCGGCCAGGCGCTCGATCCGAACGGCGGCGCCTGGATGGGGTAGCTTGACCGCCGCTTAGTAGCGGTAGTGCTCGGCCTTGTAGGGGCCCTGCGCCGGCACGCCGATGTAGGAGGCCTGCTCATCGGAGAGAACCGTGAGGTGCGCACCGAACTTCGCCAGGTGCAAGCGGGCGACCTTCTCGTCGAGATGCTTGGGGAGCGTCACGACCTGAGGCTTCTTCCCGGCCGGATTCGCGACCTGGTTGGTGCCGTAGCTCTCTGCGCTCTTGTGGAGCTCGATCTGGGCGATCGTCTGGTTGGTGAACGAGGCGCTCATCACCAGGCTGGGGTGGCCGGTGGCACAGCCGAGATTCACCAGGCGACCTTCCGCCAGGATGATGATGCTGTGCCCGCCGCCGCCGGGGCCGTGGGTGGTGCGCGCGAACTTCCATTCGGCGACCTGGGGCTTGATGTCGATCTTCTCGACGAGGCCCGCCTTCTGCATCGCCTCGAGGCCGGCCATGTCGATCTCGTTGTCGAAGTGCCCGATGTTGCACACGATGGCGTTGTGCTTCATCTTCTGCATGTGCGCGGCCGAGATGATGGCCTTGTTCCCGGTGGCGGTGACGAAGATGTCCGTCGTGGCGACGACGTCCTCGATGGTTACGACATCCACGCCCATCATGCACGCCTGGAGCGCGCAGATCGGGTCGACTTCGGTGACGGCCACGCGAGCGTACTGGCCGCGAAGCGACTCGACCGAGCCCTTGCCCACGTCGCCGTAGCCGCAGATCAGCACACGCTTGCCGGAAAGCAGCACGTCGGTGGCGCGCATGATCGCGTCGACGAGGCTATGCCGGCAGCCGTACACGTTGTCGAACTTGGACTTGGTGACGCTGTCGTTGACGTTGATGCCAGGAAACAGGAGGGTGCCGGCCACGCCGCGCTCGTAGAGGCGGTGGACACCGGTGGTGGTCTCCTCGCTGACGCCACGGATCGGGGCGGCGAAGGCGTGCCAGTAGCGGTCGCCCTTTTCGGCGCGAACGTCCTTCAGCAGCTGGAGGATGATGCTTTCTTCGTGGCTGCCGGCCTTGGCGGGGTCCGGCGTCTCGCCCTTGACTTCGAGCTCGTAGCCGAGGTGGATGAGCAGGGTGGCGTCGCCACCGTCGTCGAGGATCAGGTTGGGGCCGCTGCCATCAGGCCAAACCAGGGCCTGCATGGTGCACCACCAGTACTCTTCGAGGCTCTCACCCTTCCACGCGTAGACCGGGACCCCCGCGGGGGCCTCGGTGCTGCCGCTGGGCCCGACGACCGTGGCCGCTGCGGCGTGATCCTGGGTGGAGAAGATGTTGCAGCTGACCCAACGCACGTCGGCGCCGAGGACCTGGAGCGTTTCGATGAGCACGCCGGTTTGGATGGTCATGTGCAACGAGCCCATGATCTTCGCGCCCGCCAGCGGCTGGGAGGCGAGGTACTCTTCACGGAGCGACGCGAGGCCCGGCATCTCGACGAGCGCCAGTTCCAGCTCCTTGCGGCCGAAGCGCACGGTTTCGGGCGAGAGGTCCTTGACCTTGAACGGCATGTCCGCGAAAAGCGTGAGGCCGGTGTTCATGAAGGTGGGGCCGCTCGGGATGGGATTGCTGATCATGGAAACCTCGTTGGGGAACTCCATGCGTATATCCGCATAGACGAATGAACAGCAAGCGGCTAGTTGGTAATCCTCATGACCACCCCGGTGTTCGATCGACTCGCGGCCCTGGCCGAGCCCATCCGGGTGCGCCTGCTCCGGGTGCTTCAGCACGAAGAGCTGGCCGTCGGGGAGATCGCCAGGGTGCTCCAGACCTCGCAGCCGACGGTGTCTCGCCACCTCAAGCAATTGGACGCGGGCGAGTGGGTTCGGCGCCGCCGCGTCGGCACCGCCACCTACTATCGGCTGGTGTTGGTTGAGCTGCCGCCGGACGCGCGCGCGCTGTGGGAGCTCGTCCTCGCCGAGGTAGAAGCGGGTGCGAACGATCCCGCCAGTCAGTACGCGGAAGACCTCCGGCGTTTGTCGGGTGTCGTCTCGGCTCGCAGCGCCGACAGCGAGGAGCTGTTTCGCCGGCTGGGTGGTCGCTGGGACAGCGTTCGCAGCGAGCTTTTCGGGGACAACTTCGTGCTCGCCACGCTGATGGCGCTCTTGCCGGAGGGGCTTCGAATCGCGGACCTGGGCTGCGGGACCGGCGCGCTGCTGCCGGTGCTGGCGCAGGGCTCCGCGAGCGTTGTCGGCATCGACCGTGAGGCGGCGATGCTCGACGTGGCGGCGTCGCGCACCGCCGACCTCCCCAATGTGACGGTCTCCGCTGGGCAACTCGACCAGCTGCCGATTGGGGGCGGTTCCATCGATCTCGCGCTGTGTCAGCTCGTGCTCCATCACGTGCGGGAGCTCGGGCCAGTGTTTGCCGAAGTGGCCCGCGTGCTCGTTCCGGGCGGCCGCTTCGTCATCGTCGACATGGTGGAGCACGATCGGGAGGAGTACCGCGAGACGATGGGGCACCAGCACCTGGGTTTCACCCCGGAAACGGTGCGCACGCTCGCCGGTGCTGCAGGCCTGTCGCTGCGATCGTGGCGGCCGCTCCCCGCCGATCCCCAGGCTCAGGGTCCGGGGCTTTTCGTTGCGGTGGCGAGGCGGTAGGGCAGGACCAGCTCGGCCTGTCGCCCTACGGCCGGCGCATGCGCGTCCACCGTCGTCCCGTCGGTCCCGTCGCCCAACTGACCCTACGCGTTGTAACCCCGCGCCCACAGCGTTCCATCGGTCTTGAAGGCGAACGAGTGCTGCGACCCGGCCTCTACGGAAACGTAGTCGGCGCCGATCGCCCACACTGGGGCAAGGGGGCCGAATTCACCCCGGACGATGTCCGTCGCTGGTACCCGCAGGCCGGCGCGTTTGTAGACCTGGCGCGCTCGCTTGACGCCGACCGGCTGTTCCGCAACGGGTTCACGGAGCGGCTCGGCATCTGGTCGGACCCGAGCCACCGTCCGAGGTACCACACGTTATGGCCTTCGTATCCCGGATGCTCCATGATGTTCCTGCTCTTCGCGTGCGCGTCGGACAACACCGTGGGCATCCGCCTCTCCCCGCCGAGCTCGGCGTTCATTGCCCCATCGGAGGGCCAGTCCTTCTTCCTCGGCGAGTTGGTGGCGCTCGCGGCTGAGGTGAGCGACCCCGACACCGCCGATGCCGGCGAGCTCTCCGTCAACTGGTCCGTCGATCAGGCGGGTGGAGCCGTCACGCCGGGCGACGTCACCGCGGAGGGGCTCGCCAGCGCATCCTGGATGCCGACCTCCGTCGGAGAGGTTCAGATCACCCTCCACGTCGTCGACAGCGATGCGCAGGAAGACAGCGCGACCGTCCACGTCACGATCGTCGCCAACCCCGCCCCGGTCGTCAAGCTCACGTCTCCCTCCGACGGCGACGTTCTGTATGTGGACAGCCCGTTCACGCTCACTGGCCGCGTCGGCGATGACAACGACGGCGCCGCGGCGCTGACGCTCGCATGGACGTCCGCGGGCGTCGAGCTGGCCGATTGTGCCACGTCGACGGACGTGCTCGGTGAGGTCATGTGCGTTCCGTCCTCCCTGCCGCTCGGCGACCAGGAGCTTTGCCTGACGGCCACCGACCCGTGGGGCAGCAGCGGCGAGGCGTGCGCCAACATCACGGTGGACGACTGCGTCACGACCTGGCACAGCGACGCCGATGGGGACACCTTCGGCGACGACACGCTGACGATGGAGGCCTGTGATCCGCCGCCGGGGTACGTCGCCATCGGCGGCGACTGCGACGACGCCGACGCAGCCTGGAACCCCGCGGCCGTGGAGGCCGACTGTGCCGACCCCAACGACTACAACTGCGATGGCTCGACGCGCTACGCCGACGCCGACGGAGACGGCTTCGCCGCATGTGTCGAGTGTGACGATGCCGAGGGTGCGATCAACCCGGCCGCGGCCGAGCTCTGCGATGGCCTCGACAACAACTGTGACGGCGCCATCGATGAGCCGAGCGCCGTGGACGCCCTCACCTGGTACCAAGACGACGACGCCGACCTGTACGGCGACGCCAGCGTGACCGCCACCTCCTGTTCGCAACCCGTCGGGTACGTCGCCGCCGGCACGGATTGCGACGATGCCGACAGCGCGGTGAACCCGGCTGCGGCCGAACTCTGCGACGGCCTGGACAACAACTGTGACCGCACGATCGATGAGCCGAGTGCCGTGGACGCCTTGAGTTGGTACCAGGACAGCGACGCAGACCTCTACGGCGACGCCAGCGTGGCCGTGACTTCCTGCTCCCAACCCCCAGGCTACGTCTCCGACGCGACGGACTGCGACGATGCCGACCGTGCGGTCAACCCCGCCGCTGCCGAGTTCTGCGATCGCCTCGACAACGACTGTGACGGCACGATCGATGACGCGAGCGCCGTGGACGCCTTGAGTTGGTACCAGGACAGCGACGCAGACCTCTACGGCGACGCCAGCGTGGCCGTGACCTCCTGCTCCCAACCCCCAGGCTACGTCTCCGACGCGACGGACTGCGACGACACGGACGCCCTGGTCTATCCGGGGGCTTCGGACCCCCTGGACGGCATCGACCAGGATTGTGACGGGCTCGACGCTATCTGCGGCGCCGCTACGCGCAACGTACCCGCCGACTACGCGACCATCCAGGAGGCGATCGACGACTCCTGCGATGGCGACGTCGTCGAGGTATCCGCGGGGACCTACACTGAGAACATCGACTTCTCGGGGAAGGACCTCACGGTGCAGGGCGCCGGCTCAGGCGTGACGATCCTCGACGGCGACGCCAACGGTAGCAGCGTCGTCACGATGGATGGCGGGGCGCTGAGCGGGTTCACGGTGACAAACGGTCTCGCGACGAATGGGGGTGGCATCTACGTGGGC
>CANFCK010000040.1 GCA_947445035.1 Deltaproteobacteria bacterium
CACCGACACCGACACCGACACCGACACCGACACCGACACCGACACCGACACCGACACCGACACCGACACCGACACCGACACCGACACCGACACCGACACCGACACCGACACCGGCGGCGAGGACACCGCAGACACCGGCGGCGAGGACACCGCAGACACCGGCGGCGAGGACACCGCCGACACGGCCGAACCCGAAGACACCGCCGACACCGGCTCGGGCGCCTGTAGCGACGCCGATCTTGTGCTGAGCGCCGAGGTCAGGACCGGTGGTGTCTCGGCCACGAGCTTCGGTCGGCGCGACCCCTTGGAGATGGTCGCGATCCTCACCAATCCGTGTGCTACTGACATCACGTTCGAGACCAGCACCACTTGCCTCTTCACCGGCTGGGAAACGGCCGACAGCAGCGGCATGGGGATGGGCGTCGTCGTGGCGTGCGCCGGAGCCATCACCTCGTGGACGCTCGCGGCCGGCGCCTCGACCGAAGAAGCCCAGTCCTGGGGCTCCCTCAGCGTCGACAGCTATGTCCTGACGGTGCAGGCCGACGTTCCCGCGGGTAGCGCCAGCCTCTCCTTCACGGTGCTCTGATGCTCTTCATCTTGATCGGCGCGTGTGGGAGTCCCCTCGAGCCGGAGTTTGCCGGAGGGGGCGAGCGCGGCGACCCAGTCGGAGGGGCGGGAAGCGGCGGAGACGACACCGACGTGGACGACACCGGGGAGACGGACACCGGCGGCGACACCGATGAGCCCGTCTGTGGTGCGCTCGACGTCGAGTTCCGCGTCGTCGTCGAGGACGCCGCAGGCGAGCAGGCGACTTCTTTTTCATGGCCGGCCGAGATCAGTGCGCGCGCACTCTTCGGGAACCCCTGCGCGGGCACGCTGCAGTTCATCACCCCGACGTCCTGTCTGGTCGACACCTGGACACTCGCCGGCGGTTCGGGAGACGACACCAGCTTTTCGGGCAACTGTGTTGTGGGGGAGACCACCTGGACGCTCGAAGTTGGCGAGGGGACCTCGGTTCTGGCTGACTGGGGGATTCTCGACGAGGACACCTACCAGGTGTCGGCGCGGTCGGAGGTTGCGCAGACGACGGCGTCGGAGTTCTTCTCGGTTCAGTAAAGCCCTTGTGAAGCGCGGTCGGTTGGGGGGGTGCGGCTCTGGAATCGGCCTCCCTCGCGCATAGAGTCATCCATGCCGTCGCGGCGGGTTGAGATCAAGGTCCGGAGACCAACCGGCGGCGATTCGGGCGCCTGGACGCCTCGCGGGCTGACGTTCGCGGTGCTCGGCGTCGGTCTGGTGGCGGCGCTGGTGCTCGTCGGCGCGGGCACCTGGCGCAGGCTGACTTCGCCATCCCCAGGTTCTGCGGCCGCACTCGAGCCCGGTCGGCCGCCGGCAGCGGTCGCTGTCGCGCCGGTGTCGCTCGTCCGCGAGCGCCAGGGCGACGACAAGCGCCCCAACATCCTCGTCGTCACGCTGTGTTCGGTGCGGGCCGACGCCGTCGGAGCGTACGGCGGCGAGCGCGTCTCCACCCCAGCTCTGGACGCGCTGGCAGCGGAGGGGGTTCGTTTCGCTGACGCCTGGACGACGGCGACCTACACGCTTCCCAGCCACGCCGCACTGCTGACGGGGCGGCTTCCCTCGGCGGTCGGCGTCGTGACCCCTCGAGACACGTTGGCCGCCGAGTACACCACCCTGCCCGAGCTGCTCAAGCTGTACGGCTACTCCACGTTCGCGTACGCCCCCGTCGCAAGCCGTGCGAGCTTTCGCGCGGGCGATGGCCTGGAGCAGGGCTTCGACTACTTCGAGGAAGGGTTCACGGGGCGGATCGGGCCGCCCAATCTCTGGGGGCCCATCGACGAGGCCTCCGAGCCCTGGCTGCTGGTTGCCCACCTCAAGGAAGCGCATCGTCCCTACAACGTCTCGCTCGATGCGGCTTCCCCGGCGGTCCGCGCGTGGGCCGAGGGCGCCATGGCGTCCGACGGCTCCATGGACCCCGACGCCGCGCTGTTGAAGGCGATGTCAAATGATCAAGATGTCGCGAAAGAACTTCGAACGGTCTATGACGCGGGTGTCAGCGCGGCAGACGCCAGCCTCGGGGCGATCGTCGCCGGCGCGCGCGCGCGCGGGCTCCTTGGCCGAACCGTGGTGGTGGTCGTCGGGGATCACGGCGAGGCGCTCGGCGAACACGGGCATGCGGGGCATCAGGGTTTTTTGGACGCAGAGGTGCTCGGCGTCCCGCTGGTCGTACGTCCCCCGGGCGGCACGGGCGGGGGCGGGGTGGTGCTGACCCCCGTCAGCCTGTTGGACCTCTTCCCAACCATCGCCGAGTGGGCCGGCGCGGTTCCCCCTGCCGACATCCAGGGGCGCAGCCTGGTCGGGGCGCTGCGAGGGGAGGAGTCTCGGCCGGCCGTGCTCGTGGCTGAAGCCGAGCGTCGCGCTCCCGGTTCGGCGGCTCGTGTGGATCGGGTACTGCGCGACGGCTCCGATTGGCTTTTTCGGACGGCAGGAGGGGACCGGCTGGAGCGCGACGGGATCGAGGTTGACGATCCCGCGCGGATGGCGGTGCTGGGCGGGCTTCTGGACGCTCGCCTTGGCGCCGGCGCTCCGGTCTCCGCGCCTCGCCCGCCTACGGCGGCGGAGTTGGAGGCGCTCCGGCGGGAGGGGTATTGGTAGGGAGGCACGGTTCGCCGTTGGTGCCCACGCGAGCGCCGTAGGGGCTATGTGCGCCTGTGCTCTCCACTCTCTTCCTCGTCCCCGCGCTCGCAGCGACGCCAGTCGAGGTGCGGGTCCTGGGGGCCGGGATCCCGGCGGACGAGCCGATCCTCGTCTCACTCACCGAGGACAATGGCGACGTCGTTGAGATCGCCGCGTCGGACAATGGCCGGGGCCCCGATGCCCGCGCCGCCGATGGGACGTGGACCGGGCGCGGCGAAATGGAAGGAGACCGCGCGGGGCTCGCGCTGAGCGCTGGGCGGCGCACGTTCGCCGGCGGCTCGGTGTCGTGGGCCGAGCCGGGTGCGCGCCGGGTGCGCGTCGTGGTCAAGGGCAGCCAGACCCAGATTGCGTCAACGTTGGCAGGGGCCGATGACGGGTCCGTGTTGGAGTCGCGGTGGTCGGGCCGCGCGTGGTTCGCGATCTTCGCCGCGCTGGTGGTGGCCATCGGCCTGTTCGAGCGCTGGGGCGTCGGGCAGCACGTGGCCGGGCTGCGCCGCCTCCCGCCGCCCCAACTTGTCGTAGGCAGCGGTCGCGGCCGCGGCCTCCTGCGCGTCGTGGATCCGGCCGGCGCGGCGACCGCGCTGATTGGGCGCCTGAGCGAGGCCTACACGGTCTTTGTCGCGGGGCGATTCTCGATGCCCGCGTGCGCGCCGGGGCGGGTCGTGCGCCTGTTGCCGGAAGAGCCTGAGCGTCTCGCGGCCATCTTAGGCGCACGGCCCCGCGAGGCCCGCGCAGTCGTGATCGTGCCCCTGGCGGACGAGGCCCAGGACTGGACGGCGGTGGCGGACCAACTCCCCACCGAGGTGCCCTTTTTCGTCCTGGTCCCCGCCGGCGCCGACGCCCCGGAGTTGCTGGTCGATGGAGAGGTCCGTTGGGCATGACACGCCGCGAGCTCACGCTCGATGGGGTGCTGCTGGTGGCTTTGGCCGTGCTTGCCTACCTGACCTGGGGGGTGCCGGGCTCCTCCGCCGCTACCGCCACCGGGCTGCCGGCCTGGGCGGAGGCCCGTGATCAGCTTCTGGACGGTCCTGACGCCGGCAGGTGGGCGGGCCAAGCGTTGGCGTTGCTCGGAGGGCATCCCGAACGCCTCGATGCGCACCGGCTCCCGACGTGGACGATCCTGACTGCGGCCGTGGCCCGGGGCCTCGACCTGTCCGTACCCCTGGCGGGCCACCTTGCGAATCACCTCTTGCGAGTCTTCATGGGGCCGGTCGCGATGTTGGCGGGCCGCGGGGTCGGCCTCGGCAGGGTTGCCGCCGCAGCCATCGGCGCGGTCGTCGTCATGTCGCCGAGTGTCGGCGACAACGCGGCCCGGTTTACTGTCGATACCGCGGTTACTCTGGCGTGGCTGGTGGCGATCGCGGCCCCCGCGCTCTTGTCCCGCAGGCCAGCAACGGCCGCGATCGCGGGGGCGCTGACGGCGTTTGCGGCGGTCACGCATCTGACGACGGCGGCGGTGCTCTTCCCCGCGGCGGTGCTGCTTTTTCAGGGCTTGCCCCCCGGGCGTCGACTTGCGACGGGCGGGGCGTTCGCGGCCGCGCTGGGTACGACGCTGTGGTCGGTGTTTCAGGTGTTTCCGCCCTTGCCGCTGTCGATGCTCGGCGGCACCCTGTCGGCGGGGGTCGCCACCGGGAGCCCCGCCCCGACCGCGAGCGGTGCCGAAACGGCGCGGGTTGCGGGGGTGGTGGCCGACCAGGTCGCGCATCTGGGGCCGCAGTTTCGGCTTTGGCTGGAAGATGGGGTGGGTGGGGGCCGCTTGCCCCTTTCCGTGCTCGTCTGCCTCGCGGTCGTCGGGGTGCTGGGCGTGGGGCTGAAGCCGCGCTCGGAGCGCCTGACAGCCTTGGCAAGGTGGGCGCCGCGGGCCCTTCGGGTGGCGGTTGACACCGGGGTGCGCGGCTCGGGCGCGGGGGTCGCCCTGGTCCTGGCCCTGGCCCCGGTTGCGGCGCTGTTTTTGGTCGGGGCGCCGAAGCGGTACGCCGACACGCTCTTGCCCATCGCAGTGCTGCTGGTGGGGCGTGGCGCCGTCAGCCTGGGCAGCGTGGCCGAGGCGTTCCTGGCCGCGCGCGGGCTGCGCCCTCGGAGCGGCACGTTCGCGGCGGGCGGGGGGCTGGCGCTTGCGGCGGTCCTCACGCTGGGACGCTCGCCCGGGGTGGCGCGGCCGATCGACCCCCTCGACCTGGCCACGGCGGAGGCCGCCGCTGGATTGCGCGCCCTGCTCCCTCCTGACGCCGCCCTTGCCGGCGGCACGCCCGAGCTGGTGGCGCTCGCTGGGGGTCACCCGTGCCCGGCACGACAGTGCCCGGTGAGGCCGACGGCAGCTGACATCCAGAGTTGCCTGGACGCCATGCACAATCAGTGTCGAGGGGCGGAGGGCAAGGTTCCCTACGTCGTCGTGGAGCGCATCCCGGATGGTCGAGCGGTGGCCGTCGTGGCCCTCGACGCCTGGCTCGCCCAGCGGCACCAACCGGTGGCGGTGTGGTCGACCTCCGAGGTGTCGTTCACGCTTCTGTCCGTGGCGCGCGATACGTCGTTCCGGTGATTTTTCCTATGCTCGCCCTTTTCTGTTCGTTGGCTGCGGCCTCCCCGCTGGTCGTCCGTTTCGACTCGGCGGGGGCCGCCCCCGCAGAGCCGCTGCTGGCCATCCTCGTCGATGGCGAAACCCGCACCGAAGTGGCGCTTCGGGACGACGGGGAACGTCCCGACTTTGCCAAGGAGGACAGCCGGTTCGCTGGTGTCTCGGACTTCTCTGGGGCCACGCTCACCCTGGTCTTGTCGGCCGGGGGTATCGAGCTTGGGACGGCGCCGGTTGAGTTCGCCGACCCCACGTCGCCTCACGACGTCGACCTCGCGATTTCGGGGGGCGTGCTTACCGCATCGGTGTCAGCGCCTCCGGATCCGAACGGCGCGGCGCCGCCGGATGGCTCGGGTGCGCCGGCGTCGGGGGGGGGCGCGGGTGCGCCGCCGATGGGCAGCGGCGGCGCCGGGTTCGGCGGCGCCTCGGGCGAACGTCCCTCAGAACCGGTCTCCTTCCCCAGTGGCGACTCGGGAGATGGGCTCTTGTTCATCGGGGTGGGCGTGGGCCTGTTGGCGCTCCTCGGCGCCGGGTGGGTCTGGCGCCGCTGGCGCGCGGCCCCCACCTCGCGCTCGGCCGAAGTGCAAATCGTCCCCGAGCCGGGGCTCTTGGCGCCGAGCTTCCCGAGTCTGTCGGACGGCTTGGCGGCTTGGGTGGCCCCGGGGGAAGCGCGCAGCATCCTGGAGCCGCTTTTGCGCCACCTCGCGGACCGTCACCGGGTGCTCGTCGCAGCCAAAGCCGACATCGACATCCGTCCGGTCGCCGGCGGCCCGGTGTACCGGATCAGCGCTGTGCGGCCCAGCCTCGTCGGTGACGTGGCGGAGTCGCTTGGTCGTGAGCCCGGGCCGCCGCTTTGTGTGCTCTTGGTGCTCGACGAGGCCGATGCGGACGCGCTGCGTGACTATCGAGACCTGCTCCCGCAGGACGTGGGGGGCTTGGTCCTCCTCGGCAAGGAGGTCGAATCGGGATTGCCGACGGTCGTGGTGGCCGTCGCGGCTGAAGGCTGGTCGTTGGGACACGGGCCGACGACGATCACGGTGGCCGCTTCGCGCCGTGGGCTCGATGTGGTGTAGTCCCCGGGGATGACCCGCCGCGGCCGGCGCCAGACGCTCTTGTTTCGCGTGGCGGCGGCCGGTCTTGTTTTGCTCGCGGCGCTCTTCGTCGGGGAGGGCTTCGCCCGGGGCTTGGGTATCGTCGCTCCCGCCTGGCAGGCCCGCGATCCCGGCGATGTCATCATGATCGGCCACCCGACGCGCTTGTGGGGGATGGGCGAGGGCAAACGAAACAATGCTGGTACCGTGGCGACCATCAACGAGCTTGGGCTACGAGGGGACATGCCGCGGCTGCCCCGGCCGGTCGGGCGCGATCGGGTCGTGGTCGTCGGCGACTCCAGCTTCTTCGGCCACGGCGTGCGCGACGAGGACACGCCCGCGGTTCTCGTCGGCCTGTCGCTTCGTGCCCGTGGCCTCGACGTGGACACGGTCAATGGTGCCGTTCCCGGCTACTCCACGGAGCAGACGCGGCTTTTGCTGGACGAGGTGGGTTGGGCGACCGAGCCGACGCTGCTGATCGTTTGTAATGTGTGGAGCGACTACAACTTCGACCACTTCCGTGACCAGGATCTGATCCGCACGCAGGCGCTTTTCGGTCGTGGCGTCCTGGCCCGATCGGCCCTTTTTCGGCTCGCTGCGGGGTGGGGGGACTCCCTCCGTGGCGGCGATGGCGCGCAGGTCGTCACCTGGAGTCAACACAGCAGTTGGCCGGCCTCAGGCGTGCGCCGGGTTTCGCCGCAGCGCTTCGCGGAAAACCTTGACGCGATCGCGCGCGCCGCCGCGTCCAGGGGTGTTGGCGTGGCGTTCTTGAGGCCGACCAACCGCGACATGGCGCGCGGCGACTACGCCGGCGCCGACGTGCGAGCGCCCTACTTCGACGCCCAGGCCGCCGTGGCCGCGTGGCACGGAGTCCCCTTGATTTTGACCGGGCCGGCGCTCGAGGAGGCCGCGGCCACGGTCGGCCCCGACGCGCTTTTCCTGGACGACCTGCATCCCTCTGCGGCAGGAAACACCGTGCTTGCGGAGGCGATCGCCGGCGGACTGATGGCGGCTGGTTGGCCGGGCTCGCGCTTCTTGGCTCGCGAGGAGGCGTTCGACGCCAGCGACATCGTCGATAGCGCACCGGATGGACGGGGCACATCACCGGGGTCGATGTCGCCCCAGGTGAACCTGTTTCCTGCGGGCAACCGAGCGCTCGCCGCCGCCGAGATGTCAGGGGCGACAAACGCCACGATCGGTCGCGACCAGACTATCGCCTGGATCCTCGCGGGGACCGCGCACGCGCCGCCCGGACCTGTGGAGGTGACGGTCCGTAGCCTGGAAGATGAAAAACTCGGGGCCGTCGTGCTCCGGGGCGAGACGTCGTATCGGTTTGAGATTCCCGCGGGGCACGCGCGTGTGCGCGTGGAAGCCATGGCCGCGGCCGGTCGTGTGGTTGGGGAGGCGACGCCGACGACGGGGGATCTGCGCCTCGACATTCGCCCGTAGTCCCGCCGAATTCGGGGACCCGGGAGGGTCCGGTGGCGGGTGTGAGCGACGGAGAGTATGCTTTCCATACGCCTCTGGAGGGCTTGTGCAACAGCATTCCGCACGTCCGCACGCCGGTTCGGACACCTCGGCTTCGGTCTCCCCCGGTCCCGATCAAGAGCGAGTGGGTAAGTCCAACGCCGCGATGATCGAAAAGATGGCCGCCAAGGGCGCAGCGGCGGGGGGCGGTTCGCTGCCTCACGCCGACCGCATCCAAAAGCTCTTCGGGCACCACGACATTTCCGGGGTCACGGCGTCGGTCGGTGGTTCCGGGGGCGGAACGGCCAGCGAAATCGGGGCGGCGGCCTACGCCACTGGCGATTCGATCGTCTTTGCGCGGACCCCCGACCTTCACACCGCGGCGCACGAGGCCGCGCACGTGGTCCAACAGCGCGGCGGCGCGACCACCGCCACCGCTCAGCATGAAGCGCAGGCCGATTCTGTCGCTGACCTCGTCGTTTCCGGCAAGAGCGCGGTCAGCGTGTTGGACCAGATGGTGGGCAAGCCCGGTCCCGTCAAACAAAAAGCCACGGGCAACCTGGTGCAGATGCGCTGGGACGACCCCCAGCCCAAGAAGGTCAGCGCCGGTGCGATGAAGCGCATCGAAAAGGCGAAAGAAGCGATCGCCCACACCAAGTCGGTCATCAGCTTCGGCGCGGGCAATCAGTACGAGGCGCTCAAGTCGTCTAATTTCAACAGCTACTTCCGCATGCAGGCGATGCGGGACATGGAGTGTTGGGAAATCGACGCGTCGGTCCGAAAACTCGCCAACCAGCACCCGAACGCGCTCACTGCCGCGATGGCCGACCTCGCTGGCGGTGGAAACTGCGGCGAGCACGCCCAGATCGGCTACGACTACCTCTGTGCGACCATGCCGGGCGAAACCGTCAGCCAGTGTGACAAAGAAGGGTTGGACCACGCGTTTGTGATCATGGGCGACATCAAGACCGAGGCGGACAACTCCTTGGCGGTCTGCGACCCGTGGCCCACCGCGGCCACCGCTTGCCTCTGGGAAGATCACTTCGCCTTCGTGGCCGACAAGACCAAGCTCAACGTTCGGCGGTCCGAGCGTGCCAGTGGCGAAAACGTGAAGGAGGTCATCGCGCGGGGGATCAAGCTCAGCGCCAAGGGCCTCGCGATGATCAACCAGAAGATGAGCGAGCCGGACACCGAGAAGCACCTCAAAGAGGGCTCGTCGCGTGAAAACGGCGCCCATCCCTGGATCTGGCGTCACGGTCCTACTGCCAGCACCGAGCACGAGTACCAGTCCGAGCCGTGATTTCCCTTCTCGCCGCGCTCGCGCTTTGGAGCGCTAGTTCCTTCGCCTCGGAGCCATCCTTGCTCACGCCCATGACGCCCACGCCGGAGCTCACCTTCTCAGACGGTCCCGTTTGGTCGGACCCGACCATTTTGACGTGGTTGGAGGGCAGCAAGCGCGCGATGTTGCGCCTGCCGGTCGTGGTCGAGTTCAGCGACGAGTACCGCCTGGGCGTGGGCAGGGCGTGGCTCGGGGATCACGATGGGAACGCGCCGGAAGCGGCCGTGCTGCTCAAGCTTGACGACAGCCAGATGGGGGTGGCGCTGTTGGACCACCTGCGGAAGCATTGCCCCGCCGGCGCCCGCTGCGCCGTCTTGATCGAGGGCATGTGGGGGTCCGCCTTCTCGGGTTTGACCACACTTCCCGGCGCTGATTCCGGGCCGAAACGGCACGCGGTCACCGTCCGGCGCTTCGCCGGGCTCCAGACCGCGCCTGCGGGCACGTTGGGGATCGCGAGGTAGCTCATCCCCCCGGGCACGCACGCGGGTCGGCTCGTTCAGCGATGCAGGCGCTCATCCACGCGTGACGGTCGGCCATCCACGCGCGCAGCTCGGCGAGCTCGCCTGAGAACTCGGCTTGGTTCCACCGCGTGCCGTCGCGAGCGGCCGGTTCGTCCAGGTCGGTCGCCAGCGTCACGATGGTGGCGTCCAGCGCCTCGGCGCTGAGCTCAGCCTGTAACAACGCCTCGAATCGCGCCCAGTACCGGGCGGAGAAAGACGGATCTTCGAAGAGCCCGGCGTACCAGCCGAAGGTGAAGACCGGCGTGCAGTCGGGGGTTTCGTTCTGATTGTCCCACCACCTCGGGTCGAAGGAGCGAGAGTCCAGCGAGCCGGCCGATCGGTCGAAGTCCCATACCGGCCCCGCCTGCAAAAGGCCATCTCGATCCTGGAACATGTAGCCAGAAAGCCGGAAGGAGTCGGGGTTCTTCATCACCAGGTTCAGGATGTGGTGGTCGATGAAGGAGTCGACGTCGAGGATGGCCTCGTACCCATCCAGCCCATCGACGGCCCAGCCCAGCGCGTCCAGGTGGTCCTGGAGGTAGTCCTGCTGCTCGCGCTCCAGCTCGTTTTCCGTGGGTTCGACGGCGACGAAGCCTTGCTGGAAGTCGAAGCGGCCACCGGCATTGCCGGCGTAGAAGCCGTCTTCGCCGCTGCCGGTGCGGTCGATCTTGATGAGGTAGCCGCCGGTCAGCTCCGGCTCGTCGACATCGGTCGGCAACATGGGGGTGATCGCGACCCGATCGGGGTCCACCTCGATCTCTTCGATCAGCACGTACACGCCGAGGTAATCGTCCGCACCGGCGGCGAGTCCGCGGTCGGCGATGAACACCTCGACCATCCGGCTGCGCGGGGCGTAGCGTCCGATGGCATTGCTGAGGGTGAACGCCAGCGGATTGCGGATCAACGCTTCGTCGAAGTAGTAGGGCGCGTACAAGACCCAGTCGCCGTTGGCGGGGAGGCCCAAAAGCGAGGTCTTGCGGTCGGCGTCGTCGTCGGCTTCCCACAACTCCATGTCGAAGGCCTTCTTCTCGAAGCTGGCGCTGGAGGAGCCCCGGACGTGGAGTCGAGCCCGACCCGAGTCGCTCGGCGCGCTCAACAACGACGTTTGGGCGCCATCGACGGGTTCGTAGACGGTAAGCCCCAGCGCCACGTCGCTGGTGGAGTCCGGCGCGCTGTCATCCGTCCAGAAAACCAGCACCGGAAGCGGGCTTTCGAAGCTGCTCAAATCGGGGTCCAGCTCGACAAACGACCGCCCTTCGATCTGGGACCTGGCGTCGAGCGTCACCCGCGCACGAACGATCGCGGAGCCGGTGACATCAATGGGCGCGGCGTACGGCTCCCAGGTGCAGCGCGTGGTGCCCGGGTCGGACAGGCAATACTCGAGCGTGCCGCCGCCGTCCTTGACCGTCAGCGCCACGGTCACCGCCTCTGCAAAGCTGCCGCCATCGGGCTCAAAGACGATCTGGCCGAGGACATCCGGGGAGGGGAGCTCTTCGACGCTGTCGGGGCCGCGGTCGGCCGTGTCGACGCTGCCGGTGTCCGGGTCGGGCTCCGAGTCCCCACCGATGATGGTGGTGGTGCCGGTGCAGCCGAACAGCAAGATCCACATCGGCGCAGGCTAACGCCCGCTCAGGTTGGCGGCCCCAGCGCTTCGATCAGCGCGGGCTCGAGGCTAGCCATCACCACGATCGCCTGCACTTGCCGGCCCGTCAGGTACTTTCCGGGTGGCCCGCCGCGCAGCTTCTCCAGGGCCCACAGGCCGCCGATATCCATGTGCGGCTGCTCCAGGATTGAAGTTTCCTCTTCCAGTTGGGGGAATTCGCCGCCGTCCCAGTCCAGCCCCACCAGCGCGTGGTACGCGCCGACCCGACCGAGCGGGCTGGCCCGGCGCACCAGGAAGAAGCGCGCCGCGGTCATCCGCTGCCGCGCGTCCTCCGAAAGCTGGCTTACAAACGGAGCTACGGCGTCCAAGGTCGACCGCGCGCGCGCCTGTCGCACCGATGCGGGCGTTCCGGCGCCATAGGCCGAGACCCGCGCCGCGGTCAGGGTTTTGGACCAGGCCGACATCTCATCTTCGGTGACCGGCGCCCCGCTCGTGTAGCGCGCCTCCATCTCGGCGTAGACCGGCAGGAGCAAGGCCGACTCAGCTTCGGCAAAAGCCCGCTCCTCCGTGCCTGAAAGTTCAAGTTCTCTTGCGACGGCGGCCACCGCTACCTTCAGCGCCTCGCGCTCCAGTCCGGTGAAGCCCATCGACGCGAGCCACGCGCGTACACGGACACGTTGTCCAGCTTCAAAGCTTGGGTCGCCGACCTCGCCCGCGTAGAGGACCTGAAACAGCCGCTCTTGTCCGGCGCTGTCGGATGCGGGCGGTGCCGCCTCGAACGCGTTGGCGGGGAGGGTGGCAACCGCCGAAAGGTCCTCCGCCGATACCTGGCAGCCAAGCAACAGGGGCAAGAGCGGAAGGGGGCTCACAGGTGCATGGTAGCATGCGGCCATCGCCTGGATCCGGCCACACCTGCTTCCTTGGCTCAGCTACGCGCTTCTGGCGTTGTGGTTTGTCTGGCCAGTGGTGGCCGACCCCGCTCACCTCGCGTTGGGTCATGCCGGCAACGACGTCGGCAATCACGTATGGGGATACGCGTGGGTCGCGGCCAAGCTTCGGGCTGGCGCAATGCCTGACCACACCTTGCTTTTGTCGTGGCCGGACGGGGGGTCGTTGTGGTTCATCGACACCTTCGGCGCGCTGCTCACCTTGCCGATCAACCTCCTTTGGGGTCCGGTCGCGGCGTACAATGCCGGGTACTGGTTCAACTTCTGGCTGGCGGGGGTCGGGGCGTCCGTGCTCGGCACGCGGGTGGCCGGCACACGCTTGGGCGGTTGGCTCGCCGGGGTGGTGTTCATGGCGACGCCGCAGCTCTTGGGACAAGCCTACAACGGCATTTCAGAGACATTGGCGGTGGGCTGGCTACCCCTTTCACTTGCGGCGGTGGACGCTCTTTTGGAGTCCCCAAGTTTCCGGCGTGGCGCGCTCGCCGGGGTGCTGTTGGCGCTGACCGCGGTCGCCAACTGGTATTACGGCTTGTTCGCTGCGATCTTCTGTCTCGGGCTCGGCGTTCGGGCGCTGTCGAGGGCGCGGCTGGGGCAGGGTCCTTCACTCCCGGCCGTGGCGGGCCCGCTGGGGTTGGCGGGCGTCGTGACCCTGGGTCTGGCGGGCCCTCCCTTCCAGGTTTTTGCCGCCACGATGTCGGCGGACGATGCGCTGGTCACCCGCGATCCGGCGTTCAATTGGAAGACGCTGATCCTGCACAACATGACGGACTTCGAGGCGCTCTTGCACCCCGGTCGCTTCTATTCGCCTGATCTGAAGCTGGTCTTTGCGGAGGACTTGATCGTCGTGGTGTACCTGGGCTTCGCCTGTCTGGTGCCGGCGGCGGTGGGCGCCTGGTACGCAAGTCGCGGTCAGGGGCGCTTCTGGGTCACGATGAGCGTCGTTTTTTTGCTGTTTTCCCTCGGTCCCTTCCTGTACGCCGGTGGCGACTATGTGCAGGTCGCGGGCGGTTGGGTGCCGCTGCCATTCTTGGCCTTGTTCAAGTGGTTTCCGATGTTTTCGCGCATCTCGCACGCCTACCGGTTCGTGATGGGGCTGTCGCTGGCGCTCTCGATGTTGGTGGCGCTCAGTGTGCGCGTCGCCCGGCAGCGCGGCTGGGACGTACCGGTATTCGTGGTGTCGGTGGCCCTGTTTCGTATTCTGGAGACCACGCAGGCCTCCTCCGCGCCGTTCCCGATCGTCACCACCCTGGTCGCGCCGCCGGCGGTACTCGCGCGGCTCGAAGGGGGGGCAGTGCTGGACCTACCTGTCGGGGTGCCGATTCTGGCGCGGTCCCGGTTTTTGCTGATGCAGCTCATGCACGGGCAACCCGTCCCGTTCGGCCTCAACGAACCGACGCCCGCCATGCTCTTTCGCAACCATTACACCGGCTACCTCCTGGAGCTCGAACGTAGCGCCGTCACCGTGCTCCCCGACGCCCGCCCCTACCTGGACATCGAGCTGGGGCGCGCCGCGCTCATCGAGGCCGGAATGCGGTGGATCGTGGTGCATCAGGACGAATACCCGGCCGCGGTACTGCAAAAGGTCGCGGTGTTCTTGGATATGACCGCCACGCAGGTCCACGAGGGGGACGGCTTGCGAATCTACCGCCTGGACGATGCGGTCTTGCCGATCAAGGTCGTCGCGACGGACGGTTTGTAGACGGAAGACCGAGGACGCAGCTCTACGTCCGGCTCGCCCTGGGCGCCGCGCCGCTCCCGCGCGCTCGAATCGGGCCGCGTGTCACCCGCCGAGCAGCCCCGCGATCAGCGGCGCAGCGGCCTCGCCGACCACCCGGTTTCCTTTCACGTTGAGGTGGCCGGGGTCCGCGGGCAGGACCAGCGCCTCGCCGCCTTTGCCCGCGCAGCAGCCCCGAAGATCGACGATGGGCGTGCCGGTGGCCTCACCGTAGCGGCTGGCCCAAGGCGCTGAAAAGCGCTCGTGATGGGCCTCGCCGGTCAGATCGGCCAAGAAAGGAAGATGCCCGATCGCGAGCTTCCCCCCGGCGGCGACGACCGGCGCTCGGAGTCGATCGAAGTTCTCGTCGCGCTCGTCGGCCGAGACGCGCGGGACCCGCGGTTCTGGAGAACGGTCGCGCCCCGGGACCAGATAGGCCTCCCCCGCAAAGGGGAATATTCGACTGCGAAGCAGTTGATACAGCCGGGAGTGGTTCGCCAGGAGCACACGGACATGGGCGATACCGCGCGCCCCATCGAGGTGCTCGCGGTCGGACACCAGCACCCGATTGTCGTCGTGCATCGGGACGAAAACCACCATCAGGTCGGGCGCGAACTCGGCGATGGAACGCTCATACAGCGCCACCATCTGCGTCGTGGAGTACCCAGGCTGCCCGGCGTTGATCACCTCGACGGACGGTCCGAGCGCTCGGCCCAGAGCGTCAGGAAAGGTCTCGCCGTCGCTGACGCCCCAACCGAAAACGGTCGAGTCGCCCAGGATGATCACCCGTTGGACGCCAGCCGTGCGGGGCGTTCGGGCGTGGGTACGCAGGCCATTGGCGTTGGTGGAGAGGACGAAGCTGTTTCCTTCTTTGGTCTTGATCGTTTCCCCGTCCGACTTCGGCTGCACCCGCCAGCCGCCGACGGCATCAGCGGTGTAGGCGGGTTGCACGCCGCCGAGGCGCAGCCCGAGCTCGGCCAGCCAGATGACGATGGCCGCAACGGCGATGCCGAAGAGCAGGCTGCGGGCCCGCGCGCTGCGATGTCGCCTCCGGCGGGCGGGCGCACCCATGTCACGAAGGTAGCACGCGGTCGAGCGTGGTAGCATCCGCGCGTGCGACTCCTGCTATTGACCGCCGTCCTGGCGTGGGCCGAAGATGAGCAGGCGGTGCAGCTGTCGGTGCAGGTGCATGGGGCGCCGCCGGGCACGGAGTTCTTGGCCTCCACCACCTGGCTTGGCGAGGACCGCACGGTGGTGCTGACTGACGACGGCGCCGTGGTAGGGGACCTCGTCGGCGACGGCGTGTACTCGGCGCGCTGGTCGGGCGCCGCGGTGCGGGTGCTCCCGGTGCGGCTGACCGCGCGTTCATCCACGGGATCGCTCATGACGATCGGCGTGTACAACGAAGTCCTCGGCCTCGGGGAGACCGACCTTGCCTACGCAGTAGAGATGGGCAGTCCTCAATCGGTGCGCCGCGTCGCGCTGACCGGCTCGTCCCGTGCCGCCGAGGTGTCCGACCTCGTTCGGGTCGGCGCCGGGGTCGGCTGGGCCGGTCTGGTGCTCGCCTATGTGGCTTGGCTGGTGGGCCGGACCCCGGCGCGACCATGATGTGGCGCGCGGGATGGACGCCGCTCTGCCTTTTCGGGGTCGCGGTCGGCTGGACGTGGCCGGCGTTGGTCACCCCCAACCTGCTGGGGGGGCGTGCGGACGCGCTCGGTACGGGATGGTTCGTTTCGGCCGCCGCTCGGCTGGCGGCGGGGCTCCACGATCCGCTCACCGCCTGGCCGGAAGGGGCCGACTACCTTCGTCCGGACAGCTGGACGCTCATCGGGGTGGGCGCGGTTTCTGGCTGGCTGCCCGCGTCTCGCGTCGTTGGGCTGGTGGCGGTTCTGGGGGTATTTTTCTCGGCGTGGGCCGCAGAGGCGCTGGCCCGGAGCGTCGGCGCCCGCGCGCCGTGGTCGATGCTCGCGGGAGTGGTCTACGCGCTGTCCGGCCTCGGCAGCACCTCATTCATCGAGGGCTATCCCTACCACCTTGCCGATCCGTGGCTGCCGCTCTGCGGGCTGTGGTGGCTGCGGGCGGTTGACCGCGGCGGGACCCCGCGCCATGGTCTGCTTGCGGCGGGGGCGCTGGCCCTCACCGCGCTGACCTCCGCCTGGCACGGCCTTGCGGGGGCCTTGCTGGTGGTGGGTGTGCTCGTGGTCGCTCGGGCCGGCGGTCGGGTCGGCGCACGGCCGGTGCTCGCCGCGTTGGGGCTGCTCGGCGCCTTCGCCCTCGTCGTTTTTTTGGCCTCGGGCTCAAGCGGTGCCGCCGAGGTCGCGGCCCCCGGCGGCGCCGGCGGGCGGGCCGACTTCCTGAGCCGACTGCTCCTCCACAGCGCGCCCGCCCCGTCGATCGACATCGACGCCCGCAGTCAGACGGCCTGGTTCTCCTCCGTGGGTCTGGCGCTGGTGCTGGTGGCCCCGGTCCTTTTGGGGCGGGACTGGAAGATCCGGGCGCTGGTGACGGTCGCCGTGGTGTCCTTGCTGCTGGCGCTCATCCCGCTCCCGTGGGCCTGGCTGGACACCTTCGTGCCACCCGCCTCCTCGGGTGCGCTGGCCACCCTTCGGTCGGCGCTCGGACGGTTCCCCGAGCGCCTCGGCTGGGCGGCACTCGTTGCCGGGGGGGGCGTCGCGGCGCGGGCGCTGACCGAGCTCGTCGACCGGCACGGTCGACTGGCCGCGCCGCTCTTGGTGGTGGCAGCCCTCGAGTGTTTTGTGGTCCTGGGGCACCCCGGCCGTCAGGTTGCGACGCCTGGCTCCGCGCCAGCGGCCTACTTCGCCACCGACGGCGCCGTGCTCGACCTCTGGCCCGAGGACCTCTCCCCCGCGCCCGGCTGGGACTTGCGGATCACCAACACCGGATGTTTCTACCAAGCCTCCCACCACCGGCCGATCGCCGACATCTGCCTGCTCTCACCGGGGGTTCAGAGCCCCCGTGTGGTGTTGGGTGCGTGGGTGACCGACCTGCTGTTTGCTGGTCGGGTCGCGGAGGTGGCCGAACGCCTCCTCGCCCAGAAGTTTGCCACGTTGGCCTGGCACCCTGACCTTTTCCACGGGTCGGCACGGGAGGTCCTCAGGGACGCCCTTTTGCAGTTGGACCCTGCCCCCGCCCAGTCGAAGGACGCCGGTGACCACGTGATCGCCTACCAGATCGGGGCGCCGTCGTGAGCTTGCTGATGCTGGTGTCGGCCTTCGCCGCTCCGCTGGTGGTGGCCCTCCGGGAGGACGCGGGCGCGTTCTCGGGCGCGGTGCCACGGGTGACCGTGACCGACGCCGCCGGGTTGGTGGCGCAGGTGGACATGCAGGATGCCGGGAGCCCCCCCGACGCCGTCAGCGGCGACAAGACGTGGACGGGCTCGGCGGCATCACTGGGATCGGGCCCGTACGCGGTGACGATCACCGACGGGGGCGACCAGCGTGTGTGGAAGGGAAGCTACGCCCCTGGCGGCGATCCGGCTTCCATCGCGCTTGCCCTTGCTGAGGGGGGCGCCGTCGTCGAGCTGGCGCCGGGCGCGTTGCCGTTCACGGCTCCGGCCGCCGCCGCGAGCACCTCGGCGCCTCAAGCCGGATCGGCGGATCCATCCGCCTCGGCGCCTGGCCCTGGAGACGCCGGGCCGGACGGGGCGGAGGCTCAACCCGTCGCGGGCGGGGATCCTGGGGGCGCGGGCAGCGAGCCGAGGACGGCAGCTCCCGGAGCCCCGGGCGGCGCCCCACCGGGGAATCCTGGAGCCCAGCCCCCCCCTGAGTCGGCAGCGCCGGCCGAGCCCGACTCTGGCGCTGGCGCTGGCGAGGCGGCGGCGTGGCTGGTGGTGGTGGGGCTCGCGGGCTGGGTGCTCGCCGGGGCTCGGCGCTTCACGGCTGGTGCGGTCGAAGCGCTTCCGGGAAGTCTCCCTGAGCTGGGCAGCAAAGGCGTCGTCCTGCGGGATGCCGATTGGCGCCTGGCCGTTCGCGCGGTGGCGGGCCCCTACCGGATACTGCTGGTGGGCGGGGTCGACCCGGGCCCGGTTCCGGCTGGCACGGTGTTTTCGCTGGGGCCCGGCGCCGTCTCGATCGACGAGGTCGTGGCCATGCTCCGCCACCTCGACGGCACCGGTCCGCCCGTCGTGCTCATCGTGGTGGGCGATGTGCTGGGACGGACCGGAGCCCGGGGGACTGCCACCCTCGACGAGCTTGGCCGCGCGTTGCCGAAGGGCGGGACGGCCTTCGTCTACCCGGCGCGCTGAACCAAAGGGCTCGCTGACGGGGCCAGGAACAGCGGCGCGGCGCCGCTCATCACCACCAGGCCCAACGCGGCCGCGCCCGTGGTGGCGTCCGGACCGAGCCCCCCGAGCACCGCAAGTCCCGGCAAGAGCAGCGTCTGGGGCCGTCGCCGCAGCGCGATTCCACCGATCACCACGAGCGGCAGGAGCAACGCCGCGCCGGACAGCAGGTTCGGAGCGGTAATATGCGAGATATCCCCGGTGATTCTCATCGCGAGCAGCGGGCTGCAAAGCACGAGCCAGGCGCCGATCAAAAGCACCAGTCGCGACAGGGCCACCCGCGCGTCGTCGAGCCGTGCGGCGACGCCGGCCGTGCCGCAGACCAGCACCAGCAGCACGCGCGATTCGGCAGCAGACATTGCATAGATCGCGGCCATCACCGCGGCCGCCGCGGCCAGGGCCCCGCCCCCCGTCCGCACCCCCCGAAGCGTAAGGCCCCAGGCTAGCGGGGCGAGCGCCAACGCCGCCAAGGACGCGCTTCCCCCCTCAGCCAGCACCGGCCAGAGCACGACCTGCCACGCCACGCCGCCCAAGAGCCCGGACCGTGGCGAACCCCACCACTGCTCGGACAGCCACGCCATCGACAGCCCGGCCACGAAAAGCCAGAAAAGCGCGGCAGCCTGCGGCCAGGTTGCGCCCGACCACGCCAGCGGAAGCGTCAGCATGGCGTCGAGCGGGTAGCCGTCAAGCGGTGGCGCCCCCACGTCGTAGATGGCGTCGGGCGCCCACGGAGTCCGGCCCACGAATCGGAAACGTGTCCCGGTGTCGCCGCTCGGATCGTCCCAGGCCAGCACCGCGAGCGCGCAAGCGAGTCCTCCCAAAACGGCCGCGTCAGCCCGCCGCGGGAGCGGTGGCAGCGCGATCGCGGGAATCAGCGGGAGCCGCTGGGGGCGAGCGAACATGGGGAGCGAGTTTATCCCGCCTGCAGCACAATCTGCGGCGGGCGGACCTACATCATCGACCGCGGGTCGACATCGATGATGCGGCGCACGCCCGGCGCCAGCTTCCAGCCGGCGTGGTGAGCGCCGAGGAACGCGCGAAAGCTGCGGCGGTCTCGGCCCCGCAGCACCGCCTGGAAGCGGTAGCGGCCCACCAGCCGAGGCAGGGGGGCTGCGGCGGGGCCCAGCACATCTACGCCGGGGTAGGCCTTGGCCTGGTCACGGACCTCAGCCACGAACGCCCGCGCCGCCGTGAGCGCAGCCGCACGCTCTGCCGCCTCGATCCGTACCATCACCAAGCTCGAAAACGGCGGATAGCCGAGCATCGAACGCAGCGACAGTTCGTCTTTGGCGAAGGCCGCCATGTCGCCGACACAAGCGAAGATGGGATGGTCAGCCTGGTGGGTTTGCACGAAGACTCGTCCGGCGGCGGCGCCACGACCCGCCCGCCCACACAGTTGGGTGACCAGGGCCCAGGTGCGCTCGGCGCTTCGGAAGTCGGGCATGCCCAGGATGTGGTCGGCGCCGAGCACTGCGGCGACCGTCACGTCGGGGAAGTCATGGCCCTTGGCCACCAGTTGGGTCCCGATCAACAGCCGCGTGCGACCCTCGCGGAAGTCGTCGAGAATGCGGGCGTGGGCGCCCTTTCCGCGCGTGGTGTCGGCGTCCATCCGGCCGACCGGGGTTCCCGGGAAAAGCTCGCCGAGCTGCGCTTCGATGCGTTCGGTGCCGCGTCCCAGAAGCTCCAACGGGACCGCGCACCTCGGGCAATCGCCGGGAAATATCCGATGAAAGCCGCAGTAGTGACAGTCCATCCGGTTGATGGCCTGGTGGTAGATGAGCGCCACGCCACAGCTGGGGCAGTCGTAGCTGCCGCCGCAGCCTGGGCACTCCACAAAGGTGGCGTAGCCACGGCGGTTGTACAATAGAATCGCCTTGCCCCCGGTTCGGAGCGCCTCATCGATGGCGCCGTGCACCTCGGGCGCGAGGAGCGGCGCTTTCCCGCCGTTGGCGCGGGCCGCGATGCGCATGTCGATGCACTCGACCCCCGGAACCGGGCTCGGCGTGGCGCGCTCGAGCAGTTGGAGCAGGCGGTAGCGGCCCGTTCGAGCGTTCTGCCACGACTCCAAGGAGGGGGTTGCCGAGCCGAGAACACAAGGACAGCCGGCGCGAGTGGCGCGCACCACGGCCAGGTCCCTGCCGTGGTACCGCACCCCCTCGTCCTGTTTGTAGGAGTCGTCGTGTTCTTCGTCGACGACCACCAGGCTCAGCTTGGAAAACGGCGCGAAAACCGCGCTGCGGGCGCCCACCACCACCGAGGCCGCGCCAGCGCGCACCCGACGCCACTCGCGGAGCTTTTCGCCAGCTGCCAGCCCGCTGTGGAGCACGGCGACCTGCCCAGGAAATCGCGCCTCGAAACGCGAGCAGAGCTGCGGCGTGAGCGCGATTTCCGGCACGAGGATCAGCGCCTGCCCCCCTCCCGCGCAGACGAGCGAAGTTAGTGCAAGATATACCTCTGTTTTGCCAGATCCGGTCACCCCGTGGAGCAGGTGAACGCCGGGCGCCGCCGCAGTGTCGACAGCCTCCCGCTGCGCCGCAGTGAGGGTGGGCGGCTGGCTCGGGCTTCCGGTCGCGCTCTGGGAACCCATTCGTTGCCGAGATTCTTTCCGCGCCGCCCCGTGCTTGACCAGGGTGGCCAGGACGCCGGCCGGCAGCCCCGCCACGCGGGCCGGTAAGGCCGCGAGGATATCCAAGGCCCGTGCCGTCCGCACGCGCTCGAAGTTTTGCCCCGTCGCGACCGCCCACACCTCCTCGTCGCGTACCCCGCGGACCACGACATCCTCGCCACGAACGAGCCCGCCGGCCTGCAGCGCGCCGAGCGCACCTGGAACGTCGCCCACTTCGCCATGGAGGCGCCGTTCCAAGGCCGAACGGGTCAGCCCCGGCCGCTGAACCACTTCGCGGAGGAGGCTTCCGCGCGCGCCGGACGGCGGGTCCGCCGCCAGCCGCTCGATCCCTTCGGCGGTTGGCTGGTACGTGCGCCGCGTGGTTGCGACGGTTTCGGCCGGGGTGGCCGACGCGATGACTTCGCCCAAGGGGGCCAGGTAGTAGTCCGACATCCACCGGTAGAAGCTGAGCTGGTCTGCGTCGAAGACCGGAACGTCGCTCAAAACATCTCTGATGTCGCGAGCGGTTACGCCCGCCGGTAAGGGCCCCCCGGGGCCGACTACCCATCCGACCAGCTCGCGCCTGCCATACGGAACCACCACGGGCGTTCCCGGCGCCAGCGAACGGGGCGCGTTCCACGAGAAGTGTCCGTGAACGGGGAGCGGCACCGCGACTTCGACCAACATGCGGTCCGCGTATCCGCGACCCCTGCCATCCGTTGGCGGGATCGAAAACAGAAGATTTGTGAGATCGCCTTGCGAGGGTTCGGCGTGCGATATAGCGCCGGCCGGTCCTTGTCCGGATTCCCGGTGCGGGCAGAAACGATCCGACCGTGAGTAGTGAGATGAGCAACCGTCTGTTTGTGGGTAACCTTTCCTTTCGCACCCAGGAAGAATCCCTCCGTGCCGCCTTCTCGCAGAATGGCGAAGTCGAGGGCGTCCGCCTCATGCTCGACCGTGAAACCGGTCGTAGCCGCGGCTTCGCGTTCGTCGACATGGCGACCCCTGAGGCGGCGGAAGCCGCCATTCAGCAGTGGAACGGTACCGAGCTCGACGGCCGCGCCCTGCGCGTCAACCCTGCCGAGGAACGGCGTGAAGGGGGCGGCGGCGGTGGCCCCGGTGGTGGTGGTGGCGGCTTCGGTGGTGGTCGCGGCGGCGGTGGTGGTCGCGGCGGTGGTGGTCGCGGCGGTGGCGGCGGCTTCGGTGGTGGTGGTGGCGGCGGCGGCGGCGGTGGCGGCGGTCGTCGGGACGACGAGTCGCCCTGGTAGTCCGAGGATTGCGCCCTCTCCCCGCGCGACCGGATAGCTTCCCGTAGGGGTTGCCTCGATAGATGGAACTGATCGGCAGCTACGCGCGGACCGGGCGTCAGCTTCTCGGCCCGGGGTCTGATCTTGTCGAGGTCCAAGCCCCTGATGGCGCTCGGTACACGGCGGTGGTCTTTCATCCCGAGTACCGGGGGCACAATGCCATCAATGCCGCGCTCCACGTGGTCTACGGATTCCTCGAGTCCCCGATGGTCCCGGGCTTGGCCGAGCTCGTGCGCCATGAGCGCGAGCAAGCGGCGTTTTTGTACAAGACCGGGCAGGTGTGGAGCGTCGCTGAGGTCATCCGCACCCTCAGCGATCTTGGGGAAAGTGGGGGAGCGCGCGCGGGTGCCGAGCTTTTGCTGCAGACCGGCACGATCCTTGTGGAGGCAGCTGAAACGGGCGAAAGCGCGGGGGTGTACAGCCACGGCGGCTTGACCCCGTGGCGGGTGATGTTGGACGGGGAGGGGCGCGTCAATCTGATCGGCTACGCCCTTCCACAGGTAGAAATACTCGTTTTCCACGATGAGCCGGGGCGCATCCCGCGTGAAGACGCGTTTCGCTATTGCCCGCCAGAACGCATGGACGCGCGGAGGGAAAACTTCACCTCGGACCTTTTCGGCCTCGGCTTGATCTGCTTCGAGTTGATGACCGGCCGCCCCGTGTACGACGGTCTCATCAACGAGATCAGGACCAAGGCTGCTCGCGGAGAAACCAGCCGAAGGCTCCAGCAATTCAAAGATTCGTTGCCGACGGACGTTCGTGATGTGCTCACGACTACCCTGCGCCCCGAGTTCCGCGACCGGTTTGGGAGCGGCCAGGAGTTCATCGACGCGGTCTCGGCCGTCACCCGGAACGCTGCACTCGGCGGCCCCTCGCTTCGCGAGGTGATGGCTCGCGTGGCGCAGCACCAGCCGCGCGCCCGGCAGGAGCTGGATCCCGGGCGGACGTCCATGCTCTCCAAGGAAGACTTGCGTCGCCTCGCGGATGATGACGGCCCCCCGACGGTGGCCCCAGCAGGCCGCCAGCCGTTCGCCGCGCCAGTGCGGACGCCGACGCTGACGCGGGCGCCGCCTGAACGAGCGGCGTCGCCGGCCGCCCCGGCCCCCCCGGCCGCCCCGGCCGCCCCGGCCGCCCCGGCCCCCCCGGCCGCCCCGGCCCCCC
>CANFCK010000041.1 GCA_947445035.1 Deltaproteobacteria bacterium
ATCACCGTCGCCCGCTGCAATTCGCACCGCAAAGCCGACGACTCCGGCACCAAATGTGGGGCTGCAAGCGCGCCGTCGGCGCCGCGTCTACCAGCCGTGCTTGCAAACGAGCAGCCGCGATCGGTGTGATTCCGAGCGCGAGCGCGACGTCGATCGGGTGCTGGACATCCACGGGGTGACGGTGACGATCGACGCGATGGGCTGCCAGCGAGCGATTGCGGCGCAGATCGTGGCGCAGGGTGGGCATTACGTGTTGTCGGTCAAGGACAACCACCCGAACTTGCACGAGCAGATCGAGACGTTCTTCCAGGCTGCTACCGGAACGGCGCCATCAGCAAGCGACCCTGCTCGCGCGGTGGAGGTGCAGCAGGAGATTGACTCCGGCGGGCCGCGGGTTGAAGGAGGCTCGACCCCCGCCCAAGCGGGGCCGCAGCCGAACCAACCCGGGGTCTGACGGAGTCACACGGAGAGTTCGTTCATCGAACCTCGACCAGCGGGCCCGCAGACTTTGCGACCGCCCTGGGGTCGGGCCACAGGATGGCTACGTCGTGGATAGACCCTGGGTTTCTGTGCCCCGGACCCCGCGCTATCCGTCGCAGGTGACCGACGCGCTCACGCCGCAGCCCGGAGCCGCAGCTTCGCCGCGAAGGCGCTGCTCCATCCAGCCGATCTGGTTCATCAGCGTCATCAGCGGCGCATCGGCGTGCTCCAGCCCGGCGCATTCGATGTGCTCGATGGCGTAGCCTTCGGCGCAGAGGCCGGGGATCGCGTCGCGGACGGCCTGTGAGGGGACCAGCGTGTCGTTTTCACCGGTGATCAGCAGCACGGCGGCGGTGCTCTGGTAGGGTACATCGGGGTTGGGAAGCGACGACTGCTCGAGGAAGCAGGTCCACGGGTCGAAGCGCTCGCCGGCGCGCACCGCCGCTAGGAAGTCGGCGTCGTAGATCGCCTCCACCGAGGTGGCGTTCTCTACCGAGGGGTATGAGGTGCAGGACGCTGCGGCCTCTCCCGGAAGCGCGGCGGCGATGTTGGGTTGCAGCACCTCTTCGAGGTTGTCGTAGCCGTACCACGCCGCGTGCAGGGTAAGGATCAGCGCGTTTGCAGCCGTGGCGTCCGCCAGTTCGTCGAGCCCGATCGCCACCTGCTCGACGATGTCGACTGGGGGTACCACCGCTATCACGCCGATCGGTGTGTAGTCGGGCGCGTAGGTCGGGGCGTAGCGGTCGGATTGCAGCGCGGCAAAGCCGCCTTCGGACCAGCCCCAATACACGATGCGCGAGGTGTCGATCCGGGCTTTGAGCCCCGACGATGGCAGCCAGGCGTCGACCGCCCGGAGCGCGTCCAGCGAGGCGATCGCGGTGGGTTCGCCGACGATCCACGGGTGCGGATCGGGCGCCGGGTCTCCGCCGCCCATCAGGCCCAGGTAGTCGGGTGCCACCGTCACATGGCCGCGCGATGCGGCGACGATCGCAGGAGTGAGGCCCTCCACCGCGCCCACCGAAGGCGCGCAGGCATCTTCAAAGCCGGCGGTGGGATGGTGCCAGAGTACGGTCCCGACCTCGGCTTCCGTCGCCAGCATCGGTACGGTTACGATAGCCGTGGCCTCGACCGGCTGGCCGAGATCCTGAGTGGTGTAGCGGATTCGCCAGGTACTGACGTCGTAGTAGGTGGGCGTAAGCCACCCAAGTCCGTTCGCGAACAGCCAAACATCCAACTGCCACGCCGGGTAGGACCAGCCGGTGATGTTGGTCGCCTCGAGCACGGTGGGCGTATCGGTGCGCCAGGTGTAGTTGAGGTCGCAGGCGTTGTTTTGGGTGTCGGAGTCGGGGTCGGGCCCGGGCTTGGGTGCAGCGGTGCAGGCCGCGAGGAGGGTCACGGTTGTCAGGCGCGTCAGCGTTACCATGAGCGGCCTGATACTTCGGACACAGAACGGGGGCACGAAAGAAAGAATCAACTTCCTGGACCGCAACAAGGGTGTCGGCATGCGGCGGGTGAGACCCGACCCGCGTCTTCGGCGACGGCGTCGACAACCCGACCGTCGAGATGGAGGGGAACTCGGACCGCGCGTCGGCGTCGGGCCTCGACTTCGTGAGCAACCCCTCCCGCCCCGCCGTCGGCCTGGGCAGCCTCTCAGGGCCTGTCGCTCGGCGTGCCGCAGCGCTCGACCATCGACAGCTTCGTGCGTCGTCGCGCCGCCGCCGAGGTGGCCGCCGCTTCCGAGACCACGGCCAGCCAGGCCGACGCGGAGGGAGTCGGCGGCAGGGCCCGTTCCCCGCTTCGGTACCAGCTACTTCCACTCGAGACGGTATCGCTAACGGGTGGCAGGCCGGTTTCACATGGTTTCATGGTGAAAGTTGAGTCCTCAACGTGCGCCGCACTGACTGGGTGCCGAACCGCCGGCGCCGCGCTAATAAGCGGCATGCCAACTAAGTTCCAAGCGCCTCCAGACGTACCGACGAACCTGTGGCACGCCCTCGCCGGCGCAGTGTCCCGCCACCGCTCGGCCCGATGGTCAGGCGTGGACACGGCAGCGATTGACGAGAGCCTTCACGACGCACACGCGATCCTGGGCGAACTGCTTTCGAGCACCGTGTTCGAGAGCCTGCGCTTCGGCGAGGGTACGACCCCGTTTGATTCGGCTCCGTTCTGGGTGATGGTCGGCCATTCGGGCCTGCTTCCCCCGGACGAGATCGGACCCGCATTGGGCGAGCGGATCGCCAAGCTGGTCGGCATCGAGGAGCGGATGACATCCAGTCGGTAGGCTTGGGCGTCCTGAGCCTCCCTGGCCCCCGATGTGGGGCGCCTGAGGGGTTTGCTTTCGACAGGATGTCACAAAACGCGGTTTTATCGCCGAATAGATAGGCTATAGCTCAGAATTGAAAGTAAATAAAATCCATCGCGCTCATCCTGCCGAAGAAGAACGCCCCCGCGGTGAAGACCGCCCACGCCGACGTCTGCAACGGCAGCGCCCAGGGCGCGGCCTCGATCCGGGGCCAAAGCGAGCGCTGAACCCACAGCCCCAAAACCAGCGGCACGGCCGCCGCCCCAGCGATGGAAAGCATCGTGACAGTCGCGACCCACTGATCGGCGGAGGCCGCCACCGGCGAGCGGGTCAGGTGCCCCAGGAGCGCGCTGCCATCCGTCTCGCGGAACAAGAGCCAGCCGAAACAGGTGAACCCGAACATCAGCGCAACTGCACCTGCGTGCGCAACGGGGCCGCGGCGGAACGCTGCTGGGATTCGCGGCGTCACCAGCCGATAGCCGGTGATGAGCGCCGCGTGGTAGCCCCCCCAGAGCACGAAGTTCCACGACGCCCCGTGCCAGAGCCCCGAGATGAGCATGGCGCCGAAGGTGGCGCGCGTGGTCCACCAGAAGCCGCCGCGACTCCCACCCAGGGGGATGAACAAGTAGTCCCGGATCCAACTGGAGAACGACACGTGCCAGCGGCGCCAGAAGTCCGACGGGTTGACGGCGAGGTAGGGGTTCTTGAAGTTCTCCATCAGCGAAAAACCGAGCATGCGCGCCACCCCCCGCGCCATGTCGGTGTAGCCTGAGAAGTCGGCGAGAATCTGGACCGCAAAGCCAAGGGTTGCCGCCCAGATCATCGGACCGGCAGGCTCGCGGAGGCCGAAGATCTTGTCGACGTAGGGCGACACGGTATCGGCCACGACCACCTTTTTGAACAGGCCCCACATCGCGAGGGAAAAGCCGCTCTGCACCCGGCCAAGGTCGAAGTGACGGTCGGTTTCGGCCTGCAGGAGCAGGTTGCTGGCCCGCTGCACGGGGCCGGCGACGAGGTGCGGGAACAGCGAGACCGCGAGCAGGTAGTCGAGCGGGGTGCGCCGAGCGCGGAGCTCTCCTCGGTAGACGTCGATGGAGTAGGCCATCGACTGGAAGGTGTAGAAGCTGATGCCCGCCGGGAGCAGGATCCCCAACGGTCCGACTGAGTTCTCCACCCCGAGTGCCGACAGGAGCCCCGCGACATTGGTGAGGAAGAAGTCGAAGTATTTGTAGTAGCCGAGGATGACCAGGTTGCTGGCCAGGCTCAGCGCCAAAACCCGCCCCCGCCGCTGCGGGAACCGGTCCATCGCCAGCGCACCGACGTAGTCGATGAGCGCCGACGCGTACAAAAGCACCAAGAACCAAGGGTGGACCCACCCGTAAAACACCGCCGACGCCACAATCAGGAACAGGTTCTGCAGCCGACGACTCGGAATCGCCCAATAGACCGTGAAACAGACGCTCAGGAACGCCAGAAACTCCCACTGGACGAAGGTCATGGGCCCGCGCCCAGCGCCGGGAGAGCCGGCTGGACGAGGCTGGCGGTCGTCAACAGCACATAGGCGCCGCCTTCGTTGCGGAGGGTCAGCACCGCTTCGAGAACGTCGGGCCCGATCGGCGTCGGCAGCACCGCTTGCGGGAGCGGCAGGCTGTCGAGCGCGAACGAACCCGACCACACCTCGGTGCCCCCCGCCGCGAGCGACGCGTGAAGCGTCCCGGACGCACCGACCGGGAACCGCGTGGCCCCCAACTCCAGGGTGTCGGCGGCCTGGCTGAGCACGCCCAGTCCCTCGACGCCGACCGGCAGCCGCACCTCATCGCCAGGGTACAACCACAGCCCCTTGTCCTCGCAGCGCCGCGTCGGCGACAGGCGCAGGGTGAACGCGCCCGGTGCGGGTCGGGTGGCGTCGGGCAGTTGGAGCCGCAGCTTCTGCCCGGTGTAGCTGACCTTGATGAGCGGCCTACGGTCGGCGCCGAGCGTTTCTGCCGTCGGGACGCCGTTGTGCAACACTTCCAGCGGGGTACAGCCGGTCCCCGAGGCTTCGTACACCTCGCCGAAGCCGGGCACTCCCAACGGACCGAGCGCCCAGCTCCACCGCCCGGTTTTTCCAAGCGACACCAGACCCGCGGCGGGCGGGACGAGGACGGGCGGTGGCGATGAAAACTCGGGCGCACCGGTCAGGTCCACGCGCGCCGGAACATCGACGTACCCGATCAGAAAGATGGGGTTCCGGTGGGTTCCGGTCACGACGCGTTGGAGCAGCAGCCACGGTCCGTCCGCGGGCGAGGCGACCGACAGTGTCCACGAAGCTGCCGTCGCCGGGCCCGCCACAATCGCCTCGACGGCCGCACCGACCGGGGCCAGCGTCGTGGGGCGCCCCCCGTCGAGCCACACGGTCGCCGATGCTTCCCCGGCAAGCGGCATGGCAGCCTGCACGCGCACCCGTCTGGCGCCGGTGAGGACGCCCGCGGGCACGATGAGTTTCAGCGTGGTCCCGGGCGCCACCCACCAGGCCTCTTCGCCATGCGGGCCGTGCAACGGCACGTCCGGATTCAGATCGAGGGTGAACGAGGCCCCGCCGATGGCCGCGGTCTCGGTCGGCGAGAACCGCATCTGGGCGTCGACAAAGTACGACGACGCCGTGCAACCGGCGCCGCCGACGGCGGCGTGAGGCTGGAGCGGCCGTGTGTCCTGCAAAACCCGCAGCGGCGAGACCGCGCCGAAGCCGGCCGCGGTGAGGCGGCCGTCGGAGAGCGGCTCGAACCCGCGGACCCGAGACTGCCAGGCGCAGGCCGCCGGCAGCGGCTTGGGCGTCAACGGCGGGAAGGTCGGCGGCGCGCCCTCCCGTGTCGCGACGAGCGGCACCCTCTCCTCCAGAAGCTCGGCGGGGGCCAGCTCACCGGAGCCAACACCTACGCCCTTGAGCGCCGCCACCAGCTGCGGCGTGAACCGCGCACGGCCCGCCTTGGACAGGTGAACGCCGCCGTAGTCGGCGGTGCTCAGGTCGGCGTCCCGCAAGTCGAGGTACCCGGCGCCGGCGCCGCTGAGGTAGGCGAGGATCTCCCCTTCCAGCGCCACCGGGACGAGGTCGTTGCCCTGGCGCTCCGCCGGCAGCGGGCACCGGACAAAAAGCACCTGCGCCCCGTGGGCATAGGCGAGCTCCACGAGATCGGGGATCAGGGTGTCGGCGAGGTGCTGACCTCCTGCCGCCTCCGCGTCGTCGGGCTCGACGTAGGGGGTGACGCGCCGAGTGGACACCTTCTGGTTGGCGTCGTTGTCGAACACCGCGGCCAGCGCCGGCACCGGGTCGGCCTGCCCCAAAAAGAGCCCGACTGCGGCGTCGCGAATGCCATCGGTCAGGCCCGTGCGCCACTCCCCGCGCCGGCGCAGCGCGCGCTGAACCCGCGCGTCGGAGAAGGCGGCGCCGTACACCTTCTGGTCCAGCACCGCGATGGGCGCGCTGACATGCGCCGCCAACTGGGCCTCTTGGCCGGCGTTCTGCAGCTTCGCCTGGGCCATGATCACCAGCGAGCCGTATACGATCACCAACCGGGGCCGGTGGCCGTCCGCATACACCCGGTCGTGCAGCGTCGTATACCAGACCGGCATGCCGGTGCCGTTCGCGTTCATCGGCACGACGTTCGCGCCGCCTGGGAAAAGCCTCGCGATCGCGGCAGGATCGAGATCCGACCCCACCTTCGAGTTCCCGAGGAGCACGACGTCCGCGCCGCCCTCGATGCGCCGTGCCAGGCTTTGGGCCACCACGCCGAGCGTCGACCCACTCGGGGGATCCGGGCGGGTGAGCGCGGCGCCCAGGGCGCCAAGCAGCGCCACCGGAGCGAGGATGGCCGCCGCAGCCCTGGACCACCAGCGGACGCCGCTCACGGCGCGCCGCCCGGCAGCGCGACCAGCGCCGCCCGCCCCAAAAGCACCCATGGCGCCGTGCCTGGGCTGGTGACCGTGACCTCGACGGTGCCCTTGGGCGCCCTCGACAGGGGCCACCGCGGCGGCGCTGTCCGCAGCTCCTCCGCCGCGAACGACACCGCCAGGAGCGGCCCCGTGTCGTCCGCCATCCGGATGTCGATCCGGGCGGGATTCCCCTCCCCCATCACGCCACCCGCCAGCTCGAAGGCCCAGTCCGCCCCCTCGCCGCTGACGGGCACGCGCCACACCTGCCGGTCCCCGGGGTACACCCATCGTCCGGCGTTGCGCGGGCACGCACGATCGTCGGCCAGCGACAGCGCCACGGTGGGGCTCTCGGTGAATGGCGAGCACCCTTCGTTGGCGACGGTCAGCCGGCCGCGAGCCAAGCTCACCGAGCGCCCGGCCTCCACCCGCAGCGGCGAGCACGCGCCGACTCCGCTCTGGACGTAGGCCTCGTCGGTGTCGGGCACGCCGAGGGCTGGGACCTCGGCGCTGACGGACCAGGGACGGCCCTTGTGGAGCGCCATCGACTGCGCTGGCAGCGTCGGAGGTGGCCCGGCGACCAGTGTCCCGCCGAAGAGATCGACGGTTCGGGGCGCGGGCGCGTGAACGCCGCCCGTCGAGGTGAGCAGCACCCACGCCCGCTCCGAGCGCACAGCCCCGGCCGGCGCGACCACGCCAAAGCTGCCCGCCGGAACCTCGAACACGGTGCTTCCCACGCTGAGCGACGCCCCCCCGGCCGGCGCCCACCCTCGCAGCGGGCCGGCGCCGACGTCAAGAACGGCCCCCGGACCCACCCACCAGCCCTGGTGTCCTCCGTTGCCGACCGCGGCGGCCGTTTCTGGGAGCGTCACGCTCACCCCCTTCTGTTTCGCCGCCAGCACCGCGACGCCGAGCACCCCGTCGGCCAGCGACCAGGTGTGCGCGCACGGCTTGGACCGGCCCGGCTTCCCTTCGGCGAGCGCGGCGGCGAAGAAGCGCGGCACCAACGGCGTAGCGCCAGCGAACCCGGCGGCGGCGAGCGCGGCCGGGCCGACCGCGGCCAGCTCGGGCGGCAGCGTCGCGGTCGCGAGGCAGTCGCCGGCCTGCGCAAAGGTGACCACCGGCATCCGCGGCGGCGTGCTCCAGCTCAAGTCGGGGACGGACGCGAGCGCAGCCGGGCTTTTCGGCGTGCGGCCGATCCAATCCCCCAACGCCGCCAACCGCTGGCCGAGCACGCGACTGGTGGCGTGGCGCCCGGCTTCGTTCATGTGGATGCCGTCGCCATACCAGCGTTCGTCGGCGAGCTCGGCACGCAGGTCGAGCCAGCCTCCTTTGGCGCCCAAAACCAACGTTCGGGCCGCCGCTTCGTCGGCCGGGGAAACCACGTCGCCGCCCGCCTTACTCACGCCGAACGGCTGCCGGACGAAGATCAGGCGCGCCCCCTGCGCCGACGCGAGGCGAACGAGATCCGCCAAAAAAGACTGCTCGACGGGCAGCGGTGACACCGGGCTCGCCAGCTCGGGGAGCGCGGCGCGAGCCGCGTCACAGACGTTGCCAACAGCCTGCGTATACGACGACAAGAGCGCCGGAGTCAGAGCCCCTCCAAACACCCGCGCCAGGTTCGGCGGCGCTGTCGCGTCCAGGTGGAGGGCCAGCGCGGCGCGCCCGCCCGCGTGCGGAAGCGTGGTGGTCAACGCCGCCTGTAGCGGCCCATAAACAAGGTAGGCCTTGGGTTTGATACCGGCCGCGACCACGTACTGCGACGCGACGGCATACCACACCGGAGCCTGAGTTCCGTTGACGCCCAACCCGACCATCGTCGGGGCCCTCGGACCGATCGCCGCCCGCACTTCGGCCAGGTTCAGGTCGGTGGCGACCTTCGAGTTGCCCAGCACGACCACGTCCGCGCCCGTCGCTGCGCGAGCGCGGAGCTCACGTGCCAGCGGCGAGGGCGCGTCGGCCGCGAAGGCCAGCGCCCCGCCGAAGAGCGCCAGCGCCCAGGTCCACCGCAGCATCGTCGGCATCGTATCCGACTTCGACCCGGCGCCGCGATGCGCATCGTGCCGATGTTTCAGCAACGCGGCCCGGGACTGGCGCATCGCCCGCCTAGAAGTCGTTCCCAGCGTGGTCGCCATACTTCGCGGAATCCATCAAACCCTCGAGCTCGACCTCGTTGGAAAGTTCGACCTGGAAAAGCCAACCCGCGTCATGCGGCGTGCTGTTGACGGCGCCTTCGTTACCGTCCAAGCCGGCGTTGACCGCGACGATCTTGCCGGAAACGGGGGTGTAGACGTCCGACACGGCCTTGACCGATTCGACCTCGGCCACGCCTTCGCCCTTCTTGACGGCTTTGCCGACCGTCGGGAGTTCGACATGTACGATCTCGCCCAACTGTTCCTGCGCGTGATGGGTGATGCCAACGGTGGCGACGTTACCGGCGACGCGAACCCATTCGTGTTCGGCGCTGTACTTACGATCGGTGGGGTAGGCCATGGGGTACTCCGGAGACTCAGGTGGGGCGGGTGTAGAAGGGGGTCTTCACGACTTCGGCGAGCGCGATTTTTCCGCGGACATCGACTTCGAGCGCGGTGCCGGGTTTGCTGAGCGCCGCGGGGACGTACGCGATCGCGATGTTGGTGCCGAGACAAGGCGAACGGGTGCCGCTGGTGACCTCGCCCACGACCTGCCCGCCGTGAATGACGGCGTTGTGTTGGCGAGCGATTCGCTCCTGGACAACCAAGCCGACCAGCCGCCGCGGGACGCCGGCCGCCTTCTGCGCCACGAGCGGATCTCGGCCGACGAACTCGCCTTTTTCGAGCTTGGTGACCCAGGCGAGGCCCGCTTCAAGCGGGGTGGTGTCGTCGTCGATGTCGTTGCCGTACAGGCAATACTTCATCTCCAACCGGAGGGTGTCGCGCGCGCCAAGACCGATGTCGGCGAGCCCGAAGCGGGTGCCAGCCTCGTGAATGGCGGTCCACACGACGTCGGCGGCGCCAGCGGGAAGGAAGACCTCGAAGCCGTCTTCCCCGGTGTAGCCGGTGCGCGCCACGATGCAGCCTTCGATCCCGGCGAAGGTACCGCGGGTGAACCAGTAGTTCTTGACATCCGCGAGGCTGCGGCCCAAGAGCTCTTCGCCCAATGCAATCGCGTTGGGGCCCTGAATCGCGAGCTGCCCCCACTGGTCCGACTCGTTGACGATCTCAGCGCTGAATGGATTATGCGCCTTCATCCACGCGTAGTCCTTTTCACGATTCGCGGCGTTCACACAGATGAGGATATCTTCCTCGGCGATGCGGTAGACGATCAAATCGTCGACGATGCCCCCGCGTTCGTTGCACATTGCCGTGTACATCGCCTGGTCGAACGCACACTTGCTGATGTCGTTGGTGACGAGGTGGTTCACCGCAGCGAGGGCGTGCGGACCACGGAACCGGACCTCCCCCATGTGGGAGACGTCGAAACACCCGACCGCGCTGCGACACGCGGCATGCTCTTCCTTGAGCCCCTGATACTGGACGGGCATTTCCCACCCGCCAAAGTCGATCAGTCGGGCGCCAGCGTCGCGGTGGTATTCGTGGAAGGGTGTACGACGCGGCAATGGGGCTCCAAGGGCCCGCGAACCTATCCGGGCACCCCCCTACACGTCGATGCGAAGGCGACCGGCCGCCCCCAATCGTAGGTGGCCGGCGTCCCCCGCCGCCGCGGCCGACGCCAGTTCAGCGGCGACATCGGCGGTCTGCACGAGCACGAAGGGCCCCTCGCCAGCGGAACCAAGCTGTCCCGTCTGTGCGATGGCATCCGCTAGCTCTGCCCTTGCCTTGCGTACGGAGGTGACGACGGCTGCGTCCGCGTCAGGAGCCGCAGCCCACACCGCGACCGCGGCCTGCGCCACCGGGTCGAGCGTGGCCGGGAGCCGAGCAGCGACAGCATGGAGGATGGCTGCCGGCCCGAGGAGGACAACCACGTCGAAGCCGGCCCGCGCCGTCGCAAAGGAGAGCGGCCGGACGAGGACCACGCGCCCACTTTCGAGGAAAAGCCGGAAGTCCTGCCCGCCGAGGCTGGCGAGGCCCTCATCGACCAGGAGCATCGCCTCGGACTGGGTCTTGAACAGGCGGAGGAGGCGCGGATGCATCGCCCGGCCGGTCTCGAGCCCGGGGGACGACAAGGCCACGACGGTTGCCGCGGTTGAGGCGGCGACGGATGCAGCAACGTCAAGCTCGAGAGCGTCCTCGGCGGAGGGCGGCAGGCGAACCAGATGGGCCCCGGTGCCGGCGATGGCGGCCACGATCGTGGAATCTTCGTAGGCCGGGACGGCGGCGGTGGCGCCAGGCACCAAGAGGCACGCTGCCAGCGCGTTCCAGGCGGCCACCCGCCCGACCACGACCAGCACACTGTCCGCCGGAAGCCAGAGTCGTGTCGCGACCATTGCGCGTGCGTCGATCGTGTGCGGCGTGGCGGCCCTGGCCAGGACGGCGTGGAAAAGCGCGAGCGCCTCAGGGGTGGGCCGGCCTGCGGCGGGAACGGCGACGGGAAGGTGCATCCCGGGGCGCAGCCAGCTTTCGGGGAGGCGGGGCGCGGACTCGCCGACGATCGGCTCCGGTGCCGCCACGTCCAGAAGCGTGGCGGCGGCGGCATTGCCGCAGGCGGCGGCAAACTGACTGGCCGCGGCGCCCACGCGGAACGTCAGCTCGCCATCCGGCACGACCGCGCGCTCCGCAACCAAAAACTCCCGCGGATCCGGCGCCGCGGCACCCAAGAAGCGGTCCAACCCCACCGGCGCCGCGTTGTGAACATGCACGCCGGCGCCACGGACGGTGGCGAGCAGGCCACTGCTCCCGGTCACGTGCACCTCGGCGAGCCGTACCGCAGCGAGGACCGACAGGGCCACCTCCAACCCGGCGGCCAACTGCAGGACCACCTCGTCCAACCGGGGGTCGAGCGCGCCCGCCGAGGGCCACGCCAGCGCCGCCGAAAGCTGGGCGGGAAGCGCCTCGAAGAGCTGGCGCGAGGTGGTGACCAGGCGGACCCGGCGCCCACCTTCCGCGAGCGCCAGGATGGCCAACGCGGTGCGCGCGGGATCGGCAGCGCCGTCGGCGAAGACCACCCGCTCGCGGGCATCCACGCTGGGGCCGAGCCGATCGAGGCGCCGAAACGGCTCCGCGTCGAGCTCCGGCTCGACCGCGCTGAGCGGCCCGTTGGCGCCAACCCACACCTCGTCGATGCCCGCGGCGAGGCAAGCGGCCGCGAGCACGGGCGTCAACGACGACAGCAGTGCCACCCGCAGGGGAACGCCGAGCGCCTTGCCCGCCGCGCCATAACTCACCACTGCGTGCACATCATCGCTGACGATGCCGTACCCGCGCACAGGGCGCCAACGCTCGGTCACGAAACCGCCCGGCAGCGCGACATCCACTGGCCGGGAGGCGATCGAAAACGCGCTGACTCTCACGATGACCTCGGCGAGGGCAGAGCGGGTATCGGAGGCGATGGTGGCCGCGGTATCCACCAGTTCTATCGCCGATACATGGGAAAGACCGACGGCGGGAACCGCGCGGCCGAGGCGGAGCCCGCGCGGGCCGAGAATCGCAGTCAACATGGCGACGGGTGGTAACGCGGCGGGCGGGGGGCGGGGGCGGGAATGCGGCGAAAGGTCATCACCCGAAGCCCGTCCTTGTCGCCACCACCAAAAGCAAGAACTTCACCCGCCGCGAATCCCCTCCCCCAACGCCATAGACTGCCTCCGGTCGCGACCCAGGCAGCTCGCCCACCCGAAAGGACGGCGGGAGCTTCACCACGGTGGCTCCATAGCGAGCGGGCAGCCCCGCCGCGAGCACCGACTCCAGCATCGGGAACGCCGCGAGGCCCATGCCGCCGCGATCCCAGTCCACGCCCCAAGGCGGGTCGAGGAACAGCACCGCCTCCGGATCCGCGCAGCGGATCGCCCCCGCAACCGCCTCGCCGACAACGAACTCGATCTGCGACGCTACGCCGTACACATTCGCGTTGTGACGCGCATCCGCAAGGCGCCTGGCATCGCGCTCGATGGCCACCACCCGGCAGCCAGCCCGGGCAAATCCGATGCTGTTGCCCCCGGCGCCGCAGCCAGCGTCCACCACCGTCCGACCCGCAAACCGTTCCCCGAGCGCCAGCGCCAGCGCCTCGGGCGTCAGCGACACCTTCCCCTCGTCGTCCAGCCGTACCCCCGCCCGCGAAAATCCCACGGAGCCGTCGCGACGTCGACGGGCGTCGGTGGTTCGGGCCGCGCGCACCGCCGTCCGTGGGAGCGGAGGCTGCGACTCGAAGCCGAGCGCGGTCCCACCGATGCTGACCCCCCGCAAGCGCGCGTCGAGATCGGCGGCGGCGTGGGTGGGCAGCTCGGTGTGAGCACTACGCGCCTCAACGCTCCAGTGGCCAGGACCCAAGAGCCGCGCGGGCTCGATCCACGGTAGCAACCCGCTGACGAAGACCCGGTGCACCCGCCTACCTACGGGACCGCGACGGGCAGAGACGCCGCAGGCGACGATGCCGCGGGCGCGGGAGACGCCCCCGGAAGGTGCCGCTCTACCCGGTACAGTTTCGCCGCGGCATCCCAGCGGACCGTGCCATCGGTACCCGCGCCCGCCTCGGCCCAGTCATCGGTGACCCAGGAAGAGCAGAAAAAGTCCTGGCCGTGGCGCAGCGACGAGATGCCTTGAAGCACCTCGCAGCCATCGTGACGTGCCCGCGTTCCAAGCCCCCGCCGCGGCAAGACCCACCATCGACAGCCCGGGCACCGACCCATCTCGACCACCGCCGCCGCCTCGGGCGCAAAGTGCCGCGTCTCCGCGCGCATCCGGTCGCGACCCTCGACGAGCTGGAAGCCGAGGAGCACCGCGAGCGCCACCACCAACGACCACCCAGACCGCGGCCAGCGAGCCAGCGCCGGCACTGCGGAAGCGCCCAGCACTGCCACCATCACGACGGGAATGACCATCATCCGGCTGGTGACGACCTCGAGGCCGGCGACCCACGCCATCGTCGCGCCGAGCTGCGCCAGGGTCTGGAGCGCCAGCAACTTCACCAGGGACGATCGCCAGTGTAGCGACACGGCGACAGCCCCGAGCCCCCACCACACCCAGCCGCCAACCTCGCCCAACCGGCGGACAAGCTCGAGGAGGTCGGCGAGCCACGCCGCAAGCGCAAAGCGCTCGACGAGGCCCTCCCAGTCGGCGAAGTTCACCGGACTGGCCGCATAGCCCTCGACCCCAAAGCCTCGGATCGCCGCCCACACGAGCGCACCCCACAGGGCAACCAGCGCCCGCCGATCCCGACGCCAGGCCAGGTAAAGGAGCACACACGGCCACCCTTCGTACCGGACGAGCCCCAAAAGCCCGATGACCAGATCCGCGGTGCGGAGGTTGCCGCGTGCCGCCAGCCAAAGCCCCGAAAAGAGAACCAGGAGGAAGGTGGATTCTTGATAAAAGACCGTGCCCCATGCCGCCCAATGGGCGTACGCCGACGCCACGGCGAAGGTCCATCCCGCCCACAGCGCCGGACGCTCCCCGTACGCCGCAGCGGCCAAGCGCTGCGCGAGGAGCGTACCCGCAGCCGCCGCGAGCCCCGAAATCAGGCACATGACCACCCGGGCCGCCAGGAGTTCGCCGCCGGCCTGCGCGGTGAGCCAAAGGACGATCTGGGTGACTGGGGGCCAGTCTTGAATCAGGACATGGTCGCGACCCGCCCAGCGCTGGAAGCCGTCGAACGAGAAGGCGACCGGACTCTGGAGCACCAGCAGGAGACGCCAGATGAATCCGAGCCCGAGCGCGGTCACCGCCGGCAGCCACGGCGTGCGGACCGCTTCCGCCGGGTTCAACGCGGGCTCGACAACAGCGTCGGCAGCCAGGCGGTGTCGTAGCCGCCGGACTGGAAGGTGGCGTGGGCGAGCACCCGCAGGTGGATGGCCGTCGAGGTCGGGACGCCCTCCACGACGAGGCTGCCGAGCGCCGCCTGCATCCGCGCGATGGCGGTGGCGCGGTCGGGGCCGTGGGCGATGATCTTGGCGATCATCGAGTCGTACTGGGGCGGAATGCGGTCCCCCTCGCGCAGCCAGGTGTCCACCCGGATCCCCTCCCCGGCGGGGAGTCGCAACCGCGTGACCTGCCCCGGCACCGGTCGGAACTGGTCGTCCTCGGCGTTGATGCGACACTCGATGGCGTGGCCGCTGGCGACGTAGGCGGGGCGGACCACCTCGTTGGCGGCGATGCGCAGCATCAGCTCCACCAGATCGAGTCCAGTCACGGCTTCGGTGACCGGATGCTCCACCTGCAAGCGGGTGTTCATCTCCATGAAATACAAGGCGCCATCGACGTCGCGGAGCATCTCAACCGTGCCCGCGCCGTAGTAGCCAGCACGACTGCAGGCCTCGACCACGCGCGCCCCCATCGTCGCCCGGTCCAGAGCGCTGAGCACCGGCGACGGGCTCTCTTCGAGCAGCTTCTGGTGGCGACGCTGGACCGAACACTCACGCTCGCCCAGGTGGACGACGTTGCCATGTCGGTCGCCGAGAATCTGGAACTCGACGTGGCGGCCGCGCTCGATCAACTTTTCGAGGTAGAGCGCCCCATCGCCGAAGGCGCTGGTGGCTTCCGCGGTCGCTTCTGCAAACGCGCTGGCGAGCCCCTCCGGCCCCTCCACGCGCCGCATGCCCCGCCCGCCGCCGCCCGACCGCGCTTTGAGCAGCACCGGATACCCCACGCCCGCGGCCACGCGCAGCCCCTCCTCCGCGTCGGCGAGTGGGCCGTCCGAGCCGGGGATCAGCGGCAGGCCCAGCGCCTTCATCGTGGCCTTGGCCACGGATTTATCGCCCATGCGGCGGATGGAGTCGGGAGAAGGACCCACAAATCGGATGCGACTGGCCTCGCACCGGGCGGCGAAGGTGGCGTTCTCGGACAGAAAGCCCCAGCCGGGATGCAGCGCGGAGCAGCGGGAGGCCCGCGCCGCGTTGATGATCGCGTCGGCATCGAGGTACGCGCGCGGGCCGCCGATGGGGGCAACCTCGACGTCGTTGAGCCACCGCGCGCCGGCGTCGGCGTCGGTGACGGCCACCACCGGGGTAATGCCCATGCGACGGCAGGTGTTGACCACGCGCACCGCCACCTCGCCCCGATTGGCGACGAAGACCCGCCGGAACACCTAGCCGCCCAGCTCGCGCTTGAGCAGCGCCTGCGCCATCGCGGTGTCGACGTCGGCCTTGTGCGTCTTCATCAAGGCACCCATGGCCTTGCCCATTTCTTTGGCCGAGGTGGCCCCGGTCGCGGCGATCGCCTCACGCACCCAGGCCAGCGTCTGCGCCTCGTCGGCGAGCTTCGGCAAGAAGGCGTCGATGACCAGAAGTTCAGCGCGCTCCACATCCGCGAGGTCCTCGCGCGCCGCCTGCACATAGGCGGCGATCGAGTCCTCGCGCTGCTTGCGGAGCCGGCGGAGCGCGTCGACACAACGTTCGTCGGTGACCTCGCCCTTGCCGTCTTTGGCCAACTCGATGAACGCGGCGCGGATCATGCGCAGGGCGCCGGTGCGCGCGGCATCGCGGGCGAGCATCGACGTCTTGAGCTCGGCAGAGATGGTATCGACGAGGGACATGGACACTCCCGGACCGCCGGGGCTAACGCGGTTGGCGGCGCTACGGGACCGTGGACTGCCCGAACAGGTCGCTCCCCCAGCACTGGATGCCGCCGCGCTCGTCGATCCCGCAGCTGTGCTCGGAGCCGCCCGACACCGCCGTGAACTTGGCCGCGGGCGGGACGGTCTGACCGACGGTGTCGCGCCCCCAACATTGGATGTCGCCAGCGGTCGCGACCGCGCAGGCAAAGTTGCCGCTCATGTCCAGGGCAACGAAGGTGCCAGCCGGCGGAGAGGTTTCCCCCCAGGAGTTGTCCCCCCAACAGCGGATCGCACCGCCGCCGTCGAGCCCACAGTTGGCAGCCGCCCCCGTGCTCACGGCCATGAACGACCCTTCCGGCGAGGCGGTCTGTCCCGCATTGTCGTAGCCCCAGCAGTCCACGGCGCCGTCGGGGTCGATGGCGCAGCTGTGGCCGTACGATCCCTTCCAGCTGGCGATGGCGACGAACCGACCCGAGGGGGCATCGGTCTCCCCGAGGATCGTGTCGCCCGCGCACTGAATGCTGCCGGCGGTGTCGATGCCGCACGTGTACCCATCCCCTGTACTGACGTCGTTGAACGAGCCCGCTGGTGGCACCCGAGCGCCGTTGCCCCAGCACTGGATCGCGAGGCTCTGGTCGATGGCGCAGGCGTAGCCGTAGCCGCTGACGAGGTTCGAAAGCGCGGTCGCCGGCGGCAGGTAGTCGTCCCCGTAGCGCCCCCAACACATCCCAAGCGCGTCGCTGTCGAGCGCGCAGGTCCAATAGCCACCTGCGGCCACCTCCCGATACCCACAGCCGTCGGCGGTGCCGTCACCGTCGACGTCGTAGGGGTGCAGCCACGCGCGGGCGTCGTCGCAATCCGTCCCGTCCTCAAGGGTCCCGGCCGGGGCCTCGCATGCCACCTGCGCGCTGCCTGGATCGCCGTAGCCGTCGCCATCGACGTCTGCGTGCCACGAGGTCCCGTCCTCGTCGGTCGCGCCGTCGCAGTCGTTGTCGGCGGCGTCGCAAACCTCAGCGGCGTCAGGGTTGACCGCCGCGTCGTCGTCGTCGCAGTCCGTTCTGTCGGCGATCGTGTCAGAGGGGGCGTCGCACGCGGCCTGGGCGGCGTCCGGGTCACCGAACCCGTCGCCGTCGATGTCGGCGTACCAGGTGGGCGCGTCTTCGTCGGTTTCGCCGTCGCAGTCGTTGTCAACGGCGTCGCAGGCCTCCGTCGCGCCGGGATGGACGGTGGCGTCAGCGTCGTCACAGTCGGCCGGCGCGGCCACGCCGTCTCCGTCCTGGTCGCCCTCTGTCGAGGAAGTGTCGGCGGAATCGACCAAGTCCCCGCAAGCGCCGAGCAGGACGAGGAAGGCGAAAGGAAAGCTGCTGCGCATGATGGACCTGGGTGACTGGGAGCCTACCCGCCCCGACCCCGGCGCGGACCTCTCAGCGATCTCTCATCGGGGCGCTCACACGCCTTGAGGGCGACGACGGCGAGCATGGTCGCCCGACTATCCCGGCCCGACTACAGCGCGAACAGCGCCGCGACGTCGGCTTCAACAAGTGCACGCTCGTACACGCGGACGTCATCCATCGCGGCGGGGATCGACCGGGGGCTCTGATACCCCCACCCAACCCCCACTCGGGAGTCCGCGACTCAGCGCTTGGCGCCCTTGCGCGCCAACAGCTTCTCCATCTGGTCCATGATCGTGTCCATTCCCGTGGCGAGGGCGTCGTAGGGCGCGGCCGTCGCCATGTCGACGCCAGCGGCACGCAACAGAACATACGGATCGTCGCTGCCACCGGCGGACAGCAGCGTCAGGTACCGGTCCAGCGCGCCGGGCTTCTTGGCGAGGACATCCTGTGACAACAAGCTCGACGCAGCAATGGACGTGGCGTATTGGTACACGTAGAAGTTGTAGTAGAAGTGGGGAATGTAGGCCCACTCGTTGCCAACGCTGTCGTCAATGCGCGTGACGCCCGCGTCGGCGCCGTAGTATCGCTTGACGATGCTGAGGTAGGTGGCGCTCAGGGTGTCGCCGGTCAGCGGCTCCCCGCGCTCGACCTGCTGGTGGATCGCCAGCTCGAACTCCGCGAACTGCGCCTGTCGGAAGTAGGTGGTGCGCAGATTCTCGAGCTGCGAGCCGAGGTAGAACAGCCGTTCGTCGTCCGTCTTGGCCGCCTTGAGCATGGTCTGCAACAACAGCGCCTCATTGAACGTCGAGGCGATCTCCGCGATGAACGTGGCGTAATCGGCCTTCGCGTAAGGCTGTTTATCCGCGGAGAAGTAGGAGTGCATCGCGTGCCCCCACTCGTGCGCGTAGGTGGAGACCCCCGAATAGTCGCCGGTGTAGTTCAACAGCACGAAGGGGTGGACCGCGTAGGCCGAGCCGTCCATATAGGCCCCGCCCACCTTGCCTTTCTTGGGGTAGACGTCCTGCCAGCGGCCGGCAAACCCGGTCTGCAACGCGGCGGCGTACGCAGGGCCGAGCGGGCGAGTCGCCGCCAACGTAAGCGCGCTGGCCTCGTCCACGGTCCACGCCTTGTCCATCGCGACGAGTGGCACGTAAAGATCGGAATAGGCGAGGTCGGTAAGCCCCAGCATCTTTGCTCGTAGTTTCAGATAGCGGTGGAGCGTGGGGAGGTTGGCGTTGGTCCGCGCCACGAGGGTGTCATAAATCCCACGAGGCAGGTGATCGCCAGCCATCGCCGCCGAGACCGAGCTGTCGAAATGCCTGGCGTCGGCGACGAACGTATGACCGGACACCACCGTGTCGAGCATGCCACCAAAGGTGCCGCTGTAGGCGCCGAGAGTGCTGAGGAAACGCTCGAAGACCAGCGCCCGGTCCTCACGCTTCGGCAGCGTGCGCAGGGCCGCGTACTTCGTCGGGTTCAGCGTCACGACGCTGCCGTCGCTGAGGGTGACCTCGGGCCAGACCAATTCCCCGTTGAGCAGGACGCTGTGCAGGCGTCCCGGCGACCCAAGCAGGTTGCCAGCCGAGGCCAAGAGCGCTTCCCCGGTCGCATCCAGGGTGTGCGGCGCATCGGCGAGCGTCCCCCGGAGGTAGAAATCATACGGCGCGAGCTTGGGGTTGCCCGCGATTTCTGCCTCGACCTTTGCGCCCCCAAGGGCCAGGATCTCCGGCCGGAAGGCCGCCGTCGCGACGCTCAGCCGCGTCGCCAACATCTCCGCCGACTGCGAGCGAGCGCGCCACGCGTCGACCGCGCTGTCCTCGTTGCTGAGGTTCATCGCGTAGACGTTGATGCGCGCCACCAACTCCTGGGCCGCGAACGCCTGCTCCAAGCAGGGTTGCAGCTGCGTCGCGAGCTTGCCGGTGCAGCCGGCTTCGAGCGCGTCGAGATCAGTGCCGGCCTTGGCCAACGCGGCTTCCCACGCCGAGAGCGAAGGGTAGACCCCCGTAAAGTCCCAGGTGTCCTCGACACGGGGCGTGGGGTCGGCGGCGAAGGCGAGGCTGAGGTAGAGCAGCATCGGCGCCGTTTAGCGCGATTGTCACTCGATGCGCGACGCCACCCCCAACCGCCGCTCCATAATCTCCACGGCCTCCTCACTCTCATCCACCAAAACCACGTGCCGACCGTGCCGTTTCGCCGCCTCGCCGAAGCTGCCGCTCCCCGCGAAGAAGTCGAGCAGCTTGTCCCCCGGGTTGGAGTGCACGGTTACGATGCGCTCAAGGATCGCCAGCGGTTTTTGAGTTGGATAGCCGGTCTTTTCATTGCCGGTGGGGCTGACGATGGTGTTCCACCAGCAGTCGGTGGGCGTCTTTCCGCGCGCCGCCTTCTCGGCCCCGACGAGCCCCGGCGCCAGGTAGGGGATGCGGTCGATGTCGTCGTACCGGTAAGTGTAATTGTCCGGGTTCTTGGCGTACCAGAGGAGGTTGTCGTGCTTCGGAGACCAGCGGCGGGTGCTCCGGCCACCATAGTCGTAGCTCCAGATGATCTCGTTGATGAAGCTGTCGCGACCGAATATCTGATCGAGCAGCACTTTGGCGTAGTGAACCTCTCGGTAGTCGAGGTGCAGGAAGAAGCTCCCCGTCGGTGTCAACAACCGGTGGGCGTGGCAGAGGCGGGGCTCCAGGAACGCAAGGTAGTCGTCGAAGCTGTCGGCGAAGGAGCGAGTCCCGACCTTGATCGTCGCGTAGCGCTCGCCGCGAAAACCGGTCCGGTCGCCGAGCACGTCGGGCAGCGACCTCGTCTGGCTGCGCGCTTGCGTCCGGCCGGTGTTGAAGGGCGGATCGATGTAGATCAGATCGAAGGACGCATCCGGCAGCGTCGGCAAGATGTCGGCGTTGTCGCCGTGGAGGATGCTTACCACAAGACCGGATTGGTCGTTGCTCCCCACCAGGTGCCGCTGAGCCGATCGGTGGAGACCGTGCGCCCCGTCGTCGCGTCGATGATGATGACTTTTTCGGCGCTGGTGAAGCCGTACAGCTCCCCATACGCGTAGCCGAGGGCGAAGACCCCGCCGGTCCCGATGTCCCCGAGCTCGACCGTGGTCCCGTTGGTGGGATCGACCCGCACCATCACGTCGTTGGCCGTGCCCCGGACGGACCAGTAGAGAAAGCCGTCGGGGAGGCCGACGATGTCGCCCGAGCTGGTGTAGGTCCGCCCGCCGAGCTTGGACTGCTGCAGCGTGCCAGTGTCGATGGTGATCACGCCGCCGTCGCCCGCCGCAACGAGCGTGCCATCGGAGACGAAGGTGAGCCCGTTGCAGCTGTCATCGAGCGTGCCAATCCAGGACACCTCGGCCGTGGCCGGGGTGATCGAGTACAACTCGGTGTAGGCGACGCCCACCATGCGTCCGGTGAGATCGATCGCGATGTCGGTCATGTCGGAAACCGTGACGCCGGCGTCCTTGAAGATGCCAATCTGCGTCGCGCGGCCGGTGGCCGGATCGAAGGAGTAGAGCGTGCTTCCGGAGTTGATATAAATGGCCTCGGTGGCGATTTCGGGGTCGGGCTCCCCGGTGTCGGTGCTGGTGTCGCCGCCCGTGTCCCCGCTGTCCTCAGGATCGTCGGCGGTGTCGACCTCGCGATCGTCGTTGCCGGTGTCCTTGGCGTCGGCGCCCTCAGCCTCCTCCTTCCCGTGGAGATCGTAGTCGCTGCAGCCCAAGCCGAACACCACAATCGAGCCGAAACGCCACATGTGAGCTCCGTCGCAGCGGTGCTATCGCCCCGCCGGCGGTGCGGCTACGGCAACAACGCCTCAACCTCCCGCCACCACTCCCCAGAGTCCTCTGCCCCCGCGATCTTGACGGCGACATCGGCCTCGTCGACGATGACACTATCGGCGCCGATCGAGACTTTCGGACCCGGGACCAGCAGTCGTCCGCCCTCGAGGACGAAGGCACGCGCGCGGCCGCCGTCGGCATCGACGATGAGGTCGGTGAGCTTGCCGACCTCGACGCCCCGCCGGGTGAGGCAGCGGCATCCCGCCCACTCCGACCACCACACCCTGTCGTCCAGGGGGCCGCGCGATTCCCCCGCCGGCTCGGCGGCGCCGAGCTCAGTGACGATGACGTAGTCGCGACCCAGACGCTCCACCGCCGCGGCGGCGACGCCGAGCATCCCGCTCCAGAAGCCGGGCGCCCGCAGGCGGAAGCCGATGGTCCGCAAGTCGTCGAGCCGAACCAGGACGTCGTCCACCTTGCCGACGCTGGTCCCGTCCGCGCGACCCACCACCGGGAGCCCCCGAAGCGCACCAAACCTGGCGAGCCTCCGAACGCCGGTCAACGACAATCTCGGTGCAACGCTGCGAAGTCCATCCGATTCTTCGCCTGGTAGTGCTCGGCCGACCAGCGTGCCGGGTCGAACATCAACAACCACAGCTTCCTTAGTCGCGCGCGCATCCTCCCAACGATATCCCGGCCGCGATGCCTTCCGCCCTGGTTGATGCGGGCCTGTTGCCGCTCGCCGACCGTCCCTACGCCGAGACCTTGTCGGCCAAACACCACTTCGTCGCTGAAGCCTTCCGCCGCCGCGGGCTGGCCGCGGTGGTCGCGCCGGTGGTCGCGTCGCCGCTTCAGTGGGGCGCGCGCGCGCGGGTCAAGATGCGGGGCGGCCCCGGCGGGCGCCTCGGCTTCCATCGGCCCGGTAGCCACGACTTCGTAGAGGTGCCGCTGGAGCGGCTGGTGCGGCCCGAGTTGGTCGTCGCGGTGGCGGCGCTCCAGGGCCAAGGGCGCGGAGAGCTGGAGTTTCGTAGTGACGGCACGCGCGTGGTGGTCGCGGCGGACGCACGCCTGGACGGCCCCGCCGACCTCGCGGTGGCCGGGCGCAAGGTGCGCGGCGACCCGACCCTGCGCATCGACGGGCTCCGCGTATCGGCAGGGAGCTTCTACCAGGTGAACCTGGAGCTGAACCGGATCCTCGTCGCGCGCGTGGACGGGCTGCTCCGCGAGCTCGCTCCCGCCGGGGTCCTGGACCTGTACGGCGGGGTCGGGAACCTCAGCATCGCGGCGGCGCGGCGAGCCACGCCGGTGGTGCTGGTGGAGTCGTCGCGGGACGCCGTGGCCGACGCCAAGGCCAACTTCGCGGGGTCGGCGGGCCGGGCGCTCTGCGACAACGTCGACCGCGTGCGGGCCGGTGACCACCTCGCCGACGTCGTGCTCCTGGACCCTCCCCGTGCGGGCGCGCCGGGCGTGCTTGCCGAGCTGGCGCTGACGCGGCCCCGCGCCTTCCTCTACGTCTCGTGCGACCCGGTGAGCCTCGCGCGCGACATCGCCTCGCTCAGGGGCTACGAGCTCGCCTGGGTCGAGCCCTACGACATGTTCCCGTACGCGGAGCATGTGGAGTGTCTCGCGATGATCGTACGCGGGGGGCCAAAGCGGGTTTGAGGGGGGGCCCCCGACAGGACTCGGCGATCCTGGAGCGTGGCGTTGGGGGGCGGTGGCGCCCGCGCGGCGGCGGGGGGGGCGGCGGCGCCCGCGGCGGCGGCGGCGGAGGGC
>CANFCK010000042.1 GCA_947445035.1 Deltaproteobacteria bacterium
AACCGCCCTGGGCGCGCGTCGCGATCCCGACCGCGCTGCCTATCTGGCCTCGACGATCCACGGCCTCGCGCTCGCGCGGATCGACGGCCTCACCAGCCCCGATACGGAACGGGCCCTCGCCCGCGCGCTTCGCGTACCGCGCGGATGAGCCGGCTGCGGGCCCAACCGCCGGCGGGCTCCGAGGCCTCCCCCCCTCGCCTCAGCGGCAAAACGACCACCCCGCCCCATGAATCCCCACATGCCTTAGATGCGGCATCCCCGGCCCCCCGCCGTAGAGCTCGTCCCCGTCGAGCGGCAGCCCCGCAAACGCCGCGTGCGCGCGCACCTGGTGTCGCACACCGGTGTGGATCTCGGCCTGCCAGAGCCCGTCACCGAGGCGAGACAACCAAGTCTCGGCGGTGAGCCACTTTCCCCGGTGGCGCTCCTGCGGCCAACGCTGGACAACGACACGATCCGCGCGTCGGGCGTGGTTCGCGATCGGCGCGGTGACAACGGTCTCGCGGAAGGCGACCGCCCCGCTGCTGCGCAGCTCGTAGACCTTGCGCAGGGTCGTCCACTCAGCGCGCAGCCGAGACAGTACCGCGGGCGTTTTCGCGACGACGACGAAGCCCCCGGTGAGGGTGTCCAGTCGGTGGGCGATGCCGCCTTCGAAGCCCGGCGGGAAGGCCCCCGACTGATCGGGAAAGGCGACGAGCAAGCGCGCCAGGACGCAGTCGCCCTGTGAATCAGCGTGGGGTGGAAAAACGGGGAGCCCGACCGGCTTGTCGACAAAACGCAGCTCCGCAGTCTCACCCAGGAGCACGGGCGCGCCTATCGCGCTTGACGTCGGCGTCGCGCCAGCGCCACCAATGGCAGAAGCAGCAGGCCGGGCCCACGCGTCGTCGTCGTGTCGCAGCCGCACTCGGGTGGGTCGCCGGTGGCCGGGTCGGTATCGGCGCCGGTGTCGCCGGTGTCGCCGGTGTCGCCGGTGTCGCCGGTGTCGCCGGTCTCCGCGGTGTCGTCGGTCTCGCCGGTATCCACGGGCTCACCGGTGTCGCCGGTGTCGCCGGTGTCCACCGGATCGGTCGATTCACACCCGGAAAGGTCCAGGGTCAGGGTCACGGCCGCATTGAACTCAGTGCCGTCTACCTCGGCGTGGTACGAGACGAGCATCTGGTCGTCCTTCCGGTCGAACCATGGGTAGAAGGCTCCTTTTGGGGCGGGGTAGGCGGTGATGGTCTGTTGGTCGATGACCTTCCAGTCGGCGTCGAAGGCGGTCACGTAGACGTTTCCGCTCTGGGCTCCCCAGTCTTCGGTGTCGCTCCTCATCATGTGGGCGACGAAGAAGCAGTCGTCGACCTTTTCGGCCTTCTGGTACCAGTAGGCCGTCATGCCCGCCGGGGTGACGTCGATGTCCCAGGTTTGGAGCAAGGTCAGGCTGGTGTCGTACTGGGTGACGTGCAGGCCGGACCAATGGCGGTCGTAGGAGCCCAGGGCCCAAAGGTAGTCGTCGTCGGCGAACATGCCGCCGCCCGGCGCCTCGCCAGCCTGTTGCAGCACCGAGCGGGCGATGACCCCCAGCGACTCATCGACATGCAAGAGCGCGAACGACACGTGGGGGATCTCCTCCATGTGGCCGACAGCCTGGATCCAGGAGGCGCACACCGCCGGCGGGTCCATGTCCACACCGTTGCCGGAGCCCTCCTCGATGATCGCGTCGACCAGGGGTGCGAAGTCGGCGTCGTAGCGGTTGCCGTAGATGGTGTCGTCGGCCGCGGCCACCGAGGCTGAGGCAAAGTGGAGGAAGGTCCCGTCCGGGCAGGCGGCCATCCCATGGTCCAGGAGGTTGGTGCGATCGGTCAGTTGAGAACGCGAGTTCCGGTCAACCACCAGGTCGTCGGACATCCAGGCGTGGTGGTACGCGCCCCCGCCCGCGTTGGTCACATGCCACCCGCCGTCCGCTGCGAACACCCGGACCCAGTTGCCACTGACGTCGATTTCAGTGGGTTCGCTCATGGACAGGAAGACCGATCCGGCGAAAGCGGGGCCGATGAGGAGGAGCATTGCGATAGAGTATTCGCGCCCCCGGCGCGGCGCTACGCCGCGCTCCCGATCCCCAAGAGCGCGCCCATCCGAAAGAACCACCGGTCCGCGCCATGGTTGGCTAGGACCCGCGCCCGTCCGGCCTGGCCGAGCCGACCCGCCAGCGCTTTGTCGCCCAAACACCTCGCCACCGCCGCGGCCAGCTCGCCGACGTCCCCCGGGACAACGAGCAGGCCGTCCACCTCCGGCTTGACGATCTCGGGCACGCCTCCCACTGCGCTCGCGATGACGGCGCGCCCTAGAAGCTGCGACTCGAGCACCGCGTACGGCTGGTTTTCCTGCCACAACGAGGGGAGGACTACCGCGCCGGCAGTCGCGAGCGCGGTATGCACCTCGGCGCGGGGCCTCGCCCCCCAGAGACGCACGTTCGGAAGGCCCAGGAGCGCCGGTTTCGCGGGGCCGTCTCCGTACACGTCGAAGCGGACGAGCGGCATGGCGCGGGCCAGCCCGGCCAGCACCAGGATGCCCTTCTCCGCGGTGAGTCTGCCCGCGAAGATCACGTTGGCGCCGTGCTCGCCGGGGGCCGCGTCGACCTCGACGAGGTTGGGGAGGTGCGCGCAGCGCGCCGAAGGCAGGCCGTCGACGGAAAGCCCGTCGAGGAGCGCGGCCGAGGGCGCGATGTAGACGTCAGGTGAGAGGTGTCGCCGCAAGCCCCGGTGGATCGCCTTTTCCACCGCCACTGCCAGACTCGCGGGGGTTGAGTCGTCCTTGCAGCGGTGGGTCACCGCCGCGGCGTAGTGGCCGCCCTGGCACCGGAAGCAGGGCTGCCCGCCGGTGTACCGGAGCCCGTTGGGGCAGACCAACTCGTGATCGTGGAGCGTCCACGCGCTCCGCACCCCGGCGGCGCGAAGCACCGGGAAGATGGCGGGGGTCAGATGCCGGTGAACGTGGTGGGCGTGGGCCGCGTCGGGACGCACATCACGAATCAGCCGGCGGAGGGCTCCAGTCGCCTCGACGTTCCAGGTCGCGCGGACCATCGCGCGGACGCGCTCCGGCACGGTCGCCGCCGCGCGGGGCGAACGCCACACCGGGAACCGTTCGGCCCACGGCGAGACGATGTTGTCGGGGTGTCGCATCGCAAACGGGATTACCTCGACGCCGCGGGCCTCCCAGCCGGCCCACTCCGAAAAAAACAGTGTGGTGTCGCCGCCCCGAGGGTGCAGAAAGCTGTTGATCAGGAGCAGCTTCACGCCTGGCCCTCCTCCCGCGCGGTCAGCCCCAGCACCACCCCGAGCACCACCCAGTGCGTTTGGGAAAAGGCCTCCGTCGACAAAAGCAGGTTGCTGTGGAGCGCCACGAACGCCGGCCAGCGGCCGTTGCCGTCCCGGTGGCGGGCACGAACCCGGCGGCCGAGCACCAAGACGAACGCCCCGTACCCGCACAGGCCGATGAGCCCGTACTCGGCGCCCACCTTCTGCACGACCCCGTGGGCATCGACGCCGTTGACCCGGTAGTGCGGGAAGGTAGGCACCACCGTCCTGACCGAGGCGCCCGGGCTCGCGCCGACCAGCGGGTGGGCGACGAAAAGTCCCCAGCTCCGTAGGTCGATGCTGCGTCGCGACCGCAGCGCGTCGATCTGGGTGATGGACCGGTAGGGTAGGTGGAGGGGCAGATAGGTCGCCGCCCACAGCCCGAGGACGAGCAGGATCGGGACCAGCCCCCGTCGTGCCGCGAGCGGCCGGCCGCCAACGAAGATGAAGTACGTCGCCGCGAGTACGGCGCCGATCCAGGCGGTGCGCGACAGGCTGGCGGCCAAGGCGATCCCCGCCAGCGCGACCACCCCCCGCTGCCAGCGCGCCTCCCCCCGGGGGGCCGGCCAGCCCCATAAAAGCGGCAGCGCCGGCGCCAGCGCCACGGCGAGGGTCTTGTGGTTATTGGTCAACCCTTCGATGGCGTGAAACCACAGCGCGTCGCCGGCCACGATCCGGCCCACGCTCGTCGTGAGCGAAATGGACGCGCAGACGGCAACCGCCGCGAGCATCGTGCGGCGGACGAGGGCGAGGTGCGCGGTGCGCGCCACGAAGGCTGCCAGCCCGATCCCGTAGATCAGCCCCGAGAAGAGTGGCTTCCGCACGAGCTCGTGGAGCCCAGCGCCGCTGTCGGTCGTGGCCATCGCGCCCGCGACCCCGGCGCCCAGCATGACCGCGTAGCCGACGGTGCCCGGGGGGAGGGGCCCCCGCCACAACGTCAGCGCCGCCAGCGGAAAGAACGCCAGCGCCAGAAGGTCGGCGAGCGGGGCGTCCGCGTGCCAGGCACCGATGGGGAGGGCGCCGCCCAGCTGGATGTAGGGCCACGCCAGGAGCACCACCACCGCCGCGGCGGCGAGCAGCGCGTCGGCAGGCGCGGGCAATCGCGGGTTCAGACGGCGCCTCGTCGTGCCGCGCTGGCGCCCCATGCCAGGAGCGCGACGAACGGGAGCGCCGCCAGCCACAGCCGCGGATCCAAGGGCGAGGTCGCCCCGAGGTCGAAGAGCGCCACCGCGCCGATGGTGCTCAAAAGCGCCACGACCGCACCGTCGGTCGCCAAGCGAGGGGCACGTTCACCCGGTCCGCGAAGCAGGCTCCAGCTCAGAACGCTGACCAGGACTGTGGTGATGGACGTCGAGGCCGCCAGTCCGGGGAGTCCGAAGTGTGGAGCCAAGAGGGCGTTGAGCGCGGCGTTGGTGCCCAAAGAGAGGGCGCCGAGCACCAGGACCAAGCGGAAGCGCCCATCGACAATGTGGGCTTTTACCAAGAGCGCGCCGACCAAAGACGCGAAGATGCCGGGCACAAAAGCCCCCAGGGTGTCGGCACACGCGCGCACACCCGACTCGGGGAAGGCGCCATGTAGAAAAAGTGTGCGCACCAGCGCCTCCCGGGCCACGACCATCCCTGCGAGCACGGGCGGAGCGAGCAGAAAGACCCACCGGAGCGCTTGACTCACGCCCTCCCGCTGCGCACCCCGATCCCCGACAGCCCGGGCTGCCGCCCAGGTGTTGAACGCCACCACCAGGAGGCTCGATTCCAGGAGGGTCTGCGGGATCACCCGGGCGCGATCCGCGTACTCCAAAAGCGTGACGCTTCCTTCGGGCAGCGCACTGGCGAAGCCCTTGTCGACCACTATGTTCAGCGCCACCATCGCTTCCCCGGCAAGGACAGGCAGGATGGCGCCCGCGGCGAGCCCCAACTCTGCCGGCCATCCCGGCCGCCCAAGCCGGACTCCTGCCCTGCCGAGCACCCAGGTCAACCATGCCAGCTCGGCGGCCGCCCCCGCGCACATCCCCGCTGGGAGCGCGTCCACACCGTACTCAAAGAGGATGGCCACGGTGCTGAGCATGGCCGTGGCCCGCGCGATGGGGGCCATCGCCGCCAGGCGGAAGGCGCCCATCACCTCGCACGCCGCACGCACGACCGCGATGGCGGCGACGCCAGCCACAAAGGGCAGGAGCATCCAGGTGTGCCGGCCCGCGATGGCCTGGGTGTTGGCGTCGAAGCGCGTAAAGAGCGGCACCAGCAGCGGGACGGCGAGCGCGAAGGTGGCGCCGGTCGCGGTGGCCACGAGCGCCGCTGCTGCTGCCGCGCCGCTGACCACGTGGGCAAGCCGCCCGGGGGCTTCGATCCGGAGCCGGGCCAGCGGCGGAACCGCTACCGTCCCCATCGCGTTGCTGGCGAGCACGAGCAGGAAGCTGGGCACGCTGAGCGCGAAGAAGAAGGCGTCCGTCTCCGGGCGCACGCCGAACCACGACGCGATCACCAGCGGCACGACAAAACCGGCGCCCCGCGCCACCAGCGCCAGCGGAACCAGCCACAGTGCTGTGCGCCCGACCGACATCGCCGCGGGGTTATCCCAGCGTCAGAATCGCGCGCGGGCTACCCTCGCCGGATGCTGTTTTGGGTGGGCGCCTCCTTCGCCGCGGATCCGGACTTCGAGGTGCGCCCCTTTGCGTGGCTGCAGCCGCGCGTGGTGTGGGTAGAAGCGGTGGCTGAGGCCGGAGTGGGCGAGGGCGCCGCCAGCGTTGACGCCGCCGCTCGCGTCGGGATCGAGGCGCAGTCGGTAGCCCTCCATCTACGCGGCCGTGTCGAGCTTTCGGTGCTGCCCTCGGTGCGCGGTACCGACGCCTTCGTGGCCTGGTCGCCGCACGCGGTGGTCGCGCTGTACGCCGGTCAGTTCAAGGTGCCGTTCGGGGTGCAGGCGCTCGCGACCGATACCCGACTCCAACTCCCGAACTATGCGCCCGTGGTTTCGTCCGTCGCCTACGGTCGACAGGTGGGCGCGATGGCCGAGCTCCGCCTGCCGATCGCGCAGAAGATTCGCGGGACCCTCTCGGTGGCCGCCTTCGAGCTGAACCCTGTGCCCGCCGCCGGAGAGCCCCGAGCTTCGTTGCTCTCCACTGCCCGCCTCCAGGTCTTGCCACTGGGCCCACGCGAGCGCCCGGTCGAAGGCACGCTGCGGGAACCGTTCATCGGCGTCGGCGCTGCGGTCACGCGAGATTCGGAGGCCTTCGCTGACGAGACGGAGATCGTGAGCGCGTGGGAGGCAGACATGCAGCTGGCGGTCGGCGTTGTGTCGCTACAGGCCGAGTTCTTGGAGCGGTCCGCCGCAGCGGGGGCCTACGGCCAGCTGGGCCTCTTCATCCCCGCCCCGTGGACGCGCGAGCACCTTGAGCTCGTCGGTCGCTTTGGGGGCCTCGATGGCGACGTCACGGACGATGTCACCGAACCTGACCTCTCCCTCGAAGCGGGCCTGAACCTCTACGTTCCCGAGTCCCCCGCGTGGATGCACGACGTGAAGCTGCAACTGGCGTGGCGAAGCGGACTTGGCGAGTCCTCGATCTCCGACCGGTTCGACGCCGCCGCCACCGTTCGGTTTTGACGCTCAGCGATTGTCGCCCGGCTTCTTGTCGATCTTGCCGTCCCTTTCCAGCTCGTCATAGAGATTGCGCTTCGGCTCGGAGAACTTGTTCGGCGCGTCCGAAGAGGTGTCACCGAGGCTCGACACGATCTTTTCCCCGTAGCGGCTCATGACCTTGTCTTTGAGGCCCCGTAGGACCGATCGTGCGATGCCCATCCGGACTCCGAGTTCCTCCTCCTTGTAGTTTCCGCTGAGCCCGGCGGCAACGGCAGGCCCGCCTTCCCGGGGTCCGCGATACACTGGCCCGCCCCATGCCCGTTGACGCCCAGGTCCATCCCCCGCGATTCCGCCTGTGGATCCGTCGGCAGAACCTCCCCGAAGGCGCCTATTCCCTGCGCTTTGAAGCCCAGGAGGGAAAGGGAATCCTTCGCGTCGCGCGCCCCGGTGTCCTCATCGATCCGCCGGCGCGGCCCGTCGGCATCGAGGAGCGGCTCACCCCCCAACAGCTCCGCAGCACCCGGTTCATCCTGGTGTGGGATGGCGGGCGGGCGCGGCAGGGGCACCTGCTCAACCGCATTGAGGAAGCGCAGGTCGAACGCATCGAGGTGGACCGCTGGCATGACATGGAGATCGTGGTGGACGGCGGGCTTCGGTACGCTTCGCTTCCGCTGTCGACGCCCGCGGTAGAGGCGCGCCCGGCCAAGCCCAAGGCACGCCGGCCCTCGCTCAGCGAGCTGCGACAGGCGCTCGACAGCATCACCGTGCACAGCGAAGATCCCGAGGATGCGGACTCGGCGCTCGCGTCGCTGACGGGGCCCAGCCAGGAAGGGGCTCCGACGCTGGCCGACGCCCCCCGGCCCGGAATCGCGGGGCGGAAGCCGTCTCCGGTGGAGCCCCAACCGCCCCCGCCCGCCGCGCTGGCCTCGGCCCTGCGATTGGGAAAAGCTTTCGCCAATCTGGCAGACTACGAGGTCATCCGTCCCAGGTCGGCACCCGACCCCACCGTACCTTCCCGGCGAGTGCTCCCGTTTCCGCCGCCCCCCCCGCCGGGCTGGCAAAACGACGCGCCGACGGTGGTGCTGAGCAAAGAACTGGAAACGGCGATTCTGCCGCTCGCCGCGGCGGAAGTGGAGGACGCGGAATCGCAAGACCTTGCCTTGGGCGAGGCGGATCCTGGTATCGAACACGCAGAGTCCCTCGCGCTGGGGGAAGCCGACGACGACCTCGACCACGCCGAGACCTTGGAATTCGTCGCTCGGCCCGATGCCGCCGCGGCGCCGTCCCCCCCGGCCGGGGAGGCGCCGCCCCCCGTCAGGTCGGCCTCGGCCACATCTCCTTCGTCGGTTTCGGCGCACACAGGGGGCGGGGCCGCCGCGTTCTTTGCGCAGTTCAACGACGCTGAGGACGAGGCGATCTTCTCCATCGACCTTCCTTCGTATCGGCAGTCTACCGAGCACGTGACCGTGCGCCGGGGTGACGAGGACCGCGATGGCGCCTTTGCTTCCGACGAGTTGCCGCCGCTGCGCGGGCTGTCGGTGGACGCCGGGGTGCGGGGGCCCGAAGGGGAGCCGGCGCCCGAAGCTGAGGTGTTCCCGGCGCTGCCGGAGCCGACCGACGAAGCGTTCGCCGCGCTGCCGGAGCCGCCCGCACCCCGGGACACGCCCCCGCCCGCCGCCCAGGGGCTCGTTCGCTCTCGTTCGGTCCACGACCTCGAGGACGCGGCCGTAGAACTGCCGGATTCCGCCGCTCCCGCGGCGGCCACGTCCGCGCCGGCCGAAATGTCGGTCCCCGGTCGCCCGCCCGAGTCGCCGGCGGAGCGCTGGAAAAACGCGACCACGCTCACCCCGGCCGAAGATGGCGACGGCATCGTGCACCGGAGCCCCACCACGCTGGTCCGGCATTTGCGGCGCCGGGTGGAAGAACAGCGCGCGCGCATCGCCGAGTTGGAGAGTCGCATCGCGGTGCTTGAGGGGAAGGGTTAGCTCGCGCCCATGGCTGGCCATCGTGCAGACCGCATCGCGGTTCGAGTTCAGGAAGAGGTCACGCGGCTCCTGCGTGAGGGCGTCATCGACCCCCGCGTCGGGAACGTCAGCGTCCTCGGTGTGACGGTCACCGATGATCTTTCGCTCGCTACGATTCGCTGGTTGCCGTTCGGTGGCGTCGGCGATCGCGACGCCATCTCGGCGGGGCTCAAGGCGGTGGCGCCGATGCTTCGGGGTCCAGTGGGGCGTTGTCTGGGCATCCGCCACTCGCCCGAACTGCGGTTCGAGCTCGACCGCAACGTCGAGTACGCGGCCCACATGGACGATGTCTTCGCGCGCATCCGCAAGAGCGGGGAGGAGCCCTCGTGATCGCCGACGGGTTCGTCGTCATCGACAAACCACCCGGTGTCACCTCCCACGACATCGTCGCGGTGGTCCGTTCGGTCACGGGCCTCAAAAAGGTCGGTCACACCGGTACGCTGGATCCGTTCGCCACCGGGGTGCTGCCGTTGGCGCTCGGCGGGGCTACGCGCCTCATCTCATACCTCGATGAAAGCGAAAAGGTGTACGACGCCGTCGTTCGGCTCGGCATCCAGACCGACACCGGCGACCCCACCGGGCAGACCATCGCCGAAGCGCCCGTTCGCACGCTCCGCGCCCGCGAGGTGGACGCCGTCCTGCAAGGTTTTGTCGGCGAGCGTCAGCAGACGCCGCCGAAATACTCGGCGGTGAAGGTGCAGGGGAAGCCGTTGTACGCCTACGCCCGCGCTGGCGAGGAGGTTCTGGCCCGCGCGCGACCCATCCGCATCTACGGGATGGAGATGCTCGACGTCGGGGAGGACACCGTGCGCGTCCGCATCCGGTGCAGCCGCGGCACCTACGCGCGGGTGCTGGCCGAACAGATCGCCGTCGAACTGGGTACGGTCGGTCACCTCGGCGAGCTGCGGAGGGAAGGCAGCGGCTTGTTCAACCTGGAGTCCGCCGTTTCGATGTCGCGACTGGCCACCATCGTCGGGGGTTCCCCCGACTGGATCAACGTGCTGCGGCCTACGCGGCGGGAAGATCGGGTCCCGTGGCGCGACCGCGCCTCGATCATCGAAGGCCTCGCCCCCTTCGGCATCAGCCCGGCCGCGGCGCTGGCCCACCTGCCGCGGGTGACCTTGTCGCCGTTAGAAGCGCGTCGTTTTATCCAGACCGGCGTGGCGCCGGCCTCCTGTCGGCAAGGGGACGTGGCGGTGGTTTGTTTTGAGGGGACGACGGTGGTCGGCGTGGTGCCGCCGGGCGGGCAGAAGGCGGTCGTTTTGGCGCGTGAAGATGCCCCGCCCGCTCGGTCTTGACGTCGAGAGGCTCGGGCGATAGACCGCGCTGCTTCCGAGACCGCACATGTTGACTGTTTCCTCGCTCGAGCAGGAATTGCTCGCCGGCCGCACCCTCACCGCCAACGTTGGCGACGATGTGCGGGTGCACGTCAAGATCACCGACGGCGAAAAGTCGCGCATCCAGATCTTCGAAGGGTGCGTCATTGCCATCAAGCACGGCGGCCCCCGGACCACGATCACCGTCCGCAAGACCAGCTTCGGTGTGGGTGTGGAGCGGGTGTTTCCCGTCTTCGCCCCGACGGTCGACAAGATCGAGGTCAAGGTGCGGCACTCGGTGCGGCGCGCCAAGCTCTACTACCTTCGCCAGCGTTCCGGCAAGAGCGCTCGTCTGAAGGAAGTCCGCTACGGCAAGGCCTGATTCCGACGAGCGCCGCGCGCGTTTACTGCGCGGCGCCGAAGCGGAATCCAAGGTGGTGCAGGCGTTGGAGGCCCAGGGCTGGACGACGCTTGCCCGTAATTGGCGTGGCGCCGGGGGCGAGCTGGACGCCGTCGTCGAGCGCGCGGGGCGGCTGCGTTTTGTCGAGGTGAAGCTCCGCGACCTCGATGATCCCCGCTCGGAAGAAGCCGTGGGCCCGGACAAGCGCACCCGTCTGCGACGCGCCGCGCGCCTGTGGCTGGAAGAGCGCGGCGAGCCCGATGAGGAGGTGTGCTTTTTCGTGGTGCTCGTCGGTCACGACGGTACCTTCGAGTGGATCGACGACGCCTTCGACGGCTGACGGTCAGCGAACGCGAATGGTCAGCGTGGTGCCGGCGACGATGCGGATGGTGTCGCCACCGGTGTAGACCGGGTACGGACTCTCGATCCGTTGGGCAAGGTGGTACCGCACCTCGCCATGAAGTTGCCACTGCAGGTACTTCATGAAGCGCACGTCCAGACCTACACCGCCGCCGAGCTCGAAGGACTCTGCCTGCTGTACCAGCCCGGTGTCGGGAAGCAGCACCGACGGCAACTCCACACCGGTCGGCACGTCCTGGTAGCTGGACCAGTGGGCGGCGAGGTGCAGATCCACGGCCGAGCGCGCGCCGCTGTTGGCGTTTTCACCCGTGATGAACTCGGCGCCCACCGCCGCGTCGACGGTGTTGGCGGGGTCCAGTTCGGCGTTCTTGAACAGCACCGTGCCGTCGTCGTCCAGGATGTCGAGGGTAACGGGGAGGTTGTCTTCGACCACCAGCCGCATGTAGGGCTCGTGGCGCTTGTGTCGCGCGGACACCGTCATCGCAGCGCGGAGGCCAACACCGCCCGGCCCGGCGCCGTGGGTACCCAGGCCATCGGAGTCCGAAGGGTCGCGCACCACGAACCAAGCGCCGTCCCCAGGGGTGCGCACCGCGCCTTCCAGTAAAAGCGTGAACCGATTGCGACGCGAGGTGAAGGCCTCCGAAAAAGGGGTCCCTTTGACGCCGATCCACGCGCCGTGAACGCCGTTCCCCTTGGCCACCGTGGCGTCGTCCTCGGTGACCGTTCCAGCGTAGCTGCCGGTCTCGGTGGCCGGGTCGTACACCATCTTGCTCCACCCCTGGACCTCGACGGACTGGTAGACGGTGTGGGGCACGTCGACAAAAAGCGCCGTTCCCGGCGCCACGCCGAAGGCCAGGCCGTAGTGCATCACGTGCCCGTTCACCTGTCGGTCGGCGACATCCTCGTCCTCTTCGGACAAAAAGCTGTGTTGGCTGAGGCTACCCTGCAACCGGTCGAAGGTGTAGCCGACGCTGACGTCACCGCGCAGGAAGGGGGGCAGGTCGGTCACGGTGGCGGCGCTGGCGAGGCTGATCAGGAAGAGCATGACTGCGGCGCGACTCCGGCCTGGGAGGGTACGCCGGGGCGGGTGCTTCGTCAACGGCGGAGCGATCGAGCCCTGCGTCGCTGGACGCGGCTGTTGGACGAGCGAAACCTTTCCCTCCTGCGTGGTAGACTGGTCGGCGCCTCGGAGGCCCCCGTGCTTTTCCTGATTGCCCTCGCATCCGCCACGGTTCCCCTTAGCGACGACTTCGAAGACGGGGTGATGCCACCCTGGCGGCCGATCGGCGGGGGGTGGGTCGAGACCGGCGGGGCGATGTTGGGCTCGCACTCCGAGCCGGACATCGGGGTTTCGACCTTCGCCGAGCACAATGACCTGCGCCAGCGCATCACGGTGACGCTGCATGTCGGGGGCGTGGGGACCGGCGGCTTCGTCTACCAGGTGGGCAACGACGAGTCGTGGTGTGCGGTGTGGGCGGGGCACGGCTCGGTGTGGGTGGGGACGGACACCACGGGCGAGGACCTCGTCTACGAAGGCACCGATCCCGGCACGACGGAAGAAGTGATCATCGTCGTGGATGCCGAGTACACCTGGGTGTCACTCGACGGCGTCGAGGTCTACGCGGGCGAAACCGAGTGCGACGTGGACCGCTCATCGGGCGACATCGGGCTTTCCGCGGTGAGCGGGCTTGGCGAGGCGGCCATCTACGACCTTTCGTTGGTGCTCGGCGGCCGGGATCGGGACGAGGACGGCTCCGATGACGACGACGACTGCGCGCCGGACGACGCCACGATCTACCCGGAGGCCGACGAGGTCTGGTACGACGGCATCGACTCCGACTGCCGCGAGAACGACGACTTCGATCAGGACGGCGATGCCGTGCCGTTGGACGAGGACTGCGACGACACCGACGCCTTCGCCTATCCGGGCGCGGAAGACCTGTGGTATGATGGTCGCGACTCAGACTGCGCGGGCAACGATGATTTCGACGCTGACGGGGACGGTCACGCGGTCGATGGCAGCGGCGACGGGGCCGACGACTGCAACGACGGCGACGCCACCACCTACCCGGGCGCGACCACCGACGAACACGACGGGATCGATCACGACTGCGACGGGTTCATCCCCAACCCCGACTACAACGACACGGGCGACGCAGAAGACACTGGCGACGGCGCGGAGGACACCAGCGGTGGCGGGGGTGGGGGCGGCTGTGCGTGTGAGAGCGGCCCGCCCGCGGGCGCGGCAGCGGGGCTCTTCGGCTTGGCCGTGGTGGTGCGTCGCCGTCGTCGAGGATGAAGCCGCGGCGACCGCCGCGCGACGTCCGACCCTGGCTGGCGGCGCTGACCTTGGCGGTTCCGGAACCTCGATGTGAGCTGGATTTCAGGGACCCCTTCGAGTTGCTCATCGCGACGCAGCTCTCGGCCCAGTCCACCGACGTCATGGTCAACAAGGTCACGCCCGAGCTGTTTGGGCGGTGGCCGAACCCGGCGGCGATGGCGGCGGCCGACCCCACGGAGATGGAGGCGGTGCTGCGGCCGACGGGCTTCTTTCGCCAGAAGACTCGCCACGCCATCGAGACGGCGCGGCTGCTGGTCCTTCATCACGGCGGCCAGGTCCCGGCGGAGATGGCCGCGCTCGTGGCGCTCCCGGGCGTGGCGCGAAAGACCGCGAACGTCGTCTTGGGGACCGCGTTTGGCATCGCCAGCGGCGTGACCGTCGATACCCACGTTTTCCGGGTCACGTCGCGCTGGGGCTGGCACCAGGAGAAGACGGCCGAGAAGGTCGAGCCGCTCCTGATGAAGGCCATTCCCCGGTCGCAGTGGCCGGACTTCGGTCATCGAGTCGTGCTTTTCGGGCGCTACCGGTGCGTTGCCAGGGCGCCGCGGTGCGATGGCTGCCCGGTGGCAGGGCTCTGTCCTTCGGTGACGGCGGCGGGGTCGGGGTTGTAGGGGGGGCGGCCGCCCCCTCGGCCAGGGTCCGGTCCCCGAGCCAGTCCCCCCGCTGTCGCGACCTTGCCGTGGCCAGAGCGATGCGCTCCAGACTTGCGCGCCGGACGCCATCGAGCCCGCTGTCGGCGGGGATGAGCGCTGGGCAGACAAACGCCGGCCCTTCGTCGGGCTCCGGGGGCGGGGTGGCCGGCGTAAGGGTCAGCCGGTCACGAGCGGCAAAGGCTCGCTGCGCGGCCCGCACGGAGATCTCAACGAGGTCCTTCAGCGGGTGGTCGATGAGCTCGACGATGTACAGCGCCTGTCCGGCCAGTGCGTCGCGGAAGGCGGCGTCGCCCTCGAAGGCGACGTCTTCGCCCGCCCAGGCCACAGCGTCCACATCCTCCACAGCATGCCGGTGTCCCGTCGTGAAGCCACCACACACGCACGGTCGGGACGCTGGCGCCGACCACTCGAAGCCAGCCCGCCTTCCCCCTCGGTACAGGTTAGCCCCGCCGCCGTGCTACCCATCGTTGCCATCGTCGGCCGGCCCAACGTCGGAAAGTCTACCCTCTTCAACCGCCTTCTTGGTGAAAAGCGGGCGTTGGTACACGATCGTCCCGGCGTCACCCGGGATCGCAACTACCACCCGGCTGCGTGGCTCCACCACGAGTTCATGCTCGTCGACACCGGCGGGTTCGAGCCCGAGCCCGGCGACAAGCTGTTCGCCTCGATGCGCGCGCAGTCCGAAACCGCGATCGGCGAGGCCGACGTGGTGATTTTCCTGGTGGATGCGCAGAGCGGGCGCACCCCCGCCGACGAGGCCACCGCGCGCATTGTGCGTCAGTCCGGCAAGCCCGTCGTGGTGGCGGTAAACAAGTGTGACGACGCGATGCATGACGACCTTGCGGCCGAGTTCTGGTCGTTGGGGCTCGACGAGGTGCTGCCGGTCTCGGCGGAGCACGGTCGTGGCCTGTGGGAGCTGATGAGCGCGGTGGTGTCACGCTTTCCGGAGGGCGCCAGCCCGGAGGTCGAGGTCGAGGGTGAGATTCGAATCGCGGTGCTCGGTCGTCCGAACGTCGGGAAGTCCACGCTGATGAATCGGCTGCTCGGCGAAGACCGGCACATCGTCCATGACATGCCCGGCACCACGGTGGATGCCACCGACTCGATCATGGAGCTGCGCGGCCAACGTTTCCGACTGGTGGATACCGCCGGTGTCCGTCGTCGAGCGCGGGTGGACGACGCGGTAGAACAGCTTGCGGTGGGCGCGGCGCTGCGTACGATCGAGCGGTGTCACGTCGTTTTCGTTGTATTGGACGGTGTCGAAGGGCCAACGGAACAGGACGCGCGGCTGACGGGGCTCGTCGTCGAGCGTGGCCGGGCCCTGGTGGTGGTGGTGAACAAGTGGGATGCGGTGCGAACCACCGAAGACCGGAACATCACCGTCCTTGAGGATGAGTTCTCCCGCAAGTTGCCACACGCCAACTTTGCGCCAGTGCTGTACATCTCCGCGCTCACCGGGAAGGGGTGCGCCCGAATCCTTGACTTGGCGCTGGATGTTTACGGCGCGTTCAACACCCGGGTCAGCACCGCGCGGCTCAACGACTTCCTTCGCGCCGCGGTGGCCGCGCACAGCCCGCCGCAACTGCACAACCACCCGATTCGTTACCAATACATGACCCAGGTCCGCGTGCGCCCGCCGACCTTCTGTGTCTTCGTGAACAATCCGGAAGGAGTGGTCGAACACTACGACCGTTTCCTGAAAAACCGGCTGCGCGAGGAGTTCGGCTTTGCCGGCACGCCGCTGAAGGTGGAGTATCGCCGCCGCCGTCGCCTCGGCGAAGCCCGCACCGACGTGATGGGGGAGCCGATCGTGCCCATCGAGCCGGGCGAGGAAGGCGAGGACGCTTGGACGCCCGACCGTCTGGCGCGGGATGAGGACGCCGAAGTGGGCGGCGAAGACGGCGAAGAATGATCGTCTGGTTGCTCCTCGCATGCGTTTTCGGAGCGGACACGACGGTCGCGGTCGACGGCAGCGGCCGGACGCCGGTGCTCCAGCCTCCGCCCATGACCGCGCGGTCGGAAGTCTCGCCCACGTTGGATGCTCCGGAACCCGGTCCCGACCCTGCTACCAGCACTGCGTTCGTCTTTGTCGGCGACACCGGCAAGGGCGGGCTCGGTCAGGCGATGGTCGCCGAGGCTATCAAGACCTGGTGTGCCGCTCGCCGCTGTGATTTTGTCGCGTACCTTGGGGACAATCTGTACCCGTCAGGCGCGCAGAGCGTGGATGATCCGGTCTTCGCCGATCGCTTCGAGCGGTTCTGGGAGGGTTTTGACGGACCGTTCATGGTCGCGCTCGGCAACCACGACCACCAAGGCGACATCCAGGCCGAGATCGCCTACGGAAAGAAGTCCACGAAGTGGGAGCAGCCGGCGGCCTGGTACCGCTTCGAGCGTGGCGTGGCCGAGTTCCTGGTTTTGGACACGGGTGCCGGCGCGTTCGGCGAGCTCGACCCGACCCAGACGAGCTGGCTCCAAAAGACGCTGGCCGAGCCGCGCTCGCCGTGGCGGATCGCCTACGGGCACCACCCGATCCACAGCTCGGGGCTGCACGGTCCGGGACCGAAGATGATCGCGCGCGTCGAGCCGATGTTGCGGGAAGGGGGCGTGGACTTCTGGCTGTGCGGGCACGACCATCAGATGGAGGTGCTCGACGACGGCGTCACCCCGATCGAGATCATCTCGGGTGCCGGCGCGGAAGTCCGCAAAGTGAAGTCCCCCGCGGTGGAGACGACGTACCTCGCGGGGCACCTGGGCTTTGGCTACCTCGTGCTGGACCCGTTGGTTGCGAAGCTGGCGATGGTGGAGGTGTCACCGTCCCAAACCAAGGTGGCGCACACCCAGGCCTGGCGAGCAGATGAGTTGAAGCGGGCGCGATAGAAGCACGAGCGCTGGGCGACGAGCGCGGCGGTCGCGTGTTCCGCGGCACCGGTCACGTTGAGCTGCACGACCGGAGCCAGGTCAACGTTTCCGCCAAGGCGGCCTTCCCGGCTACGGGCGGCGCGTACCCAAACGCGGCCTGCGCCGGCCCCAATGAGTAGGTGTGCGAGGTGGCCAGTTGCAGCGCCACGAACCGCGTCATCGGGGGTTCTCCGTGCAGCGACAAGGTGCGCCACACCCACTCCGCAGCGCCGCCAAGGGCGTAGGCGAGCCCCGCAGGAACGTGCCGGCGGACGGGGGCGATGCCGACCCCCGCGAACACCTGCTCGAGCCACGCCCACAGCACCACCGGCTCCGCATCGTTGACGAAGAAGGCGCGGCCCGCGGCGTCGGAGTCCGGCTCCGCCAGCGCGATGGCGGCCTGAAGATGCGCGGCGGCCGCGTTCTTGACATACGTGAGCGACACCCGATTGTCGCCTTTGCCGACGATGCGGAGGCGGCCCGCCCGGGCGCGTGCCAACAGACGGGGGAGCAGGTGAGGATCGCCGGGCCCGTAGATGAGGTGAGGTCGCAGCGCCACCGTCCGTAGCGAAGGGTCGTTCGCGGCCAGCACCCGCTGCTCGGCGAGGGCCTTGGTGCGCGGGTAATCAGCGAGCCACCGCAGGGGGTAGGGGAGATCGTTGCCGGCGTCGAGGTGGTCATCACCGGCGAAGACGACGCTTGGTGAGCTGGTATAAACCAGCCGTGCGACGCCCGTCGCACGTGCCGCAGCAAGCACGTTCTGGGTGCCCATGACGTTGCACGCTTCGAACTCTGCCGCCGGCCCCCACACACCCGCCTTGGCCGCGACGTGGAAGACGACGTCGTGGCCGACCATCGCCTCGGTCAGCGCGACCCGATCCAGGATGTCCACGCCCGACTGCCGCGATGCCGGCGTCGCATGATGACCCGCGGCGCGGAGCTGGGCCACGATCTCCGCGCCGAGGAAGCCGTGCCCGCCCGTGACCAGCGCTCTCATCCTTTGACGCAACTTCCCGAGCCGGCGTCGCAGGTGCACACCGTCGTTTCGAGCGCCGGACACTCCGCAGACGGGCAGCCGAGCATACACTCGTTGGCATCCGCCCAGGTCTGCGTGACACATTGGATGTCGGAGTCGGTACACTCGCCGCAGAAGCAGGCATAGACGACACATTCGTTGGTGGCGGAGCATTCGTCTGGGCTGACCGTGGCGGTGTCCGTCGATGTATCAGTTGATGTGTCGGTCCCGGTGTCGGTGGAGGTATCGATTGATGTATCGGTGCCCGTGTCGGTGCCCGTGTCGGTGCCCGTGTCGGTGCCCGTGTCGGTGCCCGTGTCGGTGCCCGTGTCGGTGCCCGAGTCTGTGCCCGAGTCTGTGCCACCCGCATCCGAGGTGCTGGTGTCGATCGGGTCCGGGGCGACGGGGCAGGCGAGCAGGCCGAGCAGCAAGAACGTCGTGCGCATGGGGGCAATGTAGCGGGTCAGGCGTCCATCGCCCATGCCATCCGCCCCCCGGTTCGATTGCAGCGGATGTGGCCTGGCCATACCCCCATCTGACTCGGAGCAACTCGATGATTTTCACCAGCTGCGCTCCTTCGGTCACGCTCGCCACCCTGGTCGCCCTGACGTGCTTCGGCAGTGAACCCATTTCGCTGGGGGGTCCAAAAGAGGAGGAGTGCCGGGGATAAGGCGTCCTTCGGATCGCGCTCCGCCGGATCGAGCGGTGGTATCGCAAGGCGACGGGTCGGCACAAGGGACAAAGCGGCGCCGTAACGGCAATACAAAGATTTGGTTCCGCGTTAAACCTCAACCTTCATTTCCACGTCGTCCACCTAGATGGAGTGTTTGATCGAGGTAAAGACGATGCCCTTCACTTCTTTCAGGCGACGCCGAACACGGAGGACGTCGAGCGGCTGGTCGAGGAGATCTCCCGCGCCTCCGAGGCGTGGCTCGCGAAGCAAGGGTACGCCGGGGAGGACGAGGACAACACCGAGGACGACGACGACGCGCAGGGGGTGCTGCAGATGGCGTCGCTCAACGGGGTGGTGGCGCTCGGGGAGCGCGCGGGCAAACGGGTCCGCAAGGTGGTGACGCTGGGCGGCAAGGAGTTCGCGCTGGGCCCGCGCTGTGCGAGCTTCGACGGCTACAATGTCCACGCAAATGTGGCGCTTGCGGCCCACGACAGATCCGGCTTGGAGCGCCTGTGCCGGTACATTCTCCGTCCCCCCTTGGCCGTCGGACGGATCGAGCGGTTGCCCGACGGGCGCGTACGGATCGGAATGAAAAGAACGCGGAGCGATGGCACCTCGGCAATCGAACTTTCTCCGCTTGAACTAACCGAAAAGCTCGTCGCGATTGTGCCGCCGTTCCGATCGAATCAGCTCCTGTACGCGGGGGTTCTCGCCGGCAACGCGGCCTGGCGTTCCGAGGTCGTGCCAAAGGTGCCGACCTCGACCGACGCCCAGCGCGAGGCCCGGGCGTCGCTGCGGCTGGTGAAGCGCGACGGGAAGCGGGGGCGCGACAAGCTGCCCGACGACGCGCCGCTGGGGTGGGCGGAATTATTGAAGCGAGTCTTCGGTGTTGACGGCTGGGAATGCCCAGAGTGTGGCAAAGGTATGCGCCTGCGGACGGTCGTGGAGGGCTCCCCGGCGGCGTTGACGATCACCACAAGCCTGCTGCGCTCCACCGGGCCGCCCCGGCCGCCCCGAGGCGGCGACGACCGGGAGGCTTACGCGGGAGCGTAGGCGGGGCCGGCGGGCGGAACTGCGCGCCCACCCCGCTTTTTCCCCTCTGAATGGCCCGTTTTTCGCGCGTCTCGCCCTTGCGGCGCCGGCCCGAGAGGGTGTACGCTCTCCGCGTGCGCCTGCCTCCATGCCGTTCATCCGCCCTTTCCTCTTGACAACCGGCCTGTATCCAGGAAGGTTAGCGGGATGTCCGCCGCCCCCGACGAGCTCTACCGCGTGATGTATGTCTCCAAGGCGAGCCACCCCTTCACGAAGGGGGAGCTCGACGATCTGCTCGCGGGGGCGCGGGCGCGCAACCAGGCGCACGGCATCTCGGGCATCCTGGTGTACGATGCCGGCTCTTTCCTCCAGGTGTTCGAGGGCCCCACCGAACGGGTCAGCACGTTGGTGCGGAACATCCAGCGGGACCCGCGCCACGGGGAGGTGGTCTTCCTCTCCGCCGGCGCGGTCGAGGACCGCTACTTCGAAGGGTGGGGCATGGACCGCGCCAACGTCGACCGCATGGACGACAGCGCGCACGAAACCCTCCGCACGTACATGCGCAGCCACCACGTGGGCGACCGCGCGACGGTGTTTCGCGCGTTGGTGCTCTTTTGCGAGGAGCACGGGCGCGCCGAAGGCGGATTCGCGCAAGGGTCCGCCGAAAAATAAACGATCGCACCGAGGGCGACCTGGGCCCGCGGGAGCAAGGAGCGAAGAGGGGCATACCCTCGGGGGATAAGACGCATGAACGGCATGGTGGCAAGCACACCGCGCGAGGGTACACCCGCTTCGGGTCGCCGAGCAAGCACGCGGCCCGCCAAAAATCCGACGATCGGAGGGAAAAAGAGCGGATGGCGCGCAGCTCCGCCCCTGGCCCCGTTCACGCCCCCGCGTGAACCCCCCGGTCGTCGCCGCCACCGTGTGGACGAGGCGGCCCCGTCGAGCGCAGCGGGCTCGTGGTGATGGTGAGCGCCGCGGGCGAGCCCTTGTCCGCACTCAGTGTCAGGGTTCCTCCTCCTCAGCGAGCACTTGCTCCAACGACAGCGGCGCCTGCGGTGCGTGCCGGACCGTCAGGACCACGACGCCGGCCGCCGCCTCGTCGTGGAGGTAGAACACTCGATACTTGTCGACGTACAGGATGCGAACACCGGCCGTTGGCGAACCTGGAAACATGATGCCCAGCTGCGGGTGATCAGCGAGAACCGCGACACGGTCGAATAACGAGGCGAGGACGCGCGCGGCGGCGGACGGGCTGCGCTCCGCGATGAAGTCACCGATCTCCGTCATCCGGAACATCGCGCGCTCCGACCAGACCAACTCGACGCTCATGCGCGATAGCGGCCCAGCAACTCGGCTCGGGCGTCGGCGTGTGCGGTGACCCGGCCCTCGCGGGCATCAAGAAGTCCTGCCTGGAGGTCGCGCAGGAGCTCGTTCTCATCGAGCAACGCTTGGTAGGTACCCACGTCGAGCAGCACGGCGGCGCTGCGTCCGTTCTGGGTGAGCACGAGCGGGCGGCCGCTCTCTCGCAGCCTTCGGAGCGTCGCCGCGGTGTTGGCACGGAAGTCTGAGACAGGCTGGATGTCGTCATGGAGGTTGAGCGCGGGGATGGACATGCGTACAGAATAGTGTACAAGAAGACGACCGGCAACCACGCCGGGCATCGCCCCCTCTTCCTTCGCCCGTCGGCAGCCATTCCCTGTTCGGCCCACCCACGGTTGACCGGGCGCCAGAGCAACGCCATCGGGGGCACGACGGCGACTCGGCGACCGAGGTGGCGCCGGCTCGACTCGGGCCCCGGGCGCGGCGGGTGCCGAGGGCAGAGCGATGTATCCACCAGCGCAACCGCATCTCTCCCCGGCCGTGGCATCGCGTGAAGCTCGGGCCGGGAGACGACCATGCCTCGTGCCAAGCCGTTGTCGGCGCGCCAGAGCGTTCAGTCCGATCGTTGGATCGCGCTGGTGGCGGCGTTTGAGA
>CANFCK010000043.1 GCA_947445035.1 Deltaproteobacteria bacterium
GACGATCACCGGCAACTCGGGCTGGGGCGTCAGCGCCTACGCGGACCTCATCCGGGGCATCACGCTCACCAACGTCGTGGTCAGCGAAAACGGCGGGTACGGAATCTCCAACGGCTATATCTACGCGCCAGTCGTAGAGTTCTGTGACGCCGTCGACAACAGCGGCGGGAACTACACGGGCATGACCGACCTCACGGGCACCGACGGCAACGTTTCCGTGGACCCTGGCTTTGTGTCCTGGTCCGCCGCCATGGACCCGAGCACGTGGGATCTTCACCTCGCGCCTGGCTCGGCGTTGATCGACGCCGGCGACTCCGCCCTCCTCGATCCCGACGGCAGCAACAGCGACATCGGCGCGTACGGCGGACCCGCGGCGGACTTCGACTACTACGACGATGCCGATCTGGACGGGCTCTACGACGGGTGGGAGCTGGCCGCCGGGCTCGACATCGCCACCGACGACTCCACCGCCGATACCGACGGCGACGGCCTCGACAACGCAGCGGAGTTCAGCGCAGGCACCGCTCCGGGTACCGCCGACTCCGACGGTGACGGACGGAGCGATGGGGCGGAGGTCACCGCTGGGACCGATCCGCTGGACGCGGGGTCGTAGGGTGTTGGTTTCGGATGCGGCAACAACGGGTAGCGGTAAGGCAGCACCAGCTCGGCGGTCATCCACGCGATCCAGAAAAGCAGGCTCCAGGTCGGCAGCGCGAGCTTCGAGACGTAGGGGACCGAAGTGATGAGCGGCGCGGCCCACGCGGCGCCGAGGCTGAGCCATCCGGCGCGCCGCCAACTCGCACGGCCGGTCCACAACCACGCCAACGACACGGCCATGGCGAAGACATCGAGCCCGAGGTCGTACTCGAACATGTGCGGCCCCGCGACCAGGGCCGCGGCGAGCACGAGCCCCCGACGCAGGTCCGCGCTGAGCGCATCACTGGTGGCCGCTGCCTTCGTCGCAACGCTCACCCACCCTACGTAGAGAGTCGCGCCACCCGCCGCGATCCATCCCAGCGATTCACGCCACGACGCCGACGGCACGAGGATCCCGACGAGCCCCCGCACGTTGACCTGACGGTGGCGGTAGATCCAAAAGTCGTCCAGGGCCTTGTCGAAGGCCGACATCCGGTGGAAGTACGCCAGCCAGGGTTCCGTTCCGTGCGCGGCGAGGGAGAGGGCCAGCATCGCGGCACCCCCGGCGACCATCGAAGACAGGATCGTGCCTTCGCCCAACAGGACAAGCGTCAGCACCATCGGAAGCGCCAGTGTCGGTTTCATCCAAAGCACCGCCAGCGCCACGCCGGCAAGCGGCCGACGCCCCCGCGACCATGCCCAGAGCGCGATCGCAGCGCTGAGGGTCCACACGCCGCCCAGTTGCCCGCTGACGATGGTCGAGATCGCGCCCGGCGCTGCGATGGCAAAGCCTAAGGCGAGCTCCCGCCAGGAACCTCGCCGCGGATCACTGAGCGGGACGCGCACCGCGGCCACCATCCAAAGCGCGGCGAGCGCGTGCACGAGCGGCATCGCCAGCAGGATCGCCCGGACCGTGTCCAGGTAGCCCAACGCCGGCTGGGGCAGCGAAAACAGCTGGTAGATCGGAGGTGGATACCCGATGGGGTAGCCAGGAGGCTTCGATGGGTGAAGCTTCTTGAACTCCGCGCGGATGGGCTTTTTGGTGTAGATATCGGCGCCGTCGCCTCGGTCGAGCACGGTTGCCGGCGCCCAGAACGAAACGAGGTCCAGTCCGCGCAGCTTTGCGGAGTTGGGCGCGGTCGCCGCGGGCCCCCAGAACGCCGTGAAAAGCGCGATGCCCAGGAGGATTGCCAATGCGATCGGAGCCAGAGTGCGGCGGAGGCGGAGCACGGCGGCGGGTATCAGGAAACACAAGCCCAGGCTACGCTACAGGCTTTGAATGCCGTGTTCTTGGCCTCGGCGTTGGCTGAACGGCCGGCGGCGCCGTCCGGAACCAGTAGCGGCGTCCGCGAGCGGCGGCTATTTCTGGTCATGCTCCTCGCAACTCTCATCGCGTGCACGACGGAGACCGACTCGGGCAACGGCGGCTTGGCGATGACCGCGACCGCGACGCTGTCGCCGCTCATTCCCACCGTCGCGGTGGTGGAGTTCGACGGCCCCGCGGACGCCACCTCGGTCCGCGTGGAATGGGGCCGGTCCACCGCCTATGGGCACGTCACCGAAATCGGCGTCAGCGGCACGGGATCTGGCGCGGTCGTCGGGCTCCACCCCGGCACGGAGTACCATTGGCGCGCGGTGGCGGTGACCGAGGCCGGGGACGTCGTCGGCCCGGATCAGACGATCACCACCGGGAGCCTTCCGGTCGGCGTCGGCGACCTCACCGTGGAGATTCCGGGGGAGCCGAGCTTCGGGTACGTGGTGACCACCACCCTCGGGATGTCGGCAAACGCGGTGATCTACGATGAGGAAGGCGTAGCCGTGTGGTTCATCATCGCCGACGGGGGGTCGGTCTTCTCCGCGGTGCGGGTCAAACGGGACGGGACCGGGGTGCTCCTCCAGGTCATGGACGGCTACCGGAAGTCCGACATCGGCGCCACACGCGACTACGCGTGGGACGGCACGCTGGTTTCCCACACCCGGACGCCCGCCGCCCATCACGACTTCGTGGAGACCGAGGCGGGGCACTACGGCTATTGCTCGATCGACGTCCGCGAGACCGAGGTGGATGGCATGGCCACCTCCGTTGTCGGGGAGGCCATCCGGGAGATTCCTCCCGGCGGCAGCGAGGCCGATATCACCACGGTCTGGACCAGCTGGGACACGCTCCCGGTGCGCGTGGACGCGACGACGGATGGTGGGTTTTATCCCCAAGGCCTCGACTGGATTCACTGCAACGGCCTCGCCTACCAAGCTGAGCGTCAGGCGTACACACTTTCCGCCTACAGCCTCGGCTCCATCATCGAGATCGACCGCACCACCGGCGAGAACAACTGGGTCTTCTCGGGGGCTGACAACGAGTTCGAGATCGAGGGCGGCCGACCGTTCCGTGATGCCCACTCACCGGAGCCGACCACGGACGGTTTCCGGCTCTTCATCAACCGCACCGAAGCGGAGCTGTACTCGCGCGTGGCCCGCTATGTCCTCGATGTTGACGCGATGACGGCGCGGGAGAGTGAGTCGATCGAGCTCGACCGCGCCTACTACTCCTACATCCTTGGCGATAGCAACGCGCTGCCGAACGAAGGCCTCTTGGTCACCTGGGGTTCGGCGGGCGTCATCACCGAGCTCGACGCGGACGGCTCCCCAGCGTGGATCGGCTCCGCGAACATCGGTACGATCATCGGCTTCGGGGAGCCCGTGCTCACCCCGGGCGGGCCGTTGCCTTAGGGCCTGCGGCTCCGCTCGGCTCAGACCCCGCGCCCGCCGCTCCGGTTCCGATAGACCAGCAGGGCGCAGAAGAAGGCCGCCAACGCTGCGCTCCCGAAGAGCAGCGCGAAGACCGGTCCGAGGTCTCCACCCTTGGCGTCGTACATCTTGGCGATGACCAGCTCCTGTACGATCGGTCCGATGCTGCCGAAGCCGGAGATCACCGCCGCGGCGAACGTTGCACTCTTGCGACTGCCGATGTCCATCGCGCCGGCACCGGTCAGCAGCGCGTCGGGACCGTAGAGCGTGAACCCCACACAGGCCAAGAGCGCTGCGAAAACGCCCACACCGAGGTGACCGAAGACCATCAGCGCTCCACACGCCGCCGTCATCCCGAGCATCATCAAAAGCGCCACCTCGGCCCGTCTGCTGTTGAAATACCGGTCGCTGAGCCACCCGGTGAGCCACACGCCGGGGATGCCCATCAGGTCGAACGCGGTGGAGTAGATGCCCGCCTGGGAGTCGGTGAGGCCGTAGTTCCGGTTGAGGAAGAACGGCACCCAGGACCAGATCGCGTACCGAATCAGCTTGGCGAAGAAGTAGAAGCCGGAAACGAGCATGAGGTTGGTCCATGCCGTCCGCGAGAGCCCGAGGAATCCGGCTACAGAGGTCTCGGGCGAACCTGTGGTTTCGGGGCCATCAATGGGCGACAGGCCCACATCCTCGGGTTTGTTGCGTTGGAAGAGGTAGAAGAACGCCCACACGGCGGAAAGCACGGCGGCACCGACAAAGAAGGTGGTGCGCCAGGTCGGCTCCTCGTTGGTTCCCCACCCCAGCACCCACGACAAAACCCAGGTCGAGGCCAAGGCGCCTACCGTGAAATTGGTGGCCCAGACCCCCATCACCTTCCCGCGTTCGCCGTGGTGAAACCACGAGGCCATCGTGCCGACGTTCCCCGACCAGCCCGTCGCCTGCGCCAGCCCGTTGATGCCCATCAGCCCGGCCAACATCCAGGCGTCGATGGAAATGCCCATCGCCAACGTCACCAAGATGGACAGGGCCATGCCCAGAAGCACGTTGACCCGCGGGCCGAGGCGCGTGCCCATCCCGGAGGCGAGGAACTGGCCGATGGCGTAGCAGATCAGGTAGCAGGCGCCGATATTTCCGAGGGTGCTGGCATCGAATCCACCCTCTTTGCCGACCGCTGACTTCGCGACGCTCCACGGCTTGCGACAGAAGTAGAAGCCGACGTAGCTGAGCCACGTCGCTGCAAAGACCTTGTTCCGCCACTCGTTGTGGGCCGCCGTCAGGGTGGTGGTCATCGGCCGGAGGGTATCAGGGCGCAGGCACCGCGAAGAGGGGCGCCGCCAGGTTCGGAACGAAGTTGTCCTCGTGCACCCGGTCGGCGAGCTCTAAAGCGGCGGCGGTGGCAGCGTACCGGTCGAGCACGCCCTCGCCGATCTCCGGCTCCAACCACTCGGTCGTGTCGGGCCACTCCGGACAGTCCCCAGCGTCATTGTCGGGGAGCGCGTCGATCTCGACGCCCGCCATCGCCGAGAGGTAGCTGGCGTCGGGGTTGAGGCGCACGAAGGCGAAGCCCTGGGCTTGAAGGAAATGGGTCAGCGATCGCACGTGGGGGCTGTCGGGAACGCCAACGTAGATGTGATCCTTGCGCGACGCGGCGATGATGACCGGCAGGTCGGCGCGGGCCGCCGCCAACTCCGGGATGACGAGCGACGCGTCCCGGGAGGACCAGAATTCCGTGAGCCAGTCGGTTTCAGGGAGCCACGCCGGCCGTACGCCGTCGACGAACAGGCGCTCGGCCTCGGCGTCGATCATCGTGGAAAGCTCCACCGATGGCGTGGTGACCAGGGTCCCAGGGGTGTCCCCATGCGCGATCATGTGCCAGGAATATTCCGGATTACTATAGAATCCATCGGCGTTTTCGTCGACATAGAACACCCCTTGCAGCTCTACACGGTCCGCACCCAGGGGCACCTCAGTGTACCCCACCGCGTCGGCATCGAAGGCCAACAGTGCGGGGAGGTTGGGCATGTCACAGGTCGTGTCGCCGCAGGAGCCCAGCTCGTATGCGGGGTTGAGGTGAAACTCTGGAGATTCGAACTCGACATCCACGAACTGGTCGGTGAACGGGCCCTCCCATGCGACGACGAAGCGCACGCCGGGGGTGAAGGTCGGGTCGCGGCCGAGGGCGGCGAGCGTCAGGTTGACGCCGGCCGAGGTACCGACGAGGCCCACCCACGGCAGGGCGTCAGGGACCAGCTCGCCGAAAGGCCGACCGGTAGCGTCGTTTGTGGCGCCGGCCGCCCAGTTCGCGACTTCGGAAAAGGCCAGTTGACCCAGCGGACCCCGCGTATCGAAGGTGCCGGTGCTCGCTTGCCCGTCGTCGCTGCCGCCTGGAAGCAACATCTCGACAAGCACGAAGCCGGCTTGCACCCACGGCGTCATCGAGCGGCCGGTGAGGAAGGTTCCGGCACCGAGGCTGCCCCGCGCCAGAAGCACGACCGGGCGCCCGTCCTCGTAGCGCGGCGGCGCCTGAGGATTCCACGTGACGCGGACCGCAAGTTCCGCGCCCGGTTCGGCGGCGAACGGAATCGTGGTCTTCACGACGGCGCCGTAGGGAAGCTCGACGTCGATGCGGTCGTCCAGAGCGGCAGCGGGCGTTGCACTGGAGTCAAGCGCCGCGCCCGTACACGCGAACAAACCGGCAAGGACCATGACTCCCTATGCCATGCGCCTGCGGCGGTGTCCACCGACGGGTGCGGACGGCTGCGGAAGGTGCTATTCGTGTGTCCGGAGGCGAAGGATGTTGATTCTCACGCTGATTGCATGTACGGATGGAGGGGGCGGCACCGGGGACTACGCCGGCATCAAGATGAGCGACTATTTCGCCTTCGACGGCAGCCGAAAGAGTGTGTTCAACAACGAAGACACCACCGGCTTCGCCTGGCAGCTCCTGGTAGAGAAACAGACCATGACCGAGATCAAAGACGGTCGGGAGGTCTCGACGATCGAGTACATTCGCCTCGACAACGGGGAATTGCTGGGGTCGGTTTCCTGGTCGAGCGTGTCGAGCGAGGCGGTGCAGGTGCACAGCTATTCTATTGGTGCAACAGGTGAAAAGCTGACCTTTGATCCCCCGGTTGACATCACCGATGGCGACGACGCCATGCGCATCGGCGACATCATCGAGACCGACACCACCGACTCTGGCGGCACGTCGTGGCACTTCACCTCGACCTTCGTCGAGTCGGTGAGCGAGTGCCCGTCGACGGCCCAGGACGACTTCGTGAAGTGTGTGCGCTTCGCCATCGACGACGGCGACGGCGACGCGATGGCGGGGCCGCTTTTCACCGGAGAGTTCGTCTTTGTCGCTGCGTGGGGAACCGTGTACCAGACCATCCCGGTGGCGGAAACCGAGTGGGAGCTGACCGACATCGAGTACATTGCGGAAGGCGACGAGTAAGCGGCGTGCTCTTCCTGGCCGCCTGCCACGAGCAGGCCTTTGTGCGTGGCGACTGGGAAGTGGACGTGGTCGCATCTTTTCCAGCAGCGGCTGAAACGCTGCGGATCTGCGTTGAGGGCGTCGGGGTCGCGGTCTACGGTGCGGGGAACGGTCGCGCCTCTGTGCCTGGCCTCCCAGTGGACGACACCCGCGTGCGCATCGAGCTCTACGATGACGTCGGCGTGGGCCTTTTCTCCACGAATTGGATGGAGGTCGGGGATCACGACCCCGTGGTCTGGGCGTCCCCGGCGGCGTTTGGCGCCTCGCCCTGCGTTGCCAGCGGAAACTTCGCAGGGGAAGACGACGACTCCAGGCTTTTGGTGACGCGGTTCGTGCAGCCGTGAGTCCGCGTGCGGCTCTTTTCCCCGCGCTCATGTTCGTGGCGTGCGGCGACGACGGAGGCGATGGCGATGCTCGCTTCTACGTCGAACGGGTCGAGCCAGAAGACGGGTCCACGTCGGTGACCGCGCTGGTCTTCGTCTACCTCTACCTCAACGCCACGCCCGACCCCGAGCGCTGCACCACCGATACGCTCCGCGTCGACGCCGTTCGCGCCGACGGAACGGTGGCGTTCGAGGTTCCCTCGACGGTGACCTTTGCGGGTCAGGGCTTCACCAAGCTGCTCCCCGACGCGCCCTACCTTCGCGGCTGGACGTACCGGGTGTCGGTTCGTGGGGGCGAGGATGGCTGTGCCGACCAGGACGGGGTTGCCATCGAGCCCTTCGTCTCCACCTTTGAGGTTCCATGACCCGTTCCCTGCTCGCGATGTCGCTTCTTTTGGTGGCCTGCCCCGGCGTGGACACCGCCAAGGGGGACAGCGCCGACACCGGCGGCGGCTACGTCGATTCCGGGGATGTGCTCGACACAAGCGAGACCGGTGAGACCGGTGAGACGGGCGACACCGAGGACACCGGGGTTGAAGCGGGTCTCGCGGCGCTCGACGCGTGGCCGAGCGGGCTGACGGTGAATGTCGGCGCCACGTGGTCGGTGCGGGTCGTCGGAACGGACAAGGCGGGCGTGCGCGCAGTCTACACCGCGGCGGCCTTCGGGTCCGACGACTTGAGTGTCGCGACTGTTGATGCGCGTGGCATCGTGACGGCAGTCGGAGCGGGCACCGCCACGATCGACGTCAGTGGCGAGGGGTTCGTCGTGCAGCTGGAGGTAGAGGTCCGCGCGGCCCTGGAGGCGACGGTCACCGTCCTCGACGCCGCTACGGGCGCGCCGATCGCCAATGCGAGTGTGTGGACGAACGAGACCGAGGTGGAGACGGACGCGGCGGGGGTGGCCACGGTTTCTGTCGCGAGTGCGGGGCCGATCAACATCACCGCCTGGGAGACGTCCGAGTGGTTTGCGGTGTCGGTGCTGGACACCATCAGTCGCGACGTTGTCTTGAAGCTGAAGCGCGCTGACGAGCGGGAGCCCTCCGCCCAACTGCACGGCGATGTCGACTTTTCGGGGATGCTCAACGCCGACGCAGCGGAGGAGGTCTTCGGCCTCGCCTCCGGAAGTGTGCAGGGTCCGTTGCCGCTTTTCCAGATCGACGATCTCCTGGCCGCCGACCGGACCCTGGTGTACTTCGGCGTCGAGGTCGCGGTGCCCTCCAACCTCTTCGTGAAGGGGTACCTGGAGGACTATTACGCCGACGCCTTTGCTGGTCCGGTCGCGGTATGGGGTCTCGGCGGCCCCGTTCCCATCGCCGAACTGGCGGCTGGACTCAACGGAACCGGCGATGCGATGGCGCTCTTGATCGACCATCTTGACGACCTCCGCTGGGGCGTCAGCGGCGGGCACACGGCGTCGGCCGGAGCGACGACGGAAGCGGCCCTGGTGCCCTCAGTTTCGTTCACGGACACCACCAAGGTTGCCCTCCCGAGCTTGTCGGCGGGTTTTGAGGGTACCGAGGAGCAGCTCGTGTGCACCTTTGACGGCGGGGACGACGGGTGGGTGATGACCGGTCTGGCGATGGGCGCGGGGGTGCTCGACGTTCGTCGGGTGCCGGCGGGGAGCGTGCCGGGCTCGGATCGAAGCGCCGTCTGGACGATGGCGCAAGTGGGAGGGATCGGCTCCGGCCCGACCGGGATTGCGATCTCGGCGGCGGCGGATGACGGCGCCAGCACCTTGGCCTTTCCTGACTTTCAGGACATCCCGACCATCGATGCCTGGTCGTTCAACACCCGGCACCTGGACCTGACGGTCGATTCGGACGCCACGCTGGTCCGCATCACGATGGTGGATCCTCGGGGCCGCGTGCACGAGCTGTACGCGGGAGGAAGCTGGTCTGGCGTCGTGGACAAACACAATGACGACTTCCAGCGCCCCACGGCCGACATCACTGTGCAGAGCCTATCGGTCCTCGATGGCCACTTCGAGCAGGGCGTCACCGACGGTTCGATTGCGCCCGAGGCGCACGAGGTTGAGAGCGTTTCGAGCTGCTTGCTGGCTCAGTAGGCGACCGCCAAGGCCACAATCCTCCCGTTCTGCGCCGCGACGCTCCCGCCCGCCCCCCAGGCTTCCGGGAGCGTGCCGGCAGCAGTGCGGATGACGGAGAGCGCCGCGGCGCAGCTGGCGTCTTCTGCCACCAAGGCCTCAGCGGGAATCTCCGCGTAGCCGGCGTCCGCGCTCGCCGGCATCTCCCAGCCCGGGATGCACTCGCCCGAGATCGTCACCGCCACATCCCCCTCGGTCCAGGCGGGGGCCCACGTGACCACCAGCACCGCCTCAGCGCTCAGCACGCTCCCGACTATCGGCGACGTCACCTCGAAGTCGGGCGGGACGGCGACCACGGTCCCGGTGATCGAGTCCTCATCGACCCGATCGAAGCGGACGCCCGCATCCAGCCCGCCGCTGGCCACGTCTACCAGCGTGGTGTAGGCGAGGTTTCCGAGCCCCAGGTCGACCGCTTCCAGTTCGGCCTCGGTCTCGCCGATCAGCGCGACAAGGGCCTCGTCGTCCGCGACGGTCACCGGCGTCCACCCCAACCCCTGCCCGCGTTGGAGCTTTGCGTCGATTTGGGTTTGGGTGCCTTCGGTCGTGACCAGCACCTCGACGTAGAGCTCGTCGTTTCCGACCTCGGTCGAGGTGAGGGGCTCGCAGGCGGCCAGCAACATGAGCATCGCTCGAGCCTAGCACGATAGCTTGCGAGCGCCGGGAGTCTCCTCATGCCGATCATCCCTCGTGCCGCTGCCGACGCGCTCAACGTGCGTCCAGATGTGCACGCCGCCGCCGACGCCGCGCTCGCCCGCTGGCTGACGGAGTCGGCGTTCGCGGAGTGGCGCCCACTGGTGGAAGCGCTGGTCGCCGCCGAGAAGTGGAACCTGCTCATCGACAGCTTCTGGCAGGTCATGCCCTTCGGCACCGGGGGCCGGCGGGGCACGGTGGGCGTGGGTCCGAATCGTTTCAACCCTTGGAGCCTCGCCGCCAGCGTGCAGGGTCACGTCGGCTTTCTGCGAGCGCGCTTGGGCGACAAGCGGCTCGATGTGGTGATTGCCTACGATGTTCGGTGCTTCCGCGATGCCGGTGGGAGCTTCCCCGCCGTCGTGGTCAATCCGCTCGTCGGGCTGTCCAGCCGGGACTTCGCGGAGATCGCGGCAGGGGTCTACGCGGCCAACGGCGTCCACACCACGATTTTGCCCCCGGGCTCCGACACGTTCATCTCCACGCCAGAGTTGTCCTTCGCGATCCGACATCTGCGGGCCGACGCTGGGCTCAACGTCTCCGCATCCCACAACCCGCCCGACGACAACGGGGGGAAGTTCTACAACGCGCTCGGTGGGCAGGAGGTGCCACCCGACGACGAAGAGATGGCGAAGCTCGTGAACCAGGTTGGCGACATTCGTCGCATGTCCTTCGGCGAGGCGAACGAGCGGGGCTGGATCCACGACTACCCGGCCGCGGTGCACGACGGCTACGTGGCGCTCAACGTCGCGACGTCGCTCTGTCGGGCCCGCTCCGCTCACATCGTGTTCACCGCGCTACACGGCACCGGCGACACCAGCGCATTGGCGGTCCTTCGCGCTGCGGGTTTCCGCGCCGATCTGGAGCCCACCCAGGCGACGCACGACGGCGCCTTTCCCGAGGTGCCCTTCCGGACACCCAATCCCGAGGTGCCCCAGTCGATGGACCGCGCCGTCGCGCTCGCCCGGAGCGTGGACGCCGACCTCGTGATGGCCTGCGACCCCGACGCCGATCGCATCGGCCTGGTCGCCCGCGAGGCCGACGGGAGCTGGCGCTTCTTCAATGGCAACGAGATTGCGGCGCTCGTCACCGAGCATCGCCTGGTCCATGGCCACTTTCGAAACCCCATCGTGATGAAGACCGAGGTCACCAGCGAGCTGGTCAGTCGCGTGGGCAAACGGCACGGGGCACGGGTCGTCGGCGAGCTGATGGTGGGCTTCAAGTACATCGGTGACGGGCTCCGTCAGCTCGACGCCACCGGACAATTCGCGGGTGTGAGCGGGTCCGCGGCGGACTTTGTGATCGGGGTCGAGGAGAGCCACGGCGTGCTGGTCACGCCCGATTTGCGCGACAAGGACGCGGCCGGCGCGGCGCTGGCGCTGGCCGAGATGGCGTCGCTGGAAAAGGACCGCGGCCGCACCCTGGGCGACGCGCTCCGGTCGCTCTGGGTGCGGGAAGGCTACGTCGTAAACCGGCTGGTCAGCACAGTCATGCGTGGGGCCACCGGGAAGGCACGTATCGAGGCGATCCAGGCGTCGTTGCGGGCTGGGCCCCCCGGCGCGGTCGCCGGATACGGGGTCTCGGAGTTCGCGGACCGGCAGGACCCTTCGGGTCCGTTGGGACCGATCCGTTCGGGCACCGACGCCTCCAGTCGCGATGTCCTGGTTTTCCGGTGCGGGGAGGGCAACCGGGTGATCCTCCGTCCGAGTGGGACCGAGCCAAAAAACAAAGTGTACGTCGAGGTCATCGGCGCTCCTGGGGAGCCCCCGGCCTCGGTCGACGCCCGCGCGGAGGCGCTTGCCTTCGGCTTCACGGAGCTGATGCTGGCGCGCGCGGGCATCGTGCTCCCCGGGTGGGCGCTCCGCGTCAGCGACCTCGTTGCCATCGAGCAGAAGCAGGAGTTGGCGTCGCGAATCGTGCCTGAGCTTCAGGCACGGCTTGGCGCAGGCGTAGCCCCCGCCGATCTGGCGCTCCAGGCGTGGCTGGACGCCGAGTTGAGGCCGTTCGGGAAGGACCCCCGCGGGTTGGTGGCGCCGGCGATCCGGGCGTGGGCGGGGGGTTCAGGAGATTCGGGGGGGGTTGTGGCGGCGTTTGGCGCCTAGCTTTTCCGTGTGGCTACGCATGTCGGGCGGCCGCCCCTCGCCGCCGCCCCACCGCAAACCCCGCCAAAAACCCGGCGCTCCACCACGGCTTCGCCCCGCCACTCGCGCACCCGCAGCCGGCGGGAGGTTCAGCGCCGGCGTCGCCGGTGTCTCCACCGTCGCCCGTGTCCTCCGCCGCCGGGGCGCACGCCGCCGCGTCCGGACCGAGGCAGACCCGGACGTGGGTGCTGTCTTCGGCCAGGGTGGGATTGGTGCCGAAGAAGAAGTACCGGCCCATCGGCAGCTCGCCGAGTGAGACGGCGCCGCCCAGCGACGCCGGCTCCGCGACCAGTTCCACCACCCGCTCGTCGGCATCGGTCGACCACACCTGAAACACGACGTCGGGCGCGTCGGCTTCCAACGCAAAGCTCAACTCGCCGCCGGGGTGGTCGTAGCGGTAGTAGGTCGTCGCCAGCGGGTAGAAGCGCTGGTCGTCGTCCACGCTGTCGCCGCGATCTTCGAGCGTGGGGCCGTCAAGCTCCGCGGCGAAGGGGTAGCTCTCGACCAGGCCAGCGTAGGGGCCTGTCGCCAGGTTCCAAGTGGCGAAATCTACCCAGTCTGTCGCGAAGTCAACGCGCGCGTCGAGGAGGGCGAGCAGGTCGTCGCTCTCCGTGGTTGCGTCCAGGTACTCGGCCATCCACGCGTCGCCGTAGCGGTCGGTGACAAACCACCACCACAGCGCGGTGGCGTAGGCGAACGCCGGAATGGGGCCGGCGGGCGGATTGTCGAGCGACCGACCGGTATCTTCGAGGTACGCGTCGCAGAAGTGCAGGAAGTCGTCGCTACCGGGGTCGTAGAGTTCTTCGGCCCACACCGCGGTCCCCTCCTGATACCAGGCCTCTTCGTCGTAGTCATAGGCGCCCTGGACACCATGAAACAGCTCGTGCGACGTCAGTGTTCGTACGGCGGTGTCGAGGCTGGGGTAGCCGTAGCCGGCAAAGTCGTTCTCCATCACGAAGTAGCCAGTGCAGGCGTCGTCCTGGCAGCGCTCCACCGAATAGTGACCGTCGGCGGCGCCCCCGAAGTCCACAAGGTACACGTCCATCGCAGCAGAACCGCCTTCGGCACCGTCGTCGGGGATGGGGCGGAAGCCCGCCTCCACGAAGAAGTCGAGCACGTCCTCCGTCGTGACCGCAACCAGCGCGGCAAAGTCGGGGACCCCGTCGCCATCCTCGTCATCGAGCAGCGTCTCGTTGGTGCCGGCCACGCTGTACCAGACGCGGGCCGTGCCGGCAGGCCCGTCGACGCTGGCGACGGAGTCGCTGTCGTCGAAGGCGTAGCTGCCGCCGTCCGTCGGGCGAGCCAGCGTGGAGGTGACCAGGAGGAGGAGCATCGTTGGTGCCTAAGCCGCGAGCCGTAGGATAGGGAACGGGCCCCCCAGGTTCCGATGCGCGCTCGCTCACTCTCCCTCGTCTTTGGCCTCATCCTTGGCTGTCCGGTGGGCGACACCGGCCCCGCGGGCGACGACACCTCCGCTCCCGGGGATACCGCTGGCGACGACACGGGTCCCGACGCGGTGTGCGCCGAGCCGACCGAGGTGGCGTGTGTGGACGACATGATCAGCGATTTGTCCCTGCAGGACAAAACCAACAAGGACGACATCACGGCCGGTGACGACGGCGACGATCACCTCGATGCGGTGGACGCCTCGGCGGGGGGGTACAGTAACGCCTCGAAGAACGCTTACATCTACGCAAAGTTCACCGACGCCGGTCTCGAAAAGGTCGTCATCACCGACGAGGAGGCCGTGGAGTCGATGGACTGGGACATCGCGGCGCGGCGGTTCATCGTCCGGCTCAACGGCGGCTCCAGCGGCCCTTCCTGTGTCGGTGCCGAGGCGATCGATGGCAAGACCTATGCCGAGGTCGACGCTGTCCCTGACGACGCCGACTTCCAGGTGGACGACTACTACGACGAAGACTGCGAGATCAAGGAAGACGATCGCGGACTGCCCGAAAATCCTGACGTCGCCCTCGGCGCGTGGTGGGCCTACCCGGACACCTGCGTAGCGACGACGGACCAGCCCTTTCTGGTGCAGTTGGCGGACGGTCGCGTGCTCAAATTGACGATTGAAACCTACTACGGTGACGACGGCCAAACCGAATGCAACGAGGATGGCAGCACCAGCGCGGAAGGTGGGTATCTCACCCTCCGCTGGCGCTTCCTGAACTGACCGGCCCGCGCGCGGCGGTATAAGGACGCCGATGCTTCTGGTGTGCGCCGCCTTCGCCGGAGAGGTCACGCTGTGGCACGCTTGGCGGGGTGAGGAGCGGGCTGCCCTCGAGGCGGCGGCCGACACTTGGAATCGCCAGCACCCCGACGTCACCGTGCTCCCGGTGTTTGTGCCACACGAGGGCCTCGCCGCCAAAATCGACGCCGCGGTTCCGCGCGGAAACGGTCCCGACTTGTTTGTATTTGCCCATGAGCGTGTGGCAGATTGGGCGGCGGGGGGCATCGTCCTGCCGGTCGAACCGGGTGACAACAACCTCCCGGTCACGACCGAGGCCATCACGTGGGAGGGGCGGCAATGGGGCTGGCCGCTGGCGGCGAAGTCGCTGGCCCTCTTCCGCAACACCGACCGGGTGCCGGACGCGCCGAAGACGACCGATGCTCTCTTGGCGGCGGCCGCTGCGAATACCGCCGAGAGTACCTACGGACTCGCCTGGGAGACCGCCAGCGCCTACCAGAATGCGGCGTGGATGCATGGCTTCGGCGGGGGAGTGTTCGCGGGGGAGCGGGTTCTGCTCGACCGCCCGGAGCACGGGTTGGCCTTCGCGTTCATCCTCGAGGCGGCGAAGTACGGCCCCGCCGATCCCAACGGCGCGCTCGTCACGCAGTTGTTCAACGAGGGTCGGGCGGCGATGGTGCTCAACGGTCCCTGGTTCCTCGGTGAGATTTCGCCGGACGTCCACTTTTCGGTGTCGCCGCTGCCCACGGTAAGTGCCACCGGCCTGCCCGCGGCGCCGTACGTGTCGGTGGAGACTCTGTTCCTGGCCCGCGACAACGACGAAGCGCGCGCGGTCGGCGGCTGGCTTGCCGGTCCCGAGGGGTCGGCCATCCGCCAGGACCTTGGCCGGCAGATCGTCGCGCGGACCGACGTCCCCGCGCCTGCGGACCCGATCGCTGCTGCGTTTCGGGAGCAGCTGGCCCTCGGGGTGCCGATGCCCACGCGCCCTCAGATGGCGCAAACGTGGGAGCCGTTGGCACGCGCCCTCCGCCGCCTGATTCGCGGCACCGCGACGCCGGAGCAGGCCGCGGCCGAGGCCCAGACCGACTTCACCATCGTCACCCGCCCTGCCCCCCCGCCCGCGGATCCGCGGCCGTGGTTGGTGGGGATCGGCGTGGCTCTGGCGGCAGCGGCGGTGTGGTCGTTCCGCCAGGCGCGCGCTACCCCGCTGCGGCGCTGGGCCTGGGTGCTGCCGTGGGTTTTGCCCGCGTTCGGCGCGATGACCCTCTTGGTGATGGTGCCCTTCGCCGTGGGTGCGACGGTCGCCTTCTTCGAGACCGACGGCCGCAGTTGGAGTTTTGTCGGCCTCGCGCACTTCCTCGACATCCTGTTGGCGCGGGACTTTCCGATCACCTCGCCACTGTCGTTCTGGTCCACGCTGGTGGTGACCGTTTTGTGGACCGTCACCAATCTAAGCCTTCACCTGGGCATCGGTGTGGCGCTGGCGCTGTTGCTTCGGGAGCCGTGGCTTCGGTTGCGGGGGGTGTATCGGGCCTTGCTCATCCTTCCGTGGGCGGTCCCCTCCTACATTACGGCGCTGATCTGGAAAGGAATGTTTCACCGGCAGTTCGGGGCGATCAACGGAGTGCTGACGTGGTTCGGTGCCGAGCCCGTCTCCTGGTTCGGGAGCTTCGCCACGGCCTTCGCCGCCAATCTGACCACCAACACGTGGCTGGGATTCCCGTTCATGATGGTGGTGACCCTCGGCGCGCTGTCGGCGATTCCCCGTGAGTTGGAGGAGGCGGCGGAGGTGGATGGTGCCAGCGGGTGGAGCCGGTTCCGGCATGTCACGCTTCCGCTTTTGCGGCCCGCCTTGCTGCCGGCTGCAGTGCTGGGCAGCGTCTGGACCTTCAACCAGTTCAATGTCATCTACCTGGTCAGCGCCGGCGAGCCGGACGGCTCCACTGACATCCTCGTGTCCCAGGCCTACCGGTGGGCGTTCACGCGGGGGCATCGGTATGGATACGCGGCGGCCTACGCGCTGTTGATTTTCGGGCTCTTGGTTTTGTATGGCCGGGTGGCCAACCGATTGGCCGGCAGGAAGGTGGTGTAGTGCCTATCCCGCCAGCACGCGCCCCGAATCCCGCAGCGTCTTGGCGTAGGCGGCTTCGATTACCAAGCCCCAATCCGTGACCGGCTTGAGTTGTTTGTTGATCGTATAGATGCCACCCAGCGCCCGGTGGAGGAAAACCAGTTCCTTCGGGGTGCGCAATTTCCCGTTGAGTAGGATCCGGGGGATGACCGTCGCGATTTTCTGATGGGCGTCGTCATCGGGGCCGCCGGTCAAGAACGGTCCGCCGCGGAAGGGAATGCCGATGGCCCGCGCCAGTTCCCACAGCAGCGCTTCGGCCGCCGCATCCCGTTCGGTGAGCGCGCCGATGGCCATGGCGTGGCGCATCATCGGCTCGCGCTGGTCGCGACGAGTATAGATGGCACACGCACCGTAGTCCGCCACCCATTCCAGGTCGAAATACCGAGCACACCCGAAATCCAACAGACCGATCTTCCCGTCGGGAGCAAACAGGTAATTGCCAGGGTGCGGGTCCCCGTGGATCATCCGGTGCCCATAGAACAGCTCGAAGAACACCCGGCCGAGCGTAGTACCGGCACGCTGGCGGGCTTCGGGGGTGCCGGTCGCGACAAACGCGGCGAGCGGTTTGCCGTGCAGGCGCTCCATCGTCAGTACCCGCTTCGTCGACCAGCCGCCGTGGACGCGGGGCACGGTGACGTCGGGGTCGTCGATGAGCACGCGGCGGAAGCTCTCCAGGTTGCGCGCCTCCTGCTCGTAGTCGACCTCTTCCGCCAATCGGGCTTCGACCTCCTCGAACCAGCCGTCGATCTCGGCCTTGCTCCGCTTGAGCACCCGCCCGCCGACGAGCAGCTTCTTGAGCGCGGCGAGGTCGCTGTGGACGGAATCCTCGACGCCGCTGTGCAACACCTTCACCACGACGTCGGACCCGTCCGGCAGGGTGGCGGCATGCACCTGGCCGAGCGAAGCGGTGCCCAGCGGGGAGGGGTCGATGGCGGCGAAAAGTGAGGTGACCGGACCGCCGAGGTCCTCTTCAATCCTGGCTTTCACCGTCTCCCACGGCACCGGCTCGGCCTTGTCGTGAAGGCGGCTCAGCATTGCGCGCGCTTCGAGGGGCACGTCCACGCTGTCGATGACCTGGGCCACAGCTTGACCCACCTTCATCGCCGCGCCTTTGAGGTTGCCGAGATTTTCGACGATCCGCGCCGCGTTCTGGATGTGGAGGCGGTCGAGCGCGTCGCGACGTTTCTCCTCGCTCTGCACCATCCCCACCAGCTGCTGACCCAGGTAGCTGCCGGTCACCTTGGTGGTGAGGGTGCCGAGCTTGGCGAAGCGGCTGAAGGTCGACATCGGGCTGGCGGGTAACGCGCGCGGATGGCAACGTCGGCGCGCCCCGCCTTTGTCGCGGTGTGGATTACACGGCGGGTAGCGGAGGCGACGCGTGCACCCTGTTCCCGCCTCCGTCGCGCTTGCAAGCGTGCAGGCCCTCGCGCCCGATCAGGCCTCGCTGTCGGCGGCCGCCGGGCTGATGAAGCCGCCTGCCCCAGTCCCGGAATGGGTCGAGGAGTGGCTGTCGCGACGGAAGAAGCGGGGGGTGGGCGCGGTGCCGGGGGGACCCCCGACTCCGACCGGCACCAAGGACATCGTCGCTGCCCTGGTTGTCGCGCCCGTCGACCCGGCGGAGGAAGCCAAGCGAGCAGCGGCAGCGGCCAAGGTATCGGAAAGGCGGCGAGGCGACCGCGAGGCCGCCGTTCTGGCGGGGCTCGAGGAGCTCTCGATCGTTGGCTCGGCGATGTGCTCGGCGAGGGCCTGGGCGCCTTCCCCGCCCGTGCCACCGAGCGTTGCCGTCGGATCGCGTCGCGACTGGTCGACGCCAAGGCGGCCGCGCTGGCGCTGGCGCTCGACGAGCTACCGGGCGAACTCTTCGGCAAGCCCGAGTCCGAGCGCGAGGCGTGGCTCCTCGGAGAGCTCGGCCGGCTCGCCCTGCTTGCCCGCGCCTACCGACGGCAGGCCGAGCTTCCAGCCCCGCTGCGCGAAGACGTTCGCAGGCTCATCGGCTGGACCACAACCCGCGATCCACTGCTCGAAGCGCCGGACACCCTCCGCATCGCCGACGCTTGGACGACTTTCGCAACGGGCGAGGTCTTCTCGGCGACGCTCGACTACTATCCATCGGCGGCGCCGCTCCGGGCGGTGATCGCTGTTCGGGATCCGAACCCGGTGGACTCCCCGCCCGAGGCCGCGCTCCGCGGGGGCGCGTCGGGGCTGGACGCCGCTGCCGAAGCGGCCCGGCGGATACTTGCGAACCAACCGTGGTTGGAGTCGGTGCCGTCCTTGGTCGAGGGGGCCTGGCTGGGGAAGCTCGGCGACCGGTTCGTGCTCACCAGTGCCGGCGCCGACGTTCTGGCCCTGTGCGAAGCCGTGCCGCCGCTCGTGGATGTGCTCCGCTATACGGCACTGCCCGCCACATGCACCTGGGCGGCGTGGACGTGCTGGTGTCCGGACTCTTCGACAAGATCAACCTGGGTCTGGTCCATGCGGCGCGTCATCTGGATGCGTCGGCCGCCGAGGGCCTCCGCTCCGCGCTCAACACCTTGCACCCGTCGGTTCGGGTGTTTCGCGATGGCGCACGGGGTGGGGACTGGTAAGCGGCGCTGGGCGCGGTGGCAGACGACCGGGAAGCCGCGGCGCTGGTCGCCGGATTCGCCGCTCGCCGGCTCGACGATCACGGCACCTGGTCGGGGGAGACGCTCGCTGCCCGTCTCGCGTCGAGTCTGTCCCCGGGCGTGCCGCAGGCCGGTGCCGCGGCGTGGCTCGAAGGGTTCCTCGGGGACGCTGCGCACATCCTGGTTCACGACGATGTGCTCCTGCCGCTGGTGGACGATTGGCTCTACAACCTCGATGAGACCGCTCTCATGGAGGCGCTGCCTCTTTTGCGCCGCGCGACGACGTCGTTCGGGCTGAGCGAGCGACAGCGCCTGCTACGCACGGTTGCTGGTGAGCTTCGGCGCGCCGTGGTCACCGACGTTCCGGAGAGCTCGGCGGCGTTCGAAGCTGGCGCGCCCCTGCTGGACCTGATCCTCGGGCTCGGGGGTCCGTCGTGAGCGACAAAGACGAGCGTCTCCGCCGCTGGCGGCCTGCCCTCGGCGACCCGCCCGGAACTGGGCTCTCGAAGCTCACCGGCCAGGATGCCCGGATCGGCGAAGCGTTGGACCAACTCTACGGCCAGGCAGAACCGAAGAGCCGCAAGGGCGGACTCGGAAGTTCGGCGCCGCGGGTGGCGAAGTGGCTGGGGGAGCTGCGGGACCTTTTTCCCGTCGAGGTGGTACAAACCGTGGTCGATCAGTTGATGGTAAAGTTGGAGGCAAGAACCCAAGACGCCGTCCGCGGGGCGCTTCGGCGCAGCGCCCGGACGCGCCGTCCTCGCTTTGCCGACATCGACTGGGACCGGACGGTACGCGCCAACCTCCAACACTGGCAACCCGCGCACAAGATCGTCGTGCCCGAGCGGATCATCGGCCACTCTCGCGGTCAAAGACGGATCGGCGAAGTGGTATTGCTGGTGGATCAGTCGGGGTCGATGGCGCCGAGTGTCGTCTACGCCTCGATCTTTGCGGCAGTGCTGGCGAGCCTGCCAGCGTTGAGCACCAAGCTCGTATGTTTTGACACCGCCATCGTCGACCTCAGCGACATTCTTACGGATACTGTCGAGGTGTTGTTCGGGATCCAACTCGGTGGTGGCACCGACATCTGCGGGGCGCTGGGGTATGTCACGATGCAGATTCCCGAGCCGTCCCGCACGCACCTTGTCTTGGTGAGTGATTTGTACGAGGGCGGCGACGGCCCGGGGATGCTGGCGCGCGCCCAGGCCCTGGTTTCCTCAGGGGTCAACCTCATCGTTCTTTTGGCGGTGTCGGACGAGGGCCGGCCAAGCTACGATTCGAGACACGCGGCGGCGTTTGCCTCGATGGGTTGGTATCCCCCCGGCGATCCCCTACAGCGCTGCGGCCGGGGTCCTTGCGAGCCGAAGCGGAGTGAGATCGGCGACGCGATTCGCGGGGTGATCGTTGATGACACCGAGCACGGTATTGAGGTATCCCCAGGGGTCGATGCCGTGGAGTCTGCAGCTGCCGATGAGTGACAACAACGTCGCTGCGGCTTGTGCGCCGCCCTCTGAACCCGCAAAGAGCCAGTTTTTCCTGCCGATGACCGGCCGCCTGAGTTGCAATTCGCTCATGTTGTTATGGATCGGAATCTCAGGGTTTGTGACACACGCCTCCAGGCAAGCCCACTGGTTGATCGTGTATTGGAGAGCCTGGCCGATCGCGGAC
>CANFCK010000044.1 GCA_947445035.1 Deltaproteobacteria bacterium
GGAGGGCCGCGCCGCGGCGGCGGGGGGGCGGCGGCGGCGGCGGAGGGCCGCGCCGCGGCGGCGGGGGGGCGGCGGCGGCGGCGGCGGCGGCGGTCGCCCTCTCCCCGCGCGCGGCTCCCGTTGCGCCTGGGGTGCCGGCCCACCCTCCCGGCAGCGGGAGCAAAACCGGCCTCCGACCTATCCTTGCGCCCGGGGTGAGGCCTCACCCACCGTGCGTTGAGAGAAAATCGCCCCATTGGCTCCCGTTGCGTCCGGGGTGGGCGCCCACCCCCCGGCCAACGGGAGTGGCGCTGGCCAGCGCGCGGCGACGCGTCGTCGAGGTCGGCGCGGTGCGCCACCATGGAAGAGGCCGGGGCCGACAGGCTCACGGGGGCGCCGCAGTCCGGCGAGCTGCCGCATCGCCCAGAGCGGTCGCCGCCTGCTCGGCCGATTGGGGGTTGGGTGGGGGTATCAGAATCCCACCCCCACGGTAATCAGCATGGGTCAGCCACCCCCACCTCGGAGTCTCCCATGTTCGTCTCGTCCACTCTCCTCGCGCTTGTGTTGGCCACGCCGGATGCGGAGGCGGGACGGATCGGCAAGAAGCCCATCGACATTCCGAAGGGGGTCTCCATCTCCGTCGACGGTTTCGTCCGGGCCGTGGTCGTCACCGGCGAAGCCACCGCCATCTCCGCCGACATCTCCTCCGACTCCGGCTCCGAGACCGTAGACCTCACCGAAGCCGACGCCTGGGTGCACGCTACGGCGCACCTCAAGGAGCTTTCCACCACCGATACGGCGGCGACGCTCACCGTCTACGACGAGAAGGGTACCGCGCAGATGTCGTTCTCGGGCACGCTCGGGAAGGACGGCTCGGTTTCGCTCACGGCCGATTCGAGCGGCTCCTGCAACGTGAAGGGCGGGTGTGACGTCAGCACCGGTTCGTCGACGCTCGACATCGAGCTGTTGGCGGCCGAGGTGTTCGCAAACCCCGACGGCGGGTACGACGTCACATTCGACCTCAGTGGCGCGGACGTGTACGGGCGGACGATCGCGGACTTCACGCTTAAGAACTTCGGAGCCGCCCAGGCCGACGCGGGGCGCGTGGTCACGAGCGACGTCACGTTCGGCGACATCGGCGCGGTATGGGAAGGCGAGCTGACCCTCGCCCACGAAGGCGAGATCACCATCGACTCGACCAGCTACGACATCGACGGCAAAAAGCTCGAGAAGTCCAGTGTGAGCCTCGGGGCACCGTGGGATGATGGTGGGGAGGGGGTGAATGCACTCACGACGGATGGGTATCCGCTCACGAGCGTGGCCATCCTGTCGCGCGGCGGCTCCGTGGCCAAGGAGGAGTGCTGGGACGTGTTCACATGCTTCGACTCTGGGCTCACCATCGTCTCCCACGGCTGGTACTCCTTCGACGCCACCCCCCAGGAGGCCAAGATCGAGGTCGACAATGGCGAAACCCTCACCATCCCCGCGAACAGCTACCAGGTAGCCGCCGCCACCGAGATCACCTTCTCCGGCTCCCCCGAAAAAGAAGCCTTCCAGCTCACGATCGACGGCACCACCGTGAAGGAAGGCTCCTCCTTCGGCGACCGCGGCCTGTGCGCCAACGGCACCTGCGTGGCCCTCGCCCAGGCCACCGACGCCAACTGGACGCTCTCGGCCACCGCCTACTCCGCCACGGCCGCCAAGCTCCCGAAGTCCGTGAAGGTAACCCTCACCTCCACGCTCAAGGCCGCTTCAACCAAGGAGTCCAGCTACACCCTCACCTTCGACCCCGAAATCGCCGTCGTCTTCGCCAACGAAGTGTCCCTCTCGGGCGACCCGCTCGGCGTGGACCTCGCTGGCGAAGTGAGCCTCCTCGGCGCCGCCGACAGCAAGGGCAAGCAGAAGACCCTCGCCAAGGGCGACTTCTACGGCTCCTTCACCCGCGACGGCGACGGCGACCTGAGCCTCGGCGGCATGGACAAGAACGATGTGGACGCCAAGGGCGACATCCTCATCGGCGGCGAGCCCATCGACTTTGAGCTCACCGACACCAACAAGGACGGCGTGATCGAGGCGCCGCCGGTGATCGTGTATAAGGCGGCCGGCAATGGGAAGGGAACGCGCGCCGTGGCGACGGTCAACACCGGGAAGCCCGGGTTGCTGTAGCCGCGGGGCGGCGACGCTGACCTCCCGCTCGGGGTGAGTCATCCATGGCGCGTTCCGCACCTCCCAGGCCAATGAAACGCCCAAGCGCCATGGGTGACTGCGGGGATGGGGAGCGGGCCGCGTCGCAGCGCGTTATTTACGCGCTGGGCGCCGCAGGCCGGAAAGCGCAGCTTGGAGGCCGGAGGGAACGGCCCGGTAGGGGAAGGGGCCTCGCCTCTTCCCCCCTTTTCTTGTGAGAGTGTGGCGCGGAGGCATGGCGCCCCGCGCGCCTCTCACCCCGTCTCTTCGCCACCGCCGGCTGCTGTACCTCGACCCGATGACCTCCGACGAGATCGACACCTGGGTCCAGGTCAACGGGTCCTGCCCCTGAGCGCCGACCGCGCCCTCCGCCGACGGCGTCCCCCGCTACCACCACAGCGCGATCTCAACCCAAAACCGAGCCGATTGCCCCGTCGGCGCGTACACTGCGCCACCCCGGACCTTCACATGCGCGCCGCCCTCGCCTTCCTGCTGCTCGCCGCCGCCTGTGACCCCTCCCTCGCCGACAAGGACGTCGTCGGCACCGACTCTGACGATGAGGCCACCCTGGGCGACGCCGCCGTCTCGGACGTCACCGCCGATCTCGCCACGATCGTGACCGTGGTCGTCGTCCGCTGGAAAACCGACGTCGAGGCCACGGGGCATGTCGAGTTTGGACCAGACGAAACCTACGGCATCTCAACCAACACCACCGCCTCGGGCACCTCACACGAGGTGTTCCTTGTCGGCACCGCCGCCGACACCCTGGTCCACTTCCGCGTCGTTGTTGACACCGGCAGCGGCCCCACCCCCACCTCGGACTACACCATCACCACCGGGCCGCTGCCCACCGGGACGCCGCAACCGGTCGCGTCGGGCACCATGGCCGACGAGTGGCAGTTCATGGTCTTGCCCACGCAGGGAGCAGTCGCGGCGGTGACCATCGTCAATCAAGTGGGCGACGTCGTGTGGTACTACCGCCCGGTGGTCGAGGGCGGCAACCTGATGCGGGCGCTTTTGACCAACGATCGAAAGGCGGTGCTGCTCGGACACGCCGGCACGCAGGGCAAGCTTGAGGACAGCCTGCTCCAATACATCTCCATCGATGGCGGCACCGTCGTCGATATTCCCGCGCCGTTCTTCGACCATGATCTCGACGAGCTTCCGGACGGGACGGTGGCGATGATCTCGGTCGAGCGGCGCACCCGCCCCAACGGAACCCCGTGGGAGGCCGACCGCATCGTGGAGCTTGCCGCCGACGGCACCGAGACGGTGATCTGGAACGCCTGGGAGTCCTTGGACTCGACCCCCTACGTCGACCAGCCGGCGCCCAATTGGACGCACGGCAACGGCCTCGACTACTGGGCCGAAGAGGACGCCTACCTCATCTCGCTCAAGGAAATCGGGACGCTCTGCAAAGTGAACAGGTCCACGGGGGAGATCGAGTGGATGATCGATGGCGAACTCAACGAGTTCGATTTCGGCGGGGCCGAGGTCGTACAGCTGCAGCACCAGTTCGAGCTGATGCCGAACGGCAACCTGCTGTTGTTCGACAACGGCACCCCCGAGCGCGGCTATTCTCGCGCCGTCGAGTTGGAGCTCGACATCGATGCCCGCATCGCCACCCAGATCTGGGAGTACATCCGCACGCCGCCGTTGTTGGTCTTCGCCAAAGGCGACGTACAGCGCTTCGACAACGGAAACACCCTGGTCACCTGGTCGCCGAACGGGGAGATTCAGTTGGTGACTCCCGAAGGGTTGCCTGTCTGGCAACTCAACGCCGAGCTTGGCCAGGGATACACCTTCGTGCAGCCGGTCGACAGCTTCTACAATGCTCCCTAGCTTGTTGGCCGCGTGTGTCGGGGGCGACCCCACCGACACAGCCGACGTTCCCGCGCGCGCTGCGATCTCGTTTGCCAACGAGAACAACTTCACCTTCGAGGGGTTGTTGAACATCCCCAGCTTCGCGGTCGAGGCGACCACGGACTTTTCCTTGAGTTGGGCCGACCTCGACAAGGACCTGCAGTGTCACGACCTCGACCCGGTCGCCGACATCGACAACGTCGGGCTGATGGCCTTTCCCTACCTCACCGAAGCGGAGGTCGAGGACGGACTCGCTCGCGACTCGCTCCGTCAGGTCGACATGGGCGTGTACCTCAACTACGAGCCGGGCGACGCCACAGAGTTCTTGCTTTCGCAGGTCAGCTTCGGCGGCACGGATCCCGACATCGAGCCGCTCTTCGAAGACGGCTCCGGCAGTTGGCTGGTGGTGCTCACGACCGGGACCGGCGTGGCGCTGGGCAGCCGAATGCTGGTGTTTGTGTCACCCCAAGACGGCGAGGACAACCACGCGGTCTCGGTGGACGATGGCTGTGCGCTCCTGGACTACACGGTCTCGCTCACGACACTCACGCCGGTGGTGATCGCCGCCGACGACCCGCTGACGCTGGACTGGAGCCAGCTCACCGTCACTGGGCAGGGTTCGCCGCTCGACCCCACCAAGGTCAGCAAGGTGATGGTCGCGTACTTCGCCGACACCGACGTCGCCTCGCTCGAAGCGCAGTTCCTCGACCTGGAGAGCCTGGCGACAACGACGTGGTCGGCTCCCCACCTCGCGGGGGTCCAGGCCGACCTCGGGGCACTTTTGGACGACGACGACCAGAGCCCCTTCCCTGGCTTTGACGACACTGGCTTGTGGCTGGTGGCGCTGGTCTGCGACAGCTGCCCGGTGCCGGCGCCGTTGGGGCTCACGTTGGTGACGTCCGGAGGATAGGCGAGGCGCCATGTACGCGCTGATCGTCGAGCCCCAGCCCCGTCGCGCCGCGCTCTTCGTCGCCGCTGTGGAGGCCGAAGGTCTGGACCCGGCGCTGGCCCGAAGCGACGAGCACGCGCGCACCCTCCTACAGACGCGCGGCGCACCGGCGCTGTGCATCGTAGAGCTGACGATGGCCAACGTCGATGGCTTCCGGCTTTTGGCAGAGATGCGCGAGCTCCGGCCGCGCGTGCCCGCGATCGTGGTCAGCGCGTTCGCCGAGCTGCGCGACTCCGCCTGGAAGCAGCGCGCCGCCTTGTCGATCGCGCTGGTGCTCAACACCGACCTTGATGTAGGCCCGATCCGCCACGCCATTCGCGCCGCGCTCCGCCGGATCGCGTTCGCCCCGCGCCCGCCCGAGCCCAATCGTGACCCTCGGGAAGAACAACTCCGCCTCGCCCGGCTGCACGCCAGCGGCCTGGCCAACGCGCACGATCCGTCGGCGCCGCTCGACGCGCTGGTGGCCGAGATTGCGCTTGCCTTCGGGGTGGACGCGGCGATGTGCACGGTCCTGGGCGAAAAGCGCGAGCTCCTGGTGGCGCATCACGGGCTGGCGGGCCGAACCCTGGTCGAACGTGGCACCGCTCGCGAGGCGGGCATTGCTCGCCACGTCGTGGACGCCCTCGGCGGCGAAGCGCTGGTGGTCCGCGACGCGCACACCCACCCGACGTTCGCGGAGACGGCGCTGGTCCGCGAGGGCGTCGTACGCGGGTTCGCGGGGGTGCCGCTCACCGCCGGCGACGGCACGGTGCTCGGCGCGCTGTGTCTGTTGCATGGTCAGCCGTTGGAGCTCGACCAGGCACAGGTCCTCGCCCTCCACGGCCTCGCCCGCCGGGTTTCTGGCGAACTCGAGCTGAGGCGCAAACCGCACGCCAACGACGGTGTCAGTGAGGCTCGGTTTGCCATCGCCCACCTCGGCGCGGTGCTGAAGCACCTTGATCAGCCGGTCTGCCTCTGGGGACCGTCCGGGCGACTGATGCTGGTGAATCCCAGCCTGGCGCGACTTTTCGGAAAAGAGGCCGAGGCCGTGGTGCGCCTGGATCGGGAGGGGTTTGCCGACCTGCTCGGGCAACAGACCGACGACCGCGAGTTCGTCGAATCCTTCCGCTCCCAGCCGCGCGAAGCGGTGGTCGCCCACGAGGAGGTCCAGTTCGCCGGGACCGCACCGCGCACCTTCCGGTGGAGCACCAAACCGCTCGCCCTTCCCGACGGCACCGGGCAGCTTGACGTGTGGTTGGACATCACCGCCGAGCTCATGCTGGCGCGGGCGGCCCTGACCGACAGCCTCACCGGGCTCGCGAATCGCCGTGGCGCCCAGCTCGCCACCCGCCGGGAGGTGGCTCGGGCCCTTCGGCACCGCGGCCCGGTTTCGTTCCTGCTCGTCGACATCGACGATTTCAAGCTCGTAAATGACACACGCGGACACGCCGTCGGGGACGAGGTGATCCAGGGTGTCGCCCACGCCCTGTCCAGCACCCTGCGCGAAAGTGATGTGGCCGCGCGGTGGGGCGGCGAAGAGTTCCTGGCGGTGCTTCCCGACACCGACCAGCCGAGCGCGCGGGCCATTGCCGAGCGGGTTCGGGCGGCCGTCGAAGCCGGCGAATGGGGGTCGGGGTTGCGGGTCACGGTCTCGATCGGGGTGGCCCAGCTGGTCGACGGCGAACACGTCGAAGGCGCGATCGGCCGGGCCGATGCGGCGTTGTACAAGGCCAAGAACGCGGGCCGGAACCGGGTGGGATAGCAACGCACGTGCGCAACGATGCCGTCGAGACCATCGGCCGCCCTACCCGCGGCTGCATCGTGTACACCTGCGAGCACGCGTCGAACCGGGTGCCGCGGTTGTTTCACCCCCACCCTGCCGACCGCACGATCCTGCGCATGCACTGGGGCTACGACATCGGCGCTGCCTGGGTCACCCGTCGCCTGACCCACCTGGGCGCAGCGCACCGCGGTCCCGACGTCGCGATCCTGTCGCGGGTCAGCCGCCTCGTCACCGACGTCAACCGCGCGCCGGACGACCCCACGCTCTGCCTCGCCCAGACCCACGACGGGCCTGTCTCCTTCAATCTGGGGATGCGCCCGCCCGAGCGCCGCACCCGCATCGCCCGCTTTCATGCGCCATTCCACGACACTGTCGCCGCCGTGGTCAGCATCGCCCGCCCGCGACTCCTGGTGTCCGTCCACAGCTACACCCCGGTCTGGCAAGGCGTGCCGCGCACACTCGACGCGGGTGTGCTCTACGATCAGCACGACGCCCACGCCGAAGCGATGGTCGTCGCCATGCGGAACCAGGGTTTCCGCACCGAGCCAAACGAACCTTACTCCGGCAAGGCGGGCCTCATCTACAGCGCCGCTCGCCACGGGGATGCCGGTGGCATGCCCTACTTCGAGGTCGAGCTGCGCCAGGACTTGATCGATACCCGTCCGCGTGCGGACGCAGTGGCCGATCGGGTGCACGCGGCGCTCCGGGCGTGCGGCTGGTGAACGCTCGTTTCGCAGGTTTCTTGGGGATCGTGGGCACGATCATCTTTCTGTGGCCGGCGCGCTCCGGGCTCCTCGGCGACCCCAACGGCGAGGTCCACAACCACCTCTGGTTCTTCGCGCACACGCTGGTCGGGCTCCAGGCCAACGTTCCCGCTGGTTGGGACGTCCCATTGATGGACCCGCCCAATCTCCCCTGGTTCGCCCTCGGTTGGTTGATCTCGCCCACCCTCGCGTGGAACGTGGTCGCCGTCGCCAACGTGCTGCTGGCCTGCTTCGGCGGCTGGATCCTCGGGCGAGAGGTGACGCAACGCCCGATCGGAGCGCTGGTGGGGATGGCGACGATCGGCTGGTCGCCCTTCCTCGGCGGCGTCATCGAGTTCGGGGTCAGCGAAGCCTGGCCGCTCGGGTGGTACGCGCTGCACCTCGCGGCGATGGAACGGCTCAAATCCGATGCGAGGCCTCGCGTGGTGGTCGCCGCCGGGCTGACCCTCGGCATCTTCGCGCTGACCGGTTGGTATCACGCCGCCTTTGCCCTGGTGGTGGCCCCGCTCGTCGCCTTGCGAGTTCGCCGGCTTGCTGTCTTCTGGGCAGGCGCCATCGCTCTGCTGATGGTGGTCCCTCGCTTCCTGGACCTGCTGCCCCACCTTGGGGTCTGGGCGGACCGCGCCGCCGGCCTCTCCGACCCCACCGATATTCGCCAGTGGCAGAAACAGGAGCGCTACGGAATCGACCTGCTCCGCTTCTTCCCGTCCACGACCAGCTTCACGCCCTCCTACAGCGTTTATCTGGGCTCGATCACGGTGATCCTGGCGGCGCTCGGCGGACGAAGGGCGTGGGGGTGGGCGTTGTCGGCAGCGCCACTCTGGGTCCTTGCATTGGGTCACTGGCTGCGTATTGGCGGGGACGTTGCTTTGCCGTTTCCTCTCCCCGCCGGGTGGCTCGTCGAACAGCTCGACAGCGCCCGGTTCGTCACCCACTGGTATCGCGCCAGTGGGCCCGCGACCGTACTTTTGGGGGCGGCGGCGGCCTGGGGGGCGGTGGCGGTGGAGCGTCGGTTCTCCGTGTGGCATTTTGGGCCGACCGGCGCGTTGCCTTCCATTGGCGCACCGACCCCGTCGTCCGGCTCGTCGCCGCTCGGCCGCTGGCTACTCGTCGGGCTGGGTCCCGTACTGGTGGCGCTGCTCCTCGCCGACAGCCTCGCATTGTCCTCGACGCGGTGGCCTCGCGTCGCCGCCCCCCTGCCAACCCCGCCGGACCTGCCGCTGTCGGGGCCGGTCCTCGACCTCCCCATCGACGACAACCGCACCCGCCCCGAGGTCTTCGGCACCCGGCGCCCCTACTGGATGTGGCAGCTGACGCATCGCCAGCCCGTCGCCGAAAACTACGAAGCCGCCGACGCGGTGCTGGCCGCCTCGGGCGAAGCCCGCGCGCTGCAAACCGCCTGCGGCGGCCTCCCCCGCGCCCGGCCAGGCGCGGCCACCGCCGGGGACGTTCTCGCTGGAAGCGAGGGGGTCACCCTCCGGGCGCTCGGCTTCACCGCGGTCGTCGTCCACGCGGAGCTGGCGCCTGAAGGGTGTGCCGCCGCGGTGGAAGCGCGTCTGGGCGCAGCGGTGGTAGAGGTGCAGGGGGCGAGGATGTTTTGGGTGCGGTGACGGTCGGCTGACCATCCATCCCCTCCTGACATGGCCGTTCCGACCGGCCTACGGAATCGCAATCACAAAACTGTCCTCAAGCAACACACTCGGCCACGGCCCCGCGTAGCTGCCATCGTAACAGGCGTGATCGGGGCAGGCGCTCTTACAAACAAGCTCGTTGAGCGCCTGTTGTTTTCCAGTTCCCCAATGTAGGACCAACGGATCGACGACGGCGTCACAGGAGTTTTGATCGACAGCGAGGAGCTCCAGCGTGTCACCGACCTTGGCGTCGATGGTGAACGGAGCGAGGGTGTCCTTGGCGTTGTTGTCATCATTGAAGACCACCACGCCGCCGATGGTGAACCGCAGATCGTCATCGATGGTAAAGTAGTCGAAAAGGGTGGAGCCTCCGGAAATTACATACTGAAGCGGCTCGTCGTGTTTCCAGACATCAACGCGTGTGGAGTCCGCGCCCTGCTCGCCCTCGGAGTCGTAGCACCGTAGCTCGATCTCCACGTCCCCGACCGGCAGATAGACGGCGGCGGCGAGGGTACCGTCAACCCCGATGCTGGTGTCGGCGTCCGCCATCCGCGTGCCCTCGGCGTACCAACCGCAGATGAGATTGGTGGGCGCCTCATCGGCATCGTAGACCACGCCGGTGAGGGTCACCAACTGATTGTCGAGAAAATATTCGCCGACGTCGGGCTCAGTGATTTCTACATAGGGCGCTTCGTTGTCGGTGGGGTCGTCCACCGTGTTGCCACGAAGCTGCACCGCGGCGGTGGAGTCGTCGGGATCGTTCGAGGAGAACCACAGTTCGCCGCTGTGCTCGGCGGTGTCAGGCGGCGAAAATGTCACCCCGACGGTGAACGAGAAGCCGGTGCGCACCACGTAGGGCTCCGCCCAGTCTTCGGGCCAGGTCAAGGTGTACGCGCTCGCCTCGTCACCAGGGAAAACGGCGTGGCCGATTCGTAGGGTCCCGGTGCAGCCCGCGCGGACCTGGAAGTTGCGCGAGAATGAGTCGCCGGGCGCCACGGTCCCAAACCACAGGAGCTCGGGATCGATGTCGATGCACGGCCGCACCCCCAGCCCGGTGAGGGTGACCGGGGCCGACGGGGCGTTGGTCTGGTTGGTGGCGAGGCTCAAGGTGCCCCAATCTGCGCCCTCGATGTCCGGCGTGTAGCGCACCACGAGCAGCCCATCGTCCCCCGCGGCGAGCTGGGCGGGCCAACTCACGACGCTGAGGTCGGCGGAGGCGCCGCCTTCGAATTCTGCGCCCGAAATGCGCAACGTACCGAGCCCGTCATTGCGAACCACCGCGCCGATCTCGCCGTAGGTCCCGACGACCACCTCGCCGAAATCGATGGTGGCCGGCTCAAAGACCAGCTTGGGCTCGGCCACGTTGAGTTCTTGGTCGGGGTCACAACCCGCGAAAAAGAGGGGAAACAAGAGGCGCATGCGTGGCCAACAGTATCACCGATTTTGCGCGGGCCCCGTCCCTCCGCTTCAGCTAGGCGAGCCCAGGTGGTCCGACTCAACCCCCACCCCGGGGGAGACCGATTAGGTGGCCCCCCGCCCGCGATCCGCACGTGCCAGACGACCTCACCGCCATCCGCGCCGCGCTCTGGGCGCACGTCCGGCAGAATGCCGACGCCCTCGCGCACGCCGCCCAGGCGCTCCACGGCCGCCCTCCGGACGCCGATGAGTGGGCGGATCTCCTGGATTTCACGGCGATCGAATGGTTGGACCCCGAAGGATTCACCGCGGCCGACCGGCTCGCCGAGCTCCACCACAACCCCGCCCTCGCCCGCTGGCCGCTCGACGTGCGCACGAGCCTGTGGATTGTTGACGGCCACGATGGCGAATGCGTCCTCATCCGCGATCTCCAGGACGACAGCGACCACGTCGTGCGCTGTCCCGCCTTCGCACGCGCAGAGCTGCCCAAGCGCATGGTGCTCCGCGCCCGCATCGTCCCGTGGGCCGACGGCGTCGAGTTCCTTGGCGAGCCGGCCTTGTACGGGGAGCAGGGCGTGATCGCCCGGCTGCAGCTCCTGGACGCGTGGCGCCAGAGCCCCGAACCGTCGGTGCTGGCGGCGCTGCGGCAACGACGAGCGGACTTTGCCCGCCAACGCGACCAGCACCGGGTGTGGCGCGCTCATTTCGGGGCCGACCTCGTCGAAAGCATCGACGCCGACGCGCTAGAAGCAACCCTCGCGCGCTTTTTGGAGGTGCTCGGTTTCGAAGACCGCGGGCCCGACGGCACCGGTCCGACCCGCGCCGAACGCTGGCAGCAGGAGACCGGGAAGGTGCCCGAGCGCATCGAGCTCCGCCTTGGCGAGACGCTGCGCGAGGGCACGCCGGCGATGGTGTTCGACCGCGTTGCCGGCGTTCAGTTCCTTCCCGCGCTGGCGCAGCTGCGCGATCATGTCACCCGCGCCGCACCCCACCCCTCCGTGTTTTCCCTCTGGTCGACCACCGCCGACCTGCCACGCATCGGCCTCCGCCTTGCCGGGCTGCCCGCCGAAGCCATCGCGGCGCTCGGCCTCCCGTCGCAACCCGTCACTCCGTCTTGCCTCCCTGAGTTCGGCGACGCCGGCTGAAAAAGGAGTTATCGTCGGCGGCCGATGCCGACCCTCCCCCCCTCCTCCGTTTCTACCCCCGGAACCGAGCGCCTCACGGTGCGCGTGTCCATGGGCGTGCAGTCGAAAGAGGGGATGAATTTCGGCAAGTTGGTGTGGCTCGAAGGCACCCGGCTGTACGTTCAGGTCGATGCAACGTTCCTGCCGCTAGACTTGGTGACGATGCGGGCCGACCTCTCGCCGTCCCCGGGCACCGCGCTCATGGAGGGCGAGGTCATGCGGGTTTTGCCGGGCACCCCCAGCGAACCCCAGGGCTACCTCATCCGGCTCAAAAAGGTCCACGAAGGCGATGAGGCCCGGTGGCAGCAGTTCCTGAGGCTGAAGCAGTCTGGCGGCACGTTGCGTGAGTTGTCCGATGTGCGGGACTCTACGGGTGCGTTGGCATCGACCTACAGCGACATCACCGAGCGTGAACGCCAGGCGGCGCGCGACCGGATGCGCGGTGCGGGCACCTCCACCTGGTCGTCCAGCCAGCTCGTCGAAGGGGGTGGTGGCCGCGCCGCGATGCGTGACGCCCTGCGCGCGGCAATGAAGGGAGAGCCGGCGCCGAACCTGGGGCCCGCCGCTGCGGGCGGCCCGGTCCCCACGGTCCGAAGCGTTGGTTCCGGCTCGCACGGGGGCGCGGCGCCTTCGGCGCGTAGCTTCCCACCGAGCCTGGCGTCGGTTTCGGCAACACGCAGCGTGGCGCCCCCTGGTGTCCCGGGGGTGCAGTCCCCACGCACCATCGCACCCGGCGTGCCGGTGGCCGGCGAGGACCCCGGGTGGATCCTCAGCGCCATCGCCGGCCGCAGCTACCTTCAGGTCACCTGGAAGGGCGCCGAGGTCTTCACGCACGACGCGAACACCCAGCTCGTTTCTGGCCTTTTGACGCTGAACTCCGATGGGCGCGCCCTGCCCTCCGCGCCGCCCATCCACGTGGTGCTCCGCTACGAATCGCTGATCGTCCAGTGCACTGGCACCGTGATCCGGGCGATGCCGCTTCTGGCCACCTACCGCCTTGATCTCAGCGCCGCGCAGATCGTCGACATCCGGCGCACGGCGAAGCCGCCTTCGGCGGGCTCGCCGCGCTAACGGGCGCTCCGTGTGCGGACCAGGACGAGCGTCCCCTCCCCTTCGGCGCTCGCGCCGGCCTCGGTGAGCGCCGCGCGCAGCCGCGCCCACCCCCACCCTGGGAGCGCCGCCGTGTCCACCAGAACGCCCCTCGGCGCGGCCGCCAACCCTTCCGAAAGCGCGACGCGGCCTGCCTCCCAGGCGGGTCCCGCGGCGGCGGCATCAAGGCCTTCGCCTGACAACCGCGCCAGCTCGACGATGAGCGGGGCGGTCGCCGCGGCAGGCGCCCCGGCCCCCACCGCGCGGAGCTGCATCACCGACCAACGGCCGCCGCTCCAGGGGGCGTGCGGCGACGGGAAGTAGACGTCGGCCAGCGGCGCGACCGCCAGCTCGGCGCCGGGCATTGCAGCGGGCAGCGGCGGCCGCGCCGAACTCACCAACGCGGCGGCGCCGGCGCCCATGCAAAGCAGCGCCACCACCGTCGCGCGCACCCCGAGAGCCCGGCCGCCGCCGCGGAGCCCGCCCGCCAACCCCGCGAGCAGGAGCGCCAACGGCGCGACCAGCACGGCAGCACCCACCGAACGGAGAAGGCGGTGCGTCGGTTTTGGCGCGAGGGCCAGCGCCCACGCGTCGAGGTCAAAGGGGGGGACGGGAACCACGGCCGCTTCCACAGCCAGCGGCAGCGCCGCCGCCGGCATGCCCGGCGAACGCTCGCCGCTGACGGCCACGCTCAGCGGGTGCACCCAGCGGCCACCGTAGGCGGCGGCCGCGGCGCGCCAAGGCGCGGCCTCGGGGGGAGGGAGGGGGAACCAGGCTCCGGCGGCGCCGGCGTACATCGGCGTCGAGCCGACGGGGGAAGGCGGGGCGGGGCGGGCGGCGTACGCGCCGCCGGCGGCAAGGACGGCCGCGAGCAGGGCAAAGGCGACGGCCGAGCGGCGACGAAGGAGCCCGCCCGCCAGAAGCAGAGGCCCAAGGGCGAACATGCCCGGGTCCCCGTGCACGACGAGCCACAGGCTCCACGGGCCCAGCTGCGCCGCCGCGGCGAAAGCGGCGCCAACGTGCCAGTCGGCCTCCGGCGCCCGCTCACGGGCACACCGCCATCCGAGGTAGCCCGCCATCCAGAACGCCAGGAGCAGCCCGACCTCGGCGGCACCAGCCGCCTCCGCCACGCCCAGCGCCCCGAGCGCCACCACCAGCTCAGCGCCGCGTTCCGAGTCCAGGATCGATGGCGCGTCTGGCCACAACGCCCACGCGCAAGGCGCGAGCGCCGCGGCGAGCGCGGCTACCAGCTCCCGGGATTGGACGCGGAGCACGGCGCCTCCCCACAGAAGTGTGCGACCTGTCCGGTCCGCAGGAAGTGGGCCGCCTGCGCCTGGGTTCCCTCCCACATCCGCGGCGCGGCGTGCGCACCCGAACGGGATGCGGGTCGATTGGTCGGAGCCGGCGCCTCGACCTCGGGATCGAACTGGGTCAGGGCGGCGCCGGTCAGTGGCATCGCGGCCGCCGTCAGCCCCAACGGCGTGGTGGCGCCCGGGGTCGCCAACGGCAGGCCGACGCTGCGGGCCAGCAGCTCCGTCGTCACGTTGGGCACCTGCTCGTCGCCGATCGACTGCTGCCACAACCACGTGCCGCCGGCGAGGCGGTCGACGTAGGTCGCGGGGTCGACGCTGTCCCAGTACAGTTGGGTGGTCGAGTAGAGCAGCTGCCGCTCCCACGACTCGGGGAACGTGCGGGTCACGACGATGTCGAACGGGGGCCAGTTGGAGCTGCGCTCGAGCATCGTCGCCCACGCCGAGCCGCCGACGTGAAACACGCCACGGGAGATGACGTCCTGGTTGGCGAGGGTGACCGCGCCTTCGATCCCGCCCAGCGAGATGCCGTAGTACCAGAGCGTCGACGGGTCGGCGAGCCCGGCAAACACGGGGTCGGAGAGCAAGTCCCCGTCGCGAAGCAGGACCGCCAGCGCGCGGGTGTCGACCACCCCTTGCACCAACATCTCGGGCACTTCGTGGAATCGGGCGAAGTCCGACGCAACCTCCAGCGCGTGCAGCTGGTCGTCCGCCGTCAGCCCCGTCCACTTGGTGGCCACCACGATCGCCCCGAGGCCGTTCGCGAGCGCGATGAGCGCGCTGGGGTCCCCGTCGTGGAGGTAGTTGTCGGGCTCCGACAGGATGCCGTGGCCGAAGATCACCACCGGCACACTGCCTGGCGCCGCGTCCTTTACTGCATCGGGAATCGCGACCATGAGGTACGCGGCGCGCTCGCCCTGGGCGGTGGGAAGGCCGTCCTCGCCGAGCACAAGGCGCTTTCCGTCTGCCAAGAACTCCGTCGTGACGAACGACCCCTCGGCCAGTCGCCACAAGCCCGCCGGGGGCTCGATGTCCCCGCCGGTCTCCCACGTCCAGTCGATGGTGTGCCCAGCGGGCGCTGCCGTCCGTGCCAGCGCGGCGTCCACAAGGTCGGGGTAACTCTGCACCGGAAAGTCCCACGCCAGCGCCACATCGTCCTGACCCAGCGCCGCCAGCTCCGCGGCCAGCTTGGCGTAGTGTCCGCCCGGCTCGGGCAAGGACAGCGGCGCGCCGCCCGACGTCACGCCCGAGGTGACCACGACCGCGATACGGTGACCCGACGCCATCGCGACCATCGGCCGCACGATCAACGTCCGTAAGCCGCTGGCCAGCGCGTCAGTCGCCGCATCCAGCTCGGCAAAACACGGCAGAGCCTCACCCGAGTCGAGGTCGATGAGGCGAACCGTCCCGTCGGTCGCGATACCACCCTGACCGGAGACGCTGGCTTCATCGACGGGCTGCTCGAACATCACGATCGCCGGCTGCACCGGGGAGAAGCCCGTCCGGTGCGCCAGCAGCTCCAGATCCCACGCCTCCCCGTCAGCGGCGAGCGGGAGATCCGTCGCGTCGAAGGCAAGGTGGCCGTCCTCGACCAGCTCCACGCTGGGAAAGGGGTTGGTGCGCCCCTGGCCAAGCGCGCCAACCGGCGCCTCGGCGGCCGAATCTTCGGGGGGGGGGCAGGCGAGCAGGAGGCCGAAGAGCATGGCTCGGACCGATAACCCGTCAGCGCTGGCGGGTGTCCCGCGGACGCGCCGCGATGCACAGCGACTCCGCCTGACGATGGGAACCGGGCGCGGTGCATCGCCCATGGCATGCTCGGGCCGCTACGACACGCCGTCACGCGGCGCCGACCCCCGCCTCCACCCGCTCGACAAACACCCGATCCATCACCGCCCCTCCCGCAAACCGGCGAAGGCCCTGCGCAAATTTCGCCAGCGGTTCGGACTCCGGGGGCCCCGCCAGCGCCGGGCGTTCGTAGCCAAGGAGAACCCGTGTGATCGGCGACCACCGCGTCCGACCGAACGCGACCTCGATGGCGTCCCGCACCGCGGCCTCGTGCCCGGCAAGCCACCCCCACTTCCGTGCCACCCGCACCGAAACCAAGACCTGGGCGCTGGCCGCCACGCGGTCCAAGACGTCCTTGACGGTCAAGAACCATAGGATGGTCTTGAATAACTTCTTGATCGGCCACCAGATGCCCGTGACGAGGCACCCCACCAGCATCGACGACCGGTCGCCCGTCAGCACGTCGAGCTGCGCGTCGGTGAGCGGGGCGTCGTCGGGCGCATCGAGCTGCACCGCGCGACGAAGGGCACGTCGCGACAGCCAGTCATCAAGGAACGGTACGGGCACGCACGCGGCGAGCCCCGAGAGCAGCACCCAGGTCCACGGCGAGCGGCTCACGAGGCGCTCCCGCAGGCGACGATCCACGCGGCGCCGGCCGCCGCGTCGTTGGTCGACAGCGTCCACCAGACCCCGTCGCGACGGGTGACGTTCACCGCGAGGCTGCCGCCGGCGTCCGCAAGCACGATGGTGACGAGGTGAGCGGGGGGATCACGATCGAGGTTGTCGAAGAGCGCGGCGAGCGCCGCCCCCCCCGACGCCGAGCCCGCAGCCTCCAGCGTCATCGCCGTGCCGACGACCCTCCCTTTGGCGTAGGCCACGCCCTCCCCCGGGCGACCGGCCTCGTTGGGGTCGGGATCGTCGGGGCCCGTCGAGCGCCCGACCGCCACCCGCCACGGCGCTTCCAGGCGGCCGGCGGTGCACGTGGCCATCACCGCCCAGGACTCGAACGAGACGTCCAGCGGGTGGGTCCGCGTGCCCGGGACCCCCTCAAGCAGGGCCGCCGCCTCGGTCCAGCGGACCCATTCGACGACCGTGATCCACGACTCCGACTGGGCCCGCTTGGCGAGGGCTTGGGCGGTAGGATGGCCCGAGGGAATCGAGCGTCCCGACGTGGTCGCGAAGGCCGCGATCGCCTCGTCCACGCGCCCGTCGCGCAGCAGGGCATCGGGGTCGGGCGGGGCACAGGCGAGGAGAAGGGCGAGCATCGGCGGGCAGGTATCCGCCCGAACCGTCGGCTGTGGGTAGGGGTGTCGCGGAGCGACGGAGCGGGCGTTGGGCGCTGGGCCGAGCAGGCGGCGACCGCTCCCGTTGGCCGGCGGGTGAGCGCCCACCCCGGACGCAACGGGAGCCAATGGGGCGATTCTCTCTCAATGCAAGGTGGGTGAGGCCTCACCCCAGGCGCAAGGAGAGCCCGGCGGCCGGTTTTGCTCTCGCTGCCGGGAGGGTGGGCCGGCACCCCAAGCGCAACGGGAGTCGCGCGGCGGAGGTCGACCACGCCGCCGCCGCCCCCCAGCGCCGCGTCGCCGCCCCGCCGCCGGCGCGCCGTCACCGGGGGAGCACCTTCTTCCGCTCGGACCACGGCGTTCGCGCCGGCTCGTCGCCGAACGGGAGGGGGCCGAGCACCGGCAGGGCCACGCGCACGCGGAGCTGAAGGCGCAGGGCCGCGACGGAGAGTAGACTCCCGTTGTCCGCCGAACGCGCTCGAAACGCGGTGCTCACGCCGATCCCGAGGATCGCCGCCGTCGTATCCGCGCTGAGCTCCGCTTCGCGCGCGATGAGGCACGCCGCCCCGATTACCGAGCGGATGTCGGCATGTCGCGACAGTGTACCCGTGTGGCCGACCGCCGCCGCGGCCGCTTCCGCAAGGTGCTCCCGCACGAGATCCGGCGTGACGACCAGCGGCGGGAGATCGTGCCAACCCGCGAGCTTTCGGAGGTGGGCGCCAGCCACCCGCGGGAGGTGATCCCGCACGGCCCCGATGGTCGAGGCGGCGACGCGACGGGCGCCGAGCAGGTCGGGCAGGTTCGTATGCTCGCGCCAGGGACCGGGGACGACGCCGTGCTTTTCGTCGTTGCACACCACGTACTCGAAGGCGGCCCGGAGGTGATCGGCGTCCTGGATCGGGGTGATCGCGGCGGGAGGGAGCGGCTGGTCGAGGGCCGCGGCCAGGGCAAGCCCGAGCGCCTGCGCCAACCGACCCGCCCGCGCGCGTTGGGCGAGCACGAGCACATGTATGTGGGTATCCGAGATGTGGAAGGCAAGTAATTCCGCCCCGACCACCCGAACGACCACGCGCACGAGCCGACGAACCGTCGCGCGATCCCGGGGAAACGGCGTGCGACGGGGACTGTGAAACACAAGCTGCCAGGCGTCCATGCATCCGGCCCGAGCAAGCGCCGTGCCAAGGGATGAACCTACGTTTTGTGCCGATGGACCGACGGACGTCCGACGCCGACGGACGGACGCCCGTCACCAGCGCCCCGAACGCGCGCGCGATCGACTGCGTCGCTCCCATGGGTCGGCGGGCCCACGACACGAGCGCCTCTGTATCGCCCAGCTTCGCCGCCTCAGATGGACGGCAACCCGCACTCGCCATCGTCGAACAGCGCCCTGATGTCCTCGGCCGCAAGCGAAACGTTCCAGTAGCCCGCCTCGTCTACGGTGCCCGGAAGGAACCGGCCGCCGTTGTGGGCGTCGCGACCGATAACGTATGGGTTGCCGCCATCGACGACCGCCGAGTAGTTGAGCGACCGCCCCCCCGCTGGGTTGCCGTTCATATACACAAACACTTCTCCGGCGTTGAAGGTGAACGCGACGTGGTTCCAGTCCCCGACGAGAAGCGGGGTGTACGTAGACGTCGCCATCTCCGTAGCGCTCGAGCCACCCTCTGTGTAAATCGAGGGTACACCCGTGGAATCGACGACGAGGAGCCATCCCGTGTAGGCGGTTGAGCCGTTGCCGTGGTTGGCGATCACGCCGATGCTGCTCGAGGGCAGCGTGTCGAGGCGCACCCAGCCTGCCCACGAGAACGTGCCAGTGGAGAGGGGCACCACGGCATCGAGGTGCGCGGTGGTGCCGTCGAGCTGCGCGGCGTTCCCGGCTTTGCCCGCGACCGCAGTGACCGCGCCACTTGAGGCGGCGTCGTAGTCGCCAGCGTCGTCGATCACCGAGGCGCCGCCCGCGTCTTCGAGGCTGTACCACACCACCGGGGCGGGGCCGGAGAAGCTCGCGGAGGAGCAGGGACCGGTGTCGGAGCCGGTGTCGGAGCCGGTGTCGGAGCCGGTGTCGGAGCCGGTGTCGGAGCCGGTGTCGGAGCCGGTGTCGGAGCCGGTGTCGGA
>CANFCK010000045.1 GCA_947445035.1 Deltaproteobacteria bacterium
GCGGAATTCGGTGAGGCCGGCCGGCTCGGGTTGCGGTGGGATCACCCACAGATCGCCACACCGACCGTGCCGGGGCTTGCCCAAAAGGCTCGTCAGCTTCTGCGCGGTCCCGATGTCGATGTCGCCTGTGCACGCGTGGCTGATCCAGATCGAGCGGAACCCGCGCTCCCACAACAGGTAGATGCTGGCCTTGACATCCCGCGCGTCGACCGCCCGATTCCCCGCCAGGCTCCTCGCCAGCGGGGTCGCGGCGGTCCACGTGATGCCATCCACCGCCCAGTGGTCCACCCGTTCGATGGCGATGGTCTGGAAGGGCCGGTCCAGGAAAATCTGTGCGGCGGTGCTGCGCGCGCGAATCGACGCGTCGAAGATCGTCAACGGGTCCTGGTTGTTGCTGATGGTGTCGGCCCTCGGGGCCCAGGACAGCTCGGCCACCGCGCCCTCGGGAGCCACGATGTCGTCGTGACCTTCAAGCTGGAACGTGCTGCGCGGCCACGGCGCGGGGTCGTTGAGCGTCATGTCCAGCATGGCCAGCGGGGTCAAAAAGAGCGGCCATCGCCACCGGACGGACAGACTCGCCAGCACCGCCATGGCCGTGGTGGTGATGCAGAGGTATCGAACCGGGAAGTTCAGCGGCTGCGCGAAGTACGCGAGCGCCTTGTTGATCACCGCGAGGGGCAAAAGCAGGGGGGGATCCACGACGTGCCCACCGAACCACACCACATTGCCGAGCGCGAGCACGATCCCGCCCACGGCCATGCCCGCCCACGGCCGCGCGCGAACGGGCGCGGTGAAAAGTCCGACTGCCGCCAGCAGCACGGTAATGGCGCCTAGATAACGACCCCCGAGGTAAGCCTCGAAGGGCTTGTCCAGGTCGGTCGTGCCCGTGTAGTCGGCGGCGAACAGCTCGTGGAACTGCAACGAGGTGACGGGGTGGCTGTCGGTCGGGAGACCGGAGAGCATCCAGGAGTAAACCGACATCTGGGTGCGTTCGTCGGCGCCGTAGCTGGCCGAGAAGACATGGACCGTCGGCACCACAATGCACAACGTGATCGCGGCAGCGATGCCCCAACCGGCAAAGAAGCGTCTCTGGAACGAAAGGGTGCACGCAGCGTACAGCGCCACGGCGGTAGCGAGGAAGAAGCCGTGGTAGAAACAGGACAAGGTGGCCGCCGACGTGGTGAGTCCCAGCAGCGCGAAGTCCCGGAGCCGCAGGTGGTCCCGCGCCCGAACTGCCACGGCGAGGCCCAGCGGCACCCACCACGCCTGTCGGAGCTCCCCCACGCCCGCGTGCAGCGTGAACGCCGTGAACGCGCTGGTCTGGGCCAGTGCCCCGGCGACATGTGCGCCCGCGCGGCGCGCCCCCACCAGCCAGCCCAGCCAACCGGTGCAGACCCCGATGAGGAAGACGTGGCCGAGCGCGAGCAGGTTCGAGGTCAGGACCGGCGGCAGGGGCAACCAAGCCGTGAGAAAGCCGTTGGCGATCTCGATCGGGTACAACTCCAGCCCAACCGGGAAGTTGATCACGTTGGTCTGGAGGCCGAACGTTCCGTGCAGCAGTTCGTGCCGCATCCACCACAGGTTCCAGACGTGTTTGACCGCGTCGCCCTTGGGCGAACCGAGGATGTCTCCCGTGGGATCCACCAATGCTGGCCACGTGACCAGCACGGCAAGCACGAGTGACTGAAAAAGGAGTCCCCGCAACGGCACGCAGTCCCCTAACGTCGTCGTGACCAAGACGGCGTGATAGCCACGCGCGCCCCAGGACCCGCCGATGTCAGACGCCGCTCTCCGGTCAGACCCCGCCTCGCGTACGGCCAACATCCTTCGCGGGCTCGCGATGGACCAGGTGCAGAAGGCCAACAGCGGGCATCCGGGCATGCCGATGGGCATGGCCGACGTCGCGACGGTTTTGTGGTCGCGCTTTGTGAAGTACGACCCGGTCGATCCGGCGTGGCTCGACCGCGACCGGGTGGTGCTCTCCGGCGGGCACGGCAGCGCCTTGCTCTACGGGGTCATGCTCTTGACGGGTCAAGGGAAGGCGGGGGACCGTCACCTGGGCCCGATGACGGTCGAAGATCTCCAGCAGTTTCGGCAGTGGGGCAGCCGCACCGCGGGTCATCCCGAATACGGCGAGGGGCCGGGCGTGGAATGCACCACCGGTCCGCTGGGGCAGGGAATCGCGATGGCCGTAGGCATGGCGCTTGGCGAAGCGCACCTGCGCGAGACGTTTGGGGTCGAGGTGGTTGACCACCGCACCTACGCGATGTGCGGAGACGGTGACCTGATGGAGGGCGTCGCGATGGAGGCGGCGTCGCTCGCGGGTCACCTCGGGCTTGGTCGACTCGTCGTACTCTATGACGACAACGGCATCACCATCGACGGTGGCACGCAGATGTCCTTTACCGAGGACACCACTGAAAAATTCCGCGCCATGGGCTGGCACGTCGTCTCGGTCGACGGGCACGACATTCCTGCCGTTACCAACGCGATCGCGGTCGCGCGCGACGTCCTTGATCGTCCGTCACTCATCCGTTGCCGCACCACGATTGGCTTCGGCTCGCCCAACAAAGGCGGCAAGTCGGCCGCGCACGGGGCGCCGCTCGGCGTCGATGAAGTGCGGCTGACCAAGGTGGCGCTCGGCCTTGATCCCGAGCAGGCCTTTTTCGTCGATCCTGTGGCGGTGGCCCTCTTCCGCGACGGGGACGGGGCGCGGGCCGAAGCACGGTCGGCGTGGAATGCTCGGCTGGCCGGGTCGCCGCAACGCACGGCGATGTTGGCGCAGTACTCGCCTACCTTGGACCTCAGCGGTGTCGTCTGGCCAGCGCACGCGGTGGGCGGCAAGCTCGCCACCCGCAAGGCCTCCCAGATGGCGATTCAGGCTCTTGCGGCGGCCGTGCCGGGCCTCCTCGGGGGCAGCGCCGATCTCGCCGAGTCCAACCTCACGACCATCAAAGGTGACGCTGAAATTCAGCGCGGGGCCTACGGCGGGCGGAACATCTGCTTCGGTGTGCGCGAACACGCGATGGCGGGCGTCAGCAACGGGCTGGTGCTCCATGGGGGCCTTCGCCCCTATTGCGCTACCTTCCTCATCTTCCACGACTACCACCGCCCCAGCTTCCGCCTCAGCGCGCTGATGGGGCTGCCGGTGGTCTACGTCTACACCCACGACAGTGTGTGGGTGGGCGAAGACGGGCCAACCCACCAGCCCATCGAGACGCTGGCGGCCATCCGGTTGGTGCCGAACGCCTGGTTGGTCCGCCCCGCCGATGCCAACGAAGCCAACGAGGCCTGGGCGATGGCGCTTGAGCGTTGCGATGGCCCCGTGGCGCTCGCGTTGACGCGGCAGGAGCTCTTGACCCTCGATCGCACCGTGTACCCGCCGGCGTCGTCGATTCGGCAGGGAGCGTACGTGCTGGTGGAGGATGCGGCGGCCACGGTGACGTTGATCGCGTCGGGGTCGGAGGTTGGTCTGGCGCTGGACGCGCGGGTCGCGCTCGCGGGCGAGGGGATCGCGGCACGCGTCGTGAACATGGCATGCACGGCGATCTTTGATCGGCAAGACGGCGACTATAAGAAAGCGGTGCTCGGCGGGTTGCCGCGGGTGTCGATCGAGGCCGGCGTCACTGCGGGTTGGGAGCGCTACGTCGGCGACGGCGCCAGCGTGGGCATCGATCGGTTCGGCGCCAGCGCGCCGGGTAAGGTGGTGTCCGAGAAGCTGGGGCTCAACGTGGCGAATGTGGTGGACGTCGTGCGGGGGGTGGTTGGGTAGGACCGGGAGGGGGAACCCGCATCCTCCCTCCCCAAAAAGCTCCGCCTGGTCGCAATACGGCACCCCCAACCACTCCGCGCATTGCCGATGGGTGTCCACGTCGCCGGCGTTCTGGAGCGCGGGGGTAGGCCCCGATCCAACGAGGCCAACACCGCCGGAGAGAGCGCCACCATCGCGCTCGCAGCGCTGGCCGCAATGGAGGCCACTCGCGTCGAGCCCACCGTCGGGAGCACGTTCGGTCCGGCCGCCAAGAGCCACGCCAACTCCACCTGCGCCTCGGTGGTCCCCAGCTCGTGCGCAACCTCGACCACCGCAGCATCGTGGGGCTGGCCCACGCGCATACCCACCGAGGGGGCGATGGGCCATCACGGGTATGCCGAGGGCCTCGCAGTGGGCACCAGGGCCAGGTTCTTCGGACTCAGTCGCGACAGCTCCACCCGGACGACGGCGATCGGCGCCAGGGCGCGGGCTTCGTCGAGCTGGGCGATGCTGACGTTGCAGAGGCCGACGGCGCGGGTCTTGCCCTCCTGGCGCAGGCGTTCAAGGGCGCCCACCCTCTCCGCATCGTCAGGCCGCCCGGCGATCGATTTCGAGCTGACTACCGACGACAATGGCGACGGCGTGCTCGACCCGCCGCCGGTCTCGCCGGTGGTGTTCGGGAACGGGTCGGGGACGAAGAACGCCGCCTCGCAAACCAGCATCAAGCCCGAGCTGCTGTAGGGCCCCGACTCCGCCCTCCATGAGCCGGCCGGTGGCGAGGGCGCGCGTCCGACCGCGGGCGTCGGTTAAGGCGGCGCTCCCTCAGGAGGCCCCATGGCCAAACCCCGCGTCTTCTTCGACCTCTCCATCGCCGGCGCCCCCGCTGGCCGCGTCGTCTTCGAGCTGTACGACGACGTCACCCCCAAGACCGCGGAGAACTTCCGCGCCCTCTGCACCGGCGAGAAGGGCTTCGGCTACGCCGGCAGCGGCTTCCACCGGGTGATCCCGCGCTTCATGCTCCAAGGCGGTGACTTCACCAACCACAACGGCACCGGCGGCAAGAGCATCTACGGCGCCAAGTTCGCCGACGAAAACTTCGTGAAGAAGCACATCCGGCCGGGCCTGTTGAGCATGGCGAACTCCGGCCCCGGCACCAATGGCTCGCAGTTCTTCATCACGACGGTCCCCTGCGACTGGCTCGACGGCAAGCACGTCGTCTTCGGTGAGGTCGTCGAGGGCATGGAGGTGGTCACCGCGGTGGAAGCGTTGGGCTCCAGCAGCGGCCAGCCCCGCTCGAAGGTTCAGATCGTCAGCGCCGGGCAGCTCTGAGCGGTCTCGCAGAACCGGTCCGCCCCAGCACCGCAGTGTTCCGTCATCGATGATGCCGGAGGTGTGTTGCGAGCCCGCGCTCACCGAAACGAACGGTTCATCCGGCCCGCTGCACTGCCCCTCGTAGTCGTTCCCCCAGCACATGGCCTCGCCGGCAGCGGTGATCCCGTAGACGTAGTTGCCGCCGGTCGAGAAGCCGGTGAACGTCTCAGCCTGCGGCGTCGTCTGCCCGTGGCCCCCGTAGCCCCAACAGGTGAGTGCGCCGTCGGCGCCGATCGCCCCCGATGAGAGATGGGTGAGAGATGGCGCGGCGCGAGAGCGGATGTAGGGTTGAGGCTCCACCCTGACCCCCGTGAGGCCCTCCATGTCGATCCATCGTTCTGTGTTGTGTGGTTTGGCGCTGTGTGTGGCGATTCCGGCGGAGGCGGGGGTCAACATCTTCTGGAAATTCAACGCACCCGATGTCACGGGTAGCAGTCAGATGCCCGGTCTCCAGCGCGTTGTCGCCGTCGTAGGCGACGACGGCACCGCCACCAGCGTCACCGCCTCCGTCAAGTCCGACGCCGGCGACGAAGACCTCACCCTCGTGGAATCCGACGCCTATCTGCACGGCGCGGCCACCATCAAGACGCTTCCCAAGACCGACGCCACCCTCACGCTCACCCTCTACGACAAAGGCAGCGCCTCGCTGATGTCGTTCTCGGGCACGCTCGGCACCGATGGCGAGGTGACGCTGACCGCTGACGAGACGAAGGACACCGGCGGGGACAGCGCGTGCGCGTTGAAGACCGGCTGCACCGGCGACACGACCGACACCTCCGCCACCCGCCTCGACATCGACGTGCTCGCGGCCGAGGTGTTTGGCGCTTCTGGTGCCTACGAATTGGGGATCGATCTCGCGGGAGCGGACACCTACGAGGTGGCCTACGCGACGTTCGTGGTGAGCGAGAGCACCGAGGTGACCACGTGCACCAAAGGCAAAGAGTGCACTGCCACCGGCAGCACGACGACCACCACGGCGGAAGTAGACTGGGACGAGATTGGCGCTGTTTGGGTGGGAGAGCTTTCGGTCGAGCCGGAAGGGGTGATCAATGTGAAGGTGACGAGCTACGACGCCGAGGGAAAGAAGCTCGAGTCCTCCAAGGTGGCGTTGGGCGTGCCGTGGCTCGATGGTGGCGAGGGGATCAATGTGTTGGGGGTGGATGAGGATCCGTTGACGACGGTGGGGCTGCTCGCTCACTTCGGCAGCGACCAGTTTTCGGCGGGTCACGTGCGCACGGACCGGTTGGTCGTCAACTCGTCCGGCTGGACCCTCGGCGATTCGTTGCCGGTCGAGGCGGAAGTGGAGCTGACCGACGGCGACACGATCGTGATTCCGGTGAATAGTTACCAGCGGATCGCGACGACGGCTCGTCGTGTCAAGTTGTCGATGGATTGGATGACGGCCAGCGTGGTCATCGAGGGGAGGGGCATCCTCCTCCCGCTCAGCCCCAGCGACCTCTACTTCGGCAACGTCTCAAGCATGGAGCCGGTGTGCTCCGGCGGAGCCTGTGCCTCGCTCGTTGAGTTGGAGGACGGCACCTACGCCCTCTCCGTCAGCGTTTACGGCACCGATGCCACCAAGCTCCCCGACGACCTGGACCTGACCGTCACCGTCACCGATGAGAAGGGGAACAAGGTCTACTCCGAGACCGGCACCGTCGAGTTCGACGACGACATCACCGCCGTGTTCGCCAACGAAATCACCTTCTCGGAAGACCCGATCGGCCTCGATGTCTCCGGCAAGGTGAGCCTGCTCGGCGCGGCCGACAAAAAGGGCAATCAGAAGACCCTCGCCAAGGGCAAGTTCTACGGATCCTTCTCCCGCGATGGGGACGGTGACTTGAACCTCGCCGGCGCGGACAAAGGCGACATCCAATCGAAGGGCGACATCCTCATCGGCGGCGAGCCGATCGACTTCGAGTTGACCACGGATGACAATGGCGACGGCGTGCTCAACCCGCCGCCGGTGTCGCCGGTGGTGTTTGGGAACGGGTCGGGGACGAAGAACGCCGCGTCGCAAACCAGCACCAAGCCCGAGCTGCTGTAGATCGGGCGGCCAGCCCTGGGCGTACACCAACCCGGTCGCGAGGCCGGTGCGTTACATTGGGAAAGGCGGCCGCGGGCGGCGCCACCGCGCTGGACGCTGAGCGGGCCGCGGTCAAAGCCACCTGGAAGGAGCTGAAGGCCTATATCCAGGGGTCGCTCGCCACGTTTCCCTGATCCTCACTCCAACCCCATCTCCTCCGCCCGCTTCTCTCCCCGCCGTTTGGGCTCGCGGCCGGTAGCTTTCGGCCAGTCGTCGGGATCGCGGAAGCGGGTGGTATCCAAGCGCACCCGACCGTTGTCGCAGGTCGGGACGTAGCTACACCCGTCGAGCCCTGCCGAGCACCGCAACTGCCGGAGCATCGGCGCCGTCAGGTGGTCGCGGATCCGCTCCTCCCACGCCGCGAAGAGCTCAGGATCGCCCGGGGACCACGCCAGTTCGTGCCCGATCGCGACCAGCAGCGTCGGATTGCGAGACGTGCGAGCGAAGGCGTAGTCGAGCCGCTCCAACAGTTCATCTCGCGATGGGGTCATCGCCGCTGACACCGTCTCGGGACGGGCGAAGACCCAGTAGGGCGGGCACCCGTCGACCGCCGCCCAGCCCGCATCGGCGAGGCGGGCCCGGTAGCGCGCCCACTCGCCGTCGGGAACGTCGAGCATGACATAGACGCTCTTGTCCTGGACATGTTGCCAGGCGATGGCGCCGTCCTCAGGGTTGAAGCGCCGGCCCATGATCGGGTCGGTGAGGCCGAGCATGTCGAGCAGCGGACCGCGGCTGGCGAAGCCCAAGAGACCGATGTTCACATAGGCGATCGGCGTCGTCTCGGTCCGATGTACGATCGACCACGCCGAGGGGAAGGTGAACCGCTCTGTGTACAGCGTCGGCGCCTCGGAGCCGACCCACGGCAACAGCCACGGCGCGGTCTTCTGCTGGATCGAGTTGACGTAGCTGACGTCATTGAGGCGATCGCCCTGCAACACCGGCAGCACCGGCAAGAAGAAGGGGAGGGTGGCGAGCGCGGCGACCAGCGGCGAGTGACGATGCAGTCGCGACAGGTCCGCTACCAGCACCCCCACCGCCGCTGCCATCGCGGGCCACGTCGGCACCAGGAAGCGGAAGTTCTGCATGAAGTCGCCGTTCTGCGCCACAGCGACGACGAGGCCGACGGTGGCGAAGACCCCGGGGAGCGCGCGGTCGTGGCGACGCACCACCCGAAGCACCCCCCAGGTGGCGGCGGCAGCGCACAACACCGACAGCATCGGCGAGGGCCACGAGAAGAAGTTCTCCAGGTAGGTGACACCCCGGACCGGCGGCCAGTCGCGGAGCTTGGTGTGGGCGGTGTTGGGCAATACCTCGCCGAACCAGTGCAGCTTAAGGAGCACGAGGGTACTGGCGCACACAAACACGATGACGGTGGCGACGGCGGCGCTGCGAGTGAGCTTGGGCCCACGTCGCAGCAGGTGCCAGCCCCCCAGCAGGATCGCCGCCAGCGCCCCGTCAGGCCGCATCCACGGCGCCAGCCCCATGCCGAGAGCGGCGAGGGGAAGGCGCGATCGGCCGTCGGCCTCGACCCCGTGGCGCGTCCACGCCAGGGTCATGAAGAAGGCGGCGCCGTTGGTTTCCAAGCCGTACATCGAGTAGGAAGGAAGCCACGGAAACACCACGAGGACTGCGAACGTCAGCGCCAAAGCCGGCAGCGGGAGCGCCTCGCGCCGGGCCCACTCCCCGATGAGCACGACGGTGCCAACTCCGAACGAAAACCCGAGCAGCTTCGACCAGAAAAGAAGGTCCCCCCCGGCGAACGGCGTCAAGAAGAGCGCCCATCCCAGGTTGGTGATGCCCTCGACCGGCTCGCCCGTGTTGTAGACCATGCCCTGGCCGGCCCGGAGGTTCTCCGCGTACCGGAAGGTGATGTAGGCGTCGTCGATCCAGATGGGCCAGTAGTGGAGCGCATGAACCGTGAACAGCACCACGCTCAGCGCGGTCAGGGCTCGCCAACGATCCATCGGCCCATGGCCTATCTTCCCCCGTGCTATATCGGCGGCGACCCGTGCCGCTGCTTCAGGAGCCCCGTTTGTCGAAAACGAGTAAAGCGTATAAAAACCTGGACTTTCTCAACAGTCCGCACGCCCGCACCATCCGCATGCTCTGCGAGTATGAAGAGCCGCGGGCGCGCTTCCGCGAGCAGGAGGTCAAAGACACCATCGTCGTCTTCGGGTCGGCGCGCATCAAGTCGGCGGAAGAAAGCCAGAAGCTTCTCGACGCTGCGATCGCCGCGGGTGACCCGATTGCGCTGGCGCGCGGAAAGCAGGCGGTCCGCAGCGCGCGTTTCTACGAAGAAACCCGCGAGCTGTCGCGCCGGCTGACGGAATGGAGCCTCAGCCTCCGCAAGCCCAAGGCGCCCCAGCGTTTCCTCGTCTGTACCGGCGGCGGCCCGGGCATCATGGAGGCCGCCAATCGTGGTGCCGCCGATGTCGAAGGTGGGCGCAGCGTGGGTCTCGGCATTTCGCTCCCGTTCGAGGAGCAGGTGAACCAGTGGGTCGAGCCGGATCTCGCGTTTGAGTTCCACTACTTCTTCATGCGCAAGTACTGGTTCATGTACCTGGCCAAAGCGCTGGTGATCATGCCCGGTGGCTTCGGCACCTTGGACGAGATGTGCGAGGTGCTGACGCTGCGGCAGACGCGCAAGGTGACCAAACCGCTGCCGATGGTGCTGTACGGCACCGACTACTGGGACGCTGTGCTCGACGTCGAAGCGATGATCGAGTGGGGTACGGTTGCGCCCGGCGACCGCCAGCTGATGCACCGCAGCAACTCGGTGGACGACACCTTCGATTTCCTGACCTCCGCCCTCGCCCCCCAAAAGGAGCCCGCATGACCCCATGGGGCCTTCGCAATCGTCTGAAGTCTGCGCTCGGTCGCGCCCCCGCCGCCGCTGCGTCCCCAACCCATCGGCTGACGCTGGTCACGCCGGAGGGCGTGGCCCACGAGGTCAGCGCCGAAGATCGCTACACGCTGGTGATGGCCTCACAGTGCCTGGAGCACCCGATTGCGACCGGCTGTCCTGACGGGCACTGCGGCAAGTGCGCGGTCGATGTGCTCGAGGATCGCGGCCTCGCGGCGCCGACCGACGCCGAGGCCAAACTCCTCAAAGAGAAGGCGAAGCCCGGACAGCGGCTCGCTTGCCACGCTCGCATTGTCGGGAGCGGCGGTCGATTCCAGATCAAGGAGACGTGGTCGCTCGAAAGCCTGATCGGTACAAGCTGATCTGGTGACCGCACCGACGCCACCGCAACTCGCCGTTGCCATCGTCGCGGTCGTCCCGGTGCTGGCGCTCTTCGTGCTCATCGTTGGTCGGCTTGCCAGCGGGTGGAGCGCAGTCGTCGCGCGCTACCCGATGCAGGAGCTGCCTCCGCCCGAGGCGCATCGGGTTGTCGGTCAGCGCCTCCATCTGGGACAACGCATCCACCTTCCGGGTTTTGTCACGGTGGCGGTGGGGCCGACCGACTTGTGGATCGGCTTTACCGGCCCCGCGGCGTGGGTTTTCGCGCCCGTGTGCGTCCCGCTCGCTGACGTGACGCTTCAGACCGCGGAAAACTGGATGGCCGCCGGTACGCGCGTGCTGCTGTCGGGCGTGCCCAAGGAGCGGATCCTGCTTTTTGGCGACGGCGCTCAGATCGTGATCGCTAGGCTGGGATAGCTGGCCACCATGCGAATCACCCGGGTGTACACCAAGACCGGCGACAAGGGGCTGACGGGGCTCGTCGGTGGCCAGCGCGTCCCGAAGGACCACGTACGGATTGCCACGTATGGCACGACCGATGAGCTCAACGCCATCCTCGGGATCGTCCGCTGGCACAACCGCACGTCGGGCGCCGATCCGGCCGCGGTCACCCGCATCGATGAGATGTTGCACCGCGTCCAGAACGATTTGTTCAACGTCGGTAGCGACCTGGCCACGCGCCCGGAGGACCACTGGCCGGGGATGATTCGCGTCGCCGAGGCGGACGTCGAGCGCCTCGAAGGCTGGATCGACGTGCTCAACGAAGACGTCGGCCCCCTGAAGGAGTTCATCCTGCCCGGCGGCGGCCCGGTCGGCTCGTTCTTGCATCAGGCGCGTACGGTGTGTCGTCGTGCTGAACGTGAGGTGGTGGCGCTCTTGCGGGAGGAGCCAAACACAGACCCGATGCCGATGAAGTATCTCAATCGGCTCAGCGACTACCTGTTCGTTCTGGGCCGGTGGGCGGCGATGCAGCTCGGGGAGCCCGAGACGCTCTGGGATCGCCCAGCACGCTGAAGAGCTGGCGTGAACTTTTTCCACGTTTGATTGGGTGGGAAACGGGACCCCACTCCCTGTGGGCGGAGCCTCGAAGAGCCATCCCGCTCCGTCGCGTGGGGCGCAGAGACGGGGAGAGCGGCGACTTCTACGCGTTACCAACGTATGGAAGTCCCGATGCTCGCCGCCTGCCGAGGGCACCGGGTTGGGCGCGGTTGGGGGGAGGCCGCTGCGACCCCTTTCCCCGTTTCGTGTTACTTGGGCTGGCCTCGGAGGCATACGTGTCGGGTGAAGTGCAGAAGTCGAGTGTAGACAATCTTCGGAACAGCGATGCGCTCACGGTGCAGATCCTGGTCGCCGACATCATCCGCCTGCACATCGAGCGGATCGAAACGAGCGTCGTCTCCGACCTCTTCGCTCTCGCCGACGCCGAGCTGCCTGGCGGGCTCTCGGACGATCTGAAGCTGTGGGCCGGGCGCGCCACCCGCGAAATACTCGACCTTCCCGAAGGGGAAGCCCGACGTGGCTTCCTTGCCGAGGTGTCGGCGCTTCCCGATGGTCTGGTGCCCGAGCGGCTCCGCGCTGCTATCGCCGGCCTGTCCGCCACCTCCAACCAAGAAACGGTGGCGGTGCTCGATGACCTTGCCGCGCGTTGGGCGCTGACCGCCGCCGAAGTGCTCGTGGTTGCCGTCAAGAAGAGCCGGGTCTCCGCCGCCGGCGCCAAGGCCAAAGCGGTGAAAGAGGCCAAGCCCAAGCGGGTCGCCGCCGTCAAGGTGCCCAAGACGCCGCCGCCCGACGTCGACCCCCGGCGCGCCGCGTTCATCCGCTCCGACGTGTGGATCACCCTCGAAGGGAAAGACCCCGGCATCAAGGAAAACGTGCTGGTAGGCGGCATCAAGCACCGCAGCCCGTTCAAGGACATGACCGAGGCCGACATCCGCGCCGAGCTCCGCAAGATGGAACGGGACGGACTCAAGGATAAGCCGGGTAAGCTGCGCATCCGCAAGTCCGGCGAACGCTGGGTCTACCGCTAACCGAGGATTCACCGATGCCGATCTACGAGTACCGCTGCGAGTGTGGTGAAGTCGTGGAGGCGTTGGTGCGAAACGGGCGCCAGCCTCTGACTGGCCCCGATGCCGGGCACTTCTGTGACACCGATGGTGGCTTGAAAAAGCTCATCTCGGCGCACAACGTCGGCGGTGGGGGCGGCGGGGCTTTCCGCGAGTCCAGCAGCCCCTCCAGCGAGGCGCCGTCTGACGCCGGCTGTGGCCACTGTGGCACTCCGACGGCGTGCAGCTACGATTGACGGGAGCGCGGGCGGTTTCGTTGGCAGTGGGGTTGGCGGGCTGCGCGGACTCTGAGGCGCAGCGCCTTCGGGACGCATTGGCGGCTCCGGACCTCGTCACAGCCACGGTGTCGTGTGACGCGCTGGCGAGTCCTGGTCGCGACAGCTGTCTGGTCGCCGTACTCGAACGTTTCGAGAGTCTGGCGCCCGCCGCCTGCGACACGGTTCGCACGCCGCTGTGGCAGGGGGAATGCCGCTTCCAGTACGCAGAACGCCTGGCGCGCCAGGGGCAGGCTGCCGCGGCGTTCGTCGCCTGCCAGGCCACGCCCTTCCACCGGGAATGTGGCTACCACCTGCTCCGGGAGGTGGCCCGCGGCGTGCTGGACGCCACCCCGGCGGAAGCAGCGGCGGCCTTGTCGCCGTGGCGTGATGTCGAGGGTCTCAACGACGCGCCGAGGCTTTTCTGGAAGGCGTGGTTTCGAGAGCGGCGGCGGGCGGAGCAGTCGCTCGACCCGGGGGGCTGCCCCGAAGCCAGCTGCGTGCAGGCGGCGAAGGAGTCCTACTTCGAGAGCCTCCGCGCGCTGCACCACGCGGCGCCATTGGCCTTCTGTTCGGCGCCGGCGGCCTCCGTCCCAGGTTGGGCAGCGACGGACACCACGTCGGCGTGGCAGGCGCGCTGGGTGGCAGACGCCTGCGGGCAGCGCCAAGAGGCTATACCCCCGGCGCCATGATCCCCGCGCTTCTCCGCCCCCTTGCCGCCGCCGCGGCCGCCACCGTCGACCCTGACGCCGACGTGGATGCCCTCGTCCCTACCAACAACCCTGCCAATGGGGACTACCAGTGGAACTTCGCGTTCCGAATGGCCAAAGCCCGCCGCGAAAACCCGCGCGCGCTCGCCGAGCGGTTGCTCCCCTTTTTCGTGGGGCGGCCGGGCGTGGCCAAAGCGGAGGTGGCCGGTCCTGGCTTCCTGAACCTGTACCTGGACGATACGTGGTTGGCCCAGGCGCTGGTGGCGCAGGCCGGGGATGCGGCGTTCGGGCTCCCGCAGAGCGGCGCCGGAAAGCTCGCGATCATCGACTTCTCCTCGCCGAACGTCGCCAAGCGCATGCACGTCGGCCATATGCGCAGCACCCACCTCGGCCATGTGCTCTCGCTGGTGCACCGCGCCGCCGGGTGGACGGTCATCGGTGACAACCACATTGGCGACTGGGGCACCCCCTTCGGCAAGCTGATCGTGGCCTGGGACCACTGGCGGGATCAGCGGGGGTACGACGCCGATCCCGTCGGCGAGTTGGAGAGGTTGTACGTTCTGTTCGGAGAAAAGTCGGAGGCCAAGGAGGGCGCCGGCGTGCACCTTGCCGACCGCGCCCGCGACGAGACCGCAAAGCTTCAGCGCGGTGACCCGCGAAACACGTCGTTGTGGGAGCAATTTCGGACCGCGTCGCTCGCTGAGTACGACGCCGTCTATGCGCGGATGGGTGTCCGCTTCGAGGAGGTGCTCGGGGAGTCGGCCTACGGCGGCATGACCGATGCGGTGATCGACGGGCTGCTGGCCGCGGGCGTGGCCGAAGAAAGCGACGGCGCCGTCATCGTACGCCTGGGCGAGCAGGTCAGCGTGGTCCGCAAGAAGGATGGGGCCGCGACCTACACCGCCACCGATCTTGCGTGCGTAAAGTACAGGATGGAACGGTGGAATCCGACCAAGATGGTGTACGTCACCGACGGGCGGCAGCACCAGCACTTCATGACCTTCTTTGCGGTGGCCGCGCGCGACAACGTCGCCGCCGAGCTGGTCCATATGGGTTTTGGCATGCTCAAGCTGCCCGACGGGGCGATGAGCACCCGCAAAGGCAACGTCATCCGGCTGGTGGAGCTCCTGGACGAGGCGGTTGCCCGCGCCCGCGCCATCGTCGACGAAAAGTCCGGCACCCTCGATGAGGCCGAGCGCGCCTCGATCGCGGAGGCGGTGGGCGTCGGCGCCGTGCGCTACCAGGACCTCGTGCAGTCGCCGGGGACCGACATCACCTTCGACTGGGACCGCATGCTGGCCATGGACGGCAACAGCGCGCCGTACCTGCTCTACACCCGGGCCCGCGCGGCTTCCCTGCTGCGGAAGGCGGCGGCCGCGGGCCACACGCCCGACCTCGACGCCCTCACGCTCGACCATCCTCGGGAACGCGAGCTGGCCTTGGCGATGCTGCGCTTTCCCGAGGCGGTGGAGTCGGCGCTTCGGGCGACCGCGCCGAACCTCGTGGCCGAGGCGACCTATCGCCTGTGTGAGGCTTTCAATCGTTTCTTCCACGAGCTTCACGTGCTGACGGGCGGAGATCGGCTCGCCTCCCGGCTGGCGCTCACGTTCACGGCGGATCGACTTCTGGTCCGTGCGCTACGCCTTTTGGGGCTGGTGCCGCTGGATCGGATGTGAAATGAGCGTGCTCGAAGAGACCACCGAGCGGGCCTTCGAGCGTGAACGACGGCGCAACGCGAGGACCTTTGCCACGGTTCGGCTGTTCGCGGCAGTCGCCTGGGCCGCGGCGGCGCTGGTCTTGGGGTGGCGGCCTCAGCAGCCGGCGATCGTCGGCTACCTCGTACTGGCGGGGGCGGTGTGGCTGTCGGTGCGACGCTGGCCCGCGCTCTTGGAAGCCAGCTTCTGGGCGATTCTGGTCTTGGACCTGCCGATGCTCACCTTCGTCCAGGTGTTGGCGATGCAGCACCGGGCCGATGATCCCGCCTACTCCGCGGCGATGAACGTGGCGCTTTTGGGCCTGGTCGTCGCCGGGTCGACCTTCGCGCTGCGCGCGCGGGTCATCTGGGCGGTCGCGGTTGGGGCCCTGGTGGCTCAGCTGATCGCGCTATACCTGTGCGGACAGTACTCGCCCGGACGGCTCGTTGGGACGGTCCTCAGCTTCGGCACCCTCGCCGGCCTGGGCTCAGCGCTGGTGCGACAGGTCAGGCGACTTGTGCACAGCACCGCGTCTGAACAGGCGGCGCGGGCTCGCTTGCAGCGATATTTCTCTCCGGCGGTCGCGACCGATATCGTCAACGGGAACGCCGATGTCCGTGGGCAGCACCGCGTGATCACCGTGCTGGTCGCCGACATCCGCGGTTTCACCACGATGACCGCGGGTGCCGACGCGGAGACCGTCGTCGCATGGCTGGACGAGTGGCTCGCAGCGATGGTGGTGGTGATCTTCCGCAACGGCGGCACCCTCGACAAGTTCCTCGGCGACGGGCTGCTGGCGTGGTTCGGCGCGCCCCACGAGCAGACCGATCAGGCCGAGCGCGCTGTGCGTTGTGCGCTCCAGATGCAAGCGGCGATGACCGAGGTCAACCGGCGTCGCGAAAGTGTGGGCCGGCCCCCCCTCCAGATCGGCATTGGCGTACACACGGCGCTTGCATTGGTCGGGGACATCGGCCCCGAGATGCGTCGTGAGTACACCGCGATTGGCGATGCGGTTACCATCGCGAGTCGCATCGAGGGGCTCACCAAGGTTCTGGGCGTCGGTGTCTTGGTGAGCGGGGCGACGCGCATCGCCGCGGGGGAGGGGTTTGCGTGGCAGGCGATGCCGGACCAGGTGATCCGGGGGAGGGCGGCGGCGATTGAGGTTTGGGGGGTGGAGTAGGGGGGCATGGGCGAGGCGGTGCGGATCGGGAGGTTCTGCGAATGAAAGCCTGAGAAGGCCGCCAAGGCGTCGGGCCGGCATGCGGGGAGGCGTCAACGCCCGGGAATGGCGGCCGGGGGCACCCTTGGCCGCTTGCGGTCCTATGGTAGCGGTGCTAACATAGAGCCCATGGACACCCCCCCCCATCCCCGGCCCACCCTCGCCGACGGTTGGACCCGCAAGCGCCGCTACCACCACGGGAACCTGGCGCCCTCCGCCCTTGCCCGCGGGCGCCAGATCGTCGCCCTCC
>CANFCK010000046.1 GCA_947445035.1 Deltaproteobacteria bacterium
CGATAGCGGAGAGGATCCACCCGTTCCCATCCCGAACACGGAAGTTAAGCTCTCTTGCGCCGATGGTACTGCAGCTTCGCGGCTGTGGGAGAGTAGGTAGTTGCCGGCCTTCCCTTACTGCCCCCGTGAGTCTTCCGACTCCGGGGGCAGTTCTGGTTTTTCGGGTACGCTGCAGCGCAGGCGGTGCGCTCGCGTCTGAGCTATGCTCGGTGTGCCTGTGCGGAGCGTCCCATGTCGTCGTTGTATTCAATCTCTGGCGTCTCGTTCCTCGCGGCGGGCGCGCTGTCGCTCGCGGCAGGTTGTCAGGAGTACAACCTGCAAGGCCCGGAGACGGTGGTCACCAGCTACAACCCACCGGACCTTGAGGTTGCGCGGCGGGAAGATCGCGTCACACAGGTCACCGTGCCCGCCGTGGACGTGCTTTTCGTGGTGGACAACTCCGGCTCGATGATCGAGGAGCAGGAAAACCTGCGCCAGAACTTCGAGGGGTTCATGAGCTATTTCACGGATTCCGGGCTCGACTACCACGTCGGCGTGGTCAGCACGGACATGGTCCAACGGCAGGAAAGCGGCCGACTGCAAGCGGACGACGTGAGCGCTGACCGGTACATCGACAACACCTACAGCGGGGCCGAGGCGGTTTCGAGCTTCCGCCAACGGGCCGCTCTTGGCACCAACGGCAGCAGCGACGAGCGTGGAAAGGACGCGGCCTACACGGCCCTGACCACCGAAGTGAACGGCACCAACGCTGGGTTTTATCGGGAGGAGGCGGTGCTCAGCATCGTGGTGATCTCCGACGAAATCGACTACTCACGGAGGATCTCGACTCTGGAGTTCATCAGTTGGATGAACTCGCTCAAGCCGGAGGACGACCAGACGTGGTTTTCGTCGATTGTCGGGCCCTCGCCACGCGGGTGTTCGAGCGGTTCCGGGAATGCAGAGGAAGGAGTCGGCTACCTCGAGGTCACCGCCGGCGTCGGGGGGATATCCTACTCTATCTGTGAGTCCGACTATTCTTCGGTCCTGGAAGAGTTGGGAATGCAGGCGGCGGGGCTCAAACGAGAGTTCTTCTTGTCAGAGGCGGCGGTTCCTGACACCATCACCGTGGCGGTGACCACGGACGGCGACAAAGAGAAGTTCGGTGACGAGGCATGGACGTACAGCGGCACCCGCAACAGCGTCACCTTCTCGGCCTACGTGCCCGACCCGCTCGCAGTGGTGAGCATCAGCTACGAGACGCTCGCCGATGCTCAGGCGCCCGAGCGCGACGACGCCGAGGACACCGCGGAGGAGTAGGCGCCGGCTGCATGATATTGGATCCGATGGTTGTCCATTACCGGGTGGGTCTGGAAGATCGGGCTGGGCATCGGTTCTCCGTGGAGGTGTCGGTTCCTGCCGGGGTCGGCGCGGTGAACTTTCCGAGTTGGGCGCCCGGAAGCTACCTGATGCGGGAGTTTGCGCGCTTCGTTCGCGACGTCCACGCCCATCGGGATGGCACGCCGGTCGCGGTGCGGCGCGTCTCGCGCAACCAATGGCAGGTCGAGGGTCCGTGCACGCTCCAGTACCAGGTCTACGCGCGCGAGAAGAGTGTGCGAACGGCGTTTCTGGACGAGGAGTTGGCGTTTTTCCTTCCCAGCAATCTTCTGGTCTACGTCGATGGCCAGGACCGCTCGACCTTGACCGTCGAGGTACCGGCCGGCCATCTGGCGTTGTGCCCGCTCGGCCCCTTGCACTCCGGGGCGACTGTGGGTGGGCAGGCCGGTGAGGCCAGGTTTGAGGCTGACAGTCTCGACACGCTGATGGACTCCCCCGTGGCTATCGGGCGCTTCGACGGGCAGCACTTCGACGCCGATGGCGTTCCCCACGAGCATTGGATCATGCCGGGGCACAACGGCGACATGGCGAAGATGGCCCGCGACCTGCGGAGCATCGTGCTCGCCGCGAGCGGAGTCTTCGGGGACGGGTTCCCGTACCCCCACTACCAGTTCGTGACGCTGCACCAGCGAGCGGGACACGGTGGACTGGAGCACAAGAACAACTCCATCCTGCTGCGCCCACGAATGGGCTTTGCCGAGGCCCGTGGCTACGAGGAGTTCCTGACGCTGGCCGCACACGAGCATTTTCACGCCTGGAACGTCAAGCGCATCCATCCGGAAGAGCTGGGTCCCCGCTTCGATTACGCCAACGAACACTACACGCGGGAGTTGTGGTGGCTCGAGGGCGGCACGGTCTACTATGAAGAGCGCATTGTGCTGCTGGCGGGGGTGGTCACTCCCGATCGCCATCTGGAGCGGCTCGCCGACCACGTGTTTCGCCTCCGGTCGCAGCCTGGTCGGCGTCACCAGTCGCTCGAGGACAGCTCCTTCGACGCGTGGATCAAGTTGTATCGGCCGTCTGAAGACGCCATCAACAGCACCATCAGCTATTACCTGAAGGGTGCCGTGGTGCTCATGTGTCTGGACCTGGAGCTGCGTCACCGCAGCCAAGGGGCACGATCGTTGGACGACCTGATGCGGGCGCTGTGGCAGGGCTGGGGTCGTCATGGCTGCGGCTTCCCGCCGGGCACAATCGAGCGGCTCGCGGGTGAGCTCGCGGGCGGTGGGGGCGAGTTCTCGCGGTGGTATGCGGCCCACGTGCGCGGCACCGATGACGTCGACGTCGAGCGTGCTCTGGACCATGCCGGCCTCGACCTGGTGGCGGTGAGCGGAAAGGCGGGCGGGTGGTTGGGCGTTGATCTTTCCAGATTGGTGGTCACCGCGGTGCGCGAGGATGGGCCGGCCGCCGGGGTTCTGAGTCCTGGTGACGAGCTCATCGCGCTTGACGGGGAGCGTCTGGAGGCCGGGGGGCTGAGTGAGCGCCTCCGCGACCTGGCGCCATCCACAACGGTGAACGTGCATTACGCCCGGGACGGTCGGCTCTGCATCGGCCAGCTGCGTCTGGGCGCGACCCCGCCTTCGGAGTTGAAAATCGTGCGCCGCGAGCATACGAGTCAACCGCGTGAAGCCGTCCGGCGCGGGTGGCTCCACGGTCCCGACGCAAAGCCCTGAGACCCCACCCCCATGCCCGATCCCCGAGCCAAGCCGCCGCGGACCCGACCCCCGGGCAAGGAGGCCGTCACTGACGATGCCGGTGACGTGACGTTGCATCAACGGCTGCATCCGCGAGTCAGTGGGAAGCGTGTAGAAGTGCCCACCCTGCGCGTTGTCGCTGGTCGCGACATGTTGTCGTATGTCACGCTTCGGGTGGGTGAGGAAGTGATCCTCGGTCGCGATGAGGCGGCCGGCATGATTCTGACGGATGCGCTGGTTTCGCGACGCCATGCGCGGGTGACGGTGGCCGAGGACCAGACCGTGACCATCCAGGATCTCGGCAGCACCAACGGCACCTCCGTCAATGGTGTGGCGATCTCGCGCTCGCTCCTGGCCCCGGGGGATCACCTGGAAGTGGGCGGGGTGTCGCTGCGGCTGGACCTGCTCTCGAGCGAGGAGATCGAGCACCTGGCCAACGTTGTGGCCCGGTTGAAGCTGCCGCTCCGCGATCCGCTCACCGGCCTTTTGACCCGTGTCTGGCTCGACGAGGAGTTGGCTCCGTTGATGGAGCGCTGCGCCCGCTCGCAAAAGCCGCTGGCGTGCATCTTCTTCGACCTCGACGGCTTCAAGGAGGTCAACGATCGTTTCGGCCACCACATCGGGGACGACGTGCTGGTGGGCTGCGCGCGGCTGGTGCTTTTCGCCGTTCGCAACAACGATCCTTGTGTGCGCTACGGCGGCGAGGAGATCGTGATGTTCCTCGCCCATGCCGACCAGCAGACCGCGCTCGACGTGGCAGAGCGCGTGCGCAAAGAAATCCACGCCCACGACTGGGACCGTACGGCGCCGGGGTTGACGGTGTCGGTGAGCGCGGGCATCGCCAGCTGGAAGGTCGGTGAGGCCCGGCGCGATTGGATGGCACGCGCGGACGCGGCCCTGCTCACCGCCAAGCGCGAGGGGCGCAACCGGATCGTCATCGATCGCGCATGAAGCGCTGGTTGGACGAGCTGAAGCGGACGTTGGGCGCCGACAACGATGGCGAGCTCGGCCGCGCCGACCTCGTGGCGATGACCTTCCGCGGCATCTTGCAGCTCGGCCGGAGGGACAGCCTTGGGAGCCTCGTGTTTCCACCGGGCGTGATCGTGCGGGTGACCGCGCGCGAAGGGTCATTGGAAACGTTGCGCGTCTGGGCCGCCGATCCCGCCACCGAGGCGGAAGTGACCGCGCGGTTGCTCAACGAGCGGGTGGACGTCAACGACCTCCCGGCCCGGCGCTGGGAGGTCGCGCATGGGGAGGCCGATGCGGTCGAGGTCGTAGAGGACCCGGCCCCGGTTTTGATGGTGCTGGTGGTGGAAGGGGGCGATCGCGACGGGGACCGGTATCCGGTCGGGCCGGGCCGTCGTGAGTGGCGACTTGGTCGGGGGCGCTGGCATACTGACCATCGCTCGCAGAACGACGTGGTGCTCTCGGATTCCGCGGTCTGGGTTTCGCGGGCGGCGGCGGTGCTCCGGCACACCGGCAGCGGCTTTCAGGTCGAAGCGCGGGATCAGGGCGAGTTCGTCGTCGTGCTCCCCCGGGATGGTACCCCGAAGCGCCCCGCGATGACGGCGGCAGGTCGGGTCGCGGTCGGCATCGGCGATCGGATCGAGTTCCACGATGGCAAGGACGGGCGGATCGCCCTGCGTCTGGAACGCACATGATTAAGCGCGCCGCCGCGGTTGATCAGTTCGTCGTGGACTTCTCCAAGGTCCCACGGAAGAAGAAGGTGTCGCTCGGCGTCGCGCTGGAAAGCGTTTTCGTGCGGACGCCGGTGCCGGTCACCGTCGACGGCCATGCGCTCGCCCGCGCGGTGTGCGGCGTGATGGACCAGTGTGACTTTGCCGACGTGCAGGGCCGGCCGTGGTTGTGGAACGAGTACGCGGTGTTTCTGTCGCGCCCGGATTTGGATCGACTCCGCGACGTCGAGGACGTGCTGCGTCGTGACCTGCTGACGCTGCTGAACGAAGAGATCGTGCGTCGGGACGCACGCATGCCCGACGGGTTCCTGGTTCGGCTTTTGGCGGACGAGGAGGTCGAGGTTCCCGTCGGCGCCGGGGTGATTCGCGTCAAACACCGGAAGGACCTGGCCACCGCGCCGGTGGTCGCCGGGGAAATCACCATGCGCGCCGACAAGATCGCCGTGCCGGCTCGCCCCGCTCCCGACAGCACCGAACGGGACGCGGGGTTGCGCGTGCGGTCGGCAGGCGGAAGCGCTGCGATTCCCGAGGGTCGCCGCGTCAGTCTGGGGCGCGCGGCGCCAGAGCTCGACGAGGGGCACGTCGCGCTTCCTGGCGCGGGAACACGCATCAACCGCAAACAGGTGGCGGTCCTGGTACGCGGCAACGAGGCCGAGATATCCAGGGAACCCGGCGCCAACCCCGTTGAGGTGGGCGGGCAGCCCTTGGCGGAGGGCGAGGGCGTCAAGGTGACGCTGCCCGTCGAACTTTCGTTGAGCCACGGGGCGTGGAAGGGGACACTTTGCCGCTGATGGGTTGCCACCGTGGCGCTTGACGGCGCCGCCCGCACCCATGCGGGAAAGACGCGAACGACCAACGAAGATGCTTGGTTGTGTCGCCCGGCGGCGGGGATATTCGCGGTCGTGGACGGCCTCGGCGGGGAAGAGGCGGGAGAGGTCGCCGCAGCCATCGCGGTGGCCGCGCTGTCCGAGGTTCCGGACCTGCCCGAGCTGCCCGGCGAAACGGTTCTCGCCCAGGCGCTCAGGGTCGCCCGCGACCGCATCCTAGACGAGGCTGATCGCGACCCCAGCAAGGAGGGGATGGGGGCAGTCGCGACGGCCCTCCGCTTCGACGACGCGGGCCAGATGGTGTCGATCGCGCACGTCGGCGACACGCGCGCGTACCTCGTTTCTGCCGGTGGCGTGCGGCAGCTCAGCAAGGACCACGTTGCCGAGGCGTCGGGAGGCCACAAGGCGCGCGTGGCCCGGGACCTGGGCAGGCGCGACCTCCGGGGTGAATGGGTGGAGACGTCCCGCAGCCGCGTGAGCCGCGGGGATATCGTGGTGCTGTGCAGCGACGGCCTGCACGATGTCGTCCCGTCCGCAGAGCTGGCCGAGGAGCTGGTGAGGCTGCGCGCCGAAGCGAAGACGGCGGATGCCATCGCGACGCGACTGGTGGCGATGGCGCTGGCCGCGGGGGGGCCGGACAATGTCACGGTGGTGGCGGTACGGGTGGGGCGCTTCCGAAGGGGCGGGGGGGCGAAGTCAAGGGCGAAGCTGGCTCGCATCGGCGTGCTCATCGCGGTTGCGGGCGCCTTTGCGGTGGGCGGATGGTGGCTGTCGGCGCGGCCGGGAGGCGTGCCCAAGGCGGTCGTCGGCGTGGTTGATGTCGGCCCCTCGAAACCGTTGACCGTGACTGCGGCAAGCCGAACTGAGGTCACGCCAGAGGGCGTACTCAGGGTGATCGGACAGCGCCTCGATGGGGGCGACTGGACCGTGCTCGTTGCCGCTGGCGCGTCGTTTCATCTGGAACGATCGGTGCTGGCCGTCGATCGTGACCTCGTCGTGGAGCTGAGCCCTGCAGCGGAGTTTTTGGCGCGAGACCTGCGCATCGAGGCTGGCCGGCTGCGTGTGCTGGCGCCGGACGGGGCGCGGGTGATCCTCGAGCACATCACGCTCGCGGGTCCGGATTCTTTGGTGATCGAGGGCGCGGGGCTGGTTTCGCGTCACGATGTGCGCCTGACCGAAGGTCCCCTGCCGTCGTCGTCGGTCACGCCGTGATGCTGCGTCTCGTCGAGCCGCTTTTGCTGCTCATCGTCGCGGTTGCGGCCCCGTTCATCGCCAACTACGCGCTGGAGGGCAGCTTGTCGGCGGCGGCGCTTCGAGGCGAGGTCGGCGACGCCGCGGCTATCCAGGCGGCGATGTCGGCGGCGGGCTGGCGCTTCGCCGGGGCCGGCCTGATCCTGGCGCTGGCGCGGGTGGTGGGGCTTTTCGTGCGCAAAGGTCAGCACATCTTGACGCCGCTGTCGCTGCCCGCGGCCTACTCGGCGTTGGCGCTCGGGTTCGCGGTGCAGGCCGGGTACGGCTCGCCTCACGGCGGGTGGCTGGGCGCCGAGTTCGCAACCGGGGTGCTCTATGCAGGCGTGGGCGGGGCTGTCGTGCTGCTGCTCCCGGGCGACATCGGGGGGCTCCTCGCGCGGCTGCGATGGCCACTTCTGGCAGGCGCTGTCCTGCTGATCGGGCTGCTCGTCGTTTTCGGCTCCGCGCCCGGACGGTCGGGCCAAACCATCAACCTCTGGGGGTTTCAGCCCATTGAGGGGGTGAAGCTGGCCGTGGTTTTGGCCGGGGGCGCGGCCTTGGGGGCGCGCGCGTCGAAGTTGCGCTGGCACCGCGCCGGGCCCGCTTGGCTGCGCTTCCCGCGCCCGCGCCTCCTCTTGGTCGCCGGCAGCATCCTCCTCGCCAGTTGGGGTGCGCTTTTCGCGGTGAAAGACTTCGGGCCAACGCTCATCCTTGCGTTCGTGTTCTTGGGGTTGTTCTACGTCGTGACGCGCTCGCCCGTGTGGGTCGCGCTGGCGCTCACCGTCTCGGCGGGAATCCTGGCGGTTTTCTGGGCGAATCCTGATCTGGCGCCTTCATCCTCGCTCGCGTTGCGGGTCGACATGTGGCGCGACCCGTGGCTGAACGGGCGTCCCAACGGGGATCAGGCTGCGATGGCGCGCTGGGCGATGGCGGCGGGCGGTGCGTTCGGGAGCGGCGTGGGCGCGGGGGTTCCAGGGGCCTTGCCGGCCGGTCACACCGACCTCATCTACGCCCACCTCGTGGAAGTCCTGGGGCTGGGCGGTGGGGTGCTTTACCTTGGCCTGCTGGGGATCTCGGTGACCGACGGGCTCCGCGTCGCGGCGTTCAACCGGACGCCAGAGCGGGTGATGATGGCGACCGCCCTGGGACTGTTGCTCGCCGGGCAGACGGCGGTGATCCTCGGCGGCACTCTTGGCCTTTTCCCGCTAACTGGGGTCGTCGTCCCCTTCCTGTCGTTCGGGAAGACGGGGACAGTGGTGCTGGTGGCGGTGGTCGCACTCCTGGTCCGGCTGGGTGAGGACGGGTTGTACCGCGTGGATACCGAGGAGCTACGGGAGCTGCGGGTCGGGGTCCACGCCCTCCGGGTTGGTCTCCTGGCCGTGGGCGTCATGCTCGCCTGGGCCACGGGCGCCCACACCCTCTACGAGCGTGATGGCATCACGCTTAGGGGCGTGGTCACCACGCTGGGAGATGGCACACCGGTGGTGGTTCACGACCCGAGGTTGCGGGTGCTGGCCAACCAGGTTCGGCGCGGGTCGATCATTGATCGAAACGGCGTGACGCTCGCCGCGTCTCCCACAGCTGGGGCCCGCGTCAACCCCCTTGGTGATGCGCTCGGCACCGTCCTCGGTGCGGCCGACGCTCGCCTGTCGCGCGCCAGGTGGCAGATCGAGCGTCAGTTGGAGCCGAGGTTGCGGGGCTGGCCCGACCTCCCTGACGGACCCACGGTCTGGCTTGCGGAGGTTCGGGGTGCGCCGCAGGTCGTATTCGCCGCCGTGCCCGGGACGCTGGACGAAGCCGCCCAACGCCGGCTGGCCGGAGCCCGGTCGGAGGCCCGTGGGGGCGTGGGCGAACTGCGGCGCCTCGTGCTCCCAGACCCCGATCTGAGCCCGTTGCTCCCCATCGCGCGGTTGCCGGTCGATGCGCGGGCGGCCGCAATCGTCGCGCTCGGCAACGACGTCGACGCCCGCTCCGTGACGCTGACGATCGACGCCAAGCTCCAGGCGGAGCTGGCAACCGCCGCCCGGAAGGCTGCGTCGAAGTCGGGGGTCGGCGCCGCGGCGGTGGTGGTTTTGAATGTCGCGACTGGAGAGGTGCTGGCACGCGCCCAGTGGCCCGACTTCGACCCCGGCGGCACCGCGTGGCGGCCGTTGCGGCTGGCCGATGAGAAGAAGTTCATGGGCATCTACGGGCCGTGGTCTGACAAGACGGGGGCCCACGGTGTCTTCCAGGCCGGCTCGGTCTTCAAGGTGCTGACAAGCCTGGTCGCGGTCCGCGAAGGGGCCGTCACCGCCGATCTCACAGGGGGTGTCTGTCCGAGCTCCGCGACCCCCGAGTTCCCTTGCGATCAGGTCCACGAGGGTCGACCCAGCTTCACCCTTCCCGGCTGGCCAAAGCCGATCCACGATCACCGGGACGGTGGCGCGCGTGGCCGACTCGACCTCGTCCAGGCCATCGCCAAGTCCAGCAACGTGTACTTTGGCCAGTTGGCGCTCAAGCTCGGCCCCGAACCCTTCCGGCGCCTCCGCACCGACGGCGTGGAGTTCGGGAACTCTGGGCTTTTGGCCGAGGCCGACGGCGCGTTCACCGGCCTGGGGGAGGGGGGCAGTCGTCGGCTGGCGCTCACCGGTTTTGGGCAGGGGGCCGGGAGCTGGAGCGTGATGCAGGCCGCGCGGGTCGTGGCTGCGGTGGGCAACGGCGGTGTCTACCTGAGGTGTCCAACCACCATGGAGGCCGGGTTGCCCTGCGAACGGGTGGAGCTGCTCAGCGCGGGCGCGGGCGTGGAGCCGATCCTTGTTGGCATGCGCGGCGTCATGCGCTCGGGTACCGGCGCGAAGCTCCCGGAGATCACCGGGGTGCGCATCTACGGAAAGACGGGTACGGCCGACGCGCCAGGGACCCGTGACGAGGCGCCCTGGGGCATTCGTCGTGGGCAAACGACCCGGCCCCACTCGTGGTTTGTCGCCCTGGCGGAGGCCGAGTCCCAGGCGGAGTGCGCGCGGGTGGCGCCACGTTTTGCGGTGGCCGCGGTGGTGCCGCACGGCGGATTCGGCGCGTCGGCGGCGGGTCCGTTGGCCATCGACGCGGTGCGACTGCTGCAAGGTGCGGGCTACCTTCCGGCCCCCGCGCCGGCCCCCGCGCCGGCCCCCGCGCCGGCCCCCGCGCCGGCCCCCGCGCCGGCCCCGCCGCCGTGATCCCCGACCAGGAGGTGGAGCGGGTGTTGCGGGACACGCCCGACCGCGTGGTCTCCCTTGTGCGTCGCGCCGGTCAGCGGTGTGTGACCCGGGTCCTCCGGGTGGCCCGCATACACGCCCGCTTCGCGACGCTCGTTCGCCACGCGGTGCTTGACGGTCGGGGAAGCTTTGCCGCGCTCGGTGACGATGTCGCGATGACGCTCGACGGGTACGCGATCGCCTCGCGTGTGCTGGGTCAACCGGGCGAGCCCCCGCGATGGGCGCGCGCCGTGGACGCTGGGGTCGACAGCGATGGCTACGTCTACGTCACCACCGCTTTCGTAGAGGGCACCACCCTGGACGAACTGGCCGCTCCGCTCGACGACACGGCGCTGGCCGGGGCGACGGTGGCGCTCTTCGCGGTGCTTGGCGAGCTGCACGCGCGAGGCGTAGCCCACGGAGACCTGAAGCTCTCCAATCTGGTGCTCCGCGACGACGGTGGCATCAGCCTCATCGACCTCGACACCCTTCGCGAGGTACCGCGGCCCGACGTCGGCGCGCCGACCCGCGACCGGACGGAGTCCTGGGCCGCGCCCGAGCAACTTTTGCGCCAGGAAACCTGGTTGGGCAGCGATCTGTGGACGCTGGCCCGCGTGGTACGGGAGCTGTGGGGAGACCGGCTGCCCGAGGCGTGGGGCCCGGGGCTGGCCAGTTGCCGCCACCCCGATCCTGTGCGTCGGCCCCAGGTGCAGAGCCTGCGCGCTCATCTTTTTGACGGCACCGAGCTCGTCGACCACGTGGGTCAGCCATGCGTCGCGCCCCCGGAGGCTCTGAGCGGCCCCTTGGGGGCGGTCCAGACCGAACGGGTGGCCTCGGCGGTGCCGAAGACGGAGCGGGTGCCGGACCTGGCGCCGAGAGCGCCAAGCGCAGCCCCGGCGATCCCCGTGCGGGCGCCCATCCGCCCCGGGGCCCCGACGGAGAGCTCCGGTTGCCTGGGGTTGGTCGAGGCGCTGGGCAAGGGCGTGGTTGCGGCCTCGATCATGGGCTTCACGCTGCTTTGCGCCGGGGTCTTCGGTGCCAACCACTTCTTCGCCTACCGTGCGGATCGGGATGCCGAGGCGCTGATGGTCGAGGCCAAGATCCACAAGACGGATCCGGACCACAACGGCCTGACCGAGCGCGAGGCGTTGTGGCGGAAGGCCGACGCGCTGTACGAGCGGAGGGCGACGGCTCGCACCTGTGCCGTTCGGGCGCTGACCTACGCGTGGCAGCAGCGCTGGCAGTTCGAAGAGGAATGGTCGCAGGAGGACTTCGACAAGGCCAGCGTGGTGGTCAATGACGCCCTGTGCCGCGCCGAGCCCGAGGCGCTCTTGGCGAGGGCTACCGTGTACGCTGGGGCGTGCCGCCGCCGGGCCGGCGAGGTGGCCTCGCTCATGGATTGCGAGGTGGCCTTGGCCGCGATTTCCGACCTGTGGGCGCGCGCGCCGGCTGGCGAAACCTGGCACTGGTTCCGCCTGGAGGCGGCATGGCAGGAGGTCCGCGGGCGGTCGGCGTTGGTCGCCCGGTATGTGGCGACGAAAAACGCGGAGAGCGCGGGGCAGGCCGCCGCGGCCTTCGCGCGATGTGAGGAGGCCGAAGCCTGGACCCCGTTCGCGCCGGTCAACGGACCCGAGCTGGTCGAGGAGTGCCTGGCCGTCGCCGGACACGTCCGCGATGTGCCGCGGTACCTCAGGTACGCCGACCAGCGCCTCGCTGGGCTCTCGACGTCGCCGAAGGAGCGGCGGCGGGTTTTCTCGCTGTTGTACGCGTCGGGTGGGCAGGAATGTACGGGCGCGACCTTGAGCACCAAGCGCGGGGTTCTACGCGTCACGGCCGCACCCTGGTGCCAGGCGCTCGGCCATCTGGCTCGTGGGTGCACGGAGGACGCTGCGCTGGTGATGGGCGAAGGGGCGCTCGGCGACCTTACCCACCCCTGGGAGGCCCTTGCCACCGAGCTCGCAGCAAGGAGTGGGCCATGCCTGCTCTGACGCCGCCGCCGCGCGCCCGCCGCTTCGCCCGCCCCGGCGTCTATGTCGGCATCGTCACGGTGCTCCTGCTGATCAGCGCCCTCGCGATCGAGGAGGCACGGTCGTTCGAGGCCGGTTTCCACGCCAAACGATTTGCGGCCCTGAGCGAGGGCCTCGCGCATTCCGTGGAGTCCACCGAAGCGCGGATCATGGCCGAGCGCTTGCAGCCCATCTTCTCCGAGCTTGCAGCCGCCGACGACATCGGCGCGCTTGAGACGCGGGCGCGTCGCGACCCGCTTATCGACGCGATCTACCTCTGGGATCGGGACGACCTCGTCTTTCCTCCGCCGGCCATCGAAGCCGACCTCGGCGCGCTTCGTCGTGAGGCGTGTATGCGTGTCGATCCCGGCGCCACCGGAGACGCGGTCAAGGTGGCGGCGGCTCACGTGCGTTGCTACCGCTCCGAGAATCCTCAGCTCGCGCTTTTCGCGCTCTCCGAATCGGTCGAGATGCTGCTGGATCAAGAGCAACTATTGGTTGCGAGCGATCATCTCAGCTCGGTGCCGGGGCTCCACCGCCGCTCGCTCACCCAGGCCCGACTTCTCGGCCTGGATGTACGCCTCTTGGCGGGGGTGCGGTTGCAGGAGGCGCGCGCGAGGCACGCCGAAGGTCGCTCGGCGCTCGCGCAGAACTGGGTCGTGGACCTGGCCAAGGACATCGCCCGCCTGGACGGTCCCGAGCTGGACCGCGTGCTGGACCTCACGAACTTTCCGATCCCTCAGGACCTGCGCGCCTACGGGGGGCCGGGCCCCGAGCTTCCGGACGAGGCCGAGGAGCTCGTGCGGAGAGCGCATCGTCGTCGCGACGCGTGGCGAGAGCTCGAGGGCGAGTCGATCGCGACGCCGAACACCCCGGGTCCGGGTGAGTTCCCCCGGGTCATCGTCGACCCCCTCGACGATCCACCCTGGTTGGTGTTCGTGTCGCGCTTGGGGGTGGGCGAGCTCTATGGTGCCGTGCAGGTCGACCAGACGGAGCTGGTGCGCGAGGTGCTGGTGGGCGCCCGTTCGCCGCACTTGAGCATCCGCGAGGCCAACGGGCGGGTACTGGCGGGCAGCCGCGATGAACTCCTGCTCGAAGTCCCCTTTCCTCGGCTCCTGCCCCATCTGAGGGTCGGGCTGTCCACGGCGGCCATCGCCGGCGACTCGGCCAGCACCGGGACCTTGGTGCGGAGATTCGGTCCGTTTGCCGCCGCGATCTGCATCGGACTCGCCGCTCTGTGGGCGCTGATTCGCAACGATCGGCAACAGGAGCTGCTCTTGGAGCGGCAGCGCGACTTCGTGGCGCGGGTGTCCCACGAGCTCAAGACTCCGCTTGCCGGAATTCGTTTGATGGCGGAGAACCTCGAGATTGGCGCGTACCGGGACGAGGCGCAGCGGGAGGCCTTTGCCGGACGAATCGTGCAGGAGGCGGATCGGCTCACGGCCCGCGTCAACGAGGTGATCCGCGCCGCGACCCGCCCCGAGGATGCCGTCCCGGTCGAGACGGACGTCGATGCGATGGTGGCCGAGCTGGTGACCGCGTGGAAACCGAGGTTGCAGGCCGTGGGCGCCGAGCTCATCCTGGAGCTGAGCCCGGTGGGGCGGGTCACGCTGATGCCCGTCCTGATGCGGGACGCGTTGAACAACCTCCTCGACAATGCGTTGAAGTACCGAAAGGGCGATGTCGGCGGTCAGATATGGCTGCGGGCGCGTCGGCAAGGGCGGGTTGTGGTCTTCGAGGTCGAGGACGACGGGCTGGGTGTCCCGGCTTCGCTGCGAAAGTCGATTTTTGAACGCTTCCGTCGCGTCGAGGGAGGCGGTCGGGGCAAGGCCGGCGGGCATGGGTTAGGGTTGAGCTTCGTGGCGGAGACCGCGCGACTGCACGGCGGCAAGGTGGTGTGTGTGGAAGGTGTGGCTGGCGGTGCGAAGTTCATCCTACGAATTCGAGGGAGAAAGTGATGGAGCCATCTGGTGCAAGCATCCTGGTTGTCGAGGACGACGAGACCCTGGCCATGGGGCTTGTCTCGGCGCTCGAACACGAACGCTTCTCGGTGACCCACTGCGACACGGGTGAAAAAGCCCTCGAAGCCATCGAGGACGATCTTCCCGACTGCATCGTGCTCGACGTCATGCTGCCCGGCATGGACGGGCTGTCGGTGCTGCGCAAGGTCAAGACCGACCATGTAGAGGTGCCGGTCATCCTGCTGACCGCCAAGTCAGCCGAGCTCGACCGGGTGCTGGGCCTGGAGCTCGGCGCTGACGATTACGTGAGCAAACCGTTCTCGGTCCGCGAGCTGGTGGCCCGCGTTCGGGCGCGCCTACGTTCCCGGCCCGAGGCGCCGCGGACGCCCGAGAATTTTCGCTTCGGCCTCAACGAAGTGGACCTCCGCCGGCGCAGCCTGATGCGCAGTGGCGTGGAACATCGGATGACGACGCATGAGGCGGGGGTGCTTCAGTACCTTATCGCGCATAAAGGAAAGGATGTATCTCGCGAAGACCTCCTCGAACACGTGTGGGGCTACTCGCCGACGATGGCCACCCGCACGGTTGACAACCAGATCCTCAAGCTGCGCAAGAAGATCGAGGACGTCCCTGCCGACCCGCGGCATATTCTCACGGTCCACGGAACCGGATATCGTTTCGAGGAGTAGGAGCGTCCATGGTCGTGTCCGTCGCCGCCGTGCTCTCGCTGAGCGGCTGTCCGGCTGTCCCCACTGATGACCCGGCGGACAGCGCCGTGGACACCGGGCAAGCCGTCATCGACGTCGACCAAGACGGCTACGCCCTTGCCGATGACTGCGACGATGCCGACGCTGCCGTGAATCCTGGTGTCGCGACCGATGTTTGCGACGAGACCGACAACGATTGCGACGGCGACGTGGATGAAGACCCAGACGTGGTGTGGTACCCCGATGGCGATGGCGATGGCTACGGCGCCGATGGGGACGGCGTTTACGCGTGTCTTGCACCCCCCGGCCTCGGCGTCGGCAACACCGACTGTGACGACGCCGACGCGGCAACCTGGCCCAGCGCCGACGAAGGCTGTGACGAGACCGACAACGACTGCGATGGGCTCGTGGACGAGGGCCTGCCGCTCGACGCGCCCTTCTGGCTGGACCGCGATGGGGATGGTGCTGGCGACGCGGACACCGTTGCCTACACCTGCGGGCTGCCGCTTGCGGCCGGTACCGCGGCCAACGGCTTTGACTGTGATGATGCCGACGCGGCCAGCCCGGTGTGGGTGGATGCGAGCGCCGGTGGTGGCGACGGCACATCCGGGGACCCGTTCCGGACGATTGGGGAGGCAATCCGGAGCGGCCTGGCGTGCGCGATCGTCGCGGCTGGCGAGTACGGGGAGGACCTTGAGTGGCCTCCACACGATGTTTGGATTCGAGGTGTGGCGGGCGCCGGGGCCACGACGATTCGCGGCACGGGCGCGGAGCCAGTGGTGACGGTCGCCTCAGGTAGTTCGATCCTGTCCACGCTCGAGGGGTTCACTGTCACCGGCGGCGGCGGCCGCAAGATCGAAAGCTCGTCGGTCGTGCTCGGGGTGACCACCTGGTACACCCGCTACTACGGCGGCGGCATCGCGGTTGGCGCCGGCAGCGCCATCGTGCTGAGGGATGTGCTCGTACAGGACAACTTGCTCCCTGAGTACGCCGATACCACGATCGATGGGGGCCACTACGTCACCCAGAGCTACGGCGGTGGCGTCTACGTCCAGGGTGGTTCGCTGACGTTGGACGGCGGCGCCGTACGCGGGAACTATGCCCACAATGGCGGTGGCGTCTACGTCACCGGGGGGGGCGCAGTGACGAGCCAGCAGTTTTTGCTGGCCGAGAACACCGCCTACGCCTCGGCTGGATTGTACGCGGACCAGGGGAGCAAGGTCACGCTCTCCACGACGATCGTCAACGCCAACGTCCCGGCGACCTCGCCCGGCGGCCTGGCCGTGTACGAGTCCACCCTGGTCCTCGACCATGTCAACGTGCTCGCCCACGACTATGGCATCTACGCGCGCGGCTCCAGTATCGATATTTATGCCTCGATCTTCGAGGCGAATGCCTACGGTGTCCAGGCGGTGACGACCACGTTTTCAGCCAGCTACACCGCGATGGACAGCGACACGGTGGATTACATCGGCGTGACTGACCCGACGGGAACCAGCGGAAACACGCACGGTTCCTGCCTGTTCACCGATTTTGTAGACGACACCGACGCCGACAACGACGACTTTGTCTTGGCGGTCGGGTCCCCATGTATCGACGCGGCCGATCCGAGTGAAACGGATGTGGACGGGTCGATTGCGGATGTTGGGGCTTATGGCGGGCCTGAGGGGTCAGGCTGGTGAAACGCGATCTGTTCGTCCTTGACGCGGTAGTCGACATGAGCGCCGCCGTCTGACAGCGTGATCTTTTCGACGAGGCGATCCAACGCTTCGCGGCGCTCGTCGAGGGGGCGGGTGCTCCAC
>CANFCK010000047.1 GCA_947445035.1 Deltaproteobacteria bacterium
ATGTCCGCGTACGCCATGAACTTCGCGCCGCCCGACTCCGCCAGAATCTTCGTGATCGCCGCCGTCAGCGACGTCTTGCCGTGATCCACGTGACCAATGGTCCCGATGTTGCAGTGCGGCTTGTTGCGCTCGAACTTTGCCTTGGCCATTGTAGAACCTCAGTGCGACGGAGGAGGTGGAGCCCATGACCAGGATCGAACTGGTGACCTCTCCCTTACCAAGGGAGTGCTCTGCCACTGAGCTACATGGGCGGATTGCGTTCTGGAGCGGGAGACGGGGCTCGAACCCGCGGCCCTCAGCTTGGAAGGCTGATGCTCTACCACTGAGCTACTCCCGCTGGAGATGGTGGGCAGACGTGGATTCGAACCACGGTAGACATAGTCAGCGGGTTTACAGCCCGCCCCCTTTAGCCACTCGGGCATCTGCCCAGAAAACGTACATTGAAGGTAGCTGGCGGTGGGAGTCGAACCCGCAACCTGCTGCTTACAAAACAGCTGCTCTGCCAATTGAGCCACGCCAGCGACGGGGCAACTCGGCCAAGGCGGGTATTATTCGCCCTTCCCGTCGTGTCAAGGGCGCGGGGCGTCGTTCTCCGGCGTGGCGAAGGTGCCCGGCGGCGCAACATCGGACACCTCGAGCACCCGCACGCGGACGGTCTCAGCGCTGCCATCCGGGCGTTCCACCACGAGGACGTCCGGCACGACCACCCCCGGCGACCGTTCGTTCCAGCCGGTCATGGCAAACGTGACCGGCCCCCCCGCGGTCACGTAGCGCACCCGCAACAAGAGCCCGCTCTTCGGATCGATGTCGGCGAACGCAAGCCCCGCCTCGATCGGGTCCTCGCCCCGGCCAATCCTGACCCCCGCTTCGGCTCCCTCCAGAAAAACCAGGTCCTGGTCGTTTTTTTCCAAAAAAAGCGTGGGCACGTCGAGCGCGAGGCCAAGCACGGCCTCGGGGGCAAACGCGTCGGCCTGAGCGATGAGCACACCGATGTCGCGGGACTCGACACGACCCGCGACCTTCAACCAGGCGCCGGAGGTCGTCGCGACAGTGCCGCTGTCGGTGGCAGCGCCGTGGGTGTCGACGATCACTCGACGTGACGTAGGATCACGCCAATAGTCGTGACTTACCCGAACCATTTTTCGGTCGAGCGAAAACTCGCGTTCGAAGGTGAAGTGAACAACCTTGGCGCGCGCGAGCGCGGCCGCTCCACCCGTGGCGTTTCCGTGGGCCAGTCGGACCGACTGTACCAGCGACGCCACCGACCGCGCTGCCGGTTCGGATTGCTGTGGGTCCGGGCGCACGGTCGCTCGGGACGGCGGGCCGCGGACCGGATCATGGACCAACGTGAACACCGTGCCGGAGGCGGCGAGCTTGCTGGCGGCCGAAGTGGCGCCCCCCTCATCCATAAATCCCTCGACCAAGGTGACATACTCCCAGCCGTCCCCCAGGCGGAAGCGCTTGACGACGCGCGCGCTGTACCCGGCTTGGATGGCGGCGGCTTCAAGGGCGGCGGCCTGCGCGCGTTCGCCGAGGTCCGCACTTTCGAGCCACCAAACGCCCGCAGCCCACGCCGGCGCGAGCAGACACAAGAGGAACGTCAAGGTCGACGCTACTTCAGAATCTGGCGCATCGACAGCTCATAGATGCCGGCGTCTCCTGCGGAGCCCACGACGACCAGGTAGGACTCACCACCGACCAGCTCCACCGAGATGAAGCCTTCTTCTCCTTCGGTACCGGCGAGGCCGCCGGTGTTGAGCTTGCGGTAGTAGGTCGCGTCGTCGTCTTCGTCGATCTCGTCCACATCCAGCCAGTCGGTCGAGTAGGGTGCAACGTCGACCGGAATGCTACCGCCCAAGGACGTGCACTGCTGCACCAGAATCTGGTCGTAGAAGGTGTCCGGCTCAGGCTCGGCTGCGTCCAGGACCCAGTCGCCGTCGTAGTCATCGGCACAATCCGGCGCCGAGGGCTCGGGCTGCCCGCAGGCGTCGGTGAGCGACGTCTCCGCGCCCATCGTGCCCGACAACATCACCTGATAGTACAGGTGTTGGAGGAAGGAGTCCGGGAAGGCGAACTCGATGTCACCGGTGCAAACGTCGGACGAATGGGTGCCGTCGAACGTCGGCTCGGGCACGTACTCCTCCGGGGCGATGGCGATCCACGCATCGATAGGCTCGGAGTCGCCGTCCTCGTCGAAGCGACGGTCCAACCAGGCCTGGAGATAGACCACCTCCCCAGCAGGGCGGTCCGTGAGGTCGAGGCGCCACCGGTCGGTGTCCACCACGTCAGCGGACTCCACATCGTCTGCGGTGAGCTTGACTTCGACCTCCACGGTGCCGGAAAGCTCGCCGATCCCATAGATCTCGGTGCCATCGTCGGGGAGCGACGGGAGCGCGACCGAGTCCGCGTCCGTCGGCGAGAATATCTGCTCGACCGCATAATCGCCGGTCGGGTCATTCCAGCGAACGACCGTCGCGAGGAAGCCATCCCCCTTGAACTGGAGCTCAAGTCCTGCGGCGACGTATTGAATGCCGTTGAGCCGTACAATCTGAGCGCCGTAGTCCGCGGCGATCCACCCGTTGAAGGCAAAGGCGGGATCGAAGTGGAACGGGTCGGTGCCGCCCAGGAGCACCTCGGAGTCTGCCTCCAGCGAAGGAAAATCGGTGTGGCCGTCGACGTAGGCGAGGTTTTCGCCCCGCAACCAGATTCCCCGCTGATAGCCGTTGGCGCCATACAGGCTGTCGCGACTGGCCGGCGGTGAGCTCAGAAACTCGGCGTCGGAGTAAGGGATGAAGCTGGCATCGGTCACCAGCGCCGCCCCCGAGGAGTCCGTCGCTCCCGTCGCCAGGTTCGCGAGCTGCCAACCGGCCACGAGGTCGTCGAAGGAGGTGTCGGTGTCCGTCGCGTACTCGCTCAGTGCGCCCTCCACACCTTCGATGCCGACGGATGTCGTGGCCAAGACCTTCGCAAAGAAGGCGTTGCGGTCCGAGGTGTTGGTCTCGGCCCAATCCCACAACCAGAGCCCGAACAGGTACTGCGCGCCCTTGGTGGTCGGCCGCAGGCTTCCCCGGGTGCCCTCCGCCAAGAGCGGAGCGTTGTGCGGTGCGTCGAGGTAGTCCCACGCGTCGTCATGGTAGGGCGCGCCAAAGCCGCACCGATCCGCCGCCAAGGTGCCGAGGACGTCGTTGAGCCAGTCCTCCTCGACGCTTGTCCCTTCGTTGACGATGATGTGCTGGTTGTAGGAGATCAGCGACACCAGGGAGCGAGCAATTTCGGCGGATAAGGCGTAGCTGGTGTACTCGCTGTTGGCGACAGGCGAGCCGATGTGGAATCGGCCGCCCGGATCGGGCGCGTAGGCGTAGATGACCTCACGCTCGTCGCTGCCCGCGTTCGTGGTGATGTCGTACGCCTTGAGGTCCACCGCAGGCTCGGCATACGACTCCAAAACCGCCGATTGTTCGTCCGTGTCGTCGGATGTCACCGGCATCGCGTTCAGCTCAGGCGTCAGGAAAAGGTCGATTCGACCATCCCCATCCTCGTCGGAAGGCTCGCCGAAAAGCGCGGTGACGTTGGGGTAGATGTTGAGATCGAAGATGTCGGCCACGGTGACCAGATCGCAGTTGTCGAAGTCGTAGGCTTCGTACACGTGGGCCTCGTCCACAACGCCGTCGCAGTCGTAGTCCCAGTCGATCGGCACTTCGTTGTCCACCCAGATGGCGATGTGCTCGCCAAGCGCCCACAGGGTCGCGTCCTGCTCCTCCCACAGCTCATCCGTGACGTCCACGCGAACCCGGAACGTGTCCTCCGTCAACCCGATGTCGTCGGTGTCGAGCGCGTCGCGCCGCAGCACGGTGAGCCGAGGGGCGAGAGTTTGGTTCTGCACTGTGCCAATCTTGGCCCGAGACCCGCCCTCACGCCGCACCCGATTGTTGACGTCCGAGTCCTGGATATAGCGCAGGTTGTAACTTTGGTCTGACTCGGTTGGATTCACCAGGATCGCGTAGAACTGCTGGTCCTTGTTGGAGTCGCCCGACTCATCCGCCAACGAGAGGCCGAAGGGCGTTTCATCCGCTTCGCTCGCCACCAGATCACCGGCCTCGTCGAAGTTGTAGTCTTTGTCACCGGTGTCGGTGTCGGTGTCGGTGTCGGTGTCGGTGTCGGTGTCGGTGTCGGCGTCGCCCGTGTCCCCGCCCGTGTCGGTGCTGGTGTCGTCGTCCTTTCCGGGCACCGCAATTCCAAAACCGGGCTCGCCAGATGGGCAACCGGCAAGGGAGAGCACAAGACCAGCCAGAGAACCATGAGCGAGATACCGAATCATGCACGTCCTTGGGGGCGCAAAGCCCTCATCGAGGAGGGTAGCACAACGCGCGGCAGACAGTCCAATCCTTGACTGGCGGCTGAGCCGTCTGTATAAGCCGGCGAACCCTGAGGCCCACGATGTCCCTCCGCTTCACCGCCGCTCTCCTGTTCCTCACCGCCTGCGACGGCGGCCCGAATGACACCGACACCGGCGACGCCGGCCCGGCGCTTCGGGTTTTCGGCGACTTCGTGAACACCACCACCGCCTATGTCGGCGACTCAACCTGCATCGGCACGGACCTGGGCACGGTCGACCCTGCCAAGCAGGTCACCGCGACGCTCAACGGGCTGGTCATCGACTTTCAATCCGACGACGAGGTGCCCGACGCCGACGTGCGGATGTGGCTCGGAGACGACATCAGCGGCGACCCCGACCTGGAGCTCGCTTCCGACGCTTCCGGCGCGTTCAGCACGCGCTTGCCGACGTGCACCCCCATCGCCTACGGGACGTCCACGGACCCGCTCCTGGAGTTGACGGTCGACACCTACGAGGTGCACCAGGTCTTCGGCTTCGACGAGGACGGCGTGCTCGACGGCGAGTGGGTCCGCTCGGTCAGCGAGGTGACCGCCAAGCTCATCCCCGGCATCATCGGCGTTGATTGGGACCGTACGACAGGGATCATCGCCGGCACCGCCTACGACTGCAATCGGGCAGAGGAAGGCGTCTACGGTCACGCCCAGATGTACATCCACGACGCCGCGGGCGCGACGCCGGCCACAGGCGATGTCTTCTACTTCTCGAACAGCCTGCCCCAAGCCAAAGAAGACCAGCCAGACACCAACCCGGAAGACGGATTGTGGGTCGCGGTCAACGTGCCGGTGGGCACCTGGGTCGTGGAGATGTGGGGGTACAATGGTACAGACTACACGATGCTCGGCAGCACCTCACTGAACATCCTGGCCGGCTCGGTGAACATCTCGAACATCTACACGGGCCACACCGACGGCATCGCCTACCCGGACAGCTGCTTGCAGGTGATGTGATGATCGCCGCCCTGTGGCTTTCTCTGTTGCCGACGCTGGCGCACGCTGACGCGCCGGACAACTGGAAGTTCAGTCTGGACGGGTATTATCGGGTGCGTGGCCACGCGTTCTGGGACCTGTACGAGGGCCAGGCAGCTGCGGGCAGCTACCTGACCCATCGGCTTCGTCTGCAGCCGCAGCTCAATTTCGAGGATCGTGCCAAGTTCCTCATGCAGGTCGACGCCCTCGACGGCGTGGTTTGGGGCGACAACATGTCCCAAGCCTCGACCGCGCTTTTTGCCGGCGACCCCTCGGAGAATACGATTGACGGGGTCGAAGGGAATCTGATCAAGGTCCGGCGCGCCTGGACCGAGTTCAAAGTGCCGGTCGGGCTTTTCCGCGTGGGCCGGCAGGCGTCTTCCTGGGGAATGGGCCTATTGGCGAACGATGGCAACGGCTTTGACGACTCGTTCGGAGAGAACAAGTTCGGCAGCACCTACGACCGCATCCTGTTTGCGACGCGGCCCATCACCGTCGGGACCACCGTCGCCAATATGATCGATGGCAAGACCAAGGTGCGCGACATCCCGCTCATCGCCGCCTTCGGTGTCGACCGGCTCGTGGAAGACCCGCTCATCCAATACTACGGCTACAGTTGCGACGAAGGCGAGACGACCGACGACGCGCGCTGCGCCGAGGACGACGACCACAGCTACACCACGGAGCGTGATCCGGCCTATCGGCAAGACACGTGGTGGGTGGACTCGCAAGACGACGTTTTTGAGATGGTCTACGTGCTCGTGTACCGAGGCGAGGACATCAAGTTCTCTCCGACCGTCACCGGCGACCTCACGGCCGGCGTGTACGTCGTGAATCGCATCCAAGAAGAGACGGACAGCAACGTGCTCATCGTGGATGCGTACGTGAAAGAGGAGATTGCCAGCACCTACTTCGAGGCCGAGGTCCTGACGATTCAGGGCGACACCCGGGCGATCACCCTGGCGAGCAGCGACCCCGAGGATCCGCTCGGCAAAACGGCGAACATCTGGGGCTACGTGGTACGGGCCGGCTTCCAGGACCAGCGTCTTACGGCGCTGATGGAACATGGGTATGCCTCGGGCGACAACCAGCCGACGGACGCCGACTTCACCGGCCGACCGCTGCACCCCGACCACAACGTGGGACTGATCTTCTACGAGGAAGTCATGTCGCGCGTCACCGAGGAAGCGTGGGGCACCGGCGCCAAGGGGCTCTGGAGCAACGGCGCCGTCTACAACAGCCGGTATATCTTCCCGAATGTGCGGTATCGGCCCCTCCCGAACTGGGAGATCTCCGCTGCATGGCTGATGGCATGGCCCGACCAGCCCGACGGCAGCCGGATCTACTGTGCCGAAGGCGACGATGTGGACTGCACCGTCAACGCGGCCACCGAGGACTACCTGGCGTGGGAGGCCGATATTGCCGTCAAGCACCGTTGGGCGGACCACATCAACTTTTCCGTGGAAGGCGGCTTCGCTCACGTCAGCGACCGCATTCCGCTGAAGTCGGCCGGGTTGGCCTACGAGACCGACGACCAGGGTCGCACGTTCGGCGAGTTCTGGACGGTCCAGTCGCGCATCGCGTACGAGTTCTAGATGGTCGCCCTTCTTCTGTTTTCGCTGGCCCTCGCTGGCGTGCCGGAGGACGTGGAGTTTGCGGCGGACGCCGAAAAACCACTCGATGCCCGTCAGGCGGCGTTCGCGCGCCTTCACGAAGAGGCGGCGGTCCCGACCTTGGTTCGGATGGCCAAGGACAAGGACACCACCCCGCCTCGACGCTGGGTTGCCGTACGAGCGCTCGGGCTGAACACGGCGCCCGAGGCGCGAGACTCCCTATTGGAGTTCCTGGCGTCGGAAAACGCACCGACCCGCATCGCAGCGCTCGCCGCGCTCGGCGAACGCAAGGACAAGACCACCTCGGGTCGCGTCGCGGCGCGACTGGAGGACAAGGCCCTGCTGGTGCAACAGGCCGCCGCCGACGCGCTCGCCCTCATCGGCGACCCTGCGACCCTGCCGGACCTGGGGCGGGCGCTCTCCAATCCGGCGGGCACCTACCGCGGAGAGTCGATGTGGGTTCGGCGCCACTTCGTCGAAGCCATGGGCGCCATCGGCACCCAGGACGCCGTTCGGCACCTGGCCGCCGCGCTTTCCGACAAGGACCTGGCCGTGGTGGACGCTGCGGTAAAGGGGTTGGAAAAGGTGGCCGGCTTCTCCTACGGACAGGGCAGAAGCCGCCCAGATGAGCTCGAAGCATGGACACGGTGGAGCAAGGGCCGGTAAGGGGCGCTGATGAGTGTGTGGGGCCCCCCTCGCGGCGACGCGGTCGCGTTGGTGTCGGTCTACGACGTCGAAAACAACGCGGTGCGGCAGCTCGCCGCCGGGTTGAGGGCCCGAGGCCGGCGCGTGGTGGAGATCTACTTCAAGGACTGGCGTAACAACCGCTTCGAGGAGCCCATCGACGCGGAGTTCAAGGCGCTGCTCTCCATCTTGGAGCAAGAGCGCGTCGGTCTCGTGGCCGTGAGTTTGCGCGCGAGCGCCTACGAAGCCGTGGTTCGCCAGCTGGTCGGCGTGGTCCGCGGCCACACCAGTCTGCCATGCGTGGTGGGCGGGTGGCATCCCACCGTCCGCCCAGAGTCGGTGATCGCCTTCGCGGACGCGATCGTCCGGGGTGAAGCCGATGTCAGCTTCCCCGTGTTCGTAGAACGGTTTTTTTCGTCCGACCCCTCGCTTCTGGAAACACCGGGGACCTGGGTTCGTGATGGAGACGTCGTTCACAAGAACCTCCCGGTGCCGCTGGTGGCGGAGCTCGACTCGGTGGCATGGCGGGACTACGACTCGTCCGAGAAGTGGACGATCGAGCGGCACGAGGTCGTTCGGGGCGACCCGATGGCCGCGGACCCGCTTTTTCAAGTACTCTGCAGCATCGGCTGCATTCAAAAATGCAGTTTCTGTCACAATAGCTTCGACGATGGGGCGCCCGGCGCCCGACTCCGCTTCCGGAGCGTGAGCTCCGTCCTCGACGAGCTGGCCGAGCGTCGCCGCAAGAACCCCCGCATCCGCCGCGTCCGCTTCGACGACGAAATCTTCGGCATCGATCGCCGATGGTTACGCGAATTCGCCGAGCGCTATCCGCGCGAGGTTGGTCTGCCCTTCGATTTCCTGACCGAGCCCACCGTGGTGAGCGAGGAGTACGCGTCGCTGATGGCGAAGGCTGGCGGCCAGTGGGTGCACATGGGCATTCAAAGCACCGAAGCAGTCAACCGCGAACAACTCTCGCGGCGGGCGGACCGAGCGACCACCGCCGCGGCCGTCGAGCGCCTCACCCGGCATGGCATCCGCATCCGGTACCTCACGATGGTGGACATCCCGGGCGTGACCAACGAGCAGAAGCGCGAACTATTCGAGTTCTTCCAACAACTTCCTCGCCCGTGGGACCTGTACCTCTTCTCGCTCACCCACTTCCCCGGCAGCCAGATGGTCGAGGACCTCCTGGCCAACGGGACCCTCAACGACGTCGAGGTGGAGGGCACCGCGCGCAAAACGTTCTCGCAGTACCGCGTGGAGCTGAGCTGGCCCCGCGAGGCCGAGGACACCTGGTGGATTGCGCTGTACGTGCTCCAGGCGAGCGGGGTCGTGCCGCGACGCATCACGGCGCTGCTTGCGAAGGCCAACATCGCCCGGGAAAGACCGCGACCGCTGGTGCTGGCTGCACACGCCGCCACGCTGCTGAAAACCGCGCAGGTGGCCGCCCGAATGGTACGCAATGGGGAGCTGACGCCGACCCTCGTGCGGCGCTGGTGGAACCCCGTTTCCATGGTGACCATGTGAAATGGGCGCTGCCCGCCGCGTCGGTCGGGCTCCTGGCGGCGTTGGCTGCAACCTGGCCGGCCGCGCTGTCGTGGTCCACCCACAGCGTCGTGCCCCTCGGCTACGCGGACGTCCAGGCGGGGCTGTGGTGGCCCAAACAGGTAGGCGACGCCTTGCTTGCAGGGGCGAACCCCTTCGTGGCGCAGGGGTGCTTCTGGCCCCAGGGGCAGGACGTGACCCTCTTGGTCTGGAACGTCCTGGCGGAGCTGCTGATTTGGCCGCTCTGGCAGCTCGCCCCCCCTTACGCGGCGCTCAATCTCGCCGCCTTCGTGGCCGCCATGGTCAACGCCGTGGCCTGTGCGGCCGCCGCTAGAAGGCTCGGCGCCGCGCTTCCTGCCACCCTGGCCGCGGCGGCCCTGGCCGGCGGCAGCCACTTCGGATTCGTCGAGATGGTGAACGGCCGGATCGAGCAGGCGTTCTGGGCGCCGGTCGCCCTGTTTCTCGCCGAGCTCGTGGCGCGCGATCAGCGCCCAATCCGCGCCGGCGTGTGGCTGGGACTCGCCGCCGCCGTCTACTGGTTCTACGGCTACTTCCTTGTTTTATTGACGCTTGGCTGGTTGGCGGGTCACCGCTCCCGAGCGGGGCTCGACGCCCTGTTGAAGCTCGGCGCGACCGCACTTTTGGTCGCGGGACCGTTCCTGGCGCCCGTCCTCTTGGCGCTCGCGCACGGAACCCCCCGGCGGGCGAGCGAGGACACGATCTTGTCGCAGGCCGCGGGTAGCGTCCCGGTGCCGGAGGGTCTGTGGTGGCCGCTGGGAGGAATCGAGCCTGCCTTCGCGGCCCAAGCCGTGCCGCTGCTGCTCCTGCCCGTTGGGTTGTGGGCCTTGATTCGGGGAGTCGGACCCCTCCGCTGGCTCGGTGGCATCGTGCTCTCAGCGGTGCTGCTCTCCTTGGGGCCGGTCCTGGTCGGTGGCCACGGGACACCGCTCGCGGTGCAGGTGTGGTTGCCCCAGGCGCTGCTCAACGCCCTCCCGGGGATGGGGCGGTTCTGGTGGTCGTATCGGTGGCTGACGGTGGCGATTCCGGCGTTCATCCTCCTGCTGGCCATCTCTGGAATCCGGCCCTGGCTGCTCGCGCTGGTGGTGCTCGGTTCACTCGTCGAAACGACGGCTCTCCTGCGCGGTGGAACGCTGAGCCGGCCCCTCCCCAGGCAAGGCGTTCGGCAGCCGCCGGAAGTGGTCGAGCTGGAGGAAAACCCCGGGGAGTTCCCGGTTCTGGTCCTTCCCACCGGCGACGTGCGCTCGATCCACCTGGGCTACACGGCCTGGTTCGACCAGCCGACGAGCCTCGGCTTGGGCGGACATCTTCCGGGGGTAGCGCCCGCCGAATACGCCGAGGGCTTCAGCCCCGAAAACCCGGGAGACTTCCGATACGTGCTTCTTTTTTATCGCGATGCGGGGCCGGGGAGCCGGACCCATGACGCCGAGACCAGCGACCTTGATCGACGGCTGCGCACCCGGTTCGGCGCACCCGTGGCCCACAACGACATCGCCGCGTGGTGGCGAGTGCCCGAGTAGCAGCGTACCCTTGGGGCGTGTGGGCCTTTCTGCTCTCGACCATGGTAGCCGGCGCGGCCGACGTCGCGATCGTGCTCGGCTGCCCATCGGCGGAGGACGGGCGGGTCTCGGACTGCCAGTGGCGGCGCGCAGCGTGGGCAGCTCGGCTTTACCACCAGGGCGCGTACACCTACGTGATCACCTCCGGTAGCGCAGTCGCCAACCCCTACGTCGAGGCCGACGCCATCGCAGTCGCAATGATGCACCTCGGCGTCCCCGGTGAGCAGATCCTGCGCGAGCGCGACGCGATGCACACCGACCAGAACGTGGCGTGGTCGCTCACGCTGGCTGAGTCCCGTGGTTTCCAGAGCGTGCTGATCACCAGCGATGGCCGCCACGCCGGCTACGGCTGCCGGCTGGCCGAGCATTGGACGACGCTGCCCTGCGAAGCGTCTCCGATCGACTACGGAACCATCGCTCCGCTCTTGGCCGCGGGGCCGCCCGCAAGTCTGCGCACTGAATCGCTATCTGGATGGCAGCCGCTCCGACAGCGCGAACGGACAATCGCGCGCGCCACAAAGCGCCCGATACGCCCTCCGTCCTGGTGGGTCTACTCGATGCAGGTGGTCTTCGAGTCCGCCCGAAGGCGGCCGGCCGACCTCCCGGCGAGCCTTCGCATCCCGTCCTGAAGGCAGCGCGGTCCTGACCGCTCAGCGCGCCTGTTTCACCAGGGACTCCAACTCGGACGCATCGAGCACCCCGCTCTTGACGCCCTTGATGTTGCCCTCCCTGTCGATGACGAAGGTAGTCGGAAAGACGCTCACGCCCCACCGGGAGACCACCTCGGATGTGGCCTCGAGGACGTCGTAGCGGATGCCCAACCGCCGCGCCGCGGTCTCGAGCGTAGCGCCTGTGCCCGAGTTCACCGCCAGCCCCAGCACCCGCACATCCGGATGGCCCTCGGCCCAGCGATTGATCTCAGGAATCTCCGCTCGACACGGGGCGCACCAGCTACCCCAGAAGTTCACCACCACGACCGAACCCTTGAGCTCGGCGAGCGAGGTCGTACCGCCCGAGACGTTCGCCAGCACGAACTCCGGCGCTGCCCCGGAGGGTTTGCCCAGTCCGTCAAACAGGGAGGCGCCGGCGATGAGCGCGAGCGCCACCCCGATCGCCAAGGCCCAGTCCTGCAGAAGGCGTTTCACCACGCCAAGGTATGCGCCTGCCGCCCGTTGGCCACCCCGTGCAACGAATGCTGACTTTCGGCCTCGCTCTTGACGCGTCCATACGCTAGGAGGCCGGCATGAACATCGTCTTCACGGCGATCGTGCTTTTGAGCTTCGGCTTTGCGGCGCTCACCGGCTCACCGGCTCACGAAGGCACCGTCTTGGGCGTCGAGGCGACCGTGGTCATCAAGGGCTCGACGGGGCCGGCCTCCGCGGTGGTGAACGTCGGTGGCACCGCAATGATCGAGGTCGACGGCACCCGCTGGCCCGCGAAGGTGCTGAAGGTCGAGAAGAAGACCGAGGCCGGTCTGGAGCGAACGGTCGCGACGCTGGAGACGCTCGCGGCTGACGGCCCGGCGCGGGTGCGCTTCGACGACCAGTATGCGATGAAGCTGGTGTCGACACAGGCGCTGTTGTCGGCGAAGAACTCCATGACCCTGGTGCTGGACCTCGTCGGCGCCATGACCCTTTTCCTGGGCCTGATGAAGGTCGTGGAAGCCGCCGGCGGCCTCGACATGGTGGCCAGGGCGATCCGTCCCGTGCTCGCCCTGCTTTTTCCGGATGTCCCGGCGAAACACCCGGCCATGGGCGCGATCGTGATGAACATCGCCGCCAACGTGCTCGGCCTCGGCAACGCCGCAACGCCCTTCGGCATCCGGGCGATGGAAGAGTTGGACAAGCTCAACAAAGAGAAGGGGACCGCCACAAACGCAATGGTGCTTTTCCTGGCGATCAACACCTCCGGCGTCGCGGTGCTCCCAACCGGCGTCATGGCGCTCAGGGCGGCCGCCGGCGGCACGGAACCGGCCGCCATCTTCCCCACCACCCTCGCCGCCAGCTTCGTGAACACCGTCATCGCCGTCATCGCCGCGAAGGCCTTTTCTCGGCTGGTGAGCCCGAACCCCACGGAGCCGGTGGAGCGCGAGCCCGTCCGCGCCTTCGAGTTGATCCCGCTCTTGGGCGCCGTCGGCGCCATGGGGGCGTTGATGGCTGCCGTGAAGATGAACCCCTCCGCCGGCGACTGGATCGTGCCCGGGCTGATCGCTGGCATGGTGGCCTTCGGCGCGATTCGCAAGGTGAAGGTGTACGAGGTCTTCATCGAGGGCGCTCGCGACGGCTTTGCCTCCGCGACCCGCATTCTACCTTACGTGGTGGCGATCCTCGTCGCCGTGGCGATGTTCCGCTGGAGCGGCGGCATGGAGCTCTTCGTCCGCGGGCTGGCCCCGATCGCACAGGCGGTGGGTATGCCCCCGGAAGTCCTGCCGCTGGCGCTCTTGCGACCGCTCTCCGGCTCGGGGGCGTATGCGCTGACCGCGGAGCTGACCAAGACCTACGGCCCGGACAGCTTCATCGCCAACGTCGCCGGCACAATGCAAGGGACAACGGAGACCACCTTCTACGTCCTTGCAGTCTACTTCGGCGCTGTCGGCGTCCGCCGGTACCGACACGCGGTCGCGACTGGCCTCGTCAGCGACATCAGCGGCATGCTCGCCAGTGTCTTCTTCGTCCGCTGGCTGATCGGCAGCGGCTGACCCCTACTGCGACAGCGCCGCCCCGCCGACGGCCAGGAAGATAACCACGATGTAGGCGAAGATCATGAAGGCGTACAACAGGACGAAGCAGCTCCACGCCAAGCAAATGATCCCCCCGACCAAGCCGGAAACCAAGCCGGCGGTTGCCATCGCCCGGTCGCGCTCATCCGTCGCCGTCTGCAGGAGCTTGTTCGCGTTCCATGCCGCATAGAACCCCAGAAATGTACCGACGAAGTACGGAATGTAGCAGGCGCACATCCCGACGGACGCGCAGATCGTTGCGATGATCCCGTTCCACATCACCCGTGAGGGGAGATCGGCCGCCGGCGCAGTCTCGACGTATCCGTAGGGGTCGGCCATCGCGGAAGCTACCCCGCCGGTCGCAGGTCGGCGAAAAGGGCGCGGGCCTCGACCTCGCCGATTTCTGGTAGCGGAAGCCGACCGCCCGGGAACCACACCACCAGTCGGGCCAATCCCGCTGCGCGTGCGATGGGCCCCTGGACCCAGTGTACGGACTGCACCTTCTCCCTTGGCAAAATCCAGGTATCTCTCGACAAGAACCCTCGCCGAACAACGATGAATCGCTCGGTGACGCGCCACCCCTGACGCCGCGCGTCCAGGAGCCCCAAGAGCCCGCCGAGGACGAGCAAGAGCCAGGCCCAGGGCGACTCGAACCAAAACGCGGCCCCCGCGGCCGGGCCCAACCAACCGAGAGACCCGCGCAACGCCGCCCTGGTGACCGCCGCCCGCGCACAAGGAAGGAGGTCGCCGTCGATCGGGGTGTCCAGGCGCGGAAACGCCGCCCGCACCCGGCTGACGACGTCCTCGCGCGGCACCATCGGAATCAACGCTTCGGCCGAGCGCCCCGCCTCCGGAACCGCGGCGGCAGCGGTCTCGAAGAGCATCGTGGCAAAACCCATCGCGCGGCGCACGATGGGCTCGCTGATCTGAACCAACTGGAGCTTACGGATCGGGATGTCCATGCGACGGCGGGTCAAAAGACCGCTTTCGAAGTGAAAATCCCCGCCGGTCTGCCACCACCGAAACCGGTAGAACCGCAGGATCGCGCCTCCGGCACTCAGCGCGTACCCGCCGGCAAGGGCCACCAGCATCAACCCCACCCACGTCTGCCGCCCCAGATTCTGCACCGGCAGCGCGCCGGGGGAGACCTGATTGGCGACGTCGAGGAACAAACCGATCGCCACCACCGCTGCGCCGACGCGGCCGGCCGACACCCCATACCCGACCACCTCCAAAAGCCCCACCGCATCGATCACATCAACGTCCGCGGTGTCGGCATCCACAGCGGCACCGGTGCGCCCCAGCGCCCTGCGTAGCGCTTCCGCCTCGGGGATCGACAGGGCGGACAACATCCCATCCACCGGCGAAGACCCCGCACCCGCCATCTCGATCCGCAGCTCTACGAGGCCGGCCATCCGATGAAAGACGTTCTGCTCCAGCGACACGTTCTGGATGCGCGCGGGGTCGAGCGCCTGCTCGACGCGCGAGATGAGCCCGTGCTGGATCTCCAGCCGCCCTTTCGAAAAGCGATACCGCAAGGTGGCGAAGTGCAGGATCGTGCGCAGCGCCGCCAACCCGAAGAAGCTGCCCACCAGCAGCAGATCCACCAGACCCGTGAGGTTCCGCGAAAACACAACCGCCAGGAGCAGCGGCCACACCCGCTGCAGCGTTCGCCACGCGGTTGGGATCAGATTGACCAGGAGCGAGGCCGGATGCAGCCGGCGCCAAGCCACGGGTTCTTCAGACTCCATCGTCAACGCCGCGACTGGTGCGCGCGAGCTGATCGCGCAGCCGCACCGCCTCCTCGGCGTCCAGTCCCGGTAGGGACGCGTCCGACGAGAGCCCAGCACCGGTGTAGACAAGCAGTCGCGACACGTCGAGCCAACGCTCCCAGAAGGCCTGTCGCGTATCGACGTGCTGGATGCGGTCACGCGGAACGGAAATCGTCTGTCGAAACAACACACCCTGCTCGACGATCAGCTCGTGTGCGCGTACTTCATAGCGAAAGTTGCGAAAGGCCAGCGCCGGCCAGATGAGCGCCCGCACCACCAGGAAAAGCACCAAGGATGCGACCCCAAGTACCGCGGCGAAGAGGCCGACCTGGGTCCCCAAGACCCAACCCAACCCGGCGTAGATCGGCAGCCAGGAGGTGAAAACCGCCGTCAAGGCCTCGAAGCGCCACAGAGTGACGACGCGTGGGTCGAGCGAGTGCACGGGCGGGAGCCTATTGCGCCGTCAAGGCGGCGTCGCGGGAGGCGCCTCTTCAGGCGCGACGACGATGGTCTTGCTGCGGCTCTCGCCGATCGCGGCGTTCGGCCTGCCTTCTTCGTCGAGATAGCCCAAGGCCTCGAGTTGATCCCGCAGCGCCGCGTCGCCCGCTGACTCACCTTCCCCAACCTCGATCGCCCCGCGCTCCAGTATGCGAGTCGCCACCGGTGGGATCGACCTGAGATCGAAGAGGTCGTCGCGCGCATGACCGGGCATGTCCGCGCCGGCCGGCAAGCCAAGCAGCGCGTACAAGGTGGGTGCCACGTCATAGACGTGCATCGAGGCCGTCGCCCCCCGTTTGGTCCGGCCCCCGACGGCAGCGAAGACCGCGGTGCCGCGGTGCTGGCCTCCGATGAGCGGCTGGCTGGCGGAGACCTTGAAGCCGTGATC
>CANFCK010000048.1 GCA_947445035.1 Deltaproteobacteria bacterium
CGCGTCTTGGGCAGCCCCGACCGCTTCCACGCCTCAACGAAGTCCCGCTTCGCCTGGTCCGGCCAACTTCGACGCCGCATCCCCACCTCGCCTTCGCCATGTCGCATCGCCAGGCCTCAGGCGGTACCGGGGATCGCCGGGGGGATACGAAATGGCGCCCGCGGATCGCGCCCGCGGAGAGATGTCGCGGAGCGAGTTCGTTCGATGGGCGCTGGCGAGCGGGGTCTGCTCGAAACGTGCGCGCGCGGAGGACTGACGCCCGGCCTCGGGGGCGTCGCCCAATTGTGGGGGTGCATGTTCGGTCGGCTCGGGGACCCCCTGGCGGCGGGGGACCAGATCGGCGGCTCGTCAGTAGCAGTTCTGGGGGTACGTCATCCACGTTACGGTGCAGTCCGAGGTTCCGATAGCGCCGGACAAAGTCCCCGATCCACCGCAATCCGGGACCGGGTATGCATCCCAACCAAAGGTGTAGCTGACCTCGGCCTCGCAAGCGAAAAGGTCTGGCCACTTTAGGCTTTCTACGCCGTCACAGTTGTAGTCGTAGCTCCCGTCGCCGCGGTCGACGTCCATCTGCGCTAGGCTGCCCGGGTATGCACCGGGATTCCCGTCGTAGCAGTCCGTGGCGTCGGCGACGAAGGAGGAAGGTGGCGTGCATGCGAACGAGGACGATCGCAGGTCTCCGAAACCGTCGGCGTCGGCGTCGGCGAAGAACGTAAGGGCGTCGACGGCCCCGATGTCGACGCTTCCGTCGCAGTCATTGTCGACATCGTCACAGACCTCGACGTTGCCGGGGTAGCTCAGTGGTTGTTCGTCGTCGCAGTCATCCCCGCCGGTGACGACGTAGGCGCCTTCGGCCGCGCATAGACACATCGGCTCCTCGTTCCCGAAGCCGTCGCCGTCGCTGTCCATGAAGAAGTCGCTGCAACCCGCAGCTTCCGGGTCGTTCGTGATGCCGTCGCAGTCGTCATCGGCAGTGGTCGTGCAATCCTCATTCGCGCCCGGGCTCACCGTGTAGTCCGAATCGTCGCAGTCCCCATCGATCCCGGTGTAGCCGTCACCATCGCCGTCGATGGTGTCTGGGTCCACATCGGTGTCCGTCGCGCCCGAATCCCCACCTCCCACCCCAACGCCCACTTTCTCCGTGATCTCCACGTCCGAGATGAGCGTGCAGCTCACGAAGATCAAGCCGATCACCAAGTGACCGCCGCAACCGCCCCGAATGCGACGCCAACCCCTGCCGCGACGTAACAACCATAGCTGAGCCCGTTCGCGCCGGACTGCATGCCCTCCAGCTTCGCCCGGTAGTCGGCCCTCTCCACGTCGCCAACGCCGCCATCGAGCGTGGGCTGTTCGTCGAACTCCGCGCGCCCATCGGCCGCGAGCGCATACAGCACGCCCGACGTGATGAGCGACGCCCCGGAGAGCACGAGCCACGGTGCACGATGGGCCCACGGGCTGGCCTGCGAGGGTGCCACCACGACGTGATCCCCGCTCAAGTTCGCCGTCGCCACGCTTGAGCCGGTCACGGGTACAACCCAGTCGAAACCGACATCGTCCGGCCAGCGATAGTGGGTGGCGATCACGTTGCCCTGGCCGTCGAGCTGCTGCATGACCGCCGCCCGCAACGTGGGCGCGCGAAGGACGTGGGCCCCGTCCGCCTCAAACCAACCGCTCGCGGGCTTCGGGAACTCGGCGCCGAGGTCGTCGTGGAGGTAGAGCATCGCGGCCGTGACTTGAGCACGGATGGGGTGCCCATCGGGCAACAAGCTCGAAGGAATCTGGTGCCCAGGCTCAGCGGCGAACACCCCGGCCAGGGCGCGCGGCACGCGATCGAGCCGTCCACCGAGGAAGGCGCCGAGCGTCTCGACGCGGTGGATGCGCGCTTCGGCGGCCGGGCTCAGCACATCAGAGGCACACACCATTCGGGCCTCCACCGCCGCTTTCCCCTCCATGAAGGCAGGTGCGTCGACTCTGATGAACGCCGATTCAGCGGCGTTCACCGCCTCAAGGATGTCACGGGTATCGAAGGGGCGAGCGCAGTCTGCGAGGCCGCCGGCGAACGCCTCGGGGAGGGCGGCGAGCAAAATGAGATGCGACATCACCGTTCCGGGGCGGATGACGAGGGTACCACGTTCGGCCGTAGGAGACGTCGGGGTCGTTGCGGAAATTCTGGATGTGGGCGTCGGTGGCCCCGGTCCGGCCCTCGGCTGAACGCCCCTCTCGCCCCGCTCCCTCGGCTCACCGAACGTCACGCTCACCCCAATCCCAAAGCCGCCAGCCGCCGCCAACGCCCCTGCTGATTCCGCGGCAGTGGAGCCGCGGCCCGATGCGGACCAGGGCAACCAAGGGGGGCGCCGCGCCCCCGCGCAGATCGCGACGACCATGTCGCCGAGGCCCATGGGGAACGGACCGAGCCCCGGCTCGCCGGTGTGTTCGCCGCCTGCGTGACAACCCCGCTTCCCACCTGTATCCTCGCGCAGACATGAATCACTTCCCCCTCGTCGCACTGCTCCTCACCGCCTGCGGCGAGTCCTGGACGTGGCATGCGACGAGCGCAAACAAGGACTCGGGCGGCGACACGGCAGCCCCGGGGCACGACCTCGACGGAGACGGCTTCACCGACATCGCGGCCGGCGGCGATGACTGTTGGGACGACCCCATTTCTATTCCCGCGGGGTTCGAGGCCATCGCCGGGACCGCACAGCCCGCCGCCGCCGAGGTCCATCCCGACGCGACCGAGACCTGGTACGACGGCGTGGACCAAGACTGCGCAGGCAACGACGACTTCGACCGGGACTTCGACGGCTACAACGCCACCAACGACTGCGACGACCTCGACGCCCTGGTGAATCCCGCTGCCGCCGAGGATTGCGCCACCGCCTACGACGACGACTGCGATGGGGATGACAACGATGTCGATTCGGTCGGGTGCGCGGCCTGGTACTCCGACACCGACGGGGACGGGTATGGTTCGGCGGAGGCGTGTTTGTGTGCCGCCACGGTCACCTATGCGCTCGCCGGCGGGGATGACTGTGACGATGCCGACGCGGCCGTGAATCCGGGGGAGGCGGAGGTTTGTAGTGATGGGGTGGACAACGATTGTGATGGGGGGGCAGGGGCTTGCGCGTTGACGGGGGGGAGCTTGAGTGGGGCGGATGCTAAGTTTACGGGGGAGGCGGACGACATCGCCGGCTACTCGGTGGCGGAGGCGGGGGATATCAATGGGGATGGGTTTGATGATTTCTTGGTGGGGGCGATTGGAAACGGTGACGGTGTCGCCGGCTCGGCGTACCTTTTGCTGGGCAGTGCGGCGCCCGCTTCGGGGAGTCTCACCGGGGGGGTGGAGTTCACGGGAGAGACGGCCGGGGATGCTGCCGGGTACGAGGTCTCAAGCGCGGGGGACATCGACGGTGACGGACTCGGCGATTTCCTGGTTGGCGCGTTCAAATACGGTGACGGCATCTCTGGCGGAGTAGCGTATTTGATACTCGGTGAACCCTCCCCCGGGGGTGGTTCGTTGTCTTCAGCTGTGACCTACTCTGGCGAAGGCGTTGGCGATCTCGCCGGGTCGGCAGTTTCCGACGCCGGGGATGTGAACGGGGACGGGCTCGACGATTTCGTCGTCGGGGCGCCGTACAACGACGACTTCGACGGCAACGCGGGCGCCGCCTACTTGATCCTTGGGAGCGCCACCCCGAGCGGCGGATCGCTCGGGTACGCCGTTGAATATACAGCCGAGGCTGCCGATAACTACGCGGGCGTAAGTGTTTCCGGTGCTGGAGATGTGGACGGCGACGGCCTCGACGATTTCGTTGTAGGGGCGGACTACAACGCCGACGGTGGCGGAGGCGCCGGGGCGGTCTACTTGATTCTGGGGGTCGCATCGCCAATCGGAGGGTCCCTATCGACTGCAATCCAATACACTGGTGAAGCTACCTCGGATCGCGCGGGCTGTAGTGCATCTGGCGCCGGCGACGTCAATGGCGACGGGTACGGTGACGTCCTCGTTGGGGCGCGGTACAGTGACGACGGAGGCACCGATAGCGGTGCCGCATACCTCATCGCCGGAACGGCCTCGCCACTGTCGGTCAGCCTGACAGCCGCAATCGAATTCTCCGGAGAGGCGACTAACGACAACGCCGGCGTTTCGGTTTCGGGGGCCGGCGACGTTGACGCTGACGGATACGACGATGTGCTGATCGGTGCGTACGGCAACGCGGATTATCGAGGCGCAGCCTACCTAGTCCTCGGGGAAAGCGCCCCCGCGTCCGCCCAACTGTCCAGCGCGGTAAGGTACTCCGGCGAAAATGACCCTGACTATGCCGGATTTTCTGTCTCCGGCGCTGGTGACACCAACGCCGACGGCTACCACGACCTCCTCATCGGCGGCCACGGCAACGACGACGGGGGCTCGTACGCCGGCGCCGCCTACCTAATCCTCGGCCAAGGCCTGTGACCATGCTCTCGCTCCTCCTCGTCTCCCTCGCCCAAGCCGCCCCCCTCGCCGCCTGCGAGCGCGTCTACACAACTCCCGACCTGACCGACGCGCTCGACTCCGCCGACGGGAACTTCCGGAAGCAGGACGCGGAGGGCTTCAAGTTCAGCGCGTCCGCCGTCTCCACGCGGCTGGCTTGTATGGGGGAGCCGCTCGTCCCCGATGTGTTGTCGCGTGTGTACCTCATCAAGGCGCTGCACGCGTTCCTGGCCAAGGACGATCCGCGGCTCGCGGCCGCGCTCGCCGCGATGGCATCGTCGAACCCGGGCTACCAGATCCCGCTCGCGCTGGTGCCCGACGGCCACCCACTTCGCGCCGCCATGAAGCCCGCGAGCCTGCTGCTTCGCGACCCGATCACCACGCCGCTCGTTGCGCCGGACGTGGGCTGGATCGAGGTAGACGGGGCACATCGCGCCGAGGCGCCGACCAACCGCGACGTGATCCTCCAACGCTACGGCGGCGACGGCCAGATCACGGAGACCCTGTACGTTCGCGCCGGCGAATCGCTCGCAGGGTGGGAAGGTCCGGCGGCGGCACCACTACCGTCGCGCTCCGCCGGGAGAGCGTCGTGTGATCGGGGGTCTCGACGTCGAGGCCCATCAGGTGGATCAGCGAGGCCGCGAATCCCTCGGCCTGCCGGAGCGCGAGGTGGAACACCCTCCTCAGGGTCAGCACGGTCAGAATCGCGAGGTCCGAGTAGCGCTGTTGGCCGCCAGGATGCCCACATGGCAGAGCGGTCCAGGCGCCGATGGCGCCCTCGTCGAACCAGACCGTCACGTCGCCTCGTTGACGAAGGGATGCCTCGTACGCCGGCCAGTTCTCGACGCGGTACTTCGTCTTGTACTTCGGGGTCACCTTGCTCTTCGTTCGCGCGGCAATCGGGGATCTCTCCTCTACCCCGAGGGTAACCGGCCGCTCCGCGCCGGCGGCCCGAGCCATGCACCAACGCCCTGTCTCGCATGCCTCTCAGGAAGTGTCCACGAAAGCGGATCAAAATCAGTCGGCCGCGGCGGCCTCGGTGAAGTCAGCGACCACCTCCGGCTCACCCGTGCTCGAAAAGTCTTCGATCAAGAGCGCCGCGGGCGTGGCCAACGTCGTGAGCGCGTCAAAGTCGTTGACGTCTGCGAGCGCGATGCGACGGCCGTCATCGAGCACCAGGGTGCGCCGGGTGACGTCGCCGGAGAAGGCGTTCTGCGCCTCCTCGCTGATGCCCACGCGGGTGGAGGCGACATCCTGGGTGGTGTCGGCGTCGAAGACAAAGACCGGGTCCGCGGTCATCTCGTCGGCGTCCATGGTCGGTGACTCCGGGTACCCGTTACCGCGCGGCGCAATCCGCCGCTGGAGCACCGGCCGCCTCATCGAATCTCAGGCGGCGCGGGCGGTGGGTGGTAGCGCTTAGATCCCCACCACCCCCAAAACCGCCTCGTCCCCGCCGCGCACCACCACCAGGAGCTGACCGCCGCTGCTCCAGTAGACGTCCCCGTCGTCCACCGTCGTAAGTCCCGTAGCGAGGACCACCTCGGTAAAGCCGGTGGTGACGTCTCCCCAGGCGAGGACGGCGTCGCTCCCATTGGTGTAGATCAGCGCCATTCCTCCCGTCGCGGAGAGGCTTCCGCGGACCGTGTGCGCCGCCGCCGCGGTCAACAACGCCGCAGCACCATCCACCTCCACGTACACGCCATCGTTGCCGACGGCGATCACCCGCGCCGAGGACAGCCCGGTCAAGTAGGACTGCATGTCGTAGGGCGCCCACTCGCCAAAGCCGTCGTCGCTGCTGAGCCCGCTGGTGTCGGAGTAGGAGAAGCTCTCGATGCCCGCGGTAGACGACGCGCCGGCCAGGATCACCCGCTCCGGCACGTCGGCAACGCAGGTTGTCGCCTCGACGTTGGCGAGGTCGTCCCCCGCGAGTCCGGAGCTGTTCGTCAGGTACTCTTCCGGCGTCCCGTGCAGCCATGACAAGAACCCCAAACGTAGGTCGCAACCGACCAGATGGAGGCTCCCGTCGCTGGCTTCCGTCAGCTCCACGTCCAGGAACTCCACGCTCGTGGGGTAGGTCAGGCCCGTGCCGCCAAAGTCTCCGGTCGCGACATCGTACACATCGCCGAAAAGGTACCGGTTGCCGTCGTAGTGCAGGCCGTGGCCCCAGGTGTAGTAGTCGTCGTTCGCGACGAAGTCGAAGCCGTCGCTGTAGGTGTAGTCGGCGCCCCACGCCCAGGTGCTGGTGCCGACGATGCCGCTCCAGGGGGCGGCCTCGGCCAGGTCGTAGGTGAAGCTGCCGGTGGTGTCGGCGTCCCCCGAGACGGGGTTGGTGAAGGTGTCGGCGAGGAACGTGACCATCGCCGAGGTGCTGTCGGCGGCGAGGCGCGGGCCTTGCAGCCCGACCGAGCCGGTGGTGTCGAGCCGGTTCAGCCAGAAGCCGTCGACCGCGCCGTCGCAATCGCTGTCGACGCTGTCGCCGAGGGTCTCCATCAACAGGCCGTTCACGGTACCGTCGGTGTCGTCGCAGTCCAGGCCTCCAGCCGGGGGGATGGGGTCGCCATCGCCGTCCTGGTCGTAGTCGTTGCCCCCCGCGCAGTCTTCGTCGATGCCGTTGTACCAGACCTCGACGGCGGCGGGATGGATCGTGGCGTCGGTATCCACACAGTCGTCGCCACCGATCGCCTCGGCCAGATAGCCGTCGCCGTCCTGGTCGTAGTCGTTGTCGCCTGCGCAGTCGCTGTCGAAGCCGTCGTACCAGATCTCGGGGGCGCCCGGGTAGGTGTCGGGGTCGTCGTCGTCGCAGTCGACCTCTTCTGTGAAGCCGTCCCCATCCCGATCGTAGGGGCCGGAGTCCCCGGTCTCTGCGGTGTCGCTGTCGTTCGGCGGGCCGCTGTCGGTGTCGACGCCGGTGTCGGCGGGGTCGCCGTCTTTGTCGGCAGGGTCCGCGAAGGGATCGGAGCAGGCGCACAGGGCCAGGAGCGAGACGAACTTCACCGCAGCAGCATAGCTCCCGACGCGTCCATTCGCGCGGACGGCGACGGCCAGCCGCCGTGGGCTACCCCGGATTCGCGTCCAGGTACCTTCCGAGTGCCACGTTGGTGTCCTCGAGGTTGGGCCGGATGAGCTTGACGATGAACGCCTCGATCTGGGGCTTGAGCGGACGGGCGAAAAGCCTCGGCACGCCTGGAATATCGGTGAGGTCGACCCGCAGTTCGCCCCGGAGCGTCACCCGCGCGTACGGCCCTTCGTCGGTGATGTGGTTGGTGCCGCCACACTGGAACTTTTCGGCGAAAACCCTAATCGCGATGCGCCATTCGCACCAGGTGCCGTCGTCATGCCAGGTTGCATAGTCATCCCACAGCAGGATTTCCGGGCGCACGAGGTGCTGCGCGACCTTGGGAATCTCGCCCTTGCCGGTCCACACGTTGTGCAGTTTACAGAGGCCGGGCAGGTCCTCCCGACGCACCGTCTCAACCGTCTTGACGTTCGGCATGTACGCGGCGATGCGCGGCAGCTCGTCCCGATAGGCGCAAAAGACCCGGTCGCGGGCGTGGCGCACGACGGAGGAGGCGTAGATTTCCATGGGGGTGGGCTAACGTGGTCGGGGACCGCTGGTTCCCCCTCCCGCTGGCCGTGGGGCGTCGCAAGCCAGCACGAGCGGGGGGGTACGGGGCGCCGTCGGCCCGGAGTTACGGGCGGCAGCCCCGACAATGGTGCATCGGGGAGCAGTCGGCGCGGTCGTTGCGGGGGGGGGCTCGATGCGTCGCGAGGCAGGGCGGGCGGGGGCTCCACGCGTGCACACGTCGCGAGCCATCGAGAAAATATCGTCGCATGGCGGGACAGAGGGATACGCTCGACAGATGGAGGTTTCATGTTGTCTTTGCTTCTGACTCTCGTCGCGTGCCAGGCTGAAATCGAGCGGCAGTGCTTCATCGACTACATCGGCGCTTCGAGCGATCTGTTTGACGATTTCTACGACTGTCTCGATGACGCGGAAACCGACGACGACTTCGAGGAGTGCTCCGACGACGCCACCGACGAGGCCGATGCCATCAAGGACGATGTCGAGGAGTGTGCTGGGGACGGCTGCCTCACCGACTGGGTGGACTGCGCGGATGACGCAGAAGACAGCGGGGATACTCAAGACTGTTTCGACGAACTGGAAGAATGCGGCGGCTGGATCGACGCGGAAGCGGCCGAGGACTGCAACGACGAGGTCAGCGACTGCCTTGAAGGGGCCGACGACGACCCGGACACCAAGCGCTGTTTCCACAACGCGTACGATTGCCTCATCGACGCGACGGCGCCCGCAGCATTTCCGACGTTCTGACTCGGCGACTCAGCGGTCGGTACGGGCGCATCCGCCCGCTGAACGCCCGTTGCCTCCGCCGCCCCCATGACCCGGAGCCCCCGCCGGGCTAAGCGCCCCCCATGGCTTCCCGCCGCAGTGAACGCCGTGCCCAACTTGCCAGCCCTGAGTGGGCGGAGGCCGGCGTTCTACGCCAGGCACTCTCGCAGCGGTCGGGAGATGTGTTGCGGGAGGGGGACATCGGCACCGCGGCGATCCTCGAGGGCGCGCTCCGCAGTCGAGAGCGCGTGGAACGGGCCACCCATGGCTTCCACGCCTACCCGGCGGGGCTGCATCCCGACGCGGCCGCGGAGCTTTTGTCGCTTGGCCAGGGTCCGGTGCTCGACCCCTTCTGTGGAGGCGGCACCATCCTTGTAGAGGCGCTGCTCGCCGGGCGTGACGCGCTCGGATGTGACATCAACCCGGTCGCCACGCTCGTCGCCCGCGCCCGCACCACGCTGACCACCGAAGCCGAGCGGACGGCGCTGCGTTCGTTGGCCCGTAAGGCGGCCGACGCGGCGCGGGTCGCCGGTCAGGCCTGCTTCCTCGCTGGGGGTCGCGACACGAGCATGTTGCGGGCGCCGGTGCCCGAGCTGGCGTGGGACTGGTTCGACCCGTGGGCGGTGGTTGAGCTCGACGCGATTCGGGCGGTGATCGGCAACGACCCGCTGGCCAGGGCGGTGCTGTCGTCGATCCTGGTCAAGGTCAGCAAACGGGAAAGCGAGACGGCCAACCGCTGCGGCACCGAAGTGCGCCCGCCCACCACCACCGCGACGCTCTTCCACAAACGCGCCCGCGAGTTCGCCCGGCAGCTCGAGGATCTCGAAAAGCTGCTTGGCTCCAGTCCCACCGTTCGTGCGCGTGTCCACCGTGAAGACGCCCGCGAGATGCGGGAGCGCAACGAGTTCGGCATGGTGGTGACGTCGCCGCCCTACCCGGGTGTGTACGACTACGTGCCCCTCCAACAGCTCCGCCACGCCTGGCTGGGGATCGATCCCGGCAACTCGGTGCGGGATGAGGTCGGCAGCCGCCGCGCTTTCCGCAGCGACCGGAGCGCGGCCATCGCCTCCTGGCGCGCCGATACCCAGCGTTGGGTCCGGACCGCTGCGCGCGCGCTCATCCCGGGCGGGCACCTCGCCGTGGTCATCGGCGACGGCATCGTAGGCGGCCGGCCGGTGGACTCGATGGGTCCGCTCGGCGAGTCGGCGCACGCCGAAGGCCTCGTCCGTCTCGCGCGCGCCACGGTTGAGCGGTGGGACGATGGCGCCGACCGGATGCGGCCCGAGCATGCGGTGCTCTACCGGAAGGGGTGACCGGGGCTCGCTCCCGGTCGCCGTGAGGGTTAGTCCCCGCCCATGATCCGCTGGGCTGCGCGCACTGATGTAGGCAAGAAGCGGGAGCACAACGAAGACAACCTGTTGTCGCTCCCCGACCATGGGCTTTTCATGGTCGCCGATGGTGTGGGTGGGCGGGCCGCGGGCGAAGTGGCCAGCGCGTCCTGCGTCGAGACCTTTGGGGAGATGGCCGACGGATTGAAGGCGGCAATCGACCGTTTTACGGAGTCGCGCACCTCCGAGCTTCGCAACGCCGTGCTCGCCGAGCTCGACCACATCTGCCAGAACTCCACCCGGCGCATCTACGAGATGGCGGAGTCCGAGGACCGCAAGGGCATGACCACCACCATGGTGGCCATCGCGATCGGCGGCGGCTCGGCCTTCGTGGTCCACGTGGGCGACTCCCGCGCGTACCTGTTCCGCGAAGGGGAGGTGCGGCAGCTCACCGAAGACCATTCGATGGTCAACGAGCTGGTGCGTAGCGGCAAGATGACGTGGCCTGAAGCGCGTGCGTCGCGACACCGCCACGTGATCACCCGGGCGGTCGGCCTGTACCCGACGGTGCAGCCGTCGCTGGGCTCCTTCGATCTGCTGCCGGGTGACCGCATCCTGTTGTGCAGCGACGGCCTTTCTGACGTCGTCGCGCCCGAGCGGATGGAGCAGATCGTCTCGGCGTGGGACCCCGACTCGGCCAGCGACCAGCTCATCCAGGCCGCGCTCGATCGGGGTGGCCCCGACAACGTGACCGTCCAGTTGATCGAGCCCCTGGGCAGCCCCCGCACCGACGAAGCCGTCGTCAGGGCGCGTACGCTCGAACGGCTCTTCTTGTTCGAGGACATGCCTTATGCGGCGCGCTTGCAGGTGGCGCGGATCATGGTCGAACACTGGTTCGCTCCGGGCGACGTGCTCGTCACCGAGGGCGACCCTGGGGACAGCATGTACGTCGTCACCGAGGGCGAGGTCGCGGTCATCGCGGGCGCGGTGCCGCTGGCGCGGCTCACCCAGAACGAACACTTCGGCGAGCTGACCCTGACCGACCACCTGCCGCGCTCGGCCACCGTCTCCGCGGTCACGTTCGGCAGCGCGGTCAGCATCTCCGCCGACGCCCTCCGCGAGTTCTGCATGATGGAGCCGGGCCTGGGCAACCAGCTGTTGTGGAAGTTGCTCAAGGTGCTGGGGCACCGCCTGCGCGCCACCAACGCTCGGCTGGTTGGGGAGGAGCTGACCGAGTTGGAGCCCCTCGACGTCGACGGGTGAACATGACACGAGCCTGGAAACTGCCCGCCCCCGAACTGAGCCGTGAGCTGGGGCTCGCGCGGTGGGGACACTACGGCAAGCCGGTCATCCTCTTCCCCACCGGCGGGGCCGACCACCTGGACGTTGAGCGTTTCCTGCTGGTGCGGGCGCTGCAACCGCTGGTCGATGCCGGCCGCATCAAGCTCTACTCGGTGGACAGCATCTGCCGCCAGGGCTGGCTCGCCGACACCGATGGGCGGGAAAAGGTCCGTTGCCAGGCAGCCTACGCCGCGTGGCTGGAGGCGGTGCTCTTCCCGACGGTGCGCGAGGACTGTGCCGGCACCGACCAGCCCTTCGCGGTCGCTGGCGCCTCGCTCGGCGCGTTTCAGGCGTGGTCGGTCGCGGCGCGCCACCCGAGCCAGATCGACCTGTGCGTCGGCATGTCGGGCACCTACAGCATGGACCGGCGGCTGGGCGGATACTGGGACCAGGATTGGTACCACCATGACCCGCGGCAGTTCGTCGGAAACGCGCCGGAAGGCCCGGACCTGGAGCGGCTGCGCGGCAACCAGTTCGTCTTCGGCCTTGGCGAGAACTACGAGAACGGGGCCTACACCGACGAGGCCGCGGCGGTGCTCGCCCGGCGCAGGGTGCCGGTGACGGTGCTGCGTTGGCGCGCCCCGGCGGGGCACGACTGGCCTACGTGGCGGACGATGTTGCCAGCCGTCTTGGAGCACTTCGTTTGAGCATGGGCCTGCGGGTCGAGCGCGTCGGCGCCGTCCTCCGGTTGACGCTCTGCCGCCCCGTCGCGCACAACGCCCTTGATGGGGCGCTGGTGGTGGCACTGCGGGAGGCGCTGGCGGCCGCGACGGAGCCGTCGGTTTCGGTCATCGTCCTGGCGGCTGACGGGCCCACCTGGTGCACCGGGGCCGATCTCGCCTCGCTGGTGGACGACGCCGCCTCGCGCGGCCAGGTCATTCACGACTACGCCGATCTCTTGGCGGACATGTGCGCGTCGCCGGTGCCCATCGTCGCCGAGGTCGACGGTGCGGTGCGGGGAGGGGGGGTGGGCCTGCTCTGCGCCGCAGACCTCGTGGCGATGGGTCCGGCCGCCACCGTGAGCCTGCCGGAGGCGAAGATGGGGCTGTGGCCGATGATGGTGGGCGCGCTCTTGCCGCGGGTCGTCTCGCCGCGGGTGGCAATGGACCTGGCGCTGACCGGGCGGGTACTCTCGGCTGCGGAGTGCCTGACCCTGGGGCTGGCATCGCGAGTTGGAGAGCGCGCGGACGCCGCGGTGGGCGAGCTGGTACGGGCCTTGCAGAAGGGGGCGCCGGGGGCGATTCGCGCGGGGAGGGCAGCGTGGCGGGGGGGCTTGAGTCCGACGCCGGAGGCCCTGCGGGGCCAGCTACATCTCCTGGCGGATGCGCTGGACGAGCTGGGGCAGTCGCCCGAGGCCGTCGCGCGGATCGCGGCGTTCTTGCGCCGGTAGCGCCGACTTCGCCGGGCCAGCCGGATAAACAACTCCGATGTTCCGCACCGAGACCGACCCTTCCCGGCCCGCGATGATCACGTGCGCGCTGAGCGGGGTCGTCGCCGACCGTGCGCAGTGTGCGGCCATCCCCTACACGCCCGAGGAATACGCTGCTGAGGCCAAACGCGCCTTCGAGGCCGGGGCTGCGGCGGTACACGTGCACGCTCGCTCTCCCGATGGACGGCCGTCCTTCGAAATCATCGACTACCAGAACATCCGTGACGCGATCGTGGCGGCGTGCCCGGTGATCGTGAACCTCTCCACCGGGGCGGTCGGGGTGAGCGTCGAGAAGCGGCTGGCTTACCTCGACGCAGTGAAACCGGCGGTTGCGGCGCTCAACATGGGCTCGATGAACTACGCGAAGTACTCCGAAAAACGAAAGGACTTCGTCTTCGACTTCGTCTTCGAGAACCCAATCTCCGAGATCCGCGCGTTGCTCGCGGGCATGAACGCCGCCGGCATCCGCCCCGAGTGTGAGTGTTTCGACCTCGGCCACGTGGGCACCCTCGCGCCCCTACTCGACATGGGACTGTTGGCCCCTCCGCTGCAGGTGTCGCTGATCCTCGGCGTCATCGGCGGGATTCCCGGCACCGTCGCCAATCTGGTCCACGCGGTCGCGCAGCTTCCGCCAGGGGCGGATTGGGAGCTGGTGGCGCTTTCGTTGGACCAGTGGCGGCTCCTTGCCGCCGCCGCCGCGATGGGCGGCAACGTGCGCGTGGGCCTCGAAGACAACTTCTACCTGTCACCGGGGCAGATGGCGCGCTCCAATGGTGACCTGGTCGAGAAGGCGGCGCGGATGCTGCGCGACGTCGGACGCCCGCTCGCGACGGTGGATCAATGTCGTGAGCGGTTGGCATTGGTGCATCGCTGAGAGCGCGGCGGCGCCTCACTCCTGCTCCAAGCCCTCGCTGTCGCCGTCGAGCAGGGGCTCGTTGAGCATCGGCGCCAACGTCGCCATCGGCAGTCCGGGCGTGCGGATCGAGGCGGCGTCGCGCGCGTACCCGTAGGGGTCGTCGACGGCGGGATCCTCCGTCGCCGCGGCGAACGGCGTCCACGCCCCTCGAATCAGGCGCTCATGCGGGTAGTACGTGGACTTGTACCGCAACGCGGCGGCGTCTGAAGCCCAAAGGCCCAGGTAGTACCAGCGGATGCCCAACGACGCACACAGCTCGATCTCGCGGAGCACGCTGTACACACCCAACGACCGACGCTGGTCGGCCGGGTCGTAGTAGTGGTAGGCCGAGTTGGCCGACGTGACGCCCATGTCGAGGATGCTCACCGCGCACAGCCGGTCGCCGTCGTGGTACCGGACCTCCATGGTCGGCGCGCAGCTCTCGACCAGCCACTCCTGGTAGCCGACGGGATCCTTGCGCGAGTACGATGTCAAAAGCCCACGGGCGCGGCGATGACGGTTCCACAACGCGACCCGGCGCCGGGTGAGCGCAGGAGGGCCCATCTCGACTCGAAGGTCCGAGTTGCGCGCCAGGACCCGGCGCTGGGAACGCGAGGGCAGGAACGCGACGACATCGACGCGCACCGGCTCGCAGGCCTGGCAGAATGGGCACTCGGTGCGAAACACCGTCTGGCCTACGCGCTGGTCGCCCCCGTCAAGGAGCTGGTCGAGCTGCGCGGGAGACAGCGGCTCGAGCGGCGCACGCGCGGGGCACCGGGCAATCTGTCCGGTGCGGTACACGCAAGCCTCGAAACGGTCTTGGACCACCCGCGTTTCGGGTGGGGGAGCGTCGCGACGTGCGTTCAGTCGTGCGTCCCGGCGGTGGTGCCGTCGGAGGTGCACAGGCCAGCGTCGGCGAGCAGCGTGCCGTTCGCGGACAACTTGTCCACGGCGCCTGTGCCGTCGAACTCGAGGGACACGGTCAGACCGAACGCGGGCTCGACGTAGCTGCCGTCGCAGCTGTAGGCCTCCGAGGCTGCGCTCGTGCAGCTCAGGGTGGTGTAGCCGTCGAGATCCAGGTCGAACGCACCGGTCGTGGTGTCGGTGCAGGTCACGGTGGCGGCCGCGGTGTCGGTAGCGCCCGTCGAAATCGAGCAGCCGTCCACGCCCCACGTCACAACGACGGTCCAGGCGCCGTCGTCCAGCACGCAGGCGGACGCGTCGACCACCACATCGCCGGTGTCTGCGGTGTCGGTGGCCTCGCCGGTGTCCGCTTCGGCGGTGTCCCCAGTGTCGGGCTCCGCGGTGTCGCCGGTGTCGGGCTCCGCGGTGTCGCCGGTGTCGGGCTCCGCGGTGTCGCCGGTGTCGGGCTCCGCGGTGTCGCCGGTGTCGGGCTCCGCGGTGTCGCCGGTGTC
>CANFCK010000049.1 GCA_947445035.1 Deltaproteobacteria bacterium
CACGACACGCCACCCTGGCTACGCGATGAGCACCAAGGCCCGGATGCTCAGCGAGAAGACCTTCGGCTGGCTCAAGACCTACGGCGGCTTGCGTCGCACGCGCTTCAAGGGCCGGGAGAAGACCGAGCAGTCGTTCTTGCTCGGATTCATGACACTCAACCTACTGCGAATCGCCAAGCTGATCGGGTAGGATTCGAAAAGTCATGCGCAAAGTTAGAATACTCTGCGAAACGTGCTCTGAACGAGACAGACCTGCCGTGCGCAGCGGCCTACTCAAGCCGCTCGAACGGTTCAACCAGGGGAAGGCGCTGGCGAGGGCCGATTTTTCAGCGGCCTGCTAAGGCTGTGTGGTGGTGCATCCGGCACACGCCGAGGCAATCTATGCGGAGATCCGCGTCGGCACGATGATCGTGCTTTTCTGAGGCAGGATTCCCGGATGCGACGGCGTTCCCTTGTCCTGCTCTTGAGCGCGGGACATCTCGGCTCGAACGGAACGATGCGCGTTTACGTCGACGGCGTCGAGGTGACGGCGGTGTGGGCGTACGCTACCGTCAACAACGCCGGCCTTCGACGCGTAGCGATCACCTCCCCTGCATCCGGTTGCCTCCCCCCCGACGCCCCGCTGGCCCATGATCCTGGCCGGTGCAGGCCTCGTGGATGCCGGTGCTCCGAGCGTCGGCGGCGCCCGCGGGAATGCGCAGCCAGACGGAGATAAGCGGGTCGCCGTCGTCGGGCTGCAACCCGCGTTTGTCCACCTCGCACCAGTGCTGGGCATCGGTGCCCGCGGCGGCGGCGCGCCACCGGTCGGTGACGAGGTCCTGGACGACTCGATGGCAGGCGGCGTCCTGCCCGCAGACCACGGCCGAGAGGTCCTCGCGATCGCGCAGGCTGAACTTCCACTCCTGAGCGCGGATCATCTCGCTGGCCGGATCAAAGGCCGCCGCGTGCTCAGGCATCGCCGCCGCCAACCGCGGAAGCAGCGCCCGACCCGCGGCAGGGTCGGCCCGGAATGTGGATTGCCAAAGATGGCGGCCACAATCCTTGGCGTAGCGCCCTGCCCGGGCGCACGCGGCAAGCGCGGCCTCGACGTCGGCACCGGCGATGGCCGCGTCGCCCACCCGGAACCAACACTCCGGCGTGGCCTTCCCGTCCGGCGGCAGCGCCTTACACAGCGCTGAGCGCTCGTCAGAATCGACGATGGAGACGAGTCCAAGCTCACACGTGTCACGATGTTCGGGCCCGAACGCGGCGCAGGCTGCGGCATCCCCGCTCTTCCACGCGGCGGCGAGCGCGGCGGCGACGGAGGGCTCGCCGCACGCGACGAGGAGGATCGCGACGATCAATTTCCACCGTCCGGCCGACCCTGGCGGCCCTGTTCGGCGAGGCGGGAGGACCATTCGGGCGCGCCCGTCGGCGTCCACCCCTGGTCCGAAAGGTTGTGCGGCGTAGGCAGATACGCGTCGGAAGGGCTCCACCCCCCCGTGAGGTCCCACAGGACCACGCCGCCGTCGACACCGACCGGGGGACCGAGAAGCGTCGTGAGTCGGCCCACCGCTTCGGCGGGTTCAGGAATGGTCGCGAGGTGCATCTGCTCGATGTGGACGAGATCGCGGCGCAGCGCGATCCAACGGAAGCCGCGCGCGGTCAACGGCGCCCAGGAGCCGGGCGGGAGCTGGGGCATCGGTTGGTTTCCGGTTGATGCCATACGCAGCGCCTGGGCCGCCGGTGTCGACAGCTGGCGTTTGAAGTGTTTCGGCCACAAGACCGGGGCCGATTCGCCCATGCCCCCGAACGTTGGCATCGAGAAGAAGGTCTGCCAGATGAGCCCGTCGTGCTGGATGCGGAAGGGCAAAAAAATGAGCGCGCCGCCTTCTTTCCCCGCCTCTACCAACAGCTCAGGACAGCGAACGTCGTGCCAGGTGAAGGGCCACGCGGCGTTGCGTGTCTGTTCCGCCAGACCCACCACTGCGAGTAGAACCGCGGCGAGCCGCACGCGCGCGAGGGGCAGCGCAGCGGCGATCCCCAGCGCCGCCACCAGGAAAACACACGAAACGAAGCGATACGGAAACCACAGGCGATTAAAGAACGGCACGTACCGGTACATGACCATGTACGGCACGTTGACGATCATCTCCTCCGCGTAACGAATGCCGGGGCCGAGGCCGATGGCGAGGCACAGCGCGGCGCCGACCCACCAGCGCCACGCCAATCGTCGGCGGAACACCGCCCACGCAATCGGGAGCGCCCAGGTGAGGTTCGTCAGGAGCCGCGCCCCGAACTGTTCCATCAGCGACAGGCCGTAGAGCTCCTCGCCCACGCTGTTGCCGATGGCGCCAGGCAGCGCGAAGATCGACTGCGCGGTCGGCCGCCCCCCCGGCGTGGCGCCGTCGGACCACAAACGTGCCATCGGGATCGCCGCGGGTGCGACGATGAGCACGGCCACCCCCAGCGCCACGCTCCACCGCATCAACGTTCTACGTCGCGACGTAGAGTCACGCAGCTCCGCCAGCGCGACGGGCACCAGCAAAACCGCCACGAAGATGGACTGATACCAGTAGCTCCACCCCACCATCGCACAGGCAGCGCCGAGCCAGAAGACATCTATCCAGCGTCCCTGTCTGGCGACGAGTATCAGAAAGTAGGGCACCGCGGGCACAAACCACAGAAAGGCCTGGGTGGGCCGACCGGCGGTGATCTCGAAGAGCGAGTAGGGGTTGACCAACCACAAAAGTGTCGCGGCGAAGGCTCGATCGTCGTCCCCAAGGACCAAGCCGGCGAACGGGCGGAAGGTCAGCGCGTTGCCGAGGAGCACCACCACCACCCAGAACGGTTGATACCGCGCGCCCAAGACCCATTGCAGCGGCACGGACAGTACCGCATCCACGAAGTTGTTGCCGGTGTGGGCGAAGTTGTCCTTGCCGTGCGGCCAGAAGAAAAACCGCGTGGTCGAGGGGTCGCCGAGGTTCTCGACACACAACCGAATCCAATCGAAGAACCACCAGGTACCAAACGCGTCGACACCGTCGCCCACCATCGCCAGCGGCTGCAACAGCGCCGGCAGCACGCCGATCACCGCTACGAGCAGGTAGACGGCAAGCTCCAGGCGGGGGCGGGTCACGCGGCAGCATCTATCACCGATGCCCCCTTGCCCGTCGACGGCGTTAAGCCCCGCCCATTGGGAGACTGACATGATCCTCGCCCTTCTGCTCGGCTGCCCCCCGGAAGAAGTCCCCGCGCCTCCGTACGGCATGCCGCTTGTGGACGACGACCAGCTCTACGTGGGCGCGGCCCGGGTCGACGTGACCCCGATCATCCAGGAAACCTGGCAGGACCTCGATGGCGACAATCAGTTTGACGGGTGCGACGCCGACCCGGACATGACCAACGCCCGCTGCACCGAGCCCTACGACGACATCGACGGTGACCGTCACTTCGACGCGCTCTTCCTCGCCGGCTTTGGCTCCCCTCGCCCTGCTCTGGACATCCACGATCCGCTCACCGTCGGCGCGGTCGTTCTGGCGCTCAACGGCGAGTACGTGGCGTTCGTCGGGGTGGATGCCATCGGCATCCTGGAGAACCGCTGTCGCGACGCGCGGGACCTCGTGGCGTTGGACGGTTTTGATCGCGATCGGCTTTTGATCTCGGCGTCGCACGCGCACTCGAGCGTCGACACCGTCGGCATCTGGGGCCTGGACGAGGTCACCAGCGGCGCCGATCAGGAGTTTCTGGAGTCGGTGGTGGCCGCGATCCACGACACGGTCGAGACCGCCGCAAGCTCGATGGTAGCGGTGTCGCCGACGGTTGGCGTCGCCGACATGTCGGCGCCCGAGTTCAACGGCGTGTCCTTCGGTGGCATCAATCCCGACGCCAGCATCGAGGCCGGCATCAACGACATCCGTGACCCGCTGATCACCGCTGGGCAGGTGCTCACCCTGGCGTTTGACGGGTCCGACGGCCGGGTGGCCACCATCGTGAGCGCATCTGGTCATCCGGAGGTCAGCGATTCCGATCACAACTCGCTCAGCGCCGACTACCCGGGGGTGATGCGCGACTGGATCGACGGCACCGACGGCGGCACCACCGTGTTTTTGAGCGGTGCGCTCGGGGGCATGCAGTCGGCCCTCGGCGCCACCATCCCCACCGTCGATGAGGCGGGCGCCCGCGTGCTGACCGGAACTGGCGAACCGGAGTGGTTCAACACCGGCGGTTTTGAGTTCGTGCGCATGTGGGGCACGCTCTTGGCGCAGGCCTCGCAGGCCTCGCTCAGCGACACCCAGGCCTGGGACAAGATCCGCGTCCGCAAGGTCGAATACCTGGTCCCGGTGGACAACATCTCGTTCAAGCTGGCGTTCCAGCTTGGCTTGCTCGACACGCCCGACAGCTACGTGGACCAGACGTCCGCCTGCCCGGGCTTCGGCACCAACTCCGACGTCTTCGGCTGTGTGCCAGGCGCGACCTGGGTGGTGGAGATGGGCCCGGTCACCCTCGGCTCAGCGCCGGGCGAGCTCTTTCCGGAGCTTTTCTGGGGCGTGCCCGACGAGCCGGCGATGGTTGACGCGGCCCTGCGTCCCGGCGACAAACGCTGGGTGCAGGTGGATGACGACTGTGCCGCACTGGACTGGAGCACGGCGTGCAAGGATGAAGAGAAGGTCCTCATGCCCAGCGATTGCGACGGAGAGGGCGTCGAGTGCGACGGCGTCTGCGACTGCCTGCACGCCCACGCGGCGCCGTACCTGGTCAGCGCCGACAAGCCGACCCCGATCGTCGACCTGCTCCCTGGAACCTACAAGTTCCCCCTCGGCATCACCAACGCCTACTGCGGGTACATCGTCCCCGGCCCCGACTTCAACACCTGGGTCGACGTCACCACCGAACAGGGCGACCACTACGAGGAGACCAACTCCTGTTCCGCCAGCTTCGCCGACCTCGTGTTGGGCGCATTCGTAGAGTTGGCGGAGTAGCGCCGGCTGACGACGGCCTTCTCCGACACGTGATCAGCGTCCTGTACGTGCTCTACGACGACGAGTGCGGCTTCTGCTGCGCGTGCGCCCGCTGGCTCATCGCCCAGCCGAAGCGCGTGAACGTCGAGTGTGCGCCGAGGAGCCACCTCCCCGACCACGACCCGTTTCCCGGTCTGCGCAGCCGCCCCGGCCAACTCACCGTCGTCGACGACCACGGAGGCGTCTACGAAGGCGACAGCGCCTGGCTCATGGCGATGTAGTCGCTCACGGAGCGCCGGCCCTGGTCCGCGCGATTCGCCGGCCCCGAGCCGCGCCCGCTGGCGCGTGAGACCTTCGCGTTTGTTTCGCAGACCCGACACGGCGTCAACGCGGTCCTGGGCCTGCGGAGCGATGCGGAGCTGGCGCGGGCGGTAGCGCGTGACGCGGCGCGGCGGGTTTGACGGTGGGTGCGAGGTCGGGGGTGGGGGATAGCGCCAACGGCGCGCGATGCGTCGCGACACATCACGCGCGCTCCCCAAAATGCCCTCTACGGACCAGGCGCCGTCGTGTCGGGAGCCGCGGCACCCCCGTCGGGAGCCGTAGCACCCCCGTCAGGAGGCGCCATCCCTGCGGGCGTCTCCGTCTCTGTCTTCGCCTTCTCCTCCGCCCGGTCCACCGCCGCGATCGAGCTCTTCCCTGCTCCGAAGGGCCACAGCACCCCGCGGCGCTGCCCCACCGAACAGGCCTCCCGCTCCTCTTCCAGGACAATCTCCGCGGCGGCGGCGGCGGCGATCTCGGCCTCGTTGGCGGTCTCGCCCTTGCGGGTGAGGTCCCAGATGGCGGTGTAGCTGTCCTCGTAGTAAGGCTCGCCCAGAACAAAATGCAGTCGCGACTCGATGGTTTCGGTCAGGGGACTTTCGGTGCCGCGGGCCAAAAGGGCGCGGTCAAACCACACCCAGCGGACCACCTTGCGGACCTCGTCTTCGTGCTTCCGCGTCCACGGCGCCATCAGGTCGTCGGCCTGAACCAACTCGGAAAAATAAGGATTGACCAGCCAGTCCGCGTACTCGCCCGGACGCACCGTCTCAACGTGGTCTCCCATTCCCGAGACCAGCGGCTGCCTGTGGTAGGCCTGCTGCACCATCGAAACGTCGGGCGCCCCCATCGGCGTGGTCAGGATCGGCCCGGGGTTGAGCTGCACGATCATCGAGGCGGGCATCGGCGGCACCGCGAGCACCCGGCCCGGACCCAGGTGGTTGGCCCGACCCTCGAGGATCAACAGGGCAACGAGCACCCACGGAATCATCCGGATGCGATTGGCGACGAGCACCGGCACGATCGCGATGGCGGCGGCACAGTAGACCGCCCCCAAGGCGCGCGCCGGGAAATTGAGTCGCGATGCAAAACTACTATTTTCGTAGAGCCAGACGTAAGGGAGGTTCTCGACCGGCACGCCGAGGGTGTTGAGTCGGACGCCGACCGCGAAAAGCAGGCCCAGGGCCACGCCGATGGCCAGCGCCGGCGCACGCCGCCCGCGGAGCAGCGCGCCGAGCACCACGACCATCGTGGAGACCATGCTCAACTGCGCGAAGAGGCGACGCGTGCGGTCGTGCGATTCGGTCCACATGCCCGTCGCTTCAACGTCCAGACCCAGCCCTGGGATGGCGCCGCTCATCGACGCCTGGGCGATCGGCCACGCCAACGGCGCGACTATCAGCGCCGAAAGGAGCCCCGCCGCGGCGAAGCGTGCGAGGCTACCCGGTTCCTGCCAGAGCTTCGCGATCGCGACCGGAGCGAAGACGACGGCGAAGAAAACCGGCGCATACCAATAGATGAGCCCCTGCAGGCCCATCGCCGCCCCGAGCAGCGCCGCCGCCTTCCACCCGTCGAAACGGAGCATCGCCATCGCGGCCAAGGGGTAGAACCACAGCATCGCCTGCGTCGGGCGGCCGGCGCCGATCTCGGTGAGGACGTACGGGTTCACCGTCCACCAAAAAGTGACCAGGATGGAGAGGTCCGGTCGGTCGGGTGCGAGCCTACGAGCGAGCGGAAAGAAGGTGAGCGCGTTGCCGATCACGATGATGACACACGTGTAGAGCTCGCCGCGGCCAGCGCCGAACCAGACCTGAAGCGGGACCGAGAGTAGCGCATCGACCACGTTGGCGCCGTTGAGCACCAAGAAGTCCATGCCTTCCGGGTAGAACATCCGCGTCGTTGTGGTCGGGAACCGCCCGGCCAGGACTTCTTCCCGCACCCAGTCGTACATCCAGAAGGTGCCGTGCGCGTCGGGACTTGCGCCGACCACCGGATAGCGCAGGCGGAACGGGCCGTCGCCGAAGGTGTGCCACAGGGCAACAAACAACGCCAGCGTCGCGACCATCCACCAGCGGCGATTCATGCAGGCGGCCGGATGTCGGAGGCCGCGGCGGGCAGTGCAATCCCCGCCGCCCGCGCCGCTTGCACCCGCATGGCGCCACATGCACCGCGCAAGAGCGCTTGGGCAATCGTGACGACACTCCGTTGGCTCACGGCTTCGAGCGAGCTGCCACGCACCCAGTCGTTGAACAAGCCCATCGCCGGGCCGCACCAGATCTGGTAGTCGCGCTTGCGGGCGGGGTCGCCCTGGCGCGCCCAGCGGGAGGACATGCCGAGGTACCAGCGGAAGGTCAACGCCATCCGGTGGCGGGGCTCTTTCGCGGCGCGCTCGACCTCGCGGATGTCGCGTTGGCGCCAGTAGGCCTCGGTTTCGGCCCAGACCTCGTCGATCGGGCGAAGGAATATCTGTTTTTCTACCCGAGCGCGGTCGGCGGCGGGGATCGCTTCGAGGCCGTCGTACGCCCGGTAAAGCTCGTAGAGTCGCGACGCACGTTGGGCGTACATCGTCCCTCGGGACAGCACCTGCACCTGGGCGCCGATTTCGAACATGTCGGGCGCGGGACCCTCTACGACATCGGCGTAGCCGGCCTGGGAGAGCATTTCCCGCACCTCGTCACTGGTGCCGGCCTCGGGCGTACACTGGTTGATCGAGCCGGTCATCACGTAGTCGGCCCCAAGTTGGAGCGCGGCCGCAAGCGACCACGGATCCCCGATCCCACCGGCCGCGCCGACCCGCAGCCGGGTGACGTACCCCTCCTCTATCGAGATACGGTCGGCCAACCTACGGAAGATGGGGATGAGCACCGGGAGGGGGCGCCGGTCGGTGTGGCCCCCGCTATCGGCTTCGGCGGTGATGTCCTCGGCCACCGGAACTCGCCTTGCCAGGAGTGCTTGATCCGCGGTGATCGTCCCGTCGGCCACCAGCTCCTGGAGCATCTTCTCTGGCGCAGGGCGCATGAAATGCTGTGCAACTTCAGGTCGCGACACCTTGGCGCAGAGGCGGTTGGGCACGACGATGCGGCCATCGACCTCGCGGATGCCGTGGAGCCGATAGCGCAGCACCGACGGGGTCAGCCCCATGAACGCGCTGGCATCGACGTCGCGGACACCCGCAGCCACATAGAGATCGACAGTTCGGGACTCCACCGCCGGCTCGGCGGGGTTGTGGAGCAGGTTGAAGCCGAACGGACGCCCGGCGGACTCGGCGGGAATGCGCGACAGCGCCGCCTCGACCGCTTCCAGGGGCAGGCCACCGGCCCCGAAGTAGCCAAGCATGCCCGCGTTCCCCATCGCCAGGACCAGCTCGGCGCTGCCGATCCCACCGGCCATCGCCCCGGCGACGTAGGCGTAGCGCAGCTCGTGCGCGGATCGGAAGGACGGGCTGCCCAATTGCTCCGGTGACAACGACGGGAGCACGAATGTGGCCGGTCCCAGCGGCACACCCTCGAACCAGGTACCCTCCCGGTGGTGAATCGCCCGCGAGCCGTCGTGGAGCGCCGCCGCGAGGTCCAGCACCGGCACCTCCAGCGGAATCTCCTGCTCTGCCGCTTCGCCCCCAGCCCACTGGGTCCGCACCCGGAGCAGCCCGCCCGGCCGCCGCTCAACCGTCAGGGCCACCTCGGCGTCCGCCAGCTCGACGAGGTCCACGCCCTCGGCCAAAAGCGCTGCGAGCCCGCCGGGACCCACATGATCGAGCGCGCGCGCCAGTCCCTGGCCGGACCCCGCGGTCTCTTCGAGTTCCCCTCCCCGCCACGTGCGGGTGTAGGCGGCGCATGCGCGCAGATCCATCCTTGCCTCCGACGCCGGCGCCCTATCCGCACGGGCGCGCGAACGCTCGGCAGGCGGACCGCGACCGGCGCTCTACGGCCGCACCACCTACACGCCGAGATCCCAGTCGGCTGGCTACACGGAGACGTCGACGCTCTGCCAGTCGCGATTCTGGGCCGGGTCGGTCACCACGAGGACCACCGTCACCCGCTTGCCCCCCGTCTACTCCGCCGCCAAGTTGGGACAGGTGTAGTTGAAGGTCGCCGCCGTGGGGTTGTCGAAGCCGGCGATGGGGTTGGGTTCGCTGCTGGCCCAGGCGTGGACCAGCGCGTCACCATCGGCATCGAAGACCTTCGCGGTGATGCGGATACTCTGCCCCTCGACGCAAGCGTTTTCGCTGGGCTGGGGGTGCCCGACCACCACCGGCCGCGAGCTGACGGCGGTGCACTGGTCCGCCGCGTCGAAGCGGCCATCGCAGTCGTCGTCGAGGCCGTTGCACAGCTCGAGGGCAGCAGGATTGACTTCCCGGAGGGTGTCCGCACAGTCGCCGTTGACCTCTGCGAAGCCGTCGCCGTCATCGTCGTCGAAGCCCTCGGTGCCTTCGTCGATGATGCCGTCGCAGTCGTTGTCGGCGCCATCGTGAAGCTCGGTCGCGCCCGGGTACGTGTCGCGCTGGTGATCGTCGCAGTCGACCCGATCGCCGATGCTGCCATACGCGTCGCCGTCGTCATCGCTGTCCGGGTAGGCAGCGCTGATGACCAGGGGCAGGCTGGCCGTGGCCGAAATGCCATTGTCGTCGGTGACGACGATGGACAGGGTATCGACCCCCGCGTCCAGGTCGTCCCGAGGGAAGGCACCTCCGTCTTTGTCGGCGTCGACACCGTGCAGGAGGCGCAGAAAAGCACGAGCACCACGGTCATCGACCGCGAACTTACGGACATGGTAGGCCTCGAATGGCGGGGGAGGGCGAGCGTGTGGGAGACACCAACGGTAGCCGCGGTTTACGACGGGCGTCGCGGGAAAGTGTCGGGACTGAAAAAATAGTTCAGGCCCCCTGTCACACTCTGGAGGCTGGGCGATATCGCCCATCTCGCGCCGCATCGCGTCGGTGGTGTCGCCGAGTGCCGCTCAACGCTCGCCCGCCGGCGCCGGCGGCACCGGCTCGGGCTTGACCACCATGGGACCAGGGCCCCAAAAGTCGAACGACGCCGCCCAGCCCAACGCCGCGACGCCAGCGAGCAGCACGACGACCGCGGCGTAGGCGTTGGCCAGGGACTCCGCCCGCGCCGCCCGAGAAAACGCGGCGGCGAGTGAAGCCCGGACCCTCGAGGCCTCGCGCTCCGCAAGGTCGAGGTGCCCTTCCAGATCGACGATGCCGTGCTCCGCCATGATCATCTCCGCCGTCGGCCGCCCGGGCGCCGCCACCCCACGAGCCGCCAGCCACCCCTCCACCTCGGGCGCCATCGGATGTCGGAGGTGTCGCGACAGCGCCGTTGCGGCGGCGACGACGTCTTCCGCGACGATGGCATCGAAGAGCTCCAGCGTGCCTGGGCGTTCGCGCACCCGCTCGAAGGCGTCGGCCAGGCGCTGGCTGTCGTCGTTCATCCGCGGCTACCCACGAGGCGGACGCCGGGCCATAGGGTGGCGACGGCGGCGAGGGTGTCGGCGGCCAGCTCCGCGCTCGGCGCGTCATTCACCACGACAGCCTCCCGTGCGAAGCCGGCCGGCGGCTCGAACCGCAGGGCGTCGAGGTCGTGCTCTTGACCACACGGGCAACTGAGGCTGCGGGGTCCCCCGGCCCGCCACGCTTCGATCGCGACGCGGAACGGCCCCGCGAGCAAGCGATCATCGAGCGGACAGGCGACCCGGAAGCCGCCCTGGCCGTTGGCGAAGAAGCGCTCGCGACCGCCATAGGCCACCGCGTGAGGCATCAACGCGCCAAAAACCGCGAGAAGCTCGCCGGCCGTGGCCGTGTCGTTTGGCCCCCGGAGTACGAAGAGCCGCAGGCGGGAGCTGGCGCGCGGCGGCATCGCCTGGGCCTATCCGCCTCAGAACCACTCGGGAACGCGCACCTCGACCCGACCGAGCACCTGCGCCTGGCAAGCGAGGCGGTCCCCTCGCCCTTCGGCGGACATCCCCAGCACCAGCTTCTCCATCGGCTGGACGCGGCTCAGATTCTCAGCACCCGAGACGATCTCCACCCGACAGGTGCCGCAGGAGCAGTTTCCACCGCAGTAGGAGCGCAAGTCAACGCCCCCCTGTGTCGCGACGTCAAGCAGCGTTGCGCCCCCCGTCGCCGGCACGGCTCGGCCATCGAAGATCACCTCCAGCGGGCCGGACGGCGCTCGTCGAAACGAGGGCAGCGCGGCGGGGCCCAAGGCCGCCCCGTTGCGAAGCACCCGATCGACCACCGACGCCGACGCCTTGCTGGCGGCGCGGAGGCTGGCGCGCAGGAGTCGAAACGGGATCGCCGGCTGATCGGGCATCGTGCCCATCGTGGCCGGCCCGGGCGCAGCGAGCAACCCACGATCCTGACCCACGTAGTCGGGCGCACGCGACGGGACGCGGGTACGCTGTCCACGGGGGGCGTGCGTGCAGGGCGACGGCGACAACGGAAGCCCCTCGCGGGCCAGCCCGACGTGGGCGAGCCCTTTGCGCTGGCCAGGGCCCGTAGGCGGCTCGTTGCTGGTGCATGTGGCGCTTTTTTCGGGGTTGGCGGGCCTCGATGCGGTGGTCCAGCCGCCGGCGGAAGTCGAGGCGCGCGCTACCGAAGCGGCGGTGGCCGCAGCTCCGCCGGAGGCCGAACCGGCCCAGGTCACCATCGAGGCCGAGTTGGATGCGGAGGCGCTCCCGGCTGAGGCGACGGAAAGCGAAGCGGACGGCGAACGGAGTCGGCCGGATGGACGGTCCGCGGCGCAGGAGAACCCCGAGAAGCGCGACGCCGCCGCGCTTCTGGAGGAGGTAGAGCCTGAGCGGGAGGACGACGTTGAGGAGGTCGAGGAGGTTGAGGAGGTTGAGGAGGTTGAGCGGGTGGAGCGGGCGGCGGAGCGCGCCGCAGCGAAGCGGGCGGCGGTAGCGGAGCGGGCGGAGCGGCCGGAGACGGCCGCGGAGCGGGCGGAGCGGTCCGCAGCGAAGCGGGCGGCGGCAGCGGAGCGGCCGGAGGCGGCCGCGGAGCGCGCCCCAGCGGAGCGGGCGGCGGTAGCGCGCGCGGAGCGCACCGCAGCGAAGCGGGCGGCGGCGGAGCGGCCGGAGACGGCCGCGGAGCGCGCGGAGCGCGCCGCAGCGGAGCGGGCGGCG
>CANFCK010000050.1 GCA_947445035.1 Deltaproteobacteria bacterium
CCCCACGTGCCGCTCTACGAGGCGTTCGCGCGCGTCCCCGCCGAACGACAGGGACGGCTCTTCAACGATCCCATCCACCCAAGCGTCGACGGCGCCGCGGTGATGGCCGCGACGCTCTACGATGCGCTCATGGCCCGGCCGGAGTTGGTCACCGGCAGGCCATGAAACACGCTACAGGCTCTCGATCACCAGTCCGCTGACGGTGGACCCATCGCTCACCGCAAAGGGCCAACCGGCGTCCGTCGAGAAGGTCGTATTCATGGTCGTCGGGTCGCCGTCGGGGTCGAAGGCGACGAGGAAGCCGACGCTGGACGACGTGCCGATGCTGGCCACGATGCTGAAGGCGACCGCCGTGCCATCGCTGGTAGGGCACGTGAAGCTCCCCGCGCCAAGGTCAACCGGGGCGGAGGCGAAATCCGGCAACCCCGAGGAATCAAGATCCGCTTCGTCGTAGATCTTGACGCCGCAGATCGACGTGGCGGAAACGCCGCTGGCTGCCTCGAACGTCCCTTCGAAGGTAGCCGAGCCCGAAGCGGTGTCGGTCCCGGTGTCGGTCCCGGTGTCGGTCCCGGTGTCGATGCCGGTGTCGATGCCGGTGTCGATGCCGGTGTCGGTGCCGGTGTCGGTGCCGGTGTCGGTGCCGGTGTCGGTGCCGGTGTCGGTGCCGGTGTCGGTGCCGGTGTCGGTGCCGGTGTCGGTGCCGGTGTCCGTCCCGGTGTCGGTGTCGGTGTCGGTGTCGGTGTCGGTGTCTGAATCGGTGTCCGAATCGGTGTCCGAATCGGTGTCCGAATCGGTGTCCGTGTCCGCATCGCCAGCGAGATCAAGCGGGTAGCAGACGTCATCGTCGGCGCGCCCCATGCTTGGCCCGCAGGGCTCAGGGGTGCAAGAACTGAGGAAAGCCAAAGAGATGATGAGTGGGCGCAATTCGCCTCCTGAGCCGGAGTATCGGACGAGGCGCGGTGAACTGTCAACCAAACGGATGCGTCCGGCCGGATAAGCGTCGGCTGGAACGGGCCGAAGATGATCGCGCGTGGGACGACTGCGGCTGGAATGGCCGGACTGAGCTTCTGCGCGTGGTGGGCGTGGGCGGGCACGCGGGACGAGGGGGGCGGCGCGGGCTGGCGGTTCGGCGAGCCCGTGGCCGAGGTGAGCGCGGCCATCCTCTCCGGCCCGATCCGCAACGACCCGTCGAAGATGGAACTCGTCGGACTACGCCCGGCGGAAGCTCCAGTGACCTTCGAGGTCGGTGATCGTGTAGAGCTCGACCTCGAGTTGACCCCCGGCGGTTCGCTCCTCTGGCGCGCGACAGACGAGGCGAATGCGCGCGCCCCCACCGGCCCCTCTCCCAGCCGCGGGGGAGGCCGGGGCCGGGGCCCACCCGGCGAAGGCGGTCCTCTCCCCGGCGGCAAAGCCCGACCCCCTCCGCTGCCGGGTCAAGGACGCAAGGCGGAGGAGGCAAAGGCGCCCGGAATCCTCTTCGACTACGGCTCGCGCGCCCAGGTTCGCGGCCACGGCACGCTCACTTGTGAGCCGATCCCGCTGACCACCGGTCGGATTCAGGCCGCGATCGAAAGCGGCGCCGGTGGGCTCTCCTTGACCGTCAACGGCACCACCGTGGCGTGCACCGGGACACCCCTGGTGGGGGCCTGGGGACTGCGCCCCGGCGTTCAGCGGGTGCGCGTGAACGCGGTCGTCGTGCAGCACGGCGACCAACGCCGGTTCGACTTCACGGGACCCGACTGGACCTGTCGGTGGCCCGTTGGCATCGGCGTGTCCTTGCTTGCAGCGCTGGCGGGCTGGCTTGTGTCGCGACGACTTCCGTGGGTGGCGCTGCTCGTGGCGCCGTTCGCGGTGAGCTCGCTCGCCGCGCCCGTCCCCCTCGCCGAATGGCTCGACGCGATGCGCCTGCAGCGGCTGCCCGAGCCGATGCTGCCGCTGCTCCTCGGCGCGCTGACCAGCGCCCTTCTGGGCGGCGTGCTCGCGGCGCGGAGCCTCCCGGTGCGGCGCGCGGTGGTGCTCAGCGTGCTCCCGGCCCTTTGCCTGCTGCCGACGAGGGTGTGGTTCCCGGACGGGTTGGGGTGGTCGCTGATGGCCCTGTCCCTGGTGCCGTGGGTGGTCTTGTGCCTGGCCAACGCGCGGCGGGTCCGGGGAGTCGGGCTGTGGTCCTGGGGGGCGCTCCTGCTGATGCTGGTCTTCTCCGAAGGCGGCGCCCGGCTGAGCTCGATCGGGTCGAGTTGGGTGCGGACCGAAGGGTACGAGCGCGCCGGCGTCGAGTTTCGCGAGCTGCTTCAAATGAAGAAGTACCGCAGCTACCCCTCGGAGGGCTTCCCGGTCAGGCCGCCGGCGCCGCGCGCGGGCGTCCGGCGGATCGTGGCCTTGGGCGGCTCGAGCACCGGCGGCGCCCACCAGATGGACAACCTCGACCTGTTCTGGCCGCGGCGGTTGGAGGAAGCAGTCGAGGCCTCGGGCTGGGAGGTGGTCAACCAGGGGGTGGGCGGCTGGAACACCCTGCACATCCGCCTGTACGTCGAGAGCCAGCTCGCGACGCTGGCCCCTGACATCATGGTCCTGTACGTCGGACACAACGACATCCTGAGCCGGTCGGTCGCGACGCACGCCTCCTTCCTGGAGCGGTATCGGGCTGCCCCCAACGCCGCGCTGACCGCGGCGTCGGATCTCGTCCACCAATCTCGCCTCTTCGTGGGGTTCAAGTTCCTGCTTCTCAGCTGGCGCGGTCAGGGGATGATGGCGGTCCCGCCTGACGATGCCCGGAAAAATCTATCGACGATCCTGGATCTCGCCGCAAAACAAGGCACCCACGTCCTGCTCGTCACCGAGGGTCTCAACCCCGACGCCCGGCCGATGGCCGTGTACGCTGACCTCGCCGCCGAGCTTGCGGAGAGTCGCGGTCAACGTGCATTCGACGCAGCGGCCCGCTTCGAGGCGGAAGGCAACCCCGACGACTTCATCGACGACTGCCACCCGACAGTGGGCGGGCACCTGCGGCTCGCCAGTTGGATCGAAGCGGAGCTGCGCAGCGCCGGGTGGTTGTGACCGGCGCGGCTTCCGCGGCCCGACCTACGGCACGCCGGAAAGGGCGGCGACCGGATGCGCGTAGCCAAAGGCGCTCCCCATCGGCGTCTGCGCGTCCCAGACCGGATTGTGGTCCGCGTCCAGCGCCGTGAGGTGCCCGGCGACGCCCCAGGAGACGAGGTGCCCCGCAGCGGTTGGCTCGACATTGCCGAGCAGCTGGGTCGTGAGGCCACGTTCGGCGTCGTAGCTCCAGACCCGCGCGTACTCCCGCGTGCGGAGGTTGACGTCGTAGGCCACCGCCTCGCTCCAGGCATCGGCCCCGGTGCCCGACCGGTTGTTGAACACCAGGAACCCGGCCTCGGTCGGGAGCACGCCGTGTTGGGGGCCGAACCCCTCACCCCCCACGAGTTGGACATCGGAACCCTCGCCGCCGATGCGCGCGACCGTGGCCCCCGTCTCGCCGTGCACGACGAAGATGGACTCCAGCGTGTAACTGGAGCGCCAGTAATTTCCGTCCTTCCATGCGAGGCTGTTCATGTGGGTCCAGTCGCGGTCACCCCGCTCGTTGATGACGAAGAGCGCGTCGACGTCGCTGGGGACCGCGTGATCCCAAGTGCTCCACACGGTGCGCACGGTGCCGTCCAGGGAAACCTCCACCAGTGAATCACCTTGGACCCGGACGCCGTCGTACTCGCGGATGTCGGAAACGATGGTGGCGTACCCACCGGAGGCAAGCTCGATGAAGTCGTGGTGGGCGTCGATCTCGACCACCGTGGGCTCACCCCCGGCGATCGGCAACCGCGCGATGACCGTGCTGGTGCCGAGCACGGGGATCATCCCCATCACCAGTACGTCGCGACCATCGGCGCTCAGTCCAGCCTGGGTCACGCTCTCCATGCCGCCGAGCCGGCGCCACCACACGGGGATGCCCTCGCCATCGTACAGGGCCACGTAGGTGGTCTCGCCCAGAATCGGCGCCAGAATCAGCCCGCGGTGCTCCCCGGTCACCAGGAGCTGCGGCAACTCGGCGGGAGCGTACGCGGGCTCGAAGGTCTGATCGGCAGAGACCTGCTCCCCCGAAACCGCGCGCCAATGCCAGACCTCCTCGGGAGTCAGGCCAGCCAAAACCACCGCATGGGTGCGCCCGTCTTCAGAGGACGAGCCCACGATCCGCTCACCGTACGCGGAATCGAGGCCGAACTCCAACGCGGCGTCGGACGGCTCGTCGGTGGTCCACGACACCGTGAGGGACGTCTCGGACTCCACGTCGAGCTCGGCGCTCACATCCAGCTGAGCGACAACGCGGTCGGGAAGGGTCTCAGTGCAAGCAACGGCCAATCAGTGCAAGCAACGGCCAAGAAGAGGACGACATTCGACATGCCCGTGCAATGTCAGAAGTCCAAAAAACGATCGCAGCTTTCGTCAACCGTCAGTCAGGAGCGCGCCCCGTTCACGGCGTCAAGCGCGTGTAGTACACGTTGGTCTTGCCGCGCGTCCCCTGCGCCCAGACCACGTGGAAGTTCCCCTTGGAGTCCACGGCCATCGACGGCAGCTCGGGGGTTCCGGCGCCGATGGCGGCAGCCTGTCGGGGCGGCTCCCATCCGGTGCCGCGGTTGACGCTGTACACCAGCTCGCCCGTGGCCGAACCCTGCCAGCCCCAGACATTGCAGACGGTGTTCCCCGCCGCCGCGAGGAAGGGATCGTAGTGGTAGCCACCCAGCCCCTTGGCAAGGTCTACCGCCGTCTCCCAGGCCCCTGGTTTTCCGACGCGCGCGTACACGTGCAGGGGCGAACCGTGAACCTTGTGGAACCATGTGAGCCAGTCGCGACCATCCGCGGTGAACGCGAAGTGTACGCGCTCCCCCGGAAACGACGTCGCCGAGATGTTTTCAGGGGCTCCGAAGCTCCCGTCGCGACCCTCGGCGACGTAGAGCGTGGTCTCGGATTGGCCGGCACCCAGGTCCCACCCCGCGAGGACCGAGCCGTCCGGTCGCGACATCACATTGGTGTGCCACGCGTCGACCGCGCCGTCGCTCGCCGCCACCGGCTCGGACCAGACGCCCCCTCGCCTCCAGCGCCAGTTGGCGACGAAACGAAACGCGGGGCCCATCGCCTTGCCGATGTAGTTGAAGGCGACGTCCTCTCCTCCCGCCCAGGCGATGTGGCCGGACCCACTTTCGTGCTCACCTCCGAGGGTCAGTGCAACTGGCTCGCTCCACCCCGCGGCCGTGCGCTCGCGGAACCAGGTCTGGCTCCGAAAGTCCGCCTCGGCATGATCGTAGGTGACCCAGACACGCCCATCCGGACGAACCACGATGTCCGGACCCCAGTTGCGCCCGGTAGGCGGCGAGACCGCTTCGGGCTGGCTCCAGGTGACGCCATCGGTGCTGGTGCGGTACCGGACGACGTCGCCGGATTCCTGATGGTCGTAGTAGACGAGGTGCAGCGTATCGTCGGCGCCCACTTCGATCTGGGCGCGAAAGCCGCCGGTGGATTCGTCGGTCACCCGCAGCGCGGGGGGCACCCTGCCCAGCTGGGGCGCCGGACCGGGGGGCGGAGGCGTGTCGTGGAAACCAGGGTACCCGGTTGGATCCTGGAGCGCGCCGCCGGAGCCCGAGGCGCCGACCGGACCGTTGGCGCCCGGGGGACCGGGCCGGCCGGCAGGGCCGCGTGCCGACCCGGGCGGATGCCTCGCCGGACCCGGAGCGGCGGTGGGTTTGGGCGAGTCGGTGCAGGCAGCGAGGACGAGGGCGAGGATCATCGGGGCGCCGGAGGGGGGGGAACGGTGTAGCCGAGGGCGTTGAGCTGCGCGGCGGTCGCGGGATCGACGCCGCGGCCAGGTCCGGCGGGGGCAGCGGCCATGTGCGGCGCCAGGGCGTCGACGGTGGAGCGGTAGCGTTGTTTGGCGGCAGCCAGCTGCGCCGCGATCGCGACCGGGGCGAGCTCCGCAGGGTCGGCGACCAGATCGTACCCAGTGGCCGAGCCGTCGGGCGCCCAGATGCCCTTGGCCCCGGTCGATCGTACGGCGAAGAGCTGAGGCGCCATCCAGGGGTCGGTCAACGCGTAGATCACATCCGCGCCGGGCTCAGAGAGGTCCTTGCCCATCAACGGAGCCGTGGTGCCGAGCCCCGCCAGCCGAAGGACGGTGGGCAGCACATCGATGAGGCCGGCGTACCGATCGTCCCGCCCGGAGGCAAGACCCGGAGCGCGGACGACCAGCGGCACATGCAGCGTCTCGTCGTGCAGGCTGGCGCGGTGGTTGAAGAAGTACCCGTGCCCGAAGGACTCGCCGTGGTCCGCGGTGACCACCACCACCGTGTCGGCGCCGGCCATCGCGAAGAGCGGCGCGAGGGTCACATCAAGTTCGGTGATCTCGGCGTCGTAGAGGGCGCGGACGTGCTCCAAGTCGCGTGCGGGCAGCGGCGTGCCGGCATCGCGGTGGCCGTGCAAGGTGCGGTCCGTCCCGTCGAAGGTGCCGGTGTAGTCGGGATCGTAGCGCCGGGGGTCCGCTGGCGTGTAGGGGAAATGGGCGTCAAAGAGGTGTACAAACGCGAACGCAGGTCCCGACTGTGCTTGCCACCAGGTTCGGGCGCGGGCGACCACCTCGGCCGCCGGACGCGTCTCCCGCTCGCGCACCCCCTCGTCGTCGTACACGTCGAACCCGCGGTCCAGTCCCGACGCCCCTTTCTCAAGGGTGATGCCGCCGATGAACGCCCCCGTGGCGTACCCGTTGCTCCTGGCAATCTCCGCGGCGGTGGGGCCCTGATAGAGCGAGCCACCGTTCCCCGGCACGTTCCCATGCACCTCGGGAAGCACGCCGGAGAGCATGGTCCAGTGGCTGATCGCCGTCTCCACGAAGTGGGTGTAGGCGCGCGTGTAGAGCCGGCCTCCGGCCGCGAGGGCGGCGAGGTTCGGCGTGTCCGCACGGCCGCCGTACAGCGCCAGGTGGGGGGCGCTGACGGTGTCCAGCGACACCCACACGATCGAGTGCGCGCCCGACGGCACCGGCCCCACCGGGAACGAAGGGCGCGCCACGAGAGGCCCCGGTCGGGTGGCCGGCGCCATCGGCTGTCCGACCCGGGGGGGGCCGGCCGGCCCGACGGGCATCCGCGAAGGCCTGGGATCCGGCTCCGAGCAGGCCAGCAGCACCATCAGGTCTAGCATTTGCCAACTTAGCCACTACGGCCCACGTGCGCGCCGCGGGGTCACCAAACACGGGTACAGTGGCGCCTTCGGAACGCAGATGTCCCGTGCGCTCGCAGTCCCGCTTCTAGTCGCTGCCGCCTGCGTCGCAGCGGGGGACAGCGCGCCGCCGGATTCGGCGGCGATCGTGGAGATCGTGGACCACGACCAGGATGGCGACCCGGTGGCGACCGACTGCGACGACCTCGATCCCGCCGTCACCACCGCCACCGAGCGCCTCATCCCCGCCGGTCCCTTTGTCCGCGGAGCCGACGATCTCGAGGACGCCTCGCCCGCGCGGACGATCACGCTGTCCGCCTACTGCCTGGACGTGCATGAGGTCACCAACGCCGAGTTCGCGATATTTCTGGCCGAACAAGCCGCAGCGGACTCCCCCAACGCCGACGCCGAGGGCCGACCACTCTTCGACTTCCTGGACAGTGACGACGAGGTCCCCGAACGCATCGTCGACGCCGGCGAGGGCCGCTACACCGTGACCCCGGGCTACGAGGACCATCCGGTCGTGGAAGTTTTTCACTGGTCGGCCCTCGCGTACTGCGCGAGCCGAGGGCGGCGCGTGCCAACCGAGGCGCAGTGGGAGAAGGCGGCGGGCGGGCCCGAGGAGTGGCTTTGGCCCTGGGGCGAGGCGGAGCCGGCGTGCGAGCGCGCGAACCTCAGGCTGGGCCCCGAGGGCTCCGACAGCGGCGACACGACCGAGCCGTGCATCGACGACACCGTCCCCGTCGGGAGCTACGCCGAGTCCCCTGGCGCCTACGGCCAGCTCGATCTCGGCGGCAACGCGGCCGAGTGGGTTTTCGACTGGTACCGCGCTGACTACTACGCCACTTCTGAGGCTGAAGACCCCGTGGGGCCGGACTCCGGTTGGAGCGAGCAGTTCCCCGACGGCGCGGGAGAGGCGAGGGTCACCCGAGGCGGCGGCTTCGCGACCGGCGATCTCGCGGCCACCACCACCAGTCGCTACGTGGAGCGACCGGGCGGCACTAGCAATGGGGTTGGATTCCGGTGCGCGCGGGACCTGGCGCCTTAGCTCCGCCTCAGTGCGACGCGGGGCCGCCCGCAGGCGGCTCAGCGCGAGGGGCGCCGGGCGGCCGACCGCCGGGTGCGTTCGGCCTCCCGCCCGGTGGCGGTCCACCCGGCCCGCCGGCCCCCTCCGCCCTGACCGTCACCGTCAGGCCGGTGACACCGCCCTCGGCTGCCAAAACCGGGTTCTGATCGACCTTGCCGAAGCCTCCAGAGCCCGACGGCGCCATCCACTTCCCCCCTTTTTGGGTCGGGGCGCCAGCATCAAGGGCGACCATCAGCAGGTAGCTGGCCCCGGCCGGGACCTCCAAGGTAAACGGCAGCACCGCCTCGCCAGCCGGTGTCAAACGGGCCTCGGCGACCGGCGAGCGCCCGGGGGGAACCATCCCGGTACGCGGATCCGCGTCGGCCGCGTCAAACGCGGTGACGTAAAGCGCGCGGCCCACCATCGGGCCGTCGCCGCCGCGTACTTCGCCGGCAAGTGTCACCAGGTGGAGCGCCTCCACCGCGTCGGGATTGCCTGCCGTCCGCGAGCGCGCGCACCGCACCCCGGTGGCGCTGCCTTCCAGGTTCGAGGTGAAACGGTTGGACACGCGCATGTTGGTCGAGAACGTGTTCCAGCCCCCGCCGCGAAGGACGTGGAGGTCGCCGCCAGCGGGTCCAGTGGGGTCCACCCGGGGCGGGTCGCGGTGATAGACCTTGGGGTGGTAGCGGTCGGCGACCCACTCCCACAAATTGCCCGCCAGCTCCTCATGGCCGTACGGCCCGATGTTTCGGGTCGCGACAGTGGGCTTCCCTTCGCACATCGTCGGCGACCCGCTGGCCGAGGCCTGGTGGTTGGCGCGCACACAGCTCGGCTCCTCAAAGCCCCACGGGTAGGGCCTCAGATCGCCGGCATCGCAGCGAGCTGGGTCGGTCCCGAGCTCACAGCCGCCGCGGGCGGCCTTTTCCCACTGCGCCTCGGTCGGGAGGGCCTTGCCCACGGCGGTGCAGGCCGCTTCGGCTTCTGGCCAGGTGAGGCCTTCGCGCAAGGCGCCCGAGGCATCGGCGAGCTCGCGCCGATCGAGGCAATAGCCGGCCAACGTCACGCGGTGGACGGGCCCCTCGTCGGCGCCGGCGTGGGTCGAGGCCGAGCCGATCAAACACGGACCGGGCCGGACCCACCGCTCGGTTTCCGGACCCACGGAAGCATCCTTGTCGTCGCAGTCGGTGCCGGAGGCGGGGCAGGTCCACGCGTCGGTCGCGCCGTCGCCATCGAGGTCGGGGCAGGCCGCTTCCGGCGGGAGCGGCGGCACGTCGGCGGCTAGGACCTCGTCCCAACTCGACGACAGGTCCTCGACGGGGGAGCTGCTGGCGCCGCCGGGAGGGCCGGAGGGCGGCGGATGCGACCTGCGCGCGGTCGCCGGCGCCTCGGGCGAACAGGCGCAGGCGAGCAGGAAGAGAATCACGGGCCAAACGTAGCGTGGTCGGGGCCGGACGGAGGCCAGGCCGCGTCGCCGGAACCTCACCGCATCCCGACCGGGTGTAGGCGCGTCCAGATGGCGTCAGCGAGCAGCCGATGCCCCATTGCGTTCGGGTGCATGGCGACCCCGCCGCCTTCCATGGACCGTCGTTCTTCGTCGCGGATGTGTTGAACTCCCTCGGGCCAGCTGCCGCGCAGGTCGATGAACGAGATGCCCGCCTCGGTCAGCGCGCCCGCCATCGCGGCGAGGTCGTCGGTGAGGAAGCGGCAGCGCGCGCCGGGGTCGGAGGTGGTGCAACTGCGCTCGCTGGGCGCGGGTAACAACACAAAAGTGGTGGACCCGCCGGCCGCGTTCACACGATCGCGCATGGTGGTGGCAGCGGCCCGAAACTCAGCCACCGCCCCCTCGTTCAGGCGACGGCCGTTCGGATCCGAGGGCGCTTCGCTGCGCCGCAAGGCGTACCATACGGCGTTGGCCAGGTAGGACCGGCCGACCAACCAGCGAGCGCCCGCTGAGCGCGCGAGGTCGGGCGGCATCACCAGCCGCCCTTGCACGGTCAACGCCGTGGCCTCCTCAAGATCATCCGCATAGAAGATTATGAAGACGCGGTCTGGCTGCTTGGTGGCCAGCGCGGTTGCCAGGCGTCTGAGCGCGCCGCAGAACCCCGCCCCGGGCACCCCGAGGTTCTCCGATGTGACCTGCGCTCCCAGCTCACCGGCGAACTTCTCGGTCAGGAGCGCGCCGAAGGTCTCGGCCGGCCCCACCCCCAGACCATAGGTGACGGAGTCGCCGACGAACCAGAGACTGTGTCGTCCCGCTCCCACGCCCGCGCGGCTCTCTCGTGGGGGGGGGGTCGCGCCCGGGAGCGGCGGCCCGTCAGGTCCGGCCAGGGGCGGGCGCATCTGGCCAGGCGGGGGCCCCATGCCTTCCGTACCCCCGGGGCCCCCCGCTGGGCCCCCCCATCGCGAGCGGTGGGACAAAAAAGAGGCGGATTCTCTGCACAAGTCGCCCCCATCGTCGGTCGCGTCGACCAGGGTCTCGAGCCGGAAGTCCGAGCCCTCGAGTCCGGCGACGCTCGGTAGGGTCGGATAGTGCCAGCGCAACCCGGCCTCGGCCATCGCCGTGCCAGCCGATGCGGCCGCCACCAGGAAGGCCATCCGCAGTCCGAGGGAGGGTACGTCGCCCACGGGCAAATGATACACTCTCTGGACATGCGCCGGCTCTCCTTCGTCCCGACCCTGTGTTTGCTGCCATGGGGTTGCGACGCCTCGAACGCACCCGATTCAAGCGATGGGCTCGACAGCGTGGACACCGCGGAGGGATCGCGCGAGCGTATTCTAGCGAGCACGGACCTGCTGCTCGAAGGGGCAACTGTGGGCGATCGGGCTGGCCGATACGTGGCGCGCGCCGGCGATGTCGACGCGGACGGCACGCCCGATCTCTACATCGGCGCCGACCACGGCGACGGAAACCAGACCCTCCCCGGGCGGGTCTACATCGTGAGTGGCGCGTCGTTGCCCGCGTCGGGGTCTGTGGAGCTGATGAGCACGGCGACGAGTTTCCTGGGCGAAGAGGTCGCTGACATGGCCGGGCATTCCGGCGGCCACGCGGGCGACGTCGATGGCGACGGCGCCGACGACCTGGTGATCAGCGCCTACCACGCCAGCGACAGCGGCCTGGAGGAGGGTCGGGTCTACCTCGTGCGAGGAGGGGAGCTCACCCCCGGTTCGCGCCTGCTGGCCGACGCGGATTGGACCTTCGGCGGCTCGATGGACTACGGCCGTCTGGGCCACGGTCTCTCGGGCGTGGGCGACGTCGACGGCGACGGTCGCGACGACGTCATGATGGGCCTGTGTTGCGGAGAGCCGGCGTCGCTCGGCGCGGTCTGGATCGCGCTCGGGGGTGAGTTGGGAACGGGCGGATTCAAGGAGGTCGACGACCTCCTGCCCCGTTGGGACGGCGCGCAGCCCGGCGACGGTGCGGGAGTCAAGATCGCTTCTGGCGGCGACGTCGATGGCGACGGGCTCAAAGACAGCCTGGCCGCGGCTCGCCTCAGCAGCGGCGAGGTCCGTGGCGGCCGGGTGTACCTCATCCCGGGGTCCTCGGTGGTGCCGGGTGTGTCCAGCCTGCTTTCGATGGTCGATCAGCAGTTCGAGGGGGTCGAACGCGACGGCGAGCTGGGCTACAGCTTGGGAACCGCGGGCGATGTCGATGGCGACGGCCTAGATGACTTGCTCATGGGCGCCTACCACGCCGGAGCGCTGGCACCCAACGCGGGCGTGGTCTACCTCTTCTTCGGCGCCGAGCTGGTGGGTGGCAACACCCTCGCCAACCAGGCCGCGGTCACCTTCGATTCCGCGGTCGAGAACATGCAGGTCGGAGTAGCCGTCACGGGAGGACTGAACGTGGATGGCGACGATCTCGCCGACTTCGTGGTCGGAGCCTCGGGCGTGTCCCCTCCCACCTTGGAGGGCAGCGGGTCGCCGGGTCCCAACATGGACAGTCCGGGCGACGTGTGGTTGTTTCGCGGCGCGTCGATCGCTCCTGGCTCCTTCGACGTGGCCACGGGTGATCTCCACATCCGCGGCGCCGAGACGAACGACCACGCGGGCATC
>CANFCK010000051.1 GCA_947445035.1 Deltaproteobacteria bacterium
ATCACCGCGTCCAGCTCGTCCTGCCCGATCACGTCGGCCACCTCCTCGTAGAAGCAGGCGCCCTTCATGTACGGCGTGATCGACCACAGGTCGTCGGTCACGAAGTCGATCTCGTTGCAGGTGTCCGGGAGGACGATCGTGTTGACCAGAGTGGGATCCCGCGAGCTGTCCTCGCAGATTGGGACGAGGAAGTCGTCGACGTAGTAGTCCCACTGGCTCGGACCATCGACCTGCTCAAGGGCCCGCGCGGTGATGTAGGTCGTTGTGCCTTCGGAGAGCACGAAGTCCTCCCAGCAGGCGATTCGCACCCCGTCCCCGAACCAGCCGTGGCCCGCCTCGTGCACCTGGGCCTCTTCGTCGTTGAAGTCGAACTTCCCGACGTGGAAGAACGGATGATGCTCCATCCCGCCCCAGGAGTCCGCGCCCCAGTCCACCTCGACCGTCCCCGCCTCGGGACCGAAATTGTACGGGCCATAGGTCTGTTCGAAGTAGTCGAACGCGCTCACGAGGTGCGCCGTCCCCGCCGTCGCGTCCGCCAACGCGCGCTGACCGGGCAGGTACCACGCGGACAGGGTCGTCCCCGCGGTCGTGGTGCCGAGGTCCAGCTTCGTGTAGTCCCCGACCGCGACCGCCGCCAAGTAGGCTGGACCGTCGCCATGGGTAGACGTCGGGTAGATGGCGGTGAGACCGTCTTTTACGCCGATGACGTTCATCGTGAAGGTGACGCCGTCGTCGAGAGACGGGTCGCATGGGAAGAGGTTGCTGCAGGAGTACGGCCACACGAAGCTCACACCGAGCGACGGCATCCACCCGTCGAAGGTAGCGGGCGTGCGCGGCGGGAACGCGTAGTCCACCACGATGGTGACGGGGTCGGGAGCGCCAGGAGCCGGGAGCCCGAGGATCCCATCGGTGATGTGGATCGCGACCGCTTCGCCGTCGACGGTGACCGCCGAGAGCGTGAGCCCCGCCACGTCCAGCCTCACCTTGCCCGCCGAGGGCACCACCACGAGCGTCGCCTGCCCGGTCAGCGCCGCGAGGTCGAGCGCGAGGTCGGTGGTCTGGATGTCCTGCGCCGCTGCCGTTGGGGCGGGATCCGTGTCCTCCGGGGTCGGCGATTCCCCCGTTCCGGCGCAAGCGGTCGCAGCGACGGCGACGAAAAACGGCAACCGCCGGCGGAGGTGGCGGGTCATGGCGGTGACTACCCGTTTCGATCGGGGCGGGCAAGCTCCTTTGTCGGCCGTGTTGGCGCCGGTCGCAGTTAGCTCGGTGCGCAGGTGGACGTGCCCGCGCCCACGACGTCGAAGCCCACGTCGGTGAGTACCCTGGTCATCGTCCCGGCGGAGGTCACCTGATACACGTCGGTGCTGCTGCCCATCCCGTACTCGCGTACAAACACGTAGAAGTCCCCGCTCCAGGTCGCGAACGCGAAGGCGTCGATGTCCCCGGGGTCAGGGAAGGACGGCAGGCGAATCGAGGACAGCGTGCTGCCCGTGGACTTGTCGAGCTGCACGATTTTGGCCGGGCTCTCCAGCGGCAGCATTGCCCAGAGCTCGCCGTCCGCGTCGCCGGTCAGCTCGGACTGGCTCAACATACGGCCGACCGTCGTGATGACGCCGGTGGAGGTGTCGAGGGTGCCCAGGGTGTCCGCGTTCGCGACGAACAGTTGTTCGCGCCAGGTGTCTGCCGAGTCGGTGCTGTACCCCATCCCGAAGCTGTCGAAGCCCGAGCGATCCGAGTACGCGGTCCGCGAGCAGGTCATCGTGGCCAGATCGAGGCCGTAGAGGCTGTTGTCGGCGTACCGGACGTACGCGACGCCATCGCGGCTCACGGACATGGAACCCGGGGTCTGGCTGGTGCCACAGTTCACCCGGCCGAGCGAGGTGAACGACAACGCCGCGGGGTCGAAGCTGTACAGTGTGCCGTCGTCGCGCGAGATGACGTAGACGAGGTCGTCCGTCTCGGCGCAGTCGTCGGCGGGAGGGGGATCGTCTTCGGTATCGGTCGCAGGCACGTCCCCGGTGTCGGTGGCCGCGGCGGAGTCCGCGCCCGGCTCAGCGCCGGTGTCTTCCGGGGGCGTCCCGGTGTCGAGGTCCTCTGCCGACGCGTCGAGCGGCGCGGCGGTGTCCTGCTCATCGGGGATGCCGTGCGGCTCCTTCACCTGGGAAAGGCCGAAGTCCGAACACGCGAGGGAGAGCAATAGGATCATGGTGGCTCCGAGGTGTTTCTGTTCTACCGGAGCCGGTCATTCATTGAAAGCGAACCTTTTTGTTCATCTCAATCAAGGGCGTTGATGATGCTCCAGGAGCAGCTCGATGAACAACGCGGCTGCCCGGCCGAGCGGCTCGTCCCGACGGGTGATGAGTTGGGGAGCGTAGGTCCACCGGTTGCCGTCGGGCAGGTCAAGGAGCACGAGGTCACCGCTGGCGAGATCGTCCGAAGCGAGGTGGTCCGGCAGCCAGCCAAAGCCCACACCCGAACGCAAGGCCGCCCGCTTGGAGTGGAAGTCCGAGAACCGCACGACGTGGCTCGTGCCGAGGAACGACTCCCTCGGCTTTCGGGCGAACGCCGACGACGAGTCCTTCACGACGAGGTCCACATGTGCCGACAGCGAGTCGCGCGTGAGCCCGGTCGCCCTCGCGAGCGGGTGACCGGGGGCGGCGACGAGCACCATCTCAAGGGGTGGAAGCGGGGTGCCCTTCAGACGGCCGCCGTCCTCCAGCCCCAGCGCGATCATGAACTGGGCGTGGTCGGTGCCGAAACGCTCGATCACACCGTCCTGGTACTCGACGTCGATGCGGATCTGCGTGGGAATTCCGCGCTCGCCGAACACCCGCAGCGCAGAGAGCAGCGGCTCAAGCGGGAACACGCCATCCACCACGACCTGCAGCTCGGGCTCCCATCCCTCGCCCAGGCTGCTCGCGAGGTCGTCCAACTGCCGCGCGCGGGTCAAAAGCTCGCGGCCCTCCCGCACAAGGTGGGCGCCGGCCGCCGTGAGCCCCGCTCGGTGCCCGCTGCGGTCGAACAACACCACCGCGAGCGCCTCCTCGAGGGCCTGCACGGTGTAGCTGATCGCAGAGGGGACCCGATGCAGCTCCCTCGCCGCTCCGGCGAACGAGCCCGTGCGCGCGATCACGTCCAAGACGAGCAGCTGATCGAGGGTGAAGCGGGGGCCGCGGGACATCGCTCCACCGTAGCGCCCGGGCACAGGCCGCGCATGGGTGGTAGGGGTCGAAGCCGTACGGGGCGAAGTCGTCGTCCTGCTCGGTCACGAAGAAGCTGGCGGACCAGCTCCGGTAGAGCTCCCGGGCCTCCCCGTAGTGCGCAGAGCCCGGGCCAGCTCCAGCCCCGTCATCCCCGGCATCATCCCGTCAGTCACCACCAGCGAAGGCCGCTCCTCGGCGGGCACCCCCAGCCCCGTGTCCGCCACCTCGACGCGCGCGCTGCGTGGCGAACCACAGGCGGCCCGTCGCGTCGCGCGCGGCTCGACGGCTGGTCGAACGAAGGCGACCAGCCTGATCACCAGATGAACCTCGGGCTGATGCAGTCCCGCCGGGGCGCGCTACGCTGCCACCCATGCTGCTGACTGCCCTCCTCACGGCCACCGCCTACGCCAGCGCCCCCACCGGCTGGGTCGATGTGGCCGACGGCACGCACATCGCCGGTTGGGCCTCCGACGCCGACTACGCGGGGGCGATCGCGGTCCATGTGTACGTCGACGGGGTGCTCGTGCGCGGACTGGCCGCCGACGCGTACCGCGCCGACGTTGGCAGCCACGCGTTCGACTGGTACCACGAACCTTTCGGCGCGGGCGAGCACGACGTCGTCGTCTACGCGATCGGGGTGGACGGTGCCGGCGCGCTCGACGCGAACAACCCCTCCCTCTCCGGCACCCCCGCGAGCTTCGATGTCGGTTGCGACGGACTCGTGGGCGATCCGCTCGCCTGGTGCGAGGGGAACCCGGCCTACTGGGAAGATCGCCAGCTCGACACCGAGTACGTCGGAGGCACCTACGTCCGCGCGGGCGTGAACACGTCGTACGGTGGGACAATCTTCCAGCTCTACGACGAAGACTGGACGGACAACCTGCTCATGGAGCACGGTGGCGCCGCGATCCAGCTCTCGGTCTGGGGGTACGACTCGGTGGGCGGCACCGGGTACTTCTCGCTCGACTCCTGCGACGCCACACCCTACCCCACGGAGGCCGCCTGCCTCGCGGCGGGCCACGCCAGCTGCGTGGCCCGCGCCTACTCGGAGGGGGATCACGTCGCGAACTGCGGCAGCGTCGATGCCTGCGTCGGGTGGGACGCCGGGGCTCCGTACAACCCGATCCAGGCGCAAGGCACGGACTGCGGCTGGGACAGCGCCAGCAACGACGTGGCGAGCACCACCTGGACCGGCAGCACGCTCCGCACGGAACACGACACGCCGCGCCACTTCACCAAGTCGGGGAGCGGCGTGGCCTCCATGGTCTTCGAGCAGACGACGACCCCCGGAGACTTCTGGATCGAGCTCGATTACCGGGTGGCGTACTCCGGAACGCAGACCTGGTCCGACCACGACCAGGAGGTGCCCGCCATCTTCACCAACCACGACGTCGACGCCCGCTTCTACTGGTACGACAGGGACGCCCCGTTCACGGATCCAGACGGCGCCGTGGCCTCTGCCGTTTCGCCGTTCAACGGGGTGCTCGCGTTTCCCGATGTCGATCCGGTGACGACGCTGCCCACGCTCGGCACCACCACGGAGCGGTGGTGGACGGCCTGCGACGCGAGCGATGACCGCTGCATCACCATCGCGACCATGGACCGCACGCTGACGCACGCGTCGCTCTCCGCGCAGCCCGGCGAGGGCGCCTACCTCACGGCGATGGGCAACTTCAACCTCTACCCGGGCTTCGATCAGACCTGGTCCTACCTCGTGTTCCCCTACCGTTACGACGCCGTCGTCAACGGCGTGTCCGTGCGCGACGTCATCTTCGACTTCGCCTCGGCGGCGGGATGTACGGCAGAGATCGAATGCAACGGGGTGGACGAGGACTGCACGGGAGAGGATCGCTGCGGCACGTCCGGCGGCGGCGACTCCGGCGCCGAGCCGCACGACAGCGGGACCCTCCCTGGCGACGACACCGCGTCGCCCCCCGCCGACTCGGGCGTGGGCGACTCGGGCGAGCCCGGAGCCGACGCGCAGACGCCGAGAGACGCCCCTGGCGCTTCCCGTTCGCCTGGGCCCAGCGGCTGCGCGGGGGCGCTCCCCCTGTTCGGGATGCTCTCCGCGCTGAAGCGCAGGCGACGGCGATGATCCTCTCTCTGTTCCTGCTCGAATCGGCCGCGGCGACGACGCTCACCGAGCGCGCGACGGAGACCGTCGAGCCAGGAGTCACGCTGACTGAGTACCGGGCATCGTCGCCCTCGACGGACATCTGGGTGCTTCGCGTGGACCTCTGCGCGGACGACGTCTACATCGACGCCACGCGGGAGAGCGACAGCTACCGGACCACCGGGGGCTGGGCGGCGGACATGGACCTGACGGCGGCCACGAACGGCGACTTCTACAAGACGGATCCGGTGCGGGTCTATGGCGACGCGGTGGGTGGAGGGGTGCGCTGGCCCAGCGCGAGCACCGGTCGCGACACCGATTACGAGAGCCAGTGGTACTGGGAGCACTACGGCTGGATCGCATTCGCGCACGACGGGGTGCAATTCAGCCATACGGGCTGGGTGAAGGAGAATGTCTCAGGGCTCTCCTCGGGGATGGGGAACGACGATCTCACCCCCGACGTGCCCAGTGGGACTCTCGGGTTGGTGAGCGGATTTCCCGAGTTGGTGGTGGAAGGCGTCGCCATGGTGTGCGCGGACCCCGAGGCGAGCGACTGCTTCCCCGATCGCAGCGACATGCGCGCGCGGCACCCGCGAACCGCGATGGGGCTCACCGAGGATCTCGGCACGTTGCTGCTCGTCGTGGCGGACGGGCGCACGTCGGAGAACGATGGCCTCTATGGCAGTGAGCTGGCCGACATCCTGGGGCAGCTCGGCGCCTGGGAGGCCTTCAACCTCGACGGCGGAGGCAGCTCCCAGCTGTGGACGGCCGACGACAGCTACGTCAACGACTACGACGGAAACAACTACGACGATGGGGCACGGACGGTCGCGAACCACTGGGGCGTGTTTGCCGGCGGGCGAAGCTATCTGCCGGCCCGGCCCGGCCACTGCGCGACGGCGCCGCCGTGTGGGAGCATCCCCCCCGAAGGCGGCACCGTCGATGACGCGGGAGCGTGCTTCCGGGGATTTGGAGACCAGCAGTACTGGCGCGACGAAGCCGCCGGCTACGGCGGAGGGCTGCGGTGGACCAACGCCTTCGAAGGGGAAGAAGCAGACAACTGGGCGTGGTGGCGCCTGAACCTCGAAGAGTCCGGCGAGTACGAGGTATTCACCTACGCCAACGCCGAGTTCTCGGTCTGGGACGACGTCGAGTACGTCGTTCGGGCGGGGGGCGTGGACACGACGGTCCGGGTTGATCCATCGGGACTGGACGGGTGGGTGAGCCTGGGTGAATTCAGCCTCGTGGCCGGAGGAGACCAGTGGGTGGCCCTCTTCGACAATCAGGCAGACGCCCCAGGCGGCGATCCGCACATCGTCGCCGACGCCGTGAAGCTCGAGCGGGTGGGTGACTGGTGCGGAGATGGCGCCTGTACCGACGGCGAACGGTGCGTGTGCGACGATTGCCCAGTGGCGGACGAGGTGGAGGCCAACGGGATCGACGACGACTGCGACGGCAGCGTGGACGAGGTGTCCGAGGGGCCGGCCGACAGCGGAAGGCCAGACACTGGCACCGAGGCGAACGATGCAGGCCGGGCCTCCGTCGTCCAGGAGGCAGGCGGGTGTGCCTGCGGTACGGGAATCCCGAGCCCGGCGGGCGCCCTGACAAGCGTGGCGGTGCTGGTCGTGGCCCTCGCCCGTCGGCGGTGGGGCCTGGGTATCCTCTCCCCCACGCTGCTCCTGGGGTGCGTAGGCGGCACGGTTGAGCGGAACGCGGGCCCGGGCGCAGCCGCGGTGACACCGGAAGACACCGGTACGGCGACCGACGGGGCCCTCGACTCGGGCGACACCGACTCGGGGAACGCCGACTCCGACCCGGGCACCTCAGATGCCTGTGGAGACCCCGGCGTGATCCCCGGCTTTGCGACGCCCATCACGCCAGCCCTCCCGCCGGTCTCGTCCGACAGCGACCACGGTTCGGACAACGTCTACGCGCCGGACGTCGTGCCCGTGTCCGACTCCCTTTGCCTGATGTACTACGGCGGCCAGGGAGCGGACGGACACGACCGTATCTTCGTCGCGACCTCGACGGATTGCAAGACTTGGGCCGCCTGGCCCCACCGTTCCAACCCCGAGCCCGTGGTTGACAACGGCAGTTCAAACCACGTCAACGACCCGTCCGTGGTCGTCGTGGGCGGCGTTTGGTACCTCTACTACACCGATGCTGCGACGGCCGAGGACGACCGCATCCACCTCGCCACTTCGTCGGATGGCTTCGTGTTTCAGAAGCAGGGGCAGGTCCTCGGTGTAGGGGGTGCGGGCGCGTGGGACAGCGTGAAGGTTGGCCGCCCTTCCGTGATCTACCGCGAAGGCACGTTCTGGCTGTACTACGATGGAAACGATGGACTCGCTCGGCACGCGGGGCTCGCCACTGCCACGGACGGTCGCACGTTCCAACGCCAGGCCGGAAACCCGTTGGTGCTCAACGCCGGCGCGGTGGACGTGGAGCGCATCGCAGACACCTGGGTCATGGTTCAGGAGTCGGGATCGGGCACGCTCGCCGCGACCTCGGCGGACGGGCTCGCGTGGTGCGACCGGGGGCTGGTGCTGAACCTGACCGGTGGATCCTGGGACGCCTACGGACAGGTCACCCCCTCGCTGTTTTCGAGTGACGGAAGCCGCCTCGACGCCCTCCTGTTCGGCGGTGCGTCCGATGCCTGCTGGTGTCGGAACCGGATCGGGCAAGCGCTACCGGCGGGCGATCCCACCCCGACGGATCCCGACGCCGGGTGCGAGGGCTGCGTCGCGAACTCGGACTGCACGGAGGCGTGCCGCGACGGCGAATACGGCGTGGACGGGTACTGCGCCGTGCCTGGCAGCGTCGATCCTGGGGCCTGCTGCGCCTGCGTGTGGTAATGTTGCGTTTGCAGTGCGAGTCGTACTGTCAGGCGGCGATGCCGGACTGCCGCAGCATCGAAGAAGACGCAGCGGCGGGTCTCTACCGCATCTGGGGTGTCCCGGCCCAGCCGTTTTAACCAGTACAAGCTATGGATATCCCACGCCGCTCTACCAGTATCCCGGCCATCGGCTTCGTTGTTCCCGGCTTCGGCGGCCGATCGCCGGCCGAAGGAAGCGGTAGAGTTTCGTGGGATGTAACTGGTGAAAGCGAGCGGGATACCACACGAAGCCACGGGACGCGGGAGATGGGGTTCGCTGGGTGGATACCGTTCGGCGCTGTCCGGATTCGGAAGCCCAGCGCGTACAAAAAGGCATACCCTTCGGAGGCCCATGCCCATTCTCGCCGCCCCTGCCCAGCCCGCGCGTTGGCTGTCCCCCCAGCCGGTTCCGCCCGACCAGCCGCTCCACGAGGCGAGCGGGGAGTTTGCCGCGTTGCTGCTGGCGTGGCTGCGGGAGGGGGGAGATCGCACGAGGCTGGAGTGGGTCGTCGATGCTGAAGCCGGAGGCGCCGTTCGCGCCTGGCTACGCTGCGACGGGGCCGCCGAGCACGACATCTCGCTGCTCGCGGCCGCTGCGGGGGAGGACTTGGCGGTCAGCGACCCTCCCCCTTCGCAACAGAGCGCGCAGGGGCCTGTGGGGGTGTACCTCGGCGGGCCCGTCGCTTGGCGGCTGGGTCGGATTCGAGGGGCCGATGGCCCGGTGAGCCGGGCGCGTTGGCTGGCCCAACGGGGTGCCGGTCTGCGGCTCACCCTGCGGATGTGGCCGCTCTCGCCGCTCCGGACTTCGCGGGAGAAGGTGGAGCGGCAGTTCGCGGCGCTGGCGGCCGGCGGGCGTGAGTTTCATCGCGGCGTCGATGCCGCCGAGCATGCGGAGCGGGTTCTCCGGGGGGTGTTGGTCGAGCTCTCCGTGGCGTGCTCCCGGGCCCTGGGGGCTGCGGAGCGAGCGGTGCTCACGCGAGCCTTCCAGCAGACCTTCACCCCGGTTGCGCGGCTCACGGGGGGGAACGCCCCGGCGCTGGCCGAAGAGCGGCTCGCGGAGGCCCTCCTCCGCGAGTTCGGCTCCACCCGAGCAGAAACGCCGGAAGATCGAGAGTCGGCCGCCGATACGGCACGACTCCTCAGCACTCTCGAGCAGTAGCCTTGCGCTCAGCGTTGGCGGGGTGGCGTCGTGGCCACCTTCGACACATTGTTCACCACGAGCTTGAGCACGACCGCCGGCGGCCTGGCCGGCACCACCGCTGGGTTCGGTGGGACCGCGCTTGGCTTCTCGCGGCGCGGCGTCGAGTCGTCCGTGGGCATCCGGCCGGTCTCCCCTATCTGCCGGGCATGCTCGAGGGTGACGCAGAAGGAGTCCCAGTGCTCCGGTGGGATGGCGTTCTCCACCTCCTCCTTGGCGCCGCGGATGCCGAAGTGGGCGTCCCCTTCGTCCCAGGACGCGAACCAGTCGAACCACTGCTCGCGCCGGCAGGCGGCCAGGGACTTCTTCCGCGTGGTGCTGAGCGTGGCGTAGAGCTCGATGACGCCGCAAGCGACCTCCCATGCCCAGGTCAGCTCGGGGTGAGCCACCGTGCTCACCCACTTGTCGATGTACCCCATCGCCTTTCGGTCATCGAAAGGCCGACTATGTTCCTCAGACGCCATACTCCCTCCTATTGTTTCGGGTTACATGAAAGGTACGCGCGGGGCCGGCGAATCCGGACAGCGAAGACGACCGGATTCGGGCCTTCGGCTGGCGGGTAGAGCGACTCGGACCGCCCGCGGGACGGCCCATGTAAACGCCTGAAATCACACACATTAAAGATTCGCGTTCGTGCGAATAATCGGCCCGATTCCACGTTTTGAGGTCACCTACGGAGGATCATGCCCCAAGTCCCGATCGCCCCCACTGACATCCGCTCGCTGTTCAGGCCCCACTGGCAGGGAGGGACCACGGCGACGGCGGTGTTGACCGCGCCGCCGGTCCTCGCGGCCTTCCGCAACGAGGTTCGCTGGGGCCCTTACGCCGAAAGGCTGCGCCGGGCGGATCCGGATCTCGATGAGCATCTCCATGCCGGGATCGTTGCCACCCTGGAGTACGCCGTGCGCGGGCAGGGACTCGCGGTTCCACCCACCTTCTGGTCTCGCCACGATGCTGGCCCTTTTGTGGCCCTGGTGTTCCGACACCGACTGGTTGACCAGTACCGCCGGGACTCGCGGCTTCCGGTGAGCCACAACCAACAGAAGTTGGCGTGGTACACAGCGCCGTCCCCCCCGGCCTCGGCAGTCGGGCCCACGCCCCGCCCCCGGCTTCTGGAGTACCGCCGCCGGCTCGACGACGGATCCCTCCGCATCGGACACGCGCTGGCCTTCGGAGCCGCCCACGACCTCGGCCTGGTGCAGGAAGTCGTAGACCGGCTTGATGCCGGTACCGGGCCGAACCCCGGTCTACTCCGCCCGGCCCGCGAGACCGCCCAGCTGCTCCAGGAGTGGCTGGAATGGGTTCCGACGGTGCCGGCGCCCTGCCGCTCCCGCCGGGTGCTGGCCTGGATCATGAGGGCCGCCGACCGGGAGGGTCCAAACGCGTGGCAGGCTCGAGACCCTGCCGGGACAACGAAGGCGATGGACCTGCTGCTCAAGTGGCAACAGCGCGCCGAAGCCACCCTACCGGCCCGCCTCCTTCGGGAGCTCGGGCCGGCGGTCGTTTTGGGGGTGGCGGTGTTCCTCCGGGGGGCGATCCGCCGCCGTCATCGGTCGGGCCCATTACTAGTTCCCGATCTGCCATTCCAAAGGCAGAAGCTACACCATTCTCGCGGATCTACCGGCTACGCGCCACCACCAGCACCTGACCGACCCACGCCATGTCGCCTTCCCACTGTGCAACGGCTGCCGCCATGCGCTCGTGGTGTCCGGCCAGCGCGATGCGCCCACCGATGTGGTTCAACATCCTCGTCCGCCTGCCTTCGGTGTCGGACCTCCCCCACCCTCGGCGAACCGCCGCGTCGCGACTTGACATCGGGGGGGGGGCGATACCCTCTGGCCCCCATCCGCTCGCACGCGCCCCGGAGTCCCAATGGCATTCCTAACAAATCGCACCTCTCCCCTCCTGTTCCCCGCCTGCGCCCTTGCGGTGCTGGCCGGGTGTGCGCAGCCTACGGCCCCCACCGCTCCGAAGGTGAGCATCGGGCCCCTCGACCCGCAAACGGAAGACGACCTGGTGGCGGTGATCAAGCAGGAGTCCACCGACGAGGATGGCGACGAAGTTGTGTACGCCTATGCGTGGCTCCAGAACGGCCTGCCCCGCGAGGACCTGACCACCGCGACCGTACCCGCCAGCGAAACCGCCAAGGCCGACGTCTGGGAAGTCACCGTGACCCCCAGCGACGGCGAGATCGATGGAGAATCCGGCGAAGCCGGCACCGCCGAGACCACCGTGCTCAACACCGTACCCACGGTCACGGTGGCGTTCGCGCCCGAGGTTCCGCTGACGGGGGATGCCGTGGTGGCCGTGCCTACCGCGGTGGATGCCGATGGCGACGTCGTGACCTTCACCTACACCTGGACCGTGGATGACCTCGCCAACGACGGACTGACCGACACCATCCCGGCCGACCGCACCGAGCACGGTCAGGTGTGGGGCGTCACTGTCACGCCCGCCGATCCCGAGGGTGCGGGCGAGCCCGTCAGCGCCGAGGTTCAGATCGCCAACACGCCGCCGGAGGTGCTATCCGTCACGCTGGTGCCGGCCGAGCCCTACGTCACCGACGACGTGGTCGCGGTGGTCGAAGGCTACGATGCCGATGCCGACGGCATCACCTACGCCTACACTTGGTTTGTAGACGGCACCGAGGTGCTGTCCGGCCCCAGCGACACCCTCGTCGCGGACAGCTTTGCCAAGCACCAACTCGTGTCGGTCGAGGTGGTGCCGAACGACGGGTTTGTGGATGGCGCGGCCTTCCTTTCGGTGGATGCCACAGTGCTCAACAGCCAGCCCACCGCGACCGGCGTGTCGATCGACCCCGCCACCGCCTACGAGGCCAGCACGTTGACCTGCCTCCCCGCAGGCTTTGCCGACGCGGACGGGGATGCCGAGG
>CANFCK010000052.1 GCA_947445035.1 Deltaproteobacteria bacterium
CCCTCCGCTTCTGGAGGGTGGCGGGGGAGTGAGAGGTCAGTGGATTGCGACCTTCGCGCCCGCGCCATAGCGGCACCGGTGCGCCCACAACTCCCTTCTTGGCTGACGGGCCGCGTCGCCGCGTTGGGCGTCGCTGCGCTGGCCGGCGCCGCGCTCGGCGCGAGCCTCGCGAATGGTGTGGCGATCGAGCGTGCGTCTGGGGCGCCAGCGGGCTGGCACAGCCAAGGGACCAAGGCCCCGTACATGAACCAGGCCACGCTGGGGGAGCTCGGCGACCGCGCGAGTCAGTGGTCCCTGGCGGCCTACAGCAGCCTTCGCGCCGGCGCGCCGGCCGCGGCCGGGAGCCTCACGATCGAGCTCGGCGCCGAGGGGCAACTGTGGCTCCTGCCCACCGGACAAGGCGCTCGTGAGGCCGAGGGCAGCGCGCTGGCGCTCTCCACCGGGAAAGCGCCGGCCGGCGTCGAGCTGACCGCCGGCCGCCCGCCGCGAGCGCTCGACTGCTCCGGCTCCCTCCCTCCTCCCGGGCGGGGCGCCTATACGGTGCGCTGGTCCACGACCGCGACCGGCTGGCGCGCAGAGCGCGGTGGGGCCACGCTGAGCTGCGCCTCGACGTCTCGCGCCGGCACTCCCGTCCTCAGCGCGGGCCTGCACCGGGTCCGCGTGGCAGAACTGTCGGTCGACGGCGGGCCGAGCGCCCCCCCCGGCAGCACAGCCTTTATCCTCGTGTCCGCGATCGGCGGCGCGCTGGTCCTCACCGCGATCGTGGCGCTGGAGCTCGCAGCGGGGGTCACGTCCGTCGCCGCCATGCTGGCGTGCCTGCCGCTGCTGGTGGCGCCGCTTGGGGGCTTGCTGAATCTGGACGGCCTGCACGAGGCGCTCCGCGTGCCATCCCTTCGGGTTCAGCTTTTTCCGGCCACGATGGCGGCTCTGGTGGCGCTCTTCGGTCACGCGGGCGCGTGGGCCGGCTGGGCGGCCCAGCGGCAGGTCCCGCGCGGTGCAGCCGCGGGGGCTTCTGGGCTCTTGGGCGTGCTCTGCGTCGCGGCGATCCTGAGCCACGGGAGTGCGGCCTGGCTCCCCGCCGCGCTGGGCGCGAGCGCGGGCGTGGGCCTCGGCGCGGCGGTGATGCTGCGCCTGGTACGCCGCGTCGACATCGACACCCTGACCGCTTCCGCTGGCGTACTGAGTTTCGCTGCCGTCGCCGCGGCGGCGACCGCGGCGTGCGGCGCGAGACCGCTGCTCGTCCTCTGGTCGGTGCTCGGCGGCGGGGCGCTCGGCCTGCTCGTCCAGCTGCACCTGCACGCGCGCCGCGTTCGGCTCTACAACACGCTCTCCCTCGTGGCGGCGGTTTTCGGGTGCGTCGCCGCCGAGATGGCGACCCGATCGAGCTCGGTCGGCTCCCTGTGGGACGCCAGGAACCCGGTGCAAGGCGCAGGGGATGTCGCGACCCTGGCTACACAGCTGGACGCCTTGCACGCGGCCCAACACACGACCTACCCCAGCGAAGGCTACCCCGTCGCGGCGCCCGCCAAAGTCGGCCTGCGCGTCGTCTGTCTCGGCGGCAGCTCAACCGCGGGGGCCTACCAGAACGCGGACATCCGCGAGTTCTACCCCACCGTCCTCCAAACGATGGTGCCTGGCGGCGTCGAGGTGTTGAACCAGGCAGCCGGTGGGTGGAACAGCCTGCACATAGCCTTGTTCGCCACGTCCAGCTTCGACCGGTTGGCCCCCGATGTCGTCACCGTCTACACCGGCGTGAACGAAGTCGTGCCGGTGCCGGTCCCGTACAAGACACTCTACGCGAGCTGGCAAGCCGGCGGGCTGCGCGCCGGGTGGGGCGCCCTCGGCTCTTTCCGCATGTTCCAAGGCCTTCGGAGCGTCACCCGGTCGCTTCGGCCCGCGGTCGTGGCCGTTCCTCCGGAACACACCCGCGAAAACCTCACGACGATCCTCGAAGCCGCCCGCTCCGAGGGTGCGCGGGTGCTTTTTTTGTCCGAAGCCGTCCAGCCCCGCCCGGAGGCCTTCTCCGCCTACTGGAGGGTGATGGCCGACCTGGCGGCGGCTCAGCCCGACGTGGCGTACTACGACAGCGCCGAGGCCCTGCGTCCGCTCGGTGGGAGCGCCTTCCTGGACCAGAACCACCTGTCCGCCACCGGCCACCGCCGCCTGGCCGAGGTGATTGCGGCGGAGCTGTCGCGCTTGGGCTGGATGGCTACGCACGGGGCCGCAGACGAATCGGTGCCGCCGCGGTGAGGGCCGTGGCGCCGCCGTTCGCGCGGCCGCAGTGCTCAGCGCACTCGTAAGCGTTCGATCAGTTGGGGCGTGAGTGCCGTCGCGACGACATCATGCCCGTGGCGAGTCCAGTGCCCGTCGAACACGAAGTAGGTGCGCTCCGCCGTTTCGGCGCGTCGTAACGGCTCCGTCAGGTCTACGGCCGTCATCCCGGACGGCACCTCCGCGAGCAAGGCACGCGCTGGCGCGTCCAGGTCGGGCTCGCCGCGGACGCCGAAGAGCGCGAAGGTCGCCTGGGCACGGGCGGGGCTCATCACGAACGCGGGTGGGGCGAAACCGATGACCACGGGTCGCCCGCCGCTTCGGGTCGCGAGCTCGGACAGCGCACGACGGGTGGGCTCCAGGCCGGTGCGGAGGTCGGCGCCGCGGAGAAACGGCACCGCCTCCGCGCGGAAGCGAGCGGAGCGGCCGGGGTCTGCGGCTGCCGCCCGCGCTCGCCACAAGGCGGTGCCGTGAAAATACAAAAACGACCATGAAAAAATCCGATCTATCGGAGAGCTGAGCGAAGGAAGTAGCTGAGTCCGGGCCGGATATCCCTCGGGCCGAAACGTCCGGTTGTCCTCGATGTCGTTCCCCAGGAAGAACATGAGGAGAATGGCGTCCGCGTCGAGCACGGTAGCCAGCCGCTCCGCCTGTCGCGCGGCGTGGAAGGTGCCGAAGCCATCTACGCCAGCGTTGACCACCTCGACCGGCCGCCCCAGCTCCGTTGTGAGCCGTCGTGAAAGTCCGGCGCAAAAGGTTGCGGTCTCATCGACCTGAACCGCGAGCGTGGAAGAATCCCCCACCGCGAGGACTCGGAGGGCGCCGGAGGCCTTCGGCCCCAGCTCCGGCCCGCGTGTGCCGACGGAGTTCACCCGGACCTCCGTGACGAACTCGGGCGTCCGCATGTGCCCGACGGCGCCAGGGCGGAGGACCTGCCCGAGCTCGGGGTCGGGCACGAAGATCGACGTGTCGTAGAGGTTGGGCGCGTTCACCAACAGCCAGGCGCCCTCGACGCCGGACCAACGCCGCGTCACCAGCTCCGCACCGGCGAGCGCGACGCACAAACTCACCGTCGCGAGGCCGACCCGGGCGAACCATCGTGTGCGCATCCGCGCGGGCTATTCCATCGGCCGCCTACCCGGGCGTCGGCGCTGCCCCGGCGGCCGGCGCGAGCGGCACTCGCGCCGCCGGTCCGCCCTTATGGGACCAAGGGAGGCCTTCGGTCCAGGTGAGCTCCTTCGAGACCGTGATCTCCACGGCGACGTCCTTGCCGGACAACTTGATGGGCGTCGCGGTGCCGCCAGAGAGGCCAACGCTGGGCCCGGACGATTCGCGCACGCTCACGTAGATGGGGCGATCGTAGGTCGCCGGCACCTTCACCGAGAAGGTGCCGTCGGTGATCTCTACGGTGTCGAGCACCTCCGGCGACGCGGCGCCGCCACTGCCCTTCGCCGCGGTGAAGTCCACCTGGCCCTTCTTGAGCCCCTTCACCGTGCCGGAGATGGTGACCGACGGGCCGGACCCGATGAGCGACGCGAAGCCTGCCGGCTTCATCGGCGCCTGCAATTCAGTCGGGGCGCCTTCGGGGGGGGGCTTGCTGGGGTCGGGAGCTTCGGCGCCCAGCGGAGGCGGCGGAGCGGCGCTGGGATCGCCGGGAGCGGCCTGCCCGTCGACCGGCGCGCCGTCGCCAGGAGGCGGGCCCGGCGGTTGGCCTTCGCCGGGCGGCTGGCCGGGGGTCATCTCAGCAGGAGGCGGGGCACCACCGGGGGACGGACCGCCCGCCTCGGGGGACACGGGACACGCCGCGAGGAAGAGCGCGGCAACGAGGAGGAAGCGGGAGGGCGCGTGGAGAGTCATGCCGCGATCGGAACACGACTGGGGCGCGGCGTCAATCGCCAGGGGGTCTGACCCTGCAAGCCGGCGTCACGATTCGTCCATCACGGCGAGGATTGGTGAGCCTCCGCCCATCTCCTCGGCCTCCAGACCCGCCAACGCCAGGAGCGTGGCGCCAAGCTCCTCCGGGCGGAGCGCGGTGCCGCCGGCCTCGGGAGCGCCCGTGGTCAAGGACACGGGCCGCCCCACCAAGGCATCGTCGTAGGCACCCACCACCATGCCCCCCCGAATCCCGGCGCCGACGAGCATCGCGGAGGTGAACGTCCAGTGGTCCTTCCCACCGGCCGCGTTCAGGCGCGGCGTACGCCCCATCTCGGACAGCACGACGACGGTGGTCTCGTCGAGCAAGGAGGCCCCTCCCGCGCCCGGGCGAGCGGCCATGTCGTCGAGGATCGTGGAGAGGTCACCGAACAAGAGGTCGAAGTGGATGCCCTGCACGTCGTTGTTGGAGTGGGTGTCCCATCCGAGCTCGAACTGGCCCAAGTGCTCGACGATCGCGCATCGTGAATACCCAGCCTCGAAACACTGGAGCGCGGCCGAAACCCGATCCGGTACCGGGATGAGCGAGTCACTCCCGAGGTCTCGGCCAAGGTCGAAGAGCGCGGCCTCGCCCCGCACGAGCGCCGCGCGCTCGTAGGCCGCGACCAGCGCCGCGCCGACCCCTTGAGGCTGGCCGCTCGCCTGGTCACGGGCCCAACTCGCCGCCCGCTTCTGAGCAAAGGCCTCCGCGGCGGTCAGCGCATTGGCGCTCGCGACGGCAATCGGGGAGTCGCTGCGGCGGAAGGCGTCGGCGCTCAGGAGCTCGGCCAGCTGGTTGTTGTCCCCCAGGCGGACGACCGCGTCGGCATGGGCGGCGGTAAAGCTGGGGCCGCCCAGCACGAGGTGAGGCAGGCGCCAACCCCGGTCCGAAGCGGCGATGCGCGTGGCCCAATCGTCGGCCTCGCCCTCCCCGGCACCACAGAAAAGGAGCCGGCGGCAGCGCTCGTGCGTGAGCGAGCGCACCTCGATCCCATTGATGATGGCGGTGCGAGCGGCGTAGCGTTCAAAGAACGCACGCACGTTCGGTCGCGACGCAGCATCCGCGAACGTCAGGCCCCCGATCTCGGCGGGCGTCGCCTCGGGGTCGACGTCCACGAGGGCCGGGTCCACGTCGGGGGCAAAAACCCAGGTCGGGTCCCACCCGCCCCGCGCGAAGACGAACAAGAACTTTCGCGCGGCGAGGTCGGCGGCGCGCGCGCGGCGCGGCGCGAGCGTGGCCGCGAGCGCGGCTGCGAAGGCGAGGAGGGACCGCCGGCTGAGCATCAGTAAGTCACGAAGAGAGGGTCCTGCAAGAGCGCAGACACGGTGCCCTTCCAGGCGTCGGCGGCGTCGGCGTCGGCGGCATCGGCACGGGCGGCAGCGAGGTCCGTCCAGAGCGCGCCCACCTCCGCGAGCCAGGCGGCATCCGCCCGATCGCCGTATAGACGCCGATGTAGTCGCGACAACTCATAATCGAATCGGGCGTCGCCGGGCCGGTCGGTGAGCGAGATGCTCTCGAAGAGTTGGGCTGCCCCCCCCTCCACCAGTTCGACCTGCACCGCATGGCCCGCCGCGGCCTCGGTGGCGCGCTGGGCGACCAGGAGCCACGTCAGCCCCGGCGTGGACTGGCTCCGCGTCGCATAGAAGCCGTCGACGCCGCCGCCGAGGAGGCGGTGGCCCCAGGTGTCGTTCCGGAGCTGCTCGAAGCCCTCATAGGTCCAAAGAAAGCCGGTCAGGTCTTCGAGCACACTCGCGAGTAGCGGCGCGTCCAGGAGCCTCACCACGAGCTCGCCCGATCGGGTGTCGGCGCTTGCCGCCGACCCGTAGCCCCCGGCGCGGTACCGTTCGCCGTCCGTGACCGCGGCGAGGACCCGGTCGAAGCGGTCGTCCGCCGCAAACGCGGCCGTCAGGGCCTCCAACTCAAGGTTGTCGGCCGACGAAACCGGGCGTCGCCACAGCAGGCTCGCCGCCGTCTCGGCGGTGCACCTCGCGAAGCGCGGGTCATCGGCCACCAGCCGCCCGAGGTGCGCGAGGCCGTCGAGGGGCTGACCGAACCACGCCGGTTCCACGCCCAAAAGGTCCGGGCCGAGCTTTTCGCGCTCCGGGTGGTAGTTCGCCAGCTCCACCAGGTTGTATTCGTTGGCCGGCCAGAAGCCGAAAAGCGCGGTCGCCGCGGGGTCCAGCGACGCGTGGCACCCGAGACAGGCCGGATTCTGGCGAAGATTGTCCTCCAAGCCCAAGTCCGGGTCTCCGCCGCTGAGCGTCACCGCGCGCCCGCTGTAGTCCTCGCACAATAAAAGCCTGGTGATCGCGGCCACCCGGCCCCGGTTGTAGTTCGAGACAGTTGAAAAATAGCGCCACCACAAGCCGTTGGTGGACAGGACCCCCGCCGCGGGACGGGCATCGGTGTAGTGGACGACGCGCCAGCCGCTCTCCCCCGCCGGATAGTCGACCGGCCACAACGGCCCCGTCACCTCGTTCGCCATGGTCCAGTCCGCGGTCACGATGGTTGACCATGGCGCCTTATCCGCGGCCACCCTAGCCAATAACCGAAGGGGCTCCTCTCCGACCGCCCGCTCGAAGGGGTACTCCAGGGTGGGGTCGCCCGCGAGCTGCGGGTACTCCTCGTAGCGCACCAGGAACTCATCCACCTGGGTGCGCCACGCCTGGCCGAGCAGGTCGACAAGGCGGGCCTCGAAGCGGGGGTCGTCGAAGAGCCCGTCCCGCAGATCGCCGAGCGCGCTGCCGGCCTCCAGCTCGTCAAGCTCGACGATGGAGGGCAAGGCCCCACGCAGATCGAGGCTCATCCGGCGGTAGAGGCGCGCGTCCCCGAGCGACACCAGCTCCGTCGACGGCGTCGGGGCCTCGGTCGCGGTGGCGCACCCGACCGCCAGCGCCAACGTCCAGACCAACCGGGTCATGGCGCCGGCTCCCACAAGCTTGCCAGCACCGACGCCCAGGGCACACAGGCCGTGCCGACGACGACGCCCTCGGGATCAGCGGCCGCGCCGCAGCCCGAACAGTCCGATGCCAGCGTGATCGTGGACCAGGCTCCCGCAGCGCCCCGCACGAGCAGCGTTCCGCTTGTCGGCGCCCCCGGACAGGTGAGCGTATCGACGGTGACGCCGTCCAGGTAGACCGACGCGCCGCCAAGGGTGATCCCCCCGCTCAGGAGCGCCTCGACCCGCGCCGCGGACCAAGTTCCTTCCATGGACACCGACAAGCTGGGGGACTCCGCGAGCCAGCCCGACTCCCACGGCATGCCCCAGGTGCCGTACATGGACTGCGAGAAGGCGCGCGGTTCGCCCCCCGACGCGCGCCACCAACGCACCTCGCCCGCGAGCGTCCCATAGGCGCCAGCCGGCTCCTGTACGGAGGCGTCCCCCGTGAGCCACTCCTCGACGCCGTCCGCATCGACCTCCTCCTTGCGCAGGGTGAGGCCCGCGAAGGTCCAGCCCGCCGCGGTCGTGCAGCCAACCAGCGGCGACTGGAACTCCCCGAGGCCGAACTGCCAGCCGAACGGGCAGTCGGACTGACCGTGGACGGCGAGCAGGGTGCGGTAGGCTTCCCAGAGCCGCTCGGCGCGCGGATAGCCGCTGGCGAGCGCGGCGGTGCCAGACGCCTCAATCGCAGCGACCGTCGTGGTTCCAACGACGCCCACGTCCGCTTTCCGGTCGGCATCGACCGGCTCACAGGTCAAGAACTCGTCGAGCAGCTCGAGATCCTCGACCGAAAGGCCGCCCCCGACCGGCATGGACTCGCGCTCGACCGCCGCGCGGATGGCGTCGCGCTGCCGCCAGACGTCCGCGGCCAGGTCGAAGTCGACCCCCGGCGGCGCGCCGCGACGGTCGGGCGTGTCGGCGGAGTGGCATGACCCGCACCAGGTGCGAAAGAAGCCCTCGCCCCATCCGGACCAGCTCACGCCCGAGGCCGGCGGGCAACCCGCCGCGGCGACCGACGCCGGCGCGGTGTCACAAGCGGCGAGCAAAGCGAGGAGCACACTGCACGATACCACGGCCAGGGAAGCGCCGCCGCCGCGCTCCGGCGTCGTCGGGCACCGGGTCCACCGCGGTCGGCCCGCACGCGGGGAGATGGAATTTCCGGCAAACGACAGCGCTGACGATCGCTTGACGATCGGTATTTGGGTTTTTGGACATTAAGGCGACATGACGTTCCTGCTCCTCGCCCTCGCCTGCCAATCCGCGCCTTTGAGTCTGTCGGAAGCCGAATCCGAGGCGCTCGAGGTCGAAACCCGCGTCGACGAGGACTCGGAGACGGTGCTCACGGTCACCTGGACGACCGAGACGACGAGCGACGCGGTCCTCGAATACGGCACGGACGACCACTACGGGGCCGTCGTCGAGGGTTGGTCCTCTGACGACGGCCTCGAGCACGCCGTGGTCCTCGCCGGGTTCAGCGCCGACCTGGAGTGGCACTGGCGGGCGGTCGCCCAGACCGAGGACGGCGAGCTGGTTTCGGCGGACGGTGTTTTCCAACCTCCCTCCCCGCCGAACGATTTGCCGCGCCTCCAGGTCGCTGGGAACTCCGACCAGCTGGTGCTGAGTCCCGTCATCGGGGGCGAGAGTTTCGCGGCGATCTACAACGGCGCGGGCGAGCCCGTCTGGTGGAGGAAGTTGTCGACGTCCCCGGTCACGTTCACTCAGGCTCGCATGAGCCACGACGGGAAGGCCGTGATCGTCATGGCCACCCTGCCCGAGCTCGGCGAGTCGATGGCGATCGTCCGGATGCCCGTGGCCGGCGGCGCGCCGGTGATCACCTACACCCCGAACGGTCACCACGACTTCGTCGAGCTTCCGACAGGCGGATACGCGGTGCTGGTCAAGGACGTGCGCCCCTTCGGCAGCGACACGGTCGAGGGCGACGCGATCGTGGAGTTCGAACTCGATGGTACCAGTCGCACCGTGTGGAGCACCTGGGACGCCGGTGATCCCGATCATCTCGACGCCATGGCCACCTTGGTCAGCGGCGACAAGGAGTGGACCCACGACAACAGCCTCGCGCTTTTGGACGGGAACTACTGGGTCTCCAGCCACCGCCTCTGCACCGTCTCCATCGTCCATGCGCAAACCGGCGCGCTCGTCGCCGAGCTCGGCAGCGGTGGCGACGTCGCCCTCACGGGCGGAGACGGCTTCGGTCCGCAGCACGCGGCCCTTCCGGTCGAAGGCGGCTTCCTGGTGTTCAACAACCGGCCCACCAACGGCGGCGAGATGTGGAGCGAAGCGGTCCAATACGATGTCGACCTCCGGACGGGGACCTACGCCCGCGCGTGGAGCTACGATGCGGATCGCAGCGTGACCACGAGGATGCTCGGCAACGTCGAGCCACTTCCGCAGGGGGGCCATCTCGTGTCGTGGGGCTCGGCGGGGCGCTTGACGATCCTCAACGAAGCGCACGAGCCAACCTGGGAGGCCTCAGCGCCCCTCGGCCACGGCTTCGGCTACAGCCACGCCGTGCGCGAGTTTTCCGGCGAGCCGTAAGCGCGCAGCCGCTGCCCCCTCCCCGAAACAGCGCGCCAGCGCGGTTGCAGCGCATGACCTCGTGCAGCTTCCCCGCCGCAGCCCGGGTAGCCTTTTTCACGTACGTTGACAGTTCCACGAAAAGTGGCCGATACTGCCAGCGGAGACGACCATGCGATACCCCATCCTCTCACTCGCCTTTCTGATGTCCTGCACGCCCGATCCCTGCGGCCCGGCCAACGGTCGCGCGGACGATGGGGAGTGCTACCCGCTCGCGCTGAGTGGTGAGACCGATGCCGACAGCGACAGCGACAGCGACAGCGACAGCGACACCGACACCGACACCGACACCGACACCGACACCGACACCGACACGGACACCGACACCGGAACGGACACCGGAACGGACACCGGCACCGACACCGGAACGGACACCGGCACCGACACCGGCACCGACACCGGCACCGACACCGGCACCGACACAGGAACGGACACCGGCCTCGACACCGGAACGGACACCGGCCTCGACACCGGCACCGGTGGGTCGGCGACCTTCTCCGGCACCTTCGAGTCCGGGAGCGGCGTCAGCGCCACGTCAAGCTGCGCAGTGATGGTCTACGACGCAGCCGACCTGGACTCCAGCGGCCTCCCCGACTTCACGAGCGCGCCAAGGCTCCTCGGCGAAGGATCGTTCACCTGCCCCGCCTCCGACGGAACCCCGGTTTCTTTCTCGGTGACCGCCGGCATCGGCAGTGCGGTGAGCGTCGGCTTTGTCGTCAGCTTCGACCCGGACGGCGACCTCAGCACGGTGGACTCCAACCTGTCAACCGACGTGGACTTCCCCTGGACGGTCAGCGACGGTTCCACGGTCAGCGGCTTGCTCATCGAGGCCCCGTAGGGCATCGTCACCTCCACCCGTCCCTACTGGGTGATCCCGATCCTGATGGTGCTGCTCGTGGGCGTCGCCCTCGCGCTCTTGGACGGGTCGCCGATGCGCAGCCTGACGTACTCGGTTTTCTGAACGGCGCCGCTCAGGACGGCGGCAGGCGCCAGACCTGCCGCCCCTCAACCACCTCGCCCGCGCCCAGTGCGTCCTCCAAAAGCGCGGCGATGCGGCCGCGGGAGGGCAACCGCGCGTCGAGTTCCAGGTGCAGGACCACCCACCCGTAGACGGTTCGCAGGTGGGCCAGCTCGGTGGGACCGAGGCGGTCCAGGCTTCGGCCCGGCCCACTGCCC
>CANFCK010000053.1 GCA_947445035.1 Deltaproteobacteria bacterium
ACGACGGCGACGAGGACGACATTCCGTTTTGACCGCCGATGTGTGCGGCGCGCCTCCGGGGACCCCGGCTGGGACACAGGTGCAGGCGCCATTCCACCGTTTCTACCGGTAGTTTCAACTGGGATCGGATCGGGTGAATTCGATGAGACGGGACAGTGAGCGCCAAGAGCCTCGATACGGCCATTTACGTCTTCGAACTCGCGAACCGGGCGTATGACCTGCTCATCTCCAGGGAGCCCCGCGATCAGCGCCGTTTGCTGGAAATCCTCTTATCGAACTCTGTTTTGGCCGAGGGGAAGCTCACCGTCACCTTCGAAAGTCCCTTCGATCAACTTACCGAACCGACGACCGGCCCGGAAACCGAAAACGGCGATCCGGGGTCTCCGGATCGCCGTCATTCGGTGTGGTCGGCTCAACTTGATGAATATAGAACTTGGTGGCTGGATCGTCAGGGTCAGGCGTGGACGGACTTCTCGGCGTTGCAGGCTGGGTTGGCGGCGAAGTAGCCCGGTGCCATCACGACCAGGAGCGAAAACACCACGTGCCCGAGCGCCGCGGGCAGGGGTTGTTGGTGGTCGGGCTCGCGCCCGCTCGTAGGCAAAAAATCGGGTCGGGCGTCACCACTTGCTGGGATCGTCCCAGGGGATCGGGAAGCCCTCGATGATCAGGCCACGGATGTAGCGGGCTTCATTCCCGGGCAGTTTCCAGTTGTAGTCGTTGTACACCCATTCGGGGTAGCCGTCGCCGGTCATGTCGGTGACGTCCGCGCTGAGCCCGTCGCCCCCCAGACAGGACCCGTGAACGTCCGCGAGATCGAGGTGACCCCCACCGACGATTTTCGTTGACGCCAGCACACAATTCGCGGCCAAAACGTCGCGCCGCCCGTCGTCGTCCAAGTCGTCGATCCAGCCGAAGAGAAGCACGGCGCGGTCGGCGGCGGAGCTGACCTCCGCGTAGACCCAGTCGTTCATGGCCCCGTCGGGGACACCGCCACTGGCGAAAATCAGTCGATAGTCCTCTCCGTCGTCCGAGGAGGTGCTAAAGACCAGGTCGGCGAGCCCGTCGCCGTCGAGGTCCCCTTCGACCGACTCGATGCCGAATCCAAAGGTCTGGCTGCGCGGTTCGGACTCCTCGAACCACGCGTCGTGGCCGACGTCGGGAATGCTTCCCCCTCCCCAGAGGTCTTCCCCTTCGACGATGGTGAAGACGCCGGCGCCGTCATCGGTTTCGTTTTGGGTCGTGTACCCCACCTCGTCCAGACCGTCGCCGTCCATGTCCGAGAGTACATGGAATTCGCCCCACAAGGTGGCTGTCCCGATCGCGAAGCAAGGAAGGTCCGTCATCTCGACGGTGCCGCCGAGCGCCGGACCGCCCGCGACGATTCCCAAGCAGCTGTCGACGCCGCCGAGCGCGAAGAGCACGTCCGGATGGCCGTCTCCATTGAGTTCAGCGCGTTCAGGGTCCCCGGCGTACCACAAGGCCTCGGAGTCGGTCCAGGTCGCGTCGGCGACCCGATCGATCACCGCCTCGTCGTTGGGGAAGCCGCCGATCCGCCCCTTGAACAAGAAGAGCGCGCCCGAGTACATGTCCGCGCCGCCATACGAGTCGACCCAGACATCGTCGATGCCATCCCCGTCCACGTCCCCGGCGCGCTTGACCGACCCGCCCTCCCAGCGGGGGAAGGCGTAGTCCCAGGCCAGCATGGGGAAGGGTCCGATCGGGGGCTGTCCGGCGAGTCGGACGCCAGCCAGCGGGCCGATCGATTCCTTGTCGCCGAAGGTCTCCACGCCAATGTCGCCGCAGCCGTCCGCGTCAAGGTCCCCGAGTCCCGGAACAAAACCTCCCCACCGCGCCTCGGTCGGTTCGAAGCTCCAACGCCACATCGCCGTGGGGTCGCCGGGCTCGCCGCAACTTCCGTCGGGGATCGGCTCGCCGTCGCAGTCGGCGTCGAGGCCGTCGCAATAGTCCGGTGCTCCGGGGTACACGTGCGGGAGGCGGTCGTCGCAGTCCCCGGCGTTGGGCGACCACCCGTCGCCGTCGGCATCGGCGTCCCCAGCGGTGTCGGCGGTGTCGGCCGAGTCGCCGGTGTCGGCCTCCTCAGCGCTGTCCAGGTCATCCGCGCCGTTGCCCGGTGACAGCCCTGCGGGCTCGGGGGAGCAGGCCCACAGCGTGAGCAGCCCGCCGAGCCTCACCACGACAGCTCGCCCCGCCACGTGCCGCCACCCGAGGTCGTGACCACCAGCCAACTGCCCGAGCCGTCGGCCGAGTCGTCGGGCACGCCGATGTCCGACCAGCTCACACGTGTGGGTGCGAAGTGCGGGTAGCTGGTGCTCAGCTCGGTGAGCTGGAAGCCCGCGGCGGCGGTCCCCTTCACCAGCATGGGCCATGGCGTAGGACAGTCCAACACGGCGGTGCCGGTGTAGGTGCCCTGGGTCTTGTCGGTCGCGCAGTATGGTTGACTGACCTCGAGCTCGGGGACCAGCGCCCACAGGTCGGCGACCTGCGGGTGGGGGGCGACGTGGCCGATGCCTGCCGGGTATACCCAGGGATCGACCACCACGGTCAGGGCGCCGGTGTTCAGATCGACCAGGCAGGCGCCCCCGTAGAGCGCACCCAGCCCCCGCGGGGCCGGGTCGGTCCCGGAGGTGTAGCTGCGCGTGTAACTGGCGTAGATCATCGCCTCGTCCGACCATGGCGCCGGCATGGAACCGCGCATGTTGTCGTAGTAGACGCCGCAGGAGCCGGCGGCCGTCGGGGTCAGCTTGGGCAAGGAGTACCAGTCCCACGAGGTGGTGAGCCCCGCGCCGGCATCGGCCACGGAGACCTTGGCGAGTGCGCACGACGCGCCGGTGGCCACAAGGTCGACCGAGAAGAGCAGCTCGAGTTCGCCCTGATCCGTCCCGAGCGGATCCCACCAACTGTCGCCGCCGGGATGGATGATCTCGAAGCTGCCGTCGCCATAGGTGGTCGCCGCGGCGCACGCGCCCGTGCCCCCGTCGAAGTCCAACAGCGCCCAGGTGCTCCCGCCGTTGGTGGTGAGGTACAGCCCGCCGTCGTCTCCGCTTGCTTCCTCGTCCGGGCGCAGCAGGACGATCGCCACGAATTCGTTCAGCGCGCGGATCACCCCGGTCTGGCCGAGGCTCGGGGTGGTGACGGCCCGCGCGACGTTCCGGAGCGGGGAGGCCGAGAAGGCGTGGGCGGGGCTGTATTCGTCCGACGGGTCCAGATCCGCGAAGGGTTCTGCGTAATGGGTGGGATCGTAGTCGATACACGAGCGGTGCCCGTACACCAAACCGGACGGGTTCCAGGCGTCATCGACGACGTCATGGAACCGCCCCGTCGGTCCATCTGAGACATTGAACGCCGAGCCGGCGTACTCCCAACTTGCGCCGTTGTCCATGGTGCGCACCACGCCCGTCTCGTGGTTGTAGCCGGCGACGCTCTGGTCGCGCATGCTTCCCCAGATCACCGGCAAATTTGCCTCCCCGTCAGGCGGCACCAGGCGGTCGACGACAGCAAGGCTGTTGAGTGACGCCGACCAGCCGTTCCACAAGCAGTCGACCTCGGCGCCGTAGGGGTCCGCCGCGGTGGCCGCCACGGTGGCGTCGAGGTGTTGCAGGCCGGAATCGCCGTTTGCCGCCCACAAGTGTCCGTCGGGCGCAAGGTACGCCTCCCAGGCGGTGGCGTACTGGAAGGTCAGATGGTCCGCCGCGTCGATGTCGGGCCAGAAGGTGAAGCTGACATCGGCTTCCGCGTCGGCCGTCGTGTCGCTGGGGTAATACAAAGCCTCCCAGGGCTCGTTGTCCAGCCAGGGGTCGGCGAGACCCTCGATCAGCCACGCCCCGAAGCCGGTGATGCCCGCCGCAAGTTGGATCTCGCCCCCGCCCGCGAACGCGATGGGATCGAACCAGAGCACGTCGGGCATGTCTCCCGGCGCCGCGCGCGCGGGGAACACCATCGAGCGGCCGTTGATCTCGGATTCCATCCAAGCCCCGCCCTTGTCCATATCCCCGGCGTTGCGGACCCACTCCCAATAGTCCTCCTCGTTCATCGCCGGTCCGTCGCCGGCGTTCACCGCCTCGATGGACACCACTGCGGTATCGAAGAGCGCGTCGGCATCCACCCGGTACATCCGGTCGTGGAGGTACTTCTGGTTGCCGCCCGCGGGGGTGTTCAGGAAGAGGTATTGAGAGAGCGGGTCCAGGCTGATGCCGGTCAGATCGGTGCCGCCCGCGATGTCCGCAACGTCGGCACCGGTGAGGATGTCGTCCTCCACCGCTACGGTCACGACGCCGAAGCCACCGACGTCGCTCATGACGAGCTGGCTCACGTTGCCCCCGTAGTGCGTGCAGGTGGCGTCGGGAAGGTCGTCCGCGTCGGCATCGACCGGCCGCCCGCCGCCGTCCGCAATGAGCACGCCGGTCTCGTCGGTCACTTCGGCCACGTCGCTGAGCCACGTGTTCTTCTGGAGATCGCGAACGTCGATGCCCCCGTCCCCGACGGTCACCTCCTGGCAATCCGCAGTGGCCCCACCGGAGCAGGACAGGGCGGTGGCGGGAAGCGAGCACACGTAGACGCTCGCCCCCAGATTCAGCCTCGCCCTGTAGCCGACGACCAGCACTGGAGTCGCGTTCGGGAGCACGTCCACCCGCAGCAGCGCACCCACATAGTCTGCCGGGAGCGGGTCGCCGGAGTTGGGGAGGGCGCAGGCGGTGGCGCCGTCGTAGAGGCTCACCCCTCGCGCATCCTCATCAGCGTTGGCAATGTACACCACGTCGCCGGCCGCGCCTGCAACCGACTCCGCCTGCAACAACAAGCCCCCCGCCTGCACCCACTCGTCACAGTTGCTCTCCCGCGGGTTTCCGCAGACGTCGTCGCTGGTGTCGGCCGCCGCGCTGCCCGGAAACTGGGCGGCCGCGGAGGCGAGCTGCTCCCAGCTGTCGCCCCAGTCCAGGCTGCGCCACAGGCCACCCAGCGCGTCGCTCGCGTTGCTGTCGCCCATGAGCACGTACACCTCACCGCTCCCGTCGTTCATCGGCAGGATGTCGGAAACGCCGCTGGTCCCGCCCATCTGGATGCTGGTCGCGCCGCTGCCGTTGGACACCTGCCACCCGTCCCCATCGTACCGGGCCAGGCCCCCCACGTCGCTCCCCATGTAAAGCCGGCCCCAGGTGTCTTGCCGCACCAGCCCCACGGTGTGGCCTCCACCCGGCAGCCGGGTGTCCTGCCACACCACCGACATCTCTGTGGGCGGGCCGAATTCCGCCAGGGCGTCCTGCACCTGGAGCCAGTCCACCGTCATGCTGCTGCCCGCCGCGCAGGCCAACCTGATCTGGGTGAGCACTCGGCCGGGGGCGATTGCACCGGTGTAGTCGAAGAACTCAACGCCGGTGCCGACAACCGGCCTGATGGTCGTGACCCCGATGTCCATGGGGTCCGCGGTTCGATGGCTCAGGGCGAGCTCACACCCCGTCCCGCTCAGCGCCGAGACGTCGAGGGTCACCACGATGCTTCGGTTGAGCGGGAGCGACACCGCGCGCGTCATCGCTCCCGGGGCGGCCGGGAGATTGCCTATCTTTCCATGGTCACCCAGGCCGAGCGTCCAGCCCGAGGGCACCCAGCCGCTGTACGGGCCGAAATTGGGCGCCGTGAACACGATCGACATCCCAGGCCGTCCATTGCAGTTGTCATCCTCGGGTGTGTCGAGGTCCTCGAGCATGCCGGGGTTGATGTCGCCTCGCGCCTGGTCACAGTCCGGGACGGGCGGGCAGCCGGTGACAGAGGGGGGAGGGAAGGCCGGGCCGTAGAGGTCGCCGTCAGGGTCGGTGCCCAACAAGCAGGCCGCATGCGCCGACGGGGCGGCGGCCAAAACCGCGCTCAGAGCGAATACAATCCGCGAGCCTGGTGGGGGGGGGGGGGGCGCATCGACGGCTTTGTTTGTCAGCGAAGCCTACCAGAGTTTTGGAGCCGTTTGGCATCGCAACAGGAATAATTTGGTCGCGAGTGTGACACGATGGCGCCCCAGTTGAGTCCTACCCTCCCTCGGTCGTGCCGCGGGTGACGAATCGGCCCTGAACGACTACGGCACCTGTCGCGTCGGCATCGATCTCGGGACCGTGCGTCCGTGTGTGGACTGCTCGTCGATCCGGAGCCTCAAAGGCCGAGTTTGTCGCGAGCGAGCGCGATCGTCGCAAGTGCGCCGGCCGCTATCGAACCCAAATAAACAAGAACGACCGCCCCGAACTCGTCGTTCGAAGGCGGCCCATCAAGTATGGTCGGGATGGCCGAATGGTTATCGAACTCTCTGGCTCGATCCCCAGGGGTGGGGCAGCGAGCGGGTGTTGGCGTTTGAGGCTGCTGTTGCCTCACTTTAACCCGTCCGGGGCGCCGGCAAACCCCGCTGCTCCCGCCGGGTTCTACTTCTTCGTCCAGAGAGGTGCCTGCGCGCCGACCGCTCGCGCGGGAAGGTCAGGGAGGCCACTGATTGACTATGCTCCGGACATGCTAACGCTTCTCGTCGCCTGTACGGCCCCATTCCCATGCCCTCCCGACCAACTCCTCGCGGCTGACGGCACCTGCGTCTCCGGCGGCTCGCCGCTCGACACGGCGGAGCCGGCCGACACTGCGCGCGACACGAGCGACGACACCGGAGAGCCCCCGGACACCGACGACACCGCCCCCCAAGATGCCGACGGGGACGGCAGCACCGCCGACGAGGACTGCGATGACGGAGATCCGCAGACGTTCCCCGGCGCGGTCGAGGCCCGCGACGGACGTGACCAGGACTGCGATGGGTATGTCGACGAGGACGTCCCGGACCTGCTCTTCGACCTCGCCGACCCGCGCCAGGCGGTGTGGGGTCTCGGGGCGAACGTCTGGCCCGACGCCGATGCGTGGGTGGATCCAGTGACGACGTTGAACGGGCGGCTCGTGCGCGCCGGCCTAGGCCCGGTCTGGGACACCACCGGCGTGGATGTGCCGCTCGGCGGAGGCGCGTCGGACTACGACGCCTACGTGGCCTCGGCGATGGCGACGACCGGCTTCGGGAGCCTCGACGACGCGCTCGCCACGTCGGCCGAGATCGACCGCCTCGGCCTGGACCTCGTGCTGCTGCAATGGGAAGCCCCGTCCGAGATGGAGGCGTCGGGCGTCCTCCAGTCGGCGTACGTCGAGGACTACGCGCACCTCGTCGCGGCGCTGGTGGGCCACCTCGCCGACAACGGGATCGACGTCCCCTGGCTGGAGGTGACGAACGAGCCGGACGGCTCGTGGAACACCCAGGTGTACCCGTCCGACTACTCGGCGCTGATCGTCGCCGTCCGCGCCGACCTCGACGCCCGAGGACTCGTCGACACGCGCATCGCGGGGCCGGGGCTCTCCACCCTCGCGCAGGGCGGCGCCTCCACGCGGTTCCTCGACGCGCTCACGCCCGACGCCGTTGCCGCGCTCGGCGCCTGGTCGGCCCACGGCTACGACGACGCCTACGCGAACGGGGACGGCGTGACCGTGTTTCGCGACGCTGTCGCGGACTTCTCCGCGAGGACGCGCGAGGTCGATCCCGACCTGCCGTTTCTGCTCACCGAGTTGGCCTCGCAGGACCCGAGCTACCATGGCGTCGCGACCGAGGGTCCTCTCACGTGTGGCGACTGGTCCTCCACCGAGGGGTACGGCGTGCGGATGTTGACGTACACGCTCCTGGCGCTCGGGGAGGGGGCGTCGGCGGTCCTCCCCTGGCAGGCCGCCGACCCGGATTGGGGGGGGTGCTGGGGCAGCTTCGGCATGGTGGATGCCGAAGGGACGGCGCGCCCCTTCCTGGCCACCCTCGCGGCGTTGGCACAGGCGTTACCGGACGATGCCCGGCTTGTGGCCCCGGACGAGCGCGACCCGGCGATCGCTGTCGCCGGGTTCGTGGCCGAGGACCGCTTCGTCCTCGCGCTTGCCAACCCCACATCGGAGCCGCGCACCCGGACCATCGGATGGACCGGCGCCGACACCCTGGCGCTGACGAGCAGCGTGGGCGTTGGCGGCGCGTCGTACTCGGAGGAGTACGGGTTCGAGGACGTGACGACCCTCGCCTTCGGCCCGGGCATCTGGCAGGACACTGCGAGCGCAGAGTACTTCGCGGACGACGACATGCGGCTCGGCGGTGTCGGCGGGGCGTGGATCATCCTCGGGGACGGCACGCCCATCACGGACTTCACGCTCGACGCGTGGCGGTGGAGCGGGATCGAGTCCGGGTCGTTCGCCGTGGAGGCCAGCGAGGACGGCGTCACCTGGACCCCCGTGGCGGTCGACGAGGCCGTCGAGTCAGGTCCGTGGGATCGCGTGACGTTCACCCCGCCGGCGATGCCGGCGGGGTGCGGCTGGATCCGAGTGACATGGCCCACCCTCGATCCCGAGTGGGCGCTCGAGTTGGGCGGCGCCGCGCTCGACCTCCAACCCGGCCCCCTCGGGGTTCCCGACCCCGGGCCCATCGGAGCCCCGCGTACGATCTCCGTGGAGGTCCCCGCCGAGAGCGGACTCGTCCTCGTACTGTCCCGATGAGGGCGCCTGGGGCTGGCGCGCGGTCGGCCTGCCGATGATCGGGCTCGTCGTCGCCTGTCACTCCCCGTCCGCCCGCTCGCCCGCCGCGATGCGCACGCGAGGCCCCGGTCCGCTCCCGTTTCGGTGGGTCGCGCGGCTGGTGCGCGCGCCAGGTGCGGGGGTCGGGCGACGTGTCGGGGTTCGGCCCCGGCAGCGGGACGGTCGGCGCGGGGACCGCGACGGCCGGCTCCTCGTACTCGGTGTTCGTGCAGAGGAAGCGCGAGCTGTAGATGACCTTGTCGCCCTTGCCCTTCCACAAGTTCACCTTGAACTTGCCTTCGCGCTGCCCGACCATGTTCTGGTCGGCCATGTGCTTGATCCACCGCACCGCCGCGTACGCGAGCACCGCGTAGCTCACGCTGTTGTCCATCCGGGCGAGGTCGCCGAGGGTCTCGGACTCCTCGTCGTCGTTGCCGTCGCCGTCGCCATCCTCGTTGTCGTTGTCGTCGCCGTCGTTCACGTCGGGTTCGATGAACGCGCCGAGGTCCACGCCGCTGAACATGATGCGCCCGAGCTGCGGGTAGTTGCTCCGGTCCAGCACCTCGTGAACGGTGATGTGGGTGATCTCGGTACACCGCTGGCGGATCACGGCGTCGATGCCCGGAGGCTCTGGCGATCGGGGGCCCTGGCGACTACAATCCTCAGATGGAACCCTCCTTCGACCACATGACGCCCGCGGAGCGCATCCTCTACGTTCAGGACCTGTGGGACCGAATCGCCCCTGAAGCGGAACAGGCCCCCCTCAGCCCGGCGCAGGCGGCCGAGATCGACCGCCGCGTCGCCGACTACCGCGCCCATCCCGAGACGTCGATCCCATGGGAGGTCGCGCGGGAGCAGATGCGGCGCCGGGTTTGATGCTGCCGGTACGGCTGCGCCCTGCGGCGCTGCAAGAGTTGACGGAGGCGTGGAGCTGGTACGAGACCAAAAGAGAGGGGCTCGGTGACGAGTTCCGCGCGTGTCTGGATGCGGGGATCGCGGAGATCGGCCGGTCGCCTCTCGGATGCAGGAAGGTCCGCGGTGAGGCACGCCGGAAGGTCGTCCGCCGCTTCCCGTACGTGCTCATCTACCTGCCGGAGCCGGAGCACGTCGAGGTCATCGCTGTGTTCCACACCTCTCGCGACCCGGCCGTCTGGCAAGACCGAGTTCGATAAGCGTCAGGCCCCAAAACTGAAGAAGGCCCGTAGAAGTTCATCACTTCGACGGGCCTTCAGATCAATGGTCGGGATGGCCGAATGGTTATCGAACTTTCTGGCTGGACCCGAAGGGCTGGGGCACCGAGAAGATGCTGGCCTTTGAGGGGCAGTTCAGTCCGAAGCCAGAGGCTC
>CANFCK010000054.1 GCA_947445035.1 Deltaproteobacteria bacterium
CCTGTTTTCGCTCCGATGGGCGCGTTCTGGGCCACCAACGCCCTTGCCGCCGCTTGCGGACGGGCCCGAAGCGGGTGTACCCTCGCCGGGTGTGCCTGCTTCCATGCCGTTCGTTTTTCCTATCCCCCACGTGACCCAAGATGGACTGGCGTCGCCATCCCCTCGTCCCGGGCGGCTCCCCTTCGGGTGGACTTGATGATTATAGAACTTGGTGGCTCGACCGGCAGGGGCGGGTGGGTGGTGAGTTCGAGGCGTTGAAGGTGGGGTTGGGGGCACAATAGCCGCTGGCGCCGGCACCTATGGCTCCAGGTTTCCACCGAGGATGATGCTCACGGCGCCCGACCAGTGTGCGACCGTGGAGTCCGTGGCCTGGCCGGCGGCGATGTCGGCGATGCCGTCGCCGTTGAAGTCGCCGAGCGCGAGGGCGTAGGGCCCGTCGATCCGGGCGTCCGCGTCGGCGCCGGTGCGGATGGCGGTGCTGCCGCCGTAGAAGATGTCGATCACTCCCGGGTCGCCGGAGATCTCCACGATGGCGAGGTCGTCGCGGCCGTCGCCGTCGAGGTCACCGGCAGCCATCGCGCGGCCGAGGGTGTCGCCCGGCACCGAGCCGTCGATGTACCAGCCGACACTGTCGGCTGCCGCGGAGCCCGGAGTCCGCGGCGACTGGACGTAGACGCGGCCGGTCACGTGGCCCTCGTACTCGTCGCCGATCAGCAGCTCGGGGAGCCCGTCGCCGTCGAGGTCGCCGCCACAGGCGAGGGAGTAGCCGAGCATCCCGTCCTCGTCGGAGGTGGTGTAGGCGAGCACCGAGTCGCCCGGCGTGCCGTCCATCCCGATTAGGTCGGTCTGCGCGGCGAAGGGCGCGAAGGCGACGAACACAGCACCGCCGCCGCCCCACGAAGGGAGTGTGGCGTACCCGTAGCCGTAGCCGGGCGCGCTCATCGCGGCGTCAGAGAGCCCGTCGCCGTCGAAGTCGGCGGAGCACACCCGGGTGCCCAGCGACATCCACTCCGCCTCGGCCGGAGTGTCGAACACGACATCGGCGTTGGCGGCGTCGAGCTCGTTCATCGGGTCGAGGAACAGGTAGGCGCGGCCGTGCTGATCGCGCCAGGAGCCGTCGAGCTTCGCGTGACCTCGCGCGCTGACCAGAAGCTCCACGGCCCCATCGCCATCGGAGTCATCGACCACCGCGATCTGACCTCCGAAGGAGTTGGCTTCGTCTTCCACGCCGACGGCGATGGCGTCGGCTTCGGTGATCGAGCCGATGCAGTCGTTGAACACCCACACCGCCCCCTGGTCTGCGCTATCCGACTGGTAGCCCCCGACGACGAGTTCGCGACAGCCGTCGCCGTCGATGTCGCCGAGCGCGCCCGACGGCACGTAGTTCACGTCTGCGTCGTCGTTCGAGCGAGAAAGCACCAAATCGGCGTCGCTCGCAGCGCCGCCGGCGAGCGGCACGGCAAAGGCCCGCTCCACCACCTGTCGCTCCGAGTCCGTCGGCGTGTACCACCCCCCGACGAACAGTTCCATCAGCCCATCGGAGTCCAGGTCGAACGCGGCCACGCTGGACCCGAATTGATCGCGCTCAGCCTCCCCCGACCACGTCGCGTCGGCGAGGTCGGCCATGGCCCAGTCGCCGAGCACGCGACACAGCCCGTCGCCATCACCGGTGCAGTCATTGTCCAACCCGTCCTCGCAGATCTCCGGCCCCCCGGGGAAGGCGGTGGCGTCGCGGTCTTCGCAATCCGCAGCATCGCTGACGTACCCTGCTGGAGCCTCGCAGGCCTGAAGGGCGGCGCCGGGGTCGCCGAACCCATCTCCATCCGCATCGGCGTACCACACCGGTGAATCGCCGGGAACCGGCGAATCGATCCCCTGGTCGCAGTCATTGTCCAGGCCGTCGCAGACCTCGGACTGGGCTGGACTCCGCAGCGCGTCGGTGTCGTCGCAGTCGCCGTCGGTCGGGGCGGAGCCCTCCGTGCAGGCGTCACCTTCCAATGTGATAGGTTCGCCGCCCCAGCCGTCCCCGTCCGCGTCGACGAAGCAGTCAGTGTACTCCGGCGCGGCGGGGTCGTGAATGACCGCGTGGTCGACGACGGGCTCCTCCGGAGTCGCCGGCGCAGGTGGAGCGGTGCAGGCGAGCAGGAGGGCGAGCATGGTCAGTTCGTGAGGATGGCGAAGACGATGCCGGAGTCGTCGTTGGAACCGAGGGCGTCATCATCCATGCCGGTGGCTCCGCACCAAAGCGAATCCTGGATCATCATGAACATCCCCTCGTGCGGTCCGGCGCCGTCCACGAAGACCAGTGGGGCCGCGTTCTCGAGGCACTCGGCGTCGGGCGGGGTCGTGAACCCGTCGTCGAACCACACCTCGATCGCCGAGTCATCCTCGAACGCAGAGCCCGTCCAGTAGGTTACGTGCCAGTCGTTGGTAGTATAGCTCTTGTAGTAGACCTTCAGCTCTCCGTTCGGCATCGGGATGGTGCCGACGTCGTGCCCGTCGGTGATCTGGATGATCGGACAGGAGGGCGAGCCGCCAGTCGCAACGTCCCAGGTCCACTCCCCCGCGCCGGAGTCCCAGGTCCCGGTGGCCAGCCCGATGTCGTCGTTGCCAGTGTCGTTGCACGAGCCGCTGGCCGGGCGTTCGATTTGGAACAGCATCCGAGGGTTCGCGTACGCGGTGTCGATGTAGCCGTTGGCGATATAGTCCCAGGTGATCCGACTATGGCGGGCGTCGGCCACGTAGTCGGTGGCCGAAGTGCCGTCGGCCTCGATAGCGATGTAGCCCGCGCCGTCGAGGATCGTCGTCGAGCAGGTGGTGGCCCCGCAGGAGAGCCCGAAGTCGTCGCCCACCTCGTCGATGGACTCGATCTGGATGGCCTGGTTGAAGCCGCTGGCGGGGTCCTGGCTCTGGACGAAGAGCTGCACCCGCTTGTCGCTCCCGTCGATGGTCAGCATGCTCCACGGGTGGTCCGCCTTGTAGTCGTCGTCTCCGGAGTCGGTGGAACCGTTGGCCACGAGCACGGGCGAGACCCAGTACGCCGAGGTGTTGAAGCCGCCCGCCGGCCAGCCCGCGAAGTCGTGCAGCATATAGTGCACCTTGCTCGGCACCGGAGAAACGGCCAGTTCGCTGTAGTAGAGCGCCAGTCGGCCCGAAAGGTTCGTGCTCCATCCCGCGGGGTAGTAGAACGCCTGCGGGGCGTTCGGGAGCGGAGCGTCGACCGCCGTCTGCTTGACGATCATGTCCGCCGTGTCGGTCTCGTCGGTGACGCCCTTCAGCACCCATTTCTCGACCTCCGTCGTGTCGTAGTCGGAGGTGGCGGAGGTCGATTCGTAGTTCCCCGATCCGTCGCCGTACCAACTCGTGCAACCGGCGTCCTCGCAGGCGAATATCCGATAGACCATCGTCGTGTCGGCGCGGTGCGTGAAGTCGTCGGCCTGGGAGGTGCCGCTGCTGACGGACACCGCGGGCGGGCGGCTGCTGGGGTTGGAGGGCGCGCTGGTGCCGTGCACTCGGTGCGCCTCCAAATGGTCAGTGCCGTCCCAGTTGTCGCCGGTAGCGTTGGTGCACGCAGCCGGGGCGCCCAGCGTCCAAGAGAGGCGCAGGGCTTGCGACGCATGGCCCGGTGTAGTGTTCACGTAGAAGTTCGGTGTCCAGGTGGTGCAGTTTGCCGCCCGCGCGGATGCCGGAGCGAGGAGCGCGGCGAGGCACAGGAGCACACGATCGGAGGGGCGCATGGAGGCACTCGGGAAGGGTGGAGTGTACGGCAGGACCGGCGGCCGGCGCAAGGCGCCGAGCGCTGTTCACGCCTTTCACGCTCGCGCGACGCCCCCCGCTCGCCCCCCATGGCGCGTGAGCCTCGCCTTGACGGCTCACCCCGGACCGGCCCGCCCGCACCGGCGCTCGACAGAATCGAACTTGAGAGCAGTAGGCGATTATGCCGGTAGTAGGCACAAGGTTGGATATTCTCCACAGCGGCCCATCAAGGCGCCCCGGTCGCCATGGAACCAGAAAGGCCCGTCCAAAGATGACTTTGGACGGGCCTCTGAAGATGGTCGGGGTACCTTGATTCGAAGTCACGACGCTGAAGGCAGCGCGGGTGACGCCGCTCGCCCCCGCGGCCTCCCCACCCTCCCGCACGACCACCAGCCACAGTTTCGCGGGCAAGCACCCCAAGGCGGGCCTGAGGGCTCAACGCGAGGGTTTTCAGGCGAAGTGATCGAGCTTCCGGCACCGGTGAAGCCGCCACGCGCTCGGCGGCCGACGCCCGCGGAACCAGCTGGCCGTCTGAACGGGTTTGCGGCGCAGACGCCGTGATGGGTGCGATGCGCGATGCCGTTGCCGCGCTGCCGCCGATTGACTGGACAGGGCCGGGTGTGGAGGCGGAGAACGTGGTCAGGATGCGGTTGTAGGGCGAGGGTCCCTCGCTGAACGGTGATGCGCGCATGCTGTTGGGTGACGACATCAGCCAGGACCCGGAGAACTTCGATGCCGGCGGGATGTTGGTGTTGGTGTCGGAGATCGAGGGGTGTGCGCTCTCGGCGTGTGCCTTCCGCCATGCCGTTCAAATTTCTTATCTCCGGCCGTTGTGTTGTGATGCGACACGGTAAGCTCACGCAGAGGTGTTTGATGCGGAGCCTGTCTCGATCGATCTGGGGGGTGGCTTTGGGCGTGGGCTTGGTGATTGGGGGCAGCGCGATGGCTGGCGATCCCGCGCCCGCAGCCCCGGCCAAGCCGTCGTGTGACGAGTCGTGTCGGGCCTGCAACATGAGTCAGAAGGACCTGCTCGCCGCCTATGGCGTGAAAGAGACGCCTCCGCGGTTCCTGTACGCGATGCCCTTCCTTGAAGCGGTGCCGCTCGACGCGTGGCTGGCGTGCCAGCGAAAATTCATCGCTGCCGGCGGCAAGGGATCTAGCCCTGGGTGTTCGGAGATCGTGATCAGCGAGTGCACCCGTGCCTGTACCGCCGCAAAGTAATCGTTCGCGTTTCGAGTCGCTAACAACAAGCCTTCAACCTGCTCAACTCTATCTTTCTCGGAGTGCTCTCATGACAAACTTTCAAATTTCGAAGCTGCTTCTCGGTTGTCTGGTGGTCCTGCCAGCGCTGGCTTGGGCCGGCACGCCTGCGGCCAGTTCGACGATGGTGCCGAGGTCCTCGGCTGGCAACTGCCCTGGAGGCACCAACGAAGTTGGGGCCGGGTACTGCCAATCGACCGATGGCAGGCACTTCATGCCGATCTCGTCGGCCGGTAACTGCCCCGGCGGCGCGAACAACGCGGGAGCGGACTACTGCAGGGCCGATGAGATCGGCGTCTCGTTCGTGCCGATCTCCTCCGATGGCAACTGCCCAAGCGGCGCGACGAACGCTGGCGCGGACTACTGCCGGGTGGACAAGTGATCGCGGGGATGCGTGTGGTTCGAAGCGTTGCGATCGTCGCTGTCGCGGGGGTGGCACTCGGTCTGCCGCGACCGGCCCAGGCCGAGGAAGAGCGCTCGTTCACTTGGGTATGGTACCCGCCCCCCGGTTGTCGAGACGGCGCAATCGCGGGGCACCCGGATGCCATGGAGGCTTGTAGCGAAATGCTCAATGATGAGATCCGACGCGTGGCTGTTGGCGCGTGTGGCGCGGGGGAGGAGGCTGACCGTTTTACCAAGGGCGAAGTAGAGGGGGGGGGGCTGCCGAAGGGTTGTACGGCACGGGAACCGTCTGGTGCCAGTCGGCCAGCGAAGCGGCTGCTTGGAAGGCCGACCCGGCCGGCCAGGCCGCCAAGGCTGCGGCCGAGGCTGCGGCCGAAGCCACCGCGAAGCGTGATCGCGAAACCGCGTTCCAGACCGCCGTCGCGGCGGCGAAGGCAGCAGCGCCGGCCTTGGCTGCGGCGTTCCGCGCCCTCGAACCCGGTTCCGACGGGGAGAGTCCGTTCGGCGCGATGAAGTGGATTCCGGCGGGGACATTTTCGATGGGGTCACCATCGAGCGAGGCCGGCCGCGACGACAACGAGACCCAGCATCAGGTGACCCTCACCAAGGGATATTGGATGATGGAGCACGAGGTGACGCAGGGGGAGTGGTTGGCGGTGATGGGGACGAACCCGTCGCATTTTACGGCGTGCGGTCCTACGTGCCCGGTGGAGATGGTTTCGTGGGATGACGCGGTGGCGTTTGCGAAGGCGGCCTCGAAGCGGGATCGCGTGAAGTACAAGCTGCCTACCGAGGCGCAGTGGGAGCGAGCGGCGCGTGGGGGCCGCACGGGGGAGGTGTATGCGGGGGGGAACGAGCTGCGCGCGGTGGGGTGGACGAAGGAGAACAGCGATTCCAAGACGCACGGGGTCTGCCAGAAGCAGCGCAACGGGTACGGGTTGTGCGACATGAGCGGGAACGTGTTGGAGTGGACGTTGGACTGGTATGACAAGGCCTACCCTGGCACAACGACGGATCCGGTAGGCGCACCCTCCGGCTCCGACCGGGTGGTCCGGGGCGGCTCCTGGAACAACGGACCGGCGTTCGCTCGGGTCGCCAATCGGAGCTGGATGAACCCGGGCTACTTCCCGGGCTACCAAGGGGTGCGTCTCGTGAGGTCTTCCCCTTGATCCCTTTTGCCCTCTTGCCATCTGCTCTGGGTCTCCCTTCTGGGTTCGGCCCGAGCAATAGCGACGACGCCTTGCGGGATCAGCCGTGCGAAGCCGGCCCCGCAAGGCGTCGTCGCGGAGGGTGGTCGGAGCGGGCGAAGCACGGGGAGGTCATCGAACTGTCTGATAGGGTGAAGCCGCCCCGGAAGCGGCTGCCGGCGCCGGTCCCGGCCCGCGACGGCGGTGACCGTAGCGTTTCGCTCCGGTGAAAAAAACTGCTCGGTGACAACGGCGTGCGCCTGCGGCCAGTGGGTGGCGAGCACTTTCCGGGGGTGAACGCCGCCGAAGCGACTTCTGCGCCCAGCTGTCGTTCGCCTACAAGGTGAGGCGTATGCGCAATAACTCAGCGTTCTCGGCCAATAATCTATAACGAACCCGTGTGGCAAGATCGTCCAAACTGAGGCACACTGGTTCAGCTTGGGCATTCCGCCCAAGGGCAGACAGGCGGCCCGCGACACGGACGGCACGCAGCCGCCTGAGGCGGTCCGTACTCCCGAGCCGCGAACGCCCAGAACGCGCGCGCTTCGAGAATAATCGCCGGCCCTTCGGCGGGATCGCACGACACCTCCCGTGGGATGATTCCGCGTCGCCGAAGGCGCGCGCCCACCGTCCTGTTTCCTGCCCTTGACGAGCCCTCGGTGTCGGTCATCGACGGACACTGACGGACGTCCGACAGC
>CANFCK010000055.1 GCA_947445035.1 Deltaproteobacteria bacterium
CGCGGCCAGCTTCGCCGAGGGCTACTTCGGCGAGGAGAAGATGGACCTCGGGCCCATCGACATGCGCCTCGGCGCGGGTCTCGCGCTCGGCGGGTACGGCATCTACAAGTCGATGACCGGCAAGGGCAGCACCCACGCACTGGCCCTCGGCAACGGCCTGATGGCCACCGGCATCGGCCGCATCGGTCGGCACGCCGGCAAGGCGCTGGCCGAGAAGAAGAACGCGCCTGCCACGCCCCCGGCCGCTGCCGCTGCGCCTGCCGCCGTTCCCGCCACCGCCGGCGTCGCCCGCCCGCAGCTCGCGGCCGACGACATCGGCGAGATCGCCCGGATGGTCCGCATGACCCCCGGCACCGAGGGCGAGTCCATCGAGGGCCGCCGCCGTCAGCGCCAGCGCCAGCGCCGCGAGGAGCGCGAAGAGGAGGAGGTGTCCGGCCGTGGCCAGCGCTTCCTTCGCAACCGCGACTGATCCAACCCCCGTCTACACCTCCAACCTTCGTTTCTTCGTTCCACCGCTTCACTCCGAGGACCACTCACATGGCACAAATCTGGGCCCGCATCTCCATCCGCCACGGCAAGCTCGCCGTGGACACCTCCTCGCTCCCCCCGTGGGTGCAGTCGCTGCTCGACGGCCATCGCGACCGGTTCCGCCCGAGCTTCGAGGGTGACTTCGACGGGGACGACGACGACGACGACGACGATCTCGGGGACGACCTGGGCGACGACCTCGGCGACGACCTGGGCGACGATCTCGGGGACGACCTGGGCGACGACCTCGGGGACGACCTGGGCGACGACCTCGGCGATGACCTCGGGGACGACCTCGGCGACGAGGTGGGGCTCACGCCGAAGCAGCGCCGCGCCCGCCGCCAGCGCCGCCGCGAGGTGCGCCTCGCCCGCAAGAACAAGCGCCTCCAGGGGCGTCTCAAGAAGGCCAACAAGGGGAAAGTCGTGCAGCGCAACGTCACCGTGAGCGGCACCGTCGCCACCGCCGTCGGCCAGTCCATGAGCGTCACCCTGACGCCCCGGACCAGCCTGCACCTGTCGAAGATCTTCGCGACCGGGGACACGAGCGCGACGATCAACACCATCATCTCGGGCGACGACCCGGTGGTGCTCGACAACCTCGACGCGGCGCTGATCTCGCCCACCGCGTACCACGGACCCTCGTTCGGGGGCCGCATCCTCCGGGCGGGCGTGCCGGTGACGATCAACTACACCGCAGGCTCGACCACGACCGCCCTGAAGCTGAGCTTCTACGGCCGGGCACGGGTCAAGTCGGCGCGCTGCTGATCGGCCGGGGGTGAGCCGTGGGCATCTGCAAGCTCTCCCGTCGTTCCGGCACCGCGAAGCTGACCGCTTCGACGGTTGCCGGCTCGGCGGGGGCGGAAGGCGAGGTGCTCACGGCTCAATCCTCGGGCACCGGTGAAGGCGACTGGCGCATCATCGACCTCTGGTCGGACGAAGCATCTCCCTGGGAGGCGCGCCTCGTCTGGTCGGGCGGCGGGGGTGCCCAGCGCGTAGCACTGCTCAACGTGCCGAAATGCACGCGGGTGTGCGTCCACGCCACGATGCTCCAGATCTTCGGCTCAAACCTCTCCATCTCGGCGAACATCCAGGCTCGCGCGGCCATCGCGGACGGCCAGTGTGACACCGAGAACCAATGGACGGTCCGAGGCGGCATCAGCCAGGTGGCGAGCCCCACCAACGTCGATGTCGTGCCGCCGCCCTGGGCCAAGTTCGTCCGCCTCGAACTCTCCGACGACAACCTCCTCGCCACCGCGTTCGTCGAGCTGCTCGACGTGAACGCGACCACCCGCGGCCGGTACGCGGCGAGTCAGCAACCGGCGCCCGGAGCTCCCATCGGGGACGCCGCCACCGTCCGGTGCGTCCTCCCCGCCGGTACCTACTCCTACCGCGTCGTTTTCCTCCTCCACCTTTGACTCTCCGAGGGCCGTCCCATGAAGTGCTACGCAAACCGGGTCACGACCCGCCTGATGAACACGCCGCCGCAAACGCCCGTCACGGCGAACCAGAACGGCCCAGGGGTGCGAATCCTGCCCGAGCAGTCGGATCGCCAGTCCGATGCCGTGCAGGAGTTCAAGTTCATCACGACGCTCGTGCTCACGGGCGGCGTCACCTCGCCGACCGGGCAGCTCATCATCCAGGGCTCGGTGGACGGCATCGGCTGGCTGGACCTCGTGCTCGGCACGGCCCGCACCGAGGCGGGCACCTACGTCGAGGCACTCGACAGCACCACGGTTGGATTGCTCCCGTGGGTCCGCGCCAAGCTCGTACTGGCGGGCGGCACCAACTTCGGCGCCGTCGCGACGGTCGAGGTTGTCTCGACCGGTTCCTTCACCCTCTCCTCGTCCTGATCGGAGCGCCCTCGTGGACATCAAGGTCGCCCTCACCTTCAACGAACGCGATGCCGTCAGCCTGCTCAACTGGCTGGCGCGCTGCAACGCGCGGCTCATCCGGGACCAGCCCAAGCTGCCGCTGCTGTACGCCTCGCGCGTCCGCTACGAACGCGAGGAAGAGGAGACCTGGTCCGACTACATCCAACTGTTGGCCCAAGGCGACGAGGATTGCGACGCGCTGGCTGCGGCTCGCGCGGGCGAGCTGATGGCGCGCGGCTGGACCGCGCTCGCTCCCGACGATCCCGGCTACGCGCAAGCCAGGGCCGCGCGCCTCACCACCATTCCCAGCGAGGTCGCGCTCACGACGCAGGTTCGGCAGGGGAGCCACGGGCTGTACCACTGCGTCGTCCGCTACGTCGTCGGCCAGACCGTCTGGTTCGACGACCCCAGCGCGCGGCTCGGGATGCTTCCCGAGCGCCTGACCGGCCGCGAGTGCCACGCCCGCATCGTCGCCCGCGTCCGCCTCGGCGGCGTCCACCGCGAACGCGATTTCGCCGCTTCTCACCGCAATCCGCGCCGCCCTCGGCGCCGGGAGCACGCATGAACCCGTCCCGTTTCGTCCCCGCCACCCTTGTCGATTTCTCGGGCGAACGGCTCGGCCGCGTCGATGTCGCCGGCCCCAAGCGCAAGCTGACGGCGAAGGACCGCCAGATCCGGCGGAAGCTCCGTCGCGCCCGTGCGCTCAAGAAGCGCATCGCCCACCTCCGCATCCGCAAGCCGCTCGGCTGGAATGGCGCGGTCAGGAACGCCAAGACCAACCTCCGCGTCGTCGTGAGCGACCTGAAGATGCTCGGGTGGAAGCCCAAGAAGCCCAGCCGGCCGCGCAAGCCCGGCGAGGACGAGATGGACGCCGCGCTCGATGACATCCCCGAGGCCGAGCCCGGCGAGCAGGAGGAGCCCGAGGAAGACCTCGAGGCACTCCCCGAGTCGCCCGAGGCCGAGACCGAGGGCAACTGGCTCGACGGCTACGTCGGGGTGGAGCCGAAGCCTTCCGCGCGCAAGCGTCCGAAGGTGAACTTCCTCGACGCCGCGGCGAAGCTCGTGCGCGGGGTCTGGCGTCCGTTCGACCACCTCGGCGAGAACGCCCGCATCCAGACCCGCACGGGCCAGAGCGCGATGATCACCACGGTCAAGCCCGGTCTGTTCATCGTGCAGATCGTTTCGGACGCGGCGGGGAAGAAGATCGCGGGCGACAACGTCGGCATCCTCCCGCTGCTCCTGTTCCCGCTGGTGAAGAACACCGTGCAGAAGGCGCTCGCGCCGAAGCCGGCGCCGGCCGCTCAGCCCGCTGCGGCCCCCGCCGCCCAACCCGCGCCCGCGCCGGCCGCCGCCGGCATCGGGTGCGAGCCCTGCCGTGAGCGGCGCTGACATGACCACCCTCCCGGTCAACACCGAGTCCGTGATCGAGCGCATCCAGGCGATGCGAATCTCGGCCGAGGGCGCGCTCGGAAGCGTGCAGGCGTCTCTCGCGAAGAGCGCGGAGCCGCTCGCGCGTGTCGTCGCCGCGTACCGCGAGCTGGTCGGCAAGACCGGCAGCCGCATCATCCAGGCCCAGGTGAAGGTGATCCTGGCCCGGTCGAAGAACCCGACCGACCCGACCCTCATCGCGATGGAGCGCCGCACGGTCGAGCTGCTCACCGCGTGGACTGCCCACGCGCGGGGCTACACGGCCTACGAACGTCCCGCCACCGAAGCGGAGAAGGGCGGGGCCATCGCCATCGGCGTCGCCCCGGTCGTGATCATCGCCATCGCGGTCGCCGGGGCGGTCATCGCCGTCTCGGTCACCGGCATTGCGTGGGCGGTCGTCCACTACAAGGAGGCCACCATCCTCGCCGACGAGGTGGCCATCATCGAGCAGAACCCGGCGCTTGCCGACGCGCTCGCGAAGCTCAACGAGTCCGCGCCCCGCTCGGCCCCGCCCGACCCCACCAATCCCGACTCCGGGGGCGGCTTCGGCTGGTTCCTCGCCGCCGCGGGCCTCGCCGCCGCCGCCATCTTCATCGTTCCCAAGCTGGGAAAGGGGTAGTCCCACATGGAAAAGTTCCGCCTCAACATCGTCGGTGCCGATGAGGACGTGCCCCGCGTCATGCTGGCCTACGGGCACGGCTGCGGCGGCGAGGTCGCGTTCGTGATGCGCCCCCGCGACAACACCGCGGTGCTCATCCACCAGGTGAAGAAGCAGCCGGCGAAGGTGTGGAGGACGGACCTCGGGCTCGCCCCGTCGCACGCGCCCGAGCTGGACGCCGCCCCGGCCGACGCCGTCGCGGAGATCCGCAAGATGAAGTCAAACCCGCCCCCGGCCGGGCCGGCGACGTTGCGCGGGACGTGGAAGGGGACGCTGTTCTGTACCGACGGGGTGCCCTCTGTGCGCCTCGAACGCCGCGTGGCGTCCTACGGCACCCTGCACCTCGCCTCGACGCCTGACGGCCGCTGGACGGCCACGTTCGAGCGGGCGCAGAAGTGGTTCTCGCAGGCGAAGCAGGAGGCGGTCACCCGCTCCGCGCTCACCGAGGCGATCACCACCGGGATGGGCCTCGTCGTCGGCCTCGTGAGCGAGGCGTGCTCGTTCCGCGACACGCACCGCCGCAACACCGTCGATCCCGAGTTCGCCGCGCAGTACCCGCCCCGGGCTCGCCCGGACCCCCGCGACCCGACCGAGCGGTACAAGGGCAAGTCGAGCTTCCGCGCCGTCGAGGCCGCGGACGGGTGGGTCGTCGTCAACGACGTGGGCGCGGTCGTCGCCAAGTTCGGCAAGAAGGAGAAGGGCAAAGCCGCGAAGCACGCGAGCGCGCTGACGCGGGGCAAGGCTCCCGCCACCACGGTGTCCCCCGAAATCGCCAGCGGGTTCGGGCTGACCGGGATGCCCGGCGTGAACGTCGTCCCGACGCTCGCCGAGATCCCGATGCCCGAGGCTCCGTCCTGCCCGACCAGCGTGGCGAACATCGCCGCGTCCACCGAGAAGGAGGCGCAGGCCCTCGAAGGCTTCGCCGATTCGCTCTGGGGGACCACCGAGGCAGCCGATCTGCTCGGCCGCGCCGGAAAGCTGCTCCGTCACGCCGAGGCGCTCGTGAAGTCGCCGCTTTGCTCCGGCAAGGAGCAGAAGATGGCGTGGGAGGATCTGCGCCGCGGTGCCGACGCCTACACCCAGGCGCGCGACGCCTTCGTCCGCGGCGAGAAGCCCGACATCGTGAGCACGCTGCGGCGCATCTCCGAGCGCGTGTCGCTCGCGGCGGCGCGGGCCGCGAAGTCGTGCGCCGCCGGGCAACAGAAGATCGCGAAGGCGCCGCGCTCGTCGAACGACATCGCGGCGGGGATCACCATCCGGGAGACGCCCCGGGTGACGATGCAGCCGGTGTGGCCACCCGCCGCC
>CANFCK010000056.1 GCA_947445035.1 Deltaproteobacteria bacterium
GCCAGCTGCAGCACACCCTGCGCGTCCGGCTCGTCCTCGGCGTTGTCCTCGTCCTCCCCGGCGTACCCTTGACGCGCCAGCCAGCGCTCGCAGGCGAGGGCGACCTCCACCACGATGTCCTCGATGTCCTCGGTGGTCGGCGTGCTCTGAAAGAAGCGTAGGGTGTCGTCGCCGCCGCGGTCGAACACGCCATCGAGGTGGACGATGTGGAAGTGAAGGTTGAGATTCAGCGCGGAACCAAAGCGCTGGATGCAGGTGACGGCGCCGCTTTTGCCGGCCGCATGCATTTCCTTCCTATCCCTGCAAGCTACCAGAGTTCAGGCCACGATTGAAGCCTGGCGAGCGCGGTCACGGATGGAATGTAGCGGACTACCAGGACTCCCAACCCCCGATATTGAACCTGTCTACACCGAGGCGGTGGGCTTCGCGCAGGCCCGAAAGGACCGCCGCGTGCACATTGCCGTAGTAGGTGCTGTCCGTGCCTTCGCCAGCGAACAAAAGTACCTCGCCTTCGGGCCTAGCCAGGGCGTCGATGTCGTCGGGCGTGGCGCCCGGCGGGAGGTAGACATAGCCGCCGAGGGTGTAGGGATCGCTGGTCCAGTGAGTCACTGCCGTGTGGGTCGGCGTAGGGATCGAGCGGTCGTAGGCAGTCGCCAGGACCGCGAGGGCCGCGTCTACGATCTGGGTGTCCGTCCAGTCCGCTTGGGCATCGCGCGCGAATCGACCGCCGTACAGCGCCAGCATGGTCGGGGCCCCGGCGAGCTCGGTCATGTCGAAGAACTCAGGGAAGGCCCCTGTGTTTCCGGCAGCGATGAACTCCAGGCTGCCGTCCCACCAGGCTTCGTCCCAGACGAGGGCGACCTTCTCGAGGTTGCCCGTGTCGAGGCGGTCGAGCGCCGACAGTCGGTCGGTCGACAGCTCGGGGTTGAAGTCGATCGAACCCGCCCGGAGCACGCCAACCGGCACGGTCACGATCACATGGGTGCCCTCGAAGGTCTCGCCGTTGGCCACCACCTCAACGCCATCGTCCGCGTCGTACGTGATGGAGGTCACGGGGTGATCGAGAGAAACATCGAGCCCCGCTGCGATCGCTTCGATCCAGCCGCCGTACCCTCCAACCGGAAACTGGTCGCCGCCCGCGAGGTCCTCCTCGTCCCAGAAGTAGCGGAGGCCTGTCGTGTCGACGGGGCCGCCATACTCAAGCTCGACCATCCACTGGTCAATCGCGTGGCGGGCCAGCCGGGCTTCCTGGCCGGTGAGCCCCTCATCCGTGATCCACTGGTCGCGCGCAACGCTGACCGTCGTCTGCCCGAGGGACTCTTGAAGATCAGGTAAAGCCGCTTCAAAGGCGTCGTAGGCATCATCAGCCACGGTCCATTCGGCGTCGCCCAGGGCTTTCCCCACGGTCTCGTCGTACAAGGTCTTCCAACGGGTCTCGTCGGGGATGTAGGCGAGCCCATGCGCATCCGCGAAGTCGGCCATGGGGTTCTCTTCCGTACCGTGAACCCAACTCGCGCCGAGATCGACCGCGGCAGGGCCCACCCCAGCCGTCCACGTTCGACCACCGATCCGGTCGCGGGCCTCGATCACTTCGACCGAGACACCGGCGTCGTGAAGGGCCCGTGCTGCAGTCAAACCGGCCGCTCCCGCCCCCACCACGATGACGTGCGAGTCAGGATCAGCGGCAGGGGTTCCGGGTTCGATCGCGGCACAAGCCAGAAAGGAAGACAGCAGCATATGAGTGCATAATGCAGTGGAGCATCAAGTGCAGCGGAAGCCCGCGGCCGACCCCATCCACCCTCCAGTTACCGCGTCGCGAGCGTTTGTGCCTACCCTTCCTACCTACCAGAGTTCAGGCCACGATTGAAGCCTTGCAAGTGCGATCGCGGCGGGGAGCGATCGGCTGGACCTCGCGATCGAGCGCTGGCTGGACGCCACGCGCTGACTCGGGGCAGCTACGGCAATATCGTGACCGGTGTGGCGCCCCCGAAGCGGAGCTCCACGCAGCCGAGCTCGGTCTGGGCCGCGGCGACGTTGAGGTGCTCCACACCCTGGAACTCCAAACCGGTCACCACCGCGAGCGGGTCGATCATCTCGGCATCCGCGGCGAAGCCCGTCGCGCTCGCCGGCGCCGAACAGCTCGTGAACGTCGGCCCTGCGGCGTGGTGGTTGATCGAGATGAGGCTGACGAGGAGCCCGCCGGCGTCCGATGCGGCCCAGCTTGCCGTGAGCGCGCCGGGCACGGTGGAGTCGCCTTCGAAGTCCACCTCCACCTCGATGTCCGCTGACGCGAGCGCAAACGCGGGCGCCTGGATCTTCTGCCCCCCGAAGCTGGCGGACAGGGCGAACTCCGCACCCACCGGGCCCGCTTCGCCGTACGCGTAGCCGGTTGCCGCGTCGGCATCGAAGCTGTTGGTGCCGCCCGGGTGCGTCAGCTCGATGTGGAGGTCCTTGAGCGTGCGAGGCTGCGCGGTACACGCCCCATCGACGCCGCACACCTCTCCCTCGGCGCAGTCCCCACAAGATGCAGTCGCGAACCTGTGAAAGTCGCACGTGCTGGTCGACAGCTCCGGCTCCCCGTACCAGGGATTCGGCCGGTCATAGATCTGCCCGTAGACGTTGGCGACGTTGCCCACCGGGAGGACGACGACGACCCCGATCCGGTCGCGAAGTGGGCAGAGTTGACCGGGCAGGACGTCGCCTGGAGCGAAGGCGGTGTCTCCACTGTCGGGGTCACCGCTGTCAGGGTCCCCGCTGTCGGGCGTGGCGGTCTCGCAGGCAGCGAGGAGCGCGAGAAGGAAGGCGAGGCGCACGCCGTCGCTCTAACTCCGAACGGTCAGGGCCACTGGACGTAGACGGCACCGCCGGACCTGCCGCCAGTGTCCTGGTAGGGTGCGCCCAGGATGACCTCGTCGTGGTTGTCGCCGTCGAGATCGCCAAGAGCCACGCCGAAGCCAAGGAAGTCACCGCTGGTCTCGCCCCAGAAGGCGGCGTCTGCGTCGTCCGCGGTGTAGCTCCCGCTCGTCAGGTCGGTGAAGAGGTAGGCGGCGCCCGTGTCGCCGTAGCCGCCCACCGCGAAGTGGGCGCCGACGAGCAGATCGTCCGCGCCAGCGCCGTCGGTGTCTCCACCCGCCACGTCAGAACCAAAGTGCATCCCGGCACGGGTACCGCGAAGGATGATCCCCGCCGCGTCGACGCTGTGGACTCCGCTGGCGGGGCCGAAGGCGACATAGGCGGCGCCGGTTTCGGCGTCGTCGGGATCCGCGCCCATCAGGGCGTCGGAGACGCCGTCGCCATCGATGTCGCCGAAGCCGACACCGGAAGTGCCGAGGGTGCTGTTCGGCCTCTCGCCGTACCAGCTACCATCCGCGTTGGCCGTCGTGATCGATCCGGTGACGGGCCCGTGAAAGACATACACGCTGCCGGCGAGCGCAGCGCTGGTATTGTCCTCGGGGGCGGCGATCAGGAAGTCCCCGATGCCGTCACCCGAGACGTCCCCCCCGGCCCGAAGAAAACGTCCGAAGTGGCTGTGGGTGCCCGTGGCGTCGATCTTCGCGTCCCAGGAGGACTCGAGCGTGCGCCTTCCCGCGCTCAAGGGCCCGTTCACGATGTAGGCCGTTCCGGCGTAGAAGCCCTCACCGTGGTCCATGTAGGCGCCAACCACAGCGTCTCCGATGCCATCGCCGGTGAGGTCGCTGATGTCAGCGCCGTGGCCCGCCCAGGTGTAGAACTCGCCGACCAGGGCCACGTCGGCGCTCATGACGTCGGCATCGGCGGTGATGGGACCGAAGGTGATCCACGTCGTCGGCGCCTCGTCGTACCACGGGCTGCCGATCAGCAGGTCCCCAAAGCCGTCGCCGTTCACATCCGCCCCGCCGACCGCGCGTCCGGCGCCGAAGGTCTCCGGGTACGTCCCGCTGATGTGGAAGCCGGCGGTGCTCAGGCCGTGGCTCCCCCCCAAGCCCGTGGTGGCGCCCGGAACCACATAGGCACCTCCCGCGTTGCTGTTGGCGTAGAGCGTGGGGATGATGAGATCCTCCACCCCGTCGCCGGTCAGGTCAAAGGTGTCCAACATGCGCCCCGCGTCGCAGTCCGTGCCGATACCGAAGAATTTCGCGTCAGCGCCGACCTGCACTGAGCCGGAGTAGCCGGAGTACCCGCAGCGCGCGTCGACGCCGTTGCAGTCCTGATCGATCCCGTCGTCACAGGTCTCCTCGGCGCCCGCGTGGATGGTGGGATCGCCGTCGTCGCAGTCGGTGCCGCTCATGCACGCGGTGGCGTTCTCGCCGTCGCCATCGAGGTCGCCGACCTCGTCGATGGCGTCGTTGCAGTCGTCGTCGACTCCGTTGCAGGTCTCGACCATGCCCGGGTTGATCGCCGCGTCCGCGTCGTCGCAGTCGTCCCCCGTCCCCCACCCGTCGCCGTCGCCGTCAACGACCGGGGCGGTGTCCACGTCGCCGGGCGATGTGTCGGCATCCGGCTTCGGTTGGCAACCCGCGAGCAGGAGACCGGGCAACAGACTGAGAAGGTGTCGGCGCTGCGGCATCGCGGCGACTAACCACCTCGGTTGCCCTCAGCCGGGGATAGGAAAAACGAACGGCATGGAAGCAGGCACACCCGGCGAGGGTACACCCGCTTCGGGCCCGTCCGCAAGCGGCGGCAAGGGCGTTGGTGGCCCAGAACGCGCCCATCGGAGCGAAAACAGGCAGGGCGTACGCAGCTCCGCC
>CANFCK010000057.1 GCA_947445035.1 Deltaproteobacteria bacterium
GACCGCCACCGACGCAGATGGCGGCTCGCCCACGCTGAGCTACGCCTGGTCGACCGGGGCGACCGGTTCGAGCGTGACGCTGAGCGCGTCGAACGATCCCGGCGATGTCCTGACCTGCACCGCCACCGCCACGGACACGGACGGCGGCACGGGGACGGACAGCGCTTCGGCCACGGTCAGCAACACCGCGCCGGTGCTCGGCACCGTCAGCATCAGCCCGACCACCGCCTACAACGACGACGTGCTCACCTGCTCGGCCTCGGCCACCGACGCCGACGGGGGCACGCCCACGTTGAGCTACGCGTGGACCAACACCTCGTCGGCCACCTCGATCGGCTCGGGCGCAACGCTCTCGTTGAGCAGCTCGCTCGCGGCTTCCAGGCAAACGATCGCCTGCACCGTCACCGCCACCGACGCCGACAGCGGCACCGCCAGCGGCAGTACCAGCCTCACGCTCAGCAACCGCGCGCCGGTCGCCACCGTCTCGCTCACGCCGGCCAGCCCGACACGGACTTCGACGCTCACCTGCACCGGCTCGGCCACCGACGCGGATGCCGACAGCACCTCGCTCACGTTTGCTTGGACCGTGGGGGGGGCTTCGGTTTCCGCCACCTCGACGGCTTCGCTCACCAGCACCCTGGCGGGGTCGTTCTCGGCCTCCCAGGTCGTGGCCTGCACCGTCACCGCGAGCGACGGCAAGTCTGGCTCCGACACCGACAGCGCGAGCGTCACCATCGGGAACAACGCGCCGAGCGTCACGAGCGTCACGCTCTCGCCTTCGACAGCGTACACCAACGATACGTTGACCGCGACGGTGGTGTCCAGCGACGCCGACGGCGATTCGCTGACCACCAGCTATGCCTGGACCGTCGGGGGGTCGCTGGTGTCCGCGACGTCATCCACACTGAGCGGCATCAGCTATTTCAGCAAGGGGCAGGCGGTTTATGTCACCGCCACCGTGAACGATGGGACGACCAGCACCTCGTTGAGCAGCAGCAGCGTCACTGTTTCCAATACGGAGCCTACCGAACCGGTCGTTGAGATCACGCCTGCCGATGCAGTGAGCGGCGACGACTTGACGTGTACGGTTACGACGGCCAGCACCGATGCGGATGGGGATGCGTTGACGTACGCATTTGCGTGGGATGTGGATGGCATGGACTACACTTCGGCGACCGATGCCGCGACGAGCAGCGTTGTCGATGGGGCGGATGTGGGTGGGGAGGAGGTTTGGACGTGCGAGGTGGTGGCGGGGGATGGCACATCCAGCGGAACCGCGGGGAGCGACAGCCTGACCACCGCCTCCGGCTTCATCGACTACACCACCACCGACGGCTCCACGATGGTGGCGATCACCGCGGGGTCGTTCTCGATGGGCAGCACCACCGGCGATGCAGACGAGGCACCGGTCCACACGGTGACGTTGACCCGCGACTTCTGGATCAGCGAGACCGAGCTGACCCAGGCGCAGTACCGGGCGGGGATGGGCACCAGTCCGTCGTATTTCTCGAGCTGCGGCACCACCTGCCCGGTGGAGCAGATCTCCTGGACGATGGCCGTGCTCTACGCAAACGCGCTGTCTGCGGCGGAGGGACTGGATTCCTGCTACACCGCGACGGGGAGCGGCCTTGCAACCGCGCTCGGAGGCGACCCTTACGCCTGCGAGGGCTACCGGCTTCCTACAGAGGCGGAGTGGGAGTACGCAGCGAAGGCGGGTGGATCCTACACCTATTCGGGGTCGAACACCGTGGGGGATGTGGCCTGGTACGACAGCAACAGCAGCTCAAGGACCCATGCGGTGGCCGGCAAGACTGCGAACGCCTTCGGCTTGTACGACATGAGCGGCAATGTGTGGGAATGGACCAATGATTGGTACGGCGCGTATTCCTCGGGTTCGGCCGTAGACCCGGTTGGGGCTTCGTCAGGCTCCCGCCGTGTGATTCGTGGCAGCAGCTGGGGCTACGCCGCGTCGAGCGCGCCGGTTGCCCACCGGAACGCCTACACCCCGGCCGGCGCGTACAACGACTTCGGCGCCCGCCTCGCGAGGTCGAGCCCTTGATGCTTGGTCGCTCGATCCCTTGGACGTAGTCGCGTTTACACTGCATGTACGCCAGGAGTATTCGAAGGCGAACGGCCAGCCCCGGGAGGAGCGGAGTCCGCGCCCATGGCCCTGGCGGCAGCCGGGCCGGCGCGGACGGAGCGACCCCGGGGCGGTTTCTCGGCGGGAACGTTGGCGGGGTGGCACTCGGCACGGCCGGTCGGCGCCGACCGCGTGTGGATGATCGACTCGACGCCGATGTGGTGCTTCGCCGCGGTGCTCGACACCGTCCGGTCGAGAAGGTCCACGCCGCGACAGAGCGGTGGGCGGGTCGTTGCTCGCGATGGCACGGCCCCCCCAACTTGACAAGCAGGTGCTCGATGCATAGCCGCGGAATCTCGACTCAGGGTGTTTGTATGCGGTTTCCACGTTGCCGATTGCTGGTTCTGCCCGCACTTCTCGCGGCCTGCGGCCCCGACACCACGCTCTCCACGTTCAATGCTGAGCCCGAAGTCGAGGTCCTGGCACCCGCCGATGGTGCAACGGTGCTCGCGGGCGTGGCGCTGACCCTTCTCGGGAGCGCGAGCGATGCCGACGATGCCGCTCGGGAGCTGACGGCGCGCTGGTTTGTGAACGAAGGGGAGGTGTGCGAGGGCACAGCGCTGGCCTCTGATGGTTCCACCACCTGCGGCATCACGGTTCCGGCCGCCGAGGCCCTCGCGATCCGCCTCCAGGTCACCGATCCGGGCGGCGCGTCCGCGGCGGACCACGTGGATCTGGTGATCACCTCGAACGGGTCGCCGAACGCCACGATCGTGAGCCCTGTAGCCGAGGGCGTGTACTATTCGGATGCGCTGCTCGTGTTCTCCGGTGTCGTCGTCGACGCGGAGGAGGAGGAAGAGGCGCTCACGGTGTGGTGGGAAGATGGCGCCACGCGTCTGGATGCCGTGGAAGCCCGGCCCACCTCCACAGGTGAGGTGCTCGGCTACGCCACGCTGGCCGAGGGCCCGCACGCCATCGAGCTGCACGCGCTCGACAGCGCGGGCAACGAAGGGGTCGCGACCGTACTCATCGACGTGGGGCCGCCGAACTCGTCGCCAAGCTGCGCCATCACCGCGCCGGCCGATGGCACGGCCGGTGGCGAGGGCGAGGCGGTCACCTTCCGCGGGACGGTCGCCGATGCCGACGTCGCGGCCGACCTTCTGGGTGTCACCTGGACCAGCGACAAAGACGGTATCCTCGGTGCCAGCACCCCCACCAGCGGCGGTAGCGTCACCTTTCCGTATTCGGACCTGTCGATCAGCACGCACGTCGTGTCGATGCAGGTCACCGACGAGGTGGGCGCCACCTGCACCGCGGAGGTGCTCTACACGGTCGGCTCACCGCCGACGATCGAGCTGGAGTTGCCCATCCTCGACGAGGTGGTGAACGAAGGGGACTCGCTCACCTTCTCGGCGATTGTGTCAGACGGAGAGGATGCGCCGGGCGCGCTGCTGGTGACGTGGGAGAGCAGCCTCGATGGGGTGTTCTACGAGGATCCGCCCGACAGTACGGGGGTGGCGCAGTTTCTGGAAAGCGCGCTCTCGGTGGGCGACCACGACTTGACCGTGACCGTGACCGACAGCGACGGCCTCTATGCGTCGGCGCTTGGGACTTTCACGGTCAACGGCATCCCCTCGGCGCCGGGCATTTCGCTCTCCCCGGCCTCGCCGGACACCGACGACGCCCTTCGCGTCACCATTGATGTGGCCTCGGTGGATCCCGACGGCGACCCGGTGACCTACGCTTACGTCTGGTCGCTCGACGGGGTGGCGTCCGCCGCAAGCACGAGCGCGATGCTCCCCGCGAGCGCCACGGCCCGCGGCGAGGTTTGGGGTGTCACGGTGACCGCCACGGACGGATTGGGCTTGAGCCCGGCCGGAACCGCCTCGGTCACCATCGCGAACACGGCTCCCACGCTCAGCAGCGTGACGCTCTCGCCCGACCCCGCCACCGAGGACGATGTGCTGGTGTGCACCGCCGGCACCGCCTCAGATGCCGACGGCGACACCGTGAGCGTGGCCTACGAGTGGGTCGTGAACGGCACGGCGCTCGGCTTCGACAGCGATTCGCTGGACGGCAGCTCCTTCAATCGCGACGAC
>CANFCK010000058.1 GCA_947445035.1 Deltaproteobacteria bacterium
GCACTCCCGTCGACCGTGACCTCCCGCGGTTCTCCGCGCCCGCCGTCCCTCGCAGGGCCCAGCACACGCTGTTGTGCAGCGGTCCATGCCCCGCCCGGGGCGCCGCGCGCCACACTCCTTACGGTCGCGCCCGAGCCGATGAGAATTTCGTGCGCGTCACGAGCGAGGGTTCGATTCCATTTTGACGGGCGTCATACCGTTACTATGTAGAAAAGGCTAACGATAGTGTACTAACGACGTAAAAAGACATGAAACTATATAGGTTGTACCTTGCTTATGGCTGATTCGTAATCAGCAGGTCGTGGGTTCAAATCCCATCTTCGGCTCCATAAAAAACGGGCGCTCGTACCTGGGGTAAAGCTGGGGCGGGCGTTTTTTTTTGGATATTCTCAGTCACCCCCAACCCGATCATTCCGCCGCAGTGTCTTCCCGGCCTCCCCGAACGCAAACGGCACCGAGCGGTTGTCGGGGTCCCAGAGGTCCTCGTGGGTCTGCACTTGCATGTGCAGGTGCGACAGGGTGGTATTCCCCGAGTTCCCGGCCTTGGCGATGGGTTGTCCCGCAACGACCACGTCACCGCCTCTCACCATCAAGCTGCCATGCCTCAAGTGGGCCAGCACCACGAAGTGCCCGCTTTCCGTCGCGATGACGATCACGTTTCCTGCGGCTTTTTCCTGCTCGGTGACCAGGTTCAGGCCCACGCTGTCCTCCATGGTGTCGCGGGCGACGGCCACGCGCCCGCCCACCGGTGCGAGGAGCGGAGCCTCCCAGCTTGCCGCCATCGCGTTCCCTTCCGCTCCCTCCACGAAAACTTTCCCATCTTCCAAGCGTACGAAGTCAATGGCGTACACTTGGTTGTACGCGACCAGGTGATGACTCTGCATCGGACTGCGCCCGCCCTGAAGTACGACCCACTCACCTGAAAAAGGTGGCGCCAACCTAAGAATCGGTGCTTCAGTGGGCAGGAGGGCCATCCCGAAATCGACCAGGAGCATCACCGCGCCAAGACCTGCGATCACGGACGGTCCCGGATTCGCCTGGGTGGCCGGGAACGCCGACGCCGCGACGCGTACGAGTGCCACCACGCCAAGACTGATGTTCAGCCAGGTGAAGTCGTCCGTTCTTGGGAAGATGTACACCATCGTCATCCCCAACACGAGCCAGAAGCTCCCCCGCGCCAAGACCTGGCGTCGCAACGCTAGAGTTTCGGGCTTGGACCACTCCCACGGGAAGCGTCGGTACAGCCGCCCTCGCCACGCCAACCACCCACGGCTCACGACGGCCCAGAGCGCGCCCACGACCAGGGCGAGCGCGAAGACCTGGTGGCTGTACATCCCCACGAAGCGCGACGCGCCGAGGACGAGGACCGCGGCGGCCGTGAAAGACGTTGTCGCGATCGGGTAAAGTAGGCGCATCCCAGCCTCAGCGTGTTGGGTACTCGGATATCCCGCAGCGTGCATCCACGTTTCCGCCGCCTGTTTTTCGCGCCCCTGCTGACGGTGGCGGGACTGTCGCTGGCAGAGGGGGTGGCCCGCGTCGTGATGCGGGAGGGCGCGCTGGTCAGCGTGCCTGAGGAGATGGTTCGCTCGCACCTCCAGGGCGGTGGCGCTGATCTGGTGTATGACCCCATTCTCGGCTGGCGGCGAAGTCAATTGCCGAACTCGGGGCTTGGTGTCGATCAGTATGGCTTTCGCGACGCGGACACCACGCTGGCCAAGCCGCCTGGCGCCCTGCGTGGGTTCGCGCTCGGCGATTCCCAGACCTTCGGCGCCGGCATCGAGGCCGACGAAGCGTACGGAGCGGTTGCCGAACGCCTCCTCCGCGAGCGAGGCCACAACGTGGAGATCATCAATGCTGGCCTCGCCGGGTACCGCTCGATCCAGGCGCTCCGGCTGATTCAGACGACGCTCGCGGCCTTCGAACCCGACTTCGTGGTGGTGGACTGCCAGGGGCAGGACTCGCCGCATGACGAGATGCCCAGGCAAGACGCCGGGATTCGCGGTTTGTTTCAACGGGGGCTGTTCTACAGTCGGCTGTATCGGGCGGCCCGCATCGGGGTCGAGCAGGCCTCGGCGCGGCTCGGTGGCACCGAAAAGCGCAATCTCGCCCTGCCTGATCTGGCGCTGCCCTCTCCGTTCCCCCATCAGGAGCGTCCGGGCAATCACGACCTGATCTACGCCTGGGGGGAAAGCCACGATATCGAGGTGTTCTTCCTTGATTATCCCTTCGGTGATGCCACCGTGCGGGCGCTTCTGGGAGTGGACGATTTGACCAGCGGGTCGAATCTTGTCGCGACAGTTCCTGCGCTGCAGGCCACGGGCTTGTCGGTGCCCGAGCTCTTCCTCGACAAGAACCATCTGACGGCCAAGGGCGCCGCGGTGGTCGGCGGTCAACTGGCCGAGGTGCTGGAGCCCTGGGTGCGTGAGCAATCAGCCAGGTAGTTTTGGCGATTCGCCGGGCTCCAGGCGTCGTTGTCAGGCGATTGCCTCGGCGAATCGCGTCGCCACGGGGCCGGGTGCGGGTGACGGATGTCCGACGGAGGTGTCGGACATCCGTCGCCCCCACCGATAGAAAGGCAGCTTCGCCCATTGGCACGCGCCGTGCTCCGCAGCCGGCATGCCCGCTCATCACATCGTGATCTCCCTCCGCGCGTCCATCGGTCGCGACCGTGAGACAACTCGCCGCGTGGTTGGTGCGCTCCTCCGGGGGGGCAGGGGCGCTCCCTTGGTGGCGTTCCACTTGTCGGATGGGCACGTGCACGTGCTTGCGCTGTTGGATCGGGTGGCATCGGGTAGGGTGGCGCAGCGGTTGGGCGTCGCGTTGAGGGCGGTGCTCGGCGACATCCTCGAGCCAGCGCAGTTCACGCTGGTGCGCGATCAGACGCATCTGGCGCGGACCTTCGAGTACATTCTCCGTAACGACGAAAAGCACGGCGTCGAGCCGGACCCGTGGCGGGAGAACGGCGCGTTGCCAGACCTCCTCGGGCTGCGCGACGTGGACTCCGAGCTTTTGCGCACGGTGCGGCGGGTGCTGCCGAGGGTGCACGGGTCGGATCTGCGTGCGATGGCGGGCTGGCCGGAGTTCGACGTGGTCGCGTCGAACGACGGCGTGGCGGACGCCGCCGCTGCGGCGTTGGCGCTCCCAGCGCTGACCGGGCGCCGCGCGGCGGTGGTGGCTGCGCGCCGCGCGATCGTGACGATGTTTCCCGCGGTGTCGGCGGTGTCCCTCGCTCAGGCGTTGGGAGTTTCGCGTGAGGGCGTCCGCGTGCTTCGGGGGTCCCCGCCGGCGCGCCCAGAGCTGGTCCGCGCAATCGGACTCCAAATCGCGCTGCGGTCGGCGGTCCCGCTTCCCGCGGAGGGCGCCTTCTCGACCGTGGGGGCGAGGCTGGCCTGGCCGGAGCGCCGGCGGGTCTTGCGATAGTGAGGCGCGGCCTGGCTCGCGGTCGCCGCGGCGCTCGCCGCGCTCGCCGCCGCCGCCGCGCTCGCCGCGGCGCTCGCCGCGCTCGCCGCCGCCGCCGGGTCGCCCGCCGCCGCCGGGTCGCCCGCCAACCAACTCACCAAGTGTCTCGCCACTTTTCGAGTTGGTTGGCACCCAAACAAGCGTGGGCGCCCCCGCCGAGCCGATCCTCGCCTGAATTGACCACCAGCCCGGCGAGTGGGACCGTCACTCGCCGCGTTGGTTGGCACCCGGTCGGGCGGCGGCCCCGCCTCTCCGGCGCCCCCCCCTCCGGCGCCCCGCCCCTCGGGCGGCCCCGCCCCTCCGGCGGCCCCGCCCCTCGGGCGGCCCCGCCTCTCCGGCGCCCCCCCCTCCGGCGCCCCGCCCCTCGGGCGGCCCCGCCCCTCCGGCGGCCCCGCCCCTCGGGCGGCCCCGCCTCTCC
>CANFCK010000059.1 GCA_947445035.1 Deltaproteobacteria bacterium
ACGTCGTCGACCTTGGGCTGATCCGGCGCGGACCCGACGGCGCCGAGCCGGCGAACCCGATGTACCGCGAGGTCCTCGCTCGTCAGCTGTCTTACAACGTGCAGGCCGCCGTCCCTCGCCCGACCTGGGCTTGGGCCACGCCCGAGGGCCGCCTCGACATGCCGGCGCTGCTGGACGCCTTCCGCCAGTGGTGGCGCGAGAACGCCGACGTCGTCGCTGGGCAGATGCCCGAATACCCCGAAGCCGTGCCCCACCTCGCGCTGTGCGCGTTCTTACAGCGCGTCATCAACGGCGGCGGCCGCGTGCATCGCGAGTTTGCTGCCGGCCGCGGCGCGATGGACCTGCTGATCGACTACGGACCGGACCGCTTCGCCATCGAGATCAAGCGGGTACGCATACGGGATTCGTTGGAGACGGTGATCGAGCGCGGAATCGTCCAGCTGGGCCGCTACCTCGACACCGTGGGCCTCGACCATGGCTGGCTCGTTGTGTTCGACGTGCGGCCGGATCGCAGCTGGGAGGATCGGCTGTGGGAGCGAGAGGTCGAAGCGGGAGGGCGGCGCATCACGGTGATCGGGGCGTAGGAGGCGCCAAGTCGCTCCGCCCAGAATTCCGAAAAACTCTGGGCGGCCCGGCGGCAAGCCGCCGTCGGTGCCCTCCGCGCTCGCTGCCGCTCGGTCGGCAAGCCGACGGGCTGCGCCCCGCTCCGGTCGCCTGCCGCACCCCGGTCTCACCTGACCGTCCACGGGCCTCCGGCGCGCCAGCGGCTCGTTGACGCCCCCAGGTCCGCCGACCCCACTGGCCAAAGAAACGTTGCATTCACTTCGACGACTTCACCAAGCGTCGCCGATCCCGGCACCCGAGCCTTCCTACAAAACGCCTTCCACTGCGTCGCCTTCCCGGCGTCCTGTGCAAACTCTGGTGTCAAGGCGATCGGCAACAGGGTGGGCAGCGGCATTTTCAGCCGCGCGAACGTGGTTCGAATGGCGGTGGCGAGGCGCTCCCCTTCGAAGTCGAATGAGTTCGCCAGGAACCACACGTCGTAAAAGTCCTTCAGTCGACTGTTTGCGAACCCCAGATTGACCATAGCTGCGTACTTTTCGGCGATCGCGACCTCTCGTGGGTACGCTCGCATCGCGGTGGGTGGCAGCCCGGTCAGCAGACACGGCACGGTTGTTTGTTCTGCTGCGGGGTGCACGGCATCGCCGAAGCCGATGTCCACCTGCAGGGTCAGCTTGACGTTCGCAAGGTTACCGCTGAGGAGTAGGCGTGTGCCGCCGTACTCGGCCTCCTTCCGAATCGGCTCGCTGCGAACCGAGGCGGGGTCAAACACGATGCCGTCCTCTGGGATCTCGATGGCCGCGATCTCGCGGAACAAGGCTTCGAGATGTTCGGCCGATGAGTCACCGTACCCGAGCAGGTCGATGTCCTTCGTGGCGCGGTGCAGCTTACCGGTCCAGATCGTGAACAAGGTCGCGCCTTTGAGCACGAACCGGTCAGCGTGCCGCGAACGGGCGACGCGGCACAAGAGCCGCTCGTTGGCGTACTCGTCGAGCAGCGTCTGGAGGTCGCCACCGCGGGTTGCAACCAGGTTGGTCAGGCGGGCCCTCACAGAAGCAGCCGTGTTGAACGTCAAGACAGCGCCTCCAGGTAAGGCCGCAGCACCGACCCGATGCGAACTCGACAAGCGCAGCGCCACAGCGCGTCGCGGCAAGATGGTTGACGGCGCAGCAAGTCACGAAGCGCGTCGAGGGCGACGTCGAGCCCGACCGCCGAGCGATGACGGAAGCAGTCCGCGACGGTTCGCAGGGCGCTGTAGACGCGGACGTGGACTCCCTCCACGAGGTGATCTTCAACGTCCGTGCCGTAGAGCGCGGGCGACGCCGTAAAGACCCGCAGCGGGGCGCTGCCCACCGCCGCGGGCCGCCAAGCGTTGCGGGGCAGCGTGACCCACACTTCGCTCGGGTTCTGCGACGTGAGCTGGTGGTAGCGAAGCGCGGAGAGCAGGCAGATGACCGCCGCAGGCGCTCTCCGGGCGACCTCGGCGAGCGTGTGATGCTCGGTCAGATCAGCGTTGGGATGCGTGTACGTGCCCGGTCCCGTTCGGATGAGCAGCCCGCGCCCCACCAGTCGCCCAAGGTAGGCCCTCGGGATCGCCGCCTCGTCGAGGTCCGAGGCGCGCACGACCCCGCGCTCCCGTGCGAGGGAGAGGAGCTGCTCGACCTTCGTCAGGGTGTCGGCCATGATGCGAAAGCTAACTCCGCACATACAGACGTGCTGGTTTTGTATCATGCGGTTCGCGAAGCACGCCGGTTTCGATTCCGCCAGCATGGCATCTGCTTGTGCAGGTTCTGTATCGCACGACAGCCACGGGCTTCCAACCGGCGCAGGCCCAGCCCTCCCCCCGTGTTCACGGCCCTCCTATGTTCACGATGGCTCCTACACAGGACGAATACAACAACCGACATAGGACGAACGCCCGTCAGGAATTCCGAAAACTCTGGGCGGCCCGGCGGCAAGCCGCCGTCGGTGCCCTCCGCGCTCGCTGCCGCTCGGTCGGCAAGCCGACGGGCTGCGCCCCGCTCCGGTCGCCTGCCGCGGGGGATGCGTCAAGTCGGTCCGCGTCACCAAGTATGTACGAACTTCGTGCGGGAGTACGAGGGCCGTCCCGTGAATCACCTTCACCCCGAGGGTCAGGGGCTCGACCTCGCGAGGCGGAAGCCGAAGTTGTCGCTGACGACGTCCGGGGTGTAGTAGCCCCGGCGGGTAACCGTCGCGGACGACTCGCCGTGGTACCAGTCCCCGCCACGAAACACACGGGTGGAGCCTGACGAAGCCCCAACCGGGTCTACGGCCGAACCCGAGGAATACGCGCCGTACCAATCATTGGTCCATTCCCACACATTGCCGCTCATGTCGTACAAGCCGAAGGCGTTTGCAGTCTTGCCGGCCACCGCATGGGTCCTTGAGCTGCTGTTGCTTCCGTACCAGGCCACATCCCCCACGGTGTTCGACCCCGAATAGGTGTAGGATCCACCCGCCTTCGCTGCGTACTCCCACTCCGCCTCCGTCGGCAGGCGGTAGCCCTCGCAGGCGTACGGGTCGCCGCCGAGCGCGGTTGCAAGGCCGCTCCCCGTCGCGGTGTAGCAGGAATCCAGTCCCTCCGCCGCAGACAGCGCGTTTGCGTAGAGCACGGCCATCGTCCAAGAGACCATCTCCACCGGGCACGTGGTGCCGCAGCTCGAGAAACCCGACGGACTGGTGCCCATGCCCGCCCGGTACTGCGCTTGGGTCACCTCGGTCTCGCCGATCCATAAGTCGCGGGTCAACGTCACCGTGTGGACCGGTGCCTCGTCCGCATCGCCGGTGGTGCTGCCCATCGAGAACGACCCCGCGGTGATCGCCACCATCGTCGAGCCGTCGTTCGTGGTGTAGTCGATGAAGCCGGAAGCGGTCGTGACGCTGTCGCTCCCAGCCGACCCGGACGCCGTCCCATCGCTCGCGGTGACCTCACACGTCCATTCCTCGCCGTCGCCCACATCCGCCCCATCCACGAGGCTGCTGGTCGCGGAGTCGGTAGCCGACGAATACGCCACGCCCTCCACATCCCACGCAAAGCTGTACGTCAACGCATCCCCATCCGCATCGGTGCTGGCCGTCGTCACCGAGCAGGTCAAGTCGTCGCCGCTCTCGGCGTCCACCGGCGTGATCGCCACGACCGGCGCGGTAGGCGCGGTGTTGGCCACGGTGACACTGCTGCTGGTGGCCGA
>CANFCK010000060.1 GCA_947445035.1 Deltaproteobacteria bacterium
GCGCCGGCCAGCGCAGCGACGCCCAACGCGGCGACGCGGCCCGTCAGCCAAGAAGGGAGTTGTGGGCGCACCGGTGCCGCTATGGCGCGGGCGCGAAGGTCGCAATCCACTGACCTCTCACTCCCCCGCCACCCTCCAGAAGCGGAGGGCCCCCGCCGACGTAGGCGGCCCCAGCCCGGCACTCAGCGCCGCCTCGGTGACCGCCGCCGCGGGTGCGGCACGCTCACGCTCCAGACGTTGGTTCGGCGGCGGCGGCGGCACCACCTCGGTGTCCAGGATCACCCAGGCAAAACCAAGCGACCGGAGCGCTGAGGCGACATCGGACGACGCCAGCGCGGCCCGAAGCTCGCGGTCCAGGCGCTGAAGGTGGGGGTAGATGCCGAGCATCGTGTGGTTGGGCACGACACTCGACGGGCGCCGGTGGAGCGCCGCGCGCAGGAGCGCCGCTTCGGCGTCGAGCTGGCTGCGCTCGAAGGGCAGGTCGAGCACCGCGCCGCGCGTTTCGTCCGCCGCGATCCGCGCCAGCTCCGCCCGCCCCGCGACGGACTCCGACGGGATCGGCAATAGCGGCGAGAGCGCCCGCACCGTGTCCAAAGTAAGTACAAACGCGATCAGTATCGCGACGGGCGTTGCCCAGGGCCGACGCAGCGTGCTCAGCCCACTCGCCAGCAGCACCACGACGCCGGGCCCCACGAGGACGAGGGCACGGTACCAAAGCCCCGAGTCGCTGAGTGGGTAGTGGAGCAGGCGCAGCGGGTAGGCGAGACCGGGAAAACGTCTCCCCGCAACATCGACAAAGGCGGGCCCCCACGCGAGGTACGGACCCATCGCGACGGCAACCCCGGTGGCCGCGAGACCGGCCCCGAAGCCGCGTCCCGCGCCGCGCCGCCGCCAGGCCCAGGCGCCCAAGGCCAAGAGCGGCACGCCCAGGTAGGTCACGTGCACACCCGCATCGGGTGCGTCCAGGGGACCGGGAGCGGGAGGACCCAGAAAGCTCCCCCGGGGCTCGGCCACGGACGGCGTCCGCGCGCCGCCGACGCTCGAGTCGGGGTTCTGGGCCGGGATCATCAGGTAGACCGGATCGTCCGGCTCGCGGCGCACGACTGGCCCGCCGCCGCTGGGCGGGACACCCGACGCCGTGTACGCTGCCGGCCCCGCGACACCGAGCCCCACCGCCAGCACGACCGCTCCGGCGCGCCAGAGCCGCCCCCTCCACGGCACGGTCTGCCCGAGGAGCGGGACCAGGACCGCAAAAGGAAGGAGCAAGGCCAGCGGTGGCGCCTGGACGCCGACCAGCGCCGAGGCGGCCACGAGCGCCAGAAGCCGGAGCGCCGTCGGCCGCTCCAGCAAGCCGAGCACGACCAGCAGCACCAGTTCCACCGTCCAGAGTTGGGATTTCGCGGTCTGCCCCGAGCGGAGGAACCCCACCACCACCGGCGACAGCGCCGCGACGGGCGCCAGGATCGCCGCCGGTACCGCACCGACCGTCGTCAGTCGGCGGATGAGCAAGACCGCGAAGGCCGCTCCAAGTGCCGGCCCGCACCATACCGATATAACATAGGCAGCGAGCGGGTCACAGACGATCTCGAAGCATCCCGTCATCACGATTCCGACCCAGCCCATCACCCGGGCGTGGCCGCCGACCGGCCAAGCCACGTCGGTCGCGACAAGCCCCAGATCGCCGCCGAGCACCGACTCGTACACCCTAAAGTGACCACGGTCGAAGGTGGTCAGCGGGAAGTGCTCGCCGAGGTGGGTCGCGAGGTCGCCGTACAGCGCGGCGGTGAAGACGAACGTGGCCAACGCGGCGGCCGCCATCGCCAGGGCGGTCGGCCGGCGCGCTGACGACGAGGGCGCGCTCACGGCGTGGGGGTCGGCGGGCTCGTCGCGTTGAAGTCGTAGCCGGTGCGGCGAAGCAGCTCGACGAAGGCCGGATCGTGACGCAGCTCGGTGGGCACCGCACGACCGGCGCGCGCGAGCCGGAAACCCTCCCAGCGCTCGCGGAGCTGCCGGACCACCTCCGGGCGGGCCGCGGCGAGGTCGTCGGTCTGGCCAGGGTCCACAACCAGGTCGTAGAGGCTCTCCACCATCTGGCCGGGGCGTAGGCCGGGCGCGGGCGGTCCTCCCTTCAGTGCGGCGGCCGGAGGTTGGACCAGCAGGGTCCACGGCGGCGCGATCACCGCGCCTCGAAGGAGCTCCGGGCGGTCCGCCATGACTCCGCCTTCGACGAGGGTGGTGCTCCGCACCGAGGGCAGTGCGCCCGTGAAAAGCGGCACCAGCGACACGCCATCGACGCCTGCGGGCCCGGCCGCGCCCACCAGTTCGGCGATGGTGGGGAAAAGGTCGACGTGGCTGGCCAGCGCGTCGGTGGTGCCCGTGCGCACCCCCGGCCCGACCACCAGCATCGGAACCCGCGCCACACCGTCGTAGTAGGCCACGCCGTGCAGCTCCTCGTCGTGCTCCCACAAGGACTCGCCGTGGTCACCGACCACAATGAGGAGGGTCCGCTCCCGCCGGCCACGGGCGTCGATCGCGGCCAGGAGGGTGCCGAGGCGCTGGTCCATACGGTCTACCGCGCCCTGATAGGCCGCACGCCAGACCGCGTTCGCTCCGGCGCCAGCGTGCTTGTAGGCCTCTGCGACAGGGTCGACCGCGATCATATGGCCGTGCCCGCCCGCGTCTGCGCCTTCTTCCCACAACGCCGTCAAAAGCCCCGTCGGGTCGGCGGCGGGGGGATCGACCACATAGGGGTAGTGGGCGTCGCGATCGTGGAAGGACAGGAAAATCGGTCGGTCTTTCGGCACCCCTGCCACCCACTCGGCTGCGAGCTCTGCGGGGGTCGCGCCCGTGTCGCCCGGAGCCTTGGTGCGCCGGCCATCGGGTGTCCCCCGGCGCGGGGTGCTCACACGCATCCGCTGAAAGCCTCGATCGAGGCCGAACTCGGGCCGAAATCCCGACGGGGCGTCGACGGTGAAGGCACCGGTCGCATAGCCGTAGAAGCCGAGCACCTCGGGCAGCAGCGGCACCGTTTTCCCGATGCCGCGGTCCCAGTTCATCACGCCGGTCGTGCTCGGGAACTGGCCGGTGAAGATGGAGGAGAGGCTGGGGAGCGTGAAGTTCGACGCAGCGTAGGCAGCGTCGAAGCGCAGGCCGCGGGCGGCGAGGCCGTCGAGGACCGGCGTGTGGGCGTCGGTGTTTCCGTAGGCACCGAGGGCGTCCCGGCGGACGGAACACAAGGTCAGGAGCACCACGTCACAGCCCGCACACGTTGCGTTCGACACCATCGGGGTCGTCGCCGGGGCGGCGCGGTCAAGGTCGATCTCGCCGAAGCTCAGCAGGTTTCCACCCGCGCCTGGCGCCACCGCAGGTCCGGGCCGTCCCGGCAGGGGAGGCGGGAGGGGCGCCGGAGCGGGAGCGGGTGCCTCGGCGCAGGCGCCGAGCGACAGGAGCAGGGGGATCACAAGTCGAAAAGCAGCCACGCGCGCCCCACCCCCTCCTGGCCGCGCTCGCCGCCGACGAGAAGGTCGTCCTGCCCATCGCCGTCGAGGTCGCCTGGCGTCGCCACGGAGATGCCCGCGTGGTCGTTCGTCTCGGCGCCGCGGATGTGGAGATCACCCGTGGCCACGTCGAAGGAGCCAGGAGCGATCGACGCGCCGCGAAACAACCACACGTCGCCCGGACTGTCCATGTTGGGACCCGGCGACCCGCTGCCCTCCA